>JBGAFN010000014.1:0-156915 GCA_044227235.1 Marmoricola sp. | reverse complement strand
TAGGAGCCGTCCTCGAGCTTGGTCGCCTTGGTGGTGATCGCGGAGACGTCGGAGCCCAGCGCGGGCTCGGACATCGAGAAGGCGCCGCGGACCTCGCCGGTGGCCATCCGGGGCAGGTACTTCTGCTTCTGCGCCGGCGTGCCGTGCTGCATGAGCATCCAGGCCACGATGAAGTGGGTGTTGATCACGCCGGAGACGCTCATCCAGCCGCGGGCGATCTCCTCCACGACCAGGGTGTAGGTGAGCAGGGACTCCCCCAGGCCGCCGTACTCCTCGGGGATCATCAGGCCGAAGAGGCCGAGCTCCTTGAGGCCCTCGACGATGTCGGTGGGGTACTCGTCCTTGGCCTCGAGCTCCTGGGCGACCGGGATGATCTTCTCGTCCACGAAGACACGGACCGTCTTGAGGATCTCCTGCTGGATGTCGGTGAGGCCCTCGGTCTCGCAGAGGCGACCCATGGTCATGTCCTTCCGGTGGGTGTGTGCAACCGCGCGATTATGACCCACCGGTAACGGCCGGTGCTATGGACTGGGCCACACCCGGGCGACCTGCTGCTCGAGCGCGTCGACCTGGCGCTCGAGGAGGTCGAGCAGGTGCTGCTCCTCGGCCCAACCGACCTCGAGCCGCTCGACCCGCGCCCGCAGCTTGAACACGTCCTTGACGCCCGCGGCCTCCCCCACCCGCACGTGCAGGGGGGTGCGCTCGCTCACAGCGACTCCCGCCGGTAGCGGGCCAGGGTCGCCTCGACCAGCTCGCCGTCCGCCTCGGCCGCCGGGAGCAGCAGCTCGGCGACCAGGTCGGTGAGCTCGGCGACGCGCAGGTGCAGCCGTCGGCGGGCCTGCAGCTCGGCCTCGAGCACCTCCACGCGGGCGCGCAGCCGACCGGTCTCCCGGCGCAGGGCGACCGCGCTGGTGCTCTGCAGCAGCCGGCGGCCTCGGCCGCGCAGGCCACCGGGCTCCTCCTGCTCCGGCTCCTCCTCGCCGCGTGCCCGGTTGCGCTCCTGGGTCCGCTCGCGGACCAGCAGCAGCAGCTCGCCGACGGCGGCGACGCCCGACGCGGCGACCTCGCTGTCGGTGACCTGCCCGGGGGTGCGCGCCTCCGGGCGGGTGGCGAGCAGGTCGTCGAGGTCGCCGTGCACGGCGTACCCGCCGCGGGTGATCCGCTCGACGCTGCGCCGGCTGCGGGCCTCCGCCGTGGCGAACTGCTCGTCGGTCAGCCCGATCCGCTCGTCCCCGAGACCGGCGAGCACGCCGTGGGCGAGGGTGTCGCGCAGCCAGACCGCGTGCTCCCGGTTGCCGGTGATCCGGTCGCCGACCTCGACGTTGACGCGACGCAGCAGCTCGGCCTCGACGACGCCGAGCGACTCGTTGCTCCGCTCGGGGGCCAGGTCGAGCCGGCCCACCTCGAGCGCGGCCAGCCCCAAGGCGTCGGCGAAGCGACGCCACAGCTCGCCCGGAGCCGCGCCCGCCCGCGGCACCGTCACCACGTGGACCCGCTCGGGCGGCAGCGTCGCGCCCCAGCGCTTCGCCACCCCGGCCGGGTCGAGGGTCCGCCAGCCCCACTCGGCGCGGGGGCCGGCCGACTCCGGACGCGGCTCCCACTCCTCCAGCGGCGTGGTGAGCGCGAACTTCAGCCGCTCCTGCCAGGCCGAGGGCACCGAGGCCCCCAGGTCGCGCCCGGTCACCACCACGTGCACCTCGAGCCCGGCCAGGTCGCCCAGAGCCCGCTCCGCCTGACCCGTGGTCGCCCCCGCGAAGAGCTCGTAGCTGAGCACCGCGACCGGGCCCTCCCACGCGCGGATCTGCTCGACCAGGCGCGCCCAGGCCTGGTGCGCCCGCGGCGGCAGCTTCTCCAGCCGCTTGTCCTCGCGCACCACCATCGAGGCGTGGATCCGCTCGACCTGGCTGCTGCCGACGACGAGGACCCCGGCCTGCGCGAGCTCGGAGCGGTTGAGCTCCAGCACCTGCTGCAGGTAGGTGGTCCCCGACTTGGGCGCGCCCACGTGGAGGTAGACCCGCTCGGTCATCGCTGCTCCTTCTCGGGATCCGCGGACACCGTCGTCCGCTCGGGCCACACCGCCACCAGCCGCCAGCCGCCGTCGGCGCCCTGGCCGTCGGGAACCGGGAGGATCTCGACGTCGACCGCGCCGGCCGCGCGTGCCGCCCGCTCGGCGGACGCGCGGGTGACCGGGTAGCGCTTCACCTTGACCGCGGGGGGCCGCTCCGCCCGCCCCGGGCCCTCCACCTCCAGGTACGCCGTGCCGCCGCCGCGCAGCAGCAGCCCGGCCAGGCGCCACAGGTTCGCGGCCCCGTCGGCGTCGAGCCGGCCGAGCAGGTGCCGGGCGACCAGCGTCCGCGGCCCCGTCGTACGCCGGGCCAGCAGCGCCGCGGCGGTCAGGGTCTCGCGGAGCTCGTAGAGGTTGACCTCCTCGAAGGACACCGGGAGCTCGCGGCGCCTCGCCCGGCGCGCGGCCTCGCGGAAGGTGCCGCGGCCGTAGTCCAGGGCGGTGACCGACCAGCCGGCCTCACCCAGTCGCAGCGCGTCGGCGCCCAGTCCGCAGCCGACCTCGATCACGGGCACCCCGGGCGGCAGCCGCTCGGCGACCCAGTCGGCGAAGGCGGAGGCCTCCAGGCCGACGGCCTGGCGCGCGGTGCGCAGCGCCCGCTCGGAGTCGCGCCGGTTGCGCATCAGGGAGCCGAACCACCCGGCGAAGCGCTCGGTCACCTCCGGTCCGGGGGTGTGCTTGAAGGACGGGTCGGGCACCTTCCAGCCCGGGCCGTAGGAGACCTCCAGCATCGCGCCGGCGTCGGCCGGGGCCTGCAGGGCACGGCCCTCGAAGGTCATCGTGGTGAGCGGCTCGATCGCCGACCGGGGCACCACCGCCCGCACGGTCGCGGTCTCGTGCAGGTGCTCGCCGACGTAGAAGACCGTGTAGAGGTCGATGCTGGCGGTCCCGCCGTCGGGGGCGGAGAAGACCACCGTGATGAAGGAGCCCGACTTGGGCAGCACCCGCATCCCGTGGCGGCGCAGCGCCCGGGTGATGTCGTAGAGCTCCAGCGCCATCGCGGCGGGGGTGGGGCGGTGGCTGAGGTAGGCCAGGTCGATGTCGGAGTCGTGGCCGATCACCTTGCCCTCGCGGGCGGCGCCGAGCAGGGTTCCGAACGCGATCCACGCGTGCACGCCGCACTCGTCGGCCAGGATCCGGATGATGTCGTCGCTGACCTGGACCATCTGGTCCACGACGCCCCGCCCGCGCCCGGTGAAGGGCCGCTGGATGAGCCCCCACTTGTCGATCATGATCGGGATCCCGGACTTGTCCCGGAACGCGATCCGCTCGGTGCCGGTGCCGAAGCGGGTGGTCTCCTCGTACACCACCCGGCCGCCGGCCTCGACCCGGAAGTCGGCGACCCCGTCGAGGAAGCGCCGCATCGGCTCGGGCCACGGCACGAACGAGCCGCTCTGCGGCGGGCTGAACGACCAGACGTGCTGGTCGTCGCAGTAGACGTCGTAGGAGTCGGCGCTGACGCTGTCGAGGGTGACGCCCTTCTCATCCACCGTGAGGGGGGACTTCGTCACCTGGGCTCCTGGTCGCTCGCCCCCTCCTGCGGGGAATCGGGACGACTCTAGTTGACGGTGACGTCGCTGAAGAGCACGTGGTGGTCGGTGATCCGGCCCACGCCGGCGCCCCGGTCGGCGACGTAGCCGCTGAACCCGACCTCCGGCGATCCGAAGATCCAGTCCACCCGCATCCCGCCGGGCGGGCGGCAGGCACCGTTGTTGCTGCCGCCGGCGGCGGCGTGCAGGTCGGTGGTGCCGGTGACCGAGCAGAAGATCTCGGCCTTCTCGTTGAAGTCGCCGGTCAGCAGCACGGGCAGCCCGGACTCGCGGCGGATCGTGCGGATCAGGTCGAGCTCGCGGGCCTCGGCCACGTTGCGCTCGGACTCCCGCCCCTGCGGGGCGTTGTGGATGTTCATCACGAAGAACTGGCGCCCGGTCGCGACGTCCTGCAGCTGCACGATCGGCATCGGGCGCTGCTGGCCCACGAAGGGGATCGTCACGGTGCCCTTCCAGACGGCGCTGAACTGGCTCGTCCGCCACATCAGCGACGCCGGGATGCCCTTGCTGCCCAGTGCGGTGCCGGGCCACATCTCGAAGGCGCCGCCGGTGGAGCGCAGCACGGCGTCGTACTGGTCGCGCTGGATCTCGCCCCAGCCGACGATGTCGACGCCGCGGTCGGCCACCAGGCGGCCGGCCCACTCGGCCCGGATCCGGCCCGGCGCCCAGCCCTTGGCGTCGCCGCCGGGCGCGGTGTGGTTGCTGCCGAGGATGTTGAAGGAGGCGATCCGGAAGCCGTACGACGTGGTGGTCGGCGTCTCCGCGGCGCGGGCGAGCCGGCGCGCGGGCGCGGCGGAGACCCGCGCGGGCGAGGACGTCCGGCGGGGCTTGGCGGCGTCCCGGGTGACCTGCTTCTCCACCGAGTGCACCAGCGCGCCCAGCGCCTTGTCGGCCGGGCTGGTGGCGTCGGTGGCCGGGGCCTCCTCGGTGGTGACCGGGCTGGTGGGCGTGGCGGCGGGGGCGGCGACCGCCCCGGAGACCCTCTGCTCGTCGGTGAGCGGGGAGACGCCGGGCAGCGCCCCGCCCCCCATCGTGACCATCAGGCCGACCCCGACGACCAGGATCGTGCTCACCAGGGCGATGAGGACGGAGCGGACCACACCCACACCTCGCGGGTCCTGCTTCCGGCTCACCACGTCACGCTAACCTCTCGCTCGTCGACCGCCCACCTCGGACCGGTCCCTGGTACCACTCGGCCGTGGCGCCCCGTTCCTTAGGGAACGGGGACGGCCGTCTTCCTGTCCTGCGACGTCCCGTCGCCGACCTGTCCGTTCTCGTTGTTGCCCCAGCACCACGAGGTGCCGTCCTGGCGGATGCCGCAGGTGTGCAGCCAGCCCGCGTCCACGTCGTACCAACCACCGACGCCACCGGAGGTTACGGGCACCTTGGAGCTCGTCCGGGTGCCGTCGCCGAGCTGGCCGTAGCGGTTGTCGCCCCAGCACCAGAGCGCGGCGTCGGTGTCGACCGCGCAGGCATGGGCGTCGCCCACGGTGACCTGGGTGTAGCGCCGTCCGCCGGCGACCAGGGTCGGGTTGATCCGGGTCGTGGTGGTGCCGTCGCCGACCTGGCCCTGGTCGTTGAGACCCCAGCAGCGCAGCTCGCCGTCGGTCTTGACCCCGCAGGCTCCGGCCCAGGAGGCGGACACCGAGGCCCACGAGCTGGAGTAGCCCACCGGGGTGGGCGTCGGGCTCCCGGCGGTCGACCCGTTGCCGAGCTGGCCGAAGCCGTCGGCGCCCCAGCACAGCGCCGTGCCGTTTGTGGTGACGCCGCAGCTGAACCAGCCGCCGGCGGTCACCGAGACGAAGTCCTGGCCCAGCACGCGCCGCGGGTGCACCCGGGTCCGGGTGGTGCCGTCGCCGACCTGGCCCGAGGTGTTGTACCCCCAGCAGTAGGCGTTGCCGCTGGCCACCGTGCCGCAGGTGTGCCCCCAGCCGGTCGACACGCTGGTCCAGGTGGTGGCCGAGCCGACCCGGACGGGCCGCAGCCGGGTGGTGCGGGTCCCGTCGCCGACCTGGCCGTACTGGTTGAGTCCCCAGCACCAGAGCGTGCGGTCGTCGCGGACCGCGCAGGTGGTCGAGCCGTTGGTGCTGATCTGGGTCCAGTGGCTGCCGGCGGCGACCGGGCGGGTGCGGTCGGTGGTCGAGCCGTCCCCGAGCTGACCCCAGTTGTTGCGGCCCCAGCAGGTCGCGGTGCCGTCCTCGTGGGTCTGGCAGGACTGCTGGCCTCCGGCGGAGATGGTGCGGGCGGACTGGCCGACCACGACGAGGTCCACCGACCCGGCGGTGGCGCGGTCGAACGCGGCCGACGACGGGTTGCGGACGGTGTAGGTGACCTGGAAGGTCCCGGCCTCCTCGGGGACGCCGCGCAGGCGGCCGTCGCGGGTGAGGCTGACCCCGGCGGGCAGTCCGGCGGCGTTCTCCCAGACGACCTGGGCGAGCGCCGCGGGGGCGACCCGGACCCGGAGCCGGGCGTCCATCAGCAGTCCCACCTGGCCGGCGGTGCGCTGCAGCGTGCGGGGCGGCAGCGGCAGCCGGTCGGTGCGCTCGGCGACGCGGGCGGCGACGTTGCGCAGCCGGGCCAGCGCCGCGCCGTGCCGGTAGCCGCGGTGCACCGCGACCGCACTGCGCAGCGCGTTGCCGCGCAGGTCGCAGACGAGGTCGCCGCGCGAGCAGACCTCGGCGACCAGGACGCCGGTCCCGGGCTGCGGCACGGTCGGGACCTGGCGGCCGAGGCGGGCGTTGACGCCGGCGCCGGTGCCCGCCGAGGACGCGCGGTCTCCGTCGGCCACGAGGACGGCGGCCACGACCCGGCCCAGGATGTCGGGGCGGTCGCCGAGGGCGAGCAGGGCCCGGTGCAGGACCATGGCTCCCTGGGCGTAGCCGACCAGCACGACCTGCTGGGCGGGGCAGGCGTCGGCTGCCGCGCGCAGCGCCGCGGTGGCGCGGTCCACGGCGGGCGTGACGCCGCGCTTCCAGTCACGCAGGCGGGCGGGCCGCACGGCCCTGCTGGCCGGCGTCGTGCCACGGGTGTGACGGGGGTAGAGCCGGGCGGTGGCCGGTGCCCCGACCAGCACCGTGCGCTGCTCGAGGGTGCGGGCGTCGCGGGCGACCTCGGCGGCGTACCGGGCCCGGAAGCCGTTGAGGGTGCCGCCCCAGGCGCGGTCGGCCGGGCGGCCCGCCGCCTCACCGCTGCCGCGTGCCCCCAGCAGGAGCACGTCGGCGCACACGCCCGCACGCGGGACGGTCGTGCGCACGGTGCTCGCGACGGGTCGTCCGGGCGCCCAGGTCGCGACGACGAGGCCCGAGAGGAGCAGCCCGATCACGGTGAGCTGGGCGACCACGAGACCGTTCCCGAGCGAGCGTCGGGGGGCCAAGGTCATGAATCAGACACTAGACGCGAAACGGTCATAGCGCAGGATTTTGAAGCGACTGATGTTACGCCTGGGAACAGGGCGAGCCCCGGCGACACGCCGGGGCTCGACCAGGTTCTCGAGGTCCTAGAAGGACCGCGTCAGTGCTCGATGCCGTGCCAGACGCCGACCTTCCGCGGGGCGACGATCTCGCCGCCGCCCGCTGCCCGCGCCGACGCGCGGAGGCCGATGCCGCCGCCCGAGGTGGACGTGGTGGTGCCGAACTGGCGCGGCGGGTGGTTCCACAGGTGGTCGACCCAGGCGGCGTACTTCTTGGTCAGCGTCGCGTTGAAGAGCCGCCCGCCGATGTCGTCGCTGAGCAGCGCGAGGCCCGACCAGTTCGTGGAGCCGTTGAAGGTCACCCGGGCGTCGGTCTGCTTGCCGTAGACGCCCTCGATCGTCATCGCCTTCATGTGCAGGTAGCGGTCGTAGACGCCGTCGTTCTGGAAGTCCTGGGTGATCTGCCGGATCGGCACCGGACCCCGCGAGGGCGCCTTGCGCAGGATGCGCAGCACCTCGTTGCCCATCACGGCGTACACGATGCGGATGTTGCAGCCCTGGTCGTAGAGCTTGACCAGCCGGTGCGCGATCCGCGCACCGCGCTTGCCCAGGGTGGCGGTCTGGGCGATCCGGATCTTCGTCCGGCCGTTGATGCCGGTCTTGCCGGTGGCTCCCTTGCAGGAGACCTTCTCGAGCTCGTTGAGGATCGGGTCGCCGTCGCTGCCCTTGCCTGCCCACGGCAGGAACTCCATCCGGACCGTGTCGTAGTCGAAGGCCGCGTACGCCGGGCGCGCCGGGCGGTCCTTCTTCGACTGGTTGAAGATCGTGGTGAAGTCGTCGTAGACGTCCTGGCGGCCGATGAAGGTCATCAGGTCGTTCCACTGGTAGCCGGCGGCCAGGTCGGTGGCGTTCGCCGAGCCGTACATCACGATCTGCTGCGCGGTGCCGGCCTTGCTGAACAGGTAGTACTTCGAGTGCGCGATGCCCCGGGTGCCGCGGCACGACGCCCGGCAGGCGCGGGCGAAGCTGCGCAGGGCGGGGTCACGCTTGGCGTTGCCGACCTTGAGCGCGCGCTGCAGCCGGTTGAAGCCCGGGTTGGGCGCCTGCGGGTTGGCGTTGCCGTAGGCGATCAGCACCTGGACCGAGACGCCGCGCCGGTGCGCGTCGGTGAGGGCCCGGTAGACCCTGTCGCTGCGGATGTTCCACGACGCGATCCGGATCTTCTCCTTCTTCGGCACCGCCTTGATCGTGTTCACGATCTGGTTCAGGATCACGTTCTTGCGATCCTTGCTCAGCGGGTCGTTGATCCGCACCCCGCGCCGCGGGGTGTACTTCAGCGGCCTCGGCGGCTTGGGCGCCGCCGCCACCGGCGCCGCGAGCGCGGCCCTGACGGCCGTCCCCCGCGACGGTGCGGCGCCCTGCGCCGGCACGGCCGTCGCCGCGAGGCAGACGGCCAGGACGAAGACGCCGATCCAACGGAACCGGTGCACAGTCACACTCCCACCCAGGTTGCGGTCCCCGCGGCTGCACCCGGAACGAGCCCGGCGGACCATGGACGCGCGAGTTTATCGCGCGAAAGGGGTGGAAACGGTGCAGGGACGCGGGCTCCGCCAGAACCCGACCCCCGTCGTCTCCAGGTCCGCTCAGCCCGTGCAGGCAGCGAGCGAGGCCTGGTACCCCTCGTCGTCCCCTAGGGTGCCAGACACCTGGTTGATCTTCCCACCCGGGACGGCGTAGAACGCGTCACCATAGGTGACCAGCGGCTTGCCGAAGGAGCAGTTGCGCTTCTTCGCCGCGACCTGCGCGCCGTTGTCCGTGCAGCCCGTGTAGCCCTCCGGCAGCAACGACCCGGCGACCCAGATCGAGGTGCACGCGTTGGGGTCCGCGCTGCTCGGCGTGTCCGACGCCGCACCACCGGCGGAGTCCGCGGTGTCGTCGCCGCACGCGGTCAGCGGGAGCAGCAGCAGCGGCACGGCCGCGAGGAGGCGCAGTCTCATGGCCGAACTCTACGCCGGTCGGGACGGCCGTGGGGGCCGGAATCGGGACCTGAGTCCCTGTCGGGGCCCCGGTGCCGGCGGGTCCGACTCCGCGGGCGCGGGCGCGCGCAGCCGGGCGATCTCGAGCAGCAGCTCGGCCAGCACCTCCGGAGCCTCCCGCGCCAGGGCGGCGTCCTCGACCTCGTCGGGGTGCGGGGTGCCCACCGGCACCGCGGGGACCAGCTCGGACAGGTCGCCGTACACCTGCCACCCGCTCCCCCGGATCTCCTCGACCCAGTCCTGCGCGACCTCGGCCAGCCGCTGGGCCAGCGGCGCCGGCGTGACCGGTCGCGGCCCTCCGCGGGAGGCGAGCACGCGCTGCGCGAGGTGCCGCTTGACGACGTGGGCGTAGTCCCGGCCGCGCAGCCGCCCGCCGAGCGCGTCCAGGACGCGCCGCAGCAGGGCGATCTCGACGGTGCCGAGCGACTCGTTGGCCCGGTCCACCAGCCCCAGGTCGACCACGCCGGGAGCCAGCCCGAGGGCCGCGGCGTACCGGCCCCACAGCTCGCCGGGCGCCGCCGCGTCGCGCGGGCACACCACCACGTGCACGTGGTCGGGCGGCAGCGTCGAGCCCCAGCGTCGCAGGACGCCGAGCAGGTCCTGGGAGCGCCAGAAGCCCAGCTCCTGCTCGGCCGACTCGGCCGGGGTGAAGAGCGCCGCCTCGAACTCCGCGAACGACCACGACCGGCCGTTCTTGACCTCCTCCTGCCAGTGCGCGCTCGCCTGGCGGGCCAGGTCCCGTGCGGTGACGACGAGGTGCAGGTCCAGGTCGTCGGTGTCGCGCAGCACGCGCCTCACAACGTCCGGTGCGGCCCCGGCCAGGATCTCGTGGCTGACCACGGCGCGGGGGGCGCCCTCCGCGGCGACCTCCCGGCACCGGCCGAGCAGGGCCGCCCAGGTGCCCGCCGTCCCGCCCGGACCTTCGGCGTCCAGGCCCCACAGCTCCTCCTGGCCGCGCAGCTCGACCGCGGCCCGGAACATCGCCTCGGGGCCCACGAACGGGTAGACCCAGCCGGCCTCGCGCAGCCGGGGCCGGTTCGCCGCGAGCACCGACTGCAGGTAGGTGGTGCCGCTCTTCGGCAGGCCGACGTGCAGGTGCAGGGTCATGGCCAGCAGCCTAGGGAAGCAGGTCCTCGGGGTGGTCCACGGTGCCCCGGTCGTAGCGCAGCACCAGCGCCATCCCGGCGAGGATGACGGCCATCCCGACCAGCACCGCCGGCGGTGGGCTCTGGTCGAGGAGCGGGGCCGCCACCAGCGCCGCCGCCGGCGCCTCCAGCAGCAGCACCAGGCTGACCAGCATCGGCGACACGGTGGCGAGCAGGAAGTTGAACACCGAGTGCCCGAGGAACTGGGCGCTGCCGGTGAGCAGCAGGAGCAGGCCCCACTCGTGCGCGTCCCAGCCCGCCAGGGGCACCCCGGAGACCAGGCAGAGGCTGCCGAGCAGCAGCGCGCAGGTGCCGTAGCAGAGGAAGGTGTACGACGTGGTGCTCACCCGGTCGCGGACCCGGCCGCCCAGCACCATGTACGCCGCGGAGCCCATCCCGCCGAGCACGGCCAGCAGGTCGCCGGCCAGCGCCCGGCCGGAGACGGTCACGTCGACGCCGGTGACCACCAGGGTCCCGCCGAAGGCCACCGCCAGCCCGAGCAGCACCCGGGCGTCGTAGCGCCGCCCGCGACCGACCTCCCAGACCACCACCCAGCCGACCTGGAGGGTGACCAGGGCCATCGAGGACGCCACCGACGTCAGCCGCAGCGAGCTGATCCAGGTGGCGAAGTGGAAGGCCAGCGCGACGCCGGCGGCGACGATGCCCAGGGCGGTGCGCCGGTCCAGCCGGCGCAGCTCGCGGTGGCGGGTCGCCGCCACCGGGGCCAGCACGACCGTCGCGATCCCGTTGCGCCAGAACGCGACGGCCAGTGCCGGCACGGTCATCAGGGCGGCCAGCGGCCCGGAGAACGCCACGGCGAGGACCCCGAGGGCGAGCAGGGCGACGGTCAGCACCGGGCTCATTGTGCCCGCCTGTGCCAGGCTTGCGCGGTGGACGTGACCCCGCTCGAGCCGGCCCTGGCCGCGCTGGTCGCCGAGGCCGCCCGCCGGAGCGGGATCTGCTGGCTGCGGGTCGGCGGCCGGGACCACCTGGTCTGGCACCTCTGGCGCCCCGACGACCGCGGCGACGCGCTGTGGGTGCTGGGCGACGGCGCCGAGCAGCCGCTGCCCGCGCTGCCCGAGGGCGAGCCGGTGGTGGTGGTCCTGCGCTCCCCGGAGGCGCGGAGCCGGCTGGTCGCCTGGGAGGCGTCGGTCGCCGTCGTCACCCCGGCCGACCCGGACTGGGAGGCGGCCACGGCCGCCCTGGTCGCGACGCGGCTCAACCTGCCCGACCCCGCGGCCGCCGTCGCCGGCTGGGCCGCCGGCTCGAGGGTGCTGAGGCTCGCGCCGACCGGGCGGGTGCCGGAGGCGCCCGACCTCACGAGCGCGGCGGCTCCACGATCCGGCCGCGGGCGACCGGCCGGACCGCTCCGCTGACCCGGCAGCGCGGCGGGTCGAGGTCGACCGCGCCGTGCAGCACCGAGGGCCGGCCGAGCTCCGCGCCCTGCCGGATCCGGTAGGTGCCGCCGTCGGGCAGCACCCCCGCCGCCACGAGCGTCAGCCCCAGGGCGGTCGCGGCCGACCCGGTCGCCGGGTCCTCCGGCACGGCGTACTCCGGCACGAACACCCGGGCGTGCACCTCGACGTGCCGCTCGGGGCCGTCCGGGACGGTGACCGCGTAGAGCTCGACGCCGCCGAGCTGGTCGCGGGTCGCGACCGGGCCGAGCAGGGTGGCGGCGGTCCCGGCGCCCAGGGGCACCGCGCGGGCCACGGCGTCCGTGGTCACCGGCACCTGCAGGAAGGTCAGCCCGGTGCCCGCCACGTACGCCGTCCCGGCCAGGTCGCCCGGTCCGAGCCCGAGCGCGCGCAGCAGCGGCACCACCACCGCGTCGTCGACGGGGGTGGCCGGCTCCCGCGGGACGGCGGCGAGCTCGACGGCGTCGTCCCCGAAGCCGACCCCGATCGGCCCGGCGGCGCAGTGCTGCACCGCTGCGGGTCCGGTCAGGGCGCCGCGGTCGCGCAGCACCCAGGCGGTGCCCAGGGTGGGATGGCCGGCGAAGGGCACCTCGCCGCCGGGGGTGAAGATCCGGACCCGGTAGGCATCGGGGCCCAGCGGCTCGGGGAACGTCGTCTCGGACAGGTTGAACTCGCGCGCCACCGCCAGGCACTGGGCGGTGTCGAGGTGGCCGGCGCCGTGCACCACCGCGAGCTGGTTGCCGGCGTACGGGCGGTCGGTGAAGACGTCCACGACGTCGTACTCGAGCATCCCCGCATCCTCGCGCTGCAACCCGGGAGGGCGGGCACCGGGGGCTATCGTTTCCTCACGTGAGCACCTCCCCCACCCGCGTCTTCGTGGGCCGGTTGTCCGGTCTGCCGGTGTTCGACCCCGCGGGTGACCAGGTCGGGCGGGTGCGTGACCTGGTGGCGGTGGTCCGCCCGGCAGGTCGGCGGCCGCGGGTCCTCGGGCTGGTGGTCGAGGTGTTCGGCCGGCGCTCGGTCTTCGTCCCGATGACCCGGGTCACCAGCATCGACTCCGGGCAGGTGATCACCACCGGCGTGGTGAACATGCGCCGCTTCGAGCGCCGCCCGTCGGAGACCCTCGTGGTCGGCGAGATGCTCGACCGCACCGTGGCGGTGCGCGAGACCGGCACCACCGGCACCGTGTACGACGTCGCGATCGAGCACGAGCGCAACCGGGACTGGGTGGTCAGCCGGGTGGCGATCCAGGAGGGCTCCAAGCGGTTCGGCCGCAAGGGCCAGACCCACGTCGTGGAGTGGCGCGAGATCGACGGGTTCGACACCCAGGGCACCCAGGGGGCGACCCACCTGCTGGCGGCGCTGGAGGAGATGAAGCCCGCCGACCTGGCCACCGTCATCCACGACCTGCCGTCCAAGCGGCGCGGCGAGATCGCGGCCGCCCTGGACGACGAGCGGCTCGCGGACGTGCTGGAGGAGCTGCCCGAGGAGGACCAGGTCGAGATCCTCGGCCAGCTCGACGACGAGCGGGCCGCCGACGTGCTGGAGGAGATGTCCCCCGACGACGCCGCCGACCTGATCGCCGACCTGCCCCCCGAGACCGCCGAGACGCTGCTGCGGCTGATGGACCCCGACGAGGCCGAGGACGTCCGGCGGCTGCTGTCCTACGAGGAGCGCACCGCCGGCGGCATGATGACCACCGAGCCGGTGATCCTGCCGCCCGACGCGACGGTCGCCGACGCGCTCGCCCGGGTCCGCGCCGCCGACCTCACCCCGTCGCTGGCCGCGGTCGTCTACGTCTCGCGCGCCCCGCTCGAGCCGCCGACGGGCCGGCTGGTGGGCGTCGCCCACATCCAGCGGCTGCTCCGGGAGCCGCCGAGCACCCTGCTCGGCGCGGTCGTCGACGCCGACACCAACCCGCTCAAGGCGACCGACAGCCTGGAGCAGGTCGCCCGGCACCTCGCGACGTACAACCTGGTCGCCGCGCCGGTGATCGACGAGGACGGCCGCCTGATCGGCGCGGTCACGGTCGACGACCTGCTCGACCACCTGCTGCCCGAGAACTGGCGCGACCGCGCCGGGAGCATCCCCGGGAGGCTCCGTGGCGCGTTCTGAGGCCAGGCTCGACAAGCCCCGGGCCAACCGCCCCCAGCACCCCGAGAAGCCGCGCAGCGAGAAGCAGCGTGCGGCCGAGCGCCGCCCCGACAAGAGCCGCGGGGAGAAGCCGCGCGGGGAGAAGGCCCGCCCCGACCGGCACCGCACGGCCCGGCTCGACACCCCGCGCGAGACCCGCCGGCTGAACCTGCGTCCTCGGTTCGAGGACGACGCCTTCGGGCGCTTCGCCGAGCGGTTCGCGCGCTTCATGGGCACCGCCCGGTTCCTGCTCTACATGACGCTCTTCGTGGCGGTGTGGCTGCTGTGGAACTGGCTCGGGCCGGGCGAGGGCTTCGACCCGTTCCCGTTCATCTTCCTGACCCTGATGCTGAGCCTGCAGGCCTCGTACGCCGCCCCGCTGATCCTGCTCGCGCAGAACCGGCAGGAGGACCGGGACCGGGTGATCGGGGAGAACGACCGGCTGGCGAACTCCCGGGCGCACGCCGACATGGAGTTCCTCGCCCGCGAGATGGCCAGCCTGCGGATCGCGCTCGGCGAGGTCGCCACCCGCGACTACGTCCGCTCCGAGCTGCGCTCGCTGCTCGCCGAGCTCGACGAGCGCGCCCAGCGCGAGGAGGACGACGTAGATCACGAGACGGACGGCTCCGAGGGCGACACCGGCCCCGTACGCTAGAGCGCATGAGCCACCCCTCCGTCGACCAGGTCCAGGCTGCCCTGGCGAGCGTCAACGACCCCGAGATCCGCCGTCCGATCACCGAGCTGGGCATGGTCGAGGCCGTCACCGTCTCCCCCGCCGGCCAGGTGGACGTCCGGATCCTGCTGACCGTCTCCGGCTGCCCGATGCGCGACCGGCTGGTCAGCGACATCACCCGCGCGGTGGGCGCGCTGGCCGGGGTCAGCGGCGTGGGCGTCGACTTCGGGGTGATGAACGACGAGCAGCGCTCGGCCCTCCAGGCCACCCTGCGCGGCGGCCAGGCCGCCCGGGAGATCCCGTTCAACCAGCCCGGGTCGCTGACCAAGGTCTTCGCGATCGCCTCCGGCAAGGGCGGGGTCGGCAAGTCGTCGGTCACGGTCAACCTGGCCGTCTCCATGGCCCGCTCCGGTCTGAAGGTGGGCGTCGTGGACGCCGACATCTACGGCCACTCGGTCCCGGCGATGCTCGGCGTCGCCGACGTGCGCCCGACCCAGGTCGAGGAGCTGATCATGCCGGTGCCGACCGAGGCCGGCCCGTCGGTGATCAGCATCGGCATGCTCAAGCCCCGCCGTGACCAGGTGGTCGCCTGGCGCGGGCCGATGCTGGACCGTGCGCTGGTGCAGATGCTCTCCGACGTCTTCTGGGGCGACCTCGACGTGCTCCTGCTCGACCTGCCGCCGGGCACCGGCGACGTGGCGATCTCGCTGGGCCAGCACCTGCCCAACGCCGAGGTCATCGTCGTCACCACGCCACAGGAGGCCGCCGCCGAGGTGGCCGAGCGGGCCGGGACGATGGCCTCGATGATGCACCAGCGCGTCGTCGGCGTCGTGGAGAACATGAGCTACCTGGCCTGCCCGCACTGCGAGTCCGAGGGCCGCGAGCACCGGCTGGAGGTCTTCGGCAGCGGCGGCGGCGCCCGGGTCGCGAAGACCCTCTCGGCCCGCTTCGGGTACGACGTGCCGGTGCTGGGCGAGGTGCCCCTGGACACCCGGCTTCGCGAGGGCGGCGACAACGGCAGCCCGATCGTCGTGGCCGAGCCCGACGCACCGGCAGCCCGGGCCCTGGCCGGGGTGGCCTCGACGCTGAGCGGCCGCGGCCGCGGCCTGGCCGGCTTCCAGCTCGGGCTCACCCCCGCCGGCAAGTTCTGACGTCGGGGGCACGCGGTGTTCGGGATCGGCGTCCCCGAGATGATGGTGATCCTGGTGGTCGCCCTGCTCGTGTTCGGTCCCGACCGCCTGCCCGAGTTCGCCCGCCAGGCCGGCCGGCTGGTGAGGCAGGTCCGCACCATGACGCAGACCGCGCGCGACGACATCCGCAAGGAGCTCGGCCCGGAGTACGCCGACTTCGAGCTGACCGACCTCGACCCGCGCAAGGCGATCCGCAAGCACATCCTCGAGGCCTGGGAGGAGCCCGACGACGCCCCGTCGCCGAAGGCCCCGCCGCTGGCCGAGGGCGAGATGCCGCCCTACGACTACGACGCGACCTGACCGGTCAGCCGACCTTCGCCGCCAGCCGGACCTCGACCGGGCGGGCCTGCCCGCCGCGGACGACGGTGAGGGTGACGGTGTCGCCGGGCCGGTGGGTGCGGATCGCCACGATGAGCGAGATCCCGTCGGTGACCAGGGTGTCCCCCACCGCGATGATCCGGTCGCCCTTGCGCAGCCCCGCGGACGCGGCCGGGGTGCCCGTCGGGACCTGCACGACCACCGCCCCGTCGGTGGTCTCACCGGTGTCGATGTTGGCGCCGATGACCGGGTACTCCGCCCTGCCGCTGTCGAGGATCTGCTGGGCGGTGTAGCGGACCTGCTCCATCGGGATCGCGAAGCCCACCCCGATGTTGCCGCTCTCGCCGGCGGTGCCGCCGGTGGTCGCGATCGCGGAGTTGACCCCGACGACCTCGCCGCGCAGGTTGACCAGCGGGCCGCCGGAGTTGCCCGGGTTGATCGCGGCGTCGGTCTGCACCGCGTTGATGTACGACGAGGCCGACGACTGCCCGGCGGGGCCGGTGGTGACCGGCCGGTCCAGCGCGCTGACGATCCCGGAGGTGACCGTGCTGGAGAGCCCGAGCGGGGAGCCGATCGCCACGACGGTGTCGCCGACGTGCATCCCGCGCGAGGAGCCCAGCGCCGCGGCGCGCAGCCGGCCGGCGTTGCGGACCGCGAGCACGGCGACGTCGTAGACCGGGCTGCGGCCCACCACCACGGCGCTGTGCCGGCCGCCCTCCACGTCGACCACCTCGATGGTGCCGTCCTTGCCGACGCCGGCGACGACGTGGTTGTTGGTGATGACGTGGCCGCCGCCGTCGATGACGAAGCCCGACCCGGTCGCCTTCCCGTCCGACTCGGTGACCCGCACCTGGACCGTGCTGGGCAGCAGCGCGGCGGCCACGGCGGCGACGCTGGCGTTTTCCTCGTCCAGCGAGCCGCCGCCGAGGGCGGGCAGCGCGCCGCTGCTCTCCCCCGAGGTGCCGAGCACGAGCGCCCCGCCGAGCACGCCGCCGAGCAGGCCGACCACCAGGGCGGTGGCCACGAGCGCGGGCAGCACCCAGCCGGCGGTGGGCCGCGGGGTGGGGGTCGGGGAGGTCACCCGCCCATTGTGCCTGGCGTCAGGGAACCGACCGGGTCACCCGTCGGGTGAGCACGGGGTCCGAGACCGGGCGGTCCACCGACCCGGTCACCGAGGCCTCCCGGGTGGCGGGCGAGACGACGGTGGGCGCGGTCGGTGCCACCGTCAGCACGCCGACCACGGCCAGGGACAGCGAGCCGACCCCGGCCAGGGCGACGCCCGCCCGGCGGGCGACGTGGCGGCGCTCCAGGTCGCGCACCTGCGCCCACGCCTCGTCGGCCCGCGTCTGCGCGGCGGCCCGGGCGGAGTCCTCCGCGCTGGTGCGGGCGGCCAGCAGGCTGAGCGTCTGGGTGAGGGTGGCGGGCGGCTGGTCCGGCGTCGCGGAGGCGGAGGCACTGAGCAGCAGCTGGTCCTTCACCCAGGACTCCTGCTCGACGGCGGCGCGGCAGCAGCCGCAGCGCAGCACGTGGTCCCAGGCCCGGTCGCTCTCGCGCGCGTCGAGGCGCCCGTCGACCAGGTCGGCGACGCGGGCCCCGAGGTGCCCGCCCAGGACCCACATCAGGGCACCTCCACGAGCGGACCGGAGTAGCGCTGCCGCCCGGGCTGCGGCGCGCGGTGGGCCAGCGCCTTGCGGAGCAGGGTGCGGCCACGGTGGATGCGCGAGCGGACGGTACCCAGCTTGAGCCCGAGGACCGCGCCGATCTCCTCGTAGCTGAGGCCCTCGACGTCGCAGAGCACCACCGCCGCGCGGAACTCGGGCGACAGGCCCGCCAGGGCCGCCTCGACGTCGGAGTCGAAGAGCCCGTCGAGCACCTGGTGGTCAGGGGCCGGGACGCGCCCGGGGATCCGGCTCTCGCTCTCGTCGGCGAGGGCGTCGAAGCGGATCCGGGCCTTGCGCCGGGCCTGGTCGAGGAACAGGTTCGTGGTGATCCGGTGCAGCCACCCCTCGAAGGTGCCGGGCGTGTAGGTGTCGAGGGAGCGGAAGACGCGGACGAAGACCTCCTGGGTGAGGTCCTCGGCGTCGGCCCGGTTCCCGGTCAGCCGGTAGGCCAGCCGGTAGACGCGGGCGGAGTGCTGCTCGACGATCTCGTGCCACCGGGCGGTCTCGTCCCCGGACGGGTCCTGGGTGCTCACGTCAGCCCTCCTCCCCAGCGGCGGACGCCACCGCGGCGCGCGCCGTACGGCTGGACCATCCACGCTAGGAACACCTCCTGAGAGCGACCTGAGCAAAGCCCCAGGTGCGGCTGCGATCGTGACCGGACCGCACGGACGTGCGGGGGTCACCACCTGGTCCAACGCGGGAGGGGACCCTCGGAGTTCCCCGCGGCATCGGTTAGAGTCCGGAGCACCACGCCGTTGACCCGAGGGGGCCACCATTTCCACCGGACTCAAGCCCGCGTCCTGGGCTTATGCCGAGGAGTTCGTCGCCGAGGACGAGGTCCTCGCCAGCGCACGGACCCGGGCCGAGGAGGTCGGCGTCAGCCCGGTCGGCTCCGGCGCCGGAGCGGCCCTGCGCTTCCTCGCCTCGGTGACCGAGGCCAAGGCGGTCGTCGAGATCGGCACCGGGACCGGCGTCTCCGGTCTCTGGATGCTGCGCGGCATGCGCGCCGACGGGGTGCTCACCACGGTCGACACCGAGGCCGAGCACCAGCGGCTGGCCAAGAAGACCTTCACCGAGGCCGGCATCCCCTCCCAGCGGGTGCGCCTGATCACCGGCTCCGCGCTGGACGTGCTGCCACGGCTCACCGACGGCCACTACGACCTGGTCTTCTGCGACGGCGACAAGCTCGAGTACGGCGACTACCTCGCCGAGGCGCTGCGGCTGCTCAAGCCCGGCGGCGTGGTCGTGTTCGACAACGCGCTGTGGCACGACCGGGTCGCCGACCCCGCCCAGCGGGACGCCGAGACCGTGTCGATCCGCGAGCTCGGGCGCAGCGTGCGCGAGCACGAGGGTCTGGTCCCGCTGCTGCTGCCGATGGGCGACGGTGTGCTCGTCGCCCGCAAGCTCTGACCCGGTCACTCCTCGTCGGGCACGTTGATCCAGTAGCGCCGCTTGCCCTCCCGGGTGTCCTCGTAGGCGCCGCCGGCCCGTTCGATGACGGTGCGCGAGCCGACGTTGTCGGTGTCGCAGGTGACCAGCACCGGGTCGATCCCCCAGCTGCGGCAGACCGTCAGCATCTGGCGCAGCGCGGTGGTGGCGTGGCCCTGTCGTCGCGCGGAGGGCCGCACGGCGTACCCGATGTGGCCGCCCCAGGTGTAGAGCAGCTCGTTGAGCTCGTGCCGCAGCGAGATCCGGCCGACGAAGACCCGGTCCTGCACCATCCAGAGCTCGGTGAAGGGGACGTAGGCCCGCGGGCGGGGAGCGTCCGGGTCGCGCTGCTCGAGCAGGAACGAGACCAGGTCCTCGAACTCCCGCGGCGAGCGCAGCGACTCCCGGGTGAAGTCCACCCCCGGGAACTCGCCCTCGGCGGGCCAGGAGGGCGGGGCCGCGTAGTGCTCCTCCCCGGCCGCGAGGAACTCCTCCAGCGCGTCGAGGTAGGAGCGGTGGTAGCGGCGGTCGGGGAGCTCGAGGTGCATCGGGTCCGCGGTCTGCTCAGCCGTACGACGGGGCGGCGAGGAAGCCCTCGGCGCCCTCGGCCACCGCGACCACCTGGCACGGCTCGATCAGGACCGGGGCCGCTCCGACGATCTGCGAGCCCGGCGACGCGGCCGCCCCTGCGGTGAACTCCTCCTGGAACGCCACCCGGTCGGCCTCGGTGGCGAAGACGTAGCACCCCTCGAACCACTCGCCGGCCCGCATCCGCCAGGTCTTGAAGCGCAGCCCGGGCTTGCCGGTGAAGCGCGCGTGCGAGGTGTCGGCGACGTACGACGCCAGCCGCTGCGCGGTGTCCTCGGGCGCGTCGGCCAGCGACCAGCGCACGGTCAGGCCCAGCTGCGGGTCGGTCATCAGGACCTCTTCCTCACCAGGGGGACGCCGTCGAGCGCCGCCCCGTCCTCGAGCCAGTACAGCAGCGCCCGGGCACCGAAGCCGGTGGCACCGGCGCTCCACTCGTGGGCGTCGACGGGCGAGTCGCCCACCGAGGCGATGTCGAGGTGGGCCCAGGGCAGGCCGCCGGCGAAGTGCTGCAGGAACAGCGCCGCAGTGATCGCCCCCGGTCCTCCGGCGGCGTTGTCGGCGTCGGCGACCTCGGAGTGCAGGCGCTCCTCGTAGTCCTCGACCAGCGGCATCCGCCACAGCGGCTCCCCGGCAGCCGACGCCGCACCACCCAGCCGGGTGGCCAGGGCGTCGTCGTTGGCGAAGAAGCCGCCCGTGCGCTGGCCGAGCGCGACCTTCATCGCCCCGGTCAGCGTGGCCACGTCGACCAGGACGTCGGGTGCGAGCCGGGCGACGGCGTAGGCCATCGCGTCGGCGAGGACCAGCCGGCCCTCGGCGTCGGTGTTGGTGACCTCGCTGGTGCGGCCGCCGTAGTGGCGCAGCACGTCCCCGGGTCGCAATGAGGAGCCGCCGACCGCGTTCTCGGCCAGCGCCAGCAGCCCGGTGACCCGGTAGGGGCAGCCGACGTCGGCCAGCGCCTCCAGCACCGAGAGCACGACGCCGGCGCCGGTCATGTCGCGCTTCATGTGCATCATCGCCTCGGCCGGCTTGATGCTCAGGCCGCCGGTGTCGAAGGTGATGCCCTTGCCGACCAGGACCACGTGCGGGGTCCGGCGGGTCGCGGTGGCCGGGGTGTAGGCGAGGCGGACCAGCCGGGGCGGGGTGGCCGAGGCCTGCCCGACCCCGAGGATCCCCCCGAACCCGTCGGCACGCAGCCGCCGCTCGTCCCACACCTCGATCTCCAGGCCGGCGGCCTTCGCGACCTCACGGGACCGGGCGACCATCCAGGCCGGGTTCTTCTCGTTGGACGGCACCAGCGCCAGCGTCCGGGCGTGCCAGGCCGCCGCGGCCACGCTGACGGCACGGGCCAGGGCCGCCTCGCGCTCGTCGGGTCGCACCATCCCGGCCAGCGTGACGGTGGCGACCGGGGCGGGCGGCGGGGTGCTGCGCCGGTGGAACGTGAAGGACCCGAGCACGACGCCCTCGACGAAGGCCCGCAGGCCTGCGTCGTCGGAGAGCGCCGCGAGGGTGGTCGCGAGGTGGTCGGTGCCACGGGTCCGCCGACCCAGTGCGGCGCCGGCCCGTCGCAGGTCGGCCTGACCGGCCGCCCCGACCCCGACGAGCAGCACGCGGTCCAGCGCGACGGCGTCGTCGAGGACCGGGTGCTCCACGACCTCGCCGGCGCGGCCCGTGGCCTGGTGGTGCTCGAGCAGGGCGAGCAGGTCGACGTCGAGACGGTCGAGGAGGTCGGCCGCGCCCGGGCCGAGGAGCAGCTCACCGTCGTCCTTCTGGAACGGGACGACGACAGTCCGAGCGCCGACGGTGTGGAGACCGTCGGCGCTCAGGACGAACTGCGGAGGCGTCGTGGTCAGCCCACGACCTCCTTGAGCGCGGCGCCGAGCGCGCCGGCCTCTTCTGCGTTGAGCTCGACCACGAGGCGTCCGCCGCCTTCCAGGGGTACGCGCATCACGATGCCGCGACCCTCTTTGGTGACCTCGAGCGGACCGTCGCCTGTCCGCGGCTTCATCGCCGCCATGTGCGAACACCTCTTTCTGGGACTGCATGCGCCGGGCACCGCTGACGGGGCCGCCGGCGCACCGGGATGTGACGCCTATTATCGCCCAACCGGGAGGCGTTCGTGACACGGGCCACGTCGGCCGTGTCCCGACCGTGACCTGCACCCCTGCCGGAGCCGCCGGCAGCACCTCGAGGGAGACACCATGACCGAGCGTCCCGACCCGTCCGGCGACAGCGGATCCCCTGTCCTGCTGGAGATCCGCGACGCGGTCGCCACCGTGACCCTGCACCGGCCCGACGCGATGAACAGCCTCGACCTGGCCACCAAGGTCGCTCTGCGCGACACGCTGCAGGCGGTCGCGGCGGACGAGGAGGTGCGCTGCGTCGTGCTCACCGCGACCGGTCGCGCGTTCTGCGTGGGCCAGGACCTCAAGGAGCACATCGGGCTGCTCGGCCAGGGCAGCGACCAGCTGTTCACCACCGTCCCCGAGCACTACAACCCGATCGCCCTGGCCCTGGCCACGATGGACAAGCCCGTCGTGGCGGCCGTCAACGGGGTGGCTGCCGGCGCCGGCGCCAGCCTCGCCTTCGCGTGCGACTACCGGCTGCTGGGCGCCTCGGCCGGCTTCAACCTCGCCTTCACCGGCATCGCGCTGTCCTGCGACACCGGGGCGTCCTGGACGCTGCCCCGGCTGGTCGGGCACGCCAAGGCCCTCGAGCTGCTCTACGAGCCCCGCACGATCCGCGCCGACGAGGCTGCCGCACTCGGCCTGGCCACCCGCGTCGTCCCCGACGAGGACCTGGCCGCGGAGGCGCACGCCCTCGCGGCGCGGCTCGCGGCGGGACCGACCCGGGCGTACGGCGCGGTCCGGCGGGCGCTGGCGTTCGCCGCGACCCACGACCTGGCGGCCTCGCTGGAGCACGAGGCCGGGCTGATGGCACTCACCGGGCGCACCGCGGACCACCACGACGCGGTGGCGTCGTTCGTGGCGAAGGAGAAGCCGGTCTTCCGGGGCCGGTGACCCCGGCCGGGTCAGCTCGGGAGCTTGTCGAACACCAGGTAGAAGGTGAAGATCGCGACCCCGACCAGCATGCCGACGTGGGCGAGGATCGAGAGGCCGGGCCCCTCCCCCCACGCGTCGGTGGACGGGCCGGCCGAGTGACGGCCCTTCGCCGGTAGCCAGCGCACCAGGATCAGCAGCCCGGCCACGACGGTCAGCCACCACAGCGGCAGCGAGGCCCAGCCGAGGACGGCGGTGCCGGTCAGCAGCATCGCCGACCACAGCCCGATGGCGAGCACGCCCGCCACCGTGTGCAGGTTGGTCACCGCCGGGGAGACCGAGAGACGGGCGGCGGCGTCCGCGGACGACAGCCGTACCCGGGTCAGCACGACGACGACCGCAGCGAGGACGGTCAGCAGGGCGGCGATCTTCTCCGGAGTCACGGGACGAATATGCCGTACCCCGCGTCCCTTAACCACCTGTTCGCCCGATCCCACCGCGCCGCCAGCAGTCGACGAGGTGGTCGTCGACCATCCCGGTCGCCTGCATCAGCGCGTACGCCGTGGTCGGCCCGGTGAACCGGAAGCCCCGCCGCTTCAGCTCCCGGCTCAGCGCCGTGGACTCGGGGGTCACCGCCGGCACGTCGGCGGAGCGGGCCGGAGCCGGCCGGGGCGGGTCCGGGGCGAAGGACCAGAGCAGGTCGGAGAAGCCGCCGGCCAGGGCCGGGTCGAGCTCGAGCAGCGCCCGCGCGTTGGCGACGGCGGCCGTGATCTTGGCCCGGTTGCGCACGATGCCGGCGTCCCCGAGGAGCCGCTCCACGTCGTGCTCGTCGTACGCCGCGACGGTGACCGGGTCGAAGTCGGCGAACGCCGCCCGGAAGGCCGGGCGCTTGCGCAGGATCGTGATCCAGGACAGCCCGGACTGGAAGGCCTCCAGGGTGAGCCGCTCGTAGAGCTCCCGGTCGCCGCGGACCTCCCGGCCCCACTCGTCGTCGTGGTAGGCCAGGTAGTCGGCCGCCTGTCCCGCCCACGGGCAGCGGGCGTGGCCGTCAGGCCCGACGACGACGTCGGGACTCACGCGTCCGGGTCCTGCTGGTCGGCGGGTGGGACCTGGCGGGCCCGCTCCTCGGCGGCGGCGAGCTCGGCCACGAGCCGGTCCACCAGGGCGTCCACCTCGACGGTCCGGTAGCCCCGGAAGGCGGTGGTGAAGCGCACCTGCTGCAGGTCGCGTGCGGTCAGCGGGCCGGCCGCGGGCAGCCGGGCGTCGGGCCGGTCGTCGTACACCTCGGAGAGGGGGTCGCCCCACCCGGTCGCCACGACCGCGACGACCCCGAGCACGCCGACCACCAGGACCGCGAAGAACCACATCACGGCGCGGTCCTCCCGGAGCCTCCCCGGGCCTCGGCGGCGTCGAGCAGCACCTGCACCGCCTCGGCCGGGTCGTCGGTGAGGACGAGCAGGTCGAGGTCGGCGGTGCTGATCTTGCCGTCGGCCAGCACGGTCTCGCGCAGCCAGGTCAGCAGCCCCGACCAGTACCGCACACCGACCAGCACGATCGGGAACGAGGTGACCTTCTGGGTCTGCACCAGCGTCAGCGCCTCGAAGAGCTCGTCGAAGGTGCCGAACCCGCCGGGCAGCACCACGAAGCCCTGGGAGTACTTCACGAACATCGTCTTGCGGGCGAAGAAGTAGCGGAAGTTCACGCCCAGGTCGACGTAGGCGTTGAGGCCAGCCTCGAAGGGCAGCTCGATGCCGAGCCCGACCGAGACGCCGCCCGCCTCGACGGCTCCCCGGTTGGCGGCCTCCATCGCCCCGGGTCCGCCGCCGGTGATGACCGCGAAGCCGGCCTCGGCCAGCAGCCGCCCGACCTCCTGGCCGACCGCGTAGTGCGGGTCCTCGGGCGCGGTCCGGGCCGACCCGAAGACCGCCACCGCGGGGCCCAGCTCGCTGAGGGCGCCGAAGCCGTCGACGAACTCGCTCTGGATCCGCAGCACCCGCCACGGGTCGGTGTGGACCCAGTCGGTCGGGCCACGGTCGTCGAGCAGCCGCTCGTCCATCGTCCGCGCCTGCACCTGGCGGCCGCGGAGGCGGACCCGCCCGCGGAAGCGCTCCTCGACCGGCTCACTCCCCGGGTCGCTCATCGCGCCACCTCCAGCCACTGCCGGAGCTGGGCGGCCACCGACTCGATCTGGGCGATGGGCACGTGCTCGTCCTGCTTGTGGGCGTACATCGGGTCCCCCGGGCCGAAGTTGACCGCCGGGACGCCGAGCGCGCTGAAGCGGGCCACGTCGGTCCAGCCGAACTTCGGGTTCACCCGGCCGCCGACGGCGTCGACGAACGCGGCCGCGGCCGGCACCGCCAGACCGGGCAGGGCGCCGGGCGCGGAGTCGGTGAGCGTCACGTCGTACGGCGCGAAGAAGCCCTGCACGAAGGCGAACGCCTCGGCCTCCGTGCGGTCGGGCGCGAAGCGGTGGTTGACGGTGACCGTGCACCCGTCCGGGATCACGTTGCCGGCCACGCCTCCGGAGACGAAGACGGCGTTGAGGCCCTCGCGGTACTCCAGCCCGTCGATGACCGGCCGGCGGGACTCGTAGGCCTGCAGCCGGGCGAGCACCTCGGCCGCCTCGTGGATGGCGTTGTGCCCGCGCCACGACCGGGCCGAGTGGGCGCGCTCCCCGCGGGTGGTGACGTCGACCCGCAGGGTGCCCTGGCAGCCGGCCTCGACCACGGCGTCGGAGGGCTCCATCAGCACCGCGAAGTCGGCCTCGAGCAGGTGCGGGTGCTCGGCGGCGAGCCGGGACAGCCCGTTGCGCTCGGCCTCGACCTCCTCGCACTCGTAGAACAGGTAGGTCACGTCGCGGACCGTGCTCGGCAGCGTCGCGGCGAGGTGCAGGGCGACCGCGACGCCGCCCTTCATGTCGCAGCTGCCCAGCCCGTGCAGCAGCCCACCCTCCCGGCGCGAGGGCAGGTTGTCGTGCACCGGCACCGTGTCGAGGTGCCCGGCCAGCACCACCCGGTCGGCCCGCCCCTGGTGCGTGCGGGCGACGACGGTGTGGCCGTGGCGCTCGACCTCCAGGTGGGACAGCGCGCGCAGGGCGGTCTCGACGGCGTCGGCGATGACCTGCTCGTCGCCGCTGACCGAGGGGATGTCCACCAGGCGCTCGGTCAGCGTGACCGGGTCGAGGGTGAGGTCCAGGTCGGCAGGGGCGTGGGCGGGGGTCGCAGGGGCCATGCGCTCCATCCAACCAGCCCGCCGGCGGCCGGTGTGGGCATCACCACGACTGGACAGCACCGTCGCGGTTGCCGCGCTTCGATAGCGTGGGCGCCGTGAGCAGCACCGACCCCACCCCGTCCGACGCCCCGACCGACGACCGGGCCGCCGACCAGCCGCAGGCGGCGTACGGCCTCGGCATCGCCACCGTCGGCGGCGTCGAGGGTGGTGCCGACGCCGGCGGTGACGTGCTCGACGTGTGGTACCCCTCCCCCCGTCTCGGCGGCCCGACCGAGGAGGACCACGCGGAGCTGCGCGCCCTGGAGGGCGTCGACAAGCTGCGTGGGGTGCGTCGCGTCGTCGTCCGCACCGAGATCGCCGACCTGCAGGCCCCGCCGGCCGACGGGTTCGACGTCTGGCTGCGGCTGCACCTGCTGAGCCACCGGCTGGTCCGCCCGCACGGGCTCAACCTGGACGGCATCTTCGGTCTGCTCTCCAACGTCGTGTGGACCAGCGCCGGCCCGTGCCTGGTCGAGGGCTTCGAGCTCGTCCGCGCCCGGCTCAAGGCCGACGGCCTGCCGGTGCACGTCTACGGCGTCGACAAGTTCCCCCGGATGACCGACTACGTCGTGCCAGCCGGGGTGCGCATCGCCGACGCCGACCGGGTCCGCCTCGGCGCCCACCTGGCGACCGGCACGACCGTGATGCACGAGGGGTTCGTGAACTTCAACGCCGGCACGCTGGGCGCCTCGATGGTCGAGGGACGGATCAGCGCGGGCGTCGTCGTCGGCGACGGCTCCGACATCGGCGGCGGGTCGTCGATCATGGGCACCCTGTCGGGCGGTGGCAAGGAGGTCATCTCGGTCGGCGAGCGCTGCCTGCTCGGCGCGAACGCCGGCATCGGCATCTCACTCGGCAACGACTGCGTCGTGGAGGCCGGCTGCTACATCACCGCCGGCACCAAGGTGATGGTCCTCGACATGGACAGCAAGCCCAAGCTGATCAAGGCCGCGGACCTCTCCGGCGCCGACAACGTGCTCTTCCGCCGCAACTCCACCACCGGAGCCATCGAGGCACTGCCGTGGAAGGGACGGGGCATCGCCCTGAACACCTCCCTGCATGCCAACGACTGAGCCGCGGCGTCGCGACGCGGCGAGGCGGGCGCGGCCGCTCGTCGTCATCGCCGCCCTGGCCGCGCTGGGCCTCGGGGCCGGGCTGCTCTTCCGGCTCGGCGCCGGGCCGCTGCCCGACCCGGAGGGCTGCACCGCCACCGTCGGCGACGTGACCGCGGACCTCTCCCCCACCCAGGCCGAGAACGCGACCCTGATCTCCGCGATCGCCGTCCGGCGCGGGCTCCCGGCGCGCGCGGCCTCGATCGCGCTGGCGACCGCGTTCCAGGAGAGCAAGCTGGTCAACCTGCGGTCCGGCGACCGCGACTCCGTCGGGCTCTTCCAGCAGCGGCCCTCCCAGGGCTGGGGCACCCGCAAGGAGATCCTCGACCCGACCTACGCCATCAACGCGTTCTACGACGCACTGGTGAGGGTCGACGGCTACCAGGACATGCGGATCACCGAGGCGGCCCAGGCCGTCCAGCGCTCCGGGTTCCCGGAGGCCTACGAGCAGCACGCCGCCGGCGCCCGCGCGCTGGCCTCCGCGCTGACCGGCTACAGCGACGCCGCGTTCAGCTGCGTGGTCGCCCAGCCGACCGGGGACGTGGAGCAGGCGGGGGGCGACGGGCTGACCGCCCGTGCCGCCCGGGTCCGCGACGACCTGGAGCGGGCCTTCGGCGACCTCGCGCTGGGCGGGTTCGCCCCCGGCGGCGTCACCTCCGGGCACATGAAGGGCTCGACCCACTACGAGGGCAGAGCGGTCGACGTGTTCGTGCGGCCGGTCTCGGCCGCGAACCGCCGCACGGGGTGGGCGATCGCGTCGTACCTGGTCGCGCACGCGGGCCGCCTCGACATCGGCAACGTCATCTTCGACGGCCGGATCTGGACCAGCGGGCGCCGCTCGGAGCAGGGCTGGCGCGCGTACGACGCGCCCGGCGCCGCCGGGGCGTCCGCGGCCACCCGGGCGATCCTCGAGCACCGCGACCACGTGCACGTCGACGTGGTCCGCGGCGGCTGATCCCTCCGAGGGTGACCGAGGTCCTGGGACAAACAGGACATACCTCCCGCCAGGCGCACCCGAACGACTGATGCCGCTCGGTCCCGAACCCTGCCAGACTGGGACACGAGGCCGGGCCGCCGTGGGGGTGGCCCGCCGACCTCGATGCAGCCGTGGGGGGCTGCCCACACATGACCTCATCGATGCTCTACACCATGGGCCTCGCGCTCGACCGGGCCCACCAGAGCGGGTTCGGCGTCTCGCTGCTCGTCGAGGGCGTCTGGCTCGAGGGCCAGGTCGCCGCCAACGACGGCACCGGCGTCGTGCTGGAGACCCACGACGGTCACGCCGTGGTCCGGATCGAGCGGATCTCCGTGGTCAAGGTGCACGCCGAGTCGCCGTACCGGGCCCGGATCACCGACGGCCCGCTGGCCGAGGCCATGCCGATGCCCGGCCGCCGCGGCGAGCCCGCCTACGCCGCGGCGAGCTAGCCGGCCAGGCGCTCGACCGCCGCGTCGACCCGCTCGTCGGTCGCCGTGAACGCGACCCGCACGTGCCGGGCGCCGGCGGCGCCGTAGAACTCCCCCGGCGCGACCAGGATGCCGCGCTCGGCCAGCCGGTCGACGGTCTCCCAGCACGGCTCGTCCCGGGTGGCCCACAGGTAGAGCGACGCCTCGGAGTGGTCCACCCGGAACCCGGCGCCGGTGAACGCCCGGAGCAGCCGGGCCCGCCGGGCGGCGTACCGGGCGTGCTGCTCGGCCACGTGGGCGTCGTCGTCGAGGGCGGCGCGCATGGCGACCTGCTGCGGCCCGGGCAGCTGCAGGCCGAGGTTCTTGCGGACCGCGAGGAGCTCGCCCACCACGGCCGGGTCGCCCGCGACGAAGGCGCAGCGGTAGCCGGCCAGGTTGGAGCGCTTGGAGAGCGAGTGCACGGCCAGCAGGCCGGTGTGGTCGCCGTCGCAGACGTCGGGGTGCAGCACCGAGACGGCCTCGCCCTCCCAGACGCACTCCAGGTAGCACTCGTCGGAGACGAGCAGCGCCCCCCGCTCGCGGCACCACTGGACGACCTTGCGCAGGTGGTCGACCGGGAGCACCCGGCCGGTGGGGTTGGACGGCGAGTTCACCCACACCAGGGCAGGCCGCTGCGGCCCCAGCGCGGTGAGCGCGTCGGTGGCGATGCACGCGGCGCCGGCGAGCACCGCGCCGACCTCGTAGGTGGGGTAGGCCAGGAGCGGCTGGACGACGAGGTCACCAGGACCCAGCCCGAGGTGGCCCGGCAGCGACGCGATGAGCTCCTTGGAGCCGATCACCGGCAGCACCGCATCCAGGCCGAGCCCGGAGACGCCGAAGCGGCGCGCCAGCCAGTCGACGCAGGCCTGGCGCAGGTCGGCCCGGCCCACGGTCAGCGGGTAGCCCGGGGAGTCCGCGGCACCGGCAAGCGCGGCCTGGACGACCGCGGGGGTCGGGTCGACCGGGGTGCCGACGGAGAGGTCGACGATGCCGTCCGGGTGCGCCCGGGCGCGCTCGGCCGCCGGGACCAGGCGGTCCCAGGGGAAGTCGGGCAGCGCGCGGGAAACCGAACGTGCCGCCCACCGGGGGGTCCCGGCGGACGGCACGACAGGAGCTTCAGTCACGCGGTCGGGTCACTCGGCCTGCGGCGGGAGCGCCGCGACCAGGGGGTGGTCCTTCTCGATCACGCCGAGCTTGGCCGCACCACCGGGCGAGCCCAGGTCGTCGAAGAAGTGCACGTTGGCGTCGTAGTACGACTTCCACTGCTCGGGAGTGTCGTCCTCGTAGTAGATCGCCTCCACCGGGCAGACCGGCTCGCAAGCACCGCAGTCGACGCACTCATCCGGGTGGATGTAGAGCATCCGCTGGCCCTCGTAGATGCAGTCGACGGGGCACTCGTCGACGCAGGCCCGGTCCTTGACGTCCACACAGGGCTGTGCGATGACGTAGGTCACCTTGTTCCTCCTCGTCCGCGGTCACGGTCGTCGCGACGCCCGACAGCCTAGTATCCCGACCGGGGTTCGGGTGCGGACCCCCGGCCAAAATCCCGCAGAACAGGACGCTCCCGTTGTCACTCCCCTCCGCCCTGGGCCCGCAGCACCTGGGCACCCGGGTCGTCGTCCGCCGGCTGGTGCCCGGCGAGACCGGCCCGACCGGGGGGCCCGCCTTCACCGACGTGCTCGGCGTGCTGGAGTCCTGGCAGGGCAGCACCCTGGCGGTGCGGACCGAGGCCGGCGAGCTGGTCGTCGTCGAGCGCTCCCTGGTGGTCTCGGGCAAGCCGGTCCCTCCCCGCCCGTCGGTCCACTCGCGGGTCACCGCAGCCGAGGCGCAGCGCCGGTCCCTGGTCTCCTGGCCCGCGCCCGACACCCGACCCCTCGGGGAGTGGCTGCTCCGGGCGGCCGGCGGGTTCAGCGCGCGGGCCAACTCCGCGCTGCTGCTCGGTGACCCCGGACTCCCCGCCGACGACGCCCTGGCCGCGGTGGAGGCGTTCTACGCCGAGCGCGGGCTGCCCGCGTGGGCGCAGGTGGTGGTCGGCTCCGCCGAGGAGCGCCTGGTGCTGGACCACGGCTGGGTGACCGCCCGGCCAGGCGAGGCCGACTCGGTGCTGCTGGTGGCGGGCGTGGCCCGGGTCGCCCGCGCGCTGCGCCGCGCCGAACCGCTGCCCGGCACGGCGCCCTCGGTCACGGTGGCGCCGACGGCGGACGAGGCGTGGCTCTCCACCGACGAGCGCGCGGCCCAGCACCGCACCGACGCCCTCGCCGTGCTCGAGGGCCCCGACCGGGTGCGGTTCGTCTCCCTGCGCGACCCCGACCTGGTGGCCAAGGGGCGGGTGGCCTGGTCGGGGTCGGGAGACGGGTCAGAACCGTGGGCCGGGATCACCGACGTCTGGGTCTCCCCGGAGCACCGCCGCCGCGGCCTGGCCACCGCCGTGCTCCGGGTGATGGTCGGGGAGGTCGCGGAGGACGGCGTCACGACCGTGTTCCTGCAGACCCGCGAGGACAACCCCGGCGCGCTCGCGCTCTACGAGCGGCTCGGGTTCGAGCGCCACCACACCTACCGGTACCTCAGTACATCGCCTCGATCTGGTCGCGGTAGCGCTCGTGGATCACCGCGCGCTTGAGCTTCATGGTCGGGGTGAGCTCCCCGCTGTCCGGCGTCCACTCGGTGCCCAGGACCGTCCACTTCTTGACCTGCTCGACGCGGGCCAGCTCGGCGTTGCCCGCCTCGACCGCCCGGGCGACCTCGGCCCGCACCCGCGGGTCGTCGGCCGCCTCGAGGAGGCTGCCCACCTGGATGTCGTGGGCGGCCGCCCAGGCCGGGAAGCCCTCCGGGTCGAGCACGATCAGGGCGCTGACGAACGGCTTGTCGTCGCCGTACACGACGATCTGGCCGATGACCGGCGACTTGGTCTTGATCGCCTCCTCGATGTTGTTCGGGGAGAGGTTCTTGCCGCCCGCGGTGATGATCAGCTCCTTCTTGCGGCCGATGATGCGCAGGTAGCCCTCGTCGTCGAAGGCGCCGAGGTCGCCGGTGTGCAGCCACCCGTCCACCAGCGTGCTGGCGGTCTCCTCGTCGCGGTTGAGGTAGCCGCCGAACAGGTTGGGACCCTGCGCCAGGATCTCGCCGTCCTCGGCGATGACGACCTCGACGCCCGGCAGCGGCTTGCCGACCGTCCCGGCGCGCGGCTGGCCCGGCGGCACGTAGGTCAGCACCGCGTGCGACTCGGTCATCCCGTAGGCCTCGCTGATCATGACGCCGAAGCCGATCCACGTGCCGAGCAGGTCCTTGGTGATCGGGGCCGCCCCGGTCACCCCGAGGACGGTGCGGTCCAGGCCGATCGCCGTGCGGAGCTTGGCGTAGACCAGCCTCTCGAACAGGCGGTGCTGCAGGCCGAGCAGCAGCCCGGGGTCGCGCCCCTCGAGCCGGGCGACGCCCACCTGGCGCGCCACCTCGACGGCGCGTAGGCCCAGCGTCCGCTTGGCGCCGTCCTGCGACTGCACCTGGGCGACGATCGCGGAGTGGAACTTCTCCCAGACCCGGGGGACCGCGAGGAAGCCGAGCGGCCGGACCTCCGGTAGCACGGCGGCCATCGTCGTCAGGTCGCGCACGAACCGGACGTCGGCGGCCACCTGCTGGGCGGTGTAGAAGGAGAAGATCCGCTCGGCGATGTGGGCCAGCGGCAGGTAGGAGACCATCCGGGCGCCGGGCGGGTAGTGGTACTCACCGTTCGCGTCGAGCAGCCCGAGCTGGCGGGCGCGCTCCAGCCGGCCACCTCCCGCGGCCATCACGTCCAGCGTCGAGCGCAGCACGAAGAGCAGGCCGGCGTGGGTCAGCGGGGCGCCCTTCGGCGGCCCGGTGGTGCCGGAGGTGTAGATGATCGTGGCCGGGTCCTCGGGTCGGACCCCGGCGGCGAGCTCGGCGAGGACGGCTCGGGAGCCCTCCGGGTCCGCCGCCCGCAGCTCCTCGCCCCGGGCCAGCAGCGCCTCGAAGGTCAGCGCGCCGTCGACGGCGCCGACCGCCCCGACGACGACCACGGCGGCGAGGTCGAGCCGCTCGCCCAGCCCCTTCCACAACGGCAGCAGGCCCTCGTCGACGAACGCCACCTTGGTGCGGCAGTCGGCGGCGACGTACGACAGCTGGTCCTCGGTGAGCGTGTAGTAGAAGGAGACCGGGGTCGCCCCGGCGCGCAGCGCGGCGCTGTCGGCCACGGCGTGCTCGGACCGGTTCACCATGTGCAGCCCGACCGCGTCCCCGGGGCCCACCCCGAGCTCGCGCAGGGCGAGGGCGAGCGCCTCGCTGACCGACCGGAGCCGTCCCCAGGTCACCTCGGCGAGCGGGCCCGCGTCGGGGTCGCGCAGCGCGACGACGTCGCCGAGCTCCTCGGCGTTGAGGTCCTGCAGCTCCAGGAACGTCGCGGCCGCCCGGCGGCGCGGTGTGTTGGTGGTCGCGGGCGTGGTCGTGGTGCTGCTCAACGGGGCCTCCGGGGGGTCGGTCGCGGTCCGCCGAACGTTAACAGTGAATCTGTCAACGTTCTAGGGGCCCGCGCAGACCACCGTGTCGGCCGGGATGTACGTCGTGTGGAAGCGCTCGCGGCGGACGACCTCCGGGTCGCCGGGCCGACGGAAGACGCGGGTGACGTCGACCTGGAACCCGGAGAAGCCCGTGTTGGGCACGCAGGAGTCCCCGCTGCCCTGGCGGGTGCCGGGCGCGGTGAACGCGTACCGGTCACTGGTCTGCGCGGTCACGTCCCAGACCTTGGTCGACCACATCCGCACGGTCAGCGCGCCCTGCCGGCTCGGCGTGCTGGGCGTGTGCACCGTCTGGATCAGCACGCCGTGGCCGGTGTCGTTGCGGAAGCGCAGGTCGACGGTCGGCCACGCCACGGTCGCCTCCCGGCCCACCGGGTAGCGGTCGATGTAGAACGAGTGCGGCTTGTGCTGGACGTCCTCCAGGCCGGCGAAGAAGGCGGCGTTGAAGGTGGTCGTGGCGACCTGGCTGACCCCGCCGCCGAGCTCCTCGGCGAAGACGCCGTTGCTGATGATGAACCCCTCGGTGAAGCCGTTCTCGCGGGTCCGCTCCCCCACGGTGTCGTTGAGCGAGAAGGTCTCCCCCGGCTTCAGCAGGGTCCCGTCGACCAGCGCCGCGGCCCGACCGATGTTGGTGTTGCGGTAGTCGGCGTGCGGGTAGTAGGTCGTGAACTCGGAGACCTTCTCGGTGATCCCGAGCGCCCGGGCGTCCGCGGTGCTGAACGCCGGCTCGGCCACCGCGGTGGCCATCTCCAGCTCCCGGCCCTCTCCCGATGCCGCGGCCAGCCGGGGGAAGGTGCGCACCACCCGGTCCAGGTCGATGGTGACGCCTTTCTTGGCGGGCACCACCTCGGGCCGCCCGCCGACGATCCGCACGGTGGCGTCCACGGGCTCCTCCGCGACGGTGGTCATCGCCGGCTCGAAGGCGCGCAGCAGCCGGTCCCGGTCGACCCGCGGCTCGAGGACGCCGTCGGTGGCCACCATCGACAGGGCGCGGGCGTAGGAGCGCGGCTGCAGCACCACGGACTCGCCCCCGATCCGGTAGACCACCGGCGCCGACATGGCGGGGTCGGCGAACTGCTTCATCGCCCGGCCGACCTCCGCGGCCGAGACCTCGGGCTGCTCGGCCACGGTCTCCAGGGTGACCTCGTCGCCGGAGGCCGGGTAGGCCGCCCGGACGGCGTCCGCGGCGGCGGCCAGGTCGAGCGCCTGGCCCGGCTCGGGGTAGGTGGGCACGGCCCGGGACCGGGTGAACCGGACCCCACCCTCGACCGCCGGGATCTCCACCCGGTCCGCGAGCCGCTGCAGCGCCGCCTCCAGCGCGGCCTCGTCCGCGGTGACCACGGCGTCGTGGTCGGTGCCTCCGACGACGCTCTGCCACAGGTCGGCCGGGTTCCAGCTGCGCCCGACCGGGACCTGCGCCACCGAGGCGGCCACGTCCACGTCGAGCCCGGCCTCGGCGGGGTCCACCGCGAAGCGGCGGTCGCCGACGACCACGCTGACCGGGTCGTCGAGGCGCCCGGCCAGCCCGCGGGCCAGCGCCCGCTCGGCGGCCGCCGGTCGCAGCCCGCCGACGTCGACACCGGCGACGGTGGTCCCTCGCGGCACCCGGTCGCCGGCGAACGCGTAGGCGCCGACGTACAGGGCGCCGACGACGAGCACGATCCCCAGCAGGAGCCGGCGCAGCAGCCGCCGGTCGGTCACAGGCCGGCGAAGAGGTCGGTCTCCCAGCCGCGGTCGTCGACCGGGCCCTTCACCCCCTTGGCGAGGCGGTAGACCTCGCTGCCCCACGCCAGCGTGCCGATGTTGTCGGAGTAGGCGAAGAACGGCCCGTCCTTGGCGATCTGCGTCTCGTGGGCCGCCAGTGCGGCCATCTTGGCGTCGACGAACTCGGGTCCGGTGACCTCGCACGCGATCGCGTCGTCCTCGACCATGAAGGCCGGCAGGTTGTCGGGGTCGAAGCCCTCGAAGGGGTTCTCGAGCCCGGCCTCGGCCATCAACCGGAGGCCCTCGCGGAACTTCGAGGCCGCCATCGCGACCCAGTAGATCTTGGCGATGTCCCAGGGCTCGCCCAGGTCGCGCCGGTACGACGGCACCGCCGCCAGGGCGGCGCCGTACATCGCGACCCGGTGGGCCTGGATGTGGTCGGGGTGGCCGTAGTTGCCGAACTGGTCGTAGGTGACCAGCACCTGGGGGCGGACCTCCCGGATCACCTCGACCAGCAGGTCGGAGGCGGCGGTGAGGTCGGCCTTCCAGAAGGTGTCGTCGCGGACCGTCTCCTTGGGCTTGGCGTGCCGGGTCTCGTCCCACTCCATGCCGGAGTCCCGGTAGTGGCCGGGGCCGCCGAGGAACCGGTGGTCGGTGACCCCCAGGGCCCGCATCGCCTCGGCGAGCTCGCCGATCCGGTGGGTGCCCAGACCGTCCTCCTGGTCGGCCGCGAGATGGGCCAGCTCGGGCACCAGCACCTCGCCCTCCTCCCCCAGGGTGCAGGTCACCAGCGTGACGCCGCGGCCCTGGGCGACGTACTTGGCCATCGTGACGCCGTTGTTGATCGACTCGTCGTCGGGGTGGGCGTGCACCAGCAGCAGCCGCTGCTCCGGCGGGGAGGTCTCGGTCATGCGCCGAGTCTAGGAGGGACCCGTGCGCGGAGCCCGGGGCAGGTCGGGCGGCGGCAGCGCCGGGCCGGGCGGGGGCTCGGGCACGTCGAGCCAGCCGTCGTAGAGCTCGACGAGCAGCTCGACCACGACCTCGGGGGCGTCGGTGAGCACGGCCCAGGGGTGGTCCTCGTCGTCGTCCTCGCCGGCCAGGTGCTCGCGGACCACCTCGGCGTCGAAGCCGTCGCGCAGCAGCCGCAGCGCCGTGGCGCGGGCGTCGACCTCGTCGAAGAAGACCGCACGGAGCGTGGTCACCGGAGCACCTCCCCGAGGCGTCCAACGAAGGGGACGTCGGCCGGCAGCCAGGCCACCTCGTCGAGCTGATCGGCGCGCAGCCAGCGCAGGGCGTCGTGCTCGCGCGGCTCGGGGTCGCCCTCCTCCAGCTCGGCGAGCACCACCTGCAGGGTCAGGCCGGGGCGGATCGGCTCCTCCCCGGGCAGGCTGCCGGTCACCCGGACCTCGCACCCGAGCTCCTCGCGCAGCTCCCGGACGGCCGCAGCGGCCAGGCCCTCCCCCGGCTCGCACTTGCCGCCGGGCAGCTCCCAGCCGCCGGCGAGCTCGGCGGGTCGGGCCCGGCGCGCGGCCAGCACCCGCCCGGCGCCGTCCAGCAGGGCCACCCCGACGACGCGTACGGGGTCGTCCGGCTCGGTCATCGCACCCTCCTCGGCTACGTTCGGGACCCAGCAGAAGGTAGCCGAGGAGCACGATGACCACCGAGCCGGTGCACCTGCTCCGCTCCCCGGAGCGGCAGGCCCCCAACGACGCCCTGGCGGCGCTGGCCGGCGGCCGGGTCGGGCTCGACGGCGTGCTGGCCGACCTCGACCGGGTCGCCCGGGCGGCGTACGCCCCGGGCACGCGGGCGAGGTGGGCGTTCCGGTGGGACGCCGAGGACGAGGCGAGCCCGCGCTGGTGGCCCCAGGGCATCACCGGCTCGGCCGACGGCTGCGCCGACGAGACGTACGGCGGCCGCGAGGTGCTGGTCACCACGTCGTACTCCCGGACGCTCCGGGGCGTGTCGCACGGGTCCCGGATCACCGTGACCGACCTGACCGACCGGCGGCGGCTGCGCTACCGGCACGTGCTGCTGGTCGAGGCGACCCTCGACGCCGACGGCGGGCTCGGGCTCCGTCCGGTGCGCGCCCATGCCGGCGGCGTCGTCTGGCACGGGCCCTACCTGACGGTGGCGGGGACCGCGAAGGGGCTGTACACGTTCCGGCTCGACGACGTGGTGGCGCTGGGCGCCGCGGCCGGCGCGGGCGGGCTGGAGACCTACGGTCACCGCTACGTGCTGCCGGTCCGCTACGTGCACGCGGCACGCTCCGAGGAGGGCGCCCCCGCCGTGCGCTACTCGTTCGTCAGCCTCGACCGGGCCACCGAGCCGCCGGGACTGCTGGCCGGTGAGTTCGGGCGCGGCGAGATGACCACCCGGCTGCTGCGCTACGACCTCGACCCGGCCACCGACCTCCCGGGCAGCGACGACGCCGGCGTGTGCCGACCGCGGCTGCTGCGGCACGGCGTCCCGGGGATGCAGGGCTGCGTGGCCGCGCGCGGCCGGCTCTTCGTCACCACCAGCGACGGGCCGCGGCGGCGCGGTCACCTGTACGTCGAGGAGGGCGACCGCCTGGTGCGGCACGCCCGGGTGCTGCCGGTGGGGCCGGAGGACGTCTGCTACTGGCCCGGGCGCGACGAGCTATGGTCGCTCACCGAGTACCCGGGGCTGCGGCTGGTCTTCACCCTCGACCGGGCACGTTTCGACTGAGTCCGGCTCCGGCGCTACTCCAGCACCCGCGTCGGTCGCGGCGCCCGGGCGAGCTGGCGGGACTGCGCGACCAGGCGGCCGGCCGAGTCCCAGACGTCGACGTCCTCCTCGACCAGGCCGCCGGCCAGGTTGCGGGAGGTGGCGCGCAGCGCCAGCCAGCCCGGCGCCGGGACCGCTCGGACGTGCGCGGTCAGCTCCAGGGTCGGGGCCCAGCCGAGCAGGCCCAGGTCGAAGGTGACCGGCGGCAGGGCGTCGACGGCGAGCAGGAGCATCAGCGGGTCCGGCTCGCGGCCGTCGGCCATCCGGATCCAGGCCTGCAGCACGCCTCGGCCCGACGGGGCGCCGAGCGCCCAGCCGACGGTGTCGGGGTCGAAGCGGACCTCGACCCGGCCGAGGAACGGGATCTGCGCCCACGGCGAGTCGGCCGGGGCCAGGTCGGTGCCGACGCACCTCTCGGGCGGGGGCATCTCCGGCGGGGTCGCACTGGTCCGGACGTCGTCGGCGTGGTTGCCGAGGTCGCCGTACGTCGCCAGGGCGCGGACCCGCTCCACCCAGCCGCCGGCGCCGTCGGGCTGCAGCAGGGAGGCCTGCCCGGTGGCCATGGTGCGGCCCTCACGCACGACCTCGGTGGTGACCCGGACGTCGCCCGGCTCGGCGGCGGAGACGAAGTAGCCGGTGACGGCGAGCGGGTCGCCGTGGCCCTGGTCGAGGCCGCCGAGGCGCTGGCGGAAGGCCTGACCGAGCACCGAGAGCAGCACTCCGCCGTTGAGCGCGTGACCGATCAGCCAGCCCCCGTCCAGCCGGCCGTCGTGGACGCCGGGCGTGGACACGGTGAGGTCGAGGGCCTCGTCGAGTGCGTGCATGCCGCGACGCTAGCGGGTCGTGCCAGGTCCGTGCGGGAGCGGCGCCGCCTCAGTAGCCCCAGGACCGCTGGACCGGGATGGTGGCCTTCTGCGCGACGATGTGGACGGTGACGTAGTGGCCGGCGGTCCCACTGCGGGTCGCCGCCTCGAACTCGACGTGGTCCTCGTCGACGAGCGTGGCGTGGGCCTCCCAGAACTGGTAGCGGACCCGGTCCTCCCACAGCTGCTCGAGCCGGCTCGCGACCTGGGACTCGCTGAGGTTGGGGGCGAACTTGCACAGGCCGATGACCAGGTGGTCGGGGTCCTCGGTCGTCTCGACCTCGACCTCCTCGAAGAGGCCGGTCGCCTCGAGGCTGTGCTTGAGGGCCGCCTCGACGGAGGTCAGGTCCTCGCGACTCCCGGGCGAGGCGTTGCTCTGCACGCCGGTCCGCAGCTTGTGGAACTGGATGAGCTCCATGGTGCGCCACCTTCCCCACTCCCTCGCCCCCGCGAGGTAAAGAAAAAGACCCAAATCGGATATTTGTTACTTTTCGCTTGCATCCACACCCGAGATGCGGTAGGGCCTCCTACTGTGCCCGTTCTGGGGGGAAAAGGCCATGCCTTCCTCCCGGTCGGGACTAGTTCGGGACCTTCGGCCTTCCCCGCCCTCCGATACTGGGCGGGTGGGCACGACACGAGGACCGCGCACCTTCGACCCGGAGCGCGTGGGCCGGCTGGAGACCGACGCCTGGGCGGCGTACTACCGCCGCGCGTGGTGGACCTTCCTGAGGGCCGCCGTGGGCATGGTCGACGCCGGCTTCGGGATGCGCCGCCGCGACACCCTGTACGGCGCGTTCCTGGTGCTGCGGGCCAACCAGAAGTGGGCGCCGTACCCGGACAACGACCCGGACGCCGCCCGGGACTGCATGCGGCGCTTCTACGCGCTGGTCCTGAAGGACTTCCCCGAGCTCACCCTCGACCCCACCGAGGCCGCCCGGCTCGAGGTCGAGTGGTGGCGGCTGCACCGGCTCCGGCAGTACGGCGAGGTCGACTCCGACGGCCCCCTGGTCGACTCGCTGGTCGCCCTCTACTCCTACGTGTACGGCGCCGAGGAGTCGGCGGTGCTCGAGGCCGCCCGCCAGCGGGTGCGGGCGATGGAGCTCTCGGACCGGTGGGTCGCGGCGGGCTGCGACCTCACCGACCCGCTGCTCGCCCAGGAGCGGGAGGCGCTGCTCGCGTCGTACCGCTCGCTCCGGGCCGCCGTCGGACCCGCTGACTAGCGGCTCAGTAGGACTTGGGCAGGCCCAGCATCGAGGTGCCGACGTGGGCGAGCACCAGCTGCTCGGCGACCGGGATGTTCTTGCCGATCCGCGCGTCACGGAAGAGCCGCTCCACCGGGTACTCCTTGGAGTAGGCCATCCCGCCGAGGGTCTGGAAGGCCGCGTCGGCCGCCTCCCAGGCCGCCTGGGACCCGGTCAGCTTGGCGATGTTGGTCTCGTTGCCGCACGGCAGGCCCTGGTCGAAGAGCCAGGCCGCCTTGTAGGTCATCAGCCGGGCCAGCTCGGTCTTGGCCTTGACCTGCGCCAGCGGGAACTGGATCGCCTGGTTGGCGCCGATCGGCCGGCCGAAGACGACCCGCTCGCGGGCGTAGTCCGCGGCGACGGTCAGGGCGGCCTCGGCGCTGCCGACCCCGCCGGCCGCGGCGAGGATCCGCTCCGGGTTGAGCACGTCCCACAGCACCGCGAAGCCCTCGTCGACGCGGCCCAGGACGTTGGCCAGCGGCACCCGGACGTCGTCGAGGAAGACCTGGCTGGAGGTGAGCACGTTGGTGCCCATCTTGGGGATCGGCGTGTAGGAGAGCGTGCCGGCGGCCAGCGCCTCCTTCACGTCGACCAGCACGAGCGTGAAGCCCGCGGTGCGCGGGCTGGCCTCGGCCGCGGGGATGGTGCGGGTCACCACGATCATCCAGTCGGCGTTCTCCAGGTTGGAGATCCAGACCTTCTGGCCCTTCACGAGCAGGTCGTCGCCGTCCCGCCGGGCGGAGGTGGTGATCTCGATGGCATTGCTGCCGGCGTCGGGCTCGGTCAGCCCGAGCGCGAACTGGAGCTCGCCGGTGGCCAGCCCCGGCAGCAGGGCCTGCTTCTGCTCGGGCGTGCCGTGCCGGATGATCGTCGTCGCCCCGAAGCCGGGGTTGAGCACGTAGAAGAAGGTCCCGGCGGTGCCCCCCGAGGCGCACAGTGTCTCGTTGGCGACCACCAGCTCGAGCAGCCCCTGGCCGCCCCCGCCGTACTCCTCGGGGATCGACAGGCCGATCCAGCCGCCGTCGCAGAGGTCCTGGTAGACCTCGCTCGGGAAGCGGTGCTCCTCCTCGCAGCGGGACCAGTAGGCGTGGTCGTACTTGGCGCCGATGGCCCGGACGCCCTCGCGGACGGCGAGGGCGGACTCGGGCAGGTTGAAGTCCATGTCAGCTCCTCACAGTCCCAGCGACCGTCCGATGATCTCCTTCTGGACCTCGGTCGTACCGCCGTAGATGGTCGAGATCCGGCTGTCGACGAAGGCCCGCGCGACCGGGTACTCCAGCATGTAGCCGTAGCCGCCGTGGAGCTGGACCGCCTGCCCGGCCAGCTTGTTCTGCAGCTCGGTCGTCCAGTACTTCGCCATCGACGCCAGCGTGGAGTCGAGCCGGCCCTCGAGGTGCTTGCGGACGCAGTCGTCGACGAAGACCTGCGCGATCCGGGCCTCGGTGGCCATCTCGGCGACCAGGAACCGGTTGTGCTGGAACTTGCCGATCGGCCGGCCGAACGCCTCACGCTGCTTGGCGTAGTCCAGGCACATCGCGACCAGGCCCTCGCACGCGGCCGCGGCCTGCATCGCGATCGCGAGCCGCTCCTGCGGCAGGTTCATCATCAGGTAGATGAAGCCCTGGCCCTCCTCGCCGAGCAGGTTGGCCTTGGGCACCCGGACGTCGGTGAAGGAGAGCTCGGAGGTGTCCTGCGCGTGCAGCCCGACCTTCTCCAGGTTCCGGCCCCGCTCGAAGCCCGGCATCCCGCGCTCCACGACGACCAGGCTGATGCCCTTGTGGCCGGCCTCGGGGTCGGTGCGGGCGACCACGATCACCAGGTCGGCGTTGATGCCGTTGCTGATGAACGTCTTGGAGCCGTTGAGCAGGTAGTGGTCACCCTGGTCGATCGCCGTGGTGCGGATGCCCTGCAGGTCGGACCCGGCGCCCGGCTCCGTCATCGCGATCGCGGTGATCGTCTCACCCGTGACGCAGCCGGGCAGCCAGCGCTGCTTCTGCTCGTCGGTGGCCAGCGAGGTCAGGTACGGGACGATGATGTCGGTGTGCACCGAGAAGCCGGGCCCGTTGGCGCCGGCCCGGGCCTGCTCCTCGGAGAGGATCTGGTTGAACCGGAAGTCGTCGATGCCCGGGCCGCCGTACTCCTCGGGCACGTCGAAGCAGAGCAGCCCGGCCTCGCCGGCCTTGAGCCACAGCTCGCGCGGCACGATGCCGTCGCGCTCCCACTGGTCGTGGTGCGGGACGACCTCCTTCTCGAAGAACGTCCGCACGGTCTGGCGGAACGACTCGTGCTCGGGCTCGAACAGGTCACGCGGGGTGGAGCTCATGTCAGGACACCCATTCCTTCAGCTGGGAGACGAGCGCGGCCGGGTCGTCGGCCACCGGGACGATGTTGAGGTGCGTCACGCCGGACTCGGCGAACGCGGCGATCCGCTCCTTCACGTACGACTCCGGCCCCACCAGGTTGCACATCTCGAGCAGGTCGAGCGGCACCGCCGCGGCGGCCTCGTCCTTCTTCCCCTCGAGGTAGAGGTCCTGGATCCGCTCGGCCTCCTGCTCGTAGCCGTACTCGCAGGCGAGGTCGTTGTAGAAGTTCTTGCCCTTGGCGCCCATGCCGCCGATGTAGAGGGCGAACATCGGGCGGGCGAAGTCGAGCATCGCCTTGACGTCCTCGCCGACGGCGACCATGCCGCCCGCGGCGACCTGGAGCGGGCCGAGGCCCTCGGGCCGCTTGGCCGCACCGCGCGCCAGGGCCTCGCCCCAGACCTTGCCGGACAGCTCGGGGGCGTAGAGGTGGGGCAGCCAGCCGTCGGCGTACTCCGCGGTGCCCTCGACGTTCTTCTTGCCCAGGGCCGCGATCCAGATCGGGATCGTGTCGCGCTCGGGGCGGGTGAGCATCTTCAGAGGCTTGCCCAGCCCGGTGCCCTGACCCTCGGGCAGCGGGAGCTTGATGATCCCGTCGTTGGTCACCACCTCGCGACGGACGGCGCGGCGCACGATGTCGACGACCTCGCGGGTGCGGCCCAGGGGCTTCTCGTAGGGCAGGCCGTGCCAGCCCTCGATCACCTGCGGGCCGGATGCGCCGAGCCCGAGGATCGCGCGCCCGCCCGAGACGTTGTCCAGACCCGCCGCGGTCTGCGCGAGCAGGGTGGGGGTGCGCGAGTAGATGTTGAGGATGGCCGAGCCGATCTCCACCGTCTCGGTCTTCGCGGCCAGGTAGCCCATCAGCGTCGGGGAGTCGAACCCGTAGGCCTCCGCGATCCACACCGTGTCGAGCCCGGCGCGCTCGAGTGCGGCCACGTCGTCGGCGGCCTTCCGGGGGTTGCCGTCGTACATGAGCATCGTCGAGAGCTTCATCGCCATCCTCGTGAGTCGGTAACACGCGTACTGTGACAGCAAAACTGTCACGATTCAAGACCGGTCGTGACACCGTCGATGTGACAGTGTGGCTGTGACAGTACGGCCATGAGCGGGCATCCCGACCGACCGGAGGGCGCGTGACCACCCCGAACGCCAGCGAGAAGACCGACGAGCTGCTCACCATCGACGAGCTCGCCCTGACCACCGGCATGACCGTGCGCACCACCCGCTACTACGCCAGCCTGGGTCTGCTGCCCGCGCCGCTGCGCCGCGGCCGGATGGCCTACTACGGTCCCGAGCACCTCGCCCGGCTCGAGCTGATCCGGGCCCTGCAGGACCACGGGTTCACGCTGGCGGCGATCGAGCGCTACCTCGCCGGCGTGCCGATGGACTCCAGCGCCGAGGAGCTGGCGGTGCAGCGCGCGCTGCTGACCGCGTGGAAGCCGGGCCAGTGGAAGGTCGTCTCGCGCCGCGAGCTCGACGAGCGGGCCGGGCGCCACCTCACCGCCAAGGACCTGGAGTGGCTGCGCCAGGCCGGCGCGGTCCGCCCCAAGGGCGACGGCTTCCAGACCCTGCCGGAGGTCCGGCTCGCCGTGGAGCTGCTCGACCTCGAGCTGCCCCTCGACGTCATCACCGAGGCCAACGCCGCGGTCCGCAGCCACATGTCCGGGCTGGCCGACGAGCTGACCGCGATCCTGCGGGACCGGGTGATCCCGCAGTACGAGGGGCACGACCTGTCCCGCGACGACGCTGCCAGGTTCGAGCGCACCATGGAGAACCTGCGCACGCTGACCCTGGACGCGATCGTGAACGCCTTCCAGCGCGCCGCGAACCAGCTGGTCGCCAAGTCGCTCAGCCCCGACCGCTGAAGAGGATGTACCCCGCGAGGTTTGTCACAGCAGCCCGTGGGTAAACATGGGTCCAGCGGAGCCCGGGTCAAGAAGCGGCCGAGGCGGGTTCCGTCCCGGAAGGACCCGTACGATGACCGCGCGAACCCTCGCGCTCCCTCGGACCCGGCTCGCCCCTCGTGGGGCCGAGCGTCAGGATCGGGACGCGTCCACCGACCGCCTTCTGCGTGAGCTCGCCGGCACCACGTGCCCCGAGCAGCGCGACCGCCTCCGTGAGGAGGTGGTGCTCCTCAACCTCTCGCTGGCCGACGGCCTCGCGGCACGGTACAACCGACGCGGGATCCCGGCCGACGACCTGCAGCAGGTCGCCCGGCTGGCCCTGGTGCGCGCCGTCGACCGGTTCGACGCCGAGCACCACGCCGGCTTCGCGTCGTACGCCATCCCCTGCATCCGCGGCGAGCTGCGGCGGCACTTCCGCGACCACGGCTGGGCGGTCCGCCCGCCGCGCCGCCTGCAGGAGGCCCTGATGACGCTCGCCGACGTACGGCCCGGGCTCACCCAGGAGCTGAGCCGCGAGCCCACGGCCAAGGAGCTGGCCGTGGCCACGGGGCTGCCGTTGTCGACGGTGACCGAGGCGCTCACCCTCGACGGCTGCTACACCCCCGAGTCGCTGGACCGCGCCTTCCTCACCGCCGAGTCCGAGGGCCCGGGTGCGGGGCTGAGTCTGGTCCACCCCGACGACGGCGTCGCCGACTGCGAGGCCCGCCTGGCGCTGCGCGAGGTGGCCGCGTCGCTCAGTGCGCGCGACCGGCGCATCCTCGACCTGCGGTTCGGGGCGGGCTACACCCAGGACCAGATCGGCGAGGTGGTCGGGGTGACCCAGATGCAGGTCTCCCGGATCCTGGCCCGCATCCTCGGCCAGGTCCAGCAGGCGGTGGGCTGAGCCCGTCCCCTCAGGTGGTCGGCGGGTCCCCGAGCGTGCGCTCGAGCCGCTCGAGGGCGGCCGCGATCCGGGCGTCGCTGCGGTCCACCGCGGGCAGCAGCAGCTCGGTCACGATGTCGATCACGTCGGAGAGCCGCCGGTTGAGCCGGCGGCTCTCGTCGACCGCGTCCTCGAGCTGGCCGATGCGCGCCTCGAGCCGGTCGACGCGCGAGCTCGCCCCCGACGCGACCCTGTCGGCGACCTTGTCCCGGATGCCCATCAGCTCCACCTCACCACGAGTCGACACATGTACGGGTCCTCCTGTCCCAGGGGCGCACGTCCGCGCCCCTCCTCCCGGTGGACCACCCGGCCGCCGAACGAGGCGATCTCGCGCTCGGCCACGGCCGGGTCCAGGAATGTGCGCCGGTGGCGCGGGAAGAACGTGGCCTCGGAGCGGCTCCGAGGCGTGCGGAACTCCAGGAACGTCTCGCCGCCGCGGCGCTGGGTCATCGACGCGAACCGCCACAGGTTCTCCCGGCCGGTCGGCCACAGTGCGTCGAGGAGGCCGCGGGCGTAGATCGTGTGGGTCTCGGGCCGGTGGGCGTACTCCCGGCCCACCACCAGCACCCGGTGCAGGTTCTCCAGGTTGAGGTTGCGCTCGGTCACCTTGACGCCCTGCCGGCGGCGTAGCGGCCGGGTCTGCGGGAAGGCGGCGGTCACGAAGTCCATCGCGGTCACGGTGTGCCCCTGCGCCGCCAGGTATGTCGAGTCCCGGGCGTTGCCGGCGCCCACGTCGAGCACCCGGGTGGGCTCCTCGAGCCGGTCGGCGACCCACTGCGCGAACAGCGACGGCTCGGTCGGGACGCGCTTGCCGTCCGGGCCCCGGTAGAAGTCGTTCCAGTAGCGGAACCGGCGGCGGGTCGACCGGAACCAGCCGTCGAGGCGGCGGATGTTCTCCGGCGGGTGGTGGAAGTGGAACGAGGGGTCCGGGACCCGCCAGGTCTCGCCGTAGGTGAAGGCCAGCACCTCCTCCGGACGGGCCGGCGCGACGATCTCGCGGCCCTCCAGCACGACGGTGCCGAACGGGACCAGCGCCGACCGGTCGAGGTCGCCGGCCAGGGCGCCCATCACGTGGAAGACGCCGCTGACGTAGAACGACCCGAAGACGTCGACCCCGCAGGTGCGCCCCTCGGCCAGCGGGACGGTGACCTTGAAGTTCGCCGCCGACAGGCTCACCACCGACCAGCCGAGCTCGCGCATCCGGCGGACCACCCGCGAGGTCTCCCGGATGATGTCGAAGGGGTGCGTGCAGGCGCTCAGCCAGGCCAGGTCGACGTCGGTGTCGTGCCCGATCATGTGACCGTCGCGGACGGCCCCGAGCAGGCAGCCGTACATCAGGTAGGGCTCGATGCCGCAGCTGACCAGGTCGGCGACCACACGCTCGACGGCGTCCATGATCTCGGCGCGCGAGCCGGCGTCGGTGGCCGAGAAGTCCTGGTGCAGGCGGCCGTTCTTGTCCACGGCCAGCGGGTGGCCGGCGGCGTCCTCCAGGCGCATCTCGGTGTCGTCGTCGGTGAAGCGGACCTCGCCCGCGCGCAGCTCGCTGCGGTCGGCGTACCGGACCAGTGCCAGCGCGGCGCGCCCGACCAGGTAGGGCCGCAGCCGCGGCGGCCACGGCACCTTCAGACGCCCGCCCCCGACCGCGGCGGCGTCCCGTCCGACCTCGAAGGACCAGATCCGGCGACCGTCCAGGAGCACGTCGACGGGTCCGGACCACCCGGCGTCGACCTCGACGCCGTCCTGGTCGGCGACCAGGGCAGGGCTGTGCGGCTGCTCCGGCAGCTCGGGCATCGGGCCTCCTCTCGGGCGCGGGTCCCATCTCACCCCGAACGGTAGGCCGGGGCCGAGCCCGACACGCAGGGTGGTCAGGCCCGAGCGGCGAGGAGCTCCTCGAAGAGGTCGACGTACTGGAGCAGGTGGCGGTCCCCCAGGTAGCGGTCGCGGACCCGCTCGCGGGCCCCCGCCCCCAGCCGGGCCGCGAAGTCGTCGTCCTCGAGGACCGCCTCGAGCAGCACGACGAAGGAGTCCAGGTCGGTGGGGTCGCGCAGCAGCAGCCCGCTCACGCCGTCGACGATCTGGTCCTGGATGCCGCCGATCCCCGAGCCGACCACCGGCCGCCCCTTCCACATCGGCTCGGTCACCGTGAGGCCGAAGCCCTCGACCAGGCTCTTCTGCACCACGACGGCGGCGTGGTGCTGCAGGGCGTTGACCAGGTGCGCGTTCTCGTCGACGTCGTCCATCGGCAGCGAGCACAGGTGGACGCGACCGGCCGCGGCCGGGGGCAGCGCCCGCCACAGCGCGAGGCACTCGGCCAGCACCTCGGCCCCCTCGGGATCGTCCGAGACGCCCTCGACCGACGGGCCGGCCAGCATCAGGTGGACGTCCTCGGGCAGGTCGGCCAGATGGTCGACGAAGGCGCGCAGCACCCCGCCCATGTCCTTGAGGCGGTCCCAGCGGCTGATCTGCAGCACCAGCCGGGCGTCCGCGGGCACCGGCCGGTCGCCGGCCACCAGGCCGGTGTGACGACGGACGGTGCCGGGGCTGCCGTCGCGGCGGACGAAGGCGAGGCTGCCCGTGGCGCCGGGCAGGTCCACCAGCCCGGCTTGCGCCAACGTGGCGGTCACGTCGTCCTCCGGCAGGTCCCGGTTCTTGGCGGTGAACGGGTCGAGGGACGGCGGGATCAGCCAGACGCTGTTCTGGTCGGTCCAGGCCGGCACGTACGCCGCCCGGGAGAAGATCGTGGCGTGCGCCTGCTCGACGTACGGCCGCAGGAACCCCCACGCCAGATCGGTCTCCGGGGTGCGGGTGTCCCGGCCCACGTGACAGCGCCAGACCACGTGCGCACCGGCGTCCCGCAGCCCCGGGACCAGCCCCGCCGTCTGCGGGTCGTGCAGGAGCACGATGTCGCCGGGCCGGACGGAGTGGAGGAGGTCGCGCAGGTTGGTGGCCAGCACCTGCTCGTAGAGGACGCGGTCGGCGCCGCCGAGGCCCTCGCCGTCGCCGGCCGAGCCGTGCAGCAGGTTGTGGATCCGCTTGGTGAGCCGGAAGAACCCGGGGGTGCCGTCGAGGACCAGCCAGCGGGTGTCGACCCCGGCGCCGCGGCCGTAGGCCAGCAGCGCCTGCAGCAGCTCCGCCACACCGCCTCCGGTGGCCGTCGCGTTGACGTTCCACACCGTGCGCCCGTCGAGCAGCCGCCGGGCCCGCCCCTGAGCGACGAGCAGCCGCTCGGCGCGGTCGGGCGCGAGCAGGTCGGCCAGCCGGTCGAGGCCGGTCGCGTCAATCTTCACCTCTTGCACGGCACGAGCCTCCCACGCCCGACGCGGTGCTCCCCAGGGCCGAGCGCCAGCGGCCCGACGGACCATCGTCCGTCGGCTCGTCAGCGGACCGGGCGCAGCCCCCAGGACAGGGTCCAGGTCTCCCCGGGCGCGAGGTACCGCAGGTCGCGGCCCGTGACCAGCGCGTTGGCCGGCGCCGTCATCGGCTCGAGTGCCAGCGCGGTGCCGTCGCCGGTCGGCCACCGGCGGCTGGTGAAGACCTGCGCCCAGCCGAAGTCCGGGTCCGCCCACAGCTCGACCCCGGTGCCGTCCGCGGCCAGGACCCGGTGCCGGTAGGCGCCGTCCTCGAGGGCGAACCCGGTGAAGGCGGTGTCGAGCTGGAGCTCGCCGAGCGGCCCGCCCGCCGACAGGTCGTACGGCGTCCCCGCGACCGGGTGGTCCGCGACCGGGATCCCCCGCTCGTCGGTCTCCTGGTACGTCGTGGCCGCGACCCGGACGTGCAGGTCGCGGACCGCGGTGTCCCCGACCGTCAGGTAGGGGTGGGCGCCCACCGCGACGGGGGCGGGGTCGGCGCCGGCGTTGCGCACCGTGTGGGTGACCCGCAGCCCGTCGCCGGTGAGCGCGTAGCGCACCGAGGTGCGGAGCAGGAACGGGTAGCCGTGCTGCGGGAAGACCGTGGCGGTCAGCGTGACCGCGTCGGTCGACGACTCCGCGACGGCGTAGCCGGTGTTGCGGAGCAGCCCGTGGATCGCGTTGCCGGTGTCGGGCTCGGTGACGTCGAGCCGCTGCGGGCGACCCTCGAGCGACCAGGTCGCCCCGGCCACACGGTTGGGCCACGGCACCAGCACGATGCCCGCGGCGCCGGGCAGTGCCAGGTCGTCGGGGTACTCGGTGACTAGGGGGACGCCGCCGACGCGCAGCGAGCGCAGCGACGCGCCGAGCTCGGTCACCACCGCCCGGGCGCCACCGGCCTCCGCGCTGGTCAGGACATGCTGCACACCGGTCGGGTTGTCGGAGCTCATGGCGCGAACCTCTCACACCGGGGCCGTGCGTCGGGGTCAGCCGCGCAGCACCAACAGCGCCACGTCGTCCTCGCGGCCCGGCGCACTCTCCAGCAGGTGGTCGCACAGGTTCTCCAGGTTTCGCCGCTGGGCCCCGGCCAGGGTGCCCACCAGCCGGTCGAGGCCGTCCTCGAGACGCTGAAGCCGGCTCTCCACCAGGCCGTCGGTGTAGAGCACGAGCGTCGCCCCGGGCTCGAGCACGACCTGGTGCTCGCTGCGCTCGGCCCCGGCGTCCAGGCCCAGCAGCAGGTCGGGCTCGGTGCGGAGCAGCCGGACGCCGCCGTCGGCCTCGACCAGCACCGGCGGCGGATGGCCCGCGTTGGACCAGGTCACCTGCAGCCGGCCGGCGTCGAGGTCGCTCACCCGGGCCAGCACCGCGGTCGCGAGCGCGTCGGAGCTGCTCACCGCCAGCACCTTCTCGAGCCCGGCCAGCACCCGCGCGGGCGAGTCGCTGGCGATGCTCAGCGCGACCCCGCGCACGAGGTGCCGCATCTGCGCCATGTCGGCGGCGGCCCGCTGGTCGTGCCCGGCGACGTCGCCGATCACCACGTCGAGACTGCCGTCGGGGAGCGCGAAGACGTCGTACCAGTCCCCGCCGAGCTTGGCGAGCTCGACGGCCGGCCGGTAGCGCACCGCCATCTGCGGCGAGCGGAGCGGGTCCAGGCGCGGGAGCAGGCTGCGTTGGAAGGCCTCGGTCATCTCGCGCTGCGCCTCGTTGGCACGCCCCTGCACCTCGTCGAGACGGTGGCGTTCCAGCGCCTGGCCGACCGCGGCGGCGACGAGGCCGAGGAAGGCCCGGTAGTCCTCGTCCACCACGACGGTTGAGGCCGGGACGACCCGAAGGGCACGGGCCCGCTCCCCCGAGGTGGGGATCCGCACCACCAGCGGGCGGCCGTCCCAGCGCGGTCCCAGCTCGGTCGGGACGATGTCGTGGGCGTACCCCACGACCCCGACGCGAGCGATGTCGGCCGCCTGGTCCTCGAGCAGGTCCAGGGCTGCGTCCACGATCCTGCCCGGACCGCCGGAGACGCTGGGGAGCCGGAGCGCGAGCCGCCGCAGCAGGTTCATCCGGCGGCGGAAGACCACCTCACGGGTCGTCTCCGTCGCGACGTCGAGGACCCCCTCGGCGTGGCCGTCGAGGTTGCGGACCGCCGAGTAGGAGAACGTGAAGTAGCACTCCTCGAGGAAGCCGCGCCGCACCAGGGGCACGTACTCGTTCTCCAGGTAGGTCGCCTGTTGGGTGGTCCTGACCTGCTCCAGCATCGGGCTGATCAGGTCCCACGCCTCGGGGAAGATCTCCTTCGCGGGGCGCCCCAGGGCGGCCGGGTGCTTGTCCTGGATCAGCTCGACGTACGCCTGGTTGTAGACCAGCGCGGCCTCGGTCCCCCAGAGCAGGGTCATCGGGAAGCGCGAGCGGACCATCATGTCGACGGTCGTGCGCAGCGTCGGCGACCATGTCTCGGGCCGGCCCAGCGGACTGGCGTCCCAGTCGACCGCGGCGTACTCCTCCGCCAGCTCACCGCCATGATCGAAGAGGATGCGCACGGGCGACGATATCCCGCCCGAAGGCCCTACAGGCAGCCGGGCGGGCGTCTTGCTCAAAGGTTTACGTTAGGGCGACGCGGTCCCCGGCAGACCGTCGAGGCCCTCGGCGAGCAGGAGCTCCGCGATCAGCTGCTGGCCCTGCGCGCTGGGGTAGCAGCAGGGGTCCGTGGTCAGCAGACCCTGCGCGTAGGCGTCACCGTCTCCGCGGGGACCGTTGAAGGCCGTCACCACGTCGACGCAGCGTCCTCCGACCGAGCGCAGGGCCCGGCAGAGCGAGGCGCGCTCGGTGGTCGCCTGGTAGCGGCCGAGGTCGACCGTGAGGAAGGAGGGGATCACCGAGCCGGCTCCGGGGACGGCGTTCGCTGGGCTGATGCCCCGCACCAGCGCACCAGGAGCCACCCGGTGGACCTCGGACGCGATCGCGGCGATGTTCGCGTCGAACCGGCGCAGGATCCCGGCATAGCAGTCCCGGCCGCGACAGCTCCCGGCACCCAGGGCGTCGTCGCCGGCGTTCAGGTCGGCTCCCCCGATCCCGACGAGCACGACCTCCGCTCGCCCGAGCGCCTTCCGCAGCTCGGCGTCACCGGCGACCTCCGCCCGGAGCTCGTCGCTCGTCTCGCCCTCCCGCGCCCGGTTGTCGACCCGCACGGTCGACCCGGTCCTCGCCTCGAGCAGGTCGCCGAACCGGCCGACCCACCCCTGCGCAGACGGGTCACCGATGCCGGTCGCGTCCGAGTCGCCGAGGGCGACCACGTCGACCACGTCGACCACACGTGACTGCCCGGCCGTGCCCGAGGGCGCCGCTCCGGCGTCGTGGCCTCCCGAGGACGCGCAGCCGGAGCAGAGCACGAGCAGGCCGGCGACGGCCGGCCGGAACCTTCTCACCCTCCGATGATCCACCCGGGCGCACCGGACGTGGCGCCTCACACGTTGAAGCGAAACTCCACGACGTCGCCGTCCTGCATGACGTAGTCCTTGCCCTCCATGCGCACCTTGCCCGCCGCCTTCGCGGCGGCCATCGAGCCCGCGGCGACGAGGTCGGCGAACGACACGATCTCGGCCTTGATGAAGCCTCGCTGGAAGTCGGTGTGGATCACGCCCGCGGCCTCCGGGGCGGTGTCGCCCTTGTGGATGGTCCAGGCGCGCGACTCCTTGGGGCCGGCGGTCAGGTAGGTCTGCAGGCCCAGGGTGTCGAAGCCGACCCGGGCCAGCAGGTCGAGGCCGGGCTCCTCGATGCCCATCTCGGCGAGCATCTCGCGGGCCTCGGCCTCGTCGCCGAGCTCGACGAGCTCGGACTCGAACTTGGCGTCGAGGAAGATCGCCTCGGCCGGGGCGACCAGCTCGCGCATCTGCTGCTTGAGCGTCTCGTCGCCCAGCTCGTCGGAGTCGCAGTTGAAGACGTAGAGGTACGGCTTGGCGGTGAGCAGGCTGAGCTCGCGGACCAAGGACCGGTCGATCTTCGTCGAGCTGATCGGGGTGCCGCCCTCGAGGGCGGCGAGGGCCTCCTTGGCGGCCGCGAGGTTGGCGGCGAGCTCCTTCTTGGCCCGGGCCTCCTTCTCCAGCCGCGGGATCGCCTTCTCCACGGTCTGCAGGTCGGCCAGGATCATCTCGGTCTGGATGATGCCGATGTCGCTGGCCGGGTTGACCTCGCCCTCGACGTGGGTGACGTCCTCGTCGCGGAAGACCCGCGTCACCTGGCAGATCGCGTCGGACTCGCGGATGTGGGAGAGGAACTTGTTGCCCAGGCCCTCGCCCTCCGAGGCGCCGCGGACGATGCCGGCGATGTCGACGAACTGCACGGTGGCCGGCAGGATCCGCTCGCTGCCGAAGATCTTGGCCAGGGTGCCGAGCCGCTCGTCCGGCACACCCACGACGCCGACGTTGGGCTCGATCGTCGCGAAGGGGTAGTTCGCGGCGAGCACGTCGTTCTGGGTGAGCGCGTTGAAGAGGGTCGACTTGCCGGCGTTGGGGAGTCCGACGATCCCGATGGTGAGGGCCACGGGTGGGCAGTCTACGGGCGCCCTCGGGCCCGGCCGGAGCCGGTGCGGCCCGTGGTGCCGGGTCTAGACCCCTGACAAATGACATCTCCCGGAATGTCCTGCTCGGGACCTAGGATCTAGGACCACTGGGAGTTGCAGGGGGAGGGTTTCCATGAGGCCGAGCCTCGCCGTCGTACGCGACGACGTCCCCGTGTCCGCACGGGCCATCGACGCCTTCAGCCGTGAGGGCGACTCCGACCTGCAGGAGATCGTCAACCTCGTCCAGGACATCTGCGAGGTGCAGTACGCCGCCATCTCCCTGGTGGACGGCGAGGACTACCACCTGCTCGTCACCGCCGGCATCGCCCCGTTGTCCTGCGCCAGCAGCGAGACGCTCTGCGTGCACACGATGGACTGCCACTTCGGCGTCTTCGTGGAGGACGCGTCGACGGACCCCCGCTTCGCCGCCAGCCCGTACGTCGACGGCAGCCTGATGAGCCTGCGCTTCTACGGCTCCGCGCCGCTCTACGCACCCGACGGCACGATGGTGGGCCGCCTCTGCGTCTTCGACGACCGCCCGCGCACGCTCACCCCACTGCAGGAGCGGACCCTGGTCACCCTCGCGGCGAACATCTCCGGCGTCCTGGCCCTGCGGATGCGGCAGCAGGAGGACGCGGCGCTGCGCGCCGAGCACGTCGCGGCCTCCGAGGAGGTGCTGCGCGTCGCCGCCCAGATCAGCCACGACATGCGCATCCCGCTCACCGCCCTCACCACGAGCCTGGAGATGCTCCACGAGACCAACCCGCCCGACATGGACCCCATCCGGATGCGGGTCTTCGCCGGCGCCCGCCGGTCGGCCGCCCGGATGTCACGGCTCGTCGAGGGCATCCTGCGGCTCAACGACGTCCACCGCAGCCTGAGCACCGCCGAGGTCGACCTCGCCCGGCTCGTGCAGCAGGTGGTCACCGACACCGGACCGGTGCTCCAGCAGGCCCGGGCGTCGGTCCGCGTCGACACCCTTCCGGTGGTCGACGCCGACGCCGACCAGCTCTACTCGGTGGTCCTCAACCTGATCACCAACGCGGTGAAGTTCGCCCGCCCGGGGGTGCCGCCCGACATCGCGTTCTCGAGCGAGCGGATCGGGCACCGGTGGCGCATCCGGGTCCGCGACAACGGCATCGGGATCCCGGAGGACAAGCGGCAGCAGGTCTTCTCGATCTTCTCCCGGCTCAACACCTCGGTGGAGGGCCACGGCATCGGGCTGGCCACGGTCGCCCGGATCGTGCAGGCGCACGGAGGCGAGGTCGGCATCGCCGACATCGAGGGGGCCGGCACCGAGATCTGGTTCGAGCTCCCCGAGCGGGCCGCGGGCACGCTCGCCCCCGTCGCCGAGGGACTGGCCGAAGGGCTGGCCGACCAGGCCCGGTAGTCCCGCCCGGGTAGCCTCGCGTGGTGCGCCTGGCCACCTGGAACGTCAACTCCGTCCGCTCCCGCATCGACCGCGTGGAGGCCTTCCTGCAACGCCACGACGTGGACGTGCTGGCCCTGCAGGAGACCAAAGCGCGCGACGACCAGTGGCCCACGATGGGCCTGGAGGTGCTCGGCTACGAGGTCGCGACGTACGGCTTCAGCCAGTGGAACGGCGTCGCGATCCTGTCCCGCGTGGGCCTCGAGGACGTCGAGCGGGGCTTCGAGGGCATGCCCGGGTACGGCGACCCGGTCGCGGCCGAGGCGCGGGCGATCGGTGCCACCTGCGGCGGCGTGCGGCTCTGGTCGCTCTACGTGCCCAACGGCCGCAAGCTCGACGACCCCCACCTGGTCTACAAGCTCGAGTGGCTGGCAGCCCTCGAGCGCGCGGCCACCGGGTGGCTCGGGGCCCACCCCGACCTGCCGACCGCCCTGACCGGGGACTGGAACATCGCCCCGCAGGACGAGGACGTCTGGGACATGAAGGACTTCGCCACCAGCACCCACGTCACCCCGCCCGAGCGTGCGGCCTTCCAGGCGATCGTCGACGCCGGGTACGCCGACGTGGTGCGTCCGCACACGCCCGGCCCCGGCGTCTTCACCTACTGGGACTACTACCGACAGCGCTACGAGCGGAACAAGGGCATGCGGATCGACTTCGTGCTCGGCTCGCCGGCCCTCCAGGCCCGGGTCACCCGGGCCTTCGTCGACCGGGAGGAGCGGGCGGGCAAGGGTGCGAGCGACCACGCGCCCGTGGTCGTCGACCTCGCCGACTGAGCCGATCCCGCATCCACAGGATCGGAACTCGGACTTCTTTTCGAACCTCTGTTCGGATAGAATCTGAGCATGCAGACGGCGCCTCCCCTCGCTCTCGCGGACCTCGACACCCTGGACGTCCGGGGCACCGCCGACCGTCTCGTCGAGCTCACCGCCACCCTGCGCCAGGTCGAGGCGCACGTCCTCGTGCTCGCGGCCCACTTCGCCGACCTGCACGCGCCCGTGGCGCCGGACGAGGTCGATCCCTCCCTCCCGGCCGCCCGGCGACGGGCCCTGACCCACGGGCGTCCCGGCGGCGCCGACGGCACCCCTCTCGTACGCGCACACACCGCCGAGCACCTCGGGATGCTGGTCGGGACGACGACCCAGGGCGCTCGCGCGCTGCTCCGCGACGCGCTGGACCTGCGGCACCGGATGCCCGAGCACTGGCGTGCCGCCGTGGGCGGTGCGGTGCCCTCGTTCCGCGCCCGCCACGTGGCGCGCCGTGTGTCCGTGCTGACGGCCGAGCAGGCGCGCGCCGTGGATGCGGCGACCAACGCCGCCGTGCGCGGCCTGCCCTACGGCCGCGCGATGGCCGTCGTGGACGCCGCGGTGGTCGACGCCGACCCGGAGGCGCACGCCCGCAGGCTCGAGGTGGCCGCCACCCGGCGGTACGTGTCGACCGGGCGCGGCTCCCACGAGTTCGGGCTGCGCACCCTCATCGCCCAGTCCACCTCGGGCGACATCGCCCGCCTGGACGCGATGATCAGCCACCTGGCCGACCTGCAGGTGGGCCCGACGACCGACGACGGCGAACCGGCCGATCTCCACACGCGCCGCGCCCAGGGACTGGCCCTGCTCGCCCATCCCGCGCTGGCATGCGCGTACCTCGCCTCCGTCGCTCCGGCGGGGACCGCGGACCCGTCGGATGACGAGTCGCCCTCGCCGGTGGAGCTGGCGCGGCTGGTCGGCCGAGCGATCCTGGCGGGCGGGCCCCGGGTGCTGGCCCGGCTCCGGCCCCGGATCGACCTGCACGTGCACCTCGCGCCCGACCTGCGCGACGGGCACGTGGAGAAGGGCGACGTCCTCCGGGCCGAGGGCATCGGCCCGGTCACCCTCGGCCAGCTCCGGGACTGGGTGACCGCCAACCTCGCCTCCACGCTCTACCCCGAGCACGGCAGCGGCGACCAGATCGTGGTCCGGCCGGTGGTCGACCTCACCCGGCAGGCCAGTGTCGACGCCTACGAGGTGCCCCGCCGGATGCGCGAGCAGCTCGTCCTCCGTCACCCGCACGAGGTGTGGCCGCTCGGCACGCTGGCGTCGCGTCGCGCGGACCTCGACCACACCGTCGCCTTCGACCGGGCCGGACCCCCGGGCCAGACCAGCACCACGAACCTCGGGCCGCTGGGCCGCGGCCACCACCTCGCGAAGACGTTCGGCGACTTCGAGTGCCACCAGCCGCTCCCCGGCCTGTTCCTGTGGGCCACCCCGTCGGGGCACTGGTGGCGCGTCGACCACACGGGCAGCCACTACCTCGGCCGGGAACGGCCGTGGATCCTGCGGTGCGCCGAGCGCCGGACGCTCCGGCCGACGCCCCGGATGGACCTGCAGCTGAGCCGCCTCGTCCTCATCGCCTGACGCGCCTGCACGGCGACTGTCGGTGCGGTGCGGCAGGCTCGATCCCATGGATGCGATGACGTTGGTGACGCTGGCGCTGACCCTGCTGGTCGGGGTCGCCCTCGGGCTGCTGGCCGGGCTGCTGCTGCGACGCAGCCACGCCGAGGGCGAGGTCCGGCACGCGCTGGCGGACCGGGCGGCCGACCAGGCCGTGGTCCGCGAGAGCCTCGACCGGCTGCACGACCAGCTCCGCGACCTCGAGGGCCAGCGGACCTCCTGGCAGGCCCAGCTGCGTCAGCAGGTCAGCGACGTCCGGCACTCCACCGACCTGCTCCGCCGCGAGACCCGGACCCTCTCCGACGCCCTCCGCAAGCCGCAGGTGCGGGGGCGGTGGGGCGAGCTGCACCTGCGCCGGGCCGTCGAGCTGGCCGGGCTGGTCAACCGCTGCGACTTCGACGAGCAGGTCACCCTGGACCGCGACGGCGAGGTGCTGCGGCCCGACCTCGTCGTCCATCTCGCCGGCGGCAAGCAGGTCGTCGTGGACGCGAAGGTCCCCCTCGACGCGTTCCTCGACGTCACCGACGCCGACGACGAGGACGAGCGCGCCGCCCACCTGGCGCGGCACGCCCGCCAGTTCCGCCAGCACGTGGACACCCTCGGGGCCAAGGCCTACTGGCGCTCGCTGACCACCAGCCCGGAGTTCGTCGTCCTCTTCGTGCCCGGCGAGGCGTTCCTCTCCGCAGCGCTGGACGCCGAGCCGCACCTGATCGAGTACGCCGCCGAGCGGCGGGTCGTGCTGGCCACCCCGACCACCCTCATCGCGCTGCTCCGCACGGTGGCGCTCGCCTGGACCCAGGAGGGGCTGACCGAGCGGGCCCAGGACCTGCACCGGCTGGGCCGCGAGCTCCACGCCCGGCTCGGGACGCTGGGCGAGCACGTCGACAAGCTCGGCCGGTCCCTGGCCGGAGCGGTGGCGGCGTACAACCAGGCGGTGGGCTCGCTCGAGGGGCGGGTGCTGGTCACCGCCCGCCGGTTCACCGAGCTGCAGGTCACCGACGACCCGCTCCCGGCCCCGCGGCCGGTCGAGGCCGTCCCGCGTCCACCGTCGGCGGACGAGCTCGTGGCCGACCACCGCACCGGCGTGTCGTCGCCCGGCGTGGCGTCCGCGGAGACCGCGTGAGCGCGTCGTACGGTGACCTCGTGCCCAGCCGGACCGTGTGGGAAGAGGGTCGCCACCCAGGACGCCTCGTCGTCCGGGCGGCGTCGCTGGTCGTCCTGACGGTGGTGCTGCTGCACCTGGCCTTCGGGCAGCCGCTCGGGCTCCTCTTCGACGTCGTCTTCGTCGTCGTCTGCGTCGGCTCGGCCTTCTGGGTCCGGCCTCGCGACTTCTTCACCGTCGGTGTGATGCCACCCCTGCTGCTCGGCGCCGTCGCCCTCTTCCTCGCCGTGGTCGACCGCGGCCTGGTGGCCCGCACGGACGACACGCGCTTCCAGGCCGTCATCTCGGCGCTGGCCCACCACTCCCTCGCGCTCGGGATCGGCTACGGCCTGACCCTCGCGGTGCTGGCACTGCGCCAGCTGGCTTTGCGCAACCGCGGCGCGCTGCGGCGGCCCCGCTCGCACCCGGTCCGGCCCGCAGCCCCGGTCGAGGTCCAGGTCCCGCAGCAGCGCGAGGGCGGCACCGACGCGCCGGTCACGGCCGGCACCAGCCCCGCGTCGAACGCCTAGTCAGGACCCGGCGCGCTCGGCGGCCCGCAGGTCGCGACGCAGCTCCGGCGGCAGCGCGAAGATCAGCGACTCCTCGGCGGTGTGCACGGCCCGCGCGTCCGGGTAGCCCCGCTCGGCCAGGAAGCGCAGCACGCCGTCGACCAGGTCCTCGGGGACCGACGCCCCCGAGGTCACGCTGACGGAGTCGACGCCCTCGAGCCAGGCCTCGTCGATCTCGCTCGCGTCGTCGACCCGGTACGCCGCCTTGGCGCCGGCCTCCAGCGCGACCTCGACCAGCCGCACCGAGTTCGAGGAGTTGCCCGAGCCCACCACGATGACCAGGTCGGCCTGCCGGGAGATCTCCTTGATCGCCATCTGCCGGTTCTGGGTGGCGTAGCAGATGTCGTCCGACGGCGGGTCCAGCAGCAGTGGGAAGCGCTCGCGGATCGCCGCGACCACCGCCATCGTCTCGTCGACCGACAGCGTCGTCTGGGAGAGCCAGGCCACCTTGGCGGGGTCGCGGACCTCGATCCCGGCCACGTCGGCGGGGCTCTCCACGAGCTGGATGTGCTCGGGAGCCTCACCGGCGGTGCCCTCGACCTCCTCGTGCCCGGCGTGCCCGATCAGCAGGATGTCGTAGTCCTCGCCGGCGAACCGCTTCGCCTCGTGGTGCACCTTGGTGACCAGCGGGCAGGTCGCGTCGATGGTCTTCAGGCCGCGCTCGGCAGCCTGGTCGTGCACCGCCGGGGAGACGCCGTGCGCGGAGAAGACCACGGTCGCGCCCTCGGGCACCTCGTCGAGCTCCTCCACGAAGACGGCGCCGCGCTGCTCGAGGCCGGCCACGACGTGCTTGTTGTGGACGATCTGCTTGCGGACGTAGACCGGGGCGCCGTACAGGTCGAGCGCCTTCTCGACCGTGATCACCGCCCGGTCGACGCCCGCGCAGTAGCCGCGCGGAGCGGCCAGCAGCACCGAACGGTCGGCTGCTGCGGTCGGATCCAGGACAGGGGGCATCCCCAGGTCGGACGTGCTCATGGGCTCCATCGTAGGAGGGGCGTGAGAAGGTTCCTGCGTGGCTCTGCAGACCAGTCCCGAGACGCCGGCCCCGGTCCGGCAGATCGCGACCCTGCTGGCCGGCTACATCGAGCGCCTCGGCGCGGTCTGGGTCGAGGGCCAGATCGCCCAGCTGAACCGCCGGCAGGGCATGAACACGGTCTTCCTGACGCTGCGCGACACCCTCGGCGACGTGTCGCTGTCGGTGACCTGCCAGCGCTCGATGTTCGACGCCCTCGACCCGCCCGTGGTCGAGGGGGCCGGCGTGGTGGTGCACGGGCGGCCGCGCTACTACCCCAACCGCGGCACGCTGAGCCTGGTCGCCGACGAGATCCGGATGGTCGGGCTCGGCGAGCTGCTCGCCCGCCTCGAGCGGCGCCGCCAGCTGCTCGCCGCCGAGGGCCTCTTCGACCGGGCCCGCAAGCGCCCGCTGCCGTTCCTCCCCCGCACCGTGGGGCTGGTCACCGCCCGCGGCTCGGCGGCCGAGCGCGACGTCGTGGAGAACGCGCGCCGCCGCTGGCCGGCCGTCGCCTTCGAGGTCGCCTACGCCAGCATGCAGGGCCCCAGCTCGGCGCGCGAGGTCATCGAGGCCCTGCAGCGCCTCGACCGCGACGGGGCCGTCGACGTGGTCGTCATCGCCCGCGGTGGAGGCTCGGTCGAGGACCTCCTGCCGTTCTCCGACGAGGGTCTGGTCCGGGCCGTGGCAGCCGCCCGGACGCCGGTGGTCTCCGCCATCGGCCACGAGCCCGACGTGCCGCTCCTCGACCTGGTGGCCGACCTGCGCGCCTCCACCCCGACCGACGCGGCCCGCAGCGTCGTGCCCGACGTCGCCGAGGAGCGCGCGCTGGTCGACGGGCTGCGCGACCGCTCCCGCCACCACCTCGCGACCTGGCTGCGTCACGAGCACGACCGGCTCGCGCAGCTGCGCGCCCGCCCCAGCCTGGCCGACCCGCGAGCCGGCCTGGACGACCGCGCGGGCGAGGTCGCCGACCTGGTCGCACGGGCCCGTCGTACGCTCGGCCACCGGCTCGACCGGGCCCAGGACGACGTCGTCCACGCACGGGCGCGGGCACGCGCCCTCTCCCCCTTGGAGACGCTGCGGCGCGGGTACGCCGTGCTGCAGGACGCCGACGGCCACGTGCTGACCTCGGTCGGCGCGACCGGGCGCGGCAGCACCCTCAGCGCCCGCGTCGCCGACGGCCGGCTCGACCTCGCCGTGACCGACCTGCACCCCGACCCCGCACCGGAGGACGCGCCATGAGCCCCCAGAAGAACGAGAAGAACGACCAGCCGGCCGCCCTGGGCTACGAGCAGGCCCGCGAGGAGCTGCTCACCGTGGTCCGCACCCTCGAGCAGGGCGGCACGTCGCTGGAGGAGTCGCTCGCGCTGTGGGAGCGCGGCGAGGAGCTGGCCCGCATCTGCCAGGAGTGGCTCGACGGTGCCCGGCGGCGGCTCGACGCGGTCCTCGAGGAGCGGCCCGTCAGCCCAGGCTCTTCGTGAAGGAGACCAGCGTCTTCTCGTCGACCGTGCCGACGACCATCGTGGTCACCTTCGGGTCCTGCCGGACCAGGGCGGTGTCCTCCGCATCGGTCCAGGTCTGCCAGGCCTGACCGTCGATCGTGACGTCCTCGCCCTGGACGGCGTTCTCGTCGACGTACTGCTCGACCATCGCGCTGATCGGGCGCGGAGCCTGCTCCAGCCCCACGTACCGGCGCTGGTCGGTGAGCAGCCCAAGGTGCCAGGACTGGGTGTCGACGTTCTGGAACCGGACGCTGGTCGCGATCCAGCCCGAGGGCAGCGAGCTGGGCACGAGCACCGGGAAGTCGGCCTCCTGCCGGGCGAACGCGGCCGGGTTCTCGTAGTCCACCGGCTGCGCGGGGTCGGCCGGGTCGTCGCGGTTGATGTCGCGGAAGGCCACGAAGGCCAGCACCACGAGCACCAGCACGATCATCGCGCCGATCATGCCCCCGAAGGAGCGCTGGTAGCGCCCGGCCTGTTCACTCATGGGGCCATTGTTCCAGCGCCCACCCAGCGCTGTTCAGGCGCACGTACGCTGCACACGTGCCGCTCGTCGACGTGATCTCCGCGGCGGCCCTGATCTCCCTGCTGGTGGTCGCGTTCGCCCACCCCTCGGGGCGGGTCGAGCTCGCGGTCGGGGTCGGCGCCGCCGCACTGGTGCTGGTCACGGGTGCGGTGAGCCGGGCGGACGCGTGGGCGGAGACGCGCGACCTGCTCCCGGTCGCGCTCTTCCTGGTGGCCTCGCTGGTGGTGGCCGAGGCGTGTGCCGTCGCCGGTGTCTTCGGCTATCTGGGCGGCGTGGTCGCGCGCCTCGGAGCCCACGACCCGGTGCGCACGCTCGGCGTCGCCTTCGGGGTGGCCGCGGTGGTCACCGCAGTGCTCTCCCTCGACGCGACCGTGGTCATGCTCACCCCGGTCGTCCTCGCCGCGAGCGCCGGCCACGCCGCGGCGCGGCCGCTGGCCCGGCTGTGCGTCCGACTGGCCAACTCGGCCTCCCTGCTGCTGCCGGTCTCCAACCTCACCAACCTGCTCGCGCTGCCCGCGCTCGGGCTCGGCTTCGGGCGCTGGGTCGCCGTGCTGGCCCTGCCCTGGCTCGCCGTCCTCGTCGTGGAGTACGTCGCCCTGCGGCGCTGGTACGCCGCCGACCTGACCGGCTCCCTGCCCGTGGCGCCGAGCACCGTGGAGCAGCCCGCGCCGCGCTTCGCCCTCACCGTGCTGGCGCTGATGCTGGTCGGCTTCGGGGTGGGGTCACGGTTCGGGGTGGAGCCGTTCTGGGTGGCCTTCGCAGCCGCGGCCGTGCTGTCGGTGCCCGCGCTGGCGACGCGGCGGACCGGCGTACGACGGCTCGTGCACGCCGCGCACCTGCCCTTCGCCGTCTTCGTGCTCGGCCTCGGCGTGGTCGTCGCCGCCGTCTCGGGCACCTTCCTGGGGGACCTGGTCGCCGGGCTCGTGCCCCACGGCGACGGCCTGCTCGCCCTGCTGGGGGTGGCGGCCCTCGCGACCGTGACCTGCAGCGTGCTCAACAACCTGCCGGCGACCCTGCTGCTCGTCCCGATGGTCGCGCCGTACGGCGTGGCCCCGCTGCTGGCGCTGCTGGTCGGCGTCAACGTCGGCGCCGGCCTGACCTACACCGGCTCGCTGGCCAACCTGCTCTGGCGCCGGGTGCTGGTCCGCGCCGGGCGGCCTCCGTCCACGCGCGGCTTCCACCTGTACGCCGCCGTGGTCACCCCGATGGCCGTCGTGGTCCCGGTGCTGGTGATCTGGGCGGAGGCAGCCGCCGGCTGGGTGCCCTGAGGTGGCGTCGTCTCGCAGGAGCATGTAGGAACTACCTAGGCATCGCCCCGTCCCCAGGAGTCTCCGTGAAGCGCACCCACCGGGCCCTCCCGGCCGCCGTCCTCCTCCTCGCCCCTCTCGCCGCGTGTGGCGACGACTCCGGGGGCGACGCGCAGCAGTCGACGCTGACCGTGCTCGCGGCCTCCTCGCTCACCGGGGTCTTCACCGACCTGAAGAAGCAGTTCGAGAGCGACCACCCCGGCGTCACCGTGACGCTGGCCTTCGACTCCAGCGCGACCCTGGCCCAGCAGGTGCAGGAGGGGGCTCCCGCCGACGTCCTGGCCACGGCCGACCTCGCCACCATGAAGACGGTCCTCGACGCCGGCGACGCGGACACCTCGGCGACCTTCGCCACCAACGAGATGGTCCTGGTCGTGCCGCAGGACAACCCGGCCGAGCTCGCCTCCTTCGGCGACCTCGACCAGGCCGGCGTCAGCTACGTCGTCTGCGTCGACAGCGCGCCCTGCGGCAAGGTGGCCGCGACCCTGCTCGACGCCAACGGCATCACCGCCAAGCCCAAGTCCCTGGAGGTCGACGTCAAGGCCGTGCTGGCCAAGGTGGTTGCCGACGAGGCCGACGCCGGGATGGTCTACGCGACCGACGCCCAGGCGGCCGGCGCCGACGTCCAGGAGCTCCCCGTCCCCGGCTCGGCGAAGGTCCCCAACGAGTACGCCGTCGCGGTCGTGGACCAGACGAAGGACGCCGACCTCGCGCAGGCCTGGGTCGACCTGGTCACCGGTGCCGACGGGCAGAAGGTGCTCGCCGACGCCGGCTTCCAGCCCGCCGGCTGAGCCGGTGTCCTAGGGTCGGGGCCATGACCGGAGCGCGGCCCTCGTTCGGCCCTCCGCCCCTGCGGCTGGTCGTGCCGGCCGCCGTCGCCACCCTCTTCCTGCTGCTCCCCCTGCTGGGCCTGCTGTCCCGGACGCCGTGGTCGCGGCTGCCGCACCTGCTCGGCGACCCGGCCGTGCTGGACGCGCTGTGGCTGTCGCTGTGGACCGCGACCGTGGCGACCGCGCTGTGCCTGCTGCTCGGCCTGCCGCTGGCCTGGCTGCTCGCCCGGACCGACCTGCCGGCCCGCGGGCTCCTGCGCGGGCTGGTCACCGTCCCGCTGGTGATGCCGCCGGTGGTCGCGGGCGTGGCGCTGCTGGCCGCCTTCGGGCGCACCGGCCTGGTCGGCGCCCCGCTGCGCGACCTGACCGGGATCACGCTCCCGTTCACCGCGGTCGCCGTGGTGCTGGCCCACACCTTCGTGTCGCTGCCGTTCTTCGTGCTCAGCACGGAGGGGGCGCTGCGGGCCTCGCGACGTGAGTACGACGTGGTCGCCGCGACCCTGGGCGCGGACCGGTGGCGCACGTTCACCCGGGTCACCGTCCCGCTGGTCGCCCCGGGTCTGGCCGCCGGGCTGCTGCTGGCCTGGGCGAGGTCGCTGGGGGAGTTCGGGGCCACCATCACCTTCGCGGGCAACTACCCGGGCACGACCCAGACGATGCCGCTGCTGATCTACACCCGGCTCCAGGACGACCCGGCCGCGGCGTACGGGCTGAGCCTGGTGCTGCTGACCCTGTCGGTCCTGGTGCTGACGCTGCTGCGCGACCGCTGGCTGACCGGGGTGCTGCCCCCGTGACCGCGGCCGGGCTGGACGCCCGGGTGGTCGTGGAGCGTGGCGGACACCGGCTGGACGTGCACGTGACCGCGGCCCCCGGCGAGGTGCTGGCGGTGGTGGGGCCCAACGGGTCCGGCAAGACGACGCTGCTGCACGCCCTGGCCGGCCTGGTGCCGTTGACCGACGGGGAGGTCCGCAGCGGGGGCGTGCTCTGGGAGGGCGAGGGCGTCCGGACCCGGGCCCAGGAGCGCCGCCTCGGCGTCGTCTTCCAGGAGACGCTGCTGTTCCCGCACCTCGACGCCCTCGACAACGTCGCCTTCGGTCCCCGCTCGCGCGGCGCGGCCCGGACCGCGGCGCGGACCCAGGCGGCCGCCTGGCTGGAGCGGCTCGGGGTGCCCGAGCTCGCGCACCGGCGCCCCCGGGAGCTGTCGGGGGGCCAGGCGCAGCGGGTCGCGGTGGCCCGCGCACTGGCCACCGACCCGCAGCTCCTGCTCCTCGACGAGCCCTTCGCCGCCCTCGACGTGACGGTCGCGATGGTGCTGCGGATGGAGCTGCGCCGCCACCTCGACGACTACCCCGGGGTGGCACTGCTGGTCACCCACGACGCGCTCGACGCGCTCACCCTGGCCGACCGGGTGCTGGTCCTGGACGAGGGGCAGGTGGTGCAGCAGGGCACCCCGGACGAGGTCGCCCGCACGCCGGCCAGCGACCACGTCGCCCGGCTGGTCGGGCTCAACGTGCTGCGCGGCCTGGCCCGCGGCAGCCGGGTGACCCTGGCCGACGGCCACGAGCTCGTCACCATCACGCCGTACGAAGGGCCGGTCAGCGCCACCTTCTCCCCCGCCGCCGTCACCCTGGGCGTGGAGTCACCGAGCGGCTCGGCGCGCAACCACTGGGCCGGGCGGGTCGTGTCGGTGGTGCCGCACGGCCTGGCCGTCCGGGTCCACCTGGACACCGCCGGCGGGCTCATCGCCGACGTCACCGCCGAGTCCGCCGCCCGGCTGCGGCTGGCGCCCGGAGCGACCGTGTGGGCGTCGGTGAAGGCGACCGAGGTGACCGTGCTGCCCCAGGGGTCGGCCGCGCGGCCTCCGCTACCCTGAGCCCATGCCGATCACCACGCCCAAGGACGCCCCTGACCGCAACCTGGCGCTGGACCTGGTCCGGGTCACCGAGGCGGGCGCGATGGCCGCCGGGCGGTGGGTCGGCAGGGGCGACAAGAACGGCGCCGACGGTGTGGCCGTCAACGCGATGCGGGTGCTGATCTCCACCGTCGGGATGCGCGGCGTGGTCGTCATCGGCGAGGGTGAGAAGGACAACGCCCCGATGCTCTTCAACGGCGAGGAGGTCGGCGACGGCACCGGTCCCGAGGTGGACGTCGCGGTGGACCCGATCGACGGCACCACGCTGACCGCGAAGTCGATGAACAACGCGATCTCGGTGATGGCGGTCGCCCCGCGCGGCACCATGTACGACCCGTCGGCGGTCTTCTACATGGAGAAGCTCGTCACCGGACCCGAGGCGGCCGACGTGGTCGACATCCGCTACCCGGTCAAGGAGAACGTCCACCAGGTCGCCAAGGCGAAGGGCGGCTCGGTCAGCGACGTCACCGTGGTGCTGCTCGACCGGCCCCGGCACGCGAAGCTGGTCGACGAGATCCGGGAGACCGGCGCCCGGATCAAGTTCATCACCGACGGGGACGTGGCCGGCGCGATCATGGCGGCCCGCAACAACACCGGCGTGGACCTGCTGCTCGGCATCGGCGGCACCCCGGAGGGCATCATCACCGCCTGTGCCATCAAGAGCCTCGACGGCGTGATCCAGGGCCGCCTGTGGCCCACCGACGACGAGGAGCGCCAGCGGGCGCTGGACGCCGGGCACGACCTCGACCCCGACGTGGTGCTCAGCACCAACGACCTGGTCACCGCCGACGACTGCTTCTTCGTCGCGACCGGGATCACCGACGGCGAGCTGCTCCAGGGAGTGCGCTACCGCGCCGGCGGCGCGACGACGCACTCGCTGGTGATGCGCTCGCGCAGCGGCACGATCCGCAACATCTACTCCGAGCACAAGCTGCAGAAGCTCCGCGCCTACGCCTCGGTCGACTTCGACAACTAGGTTGGCGGATCCGATGAGCGCGCACACCTTCGTCGTGGCCGGGGAGGCACTCGTCGACCTGGTCGTCCCGGCCGACGGACCCCGGCGGCCCTCCCCCGGCGGGTCGCCGCTCAACGTGGCGGTCGGCCTGGCCCGGCTCGGCCTCGACACCCTGCTGCTCAGCGAGCTGGGCGACGACGACCACGGCCGGATGGTCGCCGACCACGCCCGCGAGAGCGCCGTGGTGCTGCACCCGGCCACCGTGAAGCCCGGTTTCGTCACCAGCACCGCCACCGCCTACCTGGACGAGAATCGCGCCGCGACCTACGACTTCGACCTGCGCTGGACCCTGGCCCCCCAGGAGCTGCCGGCCGACGCGACCGCCGTCCACGTGGGCTCGATCGGCGCGGTGCTGCGCCCCGGTCGCGACGCCGTCCGCGCGCTCGTGGCCGACGCCGCCAGCCGGGGGCTGCTCGTCTCCTTCGACCCCAACGCCCGGCCCGCGATCACCCCGGACGCCGAGCAGACCTGGCGCGACGTGCGCGAGCTGGCCGCGGACGCCCGGGTGCTGAAGATGAGCGACGAGGACCTGGAGTTCCTGCAGCCGGGCTCGACCGCGCAGGACCTGGCCGACGCGCTGCTCGGCGGTGCCACCGAGCTCGTCGTGGTCACCTTCGGCGGCGAGGGTGCGGCGGCGTTCGGCAAGCACGGCGCGGTCGAGGTGCAGGGCCGTCCCACCGACGTCGTCGACACGGTCGGCGCCGGCGACTCCTTCATGGCAGCGCTGCTCGCCGTCGTCGCCGAGCACGGGCTCGAGGACCTGACCCCGGACCGGCTCCGCGCCTACGTCGAGGCGGCCAACCAGGCGGCCGCGATCACGGTGTCGCGGCGCGGTGCCAACCCGCCGACCCGGGCCGAGCTGCCGGCCGGCTGGCCGCACCTCTGAGTCAGGACACCCGGGAGGCCGGCCGGGGCGTCACCCCGGGCAGCCGTGCGGCGAGCGGCTGGGCCTGCACCCGCGCCAGGGTGGCCGCGACGATGTCGAGGACGGCCGGGTCGAACGCCATCCCGACGTGGCTGGTGCGCACCTGCGCGTGCTCCCCGGCCGGGTCCAGGCAGGCGCGCCAGTCCGCGATGCCGTCGCGCGGGGAGTACACCGCGGTGAACGCGAAGCCCGTCGGCAGCGGCACGCGGGACTGCTCCCACATCCGCAGCGCGCAGGCGCCCTCGGTGCAGTCGCGTCCCATCACCTGCGAGAGACCGAGTCCCTGCAGCCGCTTCAGCACGGCGACCTGGGCCAGCAGCAGCTCGTGGGCGGCCCCGGGCGCGAGCACCGGGCTGCCCATCGTGACGATCCCGGCGACCAGGTCCGGGCGGCGGGCGGCCAGCCCGCGGGCCATCATGCCGCCGAGGCTGTGGCCGACCACGGCGACCTTGCGCTCACGCCGGGCCACGATCGCCTCGACCCGGGCCTCGAGCGCCTCGGTGCCGCGGTCCAGGCAGCCCACGTTGGCCACGATCCCGGAGCGGTAGGTCCGGTGGCCGAGCCCGCGCAGGTGGCGGCCCATCAGGGCCAGCGTGTAGTCGCCGGCCAGGAAGCCGGGCACCAGCAGCACCGGGTCGCCGTTGCCGCGACCCTCGCCGCGCCCGTGGCGTCCGGCGTACGGCGTGGCCCGCCGCCGGGCACGCTCCTGCGCGGCGCGGCGTCGGTAGCGGGCGGCCTCGACCACGACGCTGCCCTCCCGGGCGAGGGCGCGCAGGCCACGGGGCCCGGCGAACCCCTCGGGCACCAGGAAGTCGGCCACGGTCGCGCGACTCATACCGGGCAAGGTACCCCGTTCCACCCCCGTCCTACCCTGGATCCATGCCGGACGCACCCACTCCCACCGTCTCCGCCGAGCAGTCGGTCGTGCTGCCCGACGGCATCGAGCTCACCTTCCAGACCTTCGGCGACCCCACCGACCGACCCCTCCTGCTGGTGATGGGCCTGGGCGGTCCGATGACCTGGTGGCCGGCCGAGCTGTGCAGCCGGCTCGCGTCCGAGCGCTTCTTCGTGGTCCGGTACGACAACCGGGACACCGGCAGGTCCAGCCGCGTCGACCAGCACCGGGTCACCACCCGGACGCTGGTGCAGGCCTTCCTGGGCCGGCGGGTCGAGGTGCCCTACTCGCTGCGCCACCTGGCCGCCGACGCGTTCGGCCTGCTCGACCACCTCGGCATCGAGCGGGCCCACGTGGCCGGGGTGTCGATGGGCGGGATGATCGCCCAGACCATGGCGATCGAGCACCCGGAGCGGGTCGCCTCCCTGACCTCGATCATGTCCAGCACCGGCCGGCGGACCGTCGGCTTCCAGGACCCCAAGCTGCTGCCGCACCTGCTCAAGCGCGCGGGGCGGACCGAGGAGGAGTACGTCGCGGGCTCGGTCGACTTCTGGCGCCGGATCTCCTCGCCGCTGTACCGGACCACCGACGAGGCCGCGGCGGAGCGGGCCCGGGAGACCTGGACCCGCGGGGTCAGCCTGAGCGGGGTGATGCGCCAGATGGTCGCGATCCTGACCCAGCGGGACCGCACCGAGGCCCTGGCCGCGCTGACCGTGCCCGCCGTGGTGGTGCACGGGCTGGCCGACCGGATGGTCCACGTCTCCGGCGGGCGGGCGACCGCGCGGGCCATTCCCGGCGCCGAGCTCGTGCTGGTGCACGGGATGGGCCACGACCTGCCGCCGGGCCTCTTCGACACCTACGTCGAGGCGATCAGCCGGGCGGCCGCCCGCGCCCGCTGAGAGGGTCTGGTGGGCTCAGGTCCGGTTGGTGAGCCAGAGGAAGCTCCAGGGCTGCAGCCGCACCCCGCCGCCGGTCCACTCGACCCGCCCGGCCGTGGAGTGCAGGTGCACCGCGTCGGAGAGCCCGGCGTGGTGCAGCACGGCGGCGTCGACGACCTCGGGGTCGTCGCTGAAGCACGCCAGGGCCAGCACCGGCGCCGCACGCGGGTGCGAACGCACGTAGGCCAGCACCCGGGGGTTCGCATGGTGGTGCACCCAGGTCTGCGCGTCGGAGCGGAAGGCCTCGACCGAGCGCCGCACCTCGCCCAGCCGGACCAGGGCGGCGAACGCCCGTCCCTCCACCGAGGACGGGTCGTGCCGGCGCTCGGCGGCGACCCAGTCCATCGGGGGCCGGTGCATCCACCGGTTGTCGTCGGCGTGGTGCGGGTCGTCCTGCCAGTGCGGGTCGTTGCGCAGCGCGATCTCGTCGCCCATGTAGACCAGCGGCACGCCTCCGAAGGAGTAGACCACCGAGTAGAGCAGCTCGAGCCGGTGCAGGGCCGCGTCGACCTCGGCCACGTGCCCGCTCGCCAGGGCCCGTTCGAGGCCGACGAGCGAGGCGGCCGAGCCGGAGGTCCGAGCGCTCCCGCTCCAGGGGTCCACCTGGAAGTCGGCGCCGACGGAGAAGGATCCGGGGTGCCGGCCGGCGTAGAAGTCGGCCAGGAAGGCCCGGTGGCGGGCGGGGTCGAGCCCGACCGCCCACGCGTCGTCGTCGCCCACCGACCAGCCGATGTCGTCGTGGCACCGGGCGTAGCTGACCCAGCCGGCCCGGGCCGGGACCGGCCGTCGGCGGCTCAGCGCCCGGTTGGCCAGGCTCACGTCGCGGGTGGCGAGCGCGGACCAGAGCATCACCATCAGCTGGTTGTCGTAGGCCAGGTCGCACTCGGGGCGGTAGCGCTCGTGGCCGCCGAGGTAGGGCACCAGCTGGTCGGGGCCGACGATGGCCTCGGCCTTGAGCACCAGCCCCGGCATCGCCAGCCGGGTGAGCGCCCGGAGGCCCTGCAGGACGCGGTGCGCCTCGGGCTGGTTCTGGCAGTCGGTGCCCAGCCGCTTCCACAGGAAGGGGGCGGCGTCGAGACGGACCACGTCGACCCCGTGGTTGGCGAGCGTGAGCAGCACCCCCAGCATCGCGCGGAAGACGGCGGGGTTGCGCCAGTTCAGGTCCCACTGGAACTCGTGGAACGTCGTCCACACCCACTCGCCGTTCGGCAGCTGCGTGAAGCTGCCCGGTGCCATGTCGGGGAAGACCTCCGGCAGGCTGCGCTCGAAGGCGTCGGGCTCGGTGCGGTCGGGGAAGAACATGTAGTAGTCGCGGTAGACCGGGTCGCCGGCCAGGGCCTTGCGCGCCCAGGCGTGCTCCTGCGCGGTGTGGTTGAGGACGAGGTCGACGCACAGCGCCATCCCCCGCTCGTGCACCGCGTCGGCGAGGGCCTCCAGGTCGCCCATCGTGCCGAGGCGCGGGTCCACCGCGTCGTAGTCCTCCACCGCGTAGCCGCCGTCGTTCTCCCCCTCACGCGGGCGCAGCAGCGGCATCAGGTGCAGGTAGCGCACGCCGAGCTCGTCGAGGTAGTCCAGCCGCGACCGGACGCCGGCCAGGTCGCCGCCGAACCGGTCGGCGTAGGCGACGTACCCGACCATGTCCTCGCCGAGGAACCAGGTGGGGTCGACCTCGCGGCAGCGGTCGAGCACCCGCATCGTCGGCGGGCGGCTCACGGCCGCGGCCAAGGCGTCGTCGAGGAGGTCGGCCACCAACTGGTCCAGCCCACCCGCGCCGTACACGACTCCCAGGGCCTCGACCAGGTCGGGGAGCACCAGGTCCAGGCGGGCGAGGAACGCCGCACCCTCCAGGTCCCCGAGGTCGCGGACGGCGCGCGTGGCCAGGTCGCCGGGAACCGCAGAGGACCCGCTCCCAGGGGTGGATAGGGTCGCTGTGGAGGCCGCACCGGCGGCAGGTGGGGGGGTCGGGACCGGCACCCGGCTGGCCTGGGACATGGGTGCAGGCTAGTCCACAGGGAGCGCTTCCGGCAGCCCTCGAGGCCATCTCGCAAACGTTTTCAGCAAACGTTTGCGATCGTGACCTTTTCGTGACCTGCGCAAGCGTTGACACTCGCACCGGCCGCCGAAATGCTGAGGACGATTCGCTCTTCTGGTGACGACGGTCACAGCAAGTACGTCGAGGGGATCGCCCATCGTTCCCAACTGAGGAGACACCATGCGAGAGCACGTACGCAGGGGCAAGACCCTGGCGGCGATCTCCACCGTCGCCGCCGCCTGCCTGCTGACCGCCGCGTGCGGCGGCGGTAGCGACAGCGGCAGCGGCAGCAACAGCAAGTCCGTGACCATCTGGACCAGCGTCGACCAGAGCGTGATGGACGGCCTCCAGAAGGCCATGGACCCGAAGGCCAAGGCAGCCGGCATCACGGTCAAGTTCCAGAAGGTCGACAGCATCGACAAGCTGATCAAGACCAAGATCGAGGCCGGGGACACCCCCGACATCGCGCTGGTCCCTCAGCCGGGCGTGGTCGCCTCCATCAACGAGCTCGGTGCCGCCTTCCCGCTCGACGACGTGCTGGACATGTCCACGCTGAAGTCGAGCATGACGCCCGGCACGCTCGAGGCGGGCCAGATCGACGGCAAGCTCTACGGCCTGCTCGTCTCCATGAACGTCAAGAGCCTGCTGCTGTACCCGAAGAAGGCCTTCGACGCGGCGGGCTACAAGGTGCCCACCACGATCGACGAGATGAACGCGCTCGCCGACCAGATCAAGAAGGACGGCGGCACCCCGTGGTGCCTCACCATGGAGTCCGGTGACGCCACCGGCTGGGTCGCCACCGACTGGTTCGAGGACCTGGTCATGCGGTACGGCGGCGCCGACGTCTACCGCCAGTGGGTCACCCACGACGTGAAGTTCGACTCCGACGTGGTCCGCCAGGCCGCCGCCGAGTTCGAGAAGGTCGCCTTCACCCCGGGCAACGTCGCGGGGGGCCGCGACGGCATCGTCGCCACCAACTTCGCCGACGCCGCCAAGCCGATGTTCGACAAGGGCAAGCCGGGCTGCTGGCTGCTCAAGCAGGGCTCCTTCTTCACCGGTCCGGACTTCCTGCCCGCCGACGTGATCGCGAACCTCGACACCGAGCTCGGTGTCGCGGCCTTCCCGCCGGCCACGGCCGGTGGCGAGAACCCGGTCCTCGGTGGCGGTGACCTCGCCGTCCTGATGAACGACTCGGACTCCGCCAAGGAGGCCATGAAGCTGCTCTCGGAGACCGACATCGGCAACAGCGCCGCGCCGACCTCCTCGTTCATCTCCCCGCACAAGGACTTCGACGTCTCGCTCTACCCGAACGAGACCACCCGCAGCATCGCGGACGTCGCCTACAAGTCGACCGACTTCCTCTTCGACGGCTCGGACGCCATGCCGGCCGTCGTGGGCGCGGGCTCCTTCTGGAAGGAGATGACCGCCTGGATCGCGAACCAGGAGGACCTCGACACCGCACTGAAGAACATCGACGCCAGCTGGCCCACCAGCTGACCCGTCGCCGCACGACCTGAGAGGGGTGCGACGCGTCGGCATCCGCCGCCGCGCCGCACCCCTCCGGTCTTCGTAGCGCTGGGGACTCAGGTCCCCCTAGAGTTCGAGAACGTGGGGCACGTCACACGTACTCCTCAACAGCAGGAGGTTCACACATGCTCGGCAAGGCACTTGTAGCCATCCTCACCGTGATCGCCGGCGTCGGGGCCGCGTTGATCCTGTACTGGGTGCTCAACAAGCTGGCGGAACTGCTCCCCAGCAAGGTGGAGGAGAAGGTCAAGCCCCTCCTCTACATCCTCCCGGCGTACGCCGCCATCACCATCTACCTGCTCTACCCGACCGTGCTCACGATCGTGTACAGCTTCAAGACCAAGGTCGGCTTCCCGGCCGAGTCCTGGGTCGGCTTCGACAACTACTCGACCCTGCTGAAGAGCCACGCCTTCCAGCAGACCCTGTTCAACACGCTGCTGTGGATCATCATCGTCCCGGTGCTGACGGTCATCATCGGGCTCGCGATCGCGGTGCTCGCCGACCGGCTCAACTCGCGCGCCGAGAAGAGCGTCAAGACGGCGATCTTCATGCCGATGGCGATCAGCTTCGTCGGCGTCAGCGTGGTCTGGGGGCTGATCTACGACTACCGCCCCGCCGGCCGTCCCCAGATCGGCATCCAGAACGCCATCCTGGTCGCCCTCGGCCACGACCCGGTGGCGTGGCTGACCAAGAACGACTTCCACTTCAACAGCTTCCTGCTCATGATCATGCTGCTGTGGGCGCAGGTCGGCTTCTCGATGGTGCTGCTCTCCGCGGCCGTCAAGGGCGTCCCGGTCGACACCCTGGAGGCCGCCCGGATCGACGGGGCCAACGAGCGCCAGATCTTCGCCCGGGTGGTCGTGCCGCAGATCCGGCCGACCATCATCACCGTCTACATCACCACGCTGATCGGGGTGATGAAGGTGTTCGACGTGGTCTTCCTGATGACCAACGGCAACTTCAACACCAACGTGATCGGCAACGAATTCTACCTGCAGTTCTTCAACAACAACAACAAGGGAGCAGCCTCGGCGATCGTCGTGCTGCTGATGCTCGCGATCATCCCGGTGATGATCTTCCAGGTGCGCAACTTCAAGCGTGAGGAGGCCAACGCATGAGCGCCACCATCACCCCGGTGCCCACCCCGGACCACGAGCTCGGCGTCGAGTACGACACCAGCAACCGGCCCCCGGAGAAGTCCAGTGCCGGCTGGTTCGCAAGGATCGCCCTGGCGGTCATCGTCTTCCTCTGGGTCGTCCCGACCATCGGCGTCATCCTGACCTCCTTCCGGACCAAGGACGACGTCGACCAGGGCGGCTGGTGGAACCTGATCTTCCACCCGTCGACGATCAGCAACCTGACCCTGCAGAACTACCGGGACGCCATCGGCGGCACCAACCTCGGTGAGGCCTTCATCAACAGCATGGCCATCGCGCTGCCGGCGACCTTCATCCCGATCCTGGTGGCGGCCTTCGCGGCGTACGCCTTCACGTTCATGGAGTTCCCGGGGCGCGACACGCTCTTCATCGTCGTGGTCAGCCTGCTGGTGGTGCCCAACTACGTGGCCCTGGTCCCGATGCTGAAGATCTACCGCAACATCGGCATCGGCGGCACGTTCCCCGCGGTCTGGCTGTTCCACATCGCGTTCGGCATGTCGTTGGCGATCTACATCCTCCGGGGATACATGTCGACCCTGCCGAAGACGGTCATCGAGTCCGCCAAGATCGACGGCGCCTCGCACTTCCAGACCTTCTACAAGCTGGTGCTGCCGATGTCGGTGCCGGCGCTGGCGTCGTTCGCGATCTTCCAGTTCCTGTGGGTGTGGAACGACCTGCTGGTGGCCCTGGTCTTCATCGGTCCCGGCGACAAGGCGCCGCTGACCGTGGCGATCTCGCAGCTGCTCGGCCAGCAGGGGCAGAACCAGAACCTGGTGACCGCGGCCGGCATGTTCTCCATGCTGGTGCCGATCATCGTGTTCCTCGCCCTGCAGCGGTTCTTCATCCGCGGTCTGACCGCGGGTGCCGTCAAGGGCTGACCGGCCCGGCGTCGCAGGACACTCCGAACGCCCGGACCGGTCCCCGGTCCGGGCGTTCGTCCGTGGGGGGCGACAAGATGTCCCAGAGATGTCCCAGCGTGCGGCCGCACCCGGCCGCCCACGAACCAGGAGACGGCAATGAGCCAGTACGAGGGGGGCCGCCCTCACGCGAACATGGCCGACGTGGCCCGCGAGGCGGGAGTGTCGGTCGCGACCGTCAGCCGCGCCCTGCGCGACCTGCCCGGGGTCGGTGAGCCCACCCGCTCGCGGATCAAGGAGATCGCCGACCGGTTGCGCTACGTCGTCTCCCCCGAGGCCTCCGCCCTGGCCAGCGGGGCCACCGGCCGCGTGGCCGTGGTGGCCTCCGGCCTCGACCTCTGGTTCTACTCCTCGATGCTGGCCGGCATCGAGTCCGAGCTCCGCGCCGGCGACCACGACGTGATGGTCTACCAGGTGCAGGGCACCGAGGGCCGCGAGCGCTTCTTCACCGACCAGCCGACCCGCCGCAACGCCGACGCGCTGATCATCATCGCGCTGCCGGTCACCGACGAGCAGGCGGCGGGGCTGTCCCGGTTCGGCATGCACGTGGTCATCGCCGGCGGCCGGGTCAAGGACTTCCCCCACGTCCGGATCGACGACGTCGAGGTCGGCCGGCAGGCCACCCAGCGGCTGATCGACCTCGGCCACGAGCGCATCGCGATGATCCGCACCAACGACCCGGAGGGCGCCGTGTGGGACACCGACCTCGACCGGGTGGCCGGCTACCGCGCGGCCATGGAGGCGGCCGGGCTGCCGATCGGCGAGGGCAGCATCGAGACGGTGCCGTTCGGCATCGAGGGAGGAGCCCTCGCGATGGAGCGCATCCTGGCCCGGCCGGACCGGCCCACCGCCGTGTTCGCCCACTCCGACGAGGTCGCCTTCGGCGCGCTGCGCACGCTGCGCCGGGCCGGCATCTCGGTGCCCGAGGAGATGTCGCTGTTCGGCGTCGACGACCAGCCCATCGCGGTCCTCAACGACCTGTCCACGGTGCACCAGTCGGTGGTCGACCAGGGTCGCGCAGCCGGGCGGATGGTCCTCGACCTGCTCGCCGGACGCGAGCCGGAGAGCCTCCACGTCGTCCACCCGACGTACGTCGTCGAGCGCGGCACCACGGCCCCCCTCGCGACGTCGTGACCTTCCGCACCGGCTCCCCCCGCACGGTCCACCTGCGCCGCGGCGGCACCAGCGTCGTGCTCCGGCTCGACGAGCACCTGCTGCCCTGCGTCCTGCACTGGGGCGCCGACCTCGGCGAGGTGGACGAGGCCGACCTCGACGCGCTGCTGCTCGGCACCCGGATGCCGTACGTCGACAGCGCCCTGACCGCCCAGGAGGCGGTCGCCCTCCTCCCCCAGCACTCCACCGGGTGGCTCGGCCGCCCCGGGCTGCTCGGGAGCCGCTCCGGGGGGGCCTGGTCGGTCACCTTCGACCGAGTCGAGCACCGGGTCGAGGACGAGGATGGGCAGAGCGGTGCCCGCGTCGTGAGCACGGGCACGGACGGGCCGGGAGCGCTGAGCGTGACCACCGAGCTCGAGCTCGCGGACTCCGGCCTGCTCCGGGTCCGGGCGAGCGTGCGCAACGACGGCGACGACGACTACGAGGTGCTCCAGCTGGAGCCGGCCCTGCCGGTGCCGGCGGAGGCCACCGAGCTGCTCGACCTGACCGGCCGGCACGCCCACGAGCGCGTCCCGCAGCGGCGGGCGTGGGGCGTCGGCACCTGGCTGCGCGAGGCATGGGGCGGGCGGCCCGGCCACGACTCCGCCTCCGTGCTGTGCGCCGGTGCACCCGGCTTCGCCTTCCGCTCCGGCCGGGTGTGGGGAGTGCACCTGGGCTGCAGCGGCAACCAGGTCGCCTACGCCGAGAGCACCAACGGCGGCTGGCGCCTGCTGCGCGGCGGGGAGCGGCTGCTGCCCGGCGAGGGCATGCTCGCCGTCGGGGCGTCGTACACCTCGCCGTGGCTGTACGGGTCCTGGGGCGTCGGGCTCGACGCCCTCTCGGGCCGGTTCCACGAGTTCGTGCGGGCGCGCCCGCAGCACCCGCGCACGCCGCGGCCGGTCCTGCTCAACACCTGGGAGGCGGTCTACTTCGACCACGACCTGCCCACTCTCCTCGACCTCGCCGAGCGGGCCGCCGCGGTCGGCATCGAGCGGTTCGTGCTCGACGACGGCTGGTTCCACGGCAGGCGCGACGACACCCGCGCGCTCGGCGACTGGTACGTCGACGAGGAGGTCTGGCCCGACGGGCTGACGCCGCTGGCGGACCGGGTCCGCGAGCTCGGCATGGAGTTCGGGCTGTGGTTCGAGCCCGAGATGGTCAACCTGGACTCCGACCTGGCGCGGGCCCATCCGGAGTGGCTCTTCGGCACCGGGCACGGGCCCGGGGTGCCGTCGCGGCACCAGCACGTGCTCGACCTCGGCCATCCCGAGGCCTACGCGCACATCTTCGAGCGGGTCTCCACCCTCATCGGCGAGTACGGCATCGCCTACGTGAAGTGGGACCACAACCGGGCTCTGGTCGACGCCGGTCACACGCCCACGGGCGCGCCCGGCGTGCACCGGCACACCGCCGCGGTCTACCGGATGATGGCCGAGCTCAAGGAGGCCCACCCCGGCCTGGAGATCGAGTCCTGCTGCGGCGGGGGTGGCCGGCTCGACCTCGGCATCCTGGAGCACACCGACCGGGTCTGGGTCTCGGACTGCATCGACCCGCACGAGCGGCACCGGCTCGTGCGCTGGACCGGGCTGACGCTGCCCCCGGAGGTGATGGGCACCCACATCGGCTCCGGGGAGGACCACAGCACCGGCCGGATGCTGCGGCTCGACTTCCGGGCGGGCACGGCGATCTGGGGGCACCTGGGCGTCGAGTGGGACCTGACCCGGATCGACGAGGGCGACCTCGCGGTGCTCGCCTCGTGGATCGAGCTGCACAAGCGCGAGCGGGCCCTGCTGCACTCCGGCACGGTCGTGCACGCCGACCTGGCCAACCCGGCGCTGGACCTCGAGGGTGTGGTGGCCCGCGACGGCAGCAGCGCGCTCTACCGCCTCTCCACCCTCGACCACACCCTGGTGTGGCCCCCGGGGCGCGTGCCCCTGCCCGGGCTCGACCCGGACGCGTCGTACCGGGTCAGCGTGCTGCCGCCCGGCGACACCGCCCTGGACCCGCACCTGCCGGCCTGGGCCGAGCACGGGGTCACCCTGCGGGGACGGGTGCTGGAGGAGGTCGGCGTGCAGGCCCCGCTGCTGCCCGTCGACGCACTCGTACTGATCCGCGCCGAGAGGGTCTGACCGAATGGCCACCGAGCTGCAGCCGGCGTGGAGCGACGCCGAGGGTCGCGACCGCGCGGCCGCCCTCTTCCGCGCGACGTACGACGGCGAGCCGACGGGGGTGTGGGCTGCACCCGGCCGGGTGAACCTGATCGGCGAGCACGTCGACTACAACGCCGGCCTGTGCCTGCCGGTGGCGCTGCCGCACCGCACCTTCGCCGCCGTCCGGCGGCGCGAGGACGACCGGGTGCGCCTGGTCTCCGCGTTCGCGCCCGGGGAGATCCGCGAGGTGGCACTGGACGACGTGGTGCCCGGCGGCGTGGACGGCTGGGTGGCGTACGCCGCGGGGCCGGCCTGGGCGCTGCGGCAGGACGGTTCCGCGCTCGGCGGGTTCGACGTCGCCCTGGACTCCTGCCTGCCCGTCGGCGCCGGGCTGTCGTCCTCGGCGGCCGTCGAGTGTGCCGTGGCGACGGCGCTCAGCGAGCTCTTCGACCTCGGCCTCACCGACGACGCCGCGGGCCGGGCCCGCCTCGCGGAGGCCTGCGTGCGGGCCGAGAACGAGGTCGTCGGCGCGCCCACCGGGGGCATGGACCAGGCGGTCTCGGTGCGCTCCCGCCAGGGCAGCGCCCTGCTGCTGGACACCCGTGACCACACGGTGCGCCAGGTCGGACTCGGCCTCGACGAGGCCGGCCTGGTCGTGCTGGTCGTGGACACCCGCGCCGCGCACGCCCTGGTCGACGGCCAGTACGCCGCCCGCCGCGACGCCTGCCGCCGCGCCGCCGCCGAGCTGGGCGTGGAGAGCCTGCGGGAGGTCACGGACCTCGACGCCGCGCTGGCCCGGCTCGACGACGACGAGCTGCGTCGACGGGTCCGGCACGTGGTCACCGAGATCGCCCGGGTGGGCGCCCTGGTGGACCTGGTCGAGGCCGGCCGGGTCGAGGAGACCGGACCGCTGCTGGACGCCTCGCACGCCTCGCTGCGCGACGACTACGAGGTCAGCTGCGCCGAGCTCGACGTCGCCGTGGAGGCGGCCCGGGCCGGCGGCGCACTGGGGGCCCGGATGACCGGCGGTGGGTTCGGGGGCTCGGCGCTGGCCCTGGTGCCCGCCGACGCCGTCGACGCGGTCGCCGCGGCCGTGGCCTCCGCGTTCGCCGACCGCGGGTGGGACGCCCCCGGCTTCCTGGTCGCCGTCCCCGCTCCGCCCGCCGGCCGCGTCTGAGACGCGCCAGGGGCGCGGCGTGGTCGCCGCGCCCCTGGGTTGTCTCCGCGTCCGGAGCCGGGAGTGGTCAGTCGGACAGGCGCTCGCCGGTGTCGGTGTCGAAGACGTGGACGTTGGCCGGGTCGGTCGTCACGTACAGCGTGTCGCCCTTCTTGACCTGGTCACGGCCGTTGACCCGGACGATGACGTTCTGCGGCACACCCTGGACCGGGCTGGTGCCGTAGACGAAGCCGTCCGCGCCGAGCTCCTCCACCACGGTCACCTCGACCGGGAGGCCCTCGCCCTGGGACACCATCCGCCACGCCTCGGGGCGCACCCCGACGGTGACGTTGCCGTGCATCCTCTTCGACGCGGTCGGGTCGACCGGGACGTGGTAGTCACCCAGCTTGACCTCGCCGTTGTCGGCCTGGCCGTTGAGCAGGTTCATCTGCGGGGAGCCGATGAACCCGGCCACGAACAGGTTCGCCGGGCGGTCGTAGAGGTTCAGCGGGGTGTCGACCTGCTGGAGGATCCCCAGCTTCATCACCGCGACCCGGTCGCCCATCGTCATGGCCTCGACCTGGTCGTGGGTCACGTACACGGTGGTGACGCCGAGGTCGGCCTGCAGCTTGGCGATGTCGGTGCGGGTCTGCACGCGCATCTTGGCGTCCAGGTTCGACAGCGGCTCGTCCATGCAGAACACCTGCGGGTTCCGCACGATCGCCCGACCCATCGCGACCCGCTGACGCTGACCACCCGAGAGCGCCTTGGGCTTGCGCTCCAGGTACTCCTCCAGGCCCAGGATCCGCGCCGCCTCCGCGACCCGCTTGTCCTGCTCGGCCTTGGGCACCTTGGCCATCTTCAGCGCGAACGCCATGTTCTCCGCCACGCTCATGTGCGGGTACAGCGCGTAGTTCTGGAACACCATCGCGATGTCCCGGTCCTTGGGGGAGACGTTGGTGACGTCGCGGTCCCCGATGAAGATCTTCCCCGAGTTGACGTCCTCCAGACCCGCGAGCATCCGCAGCGTCGTGGACTTGCCGCATCCCGAGGGACCGACGAGCACCATGAACTCGCCGTCCTTGATCTCCAAGTCGATGCCGGGCACCGCCGGCTTGTCGGCCCCGGGGTACCACCGCTGGGCCTTCTCGAACCTGATTCCAGCCATGACTGGTCCATCCCTTCACCGGCAGGAACGTGCCGGACGATCCGTTGTAGAGGGCTGCTTGCTCGCACCGAAAAGTGAAAGCGTTTGCATCGTGACCCGGATCACACCCCATTGTCAAAGGGGGGGTCAGCGCCGCGGCTTCCTCCGCACGTCGACCGAGCCCATCACGGCGAGGCCGCGGACCCGGACCACCGGACCGTCCGCGGGTGCCGGCGGCACCCCGCGCCGGGTCATCTCCTCGAAGGACCCCATCAGGCCGAGGCCCTCGACCACGACCCGCGTCTGCGGGTCCACGGTCACCGAGACCGACCCCATCAGCGCGACCGCGGTCACGACCAGCTCGGCGGGCAGCTCGGCGTCGCGCAGGTCGAGCTCGACGCTGCCCATCACCGCCACCGCGGTGTGGCTGTCGCCGGGTCGCCACGGCCCGCGGCGCCGGGTCCCCGACATCACCGCCAGCGACAGGCTGCGGACCTCGCCGGTGCCCGGCGGCACCTGCCGGGACGGAGCGCGCTCGGAGGCCGGGACCAGCCGTGAGGACTCCCGCAGCGTGGGCAGATCCAGGGTGAGCGGCTCGAGGTCGGCGTACGTGCGGGCGGCGTAGGCGTCCTCGAGGCGCTGCTCGAGCTCCTCCAGCGTCAGCCGTCCCTCACCGGCCGCCTCCCGCAGCACCTCCGAGACCGCGTGCCGGTCCTCGTCGGAGACCCGCAGGTGCGACCGCTCCGGTGACCCGCCACCCGTCCACTCCACCCCGCCCGTTCCCTCCATGCCGACCACCCTACGAGGCGGCCGGCGTGCGCCACGAGTAGCCTCGTCCCTGGTTGACCGCCGTACGACGAGGAGCATCTCCGTGAGTGCCGAGCCCGAGTTCCGCTACTCCGACCTCCTGCCCCTGGGCCCGGACGAGACGCCCTACCGGTTGGTGACGACCGAGGGCGTCAGCACCGTGGAGGTCGAGGGCCAGACCTTCCTGCGGGTGGCGCCCGAGGCGATCCAGCGGCTGACCGCCGAGGCGATGCACGACATCAGCCACTACCTGCGCCCGGCCCACCTGGCCCAGCTGCGCCGGATCATCGACGACCCGGAGGCCAGCGGCAACGACCGGTTCGTGGCGCTCGACCTGCTCAAGAACGTCAACATCTCCGCCGGCGGCGTGCTGCCGATGTGCCAGGACACCGGCACCGCGATCGTGATGGGCAAGAAGACCGAGGGCGTGCTCACCGGCACCGACGACGCCGAGTGGATCTCCCGCGGCGTCTACGACGCCTACACCCGGCTCAACCTGCGCTACTCCCAGCTCGCGCCGCTGACGACGTACGAGGAGAAGAACACCGGCACCAACCTTCCCGCCCAGATCGAGCTCTACTCCACGCCCACCCACGACGGGAAGCCGGAGTACAAGTTCCTCTTCATGGCCAAGGGCGGCGGCTCGGCCAACAAGTCCTTCCTCTTCCAGGAGACCAAGGCCGTCCTCAACCCGAAGCGGATGCTGGAGTTCCTCGACGAGAAGATCCGCTCCCTGGGCACCGCCGCCTGCCCGCCGTACCACCTCGCGATCGTGATCGGCGGGACCAGCGCCGAGTTCGCGCTGAAGACCGCGAAGTACGCCTCGGCGCACTACCTGGACAACCTGCCGACCTCCGGCACGATGTCCGCCCACGGCTTCCGTGACCTCGAGCTGGAGGAGGAGGTCTTCAAGCTGACCCAGTCCTTCGGGATCGGCGCCCAGTTCGGCGGCAAGTACTTCTGCCACGACGTCCGCGTGGTCCGCCTCCCCCGCCACGGCGCCTCCTGCCCGGTGGCGATCGCGGTCTCCTGCTCCGCGGATCGGCAGGCGCTCGGCAAGATCACCGCCGAGGGCGTCTTCCTCGAGCAGCTCGAGACCGACCCGGCGCACTACCTGCCCGAGCACACCGAGGAGATCCTCGGCGGCGACGTGGTCGAGGTCGACCTCAACCGGCCGATGGCCGAGGTCCTGGCCGAGTTGCGGCAGCACCCGGTGAAGACCCGGCTCTCGCTGACCGGCCCGCTGGTCGTGGCCCGCGACATCGCGCACGCCAAGATCAAGGAGCGCCTCGACGCCGGCGAGGAGATGCCGCAGTACCTCAAGGACATGGCGGTCTACTACGCCGGGCCCGCCAAGACCCCCGAGGGCTACGCCTCGGGCTCCTTCGGCCCGACCACGGCCGGGCGGATGGACTCCTACGTCGACCAGTTCCAGGCCGCCGGTGGCTCGATGGTGATGCTGGCCAAGGGCAACCGCTCGGTGGCCGTCACCAAGGCCTGCCAGGCCCACGGCGGCTTCTACCTCGGCTCCATCGGCGGCCCCGCCGCGCGCCTGGCCCAGGACTGCATCAAGTCGGTGTCGGTGCTGGAGTACGAGGAGCTGGGCATGGAGGCGGTGTGGAAGATCGAGGTCGAGGACTTCCCCGCCTTCATCGTCGTCGACGACAAGGGCAACGACTTCTTCGCGGACCCCGCCGGCCAGGTCTCCGTCCCCCTCTCCGGCATCCGCGTCCGCTCGCAGGAGTGACCCCCGCGCTGCTGTAACGCGGGGTTATGGACGCAGAACAAGGTGCAGGAGCCCTGCGAAGCGTCCGAGCGCCCTGCGGAGTCCGAGGGCGTCGTACGACGGGCGGAGCCGGGCTGCGTCGCTCCCGCGCCGCGACTCTTCGCAGGGCAGAGGGACGCATTGCAGGGCTCCTGGCCCTTGTTGAGCGTCGATAACCCCGCGTTACATGTGCCGCGGGGGGAGGGAGCCGGGATGGAGTACGTCGAGGTGGCGCGGGCGACGTCGCCGCGCGGGGAGGTGCTGCTGCGGCGCCGGCACGACCCGGACGGGCCGCCGGGGGCGCCGGGGGTGCTCGAGCTGCGGGTCAACGGCGTCTTCGTGATGGACGACCTGGAGACCGAGAGCGAGACGGTGCTGGCCCGGGCCGCGCTGGAGGAGTCGTCGCACCCGCGCCGGGTCCTCGTCGGTGGCCTGGGGCTCGGCTTCACCGCCCACGAGGTGCTCGCCGACCCCCGCGTCGAGCACCTCACCGTCGCCGAGCTCGAGCCCGCCCTGGTGGGCTGGTTCCGGGACGGCACGGTGCCGCACGGACGCGAGTTCCTGGCCGAGGGCCGGCTGCGGGTCGTGATCGCCGACGTCGCACAGGTCATCGCGGAGGCCGCGGAGGCGTCGTACGACCTGGTGCTGCTCGACGTCGACAACGGACCGGACTTCCTGGTGCACGAGCACAACGCAGCGCTCTACGCGACCGCCTTCCTGCAGGAGGCCCGACGCCGGCTCGTCCCCGACGGCCGCCTGGTGATCTGGTCCTCGACACGGTCGGCGGAGCTGGAGCGCACCCTGGGCGGGGTCTTCGGCCGCTGCCGCTCGCGCCCGGTGCCGGTGGTCCTGCAGGGCCGCGAGGAGGAGTACTGGCTCCACACCGCCGGCGCGTGAGACACCCCTCGCGCGGGTAGCGTCGGGACATGAGCCGCACCCGCATCGAGCACGACAGCATGGGCGAGGTCGAGGTCCCCGCCGACGCCCTCTGGCGCGCGCAGACCCAGCGCGCCGTCGAGAACTTCCCGGTCAGCGGCCGTGGCCTGGAGGACGACCACCTCCGGGCCCTGGCGCTGGTCAAGGCGGCCGCAGCCGCGGTCAACGGGCGCCTCGGGGTGCTCACCCCGGAGCAGTCCGAGGCGATCCAGGCCGCCGCCCAGGAGGTCGCCGACGGGCAGCACCTCGACCACTTCCCGGTCGACGTCTTCCAGACCGGGTCGGGCACCAGCAGCAACATGAACATGAACGAGGTGGTCGCCTCGCTCGCCTCCCGCGCCGGCGTCGAGGTGCACCCCAACGACCACGTGAACGCCAGCCAGTCCAGCAACGACGTCTTCCCGACCTCGATCCACGTGGCCGCCCTGCGGGCGGTCCACGCGGACCTGCTCCCCGCGCTGGCGACCCTGCAGGACTCGCTGCGCGCCCGCGCCGACGAGTACGCCGAGGTGGTCAAGGCCGGGCGCACCCACCTGATGGACGCCACCCCGGTCACCCTGGGCCAGGAGCTCGGCGGCTACAGCACGGTGGTGCGGCTGGCCGGGGAGCGGATCCGGTCCACGCTCCCCCGCGTCGCGGCCCTCCCGCTGGGCGGCACCGCGGTCGGCACCGGCATCAACACCCCACCGGGCTTCGCCTCCGCGGTCATCGCCGAGCTCGCCGAGCGCACCGGCCTGCCGTTCACCGAGGCGGCCGACCACTTCGAGGCCCAGGGCGGCCGGGACTCCCTGGTCGAGTTCTCCGGCCAGCTGCGCACCTACGCCGTCGGCCTGACCAAGATCTGCAACGACCTGCGCTGGATGGGCTCGGGTCCCCGCACCGGGCTCGCCGAGATCGTCCTGCCGGACCTGCAGCCGGGGTCCAGCATCATGCCGGGCAAGGTCAATCCGGTCGTCCCGGAGGCGGCCCTCATGGTCTGCGCCCAGGTCGTCGGCAACGACACCACGATCACCGTCGCCGGGGCGTCGGGCGCCTTCGAGCTCAACGTGATGATGCCGGTGATCGCGCGGAACCTGCTGGAGTCGGTGCGGCTGCTCGCCGCCGCCAGCCGGCTGCTCGCGACGCGCTGCGTGGACGGGCTGACCGCCAACACCGACCGCCTGCGCACCTATGCCGAGTCCTCGCCCGCGATCGTCACGCCGCTGAACCGGCTGATCGGCTACGAGGCCGCGGCCGCGGTCGCCAAGCAGGCCGTCGCCGAGGGCCGCACCATCCGGGAGGTCGTCCTCGCCCGGGGTCACGTGGAGCGCGGCGACCTGACCGAGGCGCAGCTCGACGAGGCGCTCGACGTGACCGGGATGACGCACCCGTGAGGTGGACCGCCGAGCAGGTCCGGGCCGAGGCGGCGGCCTGGGTCTGGCTGCACCCGGAGTCACGCGAGGTGCGGGCCGCCGACCACCACCTGGTCAGCTACCCCGCCGCCACCGCCATCCCGACGATGGTGCTGCGGACCTGGTCCGAGCGCGACGCCGACGAGGTCGTCGACGAGGTGCTGGAGGTGGTGCGCGGCTGGGGCTGCCCCGACGTGTCGTTCTGGGTGAGCGAGGACACCCGCCCCACCGACCTCGCCGCGCGGCTGCTCGCCCGTGGCGCGACGCACGTCGAGACGGTGGAGGTGCTGGCCCTCGACCTCGCCGACGGCCTGCCGCTCCTCGGCGCGTGGCCCGAGGTCGAGGTCCGTCCGGTCGACGACCTGGCGACCGCGCGCGACGCGACGCTGGTCTCGCAGCGGGTGTGGGGGTCGGTGCCGCCGGACGACGAGGAGCTGGCCCGGCAGGTCGCCGAGCGGGGCCCCGACGAGCTCCGGGTGGTGGCCTACCGGCACGGCGAGCCGGCCGCGGCCGGCGGCTGCACCCTGGCCGGCACGGCGACCGGACGCCCGGGTGAGGTGGCGCGGCTCTGGGGTGCGGCCACCCGGGAGGAGCACCGGGGCCACGGCGCCTACCGCGCGGTGCTGCACGAGCGGCTGCGGCTGGCCCGGGAGCGCGGGGCCACCCTCGGCCTGGTCAAGGGGCTGGTCGACACCTCGGCGCCGATCCTGCGCAGCCTGGGCTTCACGCCGTACGGGCGCGAGGACCGCTACCGGCTGGAGACCCAGCCGGGAGGAGCTCAGTACCAGCCGTAGGACTGCGAGTGGCCCCAGGCTCCGCACGGGCTGCCGTAGCGCGAGGCGATGTAGCCCAGGCCCCAGCGGATCTGGGTGGCCGGGTTGTCGGCCCAGTCCGGCCCGGCCGAGGCCATCTTGGAGCCGGGCAGCGCCTGCGGGATGCCGTACGCCGAGGAGGACGGGTTGTCCGCGTGGGTGTTCCAGCCGCTCTCCCGGGTCCACAGCGAGTCCAGGCACCCGAACTGGTCGGAGCCGAACCCGAACTCGCCGAGCAGCGCCCGGGCGACCTGGCGCGGGTCCCCGCCGCCGAGGTCCTTGCTGCGGGTGACCTGACCTCCCGAGGTGGCCTCGGTGCTGAGCAGCGACGCCTTGGTGGCGTCCACGGTGCTGCGCCGGTCGGAGCGGGAGACCACCGGGGTGCGGTCGGCGTCGAGCTCGGCGACCTGGTCGAGCGCCACCGGCTGCTGCTTCTGGGCGGCGGCGAGCAGGGCCGCGGCCGCGGTGTCCGGGGAGTCGGCTGCGGCGTCGCTGGCGGAGATGCCGGCGGTGACGGTGACCCCGGTGGCGGCGATCGCGACCCCGGAGAAGAGGGCGGTCCGGGTCACGGTGGCGCTGCCGCTGACCAGCTGGGCGGAGACCGGCGTCCGCGGCGCACGGTGGCGCGGGACGACGGGGGTGCGGACCGCTCGGTCGGCGGGGGTGGCACGGTGCTTCGGCGCAGGCGTTGCACGTCGGGGCACGAAGGTCTCACAGACGCTCGACGACAAGGACGGGCGACGCCGGTGACCGGCGTCCGGGGAAGGCCTCCACCTTGGACGAGGGCCCCTGCGGCGTCCAAATCGAGCGCGTGGGCACGGGGGAACCCCGGCCGCTCACCCGTGTGGGCCAACGGCCGGGAACCCCCGTAGGAGCGGGGGATTCCCGACCATGGGTCAGATATGCGGCTCCGACGAAAGGTCTAGACCAGTCTTGGTCAGATGACCACGCTCTCCAGCAGGTCGGTCACCAGAGCGGCGATCGGCGAGCGCTCGGACCGGGTCAGGGTCACGTGCGCGAAGAGCGGGTGCCCCTTGAGCCGTTCGACGACCGCCACGACACCGTCGTGCCGCCCCACCCGGAGGTTGTCGCGCTGCGCCACGTCATGGGTCAGCACGACCTTGGAGTCCGCCCCGATCCGGGACAGCACGGTCAGCAGCACGTTGCGCTCCAGCGACTGGGCCTCGTCGACGATGACGAAGGCGTCGTGCAGCGAGCGGCCCCGGATGTGGGTCAGCGGGAGGACCTCGAGCATGCCGCGGTCGAGGACCTCGTCGATGACGTCGGGCGAGGTGAGGGCCCCCAGCGTGTCGAACACGGCCTGCGCCCAGGGCGACATCTTCTCCGACTCCGACCCCGGCAGGTAGCCGAGCTCCTGGCCCCCGACCGGGTAGAGGGGGCGGAACACGACCACCTTCTTGTGGTGCCGCCGCTCCATCACCGCCTCGAGCCCGGCACACAGGGCCAGCGCCGACTTGCCGGTGCCGGCCCGGCCGCCGAGCGACACGATGCCGACGTCGGGGTCGAGGAGCAGGTCGAGGGCCACCCGCTGCTCGGCCGACCGGCCGTGCAGTCCGAAGGCGTCCTTGTCGCCGCGGACCAGCTGGACGCTCTTGTCCGCGCGGACCCTCCCGAGGGCGCTCCCCCGCTCCGAGAGCAGCACCAGCCCGGTGTGGCACGGCAGCTCCCGGGCCTCCTCCAGGTCGAGCCGGCCCTCGTCGTACAGCTCGTCGAGGTCGGCACTGCTGACGTCGAGCTCGACCATGCCGGTCCACCCCGACTCGGGGGCGAGCTCGGCGCGGTACTCCTCGGCGTCAAGGCCGACCGCGGAGGCCTTGATCCGCAGCGGCAGGTCCTTGGAGACCAGCGTGACCCGGGCGCCCTCCTGGGAGAGGTTGTGGGCCACCGCGAGGATCCGGGTGTCGTTGTCGCCCAGCCGGAAACCGGAGGGCAGCGTGCCCGGATCGGTGTGGTTCAGCTCCACGCGCAAGGTGCCGCCCAGGTCGCCGACCGGGACCGGCTGGTCGAGCCGGCCGTGCGCGATCCGCAGCTCGTCGAGCCGCCGGAGGGCGGCCCTGGCGAAGAAGCCCAGCTCGGGGTGGTGGCGCTTGGCCTCCAGCTCGGTGATCACCACCACCGGCAGGACCACCTCGTGCTCCTCGAACCGGGTCAGCGCCGCCGGGTCGGCGAGCAGGACGCTGGTGTCGAGCACGTAGGTGATCGGCTGGTCGGGCACCGCCGAGTCGGTGCCGCGGGCCGGCGTGCGTCGCGTGTGAGCCATGCTTCTCGCTCCTCGCAGGACCGGCACGCGCACTCAGCGCCCCGGTCCTAGGTCGTTGCCTGGGACCGGGACCGGGCCCGAAGGCCCGAGTGCGGACCTCCGAGTACTGCTGGATCGTGAGCGATCACGAACGGGCCTCCCGACGCACCGGGCTTCCCCACCCGGTGCTGGCTCCGACGGTACGTGACAGAGGTCCCGAAACGCGGGAGCGGCGCGACGGCGCGGATGAACGGGGTGTGAAGGTTCAGGCGCCGAAGCGGCGGTTGCGCTCGGCGTAGGCACGCAGCGCGCGCAGGAAGTCCACCCGCCGGAAGTCGGGCCAGTAGGCCTCGCAGAAGTAGAACTCCGAGTGCGCCGACTGCCACAGCAGGAAGCCGCCGAGCCGCTGCTCGCCCGAGGTGCGGATCACCAGGTCCGGGTCCGGCTGGCCCTTGGTGTAGAGGTGCTCGGCGATGTGCTCGACGTCGATGAACTCGGCGAGCTCCTCGATGGAGGTGCCCTTGCCGGCGTGCTCGTGGAGCAGGGAGCGGACCGCGTCGGCGATCTCGCGGCGGCCGCCGTACCCCACGGCGATGTTGACCAGCACGCCGTCGACGTCCTTGGTGGCGGTCTCCGCCTCCTTCAGGGCCGAGGCGGTCGGCTCCGGCAGCAGGTCGAGGGCGCCGACCGGGTTGAGCCGCCACCGCCGCGTCGCTGCCAGCTCGCCCACGACGTCCTCGATGATCCGCATCAGCGCCGTCAGCTCGGCCGGGGGCCGGTTGAGGTTGTCCGTGGAGAGCAGCCACAGGGTGACCACCTGGATGCCCAGCTCCTCGCACCACTCCAGGAAGGGTGAGATGTTCGCCGCACCCGCACGGTGGCCGGTGGCCGTGTCCGCACCGACGGCCTTGGCCCACCGCCGGTTGCCGTCGAGCATGACGCCGACGTGCTGCGGGAGGGAGTCGCGATCCAGCGAGCGCACCAGCCGGGCTTCGTAGGCGGGGTAGAGGACCCGCTTCACCACGTCCTTCGTCGTGCTCGCCGCGCTCACCGGTCCAGACTACCGATCGGGGCGCCCGAGGTCCGGTTGTCGCAAGTTACGGCACCGTAGGTACCGTGGTGGCATGCAGGACAAGCCGTCGATGGTCCAGGCCACCACTGCCGCCGCGCACCAGGCCGGCCAGCAGCTCTCCGAGCACCTCAGCGCGAAGTTCGCCGAGGTGAAGCCGCGGCTGCGCGGCTGGCTGCACGCGGTGACCTCCCCGCTCACCCTCGCCGCCGGCGTGGTCCTGATCGTGCTCTCCCCCACCGCCGCCACCCGGGTCGGGTCGGCGGTCTTCATGGGCAGCGCGCTGCTCCTCTTCACGGTCTCGGCGATCTACCACCGCGGCACGTGGAGCCCCCGCACCTGGGCGTTCCTGCGCCGGTTCGACCACGCCAACATCTTCCTGCTCATCGCCGGCAGCTACACCCCGTTCACGCTGATGATGCTCGAGGGCACGGACCGGGTGGTCCTGCTCAGCCTGGTCTGGGGCGGCGCGCTTCTCGGCGTCGCCTTCCGGGTGCTGTGGACCGACGCGCCCCGGTGGCTCTACGTGCCGATCTACATCGCGCTGGGCTGGGCGGCGATCTTCTACGTCCCGGAGTTCGCCCGGGCCGGCAGCGCCGCCGTGCTCACCCTGATCTGCGTCGGTGGGGCGCTCTACACCCTCGGCGGAGTCGTCTACGGGCTGAAGCGGCCCGACCCGTTCCCGTCCTGGTTCGGCTTCCACGAGGTCTTCCACACGCTGACCATCGCCGCCTTCGTGACGCACTACGTCGGCGTCTCGCTGGCCACGTACTCGCTGCGCTGAGCCGGCTTTCGGGACCCGCGAACCGTTGACCTCCCCGGGGTCCGGGCTTACCTTCGTAGGACGACGTTGTCGTCACTGATCGGAGGTGCGAGGCGATGAAACCGCGCAGATCACACCACGTTCCCGAGGGCCCGTGAGGCTCCGCACGACTCAGTGAAGGGGAAGGCCGGCACCCGCCGACCTTCCCCTTCCGCATGTCCGGACGCGGCCCGGCCTCAGCGGGCGTCGCGCTTGGCCTGCCGGCGTGCACCCGCCGCCTGGGACGAGGCGACCTTCTTCGCCGACGCGGGCGTCCGGGTGGAGGCGCGCTTCGTGGACGCGGTGGCCCCGCTGACCCTGCCCGCGGCCGACGTGGCACCGTCCGGGCCCGTGCCCGACGAGGCGGCAGCGGCGAGCCGCTCGGCCTTCAGCTCGGCGGCCGTCGCGGCGGCCAGCACCCCGAGGCGCCGGCTGACGCGGGCCAGGGCCTCCTCGAAAGCCTCGGCCTGGAGCGCGGCGCGCGTGTTGGTCGGCGCCGCCTTGCCGCGGCCCCCCTTCGCCGACACCTTCGCCGAGGCGCCGCGCCGGTAGTTGGTGCGGTGCTTGCGCGCCTCCCGCCGGATCACGGCGTGCAGGTCGGCCACCGCGTCCTCGTCGAGCTCGGCCAGCGCCTTGGTCTCGGTGCGGGACACCAGCTGGCGCTGGGCGGGGGTGAGCTGGGACAGCAACGACGCGTTCACGAGGATCTCCTTGGGGCGGTGGGGTCAGCTGCTCACGGGGGCGCCGGGGCCCCAGGGAATTCCGACGAGGTACCACGCGGCGTAGAAGAGCAGCCACGTCACGGCGATCACCAGGGTGTAGGGGATCATCAGCGAGATGACCGTACCGACCCCGGCGTCCTTCTTGTAGCGCTGCGCCACGATCGCGATGAACGGCAGGTACACCATCAGCGGCGTGATCACGTTGGTCGGCGAGTCGCCCACCCGGTAGGCCGCGAGCACGGTCTGGGGCTCGATGCCGAGCCGCAGGAAGAGCGGCACGAAGATGGGCGCGAAGATCGCCCACTTGGGCATCACGCCCGGGATGATGATGTTCAGGAAGTACGTCACCACGATGAAGCCGAGCAGCAGCGGCAGGGCTCCGATCGAGGCACTCTCGAGCGCGTCGGCCAGCCCGATCGCGGTCACCGTCGCGATGTTGCTGAAATTGAAGTAGGCGATGAACTGGGCGATGATCAGCAGCAGCAGGATGAGCCCGGACAGGCCGGCGAACGTCTTCTGGACCGCCTCGATGAACGCCGTGCTCGAGGTCAGCGTCTTCGCGCCCTTGCCATAGCAGACGCCCGTCACGAAGAACAGGATCGTGATGATGACCAGGATGCTCTGCATGAACGGCGCGTCGTTCACCAGCGAGCCGGTGTCCGGGTTGCGCAGCACCGCGTTGCTCGGCACGGTCAGCACGAGGAGCACCGCCACGCAGACGAGCAGACCGTAGAGCGCCCGGCGCAGGCCGCGCGACTCCGACGCCGCATCGACCTCCGGCTCGTCCACCGATGCCGGGGTGTCGGTGTACTCCCCGAGCCGCGGCAGCACGAACCGGTTGGTCACGAAGGTCATCACCAGCGCCAGGAAGATCGTCGACCCGATGCCCCAGAAGAGGTTCGCGGTCACCTGCATGTCGAACTCGGGGTCCACCAGGCGAGCGGCCTCGTTGGTGATCTCGGTGAGCACGCCGTCGAAGGGCGCGATGATCAGGTTCACCCCGAAGCCCGCGGACACCCCGGCGTACGCCGCGGCGAGCCCGCCGAGCGGGTGCTTGCCCAGGGTGTAGAAGACCGCCGCCCCCAACGGGATGAGCACGAGGTACCCGGCGTCGGAGGCGACGCTGGACAGGATGCCGACCAGGATGATGATGAACGTCATCGCGCTCGGCGGCGCGACGGCGACCAGCTTGCGGATCAGGGCTGCGATCAGACCGGACTGCTCGGCGACCCCGACGCCGACCATCGCCACCAGGATGACGCCGACGACCCCGAACCCGTTGAAGTTGTTGACCGGGCTGGTGAACAGGAACCGCAGTCCGTCGGGCGAGAGCAGGCTCTTGACCGCGATCGTCTCGGTCTTGATCTCGTAGGTGCCCTCGAGCTCGTCCTGGCGGTCGTAGTCGACCGACGGGTTGCCGGTGCCCCCCTCGACGTGGACCTGGCCCGGCACGTCGGCCGGCTCGGCGATCTGCTGCGAGGCGCTCACGTCGAAGGCGGCGAGGACCGCCGACAGCACGATCACGATGCCGCAGAGCGCCAGGAAGATGATCGCCGGGTGGGGGACCTTGTCGCCGGTCCGCTCGATGAAGTCGAGGACCTTGGCGAAGCCGCCCTTCTTCTCCTCCGCCTGCTCGGGTGCCGCGCTCATGCCGACACCTCGGCTCCCGAGAAGGCTGCCGCCAGCTCGGCGAGCAGCCGGGTGCCGAAGCCGGTGCACCCCTCGGGCTTCCACACCGAGGTGCCGTCGGCCTGGGCGGTGCCGGCGATGTCGATGTGGGCCCAGGGCGTGCCGTCGACGAACTGCTCGAGGAAGAGGCCGGCGGTGATCGAGCCGGCCATCGGCCCGCCCAGGTTCTTCAGGTCGGCCACGTCGGTGTGCAGCTGCGGCAGGTACTCCTGCACCAGCGGGAGCTGCCAGACCCGCTCGTCGGTCGCGGCGCCGTGCGCGAGCACACCGTCGACCAGGCTCTGGTCGTTGCCCATCACCGCGGCGACCAGGTTGCCCAGCGCGCGCTGGGCCGCCCCGGTCAGGGTGGCGATGTCGATGATCGCGTCGGGCCCCTCCTCGGTGGCCAGGACGAGCGCGTCCATCATCACCAGGCGCCCCTCGGCGTCGGTGTTGAGGATCTCGACGGTCGTGCCGTTGCGGGCGGTGATGACGTCGCCCATCTTGAGGGCGTCGCCGGAGATGACGTTGTCGGTGCACATCAGGTAGCCGGTCACCGTCGCGGTGCCGCCGAGCTCGCGCAGCACGGACATGGCGGCGATGACCGAGCCGGCACCGCTCATGTCGTTCTTCATGTTCGCGTGGGTCTCGTCGCCCGGCTTCACCGCGATGCCGCCGGCGTCGTACATGATCCCCTTGCCGACCAGGGCCAGGTGGCCGGTCGGCGTGCCCTCGGGCGTGTAGGTCAGCTTGATCATGCGGGCCTCGTCGACCGACCCGCCGTTGACGCCGACCAGGCCCCCGCAGCCGAGCTCGAGCAGCGCGTCGCGGTCGGAGATCTCGACGGCCAGACCGTGGTCGGGCCCGATCGCCTCGGCGATCGAGGCCAGCCTGGTGGCGGTCAGGTGGGTGGGCGGGCAGTTGGCCAGGTCACGGGCGAAGCAGGCGGCCCGGGCGAGGACGCGGCCGCGCGCGGCACCGGCCGTGGCGGCCTCCGCGTCGTCGCCGTCCCCGAGCACGAGGACCAGCCCGTCGAGCTCCGGGTCGCGCGGTGCGGTCCGCAGCGCGGCGTACTGGTAGCGGGCGAGCAGGACGCCCTCGGTCGCGGCCTGGGCGGCCACGTCGAGTCCGGCGCTCTCCAGGCCCGCGAGCAGCAGGGCCGGGCGGGCCTGGCCGCGGACGGCGAGCGCGAAGGCGGCCGCCAGGTCGCGGACGGCGGCGTGGGCCAGGGTGCCACTGCCGGCCCCCACGGCGACCAGGGCGGGCGCGTCGACCTGCGGCACGAGCAGGGTCTGCCCGGTGACGCCGGTGAAGCCGACCGCGGCGAGCGACTCGCGGCTCAGGCCGAGCAGGGCGGGCACGTCGCCGTCGGTGCGGACCGGTACGCCGAGGACGGCGGTGTCGCGGGGGATCTCGGCGACCACGGTCACCTCCGGCACCCGGGTCAGGCTCGGGACGGGGTCGAAGTCGGCGGGCACGGGAACGGCGCGGGTCATGCGGGTCCTTTCGGTCTGCTGTGAACCCGACCTGTGTTCAGGTCGAGTGGCGCCCCCGCTGTTGGGGCGGTAGCGTAGCGCAAACGTTTACTAGTGGGTAACCCGAGACCCACCGACCTCATCCGACCATGCTGGACCGCGCAGCGTGAAGAGTCAGCGCGACACCCCGCCGAGAAGGAGCCCCGCATGTCGGATGCCGGCATCAGCCTGGCCGTGCTGGCGGCGGTGATCGCCCTGTTCGTGTGGAACCGGCTCTCGGTCGGCCTGGTCGCCATCGGCGCCGGGATGGCGCTCTACGCCGGCGGGGTGCTCACCGCCGACCAGGCGCTGGCGGGGTACGGCGACCAGGTCGTCATCTTCATCGCCGCGCTGTTCGTGGTCAGCGAGGGCATCGACGCCGCCGGGGTGACCACGTGGGTCGGCCAGGCACTGCTGGCCCGGATCGGTGACCGGCCCCGCATCGCGCTGGCCACCATCCTGCTGCTGGCCGCGGTGATGAGCGCCCTGATCACCCTCAACGGCGCCGCGGCCGCACTGCTGCCCATGGTCGTGGTCATCGCGATGCGGCTCGGCGTGGCCCCGGCCCGGATGCTCATGCCGATGGCCTTCGCCGGCAGCTCCGGCTCGCTGCTGGTGCTCTCGGCCAGTCCCATCAACGTGATCGTCTCCGACGCCTCCCGCGACGCCGGCGCCGGCGGCTTCTCGTTCCTGGAGTTCGGGATCGTCGGCGTGCCGCTCGTGCTGGTCACCGCGGTCGCCTGCCTGCTGCTGGCCGACCGGGTGCTCCCCGAGCGCTCCTCGGCGCTGGTGCCGCCGGACCTGTCGGACTACGCCGGCACCCTGGCCACCCAGTACGACCTGACCGACGGCTTCTACCGGCTGCGGGTCCGGGAGCACTCGATGCTGGTCGGCACCGCCTCGCGCGACGTCGACCTGTCGTCGTACCCGGGGCTGACCCTGCTCGGCGTGCAGCGCGGCACCGCCCCGGCGCACCCGGTCGAGGAGCTCCGCGCCGACGACGTGCTCATCGTGACCGGGCCGTCGGAGGCGGTCAGCCGGCTCGTGCAGACCAAGGTGCTCGCGGTGGCGATGACCCCGGTCACCGGCTCGAGCGGAGAGCTGATCTCGCGTGAGATGGGCGTCGCCGAGCTCGTCGTGCCGCCACTGTCCTCGCTGGTGGGCGAGACCGTCTTCCCGGGCCAGGCGCGCGGCCCCGAGATCGTCGTGCTGGGCGTCCGGCGCCGGGGCCAGGAGCGAGGGGCGCGCACCACCGAGGTGGAGGAGGGCGACGTCCTGCTGGTGCAGGGGTCCTGGCAGGCGGTCGAGGCGCTCAGCACCGACCGCGACGTCCTGGTCGTCAACAGCCCCGACCTGGTCCGGCGCCAGGCCGCGCCGCTGGACGCGCGGGCCCGCCGCGCGGTGGCCGTGCTCGCGGCGATGGTGGTGCTGCTGGCCCTGGGGCTGGTGCCCCCCGCGGTCGCCGGTCTGCTCGCCGCCGGGGCGATGGTGCTGCTGCGGGTGATCAGCGCCCCGCAGGCCTACCGGGCGGTCTCGTGGCAGACCGTCGTGCTGATCGGGGGCCTGATCCCGCTGTCGACCGCGATCCGGGCCAGCGGCGCCGCGGACGACATCTCCGACGTCCTGCTCGCCGTCGTCGGCGACGCACACCCGCTGGTGCTGCTGCTGGCCGTCTTCGCGCTGACCGCGACCCTGGGGCAGTTCATCTCCAACACCGCCACCGTGCTCATCCTGCTCCCGGTGGTGGTGACCGCCGCCGCGTCCTCCGGCGTCTCGCCGCAGCCGCTGCTGATGACGCTGGCCGTGGCCGGGGCCGCGTCGTTCCTGACCCCGGTCTCGACCCCAGCCAACATGATGGTGATGGGTCCGGCCGGCTACCGGTTCGGCGACTACTGGCGGCTCGGACTGCCGATGCTCCTGCTCTGGCTGGCGATCTGCCTCCTGGTCGTCCCCCTCGTCTGGCCCTTCTGACCGAGACGACACCAACGCACCGTCCCAGGCCGGCGAGAGGACACGAACGCACGCGCGCGGCCGCCGAGACGACACCAACGCGCCGTCCCGACCCGCTGAGACGACACCGACGCACTCTGTCGACGGTGCGTTGGTGTCGTCTCGGCGGGTGAGCCGGGTGTGGTCAGGAGAGGTGATGGACCTCCTGCAGGGCGTAGACGGGGGTGTCGAGGCCCTCGAGCCGCGCCTTGAGCTGGAGCGCGAGGTAGAGCGAGTAGTGCCGCGACTGGTGCAGGTTGCCGCCGTGGAACCACAGCCCGGGCTGCTGGGTGGGCTTCCACATGTTGCGCTGCTCGCCCTCCCAGGGGCCGGGGTCCTTGGTCGTCTCCGACCCGAGGCCCCAGACCTTGCCGACCCGGTCGGCGGTCTCCTGGTCGATGAGGTCCGCGGCCCACCCGTTCATCGAGCCGTAGCCGGTGGCGTAGACGACGAGGTCGGCCGGGAGCTCGGTGCCGTCGGCCAGCACCACCGCGTCCTCGGTCAGGTGGTCGACCTGCCCGTGGGCCAGCTTGACCTGGCCGTCGGCGACCAGCTCGGCCGCACCGACGTCGATGTAGTAGCCCGAGCCGCGGCGCAGGTACTTCATGAAGAGCCCGGAGCCGTCGTCGCCCCAGTCGAGGTCGAAGCCGGCCTTCTCCAGCCGGTCGTAGAAGTCCTTGTCCCGCTCCGCCATCTGCTCGTAGAGCGGGATCTGGAAGGTGTGCATGATCCGGTACGGCAGCGAGGCGAAGATCAGGTCGGCCTTCTCCGTGGTCACGCCGGAGGCGACCGCCCGCTCGGAGTAGAGGTCGCCCAGCCCGATGTCCATCAGCGAGTCGCTCTTCACGATGTGGGTCGAGGAGCGCTGCACCATCGTCACGTCGGCGCCGTGCTCCCACAGGGCCCCGCAGATGTCGAAGGCGGAGTTGTTGCTGCCGATGACCACACAGCGCTTGCCGGCGTACGCGTCCGGGCCGGGGTGCGCCGAGGAGTGGTGCTGGTCGCCGCGGAAGACGTCCTGGCCGGGGATCACCGGCAGGTTCGGCTTGCCCGACATGCCCGTGGCCAGCACGAGCTGCTGCGGACGCAGGGTCAGCGCCCGGCCCTCGCGCTCGACCTCGACGGTCCACTCACCGGTCTCCTCCGAGTACGACGCGGAGGTGGCGACGGTGGAGGACCAGTACGGCACCTCCATCACCCGGGTGTAGAACTCCAGCCAGTCGCCGATCTTGTCCTTCGGGGCGAACACCGGCCAGTTGTCGGGGAACTTCATGTACGGCAGGTGGTCGTACCAGACCGGGTCGTGCAGGCACAGCGACTTGTAGCGGTTGCGCCACTGGTCGCCGGGCCGGGCGTGCTTGTCGATGACCAGGGCCGGGACGCCGAGCTGGCGCAGCCGCGCTCCCAGAGCGATGCCGCCCTGGCCGCCGCCGATGACCAGCACGTACGGCTGCGTGGTCGAGCCGAGGCTCTCGGCCTCCTGCTGCTGCCGCTCGAGCCAGGTGGTGCGCTCCCGGTTCGCGCCGTGCTCGGCCCCCATCGGGCGGCGCACCCCGCGGGGCTCCTCGTGGCCCTTCAGCTCGTAGAGCGTGGTCAGGAAGGTGAAGGCGCGCAGCTCCCCGTCCTCCTCGACCAGACGCAGCAGCCCGCGCCCCCGCCCCACGCCGGTCTCGAAGGAGAACCAGGCGGTGACCACGCCGTCGGCCTCCGTGGCCGGCTCGTCCAGGACGAACCCGGACGGGTCGGTGCGGTCCAAGGTCGCGGTCAGCAGGTCGCGGACCCCGGCCGGGTCCTCCACCGTGGTCAGGTTCCAGGAGAAGGACACCAGGTCGCGCCAGAAGCTGGTCGCGGCGAAGTGCCCGGCGGCTCGCTCGACGTCGCGGGCCGCGAGCGCCGCCTCGAACGACGCGAGCCAGGCCTCCGCCCGGGCGCTGGGGTCGGGGGGTGTGGACTGCGTGGGGCGTTCGGCGGTCTGGGTCATCGTGCGGGTCCTCCGGTACGTCGGGGTCGGGCGTGTCGCCTCGGTGGGCGACAAGGCCCAGCAGACGCCCCGGCGACCCCGGTGCGGAAGCGTTGCATCGTGTTGCAGGACTCTCGCCTGTGGCGGGGCTCACAGACGCGCACCTATCGTGCAGGGATGACGACGAGTGCCCTGGCGAGGGCCAGCGCGGTGGTGCCCGGCACCGACCTGTCGCGCCACGCCCAGGACCTCGTGCGGGTCCACGACGCGTTCATGTCCGGCGTCCGCGGGCCCGCCCGGCCGCGTCCGCTGGTGGCCCGGTCGTGGTCGCGGGTGATCGGGCTCGGCCTGGACCCGAGCCGCCCCAACGCCCGCGACCCGCTTCCCCGCGCCGAGGTCGAGCGCCGGCGCCGGGAGTCGCCGCTCTCGCTCGTGGTCGACGAGCTGCGCCAGGTGCTGAGCAGCGTCGCGGACGCGTCCCGGTTCGTGATGGTGGTGACCGACGCCGAGGGCGTCATCCTGTGGCGCGAGGGGTCCGCGGGGGTGCGGGTCAAGGCCGACAGCCTGGGCTTCTCGGAGGGGGCGACCTGGACCGAGGACCACGTCGGCACCAACGCGATCGGCACCGCACTGGCCGAGGCGGCCCCGGTGCAGCTCTTCTCCGCCGAGCACTTCGAGCAGGGCCAGCACCCCTGGTACTGCACCGCCGCCCCGCTGCACGACCCGCGTACGGGCGACCTGCTCGGGGTGGTCGACGTGAGCGGACCGGCGCTCACCCTGCACCCCGCGATCATCGCGCTGGTGGAGACGGCGGTGCGGCTGGCAGAGGCCCGGCTGTGGAGCCACCACCAGGTGCACCTCGAGCGGCTGCGGCGGCAGACCGCGCACGTGCTGGCCGGCGAGCGGGGTCCGCTGCTGCTCGTCGACGACCACGGCTGGGTGGCCCACCAGGCCGGCGTCTCAGCGCGGGACCGCGTCGACGCCCCGTCGGCGCACCGCCCGCTGGCGGTCCCCGGGCTCGGCCTGTGCCTGCCCGAGCGGCTGGCCGACGGCTGGCTGATCCGGCCCGGGGCGCAGCGCGCCGCCGAGGTGCACGCGGTGCTGGACCTGACCGGGGAGCCGGTCCTGGAGCTCAGCGCGGGCGGCGATCCGTGGCGCACGCCGTTGACCCGTCGGCACGCCGAGATCCTCGCCCTCCTGCACGACGCGGGGACGGCCGGGCTGGATGCCGGCTCGCTGTCCGCCGCGCTCTTCGGGGACCGCGCGCACGAGGTGAGCGTGCGCGCCGAGGTCTCCCGCCTGCGCCGCACCATGGGCGCGCTGGTGGCGACCCGGCCCTACCGGATCGCCCCCGGGGCGGTGCTCACGGTGCTGCGCCCGCTCACCGAGGGGTGAAGCCCGGGGGAGCTCAGCGCTCGCAGGTGCAGTGCTGCTCGACCGGGAACTGCGCCATGACCTGGGCCGCGTGGTCGCCGCAGCCGGTCCAGGTGACCTTGCCGCAGGTGCTGCATCGGATCGGGCTGCACATCGCGTGACTCTCCTCGGTTCGAACACGGACTCCGGTTGCCATCATACGCCTGGGGGTATGGTCGGAATGCTCAGGGCGCCGGACCTGTTCTCCCCCAGGACGCCGGGAACCTGCCCGTACCCCATCGACGAGGAGCGAACGCATGGCCACCACCACCCTGACCGAGGCCGACTTCGAGCAGACCGTGCTCGGCAACGACATCGTGATGGTCGACTTCTGGGCCTCCTGGTGCGGACCCTGCCGGCAGTTCGCCCCGACGTACGAGAAGGCGGCCGAGGCCAACCCGGACATCGTCTTCGGCAAGGTCGACACCGAGGCCGAGCAGGCGCTGGCCCAGGCCGCGAACATCACCTCGATCCCGACCCTGATGGCCTTCCGCGAGGGCATCCTCGTGTTCGCCCAGCCCGGCGCGCTGCCGCCGGCCGCGCTCGACCAGGTGCTCGAGGCCGTCCGCGGGCTCGACATGGCCGAGGTGCGCTCCTCGCTCGCCGAGCAGGAGCAGCAGGGCTGAGCCGGCGAGCCGGTCGAGGAGCCTCGTGGACGCCGCAGCCTGGGACGCCCGGTACGCCGCCAGCGACCAGGTCTGGTCGCTGACGCCCAACCAGTTCGTCGCGGCCGAGCTCGCCGACCTGGCCCCGGGCCGGGCCCTGGACGTGGCCTGCGGCGAGGGGCGCAACGCGCTCTGGCTGGCCCGGCGCGGCTGGTCGGTCACCGGCCTCGACTTCTCCGCGGTGGCGCTCGAGCGGGCCGCGGGGCTGGCCGACGACCTCGACGTCACCTGGGTGGTCGGCGACGCCCTGCAGGCCGACCTGCCGGAGGTCGACCTGGTCGTGCTCGCCTACCTGCAGCTCCCGCCCGAGCAGCGCGGCGCGGTGGTCCGGCGCACCTTCGGCGCACTCGCCGACGGCGGCACGTTCCTGCTGGTCGCGCACGACAGCACCAACCTCGCCGAGGGCACCGGCGGGCCCCAGGACCCTGCGGTGCTCTACACCGCCGAGGACGTGCTGGCCGACCTCGACGGCCAGCGCTTTCGGGTCGTGCACGCCGCCCGGGTGGCTCGCGAGATCCCCGGCACGCCCGGCACCCACCAGCACGAGGGCACCCCCGACCGGACGGCGTACGACGCGCTGGTCCGGCTGGTCAGGGAAGGCTGAGCGGGCTCAGGCGCCGTCCTCGGACGGCCCGGAGGGCTGGCTCGGCTGGGCCGGCTGGCTCGGGGTCTTCTCCTCGAAGTCGATCCGGCCGATCTGCTTCTTCATGTTGCGCCAGAGCAGGATGGTCGCCCCGATGAGCGCGAACACGACGATCGGCAGCCACACCCCGGCACCGATGTCGGTCTTGTTCGGCGGGTCGTCGATCTGGCCGCTCGCGCTCACCGTCACCCAGGTGGTGGCGAGGTGGTGGACGGCGGTGGTGACCAGGGTGCTCATGGCTCCATCGTCCCAGCAAGCTCGCGGATCCCGGCGAAGAGGTCGCTCTCGGGCAGCTCCACCTCGACCAGCGACCGGGCGAGCTCGTAGTCCTCGGTCGGCCACGCCGACTGGTGCACGTGCAGCGGGACCGCGAACCACGGCCCCTCCGGGTCGATCTGGGTGGCGTGCGCGAGCAGCGCCCGGTCGCGGACCGGGAAGTACTCCGCAGCCGGCACCCGGGTGGTCACCCGGGCCGCGTGGACCGGGTCGGGCTTCCAGTCCGCCAGCCGCTCGGCGTACGGCGACTCCAGGCCGAGCGCGAGCATGGCGTCGTGCAGCGCCTGGATCCGCTCGCGGTGGAACGTGTGGTGGTAGTAGAGCTTCAGCGGCTGCCAGGGCTCGCCGAGCTCGGGGTACCGGTCCGGGTCGCCGGCGGCCTCGAAGGCGGCGACGCTGATCTGGTGGCACATGATGTGGTCGGGGTGCGGGTAGCCGCCGTTCTCGTCGTACGTCGTCACGACGTGCGGGCGGAACGAGCGCATCAGCGCGACCAGCGGACGGGCCGCCTCCTCCACCGACTGCAGGGCGAAGCAGCCCTCGGGCAGCGGGGGCTTGGGGTCGCCCTCGGGGAAGCCGGAGTCGACGAACCCGAGCCAGTCCTGGGTCACCCCGAGGATCGCCCGCGCGGCGTCCATCTCCTGCCGCCGGATCTCGGTGATGTTGGCCAGCACGTCGGGCCGGTCCATCGCCGGGTTGAGGATGGAGCCGCGCTCACCGCCCGTGCACGTGGCGACGTGCACGTCCACGCCCTCGGCGACGTACTTGGCGGTGCTCGCAGCGCCCTTGCTCGACTCGTCGTCGGGGTGCGCGTGCACGTGCATCAGGCGGAGCATGCGGCCATCCTAGGCAGCGGCTCGCGACGGGGGTGGGCCACCTAGACTGGGCGGGTGACCGACCTCTCCACCCGCTACGGCGCACCGAGCCCCGTGCAGCGCATCATCGCGCTGACCCTGGTCGTCGCGCTCGCGGGCAGTGGCATCGCCTACCTCGGCTGGGCGGTCGTCTTCCACAGCAAGCCGGCCGTGCAGTCGCGGCTGACCGCCTTCGACGTGACCGGCGAGCACTCCGCGACGGCCAGCTTCAACGTCTCCCGGGCCTCCACCGACACCCAGGCCAGCTGCCGGCTGCAGGCCTTCGCCGAGGACCACAGCGTGGTCGGCGAGCTGGACGTCCCGGTGACCTCCGGGCCGAAGGTGCAGTCGCTGGGCGTCGACCTGCGCACCGACCGCGAGGCGACCAGCATCGAGCTCGTCGGGTGCACCGCTCCGGACCAGACCCGCCCCCGCTGAGGGCGGATCGGGTAAAATCGTTCACTTGCCCGGAACGGGGAGCCTTTCCCCGGCCGGGAGCACCCCGCACCTCTCGACTACTCCCAGGAGCGCAGTCATCGTGACCCAGTCCAGCGAGCACGACGTGATCTGGTTGACCCAGGACGCCTTCGACAAGCTGCAGGCCGAGCTCGAGCACCTGCGCGGTCCCATCCGCGACGAGATCGTCGCCCGGATCGCCGCCGCTCGGGACGAGGGCGACCTCAAGGAGAACGGGGGCTACCACGCCGCCCGCGAGGAGCAGGGCAAGGCCGAGGCCCGGATCCGCCAGCTCGAGGACATGCTGCGCAAGGCCCAGGTCGGCGAGCAGGCCACCGACGACGGCACCGTCGGCCCCGGCATGGAGGTCACCATCCGCTTCGTCGGCGACACCGACGTGGAGACGTTCCTGCTCGGTGCCCGCGAGATGAAGTCGGCCGACTCCGACCTCGAGGTCTACTCCCCCCAGTCCCCCCTCGGCAGCGCCCTGGTGGGGCGGAGCAAGGGCGAGGAGGTCGACTTCGAGGCCCCGAACGGGAAGATCCTCAAGGTCGAGATCGTCGACGCGGTCCCCTACGCCGGCTGAGGGCGCTCAGACCCCGGCGAACGGGTCGTGCTCGGCGAGCAGCCGGTCGACCCGGGCCTGGTCGAGCCGGCTCGCCAGGGCCTGCTGCTCCTGCGCGTCCCGGACCACCTTGGCCAGGGTGAACGACGAGGAGACCAGGAAGAGCGTGCCGACCGCGAGGAAGGACCGCATCCACACGTCGACCGGCAGGTAGCAGATGCCGAGCACGACGGAGAAGAGCGCGATCCCGAAGGCGATCGCCGCCTGGGCGAAGAAGGCGCTGGTGTTCTTGGTGGGGGCTGAGGAGTTCGTCATGGCTCCAGCCTCCGGGAGGCCGCGGGGTGCCGGCATCCGTGCAGGTACTCAGCTGCGCGGGCGCGATCACTCGGTCACGCGGTAGCCGCGCTCGCGCAGCAGGCCCAGGACCCGCTCGGCGTGCTCCTGGCCGCGGGTCTCGACCTGGAGGGCGACCTCGACCTCGCCGACGTGGAGCTGGGGCGAGGTGCGCTGGTGCACCACGTCGAGCACGTTGGCCTCCGACGCGGCCAGGTCGGCCAGCAGCCGGGCCAGCCCACCGGGTCGGTCGGAGATCAGCACCCGGAAGACCAGGTAGCGTCCCGCCGCCGCCATGCCGTGGCGCAGCACGTTCATCAGCAGGATCGGGTCGATGTTGCCTCCCGACAGCACCGCCACCGCCGGGGTCTCGAACCGGTGCGGGTGGTCCATCAGGGCGGCCACGGCGACCCCGCCGGCGGGTTCGACGACCAGCTTGGCCCGCTCCAGCAGCATCAGCAGCGCCTGGGAGAGGGAGTCCTCCCCGACGGTGACCACCTCGTCGACGTAGTGCTGGACGGCGACGAAGGGGACGTCGCCGGGCCGGCCGACCGCGATGCCGTCGGCCATGGTGCTCATCGCGGCCAGGGCCTGTGGCGCCCCGGCGGCCAGCGAGGGCGGGTACGCCGCGGCGCCCTCGGCCTGCACCCCCACCACCCGGACGTCGGGCCGCAGCCGCTTGACGACGGTGGCGATCCCGGCCAGCAGTCCGCCGCCGCCGGTGGGCACGATGACGGTGCGGACGTCGGGGCACTGCTCGAGGATCTCCAGGCCGGCGGTCGCCTGACCGGCCACGATGTCGCGGTGGTCGAACGGGTGGACCAGCACGGCCCCGGTCTCCTCGGCGTACGCGCGGGCCTGCACGAGCGCCTCGTCGATGGTGGCGCCGGCGAAGCGGACCTCGGCGCCGTACCCGCGGGTGGCCTTCTCCTTGGGGATCGGCGCCCCGTGCGGCATGTAGACCACCGAGCGGATGCCGAGCAGCTGGGCGGCCAGGGCGACCCCCTGGGCGTGGTTGCCGGCGCTGGCGGCCACCACCCCGCGGGCGCGCTCCTCCGGGCTCAGGCCGGCCATCCGGACGTAGGCCCCGCGGATCTTGAACGAGCCGGCACGCTGCAGGTTCTCCGCCTTGAGCAGGACCGGACCGCCGGCGACCTTGGACAGCCAGCGGGACTCCTCCATCGGGGTCCGGATCGCCACGCCGTCGAGCAGGGCTCGCGCCCGCTCGATCTCCTCGGTGGTGATCTCTCCTGTCGTCGGATGGGTCGGCACCCCGGCCGCGTCGGTGGTCATCTCGTCAGACTACGCACGCCGACGACCTGACCCGTTCTTTTGCGTGGCGCACGCATCTATCGGATACTTGCCGAATGCAACCTGTTGCCGAGCTGATGCCGGACCCCTCGCCCGACCCGGAGGAGGCCCTGCTCACCGCTCTCCTCGGCCTCGGTCGGCGCCTGCGTCAGCGGCTCCCCGGCGACGAGATCGACCCCAGCCTGATCGGGGCGCTGCGGCTGCTCGCCGAGTCCCCGGCGGTCCGGCCCTCGGCCCTGGCCGAGCGGCTCCAGGTCGACGCCTCCACCGTCAGCCGCCAGATCCGCGCCCTGGAGGTGGCCGGCCTGGCGCAGGCCGGGTCCGACGCGGACGACGGCCGGGCGCGGCTCGTGGCCATCACCGACGAGGGCCGGGCCACCGCGGCCGCGCTGCTGGCGCGCCGGCACGCGCTGCTGGCAGAGGTGCTGGCCCACTGGCCGGCGCAGGACCGGCAGCTCCTCGGCGCCCTGCTCGCCCGCTTCAACTCCGACCTCGAGTCCGTCCAGGAGGACGCGTGACCCCCGACGACCACGGCTACCTGCCGCACCGCCAGATCCTGGTGGTGATGGCCGGCCTGCTGACCGGCATGTTCCTCTCCGCGCTCGACCAGAGCGTGGTGGGCACGGCGCTCCCGCGGATCACCAGCGACCTCGGGGGCCTCGACAAGCTGTCCTGGGTGGTCACCGCCTACCTGCTGACCTCGACCGCGTCGACCCCGCTGTGGGGCAAGATCTCCGACCTGTACGGCCGCCGCCCCCTCTTCCAGGTCGCGATCGTCACCTTCATCGTGGGCTCCGCCCTGGCCGGCTTCTCGCAGAACATGGAGCAGCTGATCGCGTTCCGCGCCATCCAGGGCCTCGGCGGTGGCGGTCTGATGGCGCTGGCGCTGGCCACCATCGGCGACGTCGTCCCGCCCCGGGAGCGGCCGCGCTACCAGGGCTACATCGCCGCCATGTTCGGCACCTCGAGCGTCCTGGGCCCGGTGCTCGGCGGCTTCTTCGCCGACGGCCCGGGCTGGGAGTGGATCTTCTTCGTCAACATCCCGATCGGCCTGGTCGCCCTGGTCGTCACCAGCTCGGCGCTGACCATGAAGCACGTCCGCCGCGACCACTCGATCGACTACCTCGGGGCGGCCGTGATCGTGGCCAGCGTGACCTCGCTGCTGCTCTACACGGCGTGGGCCGGGCCGGACCACGGCTGGGGCTCCCCGCTGGGGCTCACCCTGCTGCTCGGCGGGCTCGCGCTCGCGGCGCTCTTCGTCCTCGTCGAGCTGCGCGCGACCGAGCCGATCATCCCGATGCAGCTGTTCCGCAACCCGATCTTCCGGGTCTCCAACAGCTTCGGGTTCCTCATCGGTGCGGCGATGTTCGGCGTGATGGTGTTCATCCCGCTGTACCTGCAGGCGGTCCAGGGCCTCTCCCCCACCCGGTCCGGGCTCGGCATGCTGCCGCTGGTGACCGGCCTGTTCACCACCTCGATCGGCGGCGGCCGGATCATGTCGCGCACCGGGCGGTACAAGTGGTACCCGACGATGGGCGCCACCCTGGTCCTCGGCGCGATCCTGATCCTGTCCCACCTGCGCGTCGACTCGCCGTACTGGGTCGCCGGCGCCGGCATGTTCGTGATGGGCCTGGGACTGGGCCTGACCATGCAGGTGCTGACGATCGCGGTGCAGAACTCGGTCGACCGTCGCGACATGGGCGTGGCGACCAGCTCGGTGCAGTTCTTCCGCCAGATGGGTGGCTCGTTCGGGACCGCGGTCTTCGGGGCCGTGCTGACCAGCCGGCTGGCGGTCCACCTCAGCGCCGCCGGCGGCTCGCTGCCGGCCGGGTCCGGCGACCTCACCGGCAACGTGCAGCAGATCCAGCAGCTGCCCGACCCCGTGCACGGCATCGTGGTGGGCGCGTTCAACGCCGCCCTCTCCGACACGTTCCTCACCGCGGTGCCGATCGTGCTCGCGGCGCTGGTGATCGGGCTCTTCATGAAGGAGATCCCGCTCGCCTCGCGGGCCACCCCGGCGCCGGGCTACGCCGAGTCGGGGGCGAGGTCGTCCTCCTCGAGCTCCTCGAGCTCCTCCTCGCGCTCCGCGGGGGTCGAGGACAGGTAGACCACGACCGCGTTGGCCGAGGCCACCAGCGGGACCGCGACCAGGGCGCCGGCGATGCCGGCGACCAGCACGCCGACCGCGATCGCGAGGATCACGCCCAGCGGGTGCACCCGCACCATCCGGCCGAGCAGGAACGGCTGCAGCACGTGCGCCTCGAGCTGCTGGACGGCGATCACCCCGCCGAGCATCAGCAGCGCCACGATCGGCCCCTGCGCGACCAGGGCGACCAGCACCGCCACCGACCCGGAGATGGTGGCGCCGATCATCGGCACGAACGCGCCGAGCAGGACCAGCACGCCGATCGCGAGCACGAACGGCACCTTGAGGATCGCCGCCACGATCATGATGCCGAGCGCGTCGGTGGTGGCCACCAGCACGGTGGCGCGGACGAACTGGGTCAGGCTCAGCCAGGCCACCCGGCCCGAGGCGTCGGCGCGCTGACGGGCGACGCGCGGGAAGAGCCGGACCACCCAGGCCCAGATCCGCTCGCCGTCGGCGAGGAAGAAGTACGTCGAGAACAGGATGATGAAGAAGGCCGCCACGATGTGGCCGATCGCCGTGCCCACCTCGGTGAGCCGCTTGACCACCTCGGCGTTGCCGGTGGTGACCAGGTTCTGCAGCTCCTGGATCGCGTCGTTGATCTGCTTGTCGGTGGCGTGCAGCGGCCCGTCCTGGAGCCAGGTGCGGATCTGGTCGAGCCCGTCGACCACCTGGTTGGCCAGGTCGTTGGAGCCGTTGACGACCTGCTGGGTGGCGAAGGTCAGCATCAGCGCGACCGCGCCGACCACCCCGAGGACGGCCAGCAGGCTGGCCAGCCCCCGGGGGATCCACCGCGACACGAGGACGACCACCGGGGCGACCAGCGCGGCGATGAAGAGCGCGATGACGACCGGGAGGATCGCCAGTGACAGGAAGCCCACCGCCTTGGCGACGAAGTAGCCCGCGATCACGATGATCACGAACCGCCAGGCCCACGCGGCGGCGAGGTCCACGCCGTACGGCACCTGGCCGCGACGGAAGTTGGACGGGCCGGGGTGGATCTCGGGGCGGGAGCGGGCCTGCGACTCGGCCTTGCGGTCCGCGCGGACCTGGTCCCAGTGCTTGGCGAACTGGGAGGAGAACTTCTCCTCGAACTCGTCGTCGAGACGCTGGCGGCGACGGTCCAGCGAGCGCTTGAGCCGACCCGCCTTGCCGGGACTCTCGGGGCCGGGTCCGCTCTGACCCGAGGACGACGTCGTTGCCATTCCGCCACTCTAGGGGGGCGTGTCGACCCCGGCCCCGTCCACCAGGGGGACCCGGGCTCCCCGGCAACGCGCCGTCGCGCGAGAATGGCGGCGACCCCGACGACAAGGACGTGGCGATGACCGTGCAGGCCCAGACCGAGCACCAGACCGACATCCTCTCCGTGGCGCGTGAGCAGGTGCTCGAGCGCGGCGAGCGGCTGACCCAGGAGCAGATCCTGGCGGTGCTCTCGACCGGCGACGACCGGCTGGAGGAGCTGCTGGGGCTGGCCCACGAGGTCCGGATGCGGTGGTGCGGCCCGGAGGTCGAGGTCGAGGGCATCGTGTCGCTGAAGACCGGCGGTTGCCCCGAGGACTGCCACTTCTGCTCCCAGTCGGGCCAGTTCACCTCCCCGGTCCGCTCGGTGTGGCTCAACATCCCCGAGCTGGTCGAGGCGGCCCGGCAGACCCGCGCCACCGGCGCGAGCGAGTTCTGCATCGTGGCCGCGGTCCGCGGCCCCGACCAGCGGCTGATGGACCAGATGCGCGAGGGCGTCGCGGCGATCAGGGCCGAGGTCGACATCCAGGTCGCCGCCTCCCTGGGCATGCTCACCCAGGAGCAGGTCGACGAGCTCCGCGAGATGGGCGTGCACCGCTACAACCACAACCTCGAGGCCGCCCGGTCCTACTTCCCCCAGGTGGTGTCCACGCACTCCTGGGAGGAGCGCTGGGACACCTGCCTGATGGTCCGCGAGTCCGGGATGGAGCTGTGCTGCGGCGGCCTGGTCGGGATGGGCGAGACCCTCGAGCAGCGCGCCGAGCTCGCCGCCCAGCTCGGCGAGCTGGCCCCGCACGAGGTGCCGCTGAACTTCCTCAACCCCCGCCCCGGCACGCCCTTCGGCGACCTGGAGGTGATGGCACCCAACGACGCGCTGCGCACCATCGCCGCGTTCCGGCTGGCCCTGCCCCACACGATCCTGCGCTACGCCGGCGGCCGTGAGCTCACCCTGGGCGACCTCGGCACCCGCGAGGGCCTCCTGGGCGGCATCAACGCCGTCATCGTCGGCAACTACCTGACCACCCTGGGCCGCGACCCCCAGGAGGACCTGGCCCTGCTCGCCGACCTCCAGATGCCCATCAAGGCGCTGTCCGAGACCTTCTGAGGGCGGCCCCCATGGACGACTACTGCGGCCACTGCGGCCAACCGGTGGGCGAGGGCTCGCACGCGACCTGCGCCCGGCGCCTCGAGCTGGAGCCGCCGCGCTACTGCAGCGCGTGCCGGCGCCGGATGGTCGTCCAGGTCACCCCCGACCACTGGACCGCCCGCTGCGTCGAGCACGGCGAGACCACGTCGTCCACCTGGGGCCTCACGGGTGCCTGAGCACCCGGTCACCGTGGAGGACCCGCTCGCCTACGACCGGGCGCACCTGTGGCACCCGTACTCCTCGATGACGCGGCCCTCCGCGCCGTACCTGGTCCGGGGTGGCCGCGGCCCCGGGCTGACCCTGGAACGCCGCCCCGGTGAGCCGGTCGAGGTGCTCGACGCGATGTCGTCGTGGTGGTGCGCCCTGCACGGGTACGCGGTCCCGGAGCTGGACGCCGCCGCCCGCACCCAGCTCGACCGGATGAGCCACGTCATGTTCGGCGGGCTCACCCACGAGCCGGCGGTCGGGCTCGCCCGGCGGCTGGTCGACCTCGCGCCGGGGGCGGGCGAGCTGCAGCACGTCTTCTTCGCCGACTCCGGGTCGGTGGCCGTCGAGGTGGCCCTCAAGATGGCCTGGCAGGCGCAGTCCCGTCCGGGGCGCCCGCTGCGCCGGACCCGGGTGCTGGCCCTGCGCGGCGGCTACCACGGGGACACCTTCGGCGCGATGAGCGTGTGCGACCCCGACGGCGGCATGCACGCGATGTACGCCGGGGTGCTGCCCCAGCACCTCTTCGCCGACCGCCCTCCGGCCGGGGTCGACCTCACCCTGGACGACCCGGCCCTGGCCGCCTGGGCCGCGGACACCCGCGCCCTGGTGGAGGCCCACGCCGACGAGCTCGCCGCGGTGATCCTCGAGCCCGTCCTCCAGGGAGCCGGCGGCATGCACGCCTACTCCCCCGCCGCCGTCCGGTTCCTGGCCGACCTGGCCCGCGAGCACGGGGCCCTGGTGGTCCTCGACGAGATCGCCACCGGCTTCTGGCGCACCGGCACCCGGTGGGCCGCCGACCGCTGCGGCGTCGTCCCCGACGTGCTGTGCGTCGGCAAGGCGCTGACCGGCGGGTACCTCACGCTCGCGGCCGTCCTCACCACCGCGGAGGTCGCCGCCCGGGTCGACGCCAGCCCGGCCGGCGCGATGATGCACGGGCCGACCTTCATGGCCAACCCGCTGGCGTGCGCGGTGGCGAGCGCCTCGATCGACCTGCTCCTCGATCGACCCACCGCGGCCCGGGTCGCCGCCCTCGAGGCCGGCCTGCGCGAAGGCCTGGCCCCCGCACGCGACCTGCCCGGGGTCGCCGACGTCCGGGTGCTCGGCGCCGTCGGCGTCGTCGAGCTCGACCGGCCCGTCGACGTCCCGACGGCGACCGCCGCCGCGCTGGACGCCGGCGTGTGGATCCGCCCCTTCCGCAACCTGATCTACACCATGCCGCCGTACGTCGTGACGCCCGGCGAGCTCGCCACCGTCTGCGCCGCCCTGGTCTCCGCCGCGAGCGCCCGATGAGCTTCGAGGACTGGCTGGCCGCCCAGGCCGTGGCGTGGGAGGAGCGCGGGCTGACCCGGCGCCTGGTGGCCAGCGACGAGGGTCGCCCGCTGCTCGACCTGGCCGGCAACGACTACCTCGGCCTGGCCCGGCACCCCGCGGTGGTGGAGGGCGCGGTCAAGGCCGCCGAGCAGTACGGCGCGGGGGCCGGCGCGTCCCGGCTGGTCTCCGGCACCCTGTCGCTGCACCTGCGCCTGGAGGAGGCCCTGGCCGCGTTCACCGGCGCCCCGGCCGCCCTGGTGACCTCCACCGGCTACCACGCCAACCTCGCCGCGGTCTCCGCCCTGGTCGACGCCGACACCCTGGTCGTCTCCGACGCCCACGTGCACGCCTCGATGATCGACGCCTGCCGGCTGGCCCGGGCGAGCGTCACGGTCACCGCCCACAACGACGTCGGGGCCGTCGAGGCGGCGCTGGCCGGACGGTCCCAGGCCCGGGCGCTGGTGCTGGCCGAGACGATCTACTCCGTGCTGGGCGACGCCGCCCCGCTCCTCGCGCTGGCCGACCTCTGCGCGCGGTACGACGCGGTGCTGGTCGCCGACGAGGCCCACGGGCTCGGCGTGGCCGGGCCCGGCGGCCGCGGCCTGCTCGCCGCGCACGGGCTGTCCGACCGGCCGCACGTGGTGATGACCGCGACCCTGTCGAAGTCGCTCGGCGCGCAGGGCGGCGTCGTGCTCGGCACCCCGCTGCTGCGCGAGCACCTGGTCAACCACGCCCGGCCGTTCATCTTCGACACCGGCCTGGCGCCGGCCGCGACCGGCGCCGCCCTGGCCGCCCTCGACGTCGTCACCGCCCACCCCGAGCGGGTCGCCCGGGTCAACCACGTCGCAGCCGCCCTGGCGCAGGCCTGCGGGGTCGAGGAGCCCGCCGGCGCGGTCCTCTCGGTGCCCATGCCCGGGCCGCGCGAGGCGCTCGCCGCGGTCGCCCGGGCCGCCGACCAGGGGCTGCGGATCGGGTGCTTCCGCCCGCCCTCGACCCCCGACGGCATCTCCCGGCTCCGGCTCACCGCCCACGCCGACCTCGACGACGCGGCGCTGGACCACGCCACCGCGGTGCTGCGGGGGCTCGTCGGATGACCCGGGTCCAGCTCGTCACGGGCACCGACACCGACGTGGGCAAGACCGTGACCACCGCCGCCCTGGTGGCCGCCCACCGCGGGCTCGGGCGCAGCGTGACGGTGGTGAAGCCGGCCCAGACCGGCGTGCTGCCGGGCGAGCCCGGCGACGTCGACGAGGTGCGGCGTCTGGCCGGGCCGGTCGACGTAACTGAGCCGGTCCGCCTGCCCGACCCGCTCGCCCCCGACACCGCGGCGCGGCTCGCGGGTGTCACCCTGCCGACCCTGGCCGAGCAGCGCGACGTCGTGCTCGCCGCTGCCGAAGGCCACGACGTGGTCCTGGTCGAGGGGGCCGGCGGGATCCTGGTGCGCGTCGGTGTCTCCTTCGGCCTGCTCGACCTCGCCGAGGTCGTCCGCGTGGCGGGCCTGCCGGTGGAGTTCGTCGTCGTGGCCCGGGCGGGGCTCGGGACGCTGAACCACACCGGTCTGACCGTCGCCGCGATCCAGGCCCGCGGGCTGGAGGTCGCGGGCGTGGTGATCGGCTCCTGGCCGACCGACCCCGGCCTGGCCGAGGAGCAGAACCTGCTCGACCTGCCGCTGCTGACCGGGGTGCCGGTGCTCGGTCGGCTGCCCGCCGGCGCGGCGCGCCTGGACCCCGAGCGCTTCCGGACCGCGGCGCCCGGGTGGCTGCCCTACCTGACCTGACCGCCGGCGAGGCGCCCGAGCAGGCGACGCGCCGCCTCCGGGTGCTCCGCGGCGAGCAGCCCGGCCGGGGCGAGCACGTAGTCCACGTCGACGACGACCCGCGGCTCCTCCGGCACCTGCCAGCCGCCGTCCCCGCGGACGTGGTCCAGCAGGTGCGCGGCCGGGTCGGTGGCGTGCCGCAGGGCGCCGCCGGAGCCGACCAGCAGCCGCACCTCGCGCAGGTCGACCCCGCTGCGCTCGACCCACCGGCCGCCCCCGGCGGGCGCACCGTCGTATGCGGCCGCGTCGTACCGCACCTGGGCGCGGCCCGCGTGCCGGCGCAGCGCCACCCCGACCGCCCAGGCGGCCAGCCGCGCGTCGAAGGCGTACGACGCGTCGCCGTCGGGCAGGTACGCCGGGTGGTGCTGCCGGGCCCCGGCCAGCGCCCGCGCACCGGCCGCGTCCGCCGGGTCGAGGAACCCGGCCTCGAGGGCCGCGTCGACCGTCGACGGGGCGCTCCACCGCATCCCCAGGTCGCCCTCCACGCTGCGCGAGCTCGGCAGGGTGGCGACCACCTCCCGGGCCAGGCCCCCGGCGTCGACCGAGCCGTCCTCCGGGTCCACCTCGACCACCGAGTACACGTCGGTGGTCGCCCCACCGACGTCGACGACCACCACGTCGCCGACGTCGGCGGCGAGCAGGTCGACGGCGGTCAGCACCACGTCGGGGGTGGCCCCCCGCACCATCGCGGCGAACGCCGGCCCTGCGGACAGGTGCTTGCCGCCGATCACATGGCTCAGGAACATCTCCCGGATCGCCCGCCGGGCCGAGGCCGGGGCGAGCACGCCGATCCGGGGCACCACGTTGTCGGCCAGCACGTACGGCGTCCCCGCCGCGCCCAGCGCCCCGGACACCACCGGCTGGGAGTCGACGTTCCCCGCGACCACGACCGGGCCGGTCCAGGACGCACCGGCAAGGAAGGCCGCGTTGCCCTCGAGCACCTCGCCGTTGCCGCCGTCCGTCCCGCCGACCAGCAGCACCACGTCGGGGGCGCTCGCGACCAGGGCGTCGTACGACGGGGCGGTGAGGGGTCCGGCGCCGACGTGGACGACCTTGCCGCCCGAGGAGAGGGCGACCCGGCGGCCCGCCTCCGCGGTGACCAGGGCCTCGTTGCCGACCACCGCGATCCGCAGGCCCCCGCCCGCCGACGAGCAGGCCAGCACCTCGGCGTCGGCCGCCGCCGGGACCGCCTGCACGAGTCGGGCCCGGCACTCCCGCCACCCGTCGAGGACGTCGGTCTCCAGGGTGGTGCGGTGCTCGGCGGTGGCCAACAGCTCGCCACTGGCGAGGTCGACCACGGCGGCCTTGGTGAACGTGGACCCGAAGTCCACGCAGACGACCGTCAACCCAGGGCCTGTGCGAGGTCGGCGAGCAGGTCGTCGGCCGACTCGATGCCGACCGAGAGCCGGATGAGGTCCGAGGGCACCTCGAGCTCGGTGCCGGCGACCGAGGCGTGCGTCATCCGCCCGGGGTGCTCGATGAGCGACTCCACGCCGCCGAGCGACTCGCCCAGCGTCCACAGCTCGGTGGCACCGCACACGTCGAGGGCGGCCTGCTCGCCGGCGGCGACGCGGAAGGACACGATGCCGCCGTACCGCCGCATCTGGCGGGTGGCGACCTCGTGGCCGGGGTGCTCGGGCAGCCCGGGGTAGATCACCTGCGCCACCTTGGGGTGGTCGGCGAGGAACGCGACCACGGCCTCGGCGTTGTCGCAGTGCCGCTCCATCCGCAGCGCCAGCGTCTTCAGGCCGCGCAGCACCAGCCAGGCGTCGAAGGGTCCGGCGACGCCGCCGATCGCGTTCTGGTGGAAGGCCACCCGCTCGGCGACCTCCGGGTCGCGCACGACCAGGCCGCCGCCGACCACGTCGGAGTGGCCGCCGGCGTACTTGGTGGTGGAGTGCACCACCACGTCGGCGCCGAGGCCGAGCGGCTGCTGCAGGTAGGAGGAGGCGAAGGTGTTGTCGACGACCAGCAGGGCGCCAGCGGCGTGGGCGACCTCGGCGAGCGCGGCGATGTCCGCGACGTTGAGCAGCGGGTTGGTGGGCGTCTCCACCCACACCAGCCGGGTCTCGCCGGGGCGGATCGCGGCCGCGACGGCTTCGGTGTCGGCGACCTGGGCCGGGGTGTGCCGCAGGCCCCAGGGGGCCTCGACCTTGTCGATCAGCCGGAAGGTGCCGCCGTACGCGTCGTCGGGGATGACCACGTGGTCGCCCGGTGCGCACAGCGAGCGGATCAGGGTGTCCTCGGCGGCCAGCCCGCTGGCGAAGGCGAACCCGCGCTCGCCCTGCTCCAGGGAGGCCAGGCACTCCTCCAGGGCGGTGCGGGTCGGGTTGGCGCTGCGGGAGTACTCGTAGCCGCCGCGCAGGCCGCCGACGCCGTCCTGCTTGTAGGTGCTGGTCGCATAGATGGGCGGGGTCACCGCACCGGTGGTCGGGTCGGGCTCGGAGCCGGCATGGATGGCGCGCGTCTCGAACCCCAGCTTGTCGAGATGGGTCTGGTCAGTCACCCGAGCACACTAACCGGGGCCCTCACCAGGGCGTCGTGGCGGAGGCCAGCCGCGAGCCGATCGAGGGGACGTCGTCGAGCTCGCCGGCCGCGACGACGATGACGAGGTCGTAGGCCTCGTCGTTGGTCAGGCTCAGGCGCCGACCGTTCAGACCGAGGAAGGCGATGAGACCCGCGAGAGCCAGACGCTTGTTGCCGTCGACCAGTGCACGGTTGCGGGCGAGCGAGTGGAGGAGGGCCGCCGCCTTGGACTCCAGGGAGGGATACGCGTCCTCGCCGAAGGCGGTCGCCTGGGGCCGCGCCAGGGCGGACTCGAGCAGCCCCACGTCGCGGATCTCGACCTGTCCCAGCGTCCGGGTCGCCACGTGCAGCAGCTCGGGAAGGGTCAGGTAGATCACTGTCCGAGCCGCTCCAGCGCCTCGGCGTAGCGGGGCAGCTCGGAGTCGAGCACCTGGTCCAGCAGGTCGCGCCGGCTGGCGGACTCGATGTACTCGCGGACCGCCTGTCGGGCCACCTCCTGCATGGACCGGTCCTCCAGCTTGGCGCGTCGGCGAAGGGCATCCGCCTCGTCGTCGGTCAGTCTCAGCGTCATGGCCATGACTCCCATGATACCGGCGGTGATACCACCACGCGAGGACGTTTCCTCGCTGTAAGACCGGCCCCTTCGGTCGTGCCCACCCGCGCGGCAGACTGGAGGGCGTCGTCGATCCGAGGAGCATCATGCTGTTCTCCCGCCACAAGAGCACCCTGCCGACCCCCGACCAGGCCCTCCCCGGCCGGGCCGAGCGGCCGTTCCGCCTGTCCGCGAAGCACGCCGTGCTCGACGCGCCGCTGGTCACCGACGAGGTGCCCGAGGGCTACGAGGTGGCGATCTTCGGGCTGGGCTGCTTCTGGGGCGCCGAGGAGCTCTACTGGCAGGTCCCCGGCGTCTGGTCGACCTCGGTGGGCTACGCGGGCGGCTACACCCCGCACCCGTCGTACGACGAGGTCTGCACCGGGCGGACCGGTCACACCGAGGCCGTCCGGGTGGTCTACGACCCGGCCCAGGTCGACTACGCCACGCTCGTGAAGGTCTTCTTCGAGGTGCACGACCCGACGCAGGGCATGCGCCAGGGCAACGACGTCGGCACGCAGTACCGCTCGGCGATCTACTGGACCACGGAGGCCCAGCGGGAGACCGCCGAGCGGCTCACGAAGGTGTACGGCGAGGAGCTCGCCCGGCAGAGCGTCACCGAGCCGATCACCACCGAGGTCGCGCCGGCCCCGACGTACTACTACGCCGAGGACCCGCACCAGCAGTACCTGCACAAGAACCCGTACGGGTACCGCTGCCACAGCAACACCGGGATCCCGTTCCCCGCGGGGGCCTGAGCCGGTCAGCCGGCCGGCACCAGGTCGAAGTGCGGGGTCGCCGGGTCAGAGCTCTCGGTCAGCGTGACGCCGGCCACCAGGTGGAACAGGTCCGCGGTCGCGCGGCTCGCCCGCCCGTTGGCCCACTGGGTGACCCAACCGGCCTTGGCGGCGCGGATCTTGACCTGCGCCGGTGGCATCGAGCCGATCCGGTAGGTGCCGGTCGCATCGGTGACCGCGGTCCCGAGCCTGCCGCCGGTGGTGGCGTCGTAGACGTTCACCGTGACCCCGGCGAGGGGCTGGTGGGCGCCGGTGACCCGTCCGGTGACGGACGCCGGCGCGAAGACGGTCATCGAGCCCACGTCGACGACCTCGGCCGGGTAGAGCTGGAACACGTCGGCAGCAGCGCGCGAGTAGGCCGCGTGCGCCCACGTGGTCAGCCAGCCGGCCTTGTCGGCCCGTACCTTGTAGGCACCCATCAGCAGCATGCCGACCCGGTAGTTGCCGAACTCGTCGGTCAGGGTCGACCCCACCTGCGCCTTGGTCTCGGCGTCGAACACGGTGATCCGGATGCCCGCGAGCGGGTCGTCCCACGGGTGCTCGGTGCCGTCGTTGATCGCCAGGACGGTGCCGGTGAGGACCGACTCCGGCGGGATGTCGATATACAGGTCCGGGGACGGCGACCAGGTCTGGCTCAACGTCTCCCCGGCCTTCAGGGTGAAGGTCTTGGCCGTGTCCCAGGTGAACGCAGCGTTGGCCCACCCGGTGAAGTGGCCGGGTGCGGTGGCCGACACCTTGATGTCCCCGGGCGGCAGCTGCCCGACGCGGTACTCACCCTGCTGGTCGCTGATGACGGTGCGGATCGGCTGGTGCGTGGCGGCGTTCCACACGGTCACCGGAGCGAACGGGACCGAGGGGTCCATGTAGCTGAGCACCTGGCCGGAGATCGCGGCCTCGGCGTACACGCGCTGCTCGGGGAACGTCCGGACGGCCCCCGCCGTGAGGGTGTACGACGTGGCCGAGCCCCAGCCGTACCCGCCGCCCACGTAGGTGTGCAGCCAGCCGGGCTTGGTGATCCGCAGCTTCACCGCCACCGCCGGGAGTCCGGTGACCCGGTAGCGCCCAGCGGTGTCGGTGAGCCCGGAGCCCACCACGAGCCCGGTCGTCCGGTCGAAGACCGTCACCTGCGCGCCCGCCAGCGGTCCGTCGTACGTCGAGCCGACGGCCTGGTTCACGCCGCGGACGGTGCCGGTCACGCCGGCCGTCCCGGTGGTCCGGGCGACCTGGCCGGCCTGGGCGGCGTTCCCACCGCCCAGCAGGACCAGCGCCAAGGACAGCAAGGCGACCGCGACGGCCACCACCCCCCGGCGTCCGTGCGGCCTGGTGTCCTGTGCGTGCCTCATGACGGCCTCCTTCGCCCTCTCCCTTCCAGGCTTCGCCTGCGGGCGGGGGCGCTGTAGAGGAGGAGGACCCCGGCGGCTGGGAGGTTCAGCAGGCGCCTCTCAGCCGGCTGCGCCCGGACCCGCGAGGCGCCGGTCGGCCTGGGCGTCCTCGAGCCGCTCCAGTCGCTCGTTGACCTGCTGGAGCTGGAAGAGCACCTCCTCGAGGGTCGCCTCGTTGCGCTCCTCCTCCTGCTCCATCCGCCGCATCTCGCGCACCAGGTCGAGCTCGGAGAAGAACCACGTCACCACTGTCGCGGTGATCACGCCGACCAGCGCGACGCCGGTCACCATCAGCGCTCCGGCGATCAGCCGGCCGGCCGTGGTGGTCGGGTGGTGGTCGCCGTACCCGACGGTCGTGATCGTCTCCATCGCCCACCACACCGCGTCGGCGTAGCTGCGGATGTTGCTGCGGACGGCGTGCCGCTCGGCCAGCCAGACCGCGAACGACGACGTGGCCACGGTGAACGTGGTCACCACGGTGACCGCGAGCACCACCCGCAGGTGGAAGCCCCGCAGCGCCCACGGGTTCTTGGGAACCCTGGTCTCCTCGCTCACGTCTCGCGCTCCTGGTCGTGCGTCCCGGCGATGGGGACGTCGACCCAATTCTGGCCCGTCCGGCGCGCTTCCGCAGTTCCTCCCGTCACCTCCCGCACCGACGAGACGGGAGCCACACCTCGAGGGCCGTCAGGACCCGCCGCAGGCGGGTGTCGGGTCGGGGGTGGGCACCGTCACCGGCCGGCGAGGAAGGCGAGCAGGTCCTGCCGGGTCAGCACGCCGATCGGCTTGCCGTCCTCCTGGACCAGCAGGGCGTCGGCGCCCTGCAGTGCCTCCACGGCGGAGGCGACCGGCTCGGTCGCCCCGATCGTGGGGAAGGGGCCGCCCATGTGCTTCTCGACGAGGTCGTTGAGCCGCGCCTCCCCGGAGTAGAGCGCGTCCAGCAGGGCCCGCTCCGACACGGCTCCCGCCACCTCGGCGGCCACCACCGGCGGCTCGGCCCGCACGACCGGCATCTGCGAGACGCCGTACTCGCGCAGGATCGCGACCGCCTCGGCGATGGTCTCGCCGGGGTGGGTGTGCACCAGGTCGGGGAGCCGGCCGTCCTTGCCGCGCAGCACCTCGCCCGCGGTCTGGCCCTCGGTGGCCGGCAGGAAGCCGTAGCGGGCCAGCCACTCGTCGTTGAAGACCTTCGTCAGGTAGCCGCGCCCGGAGTCCGGCAGCAGCACCACGATCACCGCGTCGTCGCCCTCGGGGGTGCCGGCCAGCTCGTGCGCGAGCTGGACCGCGGCGAACGCCGCCATCCCGCTCGACCCGCCGACCAGCAGTGCCTCCTCGCGGGCGAGCCGCCGCGTCATCGCGAACGAGTCGGCGTCGGAGACCTCGATGATCCGGTCGGCGATGTCCTTGTCGTAGGTGGTGGGCCAGAAGTCCTCGCCCACGCCCTCGACGAGGTAGGGCCGCCCGGTGCCGCCGCTGTAGACCGACCCGGCCGGGTCCGCCCCGACGATCTGCACGGCGGGGTTCTGCTCCTTCAGGTAGCGCCCGATGCCGCTGATCGTGCCGCCGGTGCCGACCCCGGCGACGAAGTGCGTGATCCGGCCCTCGGTCTGCCGCCACAGCTCCGGCCCGGTGTCCTCGTAGTGCGAGCGCGGGTTGTGCGGGTTGGAGTACTGGTCCGGCTTCCAGGCGCCCTCGATCTCGCGGACGAGCCGGTCGGAGACGTTGTAGTAGGAGTCGGGGTGCTCGGGGGCGACCGCGGTCGGGCAGACGACCACGTCGGCGCCGTACGCCTTGAGCACGTTGCGCTTGTCCTCGCTGACCTTGTCGGGGCAGACGAACACGCAGTGGTAGCCCTTCGCCTGGGCCACCATGGCCAGCCCGACCCCGGTGTTCCCCGAGGTCGGCTCGACGATGGTGCCGCCGGGCTGCAGCGCGCCGGAGGCCTCGGCGGCCTCGATCATGCGCACCGCGATGCGGTCCTTCACCGAGCCGCCGGGGTTGAGGTACTCGACCTTCGCGAGCACCAGCGGTCCGCGCTGGCCGTCCCCGTCCAGCACGCGGCCCAGGCGCACGAGCGGGGTGTTGCCGACCAGGTCCAGCATCGAGTCCACGTAGTCCATCCGCCGAGTGTAGGTCGGCCCGGGACCCGGTCGACGGGCGCCGGTCAGGAGAGCCGCAGGGGTGCGGCGGTCGGCCCGCCGGGCACGGCCCGATACCCCAGCAGCCGGGTCACCAGGTCGGCGAGGTCGAGGTTGCGGACCGGTGGCTCGGCGTACGACGGCCGGCCCGTGCCCGGGTCGACCCGCTCCGGGTTCAGCGCGTAGAGGTCCGCTCCGGCGCGGACGCCGGCACCCCACGCCAGGAACGGGATCGTGTAGTTCGCCCGGCGGGTGCGCTCGTCGTGGGCGTCGTCGCCCGGGACGCCGCCGTGGTCGGCGGTGAGCACCACCGTCGTCCGGGCGGCGAGGGCGTCGTCGGCGGCCACGGCGTCCAGCACCCGCCCGAGCAGCCGGTCGGTCTCCCGGACGGCGTCCAGGTAGGGCTGCGTCATCCAGCCCGACGCGTGACCGGCCTTGTCGGGCAGCGACAGGTGCACGAAGGAGACCGCCGGAGGGCGGTCGACCAGGCGCCGCACCAGGCGGTCGACGACCCGGCTGGGGGTGTCGACCACGAAGCGGTCGATCTTGTCGCGCCCGTCGTCCGCGCCGACCCGGTCGCGCGCCCCGTGCCGCCCGTCCCAGGTCCGGTCGAAGAGCGCGAACTTTGCCTTGGTGGCGTACAGCGCCGTCCGTCGGCCGTGGTCGTGGACGACGTCGAACAGGCTCGGCACGTACTCCCCCGCCGCGCGGTGCACCGTGCCGCCGGGGTCGACGTTGAGGCGGATGCCGTGGCCGTGGGCGCCGCCCACCCGGCGTCCGGTCAGCATCCCGGTGTGGTTGGGCAGCGTCACGGTCCGCTCGACGGCGGTCCGGGCGTTGAACGTGCTCGCGCCCTCCTCGACCATCCGCCAGAAGGCGGGCGCGCCGGACCGTCCCAGCACCCGCAGCGCGTCCGGGTTCAGCCCGTCGACCGAGAGGGCGACGACCAGGGGCGGGGCGGCCGCCCGGGGCGACACGGCGCCGGTCGGCGCCCCGCCGACGGGGTCGGCGCCGCCTCTCGCCCCCTTGACCGCGCTGCTGTCGGTGCAGGACAGCAGCAGCCCGGTCAGTGCGGCCACGACGACCGCCGCGGTCCGCCGCACGCCTAGCGACCGCCGAACGGGACCCCGAGGGCGCGCAGCCGCTCCTCGCCGCCGTCGAGGGAGGTGAGCACCCACAGCCCCGTGTCGGTCAGGGTGAAGGTCTGCTCGTAGTGGGCAGCCCAGGAGCCGTCGCGGGTGGCCACGGTCCAGTCGTCGGCCAGCACCACGTTGTCCTGGTCGCCGAGCACCACCATCGGCTCGACCGCCAGCGCCAGGCCCTGGACCAGCCGCGGGCCCTTGCCGGGGCGGCCGTGGTTGGGCACGTCGGGGGCCATGTGCATCGCCGAGCCGATCCCGTGACCGGTGTAGTCCTCGACGATGCCGTACGGGCCCTCCGAGCGGACGTAGGTCTCGACCGCGTGGGAGATGTCGGTGACCCGGCCGCCGACCCGGGCGGCGGCGATGCCGTGCCACAGCGACTCCTCGGTGACCCGCATCAGCTCGGTGACCTCGGCCGGGACCTCCCCGACCGCCACCGTCAGCGCCGCGTCGCCGTGCCAGCCCTCGACGATCGCCCCGCAGTCGATCGAGACGATGTCGCCCTCGGCGAGCACCCGGCCGCCGGGGATCCCGTGGACGATCTCGTCGTTGACCGACGCGCAGATCGTCGCCGGGAACGGGGGCACCCCGTAGCCCAGGAACGACGGCACCGCCCCGGCGGAGCGGATGCTGTCCTCGGCGATCGCGTCGAGCTCGCCGGTGCTGATCCCGGCGCGCACGTGGGAGCGCAGCAGCTCCAGGGTCTCGCCGACGACGAGGCCGGCCCGGCGCATCAGGTCGATCTGCTCCGGCGTCTTGAGCTCGACGCCGCGGTCGCGGAACACGAGGGCCGGTCAGGCGTGGTCGTCGAGCGGGCCCTCGAGCGCGGCGAAGATGCGGTGGGTGACCACGTCGATCTCGCCCATGCCGTCGAGCTCGCGGACCAGGCCGCGCTGCTTGTAGACGTGGATCAACGGCTCGGTCTGCTCGTTGTAGACCTCCTGGCGCCGGCGGATGACCTCCTCGGTGTCGTCGGCGCGACCCTCGACGTGGGCACGCTGCAGGAGGCGGGCGACCAGCTCGTCGAGGTCGGCGGCCAGCACGACCACCGCGTCGAGGCTGACGTCGAGGTCGCTCAGCATGCCGTCGAGCTCGTCGACCTGGGCCAGGGTGCGCGGGTACCCGTCGAGCAGGAACCCGGGCTTGCAGTCGTCGAGCCCGAGCCGGTCCCGCACCATCGCGTTGGTCACCTCGTCGGGCACGTACTCCCCGGCGTCCATGTAGCGCTGGGCCTCGACGCCGAGCGGCGTCCTGCCCGCCACGTTGGCGCGGAAGATGTCGCCCGTGGAGATCGCCGGGATCCTGAAGTGGGTGGCGATCACCTTGGCCTGGGTGCCCTTGCCGGCTCCCGGGGGGCCCATGAGGATGAGACGCATCAGCGGAGGAACCCTTCGTAGTTGCGCTGCTGGAGCTGGCTCTCGATCTGCTTCACCGTGTCGAGCGCGACACCCACCATGATCAGGATGGAGGTGCCGCCGAACGGGAAGTTCTGGTTGGCCCCGACCAGCGCGAGTGCGATGAGCGGGATGAGCGCGATCAGACCGAGGTAGGTCGCTCCGGGCAGCGTGATGCGGGACAGGACGTAGTTGAGGTACTCCTCCGTCGGCTTGCCCGCCCGGATCCCGGGGATGAAGCCTCCGTACTTCTTCATGTTGTCCGCGACTTCCTGGGGGTTGAAGGTGATCGCGACGTAGAAGTAGGTGAAGAACACGATGAGCCCGAAGAAGAAGAGCATGTAGAGCGGGTGGTCGCCGCGCACCAGGTAGGACTGGATGAAGCGCGTGATCGGGCTGCTCGCGTTCTGGTCGAACTGGGTGGCCAGGGCCGGCAGGTACAGCAGGCTCGAGGCGAAGATGACCGGGATGATGCCGGCCTGGTTGACCTTCAGGGGGATGTACGTCGAGGAGCCGCCGTACATCTTGCGACCGACCATCCGGCGGGCGTACTGCACCGGGATCCGTCGCTGCCCCTGCTCCATGAAGATGACGGTGGCGATGATGACGAACCCGATCAGGATGACCATCGCCAGGACGCCCCAGCCCTTGCTCTGCTTCAGCGACCACAGGGCGGAGGGGAAGGTGGCGACCACCTGGGTGAAGATCAGGATCGACATGCCGTTGCCGATGCCCCGGTCGGTGATGAGCTCGCCGAGCCACATGATCACCGCGGTGCCGGCAGTCATCGTGATGACCATGACCATCATGGTCATGATCCCGTCGTTGTAGAGCAGGTCCAGGTTGCAGCCCTGGAGCAGCTGGTTCGCCCTCGCCAGCGCCACGATGCCCGTGGCCTGCAGGATCGCCAGGGCCAGGGTCAGGTAGCGGGTGTACTGGGTGATCTTGGTCTGGCCGGCCTGGCCCTCGTTCTTGAGGGTCTCCAGGCGTGGGATCACCACGACCAGCAGCTGCAGGATGATGCTCGCCGTGATGTAGGGCATGATCCCGAGCGCGAAGATGGTCAGCTGGAGCAGTGCCCCGCCGGAGAAGAGGTTGATCAGCCCGTAGATCCCGTCGTTCGACAGCGTGTCGAAGCACGAGTTCACGTTCTTGACGTTCACCCCCGGCGCCGGGATGTGCGACCCCAGCCGGAAGATGACGATGATGCCGATCACGAAGAGCAGCTTGCGACGCAGGTCCGGCGTCCGGAACGCGTTGACGAAAGCGCCTAGCACCAGGTCCTCATTTCATGGGCGTGGAAGGGGCCCGAGGGGCACGGGGAGACGGTCGCCTGGACCAGGTCCCTCCGCAGCCCTGAGCCCTCGGAAGCCTAACAGGGGTCCGGGTCACCCACCCGCGGAAGCCTCCGACGGGGGGTGTCCCGAACCCCTGCTCGAACTCTCAGAGCTCGGTGGTGCTGCCACCGGCAGCGGCGATCTTCTCCTTGGCGGAGGCGGAGAACGCGTGCGCGCTCACCCGGACCGCCGAGGTGATCGTGCCGTTGCCGAGGACCTTGACCGGCTGGCCGGAGCGCACGGCGCCCTTGGCCGCGAGGTCCTCGACGCCGACGGTGCCGCCCTCGGGGAACAGCTCGCTGATCCGGTCGAGGTTGACGACCTGGAAGGTGACCTTGAACGGGTTGTTGAACCCCTTCAGCTTCGGCAGGCGCATGTGGATCGGCATCTGGCCGCCCTCGAAGGAGGCCGGGACCTGGTAGCGCGCCTTGGTGCCCTTGGTACCGCGACCGGCGGTCTTGCCCTTGGAGCCCTCACCGCGACCCACGCGGGTCTTCGCGGTCTTGGCGCCCGGAGCGGGACGCAGGTGGTGCAACTTCAGAGCTGCCATGTCAGGCCCCTCCCTCGATTTCCTCGACGACGACGAGGTGACGCACGGTGTGGACCATGCCGCGGATCTCCGGGCGGTCCTCCTTGACGACCACGTCACCGATCCGCTTCAGGCCCAGCGAGCGCACGGTGTCGCGCTGGTTCTTCTTGCAGCCGATCGTGGACCTGGTCTGGGTGACCTTGAGCGCCATTACGACGACACCTCCGCACGGGCCTTGAGCAGCGCGGCCGGGGCGACGGCCTCGACCGGCAGGCCGCGACGGGCGGCCACGGCCTCGGGCTCCTCGAGGCTCTTGAGGGCCTCGACGGTCGCGTGCACGATGTTGATCTGGTTGGACGAGCCGAGCGACTTGCTCAGCACGTCGTGGATGCCGGCGCACTCGAGCACGGCGCGCACCGGGCCACCGGCGATCACACCGGTTCCGGGAGCGGCGGGACGCAGCAGGACGACGCCCGCGGCCTTCTCGCCCTGGACCGGGTGCGGGATGGTGCCCTGGATCCGGGGGACCTTGAAGAAGTGCTTCTTGGCCTCCTCCACGCCCTTGGCGATGGCGGCCGGCACCTCCTTGGCCTTCCCGTAGCCGACGCCGACCATGCCTTCGCCGTCACCGACGATCACGAGGGCGGTGAAGCTGAAGCGACGACCACCCTTCACGACCTTGGCGACACGGTTGATCGCGACGACACGCTCGATGTAGGCGGTCTTCTCTGCAGCCTGGCCACCACGACGGTCGTCGCGGTTACCACGCCGCTCGCCACCACCACCGGTACGGCGCTGGGGTCCGCTCATTCGAACTACCTTCTCTCTCTTGTCTTCGCGATCAGAACGCGAGGCCGCCCTCGCGGGCGCCATCGGCAAGGGCCGCGACGCGACCGTGGTACTTGTTGCCGGCACGGTCGAAGACCACGCCCTCGACGCCCGCGGCCTTGGCGCGCTCGGCGACGAGCTCACCCACGCGCTTGGCCTTGGCCGACTTGTCGCCAGCGGCCGAGCGCAGGTCGGCCTCCATGGTGCTGGCCGAGGCCAGCGTGCGGCCGACGGTGTCGTCGACGACCTGGGCGGTGATGTGCTTCGCCGAGCGGGTCACGACCAGGCGCGGACGCGCCGCGTCGCCGTGGATGCGCTTGCGACCGCGCACCTGACGGCGCAGGCGCGAGGCGACCCGGCCCGAGGTGTGCTTGTTGTGCTTCAGGGAGATCGCCATCGTCACTTACCAGCCTTTCCGACCTTGCGGCGGACGACCTCGCCCGCGTACCGGACACCCTTGCCCTTGTAGGGCTCGGGCTTGCGGAGCTTGCGGATGTTGGCAGCGACCTCGCCGACCAGCTGCTTGTCGATGCCGGAGACACCGAGCTTCGTGGGGCCCTCGACGGTGAAGGTGATGCCCTCGGGCGCGTCGAAGATGATCGGGTGCGAGTAGCCGAGCTGGAACTCCAGCTGGGTCGGACCCTTGGACAGGACGCGGTAGCCCACGCCGACGATCTCGAGCTTCTTCTCGTAGCCCTCCGTCACACCGGTCACCATGTTGGCGATCAGCGTGCGGGTGAGACCGTGCAGCGAGCGGGCGACCCGCTCGTCGTTCGGACGGGTGACGGCGATGGTGCCGTCGTCCTCACGGGCCACCTGGATCGGGGCGGCGACGGTGTGCGTGAGCTGGCCCTTGGGGCCCTTCACGGTCACGACGCTCTCGTCCAGCGAGACCTCGACACCGGACGGGACCGGGATGGGGAGCTTGCCGATACGCGACATGCTTCAGTACTTCCTCTCGGTCTCTCGGGTCACCAGACGTAGGCGAGGACTTCGCCGCCCACGCCCTTCTGGTTCGCCTGGCGGTCGGTGAGCAGGCCCTGGCTCGTCGAGATGATCGCGACGCCGAGGCCGCCGAGCACCTTCGGGAGGCCGTTGGCCTTGGCGTACACACGCAGACCGGGCTTGCTGATGCGGCGGATGCCGGCGATCGAGCGCTCGCGGTTCTGGCCGTACTTGAGGGTCACCACCAGGGTCTTGCCCACGGCGCCCTCGGCGGGCTCCTCCACCTTGTAGGAGGTGATGTAGCCCTCCTGCTGGAGGATGTCCGCGACGCCGGCCTTGAGCTTGCTGTACGGCATGTTCACGGCGTCGTGGTACGCCTGGTTGGCGTTGCGCAGACGGGTCAGCATGTCTGCGATCGGGTCAGTCATCGTCATGGTTGGTTCAGTTCTTCCTCGCCGTGGTTTCCCGGACCGGGACCTTCAGCGTCTGGCGGTGTCCGAGGGAGTGCTCGGACGCCTGGGGGTTGGAGGGTCGGATCACCAGGAGGACTTGGTCACACCGGGCAGCTCGCCACGGTGCGCCATCTCCCGCAGGCAGATCCGGCACAGACCGAACTTGCGGTAGACGGACTTGGGCCGACCGCAGCGCTGGCACCGGGTGTAGCCCCGGACCGCGAACTTCGGCTTGCGAGCCGCCTTGACCTTGAGTGCTGTCTTGGCCATCTGTCAGTTCTCCTTGAACGGGAAGCCGAGCTGCTTGAGGAGCGCACGGCCCTCCTCGTCGTTCGTCGCGGTGGTCACCAGCGTGATGTCCATGCCGCGCGAGCGGTCGATCTTGTCCTGGTCGATCTCGTGGAACATGACCTGCTCGGTCAGACCGAAGGTGTAGTTGCCCCGACCGTCGAACTGGTTGCCGTTCAGCCCGCGGAAGTCGCGGATCCGGGGCAGCGCCAGGGTCAGCAGCCGGTCCAGGAACTCCCACATCCGGTCGCCGCGCAGGGTGACGTGCGCGCCGATCGGCATGCCCTCGCGCAGCTTGAACTGCGCGATCGACTTGCGGGCCTTGGTGACCTGGGGCTTCTGGCCGGTGATCGCGGTGAGGTCCTTGACCGCACCCTCGATCAGCTTGGAGTCGCGAGCGGCCTCGCCGACGCCCATGTTGACCACGATCTTGGTCAGCCCGGGGATCTGCATGACGTTCGCGTAGCCGAACTGCTCGTTCAGCGCCGGCTTGATCTCCGAGCGGTACCGGGTCTTCAGGCGGGGAGCCACGCGGGTCTCGGTGGTCTCGGTCATCAGATCTCCTCCCCGCTCTTGCGGGAGATGCGGACGCTGCGCTCGGCCTTGTAGGTCGAGCCGTCGGGACGGCGCTTCTCCACCTCGACGCGCTTGAAGCCGACGCGGGTGGTGCCCTTGCCGTCGACCAGCATCACGTTCGACACGTGGATGGGAGCCTCCTGGGTGATGATCCCGCCGGTGTTGCCGGCGCGACCGCCCTGCTGGAGGACCTTGGTGTGCCGCTTGACGCGGTTCACGCCCTCGACGATGACGCGGTCCTCGTCGCGGAGCACCGCGATGACCTTGCCCTCGGCGCCCTTGTCCTTGCCGGCGATCACCTTGACGGTGTCGCCCTTCTTGATGTTGAGGCTCTTCGTCATGGTCAGAGCACCTCCGGCGCGAGCGAGATGATCTTCATGAACTTCTTCTCGCGCAGCTCGCGGCCGACCGGGCCGAAGATACGGGTGCCGCGGGGCTCCCCGTCGTTCTTCAGGATCACGGCGGCGTTCTCGTCGAATCGGATGTAGGAACCGTCCGGACGGCGGCGCTCCTTGACGGTGCGCACGACGACCGCCTTGACGACGTCACCCTTCTTGACGTTGCCGCCCGGGATCGCGTCCTTGACAGTGGCGACGATGACGTCGCCGATTCCGGCGTAGCGCCGACCCGAGCCGCCGAGAACACGGATGCAAAGGATCTCCTTGGCACCGGTGTTGTCGGCGACCTTGAGTCGCGACTCCTGCTGGATCATCGGTTTTCTCCTGGTTGTCGTGCCGGTTCTCGGACCCCGTGGGGGCGAGCCTGGCCGAACTGGTTAACGGAACTGGGGTGGCCGGAGCCGTCCCTTACTTGGCCTTCTCGAGGATCTCGACGACGCGCCAGCGCTTCGTGGCCGACAGCGGACGGGTCTCCATGATCTGGACCCGGTCGCCGACGCCGCACTGGTTCTGCTCGTCGTGCGCCTTCAGCTTGCTCGTCCGGCGCATGACCTTGCCGTAGAGCGCGTGCTTGACGCGGTCCTCGACCAGGACCACGACGGTCTTGTCCATCTTGTCGCTCACGACCAGGCCCTCACGGACCTTGCGGCGACCACGGTCGTCGGTCTCGACGCTCACGTTCCCACCTTCGTTGCTTCCGGTCTCGCTCATGCGGCACCGTCCTGACCCGGGGCCTGACGGATCCCGAGCTCGCGCTCACGCACCACGGTGTAGATCCGGGCGATGTCGCGCTTGACCGTCCGGAGACGGCCGTGGCTCTCCAGCTGGCCGGTGGCCGACTGGAACCGGAGGTTGAACAGCTCCTCCTTGGCCTCGCGCAGCTTGGTCTCGAGGTCGACGTTCGTCATCTCGTCCAGCTCGTGCGCCTTCGTGGACTGGTCAGCCATCAGAACTCACCTGCCTCACGGGTGACGAACTTGCACTTCATCGGGAGCTTGTGCATCGCGCGGCGCATCGCCTCGCGAGCCACGTCCTCCGGCACGCCGGAGAGCTCGAACATCACCCGACCGGGCTTGACGTTCGCGACCCACCACTCGGGCGAGCCCTTGCCGGAGCCCATCCGGGTCTCGGCGGGCTTCTTGGTCAGCGGGCGGTCCGGGTAGATGTTGATCCACACCTTGCCGCCACGCTTGATGTGGCGGGTCATCGCGATACGCGCCGACTCGATCTGGCGGTTCGTGACGTACGCCGGCTCGGTGGCCTGGATGCCGAAGTCGCCGAAGGCGAGCTTCGTGCCACCCTTGGCCGCGCCGGTCCGCTTGGGGTGGTGCTGCTTGCGGTGCTTGACCCTGCGGGGCATCAACATGGTCAGGCCTCCCCGGTGGTGGCAGCGGTCGCCTCGGCCACGGGAGCCGCGGGGGCCTCGGCCGGAGCCTCGGTCGCGGCCGGAGCCTCGGCGCCCTCACGGGCGGAACGGGTCGGGCGGTCGGTGCGGGTGCCGCGGCCGGGACGCTCGCCGCCGCGGGCCGGACGGCCACGGCCGGGCGCGCCGGCGCGCGCGGCCGCCTGGGCCTCGCGCTCGGCGCGGGTGCCCGCGACCTCGCCCTTGTAGATCCAGACCTTCACGCCGATCCGGCCGAAGGTGGTCTTGGCCTCGTAGAAGCCGTAGTCGATGTCCGCGCGGAGCGTGTGCAGGGGCACGCGGCCCTCGCGGTAGAACTCCGAGCGCGACATCTCGGCGCCACCGAGACGGCCCGAGCACTGGATCCGGACGCCCTTGGCGCCGGAGCGCATCGAGGTCTGGATCGCCTTGCGCATGGCACGACGGAACGCGACCCGGCCGGAGAGCTGCTCGGCGACGCCCTGGGCGACCAGCTGCGCGTCGATCTCGGGGTTCTTGACCTCGAGGATGTTGAGCTGCACCTGCTTGCCGGTGAGCTTCTCGAGCTCGCCGCGGATGCGGTCGGCCTCGGCTCCACGGCGACCGATGACGATGCCCGGACGGGCGGTGTGGATGTCCACCCGCACGCGGTCACGGGTGCGCTCGATCTCGACCTTGGAGATGCCGGCCCGCTCCATGCCCTTGCTGAGCAGCTTGCGGATCGCGACGTCCTCGCCGACGTAGCTCTTGTACAGCTTGTCGGCGTACCAGCGGCTCTTGTGGTCGGTGGAGATGCCGAGGCGGAAACCGTTCGGGTTGATCTTCTGACCCATCAGGCCTTCCGTCCCTTCTTGTTCCCAGTGGCGTTGTCCGCGTCGGCGCGGGGCGCGACGACGAGGGTGATGTGGCTGGTGCGCTTGTTGATGCGCGAGGCCCGGCCCTGGGCGCGAGCCCGGAACCGCTTCATCGTCGGGCCCTCGTCGACCATCGCCTTGGCGACGACCAGCGTGCTGCGGTCGAGGCCCTCGGTGGTCTCGGCGTTGGCGACGGCGCTCTCGAGGACCTTGTAGACGGTCTCGGAGGCGGCCTGCGGCGCGAACTGCAGCAGGACCAGCGCGTCGTCGACGCCCAGCCCACGCACCATGTCGACGACCCGACGGGCCTTCTGGGGCGTGATCCGGACAAAGCGTGCGCTCGCGAAGGCGCCCGGCTGGTCGCCCAGCAGGCTGTCGCGGCGGGCGCTGACGCGCCTACGCTCCATAGTGCTCATTGATATCTCGTCTCCGTATCGCTACCGCACTCAGCGGCGGCGGCTCTTCCGGTCGTCCTTGACGTGGCCGCGGTAGGTGCGGGTCGGGGCGAACTCGCCCAGCTTGTGACCGACCATCGAGTCGCTCACGAACACCGGGACGTGCTTGCGACCGTCGTGCACGGCGATGGTGTGACCGATCATGTCGGGCACGATCATCGAACGGCGCGACCACGTCTTGATCACGTTGTGGGTGCCCTTCTCGTTCTGGGCGTCCACCTTCTTCTGAAGGTGGTCGTCCACGAAGGGGCCCTTCTTCAGGCTGCGAGGCATCTCGTCTCAGTCCTAACTCAGCGCTTGCCGGACTTGCGGCGGCGGATGATCTGGGAGTCGGACGCCTTGCGCTTGCGCGTGCGGCCCTCCGGCTTGCCCCACGGGGACACCGGGTGACGACCACCCGAGGTCTTGCCCTCGCCACCACCGTGCGGGTGGTCGACCGGGTTCATGACGACACCGCGGACGGTCGGGCGCTTGCCCTTCCAGCGCATCCGGCCGGCCTTGCCCCAGTTGATGTTCGACTGCTCGGCGTTGCCGACCTCGCCGACCGTGGCGCGGCAGCGCACGTCGACGAAGCGCATCTCGCCCGACGGCATCCGCAGCGTGGCGCGGCTGCCCTCACGGGCGACGAGCTGGGCCGAGTTGCCGGCCGAGCGGGCGATCTTGGCCCCGCCGCCGGGACGCAGCTCCACGCAGTGGATCGTCGTACCGACGGGGATGTTGCGCAGCGGCAGGTTGTTGCCCGGCTTGATGTCGGCCTTCACGCCGGCCTCGACGCGCATCCCCTGGCTCAGGTCCTTCGGCGCGATGATGTAGCGCTTCTCGCCGTCGGCGTAGTGCAGCAGCGCGATCCGCGCCGTGCGGTTGGGGTCGTACTCGATGTGCGCGACCTTGGCCGGCACCCCGTCCTTGTCGTAGCGACGGAAGTCGATGATGCGGTAGGCGCGCTTGTGACCGCCACCCTGGTGCCGGGTGGTGATCCGGCCCTGGTTGTTGCGGCCGCCCTTCTTGGGCAGCGGCCTGGTCAGCGACTTCTCCGGCGTCGTCCTCGTGATCTCCACGAAGTCGGCGACCGACGAGCCACGACGGCCCGGCGTAGTCGGCTTGTACTTACGAATACCCATGTCTTCTCAGTCCTCGATGTCCCTCGTCAGCCCGGTCAGGAGACCGGACCTCCGAAGATGTCGATCCGCTGACCCTCGGCCAGGCTGACGATGGCGCGCTTGGTGTCCTTGCGCTTGCCGGTGCCGAACCGGGTCCGGCGGGTCTTGCCCGGGCGGTTGAGGGTGTTCACGGAGGTGACCTTGACGTTGAACACCTTCTCGACCGCGATCTTGATCTCGGTCTTGTTGGCGTCCGGGTGCACCAGGAACGTGTACTTGTTCGCGTCGAGCAGGCCGTAGCTCTTCTCGCTCACGACCGGCGCGATCAGCACGTCGCGGTGGTCCTTGTGGAAGGTGCTCATGCGCTGGCCTCCTCGCTGGTGGCGACGGCCTTGACGGACTTGCCCTTCGCCGGACCGGCCACGAACGCGTCGTAGGCGGACTTGGTGAAGACCACGTCGTCGTTGAGCAGGACGTCGTAGGTGTTGAGCTGGTCGACGGCGAGCAGGTGCACGCTCGGCTCGTTGCGCAGCGAGAGCCAGGTCAGGCTGTCGCCGCGGTCCAGCACCACGAGCACGCGACGCGCCTCGGTGATCCCGGCCAGCGTGGCCAGGGCCGCCTTGGTCGACGGCTTGTCACCCGAGGTCAGGCCCTCGACCACGTGGACGCGGCCGGAGCGGGCCCGGTCGGAGAGGGCACCGCGCAGGGCGGCGGCCTTCATCTTCTTCGGGGTGCGCTGGTCGTAGCTGCGCGGCTGCGGGCCGTGGACGGTGCCACCGCCGGCGAACTGCGGGGCGCGGGTCGAGCCCTGACGGGCGCGGCCGGTGCCCTTCTGCTTGTAGGGCTTGCGGCCACCGCCGCGGACCTCGCCGCGGGTCTTGGTGGCGTGGGTGCCCTGACGGGCGGCGGCCTGCTGGGCCACGACGACCTGGTGGATCAACGGGATGTTGACCGCGACGTCGAAGATCTCGGCGGGCAGGTCCACCTTGACGAGGTTGGCGCTCACTGGGCTCCACCCTTCTTCGCGGCGGAACGGATGACCACGAGGCCACCCTTGGGACCGGGGACGGCGCCCTTGAGGAGGATCAGGCCCTTCTCGGCGTCGACCGCGTGCACGGAGACGTTCTGCGTGGTGACCGTGTCGCCACCCATCCGGCCGGCCATCCGCATGCCCTTGAAGACGCGACCCGGGGTGGCGCAGCCACCGATCGAGCCGGGCTTGCGGTGGTTGCGGTGCGCACCGTGCGAGGCGGACACGCCGTGGAAGCCGTGCCGCTTCATGACGCCGGCGAAGCCCTTGCCCTTGCTGGTCCCGGTGACGTCGACGACCTCACCGGCCTCGAAGGTCTCGGGGCTGATCTCCTGGCCGACGGTGTACGTCGACGCGTCAGCGGTCCGGATCTCGACCAGGTGGCGGCGCGGGGTCACGCCGGCCGTGGCGAAGTGGCCCTGCGAGGGCTTGTTCACCTTGCGGCCGTCGATCTCGCCGAAGCCGAGCTGGACGGCGTTGTAGCCGTCCTTCTCCGGGCCGCGGACCTGGGTGACCACGTTGGTGCCGGCAGCGACCACGGTCACGGGGACGACCCGGTTGTTCTCGTCCCAGGTCTGGGTCATGCCGAGCTTGGTGCCCAGGATGCCCTTCACGTTTCGTTCCAAAGTCATGGCAGGACCCTCAGAGCTTGATCTCGATGTCGACGCCGGCAGGCAGGTCGAGACGCATCAGCGAGTCGACCGTCTTCGGCGTGGGGTCGATGATGTCGATGAGGCGCTTGTGGGTGCGCATCTCGAAGTGCTCGCGGCTGTCCTTGTACTTGTGCGGCGAGCGGATGACGCAGTAGACGTTCTTCTCCGTCGGCAGCGGCACCGGGCCGGCCACCTTCGCACCAGTGCGCGTGACCGTGTCGACGATCTTGCGCGCCGAGGTGTCGATCACCTCGTGGTCATAGGCCTTGAGCCTGATGCGGATCTTCTGTCCCGCCATCAGCCATCCTTACTCTTCGTCGGAGACTGCTCCCCACCCCCGACCCCCGCGGTCGGGCGTGTCGCGCGTGCTGGCACGCACAACTCCCGGCACGAGAGTGTCTTGTTGGGTGGCACCCGACGCGACGTCGGGCTGAGAAGGGCCTCACGGTGCGGTGCGGGCGCAAGGCGACTACCGCAACCAGGAACACCGATTCAGTAGTCAAACTTTTGTGCCCGCACCCCGGCGGCCCCGCCGGAGCAACCTGCACATCTTGTCAGAGACCTCCTGCACAGATCAAATCGGGCCCACTGCTGCCGCGGATCCGGCCACGGGAGCCGACAATTCACCTCACAACAGGCGCGTTGCGACCGATGAGGAAGGTGATCTCTCCTCAGGTCGCCACCCAGGGACGGGTGGTCAGTCTCGACAAGGAACGTCCGATGAAGCTCGCGCCGCGACGACGCGCGCGCAGCCTGGCTCTCGCCGGTCTGCTCGCCGCGCTCGCCCTCCCCGCCCTGGCCACCGCGCTCTCCCCCGCCCTCGCCCCCGCCGAGGCGGCCTCGCGCCTGGCTCCCACCCGGACAGCGCTCGGGTTCGCCGGAGCCCGCTCCGCCACCGCCTGCGGCGGCGTCGCGCTGGCCAAGCCCGGTGGAGGCTGGTGGCGCTGCACCTTCACCGACGAGTTCACCGGCACCACCTTGGACCGCAGCAAGTGGGTGCCTCAGCTCACGGCGTCGAGCGGCTACCGCAACGGGCCCGAGTGCTACCTGGACCGCGCGGCCAACATCGCCGTCGGCAACGGGGTGCTCACCCTCACCGCCCGGCGCGAGACCACGCCGTTCATCTGTCACGACCCGCTCGGCGGCGACTTCACCACCAGCTACACCTCGGGGATGGTCAGCACCTGGGGCCTGTTCACCCAGACCTACGGACGCTTCGAGATCCGCGCCCGGTTCCCGGCCGCGACCGTCGCCGGCCTGCAGAGCTCGCTGTGGCTCTACCCGCAGGACACCACCCGCTACGGCCCCTGGCCCGCCTCGGGGGAGATCGACATCGCCGAGGAGTACAGCCGCTACCCGGACCGCGCGATCCCCTACCTGCACTACGCCACCGCCACCGTCGACCCGACCGTGACCAACACCGGGTGCCTGGTCAGCAAGCCCTCGGCCTTCCACACCTACGTGGCCGAGTGGAGCCCGACCGGGGTCACCATCCTCTTCGACGGCCGGACGTGCCTGCGCCACACCTGGAACCCGGCCTCGCCCCTGACCGGCTCGCAGCCCTTCGACCAGCCCTTCTTCGTCGCCCTGACCCAGGCGCTCGGCCAGGCCACCAACGCGTTCGACCCGGCCACCACCCCGTTGCCGGCGACGACGACCGTCGACTACGTCCGGGTCTGGTCCTGACAACCGATTCAGTAGGTGCAGGCGGTCTCCGCCACCGTTTCCGACCCTAGGGCTGCTGCGGAGCCACCGGATCGCTTCCCCGGGTCCCCGATGTGCCCGTAGGCTGCCGCCCATGATCGACCGCGACCGCCTCGCCACGCTCCGTGCCCACGAGGAGGAGACCTTCGTCGCCTCCCACCCGCGCTCCGCCGAGCTCGCCGCCCAGGCCGACCGCAGCCTGCTCGCCGGGGTGCCGATGCCGTGGATGACCCGCTGGGCGGGCCGCTTCCCGGTCTTCGTGGACTCCGCGCACGGCGCGCGCTTCACCGACGTCGACGGGCAGGAGTACGTCGACCTCTGCCTCGGCGACACCGGCGCCATGACCGGCCACGCCCTGCCCGCCGTGGCCGAGGCCCTCGTCGACCGGGCCCGCCACGGGTTCACCACGATGCTGCCGAGCTCGGACTCGGCGTGGGTCGGCGAGGAGCTCGCCCGCCGGTTCGGCCTCGAGCGCTGGCAGTTCGCGATGTCGGCCACCGACGCCAACCGCTTCGTGCTGCGCTTCGCCCGCTTCCTCACCGGCCGGCCGAAGGTCGCGGTGATGGACTGGTGCTACCACGGCACCGTCGACGAGACCCTCGCCGTGCTCGACGGCGACGCGGTGGTCCCCCGACCGGGTGCGCTCGGCCCGCAGGTGGACGTCGCGCTGACCACCCGGGTGGTGCCCTTCAACGACCTCGACGCGCTGGACCGGGCGCTGGCGCACGGTGACGTGGCCTGCCTGCTCATGGAGCCCGCGCTGACCAACATCGGCATCGTGCTGCCCGAGGAGGGCTACCTCGAGGGCGTCCGCGAGCTCACCCGCCGCCACGACGTGCTGCTCGTGATCGACGAGACCCACACCCTGTGTGCCGGACCGGGAGGCGCCACCCGGGCGTGGGGCCTGGAGCCCGACCTGCTCGTGGTGGGCAAGCCGATCGGCGGCGGGGTGCCCGTGGCGGCGTACGGGATGACGGAGGCCGTCGCGGCCCGGATCGAGCCCGCTATGCGGGGGCACGAGATCGACGTCGCCGGCGTCGGGGGCACCCTGACCGGCAGCGCGCTGGCGATGGCGGCTGCGCGTGCGGCCCTGTCGAGCGCCCTGCGCGCGGAGGACTTCGAGGTCGCCGTCCCGCTCGCCACCCGGTTCACCGAGGGCGTCGCCACCGTCATCGAGGAGCACGGGCTCCCTTGGCACGTGCAGCAGCTCGGCTGCCGGGCGGAGTACTGGTTCTGCCCGCCGCCGCGCACCGGGGCCGACGCGGCTGCCGCGGTCGACGACGAGCTCGAGGGGTTCATGCACCTTTGGGCGCTGAACCGCGGCATCCTGCTGACGCCGTTCCACAACATGGCGCTCTTCTCCCCGCACCACAGCGAGGCCGACGTCGACCGGCACACCGAGGTCTTCCGCGCGGCGGTGGAGGCCCTGGTCGGCTGAGCGCCCGTCGTACGGCACGATCACGTCCATGCACACCCCCGTCGTCGTCCGGGCCCAGGACCTGGTCAAGGTCTACGCGTCCGGCACCCGTGCCCTGGACGGGCTCGACCTCGAGGTGCGCCGCGGCGAGGTCTTCGGGTTCCTCGGCCCCAACGGCGCCGGGAAGTCCACCACCATCCGGGTCCTGCTCGACCTGCTGCGGCCCACCAGCGGCACCGTCGAGGTGCTGGGCCGGACCCCGCGGGCCGGCGCGGCGGCGCTGCGGTCGAGGATCGGCTACCTCCCCGGCGACCTCAAGGTCGCCAGTGCCCACCGCACCGCCGGAGGCCTGCTGGCGCATCTGGCCCGGCTCCGCGGGGGCGCCGGCGCCGAGCGCATCCCGGCCCTCGCCGAGCGCTTCGGCCTCGCGCTCGACCGCGAGATGCGGCACCTCTCGAAGGGCAACCGGCAGAAGGTCGGCGTCGTGCAGGCCTTCATGCACAGCCCCGACCTGCTGATCCTCGACGAGCCCACCTCCGGGCTCGACCCGCTGCTGCAGCACGAGTTCCTCGCCCTGGTCCGCGAGTCGGCCGCCGCGGGCGCCACCGTGCTGATGTCCTCGCACGTGCTGAGCGAGGTGGAGACGGTGGCCGAGCGGGTCGGCATCATCAACCGCGGCCGGATGGTCGACGCCAGCGACATGGCGACCCTGCGACGGCGCGCCGGGCAGCGGGTCCGGCTGGTCTTCGCGGCCCCGGTGGACCCGGCGGAGTTCGCCGCCCTCCCCCACCTGAAGGACCTCGTCGTCGACGGCGCCACGCTCACGTGCCTGCTGCACGGCTCGCCGGACGCCCTGCTCAAGGTCGCGGCGCGCCACGAGGTCCGGCACTGGCGTGCCGAGGACCGCGAGCTGGAGGAGATGTTCCTCGACGCCTACCGGGCCGGCACCGCGACGGAGGCGCACCGTGGCTGACCACCCGAACCTGGGGACCCGCGGCCCGGGAGCGGCCGTCCTCGCCTGGACCCTCGGGGGACGCGCCCGCGGCCTGGCCGGGTGGGCGGTGGCCGTCGCCGTGATGAGCCTCTTCTACACCGCCACCTACAGCTTCTTCGACGCCGACCAGCTCGGGGCGCTCGCCGACTCGATGCCCGCCGGCCTCCTGACCGCCCTGGGCATGGACGACTTCGTCTCGGTCGCGGGCTACGTGGGGTCGACCGTGTTCGGGCTGCTCGGTCCGGTGCTGCTGCTCGTGCACGGGATCGGCGGCGCCGCCTCGGTCCTCGCGGGCGAGGAGGAGTCCGGCGCCCTCGAGCTCGAGCTGACCGCGCCGGTGTCCCGGCGCACCGTGCTGCTGCAGCGCAGCGCGGCGGTCCTCCTCGGGCTCGCCGGCCTGGTCGCGGTCATCGCGGTGACGGTCGCGCTCACCGTCACGCTGCTGGGCCTCGACGGCCTCCCCGTGCGCCACGTGCTGGCCGCGGCACTCGGGCTGCTGCTGCTCACCGGAGCGCTCACGCTGGTCACCGTCGCGGCCGGGGCGGTCACCGGGAGCCGCACCGTGGCCCTGGCCGCCGGTGCCGGGCTCGCGGCCGCGTCGTACGTCGCGGAGTCGGTCGGCGCGGTGGTGGACCCGCTGTCGTGGCTGCGGCCGCTGTCGCCCTGGCACTGGTACGCCGGCAGCAGCCCGCTGCGCACCGGCCTCGACGTCCCGGGCTTCCTGGGGCTGCTCGGCCTCGCGCTGCTCGCCCTGGTGGTCGCGCTGGCGGCCTTCGACCGTCGGGACCTGCGGGGAGGCTGAGCCGGGTCAGACCCGGCGCCGGTAGCAGAGGTCGGCGATCGGGCGGCCCTCGGCGAGCCCGCGGCGCTCGAACTTGGTCAGTGGCCGCTCGTCCCACCGTGCGGTGCGCCCACCCTCGAGCAGGGGCTCGGCGTCGAGCACGTCCTCGATCCGGTCGGCGTAGTCGGGCCAGTCCGTGGCCAGTCGCCACGGCGCCCCGGGTGCCAGCCGGTCGGCGACGACGGCGGCGAACGCCGGCGTCACCAGCCGCCGCTTGTGGTGGCGCTTCTTGTGCCACGGGTCGGGGAAGAACGTCCACAGCTCGCTGACCGAGCCCGGCGCGAGCAGGTGCTCGAGGCACCACACGGCGTCCACCGAGATCATCCGGACGTTGGTCACCCCGGCCTGCTCGAGGTGCAGGAAGGCGCTGGCCACCCCGGGCCGCCAGACCTCGAAGGCCAGCACGTCGACCTCGGGCCGGCGCCCGGCCAGGGCGGCGACGGCCTCCCCGGTGCCGGAGCCGATCTCGACGACCAGGGGCGCCTGCCGGCCGAACCAGGACGCGACGTCCGGGTCGGGCCGGTCCACCGCCTCCTCGGGCACCAGCCACTCCGCGACGTGACGGTCCCAGGCCCCCTGCTGGGACGGGGTGAGCCGGCTCCCCCGCCGGGTGTAGGTCGTGAGGACCTGCAGCCGGCGACCGTCCTCGGTCAGCCCGGTGCCGGGACGGGCAGGGCGCACGCCCTCGCGTGCCGGGGGTCGGGAGTCGGGGGTCACGGGCACCGATCATCCCCGATCGCGTCGGCCGGCGGCCACGCGGGGCCGCTGCTACTCCGCGAGCGCGACCTCGGCGTCCGACACCGTCACCACCGAGCAGGCCCGGTCGGCGACCCGGCAGACCGAGACGGCCGTCCCCCCGTCGACCCGGCTGGTCACCACCGGGTGGTCCTCGTCGAGCCACCCGGCCGCCACGGGCTGCCCTGGGACGCCCCGCAGCTGCTGGGCGGACCCGGCCGGGTCCCCTGTGGCCCACAGCCGCACCTCGCCGGCGTCCTCGTCCACGCTCACGACGCCCCGCCCGTAGCCGGCGAGCCGCCCGGTCCCGGGGACCCGCGTCACCAGGTCGGCTGCGCCTGCGGTCACGTCGTAGACGCGGGTGACCCCGTCCTGGTCGGCGACCGCGACGTAGTCGCCGGCGACGTCGGAGGCCCAGCCGTCACCCGAGCGCGCGGTCGGCACCGGCACGCTCCGGCTCCCGCTGAGCAGCCGGAGGTCGCCCTCTACGGAGACCAGCGCCGCGCGGTCCGCGACCGACGCGAGGTAGCTGCCGGCCGGGAGGGCCCGGTGGTCGGAGACCGCGCCCGCCTTCAGGTCGTAGACCGTCAGGGAGTCGTCCAGCCCGATCCATCCCAGCCACCGACCGTCCGACGACAGCGCGACGCTCTGGGTGGGGGCGGTGACCGGGGCGCTCACCCGACGGAAGGTCCACGGGCCGGCGGCTCCCTCGGCGGGGGGCGAGGCGTCGACTCGGACCAGGTGGCTGTCGTCGTCCAGGGCGAGCACGAACTCGGTGGTGAACCCGACGACGGCCTCCGAGGCCACGCCCAGGTCGGTGACCGCTCCGTCCGGGGTCAGCGCCACCAGGCGGTTGCCGCGCACGACGTACAGCGGCGACGGGAGGGTCACCGGATCGGCCGAGCGGGTCCCGGTCCGGTCCGTCGCGCCGTCGGTACCGGACGCGGCCCCGGCCTCGCGCCGGTCCGCGACCAGGTCGCCGACCGACCAGGTCGCGACGGCCAGGACCCCGGCCGCCGCCAGGACGGCGCCCGCCCGGACCGTCCGCCTCCGGCGGCGCGACCCCCGCACGCGCCGCCGGAGAGCGGTCTCGTCGTACGCCGGGACCGGGACCTCGGCGGCCCGCCGGGCGAACGTCTCCTGCACCTCACTGACCAGGTCGTTCATCGGCTCTCCTCCAAGCTCGCGGCGTCCGCCCCCAGCGCCTGGCGCAGGCGCCGCAGGGCGTGATGGGTCTGGCTCTTGACCGAGCCCAACGAGCAGTCCAGGGCGGCGGCGGTCTCCGCCTCGGACAGCCCCTCGTAGTAGCGGAGCACCAGGGTGGCGCGCATCCGCGGCGGCAGGGTGCCGACAGCGGCCCAGAGCTCCTGGCGCTCCCCCAGGCCGTCGAGGCCGCCGTCGTGTCCGGGGTCGGGGACGTCCTCGGTGAGCACGACCCGGTCCCGCCGGCGCCATCCCCGGGCGGCACCGTTGACCATCGCCCGTCGCACGTAGGCGGCGGGCTCCTCCACCCGGCTCCAGGCCAGGTAGGTGTTGGCCAGAGCGCCCTGGAGCAGGTCCTCGGCGTCCTGCGGCTGGCCGGTCAGCAGGTACGCCGTGCGGTACAGCGCCGACCACCGCCCCCGTACGAACTCGTGGAAGTCGGCGTCGTCCCCCGGTCTCATCGCTCTCCTCGCTGGTGGCTCACACCTGGTCAGAGCGCCGTACCCCGTCGAAGGTTGAGAGCGACCCCGAGGTCGTGCCTGTCGGGCTCAGCCGACCCGGGCGAGCACCTCCCCGTGCGGCACCAGGAGCCAGCCGTCCGGGTGCGCGGCCCAGGTGCGCCAGGCCTGCGCGACCTCCACCAGCCCGTCGCGGTCGGTCAGGCCCAGGGCCACGGCCCGCTCCCCGACCGCGGTGGTGAGCATCCGGTCCGACCAGAGCCCGGCCCACCAGGTGCGGTCCTCCGGGGTGCTGAAGCACCAGGAGCCGGCGGTGGCGGTGACGTCGTCGAGGCCGGCCGCGTGCGCCCAGGCGAGCAGGCGGCGCCCGGCGTCCGGCTCGCCGCCGTTGGCGCGGGCGACGGCGAGGTAGACCTCCAGCCAGGTGTGCAGCCCGGGCACGTCGGGATACCACGTGAAGGCCGAGTAGTCGCTGTCGCGGGCGGCGACCAGACCGCCGGGGCGGCAGACCCGCGTCATCTCGGTGAGCAGCCCGACCGGGTCGGCGACGTGCTGGAGCACCTGGTGGGCGTGCACCACGTCGTACGACGCGTCCGGCAGTGCGACAGAGGCCAGGTCGCCGACCAGGAGCTCCACGTCGACGCCGCGGTCCCCCGCGGCCTGCCGGGCGGCGGCGACGGCCTCGGCGCTCGGCTCGACGCCGGTGACGTGGCCGACGCGCGTCGCCAGGTCGGCCGTGATCGTGCCCGGCCCGCACCCGACGTCGAGGAGCCGGTCGGTGGCGCGCAGGTGCGGCAGCAGGTAGGCCGCGGAGTTCTCGGCGGTGCGCCAGCGGTGCGAGCGCAGCACGGGCTCGGCGTGGCCGTGGGTGTAGCGCGGCTGTTCCATGGGGAGATCATCGCGCGCAGCAGAACGGCCCCGGACCAGGGGTCCGGGGCCGTGCTGTGGTCAGCTCGAGGCTGGTGGGATCACTTGGTGATCTTGGTGACCCGGCCGGCGCCGACGGTGCGGCCGCCCTCGCGGATCGCGAAGCGGAGGCCGTCCTCCATCGCGATGGGCTGGATCAGCTCGACGGACATCTCGGTGTTGTCACCGGGCATGACCATCTCGGTGCCCTCGGGCAGCGTCACGACGCCCGTCACGTCCGTGGTGCGGAAGTAGAACTGCGGGCGGTAGTTGTTGAAGAACGGCGTGTGACGGCCGCCCTCCTCCTTCGAGAGGATGTAGACCGAGGCCTCGAAGTTGGTGTGCGGGGTGGTGGTGCCCGGCTTGATGACGACCATGCCGCGCTCGACGTCCTCGCGCTTGGTGCCACGGAGGAGCAGACCCACGTTCTCGCCGGCCTGGCCCTCGTCGAGCAGCTTGCGGAACATCTCGACGCCGGTGACGGTCGACTTCATCGACTTCTCGCGGATGCCGATGATCTCGACCTCCTCGTTCACCTTGACGATGCCGCGCTCGATGCGACCGGTGATGACGGTGCCACGACCGGTGATCGTGAAGACGTCCTCGACGGGCATCAGGAACGGCTTGTCGACGTCACGCTCGGGCTGCGGGATGTAGTCGTCCACGGCCTGCATGAGCTCGAGGACCGACTCGCCCCACTTGGCGTCGCCGTTGAGGGCCGGGAAGGCCGCCACGCGCACGACCGGCAGGTCGTCGCCCGGGAACTCGTAGTCGGAGAGGAGCTCGCGCACCTCCATCTCGACGAGCTCGATGAGCTCCTCGTCGTCGACCATGTCGCACTTGTTGAGCGCGACGACGATCGCCGGCACGCCGACCTGGCGGGCCAGGAGCACGTGCTCCTTGGTCTGCGGCATCGGGCCGTCGGTGGCGGCGACCACGAGGATCGCGCCGTCCATCTGGGCCGCACCGGTGATCATGTTCTTGATGTAGTCCGCGTGACCCGGGCAGTCGACGTGCGCGTAGTGGCGGGTCTCGGTCTGGTACTCGACGTGCGCGATCGAGATCGTGATACCGCGCTGACGCTCCTCCGGGGCCTTGTCGATCTGGTCGAACGGCGTGAAGGGGTTCAGGTCCGGGTACTTGTCGTGCAGCACCTTGGTGATAGCTGCGGTCAGCGTCGTCTTACCGTGGTCGATGTGACCGATGGTGCCGATGTTGACGTGCGGCTTAGTCCGCTCGAACTTAGCCTTGGCCACGGTGGGCTCCTCCTGTTGTTGTTTCCCTGACTCGTTGTTGCATGTGTACGCGCGAAGAGACTACTCGCCGCGGACCTTCTTGATGATCTCGTCCGCCACGTTCGAGGGAACCTCGGCGTACGAGTCGAACTCCATCGAGTACGACGCCTGACCGGAGGTCTTGGACCTCAGGTCGCCAACGTACCCGAACATCTCGGAGAGCGGCACCAGAGCCTCGACCACCCGGTCGCCGGCCCGCTCGTTCATGGCGTGCACCTGGCCGCGGCGGGAGTTGATGTCGCCGATCACGTCGCCGAGGAACGTCTCGGGCGTGGTGACCTCCACCTTGAACATCGGCTCGAGCAGCACGGGCTTGGCCATCCGGGCGGCCTCCTTGAAGGCCTGGATGCTGGCCAGCTTGAAGGCGAGCTCGGAGGAGTCGACCTCGTGGTAGCCACCGTCCTCGAGGGTGTACTTGACGTCCACCATCGGGTAGCCGGCGAGCACGCCGAACTCCATGGCCTCCTGGCCACCCTGGTCCACCGACGGGATGTACTCCCGCGGGACCCGGCCACCGCTCACGTTGTTGATGAACTCGTAGCCCGCACCGAGACCGGTCTCGGGGTCGACGTTCGGCTCCAGCGAGATGAGCACCTTGGCGAACTGGCCGGACCCACCGGTCTGCTTCTTGTGGGTGTAGCCGTGGTTCTTGACGGCCTGCTTGACGGTCTCGCGGTAGGCGACCTGCGGCTTGCCGACGGTGGCCTCGACGCGGAACTCGCGACGCATCCGGTCGACCAGGATCTCGAGGTGGAGCTCGCCCATCCCGGAGATGATGGTCTGGCCGGTCTCCTCGTCGCTCTTGACCTGGAAGGTCGGGTCCTCGTCGGAGAGGCGCTGGATCGCGGTGCCGAGCTTCTCCTGGTCGCCCTTGGTCTTCGGCTCGATGGCGACCGAGATCACCGGGGCCGGGAAGGTCATCGACTCCAGGACGACCTGGTGGGCGGGGTCGCACAGGGTGTGACCGGTCTTGGTGTCCTTCAGGCCCATCACGGCGACGATCTGGCCGGCGCCGACCGACGCGATCTCCTCACGCTTGTTGGCGTGCATCTGGTAGACCTTGCCGATCCGCTCCTTGCGGCCGTTGACCGAGTTGACCACCGACGCACCGGCCTCGAGCTTGCCCGAGTAGACCCGGACGTAGATCAGCTTGCCGAGGTGCGGGTCCGAGGCGATCTTGTACGCCAGGCCCGAGAAGGGCTCGTCGTCGCTCGGCTTGCGGATGATCTTCTTGTCCTCGTCCTTCGGGTCGTGCCCGACGATGCCGTCGATGTCCAGCGGCGAGGGCAGGTACTTCACGACCGCGTCGAGCAGCGGCTGCACGCCCTTGTTCTTGAAGGCGGTGCCGCACAGGACGGGGTTGAGCTTGTCGGCCAGGGTGGCGCGACGGATCGCGTCCTCCAGCTCCTGCACCGAGAGCTCCTCGCCCTCGAGGTACTTCTCCATCACGGCGTCGTCGGCCTCGGCGAGCGTCTCGAGCAGCTTCTCGCGGTACTCCGCGGCCTGCTCGGCCAGCTCGGCCGGGATCTCCTCGACCTCGTAGTCCTCGCCCATCTTGGTCTCGCCGCGCCAGGTCAGCGCGCGCATGCCGACCAGGTCGACGACGCCCAGGAAGTCCTGCTCGGCGCCGATCGGCAGCTGGAGCACCAGCGGGGTGGAGTTGAGGCGGTCGACCATCATGTCGACGCAGCGGAAGAAGTCGGCACCGGTGCGGTCGAGCTTGTTGACGAAGCACATCCGGGGCACCGAGTACTTGTTGGCCTGGCGCCACACGGTCATCGTCTGCGGCTCCACGCCGGCCACGCCGTCGAAGACCGCGACGGCGCCGTCGAGGACGCGCAGCGAGCGCTCGACCTCGGCGGTGAAGTCGACGTGCCCGGGGGTGTCGATGATGTTGATCTGGTGGTTCTTCCACCAGCAGGTCGTCGCGGCGGACGTGATGGTGATGCCGCGCTCCTGCTCCTGCTCCATCCAGTCCATCGTGGCGGCGCCCTCGTGGACCTCACCGATCTTGTAGGTGATGCCGGTGTAGAAGAGGATGCGCTCGGTCGTCGTCGTCTTGCCGGCGTCGATGTGCGCCATGATGCCGATGTTGCGGACCTTGTTGAGGTCGGTGGTGATGTCGACGGCCACGGTGGCTGTTCCTTACTGCGGGTCGAGGATGGTGCGGGGAGGGGACGGACTCGTCCCAGGACGTACGACGACCCCTCAGGTCCGTCGCCGGGTGGGTGTCACCTGACGACGGTCGAGGGGCCGACGGACGTGTTCACCAGCGGTAGTGGGCGAAGGCGCGGTTGGACTCGGCCATCTTGTGGGTGTCCTCGCGACGCTTCACCGCGGCACCGAGGCCGTTGGAGGCGTCCAGGATCTCGTTCATCAGGCGCTCGGCCATGGTCTTCTCGCGGCGGGCCTGCGAGTAGGACACCAGCCAGCGCAGGGCGAGGGTCATGGAGCGGTTGCCCCGCACCTCGACCGGCACCTGGTAGGTGGCGCCACCGACGCGGCGGCTGCGGACCTCGAGGGCGGGCTTCACGTTGTCCAGCGCGCGCTTGAGGGTGACCACGGGGTCGGTGCCGGTCTTCTCGCGGCAGCCCTCGAGGGCGGTGTAGACGATGCGCTGGGCGGTCTGCTTCTTGCCGTCCTGCAGGATCTTGTTGACCAGCTGCGTGACGACGGGGCTGCCGTAGACCGGGTCGATGTCGATCGGTCGCTTCGGGGCCGGACCCTTACGCGGCATCAGCTCTTCTCCTTCTTCGCGCCGTACCGGCTGCGAGCCTGCTTGCGGTTCTTGACACCCTGGGTGTCGAGGGAACCGCGGATGATCTTGTAACGGACACCGGGCAGGTCCTTCACACGACCACCGCGCACGAGCACGATGGAGTGCTCCTGCAGGTTGTGGCCGACACCCGGGATGTACGCCGTGACCTCGACGCCGCTGGACAGACGCACACGCGCGACCTTGCGAAGGGCCGAGTTCGGCTTCTTCGGGGTCGTCGTGTAGACGCGGGTGCAGACACCGCGACGCTGGGGCGAACCCTTCAGCGCGGGCGTCTTGTTCTTCGACACCTTGTCCTGACGGCCCTTGCGGACCAGCTGGTTGATGGTGGGCACCGCGTGGTTCTCTTTCTGTCGAGAGGCTGTTGCTCGAAGTTCAGGTGCGCTCTCCGGCCGGCTGACCGCGCAGAACGCTCGGCAGCCGCACCCCGCGGTCGGGCGTGTCGCCCGGCGCGAGCTTCGCGGAGACGTTCCTCCGCCGATCGGCCTTCAGTCGAACGCTGCTGACGCAGCCACGCCGCTCGGACTGTGAGCACGCGTGATGGCCTGGGCGTCCCAGGCACGATTGCCAAGACTACCGGGTGGGTTTGGGCGGGTCAAAACGGGGAGACCCCGCACCCGTCGGCTAGTGCGCATGCGTCTTCCCCGCGCCCGAGACGTCCTGGTCTGAGAGGTTCTGGGCGAGCAGCTCGGCCAGGTGCAGCGCCCGGACCTCGGCGAGGTCCGCGAGCTGGGTGCGGCACGAGAAGCCGTCGGCCAGCACGACGGCTCCGGGGCCGGCCTGCCGGACGGCCGGGCCGAGGTCGTGCTCGTAGACCGCCACGGACACCTCGTAGTGCCCCTTCTCCATCCCGAAGTCGCCGGCCAGGCCGCAGCAGCCGCCCACCCGGGTCACCGTCGCCCCGGACGCGGCGAGCAGGGCGGCGTCGGCCTCCCAGCCCAGCACCGAGGCGTGGTGGCAGTGCGGCTGGGCGACCACCTCGACGCCCGTGAGGTCGGGCGGGGTCCAGCCGACGGCGCGCAGGTGCTCGGCCAGCGTGCGCGCGCTCCGGCCGACGGCGGCCAGCTCGGGACGGTCGCCGAGCGCCGCGGGCGCGTCCTGGCGCAGCACGGCCAGACAGGACGGCTCCAGCACCACCACCGGCACCCCGGCGGCGGCATAGGGCGCGAGCTCGGCCAGCACCCCCGCCAGCAGCTCGCGGCCCCGCTCGAGCTGTCCGGTGGTCAGCCAGGTGAGACCGCAGCAGCCGCTGCCGCCGACCACGTCGACCTCGGCGCCCGTGGACCGCAGCACGGCGAGGGCGGCGGCCGCGGCCGCGGGGGTGAAGCGGTCGGTGAAGGTGTCGAGCCAGAGCACCACGTCGGGGTGGCGCTCCCCCGGCCCGGTGCTGCCGGTGCGACCGGTGCGGCCCGGCGCGACCAGGTCGCGGTGCGCCGGGCGCCGGGCCAGCGACGGCAGCGAGCGGCGCCCGTCGACCCCGGCCACCGCCTTGGCCAGGCCCGGCGCGAGGCGCAGCCCGGCGTTGACCAGCCCGGCGGGGAGCCGGCGGACGGTGCCAGGGAGCCGGCCCAGCGTGTAGTGCGTGCGCGGGCGGCGCTTCCCGGCGTACCGCTGGTGCAGCGCCTCCGCCTTGTAGGTGGCCATGTCGACGCCCGTGGGGCAGTCCCGGGCGCAGCCGCGGCAGGCCAGGCACAGGTCGAGCGCCTCCTCGACCTCCGGTGCGTCCCAGCCCCCGACCAGCGAGCCGTTGACCATCTCCTGCAGCACCCGGGCGCGACCCCGGGTGGAGTCCTTCTCGTCCCGGGTCGCGCGGTAGGACGGGCACATCACGCCGCCGGCAGCGGTGTTGTCGGCCAGGCACTTGCCGACGCCGGTGCACCGGTGCACCGCCTCGGTGAAGCCGCCGGGGTCGTGCGGCATCGCCAGGAAGGTGGCCGGTCGGGCCAGCGGCGCGGCCAGCCGGAGGTCGGCGTCGAACGGGGCGGGACGCACGAGCACGCCCGGGTTGAGCAGGTCGTCGGGGTCGAAGGCGCGCTTGACCTGCGCGAACAGGTCCAGCACCTCCGCGGGGTACATCCGGCCCAGCAGCTCCGAGCGCGCCCGGCCGTCGCCGTGCTCCCCCGACAGCGTGCCGCCGTAGGAGGCGACCAGGTCGGCTGCCTCCTCCACGAACCGCCGGAAGCCGCCGCGGCCGTCCGCGGAGAGCAGGTCGAAGTCGATCCGCACGTGCACGCAGCCGTCGCCCAGGTGGCCGTACGGCGCGCCCTGCAGCCCGTGCTCGACCAGCAGGGCGTCGAAGTCACGCAGGTAGGCGCCCAGCCGGGCGGGCGGCACCGCGGCGTCCTCCCAGCCGGCCTGGCCCGGTCGCTGGGTGGCCCGGGCGGCGAGCCCGGCCCCGTCCTCGCGGATGCGCCACAGCGCCGCCTGCTCGGCCGGGTCGGAGACCACCCGGTGCCCGTCCGCGGCGGAGCTCGCGGCGACGGCCCGGGCTGCCGCCTCGGCCTCGGCGCGGGTGGCCGCGGTGACCTCGGCGAAGATCCAGCCGCCCCCGGGCGGCAGGTCCGGGAGCGTCCCGCGCTGGGCGCGGACCACCTCGGTGATCCGGCGGTCCAGGCCCTCGCAGGCCACGAGCTCGTGCTCCAGCAGGGCCGGCACGTCGTCGGCGGCCAGGGCCATGTCGGGGTAGCCGAGGACCGCCAGCGCCCGGTACGGCGCATCCGGCACCAGCCGGACCGTCGCCTCGGTGACCACCGCCAGCGTGCCCTCGGTGCCGACCAGGAACCGGGCCAGGTCGCGTCCCCGCTCCGGCAGCAGGTGCTCCAGCGGGTAGCCGGAGACCTGTCGCGGGAAGGTCGCGAACCGCTGCCGGATGGTGGCCAGGTGGGCGTCGGCGAGCTCGGTCAGCCGCGGCAGCACCACCGAGGCCGGGTCGCCGGCGACGGTGAGCGCCTCGAGTGCGAGCACGTTGTCGGAGGTCCGGCCGTAGCCCAGCGCCCGCGAGCCGCACGCGTTGTTGCCGATCATCCCGCCGATCGTGCAGCGCGTGTGGGTCGACGGGTCCGGCCCGAACCGCAGCCCGTGGGCAGTGGCGACCTTCTGCAGGCTGGCGTGCACCGTGCCCGGCTGCACCCGGGCGGTGCGGGCCTCCGGGTCCAGCTCGAGCACCTTGTCGAGGTGCTTGGAGGTGTCCACCACGATGCCCGGGCCCACCGCGTTGCCCGCGATCGAGGTGCCCGCACCCCGCATCGTCACCGGCACGCCCTGCTCGCGGGCGACCGCGAGGACGGCGGCGACGTCGTCGGTGTGCAGCGGGCGGACCACGACCCGCGGCGGGACCCGGTAGAGCGAGGCGTCGGAGGAGTAGAGGGCGCGCGCCAGCGTCGAGTCGTCCACGTCGGCCAGCCCGGCCCGGAGCAGCGCCGCCGCGAGCTCGCCGGTGCCGTCGGTGCTCACCACAGCTCCAGCGATCCGCGCAGGATGGCGGCGAGGTCCTCCTCGCGCACCTCCTTGGGGGCGGTGGCGAGCAGCCGCTGCTGCTTGACGGCGCCCTCGACGAGGTCGTCGACGTCGCCCTCGTCGTAGCCGACCGCACCGATGCCGTTGGGGATCCCGATGTCCTGCATCAGGGTGCTCAGCACCTGCGGCAGGTGGTCGCGGTCCTCGCGGGGACGGTCGCTGCCGGGGGCGAGCAGCTGGGCCGCCCGCAGGTGCCGCTCGGGGGCCGCGTCGAAGGTGAACCGGAACGCCTCCGGCGCGGTCAGCGAGACCGCCATCCCGTGCGGCACCATCGGCTCGTCGTCGGGATAGCCGGCCGGGCGGAAGTCCTTGACCCGGCCCGCGATCGGGTAGGCGTTGGCGTGCGGGATGTGCACGCCGGCGTTGCCGAAGCCCAGCCCCGCGAAGGTCGCCGCCAGCGCCATCTGCTCCCGGGCGTGCTCGTCGTCCCCGTGCCGCACCGCGGTCCGGAACGAGGACGCCAGCAGGGTCATCGCCTTCTCCGCCCACAGGTCCGCGACCGGGTTGGCGCCGCAGTAGGGCACCCGCTGCTCCGGCTGCTTGCGGTCGTAGGAGTCGTAGGGCCGCGCGGTCCACGACTCCAGTGCGTGGCAGAGGATGTCCATCCCGGCCGCGGCGGTCACCCCGGCCGGCTGGGTGAGCGTGAGCCGCGGGTCGACGACGGCGAGGGTGGGCCGCAGCCGCGGGTGGCTGATCCCGGTCTTCACCTTGAGCGCGAGCACGTCCAGCACGCAGATCGTGGTGCTCTCGCTGCCGGTCCCCGTCGTGGTCGGCACCGCCACCAGCGGCTTGAGCGGGTGCTGCGGCGCCCGCGCTTTGCCGACCGGGGCGTTGAGGTAGTCCATCAGCTCGCCGGGGTTGGTGGTCAGCAGGTTCACCGCCTTCGCGGTGTCGATCGCCGACCCGCCGCCCACCGCCACGAAGGCGTCGAACGGCCCGTGCTCCCGCGCGAACGCGATCGCGTGCTCCAGGCTGACGTCGGTCGGCTCGACGTGCACCTCGTCGAAGAGCACCACCGCGAGGCCACGGGCCGCGACCTGGTCGGCGATCCGCTGGGGGTGACCGGTCGCGGCGACGCCCGGGTCGGTGACGACCAGCACCCGCTGGGCGTCGTACGTGGTGAGGTCGAAGCCGATCTCGTCGCTCGCGCCGGGCCCGAACTTCAGCGCGGGCGCGCCGTAGGTGAAGACGGTCTCGTGGTGGCTCATCGGGCGTTCCTCACCTCGATGCCGAGGAGACCCAGCGCGAAGCGGGCCGACCCGGACAGGGACAGGGTCGCGGCGGTCTCCAGGGAGACCCAGCGCGCGAGGTCGGTCGAGCCGCCCACGTCGACCACGTGCGGCTCGACGTCGTACGACTCCGGGAGCAGGTCGGCCTCGAAGATCAGGCCGATCCCGTGGAAGTCCTCGACCAGGCCGTCAGGGCGCGCACCGGTGAAGTGCTGGGAGTAGACGTCCATCAGGCGCCCCGGCTCCGCATGCAGCCCGGCCTCCTCGAAGATCTCCCGGCGCAGCGCGTCGCGCGGGTGCTCACCGTGGTCGACGCCGCCGCCGGGCAGCGTCCAGCCGTCGAACCGGATGTGCGGCGACAGCCTGGTCAGCAGCAGCTCGTCCTCACGCCGCATCACCGCGTACGCCGCGAGACGCTGGCGTTGCGGTGGCTGCTGCGACATGAGGCGAGTCTAGGGCGGCGCGGCCGGCCCTCCCGGCGGGGCTCAGCCACCCCGGAGCCCACACCGCCGGTACCGCGGTGGACGGCAGCACCTCGGTCGCCCGGGCCAGCGCAGCCTCGGGTGCGCCGCCGCCGAGGTGCGCCGGGTACCACGGAGCCGACTCCCCCGGGCCCGGCCGGTGCCGGTCGCGCAGCTGGACCTCCTCCAGCAGGTGCTGCAGGGTGCTCCCCAGCCGGGTGGTGAGCGCGCGGTGGTCGCCGGCGGGGTCGAGCGGCGGTCCCACCCGGATCGTGACCGGCCGCCCCCGGCGCGGGCTGGGCCGTCCCCCGACGGGGAGCACGCGCTGCTGACCCCACACCACCACCGGGACCAGCGGGGCACCGGTCTCCAGGGCCAGCGCGGCGGCCCCCGGCATCAGTGCGCGGACGGTGAGCGACCGGCTCACCCCCGCCTCGGGGAAGATCCCGACGGCCTCCCCCTGCTGCAGGTGGCGCAGCCCGCCCAGGTACGCCGCGGCGGGCGCGGACCGGTCGACCGGGACGTGCCCCATCGCGGTCAGCGCCGGCCCCACCAGCGGCGCTCGCCACAGGTCGTGGCGGGCCAGGAAGCGGACCCGCCGGCCGCTCTGCCGGGCTGCGCGGCCGACCAGCAGGAAGTCCAGGAAGCTGACGTGGTTCGCCGCGAGCACGACCGGGCCGTCCGTCGGGACGTGCTCCCCGCCCTCGACCTCGATCCGCAGCCCCCACGCCCGGAAGAGTGCCCGGGTCGCGGTCACCACGGTCGGGTAGACCACCTCCACCGATCCGGCTCCTCTCCACCGACGGGACTGCGCACCTGACGCGTGCTCACCTGCAGGGCGTTCGTCACACCCTCCGGCTCGGACGGGTGGAGCGTGGCGGGCGCCACGTCGCCGGCGCGGTGTCAGGGCGGTGGACCGCGGGTATAGAAGGTCTCATGGCGAAGCGAGACCCCTGGTTCGACAACGCGAAGATGCTGCTCGTCACCCTCGTGGTTGTGGGCCACAGCTGGACCCTCGTGCCGGCCACCTGGAGCTCCTCGCGTCTCTACGACCTGCTCTACCTGTGGCACATGCCCGCCTTCGTGGTCGTCACCGGCTACCTGTCGCGCAACGTCACCTGGAGCCGCAAGGACCTCGCCAAGCTCCTCACCACGGTGGTGGTCCCCTACGTGCTGTTTGAGGCCGCGCTCGCGCTGTTCCGCACCACGGTCGGCGGAGAGAAGCTGGAGCACCTCTGGATCAACCCGCACTGGCCGATGTGGTTCCTGGCCGCGCTGTTCTTCTGGCGGCTCGCCGCGCCCGCCCTGCTGCGGCTGCGCCCCTGGCAGGCCCTCGCCCTGACCGTGTCGATCTCGCTGGTCGCCGGGGTCGTCGACATCGAGCAGCTCGACCTCAGCCGGGTGCTGGGGCTGCTGCCCTTCTTCACCCTCGGCCTGGTGCTCTCCCCGCACCACTGGGACCGGCTGCGGTCCCCTGCCGGCCGCCGCCTGCTGCTCCCCGCGATCGTGGTCGCCCTGGCCGCCACCGAGGTCACCGAGCGCGTGCTGACCACGGAATGGCTCTACTGGCGCACGTCGTACGACGCGCTGGGGGTCTCCTGGACCGCCGGCGTGCCGCTGCGCCTGGCCGAGATGGCCGTCGCGCTGCTCGTCGGTGCCGCGGTGCTGGCCTGGCTCCCCCGCCGGGACGGCTGGTTCGCCCGGATGGGGGCCGCCTCCCTGGTGGTCTACCTGTTCCACGGCTTCGCCGTGAAGGCCGCGCTCTACGCCGGCGTCCGCGACTGGACCGCCGACCACCCCGCGCTGGGCCTGGTCACGGTGACCGCCGGCGCGGTCGCGGTCTCGATGCTGCTGGCGCACCGCCGCGTCGCCAAGCCGCTCGCCGAGGTCGCCACCCCGCTCCCCGAGCCCAAGGTCCTCACCGGCGCCTGACCCCTGTGCTGGTCGAGTAGCGGGCGAGGAACGAGCCCGCGTGTCGAGACCCCGCGACACGCGCACCAGGTCTCGACACGTCGCTCGTTCCTCGCTCCTACTCGACCACCAAAGGAAGCGTCACCACCGAGAACGCAGCAACGGCCGCCCCCCTCGCTGGTCGAGTAGCGGGCGAGGAACGAGCCCCCGTGTCGAGACCCCGCGAGCCGCGCACCAGGTCTCGACACATCGCTCGTTCCTCGCTCCTACTCGACCACCGAAGGAAGCGTCACCACCGAGAACGCAGCAACGGCCGCCCCCCGGAGGGGGCGGCCGTTGCCGGGTGCTGCTGGGATCAGTTGTCGTAGCTGAACGGGAAGTCGTCCAGTGCCACGACCTGCTGCCCGTTCGACGCCGGGAAGTCGTCGTAGTAGGTGCTGTAGCCGGTCACGGAGTACGCGTTGGCACGGGCCTCCTCGGTGGGCTCCACCCGGATGTTGCGGTACCGCTCGAGACCGGTACCCGCCGGGATCAGCTTGCCGATGATCACGTTCTCCTTCAGGCCGAGCAGCGAGTCCGACTTGGCGTGGATCGCCGCGTCGGTGAGCACCCGGGTGGTCTCCTGGAAGGAGGCCGCCGACAGCCACGACTCGGTCGCGAGCGAGGCCTTGGTGATGCCCATCAGCTGCGGACGACCCGCGGCCGGCTTGCCACCCTCGGAGACGCAGCGACGGTTCTCCGCCTCGAACGACGGCCGGTCGACCAGGTCCGACGGGAGCAGCTTGGTGTCGCCCTGCTCCAGCACGAGGACACGGCGCAGCATCTGCCGCACGATGATCTCGATGTGCTTGTCGTGGATCTGCACGCCCTGGCTGCGGTACACGGCCTGGACCTCGTCCACCAGGTGCTCCTGCGCCTTGCGGACACCGAGGATGCGCAGCACGTCCTGCGGGTCGGGGGTGCCGACCGTGATCTGCTGGCCGACCTCGATGTGCTGGCCCTCCTCGACGAGGAGACGCGAGCGGCGCGAGACCGGGTACTCCAGGACCTCGGAACCGTCGTCGGGGGTGACGAGGACCTTCTTGGCCTTCTCGTTCTCCTCGATGGTGACCCGTCCGGCTGCCTCCGAGATCGACGCGCGACCCTTGGGCTGGCGGGCCTCGAAGAGCTCGACCACGCGGGGAAGACCCTGCGTGATGTCGTCCGCGGAGGCCACACCACCGGTGTGGAAGGTACGCATGGTGAGCTGCGTGCCCGGCTCGCCGATCGACTGCGCCGCGATGATGCCGACGGCCTCGCCGATGTCCACCAGCTTGCCGGTGGCCAGCGAGCGGCCGTAGCACTTCGCGCAGGTGCCGGTCTTGGCGTCGCAGGTCAGCACGGAGCGGACCTTGACCTCCTCGACGCCGGCCTCGATCAGCTCGTCGATCTTGACGTCGCCCAGGTCGCCGCCCGCCTCGACCAGCACCTCGCCGGTCTCGGGGTGGACGACCTCGGTCGCCACCGACCGGGCGTACGCCGAGGTGTCGGCGTTCTCGGCGAGACGGAGCTTGCCGTCCTCACCGCGCTCGCCGATGACCTTGGGCAGGCCGCGCTCGGTGCCGCAGTCCTCCTCGCGGATGATCACGTCCTGCGACACGTCGACCAGACGACGGGTCAGGTAGCCCGAGTCGGCGGTCCGCAGCGCGGTGTCCGCCAGACCCTTCCGCGCACCGTGGGTGGCGATGAAGTACTCGAGCACCGTCAGGCCCTCGCGGAAGTTGGACTTGATCGGGCGCGGGATGATCTCGCCCTTCGGGTTCGCCACGAGACCACGCATGGCCGCGATCTGGCGGACCTGCATCATGTTCCCTCGGGCACCCGAGTGGACCATCATGTAGATCGGGTTCTTCTTCACGCTCTCGAACCGGACCTCGAGGGCCTTGGCGACCTCGTTGGAGGCCTGGGTCCAGATCTCGATGAGCTCCTGACGGCGCTCGTCGTCGGTGATCAGACCACGGTCGTACTGGCCCTGGACCTTCTTGGCCTGGTCCTCGTACTTCTCGAGGATCTCGGCCTTGTCCTCCGGGGTGACCACGTCGTCGATCGACACGGTGACGCCCGAGCGGGTGGCCCAGTGGAACCCGGTGTCCTTGAGCGCGTCGAGGGCGTGCGCGACCTCGACCTTGGTGTAGCGCTCGGCCAGGTCGTTGACGATGACGCCGAGCTTCTTCTTCCCGACCTCCTCGTCGACGAAGGCGTAGTCCACCGGCAGGGTCTCGTTGAAGAGCGCCCGGCCCAGCGTGGTCTCCAGGATCACCGGCTGGCCGAGGACGAAGCCCTCGGGCAGCGGCGAGCCCTCCGGCGGCAGGACGTCCTGCAGCCGGATCCGGACCTTGCTCTGCAGGGTGATCTCGCCCCGGTCGAAGGCCATGATCGCCTCCGCGGTGGAGGAGAACGCCCGTCCGTCGCCGGCGTACGAGGAGTCCTCGTCGCGGTGGGTCAGGAAGTACAGGCCGATGATCATGTCCTGGGTGGGCATGGTCACCGGACGGCCGTCGGACGGCTTGAGGATGTTGTTGGTCGAGAGCATCAGGATCCGCGCCTCGGCCTGGGCCTCGGCCGACAGCGGCAGGTGCACCGCCATCTGGTCACCGTCGAAGTCCGCGTTGAACGCGGTGCACACGAGCGGGTGGATCTGGATGGCCTTGCCCTCGATCAGCTGCGGCTCGAACGCCTGGATGCCCAGCCGGTGCAGCGTGGGCGCCCGGTTGAGCAGCACCGGGTGCTCGGTGATGACCTCTTCCAGGACGTCCCACACGACCGGACGGGCGCGCTCGACCATCCGCTTGGCGGACTTGATGTTCTGGGCGTGGTTGAGCTCGACGAGCCGCTTCATCACGAAGGGCTTGAACAGCTCCAGGGCCATCTGCTTGGGCAGACCGCACTGGTGCAGCTTGAGCTGCGGGCCGACCACGATGACCGAACGGCCCGAGTAGTCGACGCGCTTGCCGAGCAGGTTCTGACGGAACCGGCCCTGCTTGCCCTTGAGCATGTCGGAGAGCGACTTCAGCGGACGGTTGCCCGGGCCGGTGACGGGACGACCACGACGGCCGTTGTCGAACAGCGAGTCGACGGCCTCCTGGAGCATCCGCTTCTCGTTGTTGACGATGATCTCCGGCGCGCCCAGGTCGAGCAGCCGCTTGAGGCGGTTGTTCCGGTTGATCACGCGGCGGTACAGGTCGTTGAGGTCGGAGGTCGCGAAGCGGCCACCGTCGAGCTGCACCATCGGGCGCAGGTCCGGCGGGATGACCGGGACGGCGTCCAGCACCATGCCGAGCGGCTTGTTGCCGGTCTTCTGGAAGGCGTCGACGACCTTGAGGCGCTTGAGCGCGCGGACCTTGCGCTGGCCCTTGCCGGTCGCGATGGTCTCCTTGAGCGACTCGACCTCGGCCTCGAGGTCGAAGGTCTCCAGGCGCTTCTGGATCGCCGTGGCGCCCATGTAGCCCTCGAAGTACTTGCCGAACCAGTTCTTCATCTCGCGGTAGAGCATCTCGTCGCCCATGAGGTCCTGGACCTTCAGCGACTTGAAGGTGTTCCAGACCTCCTCGAGGCGGTCGATCTCGCGCTGCGCACGCTCGCGCTGCTGCTTCATCTCCCGCTCGGCCGCGTCGCGCACCTTGCGGCGCTGGTCGGCCTTGGCACCCTCGGCCTCGAGCGAGGCGAGGTCCTCCTCGAGCTTCTGCATGCGCTCGCCGACCTGGCTGTCACGACGGGTCTCGAGGCGCTTGCGCTCCATGTCGACCTTGGCCTCGAGCGAGGACAGGTCGCGGTGACGGGCGTCGTCGTCGACGTGCGTGATCATGTACGCCGCGAAGTAGATGACCTTCTCGAGGTCCTTCGGGGCGAGGTCGAGCAGGTAGCCGAGCCGGCTCGGGACACCCTTGAAGTACCAGATGTGGGTGACCGGGGCGGCCAGCTCGATGTGGCCCATCCGCTCGCGGCGGACCTTGGAGCGGGTCACCTCGACGCCGCAGCGCTCGCAGATGATGCCCTTGAAGCGCACGCGCTTGTACTTGCCGCAGTAGCACTCCCAGTCCCGGGTGGGACCGAAGATCTTCTCGCAGAAGAGGCCGTCACGCTCGGGCTTGAGCGTGCGGTAGTTGATCGTCTCCGGCTTCTTGACCTCGCCGTGGCTCCAGGTACGGATGTCCTCCGCAGTGGCCAGGCCGATCTTCAGCTGGTCGAAGAAGTTCACATCGAGCACAGTGGCTACTTCCCTCGTGGTTCTCAGTTTGGGGTTGGTTCAGAGGTCGTGGACTGGCCGTGGTCGGGGTGCGGCGGCGCCGCACCCC
>JBGAFN010000002.1:0-571328 GCA_044227235.1 Marmoricola sp. | reverse complement strand
GAGTCGAGGCCGTGGGCTCCTGCGACGGGGGCGTTGGTCAGGGCACCGTCGTGGGTGTTGAGGCCCAGGGCCAGGGAGTGGTCCTCGCGGCACGCGGCCTGCCAGCCCTTGTTCGCCAGCGCCACCGCATAGGGCAGGGTCACGTTGGTCAACGCGTAGGTCGAGGTGTGCGGCACCGCACCGGGCATGTTGGCCACGCAGTAGAACACCGAGTCGTGCACCGCATAGGTCGGGTCCGCGTGCGTGGTCGGCCGGGAGTCCTCGAAGCAGCCGCCCTGGTCGATGGAGATGTCGACCAGCACACTGCCCGGCTTCATCATGTTGCGGTCCAGCAACAGCACCTCAGCCTGCATCCCCAACGCGATCGCCGCCGCGTTCATCCCCGAGACCCCGGCCCCGATGACCACGACCTTCGCCGCGTACACCCCCGAGACACCACCCATCAGGACCCCGCGGCCACCCTGGGCCCGCATCATCGTGTGCGCCCCGACCTGGGGCGCCAACCGGCCCGCGACCTCGCTCATCGGGGCCAGCAGCGGCAGCGCCCCGTTCGGGGTCTGCACCGTCTCATACGCGATCCCGGTGACCTTGCGGGCCAGCAGCTCCTCGGTCAACGGCTTGTCCGCAGCCAGGTGCAGGTAGGTGAACAGCAGCTGCCCCTCCCGCATCTTCGCGTACTCCGAGACGATCGGCTCCTTGACCTTCATGATCATCTCGGCCTGCTCCCACACCGCCTCGGCGGTGGGCAGCATGACCGCGCCGGCGTCGACGTACTGCTCGTCGGGGATCGAGGAGCCCAGCCCGGCGCCGGACTCGACCACGACCTCGTGGCCGTTCAGCACCAGCTCGTGCACCCCGGCCGGGGTGATCGCCACCCGGTACTCGTGGTTCTTGACTTCCTTCGGAACGCCGACCCTCATCGCGGACCCTCTCGCCGAGCCTCGGACGCCGTCGTCCCGGCTGCGCCCGAGTCTAGGACCCGGGTGTGACCCGGGCCACCGTCGGCACCTCCACGACCTGGCGGAGGTCGAAACGCAACCGCGCAGCGTGAGCCCCACCGGAGATCGACGTGCAACCGCGCAGCGTGGTCCCCACCGGAGATCGAGGTGCGAACGCGCAGCGTGAGCCACGAGATCCAGCACGCGACGCAGGGACCTGACCCAAAGCCGTCAGCGCCGCCGGAGCACCTCGTGCGCGAGCAGCGCGGTGACCAGCGGGCCGTCGGTGATCCGGCGCTCCAGCGCCGCCTCGAGGAGGTCCTCGAACGGCACCCAGTGCAGCGTCATGTCGAGCTCCTCGTGGTGCAGGGCGAAGCCGCCCCGGTCCGGCACCTCGGTCAGCCCGCGGGCCAGGTAGAGCTCGATGCGCTCGGCCGTGATCCCCGGTGAGCTGTGGATCGAGCTCAGATGGGTCCACTCGGACGCCTCCAGCCCGGCCTCCTCGAGCAGCTCGCGGCGGGCGGCCACGACGGGGTCCTCCCCCGGCACGTCGAGCAGGCCCGCGGGCACCTCGATGAACTTCGTCCCGCAGGCATGCCGGTACTGGCGCAGCACCAGCGCCCGGTCGTCCTCGTCGAGAGCCAGGACGACGACCGCACCGGGGTGCTCGACCACGATCCGGTCGAACTGCGCGCTGCCGTCCGGCATCGTCACGGTGTCCTCGCGGATCGCGAACGGCGCGCCCCCGCGGTAGAGGTCGCGGCTGCCGAGCACCGGCCAGGACTCGGCGGTGTCGACCAGGTCGGCCGGGTCCAGCGGGGTCGGCTGGGTCACGGGGACGGCTCAGTCCTCGTCGGTCCGGCGCAGGGCGGCGTCCCCCACGGGGATCTCCAGCTCCTTCTGCCGCGCCACGGCCGCGCCGATCAGCCCGGCGAACAGCGGGTGCGGCCGGGTGGGGCGGGACCGGAGCTCGGGGTGGGCCTGCGTGGAGACGTAGTACGGGTGCTGGTCCTTCGGCAGCTCGACGAACTCGACGAGCTTGTTCTCGGTGCCCAGCCCGGAGAAGACCAGCCCGGCCGCCTCCAGCTCCTCCTTGTAGGAGTTGTTGACCTCGTAGCGGTGCCGGTGACGCTCGTGGACCAGCGCCTCGCCGTACGTCGTCGCGACGACCGAGCCCGGCGTCAGGTCGGCCGGGTAGAGGCCCAGGCGCATGGTGCCGCCCAGGTCGCCGGCCCCCTCGACGTACTGGTGCTGCTCGGCCATGGTGGCGATCACCGGCTCGGGGCTGTCGGGGTCGAACTCGGTGGACCCGGCCTTCTCGAGCCCGACCACGTTGCGGGCGTACTCGATCACCATGCACTGCAGGCCCAGGCAGATGCCGAGCGTCGGGATGCGGTTGGTCCGGGCGTACTGCAACGCGCCGATCTTCCCGTCGATGCCGCGGATGCCGAACCCGCCGGGGATCAGCACCGCGTCGACGTCGGAGAGGTGCCGCGCCGCACCGTCGTGGGTCTCGCACTCGTCGGAGGGCACCCAGCGGATCGCGACCTTGGCCTCGTGCGCGAAGCCACCGGCCCGCAGCGCCTCGGCCACCGACAGGTAGGCGTCCGGCAGGTCGATGTACTTGCCGACCAGGGCGACGGTGACGTGCTCGATCGGGTGGTGCACCCGGCGCAGCAGGTCGTCCCACTTGGTCCAGTCGACGTCGCGGAACGGCAGGTTCAGCCGCCGTACGACGTACGCGTCGAGCCCCTCCCCGTGCAGCACCTTGGGGATGTCGTAGATCGACGGCGCGTCGCTGGCCGTGACCACGGCCTCCTGGTCGACGTCGCACATCAGCGAGATCTTCTTCTTCACGCCCTCGGGGATCAGGCGGTCGGCCCGGCACACGATCGCGTCGGGCTGGATGCCGATCGAGCGCAGCGCCGCGACGGAGTGCTGGGTGGGCTTGGTCTTGAGCTCCTGCGACGGTCCGATCCAGGGGACCAGCGACACGTGCAGGAAGAAGCAGTTCTCCCGGCCGACGTCGTGACGGACCTGGCGGGCGGCCTCGAGGAACGGCAGCGACTCGATGTCGCCCACGGTGCCGCCGATCTCGGTGATGACCACGTCGACCGCGCTGTCACCCTCCCCGGCCATGGCCCGGACCCGGTCCTTGATCTCGTTGGTGATGTGCGGGATCACCTGCACCGTGTCGCCGAGGTAGTCGCCCCGGCGCTCCTTGGCGATCACCTGGGAGTACACCTGTCCGGTGGTCACGTTCGCGATGCCGTTGAGGTTGGTGTCGAGGAAGCGCTCGTAGTGGCCGACGTCGAGGTCGGTCTCGGCGCCGTCGTCGGTCACGAAGACCTCGCCGTGCTGGAACGGGTTCATCGTGCCCGGGTCGACGTTGAGGTACGGGTCGAGCTTCTGCATCGTGACCCGGAGCCCGCGTGCCTTCAGCAGGCTGCCCAGCGAACTGGCGGTGAGGCCCTTGCCGAGCGAGGAGGCGACGCCGCCGGTGACGAACACGTGCTTGGTGGGCTGCGCAGCGGCCAAGGGGACTCCCGCGGATCGATGTGCGGCGAGAATGCTCGCCCGTCCACGGGGTTCTAGGCTACCGGCAACCACCCCGATTCGGCGAACCCACGCCCACGCGCCGCCCAGCAGCCGGCCCTCGCCGGTCGAGCAGCCGGCGAGGAACGAGCCGGCGGGTCGAGACCCCGGGAGGGTCGCCGCTACTCCCCGCCCGCGGCCGCTGCGGCTGCCGGCATCGCGCCGTCCGCCCCGTCGGCCCCGTAGTGGCCGCTGGTGCCGGTCGCCTCCTGCGTGAGCGCGAGCACCGCGACGACCGCTCCCGCGGAACGGTCGGCGACGTCGACCGTGGAGACCCGGGTCGCTGCGGTCGGGTCGGAGCGGACCGCGGTGACCAGCCCGTCCGGTGCGGCTGCCGCCAGCGGCCCGGCCACGACCAGCCCGTCGGTGGAGCCGTCGAGGGCGTCGGCGAGGGTGGCCAGGATGGCGCCGGCGCCCTCGCGCTGGTCGGCGGTGCCGCTCGGCGGTCCCGGTACGACGACCACGAGGCTGCCGCGCCGGGAGATGTTGCCACGGGTGGTCACCAGCTCGGCGGTCGAGAGCGCCGCCAGGATCGAGTCGCCGGTGTCGTCGACCTGGTCGCCGCCCTTCGCGGTCGTGCCGACGGCGTACCCGAGCAGCCGGCCCATCCGCTCGTAGCCGCTCGCCCCGGCGGGGATCTGGACGGCGTCCTTGGCGGAGGCCTGCACCTGGGTGGCCAGCTCCCCGACGAGCTGGCGGTTCGCGACGTCGAGCAGCTTCGCGTCGACCTGGACCTGCGCGGTGACGGCACCGCCGGCCGCCGCGACGGCCGAGGTCAGCCCGGTCGCGACATCCTCGTCCGAGCCCGGAAGCATGACGAGGGTGACCGCCCGGCCCTGCAGCTTCCGGGACACGACGGCCGGCGCAGTCGCCTGGGCGAACGCGTCGTCGAAGGAGGCCTCCTGCTCGGCCAGGGCCAGCCGGTCCCGCGCCTGCGTCAGGGCGGCACCGCTGCCACCGCTCACCGTGGTGCCGGCGGTGTCGTCGCGCTGCAGGGGACCGGCTCCGAGGACGATGCCGGTGGCCAGGGCCAGGAGCACGGCCACGATCGAGACGACGTGGTAGCGGAAGGTGATCACGAGAAGAGTCCTTGGAGACGGTCGAGGGCAGGGTCGATCCAGTCCCGCAGGTCGTCGAACCAGACCTCGCCACGAGGCGTGAGGCCGATCGCCACGGCCAGGGCGACCAGGCCCACCAGCAGCACCAGCAGGAGCTGCCAGAGCCGGACCCGCCCCGAGTAGAGGACCGGCACGGTGGCCGCGTCGACGACCCGGGGGCCGACCCGCAGCCGGGTGAGGAACGTGGAGGCGAGGCCCGCCCGGCGGGCGTCGAGGAACTCGTCGAGGGTCGCGTGGGTGCCGACGGTGACAATGACCGAGGCGCCGCGTACGTCGGCCAGCAGCAGGGCCATGTCCTCGGTGGTACCGCTGGCGGCCATCCGGTGCGGGCGGATGCCGAGCCGGTCCAGGCGTTCGGAGCCGACGGCCCGGTCGGAGGCGTCGGCGTGGACGACGATCTCCCGAGCGGTGCGCAGCGCCTTGTCGGAGACGGCTGCCCCGGTCGGGGCGCCGTGCCCGGAGCCGTCGGTGGCGGCGAAGCCGCTCTCCCCGATCAGCACCAGGTCGGGCTTCAGGCCGACCTCGAGCAGGGCGTCCGCACCGCCGTCGACCCCGATCAGGACCGGCCGCTGCTCCTTGACGAACCCGCGCAGGCGCTTGAGGTCCGCCTGGTAGTCGAAGTCCCGGACGACCACGACCACCGGACGGTCGGCGATCGGCGTCCGGAGGTCGGGCACGCCCTGACCGTGCAGCAGCAGGTCCTGCTCGCGCCGCAGGAACTCGGTGGTGTTGTGCGTGAAGGACTGCAGCTGGGTGGCCAGACCCTCGCGGGCCGAGCCCATCCGGGACTGCACCTCCTCGAGCGAGAGCTCGTGACCGGCGGCGACCTCGTTGGCCCCGACGTACAGGCGACCGTCGGCGACCCGGGCCTGCACCCCGTCGCGGACCCGGCCGAACACCTCGGTGCCGACGCCGTCGAGCAGCACGACGCCGGCCTTGGCCAGCACCTCGGGCCCGAGGTTGGGGAAGCGGCCGGAGATGAACGGCGAGGCGTTCACCACCGCCGCGACCCGGTGCGCGACGAGCGCCTCGGCGCTCGCCCGGTCGAGGTCGAGGTGGTCGAGGACGACGATGTCGCCGGGCTGGGCCTTGCGGAGCACGGCACTGGTCCGTCGTTCCGTCCGGATGGTGCCAGCGACGCCGGGCTCGCCGGGCTGGACCGGCTGGCGCGTACGGATCTTCATGACTGATTCATGAAAACACGGCGACGCGGGCGATGCGGGGACTTCGGGACCCGCGCGTGCCGCTCAGCGGGCCGGCGGGCGGGCGGCGGTGAGCAGCTCCTGGGCGTGGGCGCGCGCGGTGTCGGAGTCCTCCTGGCCGGCCAGCATGCGGGAGAGCTCGCGGACCCGTCCCTCGTCGTCGAGCACGGTCAGCCCCGACGTCGTCACCCGGCCGTCCTGCGCCTTGGCGACGACGACGTGACGGTCCGCGAAGGCGGCGACCTGGGGGAGGTGGGTCACCACCACGACCTGCGCGGTGCGCGCGAGCATCGCGAGCCGGCGTCCGACCTCGACGGCGGCCTTGCCGCCGACGCCGGAGTCGACCTCGTCGAAGACGAACGTCGGGACCGGGTTCGTGCCGGCCAGGACGACCTCGAGGCCCAGCATGACCCGGGACAGCTCGCCCCCGCTGGCGCCCTTGTGCAGGGGCCGGGGATCCGCACCGATGTTGGCGGCGAGCAGGAACTCGACCTCGTCGAGGCCGCTGGCGGTCATCCGGAGGCGTCGGCCACCGACCTCGAGGCCCGCGTCGTCGGGGCTCTGCCCCACCCGCACCGTGACCACGGCGTGCGGCATCGCGAGCGCGGTCAGCTCCTCGCTGACGGCCGCGCCGAGCCGGGTCGCCGCAGCGGCCCGGACCTCGCTCAGCTCCGCACCGACCCGGGCGAGCTCGCCGCGGATCGCCTCCGCACGAGCGCGCAGCTGCTCGATGTGGCCGTCGGTGTCGTCGAGCTCGACGAGGCGGGCGGCCGAGGTCTGCGACCAGGCCAGCACCTCGTCGATGGTCTCGCCGTACTTGCGTGTCAGGGCGGTCAGCGCGGCCCGTCGGTCGGAGACGGCCGCCAGGCGGGCCGGGTCAGTGTCCAGCCCCGAGGCGTACGACGCCACGTCGGCGGCCAGGTCGGAGATCAGGTACGTCGCCTCGGCCAGCCGGTCGGCCAGCTCGGCCGCGCGGCCGTCGTGGTCCCGGACGGACTCGAGGAGCCGCCGCGCGGCCCCCACCGTGCCGAGCGCGTCGGGTCCGCCGTCGTCGGCCGACAGGGCGGCACGAGCCTGCTCGGCGGCGGTCCGCAGCGTGTCGGAGAAGCCGAGCCGGCTCTCCTCCTCGGCCAGGGCCGCATCCTCCCCCGGCTCGGGTGCGACCTTCTCGATCTCCTCCAGGCCGAACCGGAGCAGGTCGGCCTCCCGGGCGCGCTCCCGGGCGGTGGCGACGACCTCGGCGAGCTCGGCCTCGGTGGCCCGGAGCTGCTCGTACACGCTTGCGAAGGCCTCCCGGAGCTCACCGGCCGTCTGCCCGGCGAACTGGTCGAGGGCGTCGCGCTGGGCACCCGCGCGCAGCAGGCGGTGCTGGTCGGACTGTCCGTGCACGGCGACCAGGCTCTCGGCGAGCCGCCCCAGCGTGGTGGCGGGCACGCCCGCACCGCCGGCGTACGCACGGGAGCGTCCCTCGACCGACACCTGGCGGGCGAGCACGACCCGGTCGTCCTCGATCTCGCCGCCGGCCTCCTCGACCGCCTCCCGGACGTCTGCGAGACCGGTGAGGGAGACCACGCCCTCGACGCGGGCGTGCCGGGCGCCGGTCCGGACGGCGCCGGTGTCGGCCCGGCCGCCGAGCAGCAGCCCGAGGGCGGTCACGACCATGGTCTTGCCGGCGCCGGTCTCGCCGGTGATCGCGGTGAAGCCGGGACCGAGGTCGAGCACGGACTCGTCGATGACGCCGAGCGCGCGGATGCGGATCTCCTCGAGCACCGGGTCACTCCCCTCGACGTCGTCGTTCGGCGGACCCGCGCCAGCCGGTGACCGGCAGCTCGAACTTCGCGACCAGCCGGTCGGTGAACGGTGCCTGGTGCAGCCGGGCCAGCCGGACCGGGATGTGGCCGCGACGGACCTCGACGCGCGCCCCCGGCGGCAGCTCGACGGTGCGGCGGCCGTCGCACCACAGCACGGCGGACCCCTGGTTCTCGGCGATCACCTCGATGGCCATCGTCGAGGTCGGCGCCACCACCATCGGGCGCGCGAACAGAGCATGGGCGGAGATCGGCACGATCAGCAGCGCCTGCACCTCGGGCCACACGATCGGGCCGCCCGCCGAGAAGTTGTACGCCGTGGAGCCGGTCGGCGTCGAGCAGACGACGCCGTCGCAGCCCCACCGGGACAGCGGCCGCCCGTCGACCTCCACCACGAGCTCGAGCATGCGCTCCCGCGACGCCTTCTCGACGCTGGCCTCGTTGAGCGCCCACGTGGAGGCGACCCTGGCCTTGCCCACGAAGACGTCGACGTCCACGGTGAGGCGCTCGTCGGACCCGTAGCGGCGGCCGATGATGGCCGCGATGGTGTGCTCCACGTCCTCCACGTCGGCCTCGGCGAGGAAGCCGACGTGACCGAGGTTGACCCCGAGCAGCGGTGTCCCGGACTCGCGGGCGTACTCGGCCGCGCGCAGGATCGTGCCGTCGCCCCCCACGACCACGACGAGCTCGCAGTCCTGGGCGGCGGTCATCGGGTCCTCCACGACCTCGAGGCGGTCGGGGGCCTTCAGGCGGTCGGGGGCCTCCAGCTTGAGCTCCTCGGCGTCGTCGGCGAGGACCCGGACGCTGATGGCGTGCGCGGTGAGCGCGTCGCAGAACTGCAGGGCGACCTCGCGAGCGGTGTCGCGTCGGGTGTTGACCACCAGCAGCACGCGCCGGTCCGGAAGCGGCGGCGCGTCGGGGGTCACGGGACCACCCTCTCACCCGCGGGGTCCCCGCCCCCGTCCTCCTGCACCGCGACGCGCGCGCCGCGGCCCAGGGAGGCGGTGCGGTCCACCTCGGCCCGGATCTCCTCGGGACCCAGCGTCGCCGGCCCGCGCCGCAGCAGCAGGAAGTACTCTACGTTGCCGGACGGGCCGGGCAGCGGGCTGGTGGTGACCGCGCGAGCGCCCCAGCCCCGCCGGGCGGCCTGCTCGGCGACGTGACCGACCGCCTCGGCGCGCAGGGCGAGGTCGCGGACCACGCCGCCCTTGCCGACCCGCTCCTTGCCGACCTCGAACTGCGGCTTGACCATCAGCGCGAGGGCGGCGCCGGGCGTGCACACGCCGATCAGGGCTTCGAGGACCAGCGCCAGGGAGATGAAGGAGAGGTCACCCACGACGACGTCCACGGGACCCCCGACCAGCTCGGGGGTGAGCTCCCGGATGTTGGTGCGGTCGTGCACCTGCACCCGGTCGTCCTGCTGCAGCTGCCAGGCGAGCTGTCCGTAGCCGACGTCGACGGCGACCACCTCGGCCGCACCGGCGCGCAGCAGCACGTCGGTGAAGCCGCCGGTCGACGCGCCGGCATCCAGGCAGCGGCGCCCCTGCACTGTCAGCCCGGCGGGGGCGAACGCCTCCAGGGCACCGGCCAGCTTGTGACCTCCCCGGGAGACGTACTCGGGCCGGTCCGGGTCGGTGGTGACCAGCAGGGCCACGTCCGTGGTCACCCCGGTGGCCGGCTTGGTGGCGACGACGCCGGCGACCTTCACCCGGCCGTCGGCGACCAGGGTGGCGGCGTGCTCCCGCGACCGGGCCAGCCCGCGGCGCACCAGCTCGGCGTCGAGGCGGAGTCGTCGGGGCACAGGTCAGGCGGTGCCGGCGTCGGTCAGAGCCGCCCGCAGGGAGGCGTGCGCCTCCTCGAAGACACCGACGTGCTCGTCGAGGGGTCGCTCGTCGAGGGCGGCGAGCGACGCGAGGACCTCGTCGACGCGGGGATGACCGGTCGCCTCCGCCGCGGCGGCCTCCATCTCGGGCTCCACCGCGCCCTGCTCGTGCTCGACGCTCTCGGTCACGCTCGTCTCCTCGGCTGTCACGTCCGTCTGACGGGCTCACGCTACCCGGTGGGACCGACAGTCCCGTGGCACCGGCCGGGCCGCGTCAGTCCGCGGCGGGCGGAGTGAGGTCGCCGGGCTCGACGACCTCACCGGAGGCGTCGCGGTGGTCCCACGCGCAACGCGCGACGGTGCGCCACCAGTCGTCGACCGACCCGGCACCGGTGACCCGCAGCCGTCCGTCGTCGACGCGCGCGCTCCAGCCGCCCAGGGTGACGGTGCCGTCGTCCACCTCCGGTGACTCGTGGGTGGTCGCGAGGCCCCCGAGGTCGGCGGCGAGGAACGTGGGCCTGCTCTCCGGACCGGCTGCCAGCAGGGCGCTGAGGTCCGTGACGCCGGTCATCACCAGCAGGGAGTCGTAGCCGGCGCGGACGGCGCCCTCGATGTCGGTGTCGAGCCGGTCGCCGACGACGAGCGGATGGGAGCCGCCCACCCGCTCCCGGGTCTCGTGGAACAGTGGCGGCTCGGGCTTGCCCGCCACCACAGGGGTCCGCTCGGAGAACTCGGCCACGGCCCGCACCAGCACGCCGTTGCCCGGGCCCGGGCCGTCCGGGGTCGGCACGGTCAGGTCGGTGTTGGACGCGACCCAGGGCAGGCCCTCCTTGACGAGGATCGCGCCGGCGATCACGGTCCGCCAGGCCAGGTCGGGGTGGTAGCCGGACACCACCGCGACCGGACCGTCGGCCCGCTTCTGGACCGCGACCAGGCCGTGCTCGGCGAGCGCCTCCACGAGCCCCTGCCCGCCGATGACGAAGACCGCCGCCCCTGCGGGCACCTGCTCGGCCACCAACCGGGCGGCGGCCTGGGCCGAGGTGACCACGTCCTGCACCCGGCACGGGATGCCGAGCTCGACCAGGTGCTCGGCGACCGCGGCGGGCGGTCGGGCCGCGTTGTTGGTCACGTACGCCAGCCGCATGCCCGCCTCGGCGGCCGCCCCGAGATGGTCGGGTGCGCCGGGGACCGCATTCGGCCCGACGTACACCACCCCGTCGAGGTCGAGCATCGCCAGGTCGTACGCCTCCTGCAGGGGGCGGTCACTGGCCGCGAGGACGCGACGGGCCACGCGGCTCACCCCTCCGCGCGACCGGCGTCGGTGTCCTCGGTGTCCTCGGTGTCCTCGATGTCCTCGGTGTCGTCGGCCGTCTCGATGACGACGCCCTCGAGCTCGAGGATCCGGTCCGCGGCGTCGGTGATGCCGCCGCCGTCGATGCCGGCGGTGCGGTGGAACCACACCATCGCGTCCTCGCGACGGCCGGCCTGCAGGAGCAGGTCGGCGTAGGCGTACCGCAGCCGGACGACCCAGTCCTCCCGGGCCACCGACCGCACCGGGGCGCTCTCCAGGGTGCGCAGCGCGGAGTCGACCTCGCCGAGGTCGAAGCGGGCACCGGCCTCCACGATCGTCATCTCGACCTGCTGGGCCTGGCTCAGCTTGGCCACCGAGGGGCTCTTCGCCAGCGCGAGGGCCTTCTCCGGCCGGCCGAGGGCACGCTCGCAGTCGGCCATCACCGGGAGGTAGTCGGCCGCGCCGTTCATCCGCTTGGCCGCCCGCAGCTCCGAGAGCGCCTCCGCATAGTGACCTGCCGCGTAGGCCGCCTCACCGGTCGCCTCGCGCACCACGGCCACCCGTGCCGCGCGGGCCCGCGCGGCCAGCGTGTGCTGGTAGGCCGTCTCGGGGTCCTCGTCGAGCAGCTGCCCTGCGGCCACCAGATGGCGAGCGACGCGAGCGGCGAGCTTCTCGGGGAGGCCACGCAGCTGGGCCATCACGTTGTGGTCGAGCTCGTTGCCGGTGATGTCCTCGGGGATCTCCGGGCCGTCGTAGCGCGCCTGGTCGGCGGTGCGCTCGCCGCGGTGGCCCTCGTCGCGCCGGGAGTACCGGCTGTCACGGCTGTCGCGGCCACCATCGCGGCCGTCGCGGCTGTCCCGCCCGCCGCGGGGGGCGCCGGAGCGCGGCTGCTGCCCGCGGGACGCGCCCCCGCGGGACTGCCCGCGCGAATCGTCACGCGGGCCACCACGCGAGTCACCCCGTGAGTCACCACGCGAGCCGCCGCGGGCATCGTCACGAGGGCCTCCGCGCGAGGCGTCGCGGGAGTCGCTGCGCTGGCCGCCTCGCGAGTCGCTGCGGGAACCCCCACGGACGTCGTCGCGGGAGCTTCCACGGGTCGCGTCGCGCGAGCCGCTCCGGGGACCTCCGCGGGAGTCGGAGTCGCGTCCGGCCGGGGCACGGCGCTCACCACGCGGAGCGTCGTCGCGACGGTCCGGACGGCCCGCTCCTGCACGACGGTCGTCACCACCACGGCCCGCGGCGCCTCCGCTGCGACCGGTGGGAGCCCCACTGCGTCCGGCCGGGGCACCGCCGCGACTCGAGGGTGCGCCACTGCGACCCGACGCCGAGGACCCGCCCCTGCCACCGGCCGATCCACTGGAGCTCGGCCGACCCCCACCGCTCGAGGCAGGCCGGCCGCTGCCGGATGGACGGCCGCTGCGCTCTGGGCGTTGCCCCTCGTTCCGTCCGCCAGTGCTTCCGCGCTCCGCCATCTCGATCCCTCTCACCGCGTCCATGAACATCCCAGAAAAGCGTAAAGGCCACCCGAGACGGGTGGCCTTTACGAAAGAATGTCCGGCGACGTCCTACTCTCCCACAAGCTCGCGCTTGCAGTACCATCGGCGCTGAGAGGCTTAACTTCCGGGTTCGGAATGGAGCCGGGTGTTTCCCTCTCGCTATGGCCGCCGAAACTCTATTGAGTTATGTCTGACCTTTGGGTTCTTAGAAACCCATAGTCCCCGACCGTAACTCGGGAACCACACAGTGGACGCGCAACATCATTGTAGTAAAGACAAGCCCTCGGCCTATTAGTACCGGTCGGCTCCGTGCATCGCTGCCTTCTACCTCCGGCCTATCAACCCAGTCGTCTACTGGGGGCCTTACCCGGTTGACCCGGTGGGAAACCTCATCTTGAAACGTGCTTCCCGCTTAGATGCTTTCAGCGGTTATCACTTCCGAACGTAGCTAACCAGCCGTGCCCTTGGCAGGACAACTGGCACACCAGAGGTTCGTCCATCCCGGTCCTCTCGTACTAGGGACAGCCTTTCTCAAGTTTCCTACGCGCGCGGCGGATAGGGACCGAACTGTCTCACGACGTTCTAAACCCAGCTCGCGTGCCGCTTTAATGGGCGAACAGCCCAACCCTTGGGACCTACTCCAGCCCCAGGATGCGACGAGCCGACATCGAGGTGCCAAACCATCCCGTCGATATGGACTCTTGGGGAAGATCAGCCTGTTATCCCCGGGGTACCTTTTATCCGTTGAGCGACGCCGCTTCCACATGCCAGCGCCGGATCACTAGTTCCGACTTTCGTCCCTGCTCGAGTTGTCACTCTCACAGTCAAGCTCCCTTGTGCACTTACACTCGAAACCTGATTGCCAACCAGGCTGAGGGAACCTTTGAGCGCCTCCGTTACATTTTAGGAGGCAACCGCCCCAGTTAAACTACCCATCAGGCACTGTCCCTGATCCGGATAACGGACCGAGGTTAGATATCTAGTACGACCAGAGTGGTATTTCAACGTTGACTCCACAAGAACTGGCGTCCCTGCTTCAAAGTCTCCCACCTATCCTACACAAGCCGAACCAAACACCAATACCAAATTGTAGTAAAGGTCCCGGGGTCTTTCCGTCCTGCCGCGCGTAACGAGCATCTTTACTCGTAGTGCAATTTCGCCGAGTCCACGGTTGAGACAGCGCCCAAGTCGTTACTCCATTCGTGCAGGTCGGAACTTACCCGACAAGGAATTTCGCTACCTTAGGATGGTTATAGTTACCACCGCCGTTTACTGGGGCTTAAGTTCTGAGCTTCGCTCCGAAGAGCTAACCCGTCCCCTTAACCTTCCAGCACCGGGCAGGAGTCAGTCCGTATACATCGTCTTGCGACTTAGCACGGACCTGTGTTTTTAGTAAACAGTCGCTTGGGCCTGGTCTCTGCGGCCATCAACGCTTCCGGGAGCAAGTCCCTTCACGCATCCGGCCCCCCTTCTCCCGAAGTTACGGGGGCATTTTGCCGAGTTCCTTAACCATGGTTCACTCGATCGCCTTGGTATTCTCTACCTGATCACCTGAGTCGGTTTGGGGTACGGGCGGCGCATAGCTCGCTAGAGGTTTTTCTCGACAGCATAGGATTACCCACTTCGTTCATAAGAACTCGGCGTCAGGTCTCAGGCACATGAGGTGCGGATTTGCCTACACCTCGCCCTACACCTTTACCCGTGGTCTACCATCGCCACGGTTGGGCTACCTTCCTGCGTCACCCCATCGCTTGACTACTACTGATTCGGGTCGTGCGCTCCACCAGAGGATTTCCCGAAGGATCTCCAAGGTTTCGGGCACTTAGCATCATCAGGTTCGTCATGGGCGCTATTTTGCCGGTACGGGAATATCAACCCGTTGTCCATCGACTACGCCTGTCGGCCTCGCCTTAGGTCCCGACTTACCCAGGGCAGATTAGCTTGACCCTGGAACCCTTGATCATTCGGCGGAGGAGTTTCTCACTCCTCATTCGCTACTCATGCCTGCATTCTCACTCGTATGGCGTCCACGGCTGGATCACTCCGCCGCTTCACTCGCCATACGACGCTCCCCTACCAATCCAAGTACCTGGACCTTGCGGCCGGGCTAACACTTGAATTCCATAGCTTCGGTGGATAACTTGAGCCCCGCTACATTGTCGGCGCGGAATCACTTGACCAGTGAGCTATTACGCACTCTTTCAAGGGTGGCTGCTTCTAAGCCAACCTCCTGGTTGTCTCTGCGACTCCACATCCTTTTCCACTTAGTTATCGCTTAGGGACCTTAGCTGATGGTCTGGGCTGTTTCCCTCTCGACTACGGAGCTTATCCCCCGCAGTCTCACTGCTGCGCTCTCACTTACCGGCATTCGGAGTTTGGCTAACGTCAGTAACCTTGTAGGGCCCATCGGCTATCCAGTGCTCTACCTCCGGCAAGAAACACGCAACGCTGCACCTAAATGCATTTCGGGGAGAACCAGCTATCACGGAGTTTGATTGGCCTTTCACCCCTATCCACAGGTCATCCCCCAGGTTTTCAACCCTGGTGGGTTCGGTCCTCCACGCGGTCTTACCCGCGCTTCAACCTGCCCATGGATAGATCACTCCGCTTCGGGTCTTGGTCGTGCGACTGAATCGCCCTATTCGGACTCGCTTTCGCTACGGCTGCCCCACACGGGTTAACCTCGCCACACAACGCAAACTCGCAGGCTCATTCTTCAAAAGGCACGCTGTCACAGATCCGAAGATCCGCTCCAACGGATTGTAGGCACATGGTTTCAGGTACTATTTCACTCCCCGCCAGGGGTACTTTTCACCTTTCCCTCACGGTACTTGTCCGCTATCGGTCACCAAGGAGTATTTAGGCTTAACGGGTGGTCCCGCCAGATTCACACGGAATTTCAGGGGTTCCGTGTTACTTGGGGTGACGACTCAGAGCCAGCGTCTTACGTGTACGGGGGTATCACCCTCTACGCCAGGACTTTCCAGTCCGCTTCGACTTCAACGCTGGTTTCTTACTCTGTGTTGGTTCGGCAGAACCAACGGGTCGGCCCCACAACCCCGAATGCGCAACGCCTGCCGGCTATCACACGCATACGGTTTGGCCTCTTCCGATTTCGCTCGCCACTACTCTCGGAATCACTTTTGTTTTCTCTTCCTGTGGGTACTGAGATGTTTCACTTCCCCACGTTCCCTCCAACTGCCCTATGTGTTCAGGCAGAGGTAACTGGACATGACTCCAGCTGGGTTTCCCCATTCGGAAATCCCCGGATCACAGCTCGGTTGCCAACTTCCCGGGGCTTATCGCAGGCTCCTACGTCCTTCATCGGCTCTTGGTGCCAAGGCATCCACCATGTGCCCTTAGTAGCTTGTCATTTACTACAAAGATGCTCGCGTCCACTGTGTAGTTCTCAAGATACGGGCGGTTCCATCATTGACTCCACGCTGACCGCCTGGTCGATTCCGACCGTTCGGTAGTTCGTGGTGATGATGGCCCACGAGGTGATCGATCACTCGATCCCTCAGGACCCAACAGTGTGCCTGACTGAGCGACTTGACCTGCGAGGTTCCACTCCGGCGAACCGGTTGTACTGACGAGGTCTCATCCACTCGAGCCAAATAGTCGACGTTCCACTAGTGAGCATCGACAGCCACGAGACGTTCGCTCGTGAAACTGCCGGCCTTGGAGCTGAGCTCCGAGTGCTCCTTAGAAAGGAGGTGATCCAGCCGCACCTTCCGGTACGGCTACCTTGTTACGACTTCGTCCCAATCGCCAGCCCCACCTTCGACGGCTCCCTCCACAAGGGTTGGGCCACCGGCTTCGGGTGTTGCCGACTTTCGTGACGTGACGGGCGGTGTGTACAAGGCCCGGGAACGTATTCACCGCAGCGTTGCTGATCTGCGATTACTAGCGACTCCGACTTCATGGGGTCGAGTTGCAGACCCCAATCCGAACTCCCCGGCAGTCTCTTATGAGTCCCCACCATTACGTGCTGGCAACATAAGACGAGGGTTGCGCTCGTTGCGGGACTTAACCCAACATCTCACGACACGAGCTGACGACAGCCATGCACCACCTGTATACCGACCTTGCGGGGCACCTATCTCTAGGTGTTTCCGGTATATGTCAAACCTAGGTAAGGTTCTTCGCGTTGCATCGAATTAATCCGCATGCTCCGCCGCTTGTGCGGGCCCCCGTCAATTCCTTTGAGTTTTAGCCTTGCGGCCGTACTCCCCAGGCGGGGCGCTTAATGCGTTAGCTGCGGCACGGAACTCGTGGAATGAGTCCCACACCTAGCGCCCAACGTTTACGGTGTGGACTACCAGGGTATCTAATCCTGTTCGCTCCCCACACTTTCGCTCCTCAGCGTCAGGTAATGCCCAGAGAACCGCCTTCGCCACCGGTGTTCCTCCTGATATCTGCGCATTTCACCGCTACACCAGGAATTCCGTTCTCCCCTGCATACCTCTAGTCTGCCCGTATCGGAAGCAGGCTCGGGGTTAAGCCCCGAGTTTTCACTCCCGACGTGACAAACCGCCTACGAGCCCTTTACGCCCAATAATTCCGGACAACGCTTGCACCCTACGTATTACCGCGGCTGCTGGCACGTAGTTGGCCGGTGCTTCTTCTGCAGGTACCGTCACTTGCGCTTCGTCCCTGCTGAAAGAGGTTTACAACCCGAAGGCCGTCATCCCTCACGCGGCGTTGCTGGATCAGGCTTTCGCCCATTGTCCAATATTCCCCACTGCTGCCTCCCGTAGGAGTCTGGGCCGTGTCTCAGTCCCAGTGTGGCCGGTCACCCTCTCAGGCCGGCTACCCGTCGAAGCCTTGGTGGGCCATTACCCCACCAACAAGCTGATAGGCCGCGAGCTCATCCATCACCGCCGGAACTTTCCACCACCGTCAGATGCCTGAAGTGGTCGTATTCGGTATTAGCTTCGGTTTCCCGAGGTTATCCCGATGTGATGGGCAGATTGCTCACGTGTTACTCACCCGTTCGCCGCTCGTGTACCCCGAAGGGCCTTACCGCTCGACTTGCATGTGTTAAGCACGCCGCCAGCGTTCGTCCTGAGCCAGGATCAAACTCTCCGTTGAAATCTTCTGATGTCAGCCCGAAGGCTTCTTCATCGACTTACTTTGAGTATCCCGACAAGAACGTCAGACCCGAAGGCCTGACTGGCTTGCCAAAGAAACCGTCTGCAAACATCGAAGAACCAGCAAGCTGGACTTCGTAGCCTGCCGACGGGTATTGCGTATTAATTCGTCGACTTTTGGCACACTGTTGAGTTCTCAAGGATCAAGCGCGCACCGCAGTCTGGCCTCTCGGCCTCGCTGGGGGGCAACCTGGTAAAACTTACCGGTTCGTGCTCGGCCCGTCAAATCGGGCCTCGCCGTTCCCGGCCCCGACACATCACAGCCACCGACTTGGTCTGAGGCCGCTTGAGCGCGCACTCGTTCCGCCTCGGCTGAGGTGAGGAGTTGGGGTTCCGCCTGGGGGCCGGCCGCCCGACCTCTCGGCCTTGCGTCCCGCCGCTCCCTGGCGACAGGTGAAACATTAGAGGACGTTCCTCGCGGCGTGCAAATCGGGGTCGGGTGGTCCAGGTCACAACGGGCCTCGAACCCGAGAATCTGGCTCAACAGAGCCAGATTCTCCGTTTCGCGCACCCCTCGTGAGGCGGTTTCAGGCGTGTCGCGGTGCTGACAGCGCGTCACGGGGCACCGCGCCCGGGGTCGTCCATCCGCTCAGGCGCAGGGCCTCGGACAGCTCCTCGTCGAGCTCCCCCAGCAGTCGTGTCACGCCGGACTCGCCGTCAGCGGCCAGCGCATACAGGGCAGGACGTCCCAGGAAGACCGCCCGCGCCCCCAGGGCGACCGCCGCCAGCGCGTGGGCGCCACGCCGGACGCCGCCGTCGACGTAGAGCTCAGCCTCTCCCCGCACCTCGTCGGACACCGCGGCCAGCGCGTCGGCCGTCGCAATCGCGCGGTCGAGCTGACGCCCGCCGTGGTTCGACACCCACACGGCGGAGGCTCCCGCCTCCACACAGCGCCGGGCGTCGGCCGGGTGCAGCACCCCCTTGACCACCACGGGGAGCCCGAACCGCTCGCGCAGCCACGCGATGTCGTGGGGCCCCAGGTCGGTCGCCTTCTCCAGACCGGGCACGTCGGGGCGGTCGTCCTCGAAGTTGACCCTGACCCAGGCCTCGTCGACGGTCTCCCAGACGCTGCGCCCCTCGTCGTACTTCGTCCCCACCACCGGAGTGTCCGCGGTGAGGACGAGGGCCCGGGCTCCCGCCTCCAGCGCACGCTCGACCACGGGCGTCGTCGAGGACCGGTCGGCCGTGACGTACATCTGGAGCCACCACGGCACCCCGGTCGCCCCGATCTCGGCGAACGTGGAGCCGGCGTTGCTGGAGACCACCATCAGGCTGCCCGCCTCGGCCACCCCACGCCCCATCGCGACCTCGCCGTCACGGGCGCAGGCGCGCTGGAGGGTCGAGGGCGCGACGGCGAACGGGGTGGACACCTCGGTGCCCAGGAGCGTCGTCGCGGTCGAGACCGCGGTGACGTCCTGGAGGACCCGCGGCACGAAGCGCCAGCGGTCCCAGGCAGCCTCCGCCTCGCCCGCACTCACCGACTCGCGGGCGCCCTGGCTGAAGTAGCGGTAGACCTCCTTGGTGAGCCGCTTGCGCGCGGCTCTCTCGACGCTGTCGGCGTAACGGTGCGGCACGGCGGCTCCTGGAGAGTGGGACGAGGGGACCGGCAGGGTCAGGTCAGTGCAGGCGGACGCCGGCGAAGCTCTTCTTCCCGCGGCGGAGCACCAGCCAGCCTCCGGGCAGGACGGCGTCCTCCCCCGGCACGAGCTCCACGTCGGTGACGCGCTCGTTGTTGAGGTAGGCGCCGCCCTCGGTGATCGTGCGACGGGCCGCGCCTCGGCTCTCCGAGAGCCCGGAGGCGACGAGCAGGTCGACGATGCCGGGTCGCCCGTCGGCGGTGGACACCTCGGTGCCGCCCGCCTCGCGCAGCGCCGCCCCCAACGTGTCCGGATGGAGCCCGTGCAGGTCGCCACCCCCGAACAGCGCCGCAGCGGCGGCCTTGATCCGCTCGGTCTCCTCGCGCCCGTGCACCAGGGCGGTGACGTGGTCGGCGAGCGCCTTCTGCCCCGCGCGGAGGAACGGCTTGTCCGCCGTCTGGGCCTCGAGGTCCTCGATCTCCTCGCGCGGCAGGAAGGTGAAGATGCGCAGCAGCTCGCCGACCTTCACGTCCTCGACGTTGAGCCAGAACTGGAAGAAGGCGTACGGCGACATCATCTCCGGGTCGAGCCACAGGGCGCCGCCCTCGGTCTTGCCGTACTTGGTGCCGTCGGACTTGGTGATCAGCGGCGTGGCGAACGCGTGGGCGCGCCCGCCCGTGGCCCGCCGGATCAGCTCGACGCCGCCGGTGAGGTTGCCCCACTGGTCCGACCCGCCGAACTGGAGCCGGACGCCGTGGCTGCGGAACAGCTCGAGGAAGTCCATCGACTGCAGCAGCACGTAGGAGAACTCGGTGTACGAGATCCCCGCCTCCAGGCGGGTGCGCACCACGTCGCGGGCCAGCATCCGGTTGACCGGGAAGTGCTTGCCGATGTCGCGCAGGAAGTCGATGGTCGACAGGCCCTCGGTCCAGTCGTAGTTGTTGACCATCGTCGCGGCGTTGTCCCCCTCGAAGGAGAGGAACGGCTCGATCTGGGCACGGACCCGCTTCACCCAGTCCTGCACGGTCTCGGCGGAGTTCAGCGTCCGCTCGCCGGAGTCGCGCGGGTCGCCGATCATCCCGGTGGCTCCCCCGACCAGCGCGAACGGGACGTGCCCCGCCTCCTGCAGCCGCTTCGCGGTGAGGATCTGCACCAGGTTGCCCAGGTGCAGGCTCGGAGCGGTCGGGTCGAACCCGACGTAGTAGCGCACCGGCCCCTCGTCCATCTCGGCGCGCAGGGCGTCGAGGTCCGTCGAGTGCGCGATGAGGCCGCGCCACGCGAGGTCGTCGAGGATGTGGGGCTGGCTGGACAACGTGGTTTCCTTCCGGTGTGCGTGCTGTGCCTAGCCTGCCTCATCCCGGGGAGCCGGTCGCCCGGGTATCACCCGCACTCCTCGGGTGGCGCCTCGTGCACGCCGCTCCCGCCGGCGTGGTGGTGGTCGAGCTGACCGAGGTCGAGGCGTACGCCGGCACCGGCGACCCCGCCTCCCACGCCCACCGCGGACCCACCCGGCGCAACGCGACCATGTTCGGTCCGCCCGGGCGCCTCTACGTCTACCGCTCCCACGGCCTGCACTGGTGCGCGAACGTCGTGGTCGGGGAGGCCGGCGACGCCTCGGCGGTGCTGCTCCGCGCCGGACGGGTCGTCGCGGGGCTCGACCTCGCCCGCGCGCGCCGCGGCGCCACCGTGGCCGACCGCTCCCTGGCCCGCGGCCCCGGCAACCTCGCGCAGGCGCTCGGGCTGACCGGCGCGCACGACGGCACCGACCTGCTCGGCGGTGGGGCGCTGCACCTGGAGCCGCGCGTGGGCCAGGCGCCCGAGGTCCGCTCCGGCCCGCGGGTCGGGGTGTCGGTCGCCTCCGAGGTCGCGTGGCGGTTCTGGGTCGAGGGCGACCCGAGCGTGTCGGCGTACCGGCGCAGCCCCCGCGCCCCTCGCTAGGCCAGCCAGAGGCGGTGGCCACGGACCGCGGCGCGGAGCTCGGCGAGCTGCTCGGCCACCCGCACCGGGGCGGTGCCACCACGGCCGTCCCGGCTGGCGACGGACCCCTCGACGGTGAGCACCTCCCGCACCCGGGGGGTGAGCCGCGGGTCGATGGCGGCGAACTCGGCGTCGCTGAGCTCGTGCAGCTCCAGGCCACGCTCCTCGCAGGTCCGCACGCAGGCGCCCGCGAGCTCGTGGGCCACCCGGAAGGGCACGCCCTCCCGGACCAGCCACTCCGCGATGTCGGTGGCCAGCGAGAACCCCTGGGGGGCCAGCTCGGCCATCCGCGTGGTGTCGAAGCGCAGCGTCGCGATCTGCCCGGTGAAGGCCGGCAGCAGCACCTCGAGGGTGTCGACGGAGTCGAAGACCGGCTCCTTGTCCTCCTGCAGGTCGCGGTTGTAGGCCAGCGGCAGCGCCTTCAACGTGGCCAGCAGCCCCGCGAGGTTGCCGATGAGCCGGCCGGACTTGCCGCGGGCGAGCTCGGCGATGTCGGGGTTCTTCTTCTGCGGCATGATGCTCGACCCGGTCGAGTAGCCGTCGTCGAGGGTGACGAAGCCGAACTCCTTGGTCGCCCAGAGGATCACCTCCTCGGCCTGACGGGAGACGTCGACGCCGACCATCGCGAGCACGAAGGCCAGCTCGGCGACGAAGTCGCGCGCGGCCGTGCCGTCGATGCTGTTGGCGACCGAGCCGCTGAACCCCAGGTCGCGGGCGACCGCCTCGGGGTCGAGCCCCAGGCTGGAGCCGGCCAACGCCCCCGCGCCGTACGGCGACTCCGGGGCGACCCGGTCGTCCCAGTCCCGTAGCCGCTGCACGTCGCGGACCAGCGGCCAGGCGTGGGCCAGCAGGTGGTGCGAGAGCAGCACCGGCTGGGCGTGCTGCAGGTGGGTGCGACCGGGCATGACGGCGCCGAGGTTGGCCTCGGCCTGGTCGCCCAGCGCGTCGACCAGGTCGAGCACCAGCGCGCCGATCGTGCGGGCGTGGTCGCGCAGGAAGACCTTGAAGAGCGTGGCGATCTGGTCGTTGCGGCTGCGCCCGGCCCGCAGCTTGCCACCCAGGTCCGGGCCGAGCCGCTCCACCAACCCGCGTTCGAGGGCACCGTGCACGTCCTCGTCGGAGTCCGCGGCGACGAAGAGGCCGGTCGCGACGTCGCGGTCGAGCTCGTCGATGCCGTCCAGCATCCGTGCCAGCTCCTCGTCGGTCAGCAGGCCCGCGCCGGCCAGGACGCGGGCGTGCGCACGCGAGCCGTCCAGGTCGTAGCCCGCCAGCCGCCAGTCGAAGTGCGTGGAGCGGCTGAGGGCCTCCAGGGCCGGGCTGGGGCCGCCGGCGAACCGGCCGCCCCAGAGCTTGCCGGTGTTGGTCGTGCCCTCGTGTCCGGGCTGGTTCATCGCGGTCCTTCGGGTCGGTCGAGGTCCAGTCTTACCAAGGCAGGCGGACGCCTCGCACGGCGTACGGCCCTTGTGGAGCGTCCTTAACCCCGCGTTACAGCCGGCGCGGGGGCGGGGCGGCGGGGCGGAGTCGTGTCAGTCGGTGCCGAACTCCATGGCGGCGGCGTCGAGGGCGACCTCGTCGGCCTCGGCGTCGGCCTCGGGGTTGTCGGCGATGAGCTCGGCGCCGCCGGACTCGATCGCCCCGAACAGGGTGCCGTTCTCCACCAGGACCTGGCCCTGGTCGAACGGCTGGGCGGCGTAGAGCTCCAGCTTGGCGCGGGAGTCGGCGATGTCGAGGTTGCGCATGGTGAGCTGGCCGATCCGGTCCAGCGGCCCGAAGGCGGCGTTCTCGGTGCGCTCCATCGAGAGCTTGTCCGGGTGGTAGGAGAACGCCGGCCCCTCGGTGCGCAGGATCGTGTAGTCCTCGCCCCGGCGCAGCCGCAGCGTGACCTCGCCGGTCACGAGCGAGGCGATCCAGCGCTGGATCGCCTCCCGCAGCATCAGCGCCTGCGGGTCCAGCCAGCGGCCCTGGTAGAGCAGCACGCCGAGCCGGCGGCCCTCGGCGTGGTAGTTCGCGATGGTGTCCTCGTTGTGGATCGCGTTGAGCAGCCGCTCGTACGCCGCCCACAGCAGCGCCATCCCGGGGGCCTCGTAGATGCCGCGCGACTTGGCCTCGATGATCCGGTTCTCGATCTGGTCCGACATCCCCAGTCCGTGCCGGCCGCCGATGGTGTTGGCCTCGTGCACCAGGGCGACCGAGTCGTCGTACCGGACGCCGTTGAGGGCCACCGGGCGGCCCTGCTCGAAGCGGACCGTGACGTCCTCGGTCTCGATCGCGACGCTGGGGTCCCAGAACCTCACGCCCATGATCGGGCTGACGGTCTCCAGGGACACGTCGAGGTGCTCCAGGGTCTTGGCCTCGTGGGTCGCGCCCCAGATGTTGGCATCGGTGGAGTAGGCCTTCTCCTGGGAGTCGCGGTAGGGCAGGTCGCGCTCGGAGAGCCACTGGCTCATCTCCTTGCGACCGCCCAGCTCGTGCACGAAGTCGGCGTCGAGCCACGGCTTGTAGATCCGCAAGGACGGGTTGGCCAGCAGGCCGTAGCGGTAGAACCGCTCGATGTCGTTGCCCTTGAAGGTCGACCCGTCGCCCCAGATGTCGACGCCGTCCTCGTGCATCGCGCGGACCAGCAGGGTGCCGGTCACCGCGCGACCCAACGGGGTGGTGTTGAAGTAGGCCCGGCCGCCGGAGCGGATGTGGAAGGCACCGCAGACCAGGGCCGCCAGGCCCTCCTCGACCAGCTGCGCCTTGCAGTCCACGGCGCGGGAGATCTCCGCGCCGTAGGCCAGCGCCCGGCTGGGCACGCCCGCGATGTCGGGCTCGTCGTACTGGCCGATGTCGGCGGTGTAGGTGCACGGGATCGCCCCCTTGTCCCGCATCCACGCCACGGCGACGGAGGTGTCGAGGCCGCCCGAGAACGCGATGCCGACGCGCTCGCCGACGGGCAGGGAGGTGAGGACCTTGCTCACGGATGTCTTCCTTCTGCTGGGTTGGGGGTGGGTCAGACGAGGGGGTGGCCGTCGGCCAGGGCGGTGAAGCGCCGGGCCACGGTGTCGCCGCCTGCGGGGTCGTGGACGATCACCAGCACGGTGTCGTCCCCGGCGATCGAGCCGAGCACGTCGCGCATCTCGGTCTTGTCGATGGCCGAGGCGAGCAGCGGCGCAGCGCCGGGGGGCGTCCTCAGGACGACCAGGTTGGCGCTGGCCTGCGCGGAGACGAGGAGCTCGGTGCAGAGCCGGGCGAGCCGGGCCTCCGCGCCGTGGGTCTCCCCCGCCGGCCGCAGGGCCCGGTCGCCGCCCTCGGCCGGTACGGCGTAGACCAGGGCACCGCTGGCGGTGCGGATCTTGACCGCGTCGAGCTCCACCAGGTCCCGGGACAGGGTCGCTTGGGTGACGCTGAGCCCCGACTGCGCCAGCAGGTCGGCCAGCTCGGTCTGGGAGCGCACCTCGTGCCGGGCGAGCAGGTCGATGATCCGCTGCTGGCGGGCGTTCTTGGTGGCCGGGAGCGGGGCGTCGCCGGAGGACAGGGACATCGCGGTCACGACCCGGCCCGGGTGAGCAGCCAGGTCAGGACGGCCTTCTGCGCGTGCAGCCGGTTCTCCGCCTCGTCCCAGACCACGCTCTGCGGCCCGTCGATCACCTCGGCGGCGATCTCCTTGCCGCGGTACGCCGGCAGGCAGTGCAGCACGATCGCGTCGTCCTTCGCGTGGGCCAGCAGCTCGGGGGTGACCGCGTAGGGGACGAACGGCGCGGTGCGCTCGGCGGCCTCCTCCTCCTTGCCCATCGAGACCCAGGTGTCGGTGGCCACGACGTCGGCGCCGGTGACCGCGGCGACCGGGTCGCCGACCAGGGTCGCGGAGCCGCCGGTGGTGGCCGCGATCTCCTCGGCCCGCCGCAGGACGGCCGCGGCAGGCGCATAGCCGGGCGGGCCCGAGAGCCGCACGTGCATGCCGGCGGTGGCGCAGGCCAGCAGGTAGGAGTGCCCCATGTTGCAGGCCGTGTCCCCCAGGAACGCCAGCGTCTGTCCGGCGAGGTCGCCGCGGTGCTCCCGGACGGTCAGCAGGTCGGCCAGCAGCTGGCAGGGGTGGAAGTCGTCGGTGAGGGCGTTGACGACCGGGACCCCGGCGTACGCCGCCATCTCCTCGAGGCGGTCCTGCCCGTAGGTGCGCCACACGATCGCCGCGACCTGACGGCCCAGCACCCGGGCGGTGTCGGCCACCGACTCCCGGACCCCGATCCCCGCGAGCTTGCCGTCGATCATCATCGGCGCCCCGCCGAGCTCGGCCACCCCGGCCATGAACGAGGTCTGCGTGCGCAGCGTCGGCTTGTCGAAGATCAGCGCGACGCCCTTGGCCCGGGTGAACGGGGCGGCGCCGTCGCGCACCTCCTTGAGGTGGGTCGCCAGGGTCAGCACCTCGGCCTGCTCGGCCGGGGACAGGTCGTCGTCGCGGAGGAAGTGCCGGGTCATGCGGGGGTCTCCTTGTCTGCGGCCGCGTCGGCGGCTGCGGCCGCGTCGGCGGCGTCCGCGAGGATGAGGGGCCAGGCGGCCAGGAACTCCTCGGCCTCGCCCTCGGTGAGCACCAGCGGCGGCACCAGCCGGATCCGCTGCGGCGTGCAGTCGTTGACGATGAAGCCCCGCGCCTGGGCGGCGCGGGCCACGAACGCCGCAACCGGGGTGGTCAGGTCCAGCCCGATCATGAGGCCCTGCCCGCGCACCTCGGCGACGGCGTCGTGGGCCAGGCCCTCCCGCAGCCGCTCCCCCACCTTGGTGGCGTGGTCGAGCAGACCCTCGGACTCCAGCGTGCCGAGCACCGCGAGCGCGGCAGCGGCGGCGACCGGGTTGCCGCCGAAGGTGCTGCCGTGGTTGCCGGGCTGCAGCAGGGCCCCGGCCGCGCCGATCCCGATGCAGGCGCCGATCGGGATGCCGCCGGCGAGCCCCTTGGCCAGCGTCACGACGTCGGGGACGACGCCGGTGACGGTGTGCGCGAACCAGGCCCCGGTCCGGCCGATGCCGGTCTGGATCTCGTCGAGCCAGAGCAGGGCGCCGTGCTCCTCGGTGATCCGGCGGGCCGCCGCCAGGTAGCCGTCCGGGGGCACCAGCACGCCGGCCTCGCCCTGCAGCGGCTCGAGGATGACCGCGGCGGTCCGATCCGTGACCGCGGCCGCCAGGGCGGCCTCGTCGCCGTACGGGACGAAGGTGACGTCGCCGGGCAGCGGCTCGAAGGGCTCCCGGTACGCCGCCTTGCTGGTCAGGGCCAACGCCCCCATCGTGCGGCCGTGGAACGAGCCCTCGGCGGCGACCAGGTGGGTGCGGCCGGTGCGCCGGGTCAGCTTGAACGCGGCCTCGTTGGCCTCCGTGCCCGAGTTGGTGAAGAAGACGTGGCCGTCCTGCCCGAGCAGCCCGAGCAGCCGCTCCGCGAGCTCGACCTGCGGGCCGGTGGCGAAGAAGTTCGAGACGTGGCCCAGCGTCTGCAGCTGGGTGGTCACCGCGTCGACCAGGGCGGGGTGCCCGTGGCCCAGCGCGTTGACGGCGATGCCACCGAGCAGGTCGAGGTAGCGGTTGCCGTCCTCGTCCCAGACGTGGGAGCCCTGCCCTCGGGTGAGCACCAGGCGCGGGGTGCCGAAGGTGTTCATCACGGCTCCGGCGTAGCGGTCCAGCGTGGTCACGACGCACCTCCTCCGGTGGTCAGGTCGGGCTTGGCACTCGTGCGGTAGAGCGCGGTGCGGATCTTGGTGGGGACCCCGGGCAGCACCTGGGTGCCGACGCCCTCGTCGGTGAAGATCTCGAGCAGGACGGCGTGCGGCTCCCGGCCGTCGACGACGGTGGCGCGCGGCACGCCCTCGGTGACGGCCTTGAGGCAGGCCTGCATCTTGGGCACCATCCCGCTGGCCAGGCTCGGCATCAGCTCGGCCAGCGCCTCCGGGCTGATCTCCCCGATCACGTCGTCGGAGTCCGGCCAGTCCCGGTAGAGCCCCTCCACGTCGGTCAGGACGAGCAGCTTCTCCGCCCCGAGCGCGACCGCGAGCGCGGCGGCGGCGGTGTCGGCGTTGACGTTGTGGACCACGCCGTCGACGTCGGGGGCGACGCTGGAGATCACCGGGATCCGGCCGGCGTCGACGATGTCCTGGACCGCCTCGGGACGCACCCGGGCGACCTCGCCGACCAGGCCGAGGTCGACCTCCTCGCCGTCGACGACGGTGTTGGTGCGCTCGGCGGTGAAGAGGCCGGCGTCCTCGCCGGACAGGCCGACCGCCAGCGGGCCGTGCTCGTTGATGAGGCCGACGAGCTCGCGCTGCACCTTGCCGACCAGCACCATCCGGACCACGTCCATGGCCTCCTCGGTGGTGACTCGCAGGCCGCCCTTGAACTCCGAGGCGATGTCGAGGCGGTCGAGCATCTGGGAGATCTGCGGGCCGCCGCCGTGCACGACGACGGGCTTGAAGCCGGCGTACCGCAGGAACACGATGTCCTGCGCGAAGGCGCGCTTGAGGGCGTCGTCGGTCATCGCGTTGCCGCCGTACTTCACCACGATCGTGCGGCCGTGGTACTTCATCAGCCACGGCAGCGCGCCGGCCAGCGTGGCCGCCTTGCCGGCGGCCTGCCGCCAGGACTCCAGGGCGGGGTTGCTCTCGTTCACGGGGCGCCTCTCAGCTGCTGTACGCGGAGTTCTCGTGCACGTACGCGTGCGTGAGGTCGTTGGTCCAGACGGTGGCGGTCGCCTCGCCCGCCTTCAGGTCGATCGTCACGGTGACCTCACGCCCGCTCAGGTCGACCAGCGCGGGGTCCTCGTCGGGCGTGGAGGCCCGGCAGACCCAGACCCCGTTCATCGCGACGTCGAGGTCGGCGGGGTCGAACGCGGCGGTCGTGGTGCCGATGCTGGCCAGCACCCGCCCCCAGTTGGGGTCCTTGCCGAAGACGGCGGCCTTGAAGAGGTTGCTCCGGGCCACGCTGCGCCCGACCTCGACGGCCTCGTCCTCGGTGGCGGCGTGCAGCACCTCGATGGCGATCTCGTGGTCGGCGCCCTCGGCGTCGGCGAGCAGCTGCATGGCCAGGTCCGTGCACACCGTCGTCAACGCGGCGGTCAGCTCCGCGGCCGTCGGCTCCACCCCGCTGGCGCCGCTGGCCAGCACCGTCACGGTGTCGTTGGTCGACATGCACCCGTCGGAGTCGAGCCGGTCGAAGGAGACCCGGGTGGCGGCCCGCAGTGCGGCGTCCAGGGTCGCGGCGTCAGCCACGGCGTCGGTGGTGATGACGACCAGCATCGTGGCCAGCTGGGGCGCGAGCATCCCGGCGCCCTTGGCCATCCCGCCGATCGACCAGCCGTCGGCCTGGTGCACGAACTGCTTGCTGACCGAGTCGGTGGTCATGATCGCGTGGGCCGCGTCGTCGCCTCCGTCGCTGCTCAGCTCGCCGTACGCCGCGGTGACGCCGGCGAGCAGCGCGGGCCGCGGGTTGGTGAGCCCGATCAGGCCGGTGGAGCACACCACCACGTCGATGGCGCCGATGCCGAGGTGCTCGGCGACCTTCTCGGCCACGGCGTGGGTGGTCTGGAAGCCCTCGGCGCCGGTGTAGCAGTTGGCGCCGCCGGAGTTGAGGACGACGGCGCGGACGACGCCGTCCTTGACGACCTCCTGGCTCCACAGCACCGGGTTGGCCTTGCAGCGGTTGCTGGTGAAGACGCTGGCGGAGTCGTGGCGTGGGCCGTCGTTGACGACCAGGGCCAGGTCCTTGGCTCCGGTGCTCTTCAGACCGGCGGGGACGCCGGCGGCCCGGAACCCCTGCGGGTGGGTGACGCTCATGGGGTGGTTCCTTCTAGCTGGAGGGGAGGGGGGCTGGGCTGACGCGATGCCCCCGTCGTCGCCACTCCTCGGCCGCGCGCTCCGCGTCGGCCGCGGGCACCAGGATCCAGTCCGTGTCGTACGTCGAGAGCGTGAAGACGCTGATCGCGGCCTCCGCCAGCGGGGCGAGCAGGCCGGCCAGGATGCCGGTCAGAGCGAAGTCGAGCGTGCCCTCGACCTGGAACGCCACGAACGGCCCCTGCTGGGTGGCCCGGCGCGGCACGTCGGAGGCAGCGCAGACCAACGAGGTCTCGGTCGCGGTCGCGGTGACCGAGAGGATCGTGCCCGCGCTCGCCCAGGCCGGCACGTCGGTGCCGGGACCGAGCCGGACGACCGCGAGGTGCTCGGGGTGCTGGAGCAGGCCGAGCTCAGGCTGCTCCGGGCTGTCGCTCACGGGGCCAGCCCGACGGTCGAGAGGCCGGTGACCTCGGGGAGCCCGACAGCCAGGTTCATGCACTGCACAGCGGCGCCCGCGGTGCCCTTGGCGAGGTTGTCGACCGCGCCGATCACCACCAGCCGGCCGGCGTCGGCGTCCACGGCGACCTGCAGGTGCACGGCGTTGGAGCCGGTGACGGCCTGGGTCTGAGGCCACTGGCCCTCGGGGAGCAGGTGCACGAACGGCTCGTCGTCGTACGCCTTGGCGTAGACGGCCCGCGCCTCCTGCTCCGAGACCGTGGTCGGCGCGCTGCAGGTGGCCAGGATGCCCCGGCTCATCGGGACCAGCAGCGGCGTGAAGCTGACCTTGACCTCGGCGGGTGCGGACGATGCCGGCGGCCACGGCGGGGGCGAGCGCGAGGCTGGAGACGGTCGGGTAGCAGCCGGGGACGGCGATCCGCCGGGCGCCCTCGAGCGCGGTGCGGTTGTCGCCGAGCTCGGGGAGCCCGTAGGGCCACGAGCCGGCGTGCACGCCGCCGTAGAACCGTTCCCACTGCGTGCTGTCGGTCAGCCGGAAGTCCGCGCCGCAGTCGACCACGACGCACTCGGCGCCGAGCTCCTCGGCGATCGCCGCGGACTGGCCGTGCGGCAGGGCGAGGAAGACGACGTCGTGGCCGCCGAGGGTCTCGGTGCTCGTCTCGGCGAGCACCCGGTCGGCCAGCGGCAGCAGGTGCGGCTGCAGGGAGCCGAGCCGCTCCCCCGCGTTCGCGCCGGCGGTGAGCGTGCCGATCTCGACCTCGGGGTGGCCGAGCAGCAGGCGCAGCAGCTCGCCTCCGGCGTACCCGCTCGCTCCGGCCACCGCCACCCTGATCGTCATGTGCATGACTATACACAACCCTGCATACCCTCTCCCCGCGAGAGGACACCAACGCACCGTCCCCACCCGGCGAGACGACACCAACGCACCGTTCCGGTGTGGCGAGAGGACACCAACGCATCGTTCGGCTGCGGCGAGACGACGCGAGTGCACCCGGATCAACTGGCTTGCAGACGACTCAGAAGCCGGATAGACCCGACAGATGGACTTCCTCGCACACCTCGACACCGAGTCCCGACGCTTCGCCGAGGCGATCGCCGCTGCAGACCCCGAGGCCCGCGTGCCCTCGTGTCCGGACTGGAGCGCCCTCGACCTCCTCCACCACCTCACCGGCGTGCAGGCCTTCTGGGCCGACATCGTCGAGCAGCGCCTGCAGTCCGAGGAGGACGTCGTGCCGCTCGAGCCGACGGCCGAGTGGGCTGCCGCCCTCGCGTCGTACGACGAGGAGAGCGAACGGCTGCACCGCGTGCTGGCGGAGGCGGATCCCGACGAGAGCGTCTACATGTGGGCTCCCGACCGGCGCAACGTGGGCTACATCCGGCGACGCCAGGCGCACGAGGCACTGATCCACCGGCTGGATGCCGAGCTGACGAGCGGCATGGTGACCGCTCTTGACCCGGACCTGGCCACAGATGGCGCCCTGGAGGTGCTCGACGTGATGTTCGGCGGTGCGCCCGACTGGGGCCGCTTCGAGCCGGGCGAATACCTGGTCGCCGTCGAGACGGCCGACACCGGCGCGGCGTGGAAGCTCAGGCTCGGCCGCTTCGTCGGAACGAAGCCGGACGGTGAGCGGTTCGACGAGGACGACCTGCGCGTGGTCACCGACACCGGTGAGCCGGTCGCCACACTCCGCGGACCGGCCGCAGTCCTGGACGCGTGGCTGTGGCACCGGCGCGGGGACGACGGCATCGAGCGCTCCGGTGACCCGCACGCGCTGGCCGCTCTGAGCGTGATCCTGGACCAGCCACTGAACTGAGCCACCCAACACGTGCGTTGGTGTCGTCTCGCCGGACCCGGACGGTGCGTTGGTGTCGTCTCGCCGCACCCGGACGGTGCGTTGGTGTCGTCTCGCCGCACCCGGACGGTGCGTTGGTGTCGTCTCGGCCGGACCCGGACGGTACGTTGGTGTCGTCTCGCCGGACCCGGACGGTGCGTTGGTGTCGTCTCGCCGGAGCCGGACGGTGCGTTGGTGTTCTCTCGGTCAGGAGCGGAGGGTGGCGCCGTGGCGCTCGGCGGCCAGGGCCACCGCGGCGTTGCGGGCGGCCGCGACCTCCTCGTCGGTCAGCGTGCGGTCCGGGGCGCGGAAGCGCAGCGCGAAGGCCAGCGATCGCCGCCCCTCGCCGACCTGCTCACCGGTGTAGACGTCGAAGAGACGCAGGGACTCCAGCAGCTCACCGGCGCCCTCGCGCAGGGTGGCGGCGACCTCGGCGACCGGGACGTCGTCGGGCACCACCAGGGCGATGTCCTCCTTGGCCACCGGGAACGACGAGAACGACGGCGCAGGCGGCACCGGCGTCGCATGGGCGAGCAGCAGGTCCAGGTCGATCTCCGCGGCCGCGGTGCGAGCGGCGACTCCGAAGGCCGTGCACACCTTGGGGTGCAGCTCGCCGGCGTACCCGAGCACCGACTCCCCGACCAGCACCTCGGCGCAGCGGCCCGGGTGCCAGGGGGCGCGGTGCGCCGAGCGGACGGTGACCTCGACCCCGAGTGCGCGCGCGACCGTCCGCACGGCCTCCAGGGCGTCGGCCCACGAGGCGCGTCGTCCGGCGCCCCACCAGCCGGCCCGCTCCCGGTCCCCGGCGACCACGACCGCCAGGTGCAGGGGCTGGTCGGGCAGCGCCTTCTGCAGGTCGTCCCACTCGCCCTCGGTCGGGGGCCGGTCGACCCCCAGGATCGGGGCGGCGACGCTGCCCCGCGGCAGCGTCACGGTGGCCGCCTCGAACAGCGCGACGTCGGCCTGGCCGCGCCCGGCGTTGCGGGCGGCGGCCTCGATCAGCCCCGGCAGCAGCGTGGTGGTCATCAGCGGCGCCTCGGCCGAGAGGGCGTTGGCGATCCGCATCGCGTCGCGGCGAGGGTCGTCGGCGGGGAGCCCCAGGGCGTCGAACGCGCTCTGCCCCACGAACGGGAAGGAGATGACCTCGACGAAGCCGGCCCCGGCCAGGGTGCGGCCGACCCGGCGGCGCAGCGCCTGCGCCTGGGTCAGCCCGCGACCGGCCGGTGCGGTCGGCAACACCGAGGGGATGTTCTCGTAGCCGACGATCCGGGCGACCTCCTCGACCAGGTCGAAGGGGTCGTTGAGGTCGGGTCGCCACGAGGGCACGGTCGCGGTCACGGTGTCGCCGTCCCGGACGACCTCGCAGCCCACGGCGGCCAGGTGCGCCAGCGTGGTCTCGGCGGAGATCGGCATCCCGGTGATCCGAGCCGGCAGGTCAAGCGCGATCGTGATGCCGCGGGCGGGGGGAGCCTCCCCGACCTTGGTGACCCCCTCGGTGACGGTGCCGCCACCGTGGGCCACGAGCAGCTCGGCGACCCGGTCGGCGGCCGCCTCGGGCAGGGTCGGGTCGACGCCGCGCTCGAAGCGCTTGGACGCCTCGCTGGGCAGCTTGTGCCGGCGCTGGGTCCGGAAGATCGACACCGGGTCGAAGTGCGCCGCCTCGATGACCACGGTCGTGGTGGTCGCGGACAGCTCGGTGGTCTCTCCGCCCATCACCCCGGCCAGGCCGATCGGCCCGGAGTCGTCGGTGATCAGCAGGTCCTCGACCGACAGGGTCCGGTCGACCCCGTCGAGGGTGGTCAGGTGCTCGCCCTCGGTGGCGCGGCGGACCCGGATCGGGCCGGAGAGCCGGTCGCCGTCGTACCCGTGGATCGGCTGGCCGAGCTCGAGCATCACGTAGTTGGTGACGTCGACGGCCAGCGAGATCGGCCGCATCCCGGCCAGCTGGATCCGGCGCGACAGCCAGCCCGGGGTCGGCGCGGACGGGTCGAAGCCGGTGACGGTCCGCGTGACGAAGACCGGGCAGCCGACGGCGTCGTCGACCACCACCGGGTAGCCGGCGTCGTTCGGCGCCGGGGTCTCCCGCAGCGCCGGGTCCCGGTACGGCGCGTCGAAGCCGAGCGCGGCCTCGCGCGCCACGCCGCGCAGCGACAGGGCGTAGGCCCGGTCGGGGTTGATCTCGAACTCGATGACCTCGTCGCGCAGGTGCAGCACCTCGAAGGCATCGTCGCCGGGCTCTCCCGCGCCGGCGGGCAGCACGATGATGCCGTCGTGGTCCTCGCCCAGGCCCAGCTCACGGGCCGAGCAGATCATGCCGCTGGAGACGTGGCCGTAGGTCTTGCGCGAGGAGATCTCGAACCCGCCGGGCAGCACGCCGCCCGGCAGCACCACGACGACCAGGTCGCCGACGGCGAAGTTGCTCGCACCGCACACGATGCCCTGCGGCTCGCCGGTGCCGTTGGCGGCGCCGACGTCGACCTGGCACCAGCGGATGGTCTTGCCGTTCTTCTGCGGCTCGGCGTCGAAGCCCAGCACCCGGCCGACGACGAGCGGGCCGGTGATGTCGCCGCCGGAGGTCTCGAGCGCCTCGAGCTTGAGCCCGAGCGCGGTCAGCCGGGCGGCCAGGTCCTCGGTCGACAACCCCTCGGGCAGGTCGACGTAGTCACGGATCCAGGAGACGGGGGCGCGCATCAGATCTCCGTCCCGAACGCAGCGGTGAAGCGGACGTCGCCCTCGAAGACGTCGCGCAGGTCCTCGACGCCGTGCCGGAACATCAGCGTCCGGTCGATGCCCATGCCGAACGCGAAGCCGGTGTAGCGCTCGGCGTCCACCCCGCAGGCGGTCAGCACCCGCGGGTTGACCACCCCGCAGCCGCCCCACTCGATCCAGCCCTCGCCCCGGCAGGTGCGGCAGGCCGCCTCGCCCTGGGTCCCGGTGCCGCGGCACACGAAGCAGATCAGGTCGACCTCGGCGCTCGGCTCGGTGAAGGGGAAGTACGACGGCCGGAACCGGGTCGTGATGCCGTCGCCGAACATCGCCGCGGCGAAGTGGTCCAGGCTGCCCTTGAGGTGGGCCATCGTGATGCCCTCGTCGACGACCAGGCCCTCGACCTGGTGGAAGACCGGGCTGTGCGTCGCGTCGTACTCGTCGGTGCGGAAGACCCGGCCCGGGCACACCACGTAGATCGGGGGCGTGCGGGTGAGCATGGTGCGCGCCTGCACCGGCGAGGTGTGCGTGCGCAGCACGATCGCGTTCTCCGGCGGGTCCATCCAGAACGTGTCCTGCATGGTGCGGGCGGGGTGGTCCGGGCCCAGGTTGAGTGCGTCGAAGTTGAGCCACTCGGCCTCGACCACGGGGCCCTCCGCGACCTCCCAGCCCATCGCGACGAAGACGTCGGCGATCCGCTCGGACAGCATGGTGACGGGGTGCCGGGCGCCGGCGGGCACCCGGTCGAAGGGGAGCGTCACGTCGACCGCCTCCTCGACGAGGATGCGGGCCTCGTGCTCCTCCTCCAGCACGGCCTGGCGGGCGGCGATCGCCTGGTTCACCGCACCCCGGGCCTGCCCGATCCGCTGCCCGGCCTCCTTGCGGGCCTGGGGCGGCAGGGCGCCGATCTCCCGGTTGGCCAGCGCGAGCGGCGACCGGTCCCCGGCGTGGTCGAGACGGACCTGCTTGAGCGCCTCGAGGTCGGCCGCCGCCGCGATCGCGGCCAGCGCCTCGTCACGGCGCTGCTCGACCTCCTCGGCCTTGAGCGGGGTGACCTCGACGGGGTCGTACTCGGTGTTCGGGCCGGACATGGCTCCTCTTCGCGCTTCTCCAGGGGTCGCGGCACCGCACGGGCCGCGGGCACTGCGGGGGTCAGTCTAGGAAGGCCCCGCCCCGGGCCGCGAACCAGATCCGTCAGCCGGCGTCGGCGACCGGCCACAGGATCTCGATCCGGGCGCCTCCGGAGGCGGCGTCGCCGATGGTGATCCGGCCGCCCTGCGCGGTGACCAGGCCGTGCACGACGTACATCCCCAGGCCGGAGCCGCCACGCGTGCCGTGCCGCCAGAACTTGGTGAACACCCGGCTGCGGATGTCCTCGCTGATCCCCTGCCCCTCGTCCTCGACGACGAGCAGCACGAAGTGCCCGTCCTCGGTGCGCACGTCGCGGGCCTGCAGGCTGACCAGCCCCTCGCCGTGGCGGACCGCGTTCTCGACCAGGTTCGTCATCACCTGGGCCAGCCGGTCGGGGTCGGCCTGCACGGCCGGCAGCGGGTCGTCGTGGTCGAAGCGGATCTCCCGGCCGGTGCCGGCGCGGACCGAGGCGATCACCTGGTCGACGCTCTTCACCGCGTCCAGCGGGCGGGGGTAGAGCGAGAGCCGCCCGGTGTCGATCCGGGCCACCTCGAGGAGCTCGGCGATCAGCCGGGTGAGCCGGTCGGTGTCGGAGTGGACGGTCTCCATGATCAGGCGCTTCTGCTCGTCGTTGAACTTGTCCCACCGCGCCAGCAGGGAGCCGGTGAAGCCCTTGACGCCGGTCAGGGGCGAGCGCAGCTCGTGCGCGACGGTGGCGACCAGGTCGGAGCGCTCCCGGTCCAGCAGCGTGCGGGCGCGGGCCGAGCGCAGCGACACGGCCACGGTCCGCACCGGGCCGGCCGGGGTGTCGCGGACCAGGCGGGCGGTGACCAGCAGCTCGGTGCCGTCGGCGAGGTACCAGGCCTGCTCGACCTGCAGGCGCCGGATGCTGAGCCCGTCGTACGGCGCGGTCGCCTCGAACCAGTCCCGTCCCTCCAGATCGGTCAGCGGCATCGCCTTGGCCAGCGCGAGCCCGACCGGCTCCAGCCCGAGCATCTGCCGGGCGGTGCTGTTGGCGTGGGTGACGGTGCCCGTGGCGTCGGCGACCACGACCCCGTCGGGCAGGACGTCCAGCAGGTCGTCGTACGGCGTCGCAGTGGCCATGCGGCTCAGGCTAGCCGTCGTGGTCCGTGGCGGCGTGCGACTCAGCGGTGGGCGCGCGCGCTGGCGTAGAGGCAGACCGCGGCGGCGGTAGCCAGGTTGAGGCTCTCGGCGCGGCCGTGGATCGGGATCCGGACCCGGTGGTCGGCCAGCGCCCCGAGCTCGTCGGGCAGGCCCCACGCCTCGTTGCCGAAGAGCCACGCGGTGGGGCCCGCCAGGGTGCCGGCGTCGGCGGCGTCGTCGAGGTCGAGCTCGCCGTGGCCGTCGGCGGCCAGCACGGTCAGCCCGGCCCCCTGCAGCGCCCGTACGGCGGCGGCGGCGTCGCGGTGGACGGCCAGCGGCAGGTGGAACAGCGAGCCGACGGTGGCGCGCACGGTCTTGCCGTTGTAGAGGTCGACACTGTCGCCGGCCAGGACGACCCCGCCCGCGCCGGCGGCGTCGGCGCAGCGGATCACGGTGCCGGCGTTGCCGGGGTCGCGGACATCGGCGCACACCGCGACCAGGCGCGGGGTCGGCTCGAGCAGCTCCTCGAGCGGTACGTCGAGGAAGCGGCACACCGCGACCACGCCCTGCGGCTGCACGGTGCCGGTCAGGGCGGCCAGTGCCGGGTCGTCGACGGGCTGCCAGGGCAGGTCGCCGGCCCGGGCGCGCAGGTCGCGGGCGACGTCGGGCTGCAGTCCGGGCGAGACGAAGACCTCGCGCACGCAGCCCGGCAGCTCCAGCGCCTCCCGGACCGCCTGGGGTCCCTCGGCCAGGAACAGCCGGTGCTCGGCACGGTCGGAACGACGGACGAGCCTCCTCGCTGTCCGCACCCGTCCGCTCCTGGTGGAGAGCGGCGGGGGGTCAGCGGGGAGGCTCGTCACTGTCTGCTGGAACGGTCCTGCTCAGGCGGAGGCCTGCGCCGGGGCGTTGACGTCCTCGGGCAGGGCGGCCTTGGCGGTCTCGACCAGGGCGGCGAACGCCGGGGCGTCGTTGACGGCCAGGTCGGCGAGGATCTTGCGGTCCACCTCGACCCCGGCGGCCTTGAGGCCCTGGATGAAGCGGTTGTAGGTCATCCCGTTCTGGCGGGCCGCGGCGTTGATCCGCTGGATCCACAGCTTGCGGAAGTCGCCCTTCTTCGCCTTGCGGTCCCGGTAGCTGTAGACCAGCGAGTGGGTGACCTGCTCCTTCGCCTTGCGGTAGAGGCGCGAGCGCTGGCCCCGGTAGCCGGAGGCGCGCTCGAGGGTTACCCGGCGCTTCTTCTGGGCGTTGACCGCCCGCTTGACGCGTGCCACGTGTTACTCCTTGAAACTGGTGATGAAGGCAGACGGTCGGTCAGCGACCGAGCAGCTTGCGGACGGTCTTGGTGTCGTTCTTGGCAACCTCGGTGGTGCCCGACATGCGCCGGGTCATCTTCGAAGGCTTCTTCTCGAGGTTGTGGCGCAGACCGGCCTTCTGGCGGCGCAGCTTGCCCGATCCGGTCACCCGGAACCGCTTGCTCGCACCGGAGTGCGTCTTGTTCTTCGGCATTCCAACTGTCCTTCTTCGTGTGCTCCCCGCGCGGCCCACGGCAGTGGGCGGCACGGTCGTGACGCGGCCGGGGCCGCGTCACTCCTGACGTCTGGGTGACGACTCAGAGGTCGTCGATGTTCTCCGACACGCGCTTGGGCTTCTCGGGCTTGGGCGCTGCGGCAGCCGCTGCGGCGCGCTCGCGCTGCTCGTTGCGCTCCGCCTCGAGCTCCGCCTCACGCTCCTGCGCCCGGGTCATCTTGGCGGCCTTGACCTCGGCCTTGGCCTCCGCCTTCTTCTTGTGCGGGCCCAGGACCATGATCATGTTGCGGCCATCCTGCTTGGGCGCCGACTCGACGAAGCCGAGCTCGGTGACGTCCTCCGCGAGGCGCTCCAGGAGACGGAGCCCCAGCTCCGGGCGGTGCTGCTCACGACCACGGAACATGATCGTGATCTTCACCTTGTCGCCCTGGTTGAGGAAGCGCACCACGTGACCCTTCTTGGTCGCGTAGTCGTGCGCGTCGATCTTCGGGCGGAGCTTCATCTCCTTGATGACCACGTTGGTCTGGTTCCTGCGGGCCTCACGGGCCTTCTGGGCGTTCTCGTACTTGAACTTCCCGTAGTCCATGAGCTTGCAGACCGGCGGACGTGCGGTCGGGGCGACCTCGACCAGGTCGAGGTCGGCCTCCTGGGCGAGGCGCAGGGCGTCGTCGATGCGGACGATGCCGACGGTCTCACCGTTGGGTCCAACGAGACGGACCTCGGGTACCCGGATCCGGTCGTTGATGCGCAGCTCAGTGCTGATGGGTCCTCCTGGTGTTTATTTGGTTGACGACCAGCACAACGTCGGCCCATGAAAAAGGCTTCCGCGTCCTCGACAGCGGAAGCCAGCCGGCACACGTACCCCGACGGACGGGTGCTCTCCCGCCTCGCTGCCGACGTACGACGCCACAGGAGGACCACCGCCCTGCGACGGGTGTCCTCTCGACCGGACCCGACGACCTGGTGAAGCTCGGCCGGTGCGGGTGGGAGACTGCTCTCCGCTTGTCAGACCCCGTCCCGCGTGCCTCACGGCGTGCGAGCAGGAGTCGGTCAGCGACCAGGATAGCAAGATCACACGTCCCGGTGCACATCGTGCGTCCGGCGCACCCCGGCGGCCGTGGCAGGCTGGGCCGCATGTCCGAGGACCCCGCCACCGACGCCCAGCCCGAGCCCGCCGCCCGCGACATCGCCGAGGTGCCCGCGCTGGAGATCGTCTCCACCGCCGCGCTGCACCTGATGAGCGCCGCCGCCGTCAACCTGGGCCTGGCCGAGGACCTCCCCGAGCACCAGGACCTCGACGAGGCCCGCACCCTGATCGAGGCGCTCGCCGGCCTCGTGGTGACCGCGGCCCCGCGGCTGGGCCACCACCACGCCGCGCCGCTGCGCGACGGCCTGCGCAGCCTGCAGCTCGCGTTCCGCGAGGCATCGCCGATCCCGGACGCCCCCGGTGATGGTCCCGGCGAGAAGCTCACCGGCCCGGTCTACCCCGCCGCGCGCTAGACCCATCTGAGCGGGCGACGGGCGGAGCTCACTCCCCCGCGCGCACCCAGGCATGCCGTCCGGCGAGCTCGGCGAGGGTGAACCCGTCGGCGAGCGCCGCCAGGTCGTCGCCCTCGACGACGAACAGCACCGGCCCGGCGACGTCCACCACGAGCGCGTCGGCGCCGTCGTGCCGTGCCGCCTGGGCCGCGTCGGCCACGGTCACGGGCACCGGACGCCCCTCGGGGTTCCAGCGCGCGAGCGACGCGGTCGAGGTGAAGGCCAGCAGCGCCGTACGACCGTCCTTGCCGCGCATCAGCACCGTCGCCATGTCGGAGGTCTTGTCGTGGGCCAGCCCGGCCTCGTCGTACTCGACCTCGCCGAGCACCGCGACCACCGGCACGAGCAGGCGGGTGTGCTGCAGCACCGCCAGGGTCTGCTGGCGCAGGCCGTCCGGGTCCGCGTCGTACGCCGCGAGGGCCGCGGTGAGGGCGGGGTCGGCCGAGCCGTCGTCGCCGGCGAACCCGGGGTCGGGGATGGTCTTCACGGGCGCCATGGTGTCACCCGGCCGGCGCACGGTCCGACGTAGGCTCGGGCCATGAGCGGCATCGACGCGGTCACCTGGCAGGCCCTGGGCCTGGTCCTGACGCTGATCGGCCTGGGGGCCTCCTACGTCGTCTGGAAGCAGCGCGGGCGAGCCCGCGGGCTGCGCGCCGCGGCCTGGAGCCTGCTCCCGCTGGCCGCCGGGCTGACCGGCACCCTCAAGCTCGCCGGCGAGGTCGCTGACGCGGTGGTCCGCTGGGCCGGCCGGTTCGTGTTCAGCCCGACCGTGTGGGTGGGGCTCGCGGTCGCCGGGGTCGCGGCCGGGCTCTTCGTCGTCAGCGGCCGGCTGCTGCGCCGCGACAAGCCGGCCGACCGCGCCGCCCGCGCCGATCGCGCTGCCGGCAAGCAGCCCCCTGCGGTCACCGGCGGCCGCTCCGCCCCGGCGGCGAGCGCGCCCGCCGAGAGCGGCTTCGAGGACATCGAGGCGATCCTGCGCAAGCACGGGATCTCGTGACCGGCACCGCCCCCACGGCCCCGGAGATCGACACCACCCCGGCGGCCACCCGGGTGCTGGCACGCGCTCTCGACGTGCCACCGCTGCTCGGTGCGACCCGGCTGGTGTGCCTCGACGGGCCGGCCGGCTCGGGGAAGAGCACGCTGGCGCGCGGCGTCGTCGCCGTCGCACGGGAGGCCGGGCTGTCCACCGTGCTGGTGGGCTGCGACGACGTGCTGCACGGCTGGACCGGGCTGCGCGGTCTGGGCGCCGACCTGGACCGGGACGTGGTCCGTCCCCTGGCGGAGGGCCGCCCGGCGGGCTACCGGCGCTGGGACTGGGTGGCCGACGCGTACGCCGAGTGGGTCGTGGTGCCGGCCGTCGACCTGCTGGTGCTGGAGGGGGTCGGGAGCGGTTCGCCGCTCTTCGGCGACCTGGTCTCGGTGCTGGTCTGGGTGGAGGCACCCAGCGATCTGCGGCTGGAGCGCGGGCTGGCCCGCGACGGCGAGCAGATGCGGGAGCACTGGTTGCGCTGGCGCGTCGAGGAGGACGCCCTGTTCGCCACGGACCGGACCCGTGAGCGCGCCGACCTGCACTACGACGGCAGCAGCGGGACGGTCACCTGGTCTCGTGGCACCGGGTCTCGTGGCTCAGGCTTCGCCTGAGCACCTCGACCTCCGGGGGTCGTCCCGTGGCGCCGGGTCTCGTGGCTCAGGCTTCGCTTGAGCACCTCGACCTCCGGGGGATCCGTCTCGTGGCGCCGGGTGGTCAGTCCCGGGGGTCGGGGGCGGCGTGCTGCTCGACGAGCGCGCGGAGCCGCCGCACGTGTCCTTGGGCACGGGCCCCGTCGGAGCCCTGGATGCCCATCGCCGCCTGGGTGGTGCCGTCGCTGAGGTCGAGCACCGCCCAGGGGCTGCCGGGGCGCAGCGACACCGCGAGCACCTGCGTCCACTCCAGCCGACGGACCTTGAACCCGTTGACGACGGTGACCCCGCCCTCGTCGGCGTCGACGCGGCACCGCGCCAGCGCGTAGCCGATCGCACCGCCGCCGAGCACCATCAGGCCGACGGTGACGCGCTGCAGCCAGGTGAACGAGTCCCGGGTCTGCTCGGGGAGCGAGATCCAGACGACCACGACCGTGACGAGCAGCAGCGTGCCGAACAGCACCGCGGCGTACCGCACCCCGAAGGGCCGGAAGCGGGCGGGCAGGTCGACGGCCTCAGAGCCGGCAGGCATGGATGTCGGTGGTCAGGATGCCGCGGGCACCGATCTCGTACAGGTCGTCCATGATCCGCTGGGCCGCGGCCCGCGGGACCATCGAGCGCACCGCCACCCAGTCCTCGCGGTGCAGCGGGGAGACGGTGGGGCTCTCGATCCCCGGGGTCAGCGCGACGGCCTCCTCGACCCGGATCTCGGGGATGTCGTAGTCCATCATCACGTAGGACCGGGCCACCAGGACGCCCTGGATGCGGCGCAGGAAGATCTCCAGGCCGGGGTGGTCGGTGACCGCGGCACGGGTGACCAGCACCGCCTCGGACTCCATGATCACGTCGCCGACGATCTCCAGGCCCGCCTGTCGCAGCGTGCTGCCGGTCTCCACGACGTCGGCGATCACGTCGGCCACGCCGAGCTGGACGCTCGTCTCGACCGCGCCGTCCAGCCGGATCACCGACGCGTCGATGCCGCGCTCGACGAGGAAGCGCCGCACCACGCCCGGGTACGACGTGGCGATCCGCTGGCCGGCCAGGTCGGCGACGGTCACCACCGTGCCCGGACGGGCCGCGAAGCGGAACTTGGAGCGGCCGAACCCGAGCTGGACCGACTCCTCGGCCTTGGCGCCGGAGTCCCACAGCAGGTCGCGGCCGGTGATGCCGAGGTCGAGGGTGCCCTCGCCGACGTACAGCGCGATGTCGCGGGGGCGCAGGTAGAAGAACTCCACGCCGTTGTCGGGGTCGGTCAGGGAGAGCTGCTTGGGGTCCGAGCGCTGGGCGTAGCCGGCCTCGCGCAGCATGTCGGAGGCGGCCTGGGACAGCGACCCCTTGTTGGGGACGGCCACCCGCAGGGTGGGCGCCCCGGGGTCGGTGGAGTCGTTCTGGGTCATCGTTTCCTACGTCGGGAGGGCGGCGCGGCAGCAGGGCGGCGCCGGTGGGACACGGGCGGCAGGCTCAGAGATGCGCGTAGACGTCGCGCAGGCTCACGCCGCTGGCGAGCATCAGCACCTGGGCGTGGTACAGCAGCTGGCTGATCTCCTCGGCGGTCCGCTCGGGGGTCTCGTACTCGGCGGCCATCCAGGACTCGGCGGCCTCCTCGACCAGCTTCTTGCCGATCGTGTGCACCCCGGCGTCGAGCGCCGCGACGGTGCCGGAGCCCTCGGGCCGGGTCTGGGCCTTGGCGTGGAGCTCGATCCACAGCTCGTCGAACGTCTTCATCTCAGCTTCCCTGTCTGCCCCGATGGGCCCCCTGGAGCCTCCAGCCTACGGGGGTGCGGCCGCGTGTGCCGTGCCGTCTCGTGCCGTCTCGCTGTCTACTCCGTCTCGTAGCGACGCCGGATCCGGCGCAGCGTGGTCGCGGTGACCAGCGCCGCGGAGGCGGCCTCGTAGCCCTTGTCCTCGATCGACCCGGGCAGCCCGGCCCGGTCCAGCGCCTGCTGCTCGGTGTCGCAGGTGAGCAGGCCGAAGCCGATCGCGACGCCGTGGTCGAGGGCGACCCGGTTGAGCCCGTCGGTCGCCGAGGAGCAGACGTACTCGAAGTGCGGCGTGCCGCCACGGATCACGACGCCGAGGGCGACGATCGCCTCGTAGCCCTTCTCGGCCAGGGCCGCGGCCACCACCGGGAGCTCGAAGGAGCCGGGGACCCGGACCACGCCGGGCGCCTCGACCTTGAAGTCGACCAGCGCCCGCTTGGCGCCGGCGACCAGGCCGTCCATCACCTGCTCGTGCCAGCTCGCGGCCAGGATCGCCACCCGGACGTCGTGGCAGTCGATCGGTGCCGCCTGGTAGCCGTGCGTGGGGGATCCCTCTCCGCTCACAGCCGGTCTCCTTCGTCGGTCGGGGCGGAGTCGTCTCCGCCGGGGATCAGGGCGAGGTCGGGCAGGTCGTGGCCCATCCTCTCCCGCTTGGTGCGCAGGTAGCCGATGTTGTGGTCGTTGGGGTGCGGGGTCAACGCGATCCGCTCCGCGACCGGGATGCCGTAGGACTCCAGGCCCTCGGTCTTGGCGGGGTTGTTGGTCAGCAGCCGGACGGTCCCCACCCCGAGGTCCTTGAGGATCTGGGTCGCCGCACCGTAGTGGCGGGCGTCCGCGGGCAGTCCCAGGTCGAGGTTGGCGTCCACGGTGTCGCGGCCGCCGTCCTGGAGCTGGTAGGCCTGCAGCTTGGCGAGCAGCCCGATCCCCCGGCCCTCGTGGCCGCGCAGGTAGACCACCACGCCGCGCCCCTCGGTCACGATCCGGGCCATCGCCTCGTCCAGCTGCGGGCCGCAGTCGCAGCGGCTGCTGCCGAACACGTCGCCGGTCAGGCACTCCGAGTGCACCCGGGTCAGCACCGGCGCGTCGTCGCGCAGCCGGGCCGGGTCGCCGTACACCAGCGCGACGTGCTCGGAGCCGTCGATGGCGATCCGGTAGCCGAAGGCGGTGAAGTCGCCGTGCCGGGTGGGCAGCCGGGTCTCGGCGACGCGCTCGACATGGGTCTCGACGCGGCGCCGGTAGTGCACCATCTGCTCGATCGAGACGAGCTTGAGACCGTGCTCGTCGGCGAAGTCGCGCAGCTCCTGCCCGCGCTTCATGGTGCCGTCGTCGTTGACCACCTCGACCAGCACCCCGACCGGGGTGAGCCCGGCCATCCGGGCCAGGTCGACCGCCGCCTCGGTGTGCCCGCGCCGGGACAGCACGCCGCCCTCGCGGTAGCGCAGCGGGAAGACGTGGCCGGGGCGGGTGATCTCCCACGGCTCGGTCGCGGAGTCCGCGAGCACCCGCGCGGTGTGCGCCCGGTCCGCCGCGCTGATGCCGGTGGAGACGCCGTCGCGGGCGTCGACCGAGATCGTGTACGCCGTGCGGAGCTTGTCCTTGTTGTGCGGCGTCATCAGCGGGATCTCGAGGCGGTCCAGGAAGATGCCCGGCATCGGCACGCAGATCACCCCGCTGGAGTAGCGGATCGTGAACGCCATCAGCTCGGGGGTCGCCTTGGACGCGGCGAAGATCAGGTCGCCCTCGTTCTCGCGGTCCTCGTCGTCGACCACGACGACGGCCTTGCCGGCCGCGATGTCGGCGATCGCCTCCTCGACGCTGTCGAGACGGATCTTGTCCTCCCAGCTCATCGGGAGTCCTCCTTCGGGTTCGGTGCCGGGCTGTCGCCCAGGCGGGGCGCGAGCATGCGCTCGACGTACTTGGCGATCACGTCGACCTCGAGGTTGACCCGCTCGCCGGGCTGCTTGAAGCCGAGCGTGGTGCGGGCCAGCGTCTCGGGGATCAGCGAGACCGTGAAGGTGTGGGTGGCGTCGTCGACGGCGACGACCGTCAGCGAGATGCCGTCGACGGTGATCGAGCCCTTGTCGACCAGGTAGCGGCCCAGCGCCGGCGGGAACGCGACCGTGACCAGCTCCCAGTGCTCGCTGGGCTCCCGGGCCACCACCTCGCCGGTGGCGTCCACGTGGCCCTGCACCAGGTGGCCGCCGAGCCGCTTGTCGGCGGTGACGGCACGCTCCAGGTTGACCCGGGTGCCCGGCGCCAGCGCGCCGAGGCTGGTCTTGGCGAGCGTCTCGTGCATGACGTCGGCGGTGAACGCCTCCTCGGTGCGGGTGACCACGGTGAGGCAGCAGCCGTTGACCGCGATCGAGTCGCCCAGCCCGGCGTCGGAGACGACCAGCGGGCCGCGCACGGTGAGGCGGACGGCGTCGCCCTGGTCCTCCAGGGCGTCGACGACGCCGAGCTCCTCGACGATTCCGGTGAACATCCTCAGTGCCTCTCTCGTGGTGCGGACGTGGGGGTGAGCGTGAGCCGCACGTTGCGGTCGGCTCCGGTGCCGAGCACGGCGACGTCGTCCACCTGCAGGTGCAACGCGTCGGCGATCGTGCTGATGCCCAGCCCCTCCACGGCGTGGGTGCCGGCTGAGAGCAGCATCGGGGCGACGTAGGCCACCACCTCGTCGACCAGGCCGGCCCCCAGGAACGCCCCGGCCAGGTGCGGGCCGCCCTCCAGGAAGACGTGCCGTCGGCCCGCGGCGTACAGCTCGGCCAGCGCGGCGTGCGGGTCGCGGGTGCGGAGCCGGAGCGTCGCGGCGGCGTCGTCGTACACCCGGGCTGTCGCGGGCACCTCGCGCAGGCCCATCACCGCGCGCAGCGGCTGGTGCTCGCGCGGCAGCGGTACGTCGGTCTCGTCGCGGACGCTGAGCTGCGGGTCGTCGACCAGGACCGTCCCGGTGCCGGCCAGCACGACGTCGCACTCGCCCCGGAGCCGGTGCGTGTCGCGCCGCGCGGCCGCGTTGCTGACCCACCGGCTGGTGCCGTCGGCGGCGGCGCTGCGCCCGTCCAGGGTGGTGGCGAACTTCCAGGTCACGAAGGGCCGGCCGGCGTCCAGGGCAAAGGTCCAGGCCCGGTTGAGCCGCCGCGCCTCCGCGACCAGCACCCCGGCGACGACGTCGACGCCGGCTCCGGCGAGCCGGGCCGCTCCCCCGGCGGCGACCGGGTTGGGGTCGGCCTGGGCGTAGACGACCCGCGTCACCCCGGCCGCCAGCAGCGCCTCCGCGCACGGGCCGGTGCGGCCGGTGTGGTTGCACGGCTCGAGGGTGACGACCGCGGTCAGCCCGGCGGGCGCGGGCCCGTCGAGAGCGGCGAGGGCGGCCACCTCGGCGTGCGGGGTGCCGGCGCCGCGGTGGAACCCCTCGGCGACCTCGCGGCCGTCCGCGTCGAGCAGGACGCAGCCCACCCGCGGGTTGGGGCCGAGCGGCACCCCGGGCGTCGCGGCGATCCGCAGGGCGCGGCGCATCGCGGCGTGCTCGGAGGCGGTCGCCTCCGCAGGCCCCTGGCCGGTCATCGTCCCTGCCCTCTCGTCCGGCTCACGGACCCCGGGCGGGGAGGAAGGGCACGTGGACAGGCGTCCCCGCGAGAACGGGACGACGCCGGACCACCGCGCGTGCGCTTCCCATCCGGACTCTCACCGTCGGTCCAGGAGTTCCACCTGGTCAACCGGTCACTGGTTCGTGACCGGGTCGCGGACTGTCACCGCCGGCTCGGAATTTCACCGACCCCAGAGCACGCGAGCTGATTCAACTCGACAAGGGACAGGGTGCCACACGCACCCGCACGCCCGCGCCGGGTCCACCTGGTGATCCGCCTCACCCGTGCCAGGCGACACCGCTCACCGAGCTGCTCAGCCCTTGGGCGAGGCGGCCTCCGCGGCGTACCGGAGCTGCTCGACCATCGTGGCGGGGTCGTCGGCGTTGAAGACCGCGGAGCCGGCCACGAAGGTGTCCGCCCCCGCCTCGGCGCACCGCTCGATGGTCTCCAGCGACACGCCGCCGTCGACCTGCAGCCACAGGTCCAGGCCGTGCCGGTCCAGCAGGGCGCGCGCGCGACGGATCTTGGGCAGGCACAGGTCGAGGAAGGACTGGCCGCCGAAGCCGGGCTCCACCGTCATCAGCAGCAGCATGTCCAGCTCGGAGAGGAGGTCCTCGTAGGGCTCGACCGGGGTCGCGGGGCGCAGCGCCATCGAGGCGCGTGCCCCCGCCGCGCGCAGCTCGCGGGCGAGCCGCACCGGTGCGGCGGCCGCCTCGACGTGGAAGGTGACCGAGCCGGCGCCCGCCTCGACGTACGCCGGGGCCCAGCGGTCCGGGTCCTCGATCATCAGGTGCAGGTCCAGCGGCGTGTCGGTCGCGCGCGCCAGCGACTCGACGACCGGCAGCCCCAGGGTGAGGTTGGGGACGAAGTGGTTGTCCATCACGTCGACGTGGACCCAGTCGGCGTTGGAGATCCGGCCGACCTCGTCGGCGAGGCGGGCGAAGTCGGCGTTGAGGATGCTCGGTGTGATCTGGATTCCCATGGCAGGCAGCAAGCGTAGTGGGCGGCGCGGGGGGATCTGGACCGGCCCGCGTGAGGGACCGGTGGCGGGGTACGACTCGGGGAACAGCGTCTGTTTCCCAGGGAGGGAGAACACCCATGGACTCGTCCACCGTGCTCTGGATCGTCGGGGTCCTCGTCGTCGTCGCCGTCCTCGCTGCGCTGGTCGTGGTCGCCGGAAGGCGCCGAGACCAGGGCCGCCACCGCGAGCGTGCCCAGGAGCTGCGGGCGGAGGCGACCACGCACCTCGACGAGGCCCGCGAGAGCAGGGTGGCCGCTGCCGAGGCGGAGGCCCGGGCCGAGCGGGCGCGGCTGGAGGCCGAGCGCGCCCAGGCGGAGGCGGACGCCGTACGGCAGGAGCACCTGGTGGAGCAGGCGCGGGTGGAGGACCGGGTGCGGGAGGCCGACCGGGTCGACCCCGACGTCGACCACCGCGACGACGGCTACCGCCCGGAGATGCCGCGGACGGGTCCCGAGGTGCCGGGCCAGGCCGCCAGCAGCGAGGAGCCGGTGCGGGGCGCCGACCGGCGCTGAGGTCGGCGACCACCGACGAACCCGGTTCGGCGTGCCGTACGATGTGAACACTTCTTCAAGTGTTCACATCAGGAGCCCTCATGGTGGTCCCGCTCTACCAGGCCAAGGCCGAGTTCTTCCGCACCCTCGGTCACCCGGCCCGGATCCGCATCCTGGAGCTCCTCGCCGACGGGCCGACCCCGGTGCACGGGCTGCGCGCCGGCATCGAGATCGAGGCCTCCAACCTGTCCCAGCAGCTCGCCGTGCTCCGGCGGACCGGGATCGTGCAGCAGAGCCGCGAGAACGGCGAGGTGATCTACTCCCTCGCCCTGCCTGAGGTCCGGGACCTGCTGGCCGCGGCCCGCGAGATCCTGCGGGCGAAGACCTCCGACCAGGGCGGGCTCGTCGACGAGCTGTCCCGGACCAGCGCGCCGTGACCCTCGACGCGGCTCCCCCGGCTCCCCCGGCGCGCCCGGCCGACGTGCTGCCCTGGCTGGGTGCGCGCACCCGCGCGCTGGCGCCCCGCCGCGCCGACCTCACCGCAATGCGGCGCTCGCCCCGTCGCGACCTGGTCGCCGGGCTCACCGTCGGCGTCGTCGCCCTGCCGCTGGCCCTCGCGTTCGGCATCACCAGCGGGCTGGGAGCGACCGCGGGTCTGGTCACCGCCATCGTCGCGGGCACGGTCGCCGCGGTCTTCGGGGGCAGCAACGTGCAGGTCTCCGGGCCGACCGGGGCGATGACCGTCGTCCTGGTGCCCATCGTCGCGTCGTACGGCGCCCACGGCGTCGCGCTGGTCGGGCTGATGGCCGGCGTCCTGCTCGTCGTGATGGCGTACGCCGGCCTGGGCCGCTACGTGCGCTTCATCCCGCTCCCGGTGGTGGAGGGCTTCACGCTCGGGCTCGCGGTGATCATCGGCCTGCAGCAGGTGCCCTCCGCCCTCGGCGTGACCGGTCACGGCCAGCAGGTCGTCGTGGTGGCCGCCCGTTCCCTGGCCGGCTGGGTGAGCGACCCGCAGTGGACCGGACCGCTGCTGGCGCTCGGCGTAGTCGGCGTGGTCCTGGGCGTGGCCCGGGTCCGTCCGGTCGTCCCCGGCGCCCTGGTCGCCGTGGTGGTCGCGACCGCGGCGTCGTACCTCCTGCACCTGGACACCGCCACCATCGGGGCGCTGCCGCACCGCCTGCCCTCCCCCTCGTGGCCAGGCGTCTCCCTCGGCGACCTGCGCGTGCTGGCCGCGCCCGCCGTCGCCGTCGCGGCGCTGGCCGCCCTGGAGAGCCTGCTGTCGGCCACGGTGGCGGACGCGATGAGCGTCGCGGAGCGCCACGACCCGGACCGCGAGCTGCTCGGCCAGGGGCTGGCCAACCTCGCCAGCCCGCTCTTCGGCGGCATCCCGGCGACGGCGGCCATCGCCCGGACCGCGGTCAACGTCCGCACCGGCGCCCACTCGCGGCTGGCCGCGCTGACCCATGCCGCGGTCCTGCTGCTCGTCGTCCTCACCCTGACCCCGGTCGTCGCGCAGATCCCGCTCGCAGCCCTGGCGGGCGTCCTCATCGCGACCGCGGTCCGGATGGTCGAGGTCTCCAACCTGCGCGCCCTGCTGCGCTCCACCCGCAGCGACGCCGCGGTGCTGGTGATCACGTTCCTGGCCACCGTCGTGCTCGACCTGGCCACGGCCGTCATCCTCGGCATCGTCGCCGCCGGGGCGCTGGCCCTGCGGCAGATGGCCCGCAGCGCGACCCTGCACGAGACACCGCTGGCCGGCCTCGACCCGGTCCCCGCCGAGGAGCACCTGGCCGAGGAGCGGGCGCTGCTCGACGACCGGATCGTGGCCTTCCGGCTGGAGGGACCGCTCTTCTTCGGCGGCGCCCACCAGGCCCTCGTCGAGCTCACCGAGGTCAGCGACCTGCGGGTGGTGATCCTGCGGATGTCGTCGGTGAGCACCCTGGACACCACCGGAGCGGCGGTGCTGGCCGAGACGATCCGGACCCTCGAGGCACGGGGGGTCACCGTGCTGCTCTCCGGGCTCGCACCGCGCTTCCACGGCGTCCTCGCAGTCAGCGGGATCCTGCAGCACCTGGAGACGGCCCACCACCTCTTCGCGCACACCCCCGACGCGATCGCCCACGCCCGACGCCACGCCGCCCGCCTGCACGCCGACACCCCCCTCCTCCCCTGACCCCCCGTTTCCACGTTGAGTGGGCGCTCGTTCCAGGTTGAGTGGGCGCCGGTTTCGCGTCCACGGAACGCGCGCCCACTCAACACGAAAGCAGCGCCCACTCAACACAAAAGCAGCGCCCACTCAACGTGGAATGCGCGCCCACTCAACGTGGAGGAGGGGTCGGGTCAGAGGCGGCGGAGGAGGGCGAGGAACATCGCGTCGGTGCCGTGGCGGTGGGGCCAGAGCTGGACGGTGCCGGGCAGCGGGCCGGCGGCGTCGGGGACGCGGCCGAGCACGGAGCCAGGGCCGGCCGGGTCCTCCAGGCGCACGTCGGGGCGATCGGCCAGCACCGTCTCGATGACGCCGGCGGTCTCCGCGAGCACCGGCGAGCAGGTCACGTAGGCCACCACCCCGCCCGGGCGGGCCGCGTCCAGCGCCGCCCGCAGCAGGGCCACCTGCAGCGGCACCAGGTCGGCGACGTCGCCCGGCGTACGACGCCACCGCGACTCCGGGCGCCGGCGCAGTGCGCCCAGCCCGCTGCACGGGGCGTCGACCAGCACCCGGTCGAAGCTCCCCGGCTCCCCGACCGGCTCCGTGCCGTCGCCCACGACCACCTCGACGGTGCCGGCCGGCAGCGCGGCCACCGCGCGGGAGACCAGCCCGGCCCGGTGCGGGGCGCGCTCGTTGGCCACCACGGTCGCTCCGCGCTGCGCGGCCAGGGCGCCGAGCAGGGCGGCCTTGCCGCCGGGACCGGCGCACAGGTCGAGCCAGCGGCCGTCCGGACCCTCCAGCGGGGCGACGGCCAGGGCGAGCGCGACCAGCTGGGACCCTTCGTCCTGCACGGCGGCGCGCCCCTCTGCCACGGCCGGCAGCGCCGCGGGGTCTCCCCCGCCCAGCACCACGGCGTACGGCGACCAGCGACCCGCGGCGGCGTCCTCGGCGCCCAGCAGCTCCTCGACCTCGCACAGCCCCGGCCGGGCCACCAGGGTGACCCGCGGCGGCACGTTGTCCGCGGCCAGCAGGGCGTCGAGCTCGTCGCCGCGGGAGCCGAGGGCGTCGGCGAGCCGGTCCACGACCCACCGGGGATGCGCGTGCGCGACCTCGGCGAACCCGCGCGGGTCGGTCGCCGGGTCCGGCGCGAGGCGGCGGACCCAGCCGTCCAGGGTGTCCTGCGAGGCGCGCCGCAGCACCGCGTTGACGAAGCCGGCCGGCCCATGGCCCACCTGGGCGCGGACGAGGTCGACCGAGGAGTCGACCGCGGCGTGGCTCGGCACCCGCATGGACAGCAGCTGGTGCAGGCCGAGGCGGAGCACGTCGAGGACCGCCGGGTCCACCTTGGACAGCGGGCGGCCGGCGCACAGGGCGACCACGCGGTCGTAGGTGCCCCGGCGGCGCAGGGTGCCCGAGACCAGCTCGGTGGCGAACGCGGCGTCGCGGCCGCTCAGCCCGTGCGCGGCCAGCGCGGCGGGCAGCCGGAGGTTGGCGTAGGCGTCCTCGTCGCTCACCGCGCGCAGCACCTCGTACGCCGCGACGCGGGGCGGGTCGGCCCGCCGGGCGGGACGCGGCGGTCGGCCCCCGCTGCGGGGGCCGGGACGCCGGGGCTTCTGGTCGGGCACCTCAGCCGCCGAACCGCGCGCCCGGCTCCAGGCGCAGCCCGCGCGCCCAGTCGGCCGCGGGCATCTGCCTCTTGCCGAAGGCCTTGACCTCGCCGAGCCGCACCGGGACGGTGGCGGTGCCGACGTGGACGCTGGACCGGCCGACGACGAGCAGCCCGGGCTCGACGGGAGCGAGGTCGGGGTCGGGGCGGACCGGGCCGATCTTCACCCGCTCGCCGCCGTACGTCGTCCAGGCGCCGGGCGCCGGGGTGCAGGCGCGGACCCGCCGGTCGATGGCCTGGGCGGGGTCGGTCCAGGGGATCTCGCCGTCCTCGGTGAGGATCTTGGGGGCGACGGTGACGCCGTCCTCGGGCTGCGGCCGGGCCACCAGGGTGCCGTCCTCGATGCCGTCCAGGGTGGCCACCAGCAGCGGCGCGCCGGCCTCGGCGAGCCGCCCGAGCAGGTCGCCGGAGGTGTCGGTGTCCCGGACCCGCTCGGTGACCACGCCGTACGTCGGGCCGGCGTCGAGCTCGCGGACGATCCGGAAGGTGGTGGCCCCGGAGAACTCGTCCCCTGACCAGATCGCGTGCTGGACCGGGGCGGCGCCGCGCCACTGCGGCAGCAGCGAGAAGTGCAGGTTGACCCAGCCGTGCGTCGGGATGTCGAGGGCCGACTGGGGCAGCAGCGCGCCGTAGGCGACCACCGGGCAGCAGTCCACCTGCAGGGCCGTCAGGGCGGCCTGGAAGTCGGGGTCGCGCGGGTGGGTCGGCTTGAGCACCGGGACGCCGAGCTCCTCGGCGACCTGGGCCACCGGCGAGGCGACCAGCCGCCGTCCGCGGCCCGCGGGCGCGTCCGGGCGGGTCACCACCGCGACGAGCTCGTGGTGGCTGGCGGCGATCGCACGCAGCGAGGGCACGGCCACCTCGGGGGTGCCGGCGAAGGCGACCCGCATCAGAGGCCCAGGCCGCGGGTCGGGTGCGGGCTCACCCGCAGGGTGGGGGGCGGCGTGCCGGGGGCGCCGAACCAGTCGGACTCGCGGATGGCCTTCATCGCCTGCTTGCGGGTCTCGGCGTCCAGGCGCTCGACGAAGAGGATCCCGTCGAGGTGGTCCGTCTCGTGCTGGATCGCCCGGGCGAGCAGGTGCGAGCCCTCGACGAGCACCGGCTCGCCGTACATGTTGAAGCCGCGGGCGACCACGCTCAGCGCCCGGGTGCAGTCGAGGACGACCCCCGGGATCGACAGACAGCCCTCGTCGCCGTCCTGGGTCTCCGCCGACAGGGTGAGGTCGGGGTTGACCAGGTGGCCGACCTCGCCGTCGACGTACCAGGTGAACACCCGCAGGCCGACCCCGATCTGCGGCGCGGCCAGGCCGGCCCCGGGGGCGTCGAGCATGGTGTCGGTCAGGTCCTGCACCAGCCGCCGCAGCTCGGCGTCGAAGTCGACGACCGGGGCGGCGGGGGTCCGCAGCACCGGGTCGCCGAACAGGCGGATCGACTGGATGCTCACGTCGGGGTTCCTCCAGGGGCAGGTCGGGCTCGGCCGACCAGTCTACGGACGCGCCACGTCGCTCAGCCGAGGGCGTAGGGGTCGACCTGCACCCGGACGTTCGGCAGCTTGCGCGCCGACCGCACGCCCTGGGCGTCGAGGAGCGCCCGGGACAGCCGCGCCCCCGAGCGGCGGGGCACCCGGACGACCACCCGGGCCTGCGGGTCCTCGGCGCCGGTGGGCTCCTGCCCCGCCTGGACGACGGGACCCAGCACCTCGGCCCCCGCCGGCAGGACCAGGGCCGCGACCAGCTCCTCGACGGCCTCCGGCGGCCCGGTCAGGACCGCCACCCGGGACGCGGGCGGCAGGTGGGTGGCGCGGCGCTGCTCGGCCTCCCGCGCGGCGAGGCCGACGGGGTCCCAGCGGACCAGCGCCTGCAGCACGTGCTGGGCCGGGTCGCCGACCGCCACCACCCGGCCCCCGTCGCCGGCCGGGCGGGCCAGGGCGGCGGCGTTGAACCACCGCCGCCCGCACTCCTCCTCGGTGCGCAGGTCGGGTCGGGCGAGCATGAGCCAGGTGTCGAGGAGGACGACGGCGGCGTACCCGCCGTCGGCCCGGGGCTCGGCGCCCGGGGTGGCCACCACGATCGCGTGGGTGGCGTCGACCCGGTCGAGGACCCGGTCCCCCGACGACCTGCGCACGGGCACCTGCGGGAACGCCCGGCCGAGCTCCTCGGCGGTACGCCGCTCCCCCAGCACCGGCGCGCGCAGGCCGCGGTTGCCGCAGGTCGGGCAGGCCCGGGCCGGCTCCTCGGTCCCGCACCAGCGGCAGGTGGGCGGCAGGTGCGGCCGCGGCAGCCGCAGGGGTCCGGTGCACACCGCGCACCGGGCGGGGGTGCGGCAGGTGTCGCAGACCAGCGACTCGGCGTACCCGCCGCGCGGGGTCTGCACCAGCACGGGGCCGTGCTCGAGGGCGTGCCGGATCGCGACGTGGGCGCTGCTCGGCAGCCGGCTGCCGCGCGCGAACGGGTCCCGCTCCAGCTCGGTGTCGGTCGCTCCGGTGATGGAGACCTGGGGGGCGCGGCGGCGGACCTCCTCGCGCGGCGCGACCAGCTCGGTGGCCCAGCCGGAGGCGACCAGCGCGGCGGCCTCCACGCTGCGGGCGGTGCCGGCGACCAGTGCCGCCGCGCCGGACTGGTGGGCTCGCAGCAGGAGCACCTCGCGGGTGTGCGGGTACGGCGCGCGGGGCTCGGCGTAGAGGTCGTCGCCGTCGTCCCACAACGCGACCAGACCCAGGTCGTGGACCGGCGCGAACGCCGCGGCCCGGGTGCCGGCCACGACCCGCACGGCCCCGCGGGAGACCGCCAGGAAGGCGCGGTAGCGAGCGGCCGGCCCGAGGTCGGCGGCGAGCACCGCGTGGCGCCCCGCACCGAGCACCTCGGTCAGCGCCGCGTCGAGCCGGTCCAGGTCGCGGGCGTCGGGCACGCACAGCACGGATCCCCGCCCGGCGACCAGCGCGGCGGCGGCCGCGTGCGCCAGCCCGGCCGCCCAGTCCTCCCCGGGCAGGGCGGTCCACACCGCGCGCGGGCTGGCCCCGCCGGCGAGGGCGTCGACGGTGCTGCCGCCGGAGGGGTAGCGCTGCCACCAGGCCCGGGCAGCCGCCACGACGGCGGGGTCCGGAGCCGCGGCGGTCGGGGCGGGGGGCGCCTTCTCGGTGGCGGCGTGCCGGGGCGGGACCGCGAGCCGGAGCACGTCGGAGCGGGTGCCGGCGTACCGGGCGGCGACCAGGCCGGACAGCGCGGCGACCTCCGGCGACAGCACCGGCTCGGCGCTGACGACGCGACGCAACGGTGCGAGACGTCCCTCGTGGTCGCTGGTGTCGCGCCGCTCGAGGACGAACCCGTCGACGTCGGTGCCGGCGAAGCGCACCTTGACCCGGGCGCCCGGGACCGCGGTGGCGGCCAGCTTGGCCGGCACCAGGTAGTCGAAAGGCCGGTCGAGGTGGGTCAGCGGCACGTCGACCAGCACCCGCGCCACCGGCTGCTCGGCGGCCACCTCGGGCGGGGTGCGGTCCTTCGCGGCGGTGCGCGCCGAGGCCGCGGACGCCTCGGCGCGGGCCTGGGCCAGCGCAGGGAGCAGCTCGAACTGCTCGTCCTGCGCTGCCTCGACCACGCGGCGATTCAACCAGCCGTCGCCGACAGCGCTCGGCCCGGGCCGCGCGGCCGTGGACAGCACAGGGCCGCACCGGGTTGGGGACGACGGACGGCCTCCCCCGCACCCGCCGGGGTGGGCGGCCGGGGGGCCCCCCCCCGTGGGGGCCCGGGCTGGCCACGGCCGCCCCGGCCGGGCCGCGCGGCGGGGGCGGCGGCGGGGGGGATCGCCGCGGGGGGTCGAAGACCTCGAGGACCGCCTTCTGGATCGTCTCGACGGGGACGACCTCGGTGCCGAAGGCGTCGATGAAGAGGCCGACCGGGTGTGCCTTGCCGATCGCGTAGGCGACCTGGGCCTCGCAGCGCCGGGCCAGGCCCGCCGCGACGACGTTCTTGGCGACCCAGCGCATAGCGTACGCCGCGGAGCGGTCCACCTTCGACGGGTCCTTGCCCGAGAAGGCGCCGCCGCCGTGGCGGGCCATGCCGCCGTAGGTGTCGACGATGATCTTGCGACCGGTCAGTCCGGCGTCGCCCATCGGGCCGCCGACCACGAACTTGCCGGTCGGGTTGACCAGCAGGCGGTAGTCCTCCGAGGGCAGCGTGAACGCGGCCAGCACCGGCTCGACCACGTGCCGCTTGATGTCGGGGGCGAGCATGTTGTCCAGGTCGATGCCGTCGGCGTGCTGGGTGGAGACCACGATCGTGTCGATGCGCACCGGGCGGTTGTCGTCGTCGTACTCGATGGTGACCTGGGTCTTGCCGTCGGGACGCAGGTAGGGCAGCGTCCCGTCCTTGCGCACCGCGGAGAGACGCTCGGCGAGGCGCTGGGCGATCGTGATCGGCAGCGGCATCAGCTCGGGGGTGTCGTCGCAGGCGTAGCCGAACATCAGGCCCTGGTCGCCGGCGCCCTGCTTGTCGAGCGGGTCGACCGAGTGGTCGTGGCGCTCCTCGTAGGCGTCGTCGACACCCTGGGCGATGTCGGGCGACTGGGCGCCGATGGCGATCTGGACGCCGCACGACTCGCCGTCGAAGCCCTTGTCGCTGGAGTCGTAGCCGATCGCGAGGATGCGCTCGCGGGCGAGCTTCGCGATCGGGGCGTAGGTCTTCGTGGTGACCTCGCCGGCGACGACGACGAGCCCGGTGGTGACCAGGGTCTCGACGGCCACCCGGCTGGTCGGGTCGTCCTTCAGCAGTGCGTCCAGGATGGTGTCGCTGATCTGGTCGGCGATCTTGTCCGGGTGTCCCTCGGTCACGGACTCCGAGGTGAAAAGACGTCCGGTCACTGTGTGCTACCCCTGCCTGCGCTCGCGGCGCTTCGGGACCACGCCGGTCGGCGCGTCCGTGGTCGGTGGATCCAGGTCACGATACCCGGCTGTCCGAATTGTGATCACGCGGTCTGCCAGATGGACACGACACGGTCCCAGATCACGTGGGCCAGGGCCGCCTTGGACCCGTGGGGCACCCCGGTGGTCTCCCCCGAGGCCCCCAGCACGACGGCCTCGTTGTCCGGCGAGCCGAACACCTTGCCGCCGCTGACGTCGTTGACCACCAGCAGGTCGCAGCCCTTGCGGGCGAGCTTGGCGGTCGCGTGCTCCAGCACGGACCCGTGCGCGTCGCCGGTCTCGGCGGCGAAGCCGACCACGACCTGGCCCTCGCGCAGCCGGTCGCGGGAGAGCTCGGCGAGGATGTCGGGGTTCTGGACCAGGTGCAGGTCGGGGGCCCCACCGGTCTCGTCCTTCTTGATCTTCGCGTCGCTGACCTCGGCGGGCCGGAAGTCCGCGGGAGCGGCGGCCATCACCACCGCGTCGGCCGAGGCGGCCTCGGCGAGCACGGCCTCGCGCAGCTGGGCGGTGGTCTCGACGCGGACGACCTTCACCCCGGCCGGGTCCGGCAGGGTCACGTTCGCGGCCACCAGGGTGACCTCCGCGCCGCGGGCGACCGCGGCCCGCGCCAGCGCGACGCCCTGCAGGCCGGAGGACCGGTTGCCCAGGAAGCGCACCGGGTCGAGGTACTCCCGGGTGCCGCCGGCGGAGACCACCACGCGGCGGCCGGCCAGGTCCTGGACCCCGGCACCGGCGCCGCGGGCGAGCACGTCGCGGGCGGCCTCGAAGATCTCGACGGGCTCGGGCAGCCGGCCCTTGCCGGTGTCGGCACCGGTCAGCCGTCCCTCCGCCGGCTCGAGGACCAGCAGCCCCCGGCGGCGCAGGGTGGCGACGTTCTCCTGGGTGGCCGGGTTCTCCCACATCTCGGTGTGCATCGCGGGAGCGAACAGCACCGGGCAGCGGGCGGTCAGCAGGGTGTTGGTGAGCAGGTCGTCGGCGATCCCGTGCGCGGCCTTGGCGAGCAGGTCGGCGGTCGCGGGGGCGACTACGACGAGGTCGGCCTGCTGGCCGATCCGCACGTGCGGCACCTCGTGCACCGCGTCCCAGACCTGGTCGGAGACGGGCTTGCCGGACAGCGCCGACCAGGTCGGCGCGCCCACGAAGTGCAGCGCCGCGGCGGTCGGTACGACGGTGACGTCGTGCCCGGACTCGGTGAGCCGGCGCAGCAGCTCGCACGCCTTGTACGCAGCGATGCCACCGCTGACCCCGAGGACGACCCGGGGGGCGGTGGCACGCGTGCTGCGGTCCCCGGTCTCCCGGGTCGGCTCGTTGCCGGTCAACGGACCCTCGCCGTGACTCGTCAGAGCTCGAGGTCGCCGGAGGAGAGGGTGTCCGTCGGCGGCAGGGCGGCGGCCGCCTCGGCCTCCGCCTCCGGGTCGAACTCCTCGCAGGTGAGCAGGTCGGCGTTGATCTCGCGCAGCGCGATCGACAGCGGCTTCTCCTGCACGTGGGTGTCGACCAGCGGGCCGACGTACTCCAGCAGGCCCTCGCCGAGCTGGGAGTAGTAGGCGTTGATCTGACGGGCGCGCTTGGCCCCGTAGAGGACCAGGCGGTACTTGGAGTCGGTCTTGGTCAGGAGCTCGTCGATGGGCGGGTTCGTGATGCCCTCGGCGACAGGGGTGCCAGACACGTGGTTGAGCCTCACAGCTTCGGTCGGAGGTCCGGCCCTGACGGGGCCGGGGAGATGACGGAGCCGCTCAGGCGGAGGGCTCCAACATCAAGGTTACCAACTCCTCGCCAGCCCGGTGAACTTCGGTGTTCACCACGGTGACGTCGAACTCCCTCTCGGCGGCCAGCTCGACCTTGGCGGTCTCCAGCCGGCGGGCCCGCTCCTCCTCGGTCTCGGTCCCCCGCCCGACGAGCCGGCTGACCAGCTCCTCCCAGGACGGCGGCTTGAGGAAGACGAAGAGCGCCTCGGGCATCGTCTCGCGGACCTGGCGGGCGCCCTGCAGGTCGATCTCCAGCAGCGCCATCCGGCCGGCGGCCAGCGCCTCCTCGACGGGCCGGCGCGGAGTGCCGTACTTGTTCCGGCCGTGCACCACCGCCCACTCGAGCAGCTCGCCGTCGGCGACCATCCGGTCGAACTCCTGCTCGGAGACGAACCAGTAGTGCTGGCCGTCCACCTCGCCGGGACGCGGGGCCCGGGTGGTGGCCGAGACCGACATCCAGACCTCGGGGTGGTGCTCGCGCACGTAGGCCGCGACGGTGCCCTTGCCGACCGCGGTCGGACCCGCCAGCACCGTCAGCCGCGCCCGTCCCTGCTCACGCCCCCGGGTGGTGCCGCTCACGCGCCGGGGGTCGCGTCGTCAGGGCGTGCGAACTCCCGCTCCAGCGCGGCGATCTGGTTGGTCCCCAGCCCCCGCACCCGACGGCTCTCGGAGATCCCGAGCCGCTCCATCAGGTGGCGGGCGCGGACCTTGCCCAGCCCCGGCATCGACTGCAGCAGGTCGACCACCCGCATCTTGCCGATCACGTCGTTCTGCTGGCCCTGCGCCAGCACGTCGATGATCGAGGCCCCCGAGTGCTTGAGGCGGTTCTTGACCTCCGCGCGCTCCCGGCGCGACGCCGCCGCCTTGTCCAGGTTGGCCTGTCGCTGTTCAGGCGTGAGGGGCGGCAGGGCCACGGTGCAGACCTCGTCAGATGGGATCGGGGGAAGGGATGGGGAGAATCTAGTCAGCGCGACCGGCCGGTCGCAACGCGGGTCACCCCGTGTCCGGCCGGCGCGGGAGGCGTGCTACTTCACGCCGCAGACGTCGCGGGCGTAGGCCTCGAGCCCCCGGGAGGCGTCCAGCACGCGCGGGGACGTCAGCTGCGAGGCGGCGCCCGAGACGGCCTTGTACTGCTCCTCGGTGACCCCGTCGGGCCGGGTGCCGGGTGCGTAGTCGGCGGGGTCCACCCCGACCTCGTCGAGCACCCGGACCAGCTCGCGCAGCGCGAGGACCAGGGTGCTCCACTCGTCCTTGAGCTCCGCCGGGGCGGCTGCCTGCAGCCGCTCGGCCGAGGCCAGCGTCGAGGGCACGTCGCCGCCGCCGGGGCCGGTCAGCAGCGCCGTCTCGGCGTCCACGGTGGCGCAGTACTCGCTCTGCGGGCTGCCGCCGCAGCCGGCGAGGACGACGGCGGCCGTGGCGGCCGCCGTGAGCGACCCCAGGACCCGTCTCACCCGGCCACCAGGGCGGCGAAGTCGTCCGCGGCGCGCCGGGCGGCGTCGCGCAGCGCACCCACATCGGGCCCGGCGCCGAGGATCTCCCGGCTGCTGGCCGGCAGCACCCGGCCGACGGCGTCGCCGAAGATGCGCCGGACCGACTCCACCGTGCCGCCCTGGGCGCCGATGCCGGGGACCAGCAGCGGGCCGTTGACGTCCAGGGACTCCTCGGTGCCCCCGATCGTCGCCCCGACCACGGCGCCGAACGAGCCGAGCGGGGCGACGCCGGCGTTGCGGGCGGCCAGCGAGGCCAGCACGGTGCCGGCCACCGTGCTGCCGTCGGCGGTCCGGGCGTGCTGGAACTGCGGCCCCTCCGGGTTCGAGGTCAGCGCCAGCACGAACACGCCCGCGCCGTGGGCCTCGGCGGTGGCCAGCATCGGCTCCAGCGACCCGAAGCCGAGGTAGGGGCTCGCGGTGATCGCGTCGACGGCCATCGGGGCGCCCTGGTCGAGGTAGGCATCGGCGTACGCCTGCGCGGTGGACCCGATGTCGCCCCGCTTGACGTCCAGGACCACCTGCGCGCCGAGCTCGCGGCAGGCCACGACGGCGCGCTCGAGGACGGCGATGCCGGCCGAGCCGTGCCGCTCGAAGAAGGCCGACTGCGGCTTGACCGCGGCGACGGTACCCGCGAGCGCCTCGACGGCGGTCATGGTGAACCGCTCCAGCCCGGCCACGCTGTCGTCGAGCCCCCACTGGGCGAGCAGGCCGGCGTGCGGGTCGATGCCGGCGCAGAGCGGGCCGCGGGCGTCCATCGCGGCCCGGAGCCGGGCACCGAAGGGAAGGGTCGTCATCGGGGGCCTCCAGGAGTGACGGCGGGGACGGGGCTCAGGGACCGCTGGAGCCGCGCGGGCCACCACGGCCCCCCGTAGACGAAGCCGGTGTAGGCCTGCAGCAGGGTCGCCCCGGCCTCCAGCCGGGCCCGGGCGTCCTCCACGGAGTCCAGGCCGCCGACGCCGACCAGGGTGAGGTCGGGACCGACCCGCTCGCGCAGCAGCCGCATCACGGCGTCGGCGCGCTCGCGCACCGGGAGGCCGCTCACCCCGCCCGCACCGAGCGCCTCGACCTGGGCGGCGGGGGTGCCGAGCCCGTCGCGGCGGATGGTGGTGTTGGTGGCGACGATGCCGTCGAGGCCGAGGTCGAGGGCCAGGTCGGCCACGGCGAGGACGTCCTCGTCGGAGAGGTCCGGGGCGATCTTGACCAGCAGCGGCACCCGGCGCTCCGGCACCACCCGGTCGGTCTCGGCGCGGACCGCACGCAGCAGCGGGCCGAGCTTCTCGACGGCCTGCAGGTCGCGCAGCCCCGGGGTGTTGGGCGAGGAGACATTGACCACCAGGTAGTCGGCGTACGGCGCGAGCAGCCGGGTGCTCTTCTCGTAGTCGGCGACCGCGTCCTCCTCGGCGACCAGCTTGGTCTTCCCGATGTTGACGCCGAGGACGACGTCGGTCTCGTGCGGCCCCGCCGCCCGCGCGGCCAGCCGCCGCGCCACGACCTCGGCGCCGTCGTTGTTGAAGCCCATCCGGTTCACGATGGCCCGGTCGGCCGGCAGCCGGAACAGCCGCGGCCGGTCGTTGCCGGGCTGGGGCTCGCCGGTGACGGTGCCGATCTCGACGGCCGCGAAGCCGAGCGCGGCCAGCGCGTCGATCCCGACGGCGTTCTTGTCGAAGCCGGCCGCGAGCCCCAGCACCCCGGGGAAGGTCAGCCCGAGGGCGTGCACCGGGGTCGCCCGGTGCCGGACCCGTCGCCCGTACGGCGCGAGCGCCACCCGGGCCCCGCGGATCGCCCGGAACGCGGCGTGGTGGGCCTGCTCCGCGTCGGTGCGGGTCAGGACCGTCGCGAACAGCCGGTCGTAGAGGGTCACCCGGGCCTCACGCCTCGTGCGGCGCGGCCGCCCACGACTGCAGCGAGCGGACCCCGATGTCGCCGCTCTGCAGCGCCTCGATGCCCTGGACCGCTGCGGCCAGCCCCTGCACCGTGGTGATGCACGGCACCCCGGCCAGCACCGCGGCGGTGCGGATCTCGTAGCCGTCGATCCGGGCCGAGCCGCCCCCGGAGCCGTGCGGGGTGTTGACGATCAGGTCGATCTCGCCGTCGTGGATGAGCTGGACCGTGGTGGGCTCGCCGTTCGGGCCGGTGCCCTCGAAGTGCTTGCGGACCACGGTCGCCTTGATCCCGTTGCGCCGCAGCACCTCCGCGGTGCCCTGGGTGGCGAGGATCTCGAAGCCGTGGTCGGCCAGCACCTTGATCGGGAAGATCATCATCCGCTTGTCCCGGTTGGCCATGCTGACGAACACCTTGCCCGAGGTCGGCAGCGAGCCGTACGCCGCGGCCTGGGACTTCGCGAACGCGGTGCCGAAGTCGGCGTCGAAGCCCATCACCTCGCCGGTCGACTTCATCTCCGGGCCGAGCACGGTGTCGACGTTGCGGCCGTCGGGGGTGCGGAACCGGTTGAACGGCATCACCGCCTCCTTGACCGCGATCGGGGCGTCCCCGGGCAGGTCGCCGCCGTCGCGCTCGGGCAGCAGCCCCTCGGCGCGCAGGTCGGCGATGGTCTCGCCGAGCATCACCCGGGCGGCGGCCTTGGCCAGCGGGGTCGCGGTCGCCTTGGAGACGAACGGCACCGTCCGGCTGGCCCGGGGGTTGGCCTCGAGCACGTAGAGCACGTCGGAGCCCAGCGCGAACTGGATGTTGAGCAGCCCGACCACCCCGATGCCGCGGGCGATCGCCTCGGTGGCCTCGCGGATCCGGTTGATCTCGGCGGCCCCGAGGGTGATCGGCGGCAGCGCGCACGAGGAGTCGCCGGAGTGGATGCCGGCCTCCTCGATGTGCTCCATCACGCCGCCCAGGAAGAGGTCGGTGCCGTCGAAGAGCGCGTCCACGTCGATCTCGACCGCGTCGTCGATGAACCGGTCGACCAGCACCGGGCGGTCCGGGCTGATCTCGGTGGCGGCCGCGATGTAGGCGGCGAGCGCGTCGTCGCCGTACACGATCTGCATGCCGCGCCCGCCCAGCACGTAGGAGGGGCGGACGAGCACCGGGTAGCCGATCTCGGCCGCGATCGCACGGGCCTGCGGGAAGGAGGAGGCCATCCCGTGCTTGGGGGCGGTCAGGCCGGCCTCGGCGAGCACGCGGCCGAAGGCGCCACGCTCCTCGGCGAGGTGGATCGCCTCCGGGGTGGTCCCGACGATCGGCACGCCGGCGTCCTCCAGCCCCTGCGCCAGCCCGAGCGGGGTCTGCCCGCCGAGCTGGCAGATCACGCCGGCGATCGGACCGGCCGCGGCCTCGGCGTGGTAGACCTCGAGCACGTCCTCCAGGGTCAGCGGCTCGAAGTAGAGCCGGTCGCTGGTGTCGTAGTCGGTCGAGACGGTCTCGGGGTTGCAGTTGACCATGATCGTCTCGTAGCCGGCCGCCGACAGCGCCAGGCTGGCGTGCACGCACGAGTAGTCGAACTCGATGCCCTGGCCGATCCGGTTCGGCCCGCTGCCGAGGATGATCACCGCGGGCTTGGTCCGGGGCCGGACCTCGGTCTCCTCGTCGTACGACGAGTAGTGGTACGGCGTCAGGGCGGCGAACTCGGCGGCGCAGGTGTCCACCGTCTTGAAGACCGGCCGGATCCCCAGCGCCCAGCGCACCCCCCGCACGACGTCCTCGTGCAGGCCGCGCATGCCGGCGACCTGGGCGTCGGAGAACCCGTGCCGCTTGGCGAGCCGCAGCACGTCGGGGGTGAGCTGCGGGGCCCCGGCGACCTCGAGGGCGACCTCGTGGATGAGGAAGAGCTGGTCGACGAACCAGGGGTCGATCTTGGTGGCGTCGAAGACCTGCTCGGGGGTGGCCCCGGCCCGGATCGCCTGCATGACCTCCTCGAGCCGGCCGTCGTGCGGCACCTTCACGCCCTCCAGCAGCGCGTCGAGGTCGCCGACCGGCTTGGCGAAGTCGAAGGGGGCCTTCCTGTCCTCCAGGCTGCGCAGCGCCTTCTGCAGCGCCTCGGTGAAGTTGCGGCCGATCGCCATCGCCTCGCCCACCGACTTCATGTGCGTGGTCAGGGTCGGGTCGGCGCCGGGGAACTTCTCGAACGCGAACCGCGGCACCTTGACCACGACGTAGTCCAGGGTCGGCTCGAAGCTGGCCGGCGTCTCCGCGGTGATGTCGTTGGGGATCTCGTCGAGGGTGTAGCCGATCGCGACCTTGGCGGCGATCTTGGCGATCGGGAAGCCGGTCGCCTTCGAGGCCAGGGCGCTGGAGCGGGAGACCCGCGGGTTCATCTCGATCACCACGACCCGGCCGTCGGCGGGGTTCACGGCGTACTGGATGTTGCAGCCGCCGGTGTCCACGCCGACCGAGCGGATGATGCCGATCGCCAGGTCGCGCAGGTGCTGGTACTCGCGGTCGGTCAGCGTCATCGCGGGGGCCACCGTGATCGAGTCTCCGGTGTGCACGCCCATCGGGTCGAGGTTCTCGATCGAGCAGACGATGACGACGTTGTCGGCCTTGTCGCGCATCACCTCCAGCTCGTACTCCTTCCAGCCGATGATCGACTCCTCGAGGAGGACCTCGGTGGTCGGGCTGGCGGCGAAGCCGGAGCCGGCGATGCGGCGCAGGTCGGCCTCGTCGTAGGCGATGCCCGACCCGGTGCCGCCCATGGTGAAGCTCGGGCGCACCACGACCGGGTAGCCGCCCAGGGTCTCCACCGCGGCCAGCGCCTTGTCGAGGGCGAAGGCGACCTTGTCGCGCTCGTCGTCGCTGGGGCAGCCGTCGGCGTTGCAGATCACCGAGGCGGCGACCTCGCCGCCGAGCTCCTCGACGATGTGCTTGAAGGACTCGCGGTTCTCGCCGCGGTGGATCGCCTCGATGCTGGCGCCGATCAGCTCGACGTCGTACTTCTCCAGCACGCCGCGCTCCGACAGGGCGATCGCGGTGTTCAGCGCGGTCTGCCCGCCCAGGGTGGCCAGCAGCGCGTCGGGGCGCTCCAGCGCGATCACCTTCTCGACGAACTCCGGGGTGATCGGCTCGACGTAGGTGGCGTCGGCGAACTCCGGGTCGGTCATGATCGTGGCCGGGTTGGAGTTGACCAGGATCACCCGCAGCCCCTCGGCCCGCAGGACCCGGCACGCCTGGGTGCCGGAGTAGTCGAACTCGCAGGCCTGCCCGATGATGATCGGCCCGGAGCCGATCACGAGGACGGACTCGATGTCAGTGCGCTTCGGCATCAGTTCTCCTCGGTGGGGGCGTGGGGCTCGGAGGTCGAGGTGCGAGCGGAGCGAGCCACGACACCCGCCTCTCCGGGGACGTCGGGCTCGGAGGTCGAGGTGCGAGCGGAGCGAGCCACGAGACCCGCCTCGAGCAGGTCGGTGAAGCGGTCGAACAGGTAGGCGGCGTCGTGCGGACCGGCCGCGGCCTCGGGGTGGTACTGCACCGAGAAGGCCTTCAGAGCGCCGGCCGCGTCGCGGAGCTCCAGACCCTCCACGACGTCGTCGTTGAGGCACACGTGGCTCACCGTCGCCTCGCCGTACGGCGTGGAGGTCGCGGCGTCCCGCGGGGCGTCGACGGCGAAGCCGTGGTTGTGCGCGGTGACCTCGACCTTGCCGGTGGTGCGGTCCATCACCGGCTGGTTGATGCCCCGGTGGCCGTACTTGAGCTTGAAGGTGCCGAAGCCGAGCGCCCGGCCGAAGAGCTGGTTGCCGAAGCAGATGCCGAAGTAGGGCACCCCGCGCCCGAGCAGCTCGCGCAGCACCGCGACGTTGTGCTCGGCGGTGGCCGGGTCGCCGGGACCGTTGGAGTAGAAGACGCCGTCGGGCTGCACGGCGAGGATCTCCTCGGCCGTGGAGGTCACCGGCAGCACGTGCACCTCGATGCCGCGCTCGGCCATCATCCGGGGCGTGTTGGCCTTGATGCCGAGGTCGACGGCGGCGACCGTGAACCGCTTCTCGCCGACCGCGGGGACGACGTACGCCGATGCGGTGGTGACCTCGCCGGCGAGGCTCGCGCCCGACATCTGCGCGGAGCCGAGCACGCGCGCGAGCAGTGCCTCCGGGTCGGACTCGGTGGTGGAGATCCCGACCCGCATCGCGCCGCGCTCGCGCAGGTGGCGGGTCAGGGCCCGGGTGTCGACGCCGCTGATGCCGACCACGCCCTGCTCGCGCAGCTCGTCGTCGAGGGTGCGCACCGAGCGCCAGTTGCTGGGCACCCGGGCGGGGTCCCGCACGACGTACCCGGCGACCCAGATCCGGCGCGACTCCGGGTCCTCGTCGTTCATGCCGGTGTTGCCGACGTGCGGTGCCGTCATCACCACGACCTGCCGGTGGTACGACGGGTCGGTCAGCGTCTCCTGGTAGCCGGACATGCCGGTGGAGAAGACGGCCTCGCCGAAGGTCTCCCCCTCGGCTCCGAAGGCCTCGCCGCGGAAGGCGCGACCGTCCTCCAGGACGAGGAGGGCGGACTGTCGGGTTGGGGCGCTCACGCGGACTCCTCCTGCTTGCTGACGAGCTTGCTGATCTTGCGGACCCAGAGGTTGTGGGTCTCGGTGGTGCCCGGGCCACTCGGCTTCGCGGCCGCCTCCTCGGTGAGCCGGAAGCCGCTGTCGAGGACCAGGTCGCCGTGCTGCCAGGTGACGACCAGCAGGCCGTGCGGCGGCACGACCTTGCCGGCGATCCCCTGGTCGTGGCGGGCCCCGCGCAGGGCCGCGGCCGGGATCCGGAACGAGCGGCCGGCCGGCTTGACGACGTCCAGGCCTTCGGCCGAGAGCCGGATCCGGGCGCCGCTGCGGGTGCCCAGGCCGTGCGCGACGACGCGGTCGAGCCAGTCGCCGGCGACCGTGGTGCCGTAGTAGCGGGCCCCGGCGTCGAGGATCGGCTCGGGCAGGTCGGCGACCTTCGGGGTGTCCACCAGCGGGGGCAGGTCGTGCTTGCGGCCCCGCTTGCGCCAGCCCCGCCACATCAGCAGGTAGGCGACCACGACCAGGCCGAGCAGCACCGCGGCCGCCTCGAGGTGGTTCATGCCAGCGCTCCGCCGACGAGCCGAGCGTCCAGCACGGTGGGCGTGCCGCGCAGGAACGTGGCGACCACGCGTCCGGGCAGCTCCAGGCCGGCGTAGGGGTTGTTGCGCGACAGGCTGGCCGTCTCGCCGGCGTCCACCACGTGGGTGACCGCCGGGTCCCAGAGCACCAGGTTGGCAGGCTCCCCGACCGCGACGGGGCGGCCGTGCCCCTCGACCCGGCCGATCTCGGCGGGGGTGACCGACATCCGGTCCGCGACCTGGCGCCAGTCGAGCAGGCCGGTGTCGACCATGGTCTGCTGCACGACGGCCAGCGCGGTCTCCAGGCCGAGCATCCCGAACGCCGCCGCGGCCCACTCGCAGTCCTTGTCCTCGTGCGGGTGCGGCGCGTGGTCGGTGGCGACGATGTCGATCGTGCCGTCGGCCAGCCCGGCCCGGACGGCCTCGACGTCGGCGGCGCTGCGCAGCGGCGGGTTCACCTTGTAGATCGGGTCGTAGGTCGCCGCGAGCTGGTCGGTGAGCAGCAGGTGGTGCGGGGTGACCTCCGCGGTCACGTTCCACCCCTTGCTCTTGGCCCAGCGGACGATCTCGACCGAGCCCGCGGTCGAGACGTGGCAGACGTGCAGCCGGCTGTCCACGTGCGCGGCGAGCAGGCAGTCGCGGGCGATGATCGCCTCCTCGGCGACCGCCGGCCAGCCGCGCAGGCCCAGCCGGCCCGACAGCTCGCTCTCGTTCATCTGCGCGTCCTCGGTCAGCCGCGGCTCCTGCGCGTGCTGGGCGATGACGCCGTCGAAGGCCTTGACGTACTCCAGCGCCCGGCGCATCAGCACCGCGTCCGAGACGCACTTGCCGTCGTCGGAGAAGACCCGCACCCGGGCCGCGGAGTCCGCCATCGCGCCGAGCTCGGCGAGCTGCTCGCCGGCCAGCCCGACGGTGACCGCCCCGACCGGGTAGACGTCGCAGTGGCCGGCCTCGCGGCCGAGCCGCCAGACCTGCTCGACGACGCCGGCCGTGTCGGCGACCGGGTTGGTGTTGGCCATCGCGTGCACGGCGGTGAAGCCGCCCAGGGCGGCCGCGCGGGTGCCGGTCTCGACCGTCTCGGCGTCCTCCCGGCCGGGCTCGCGCAGGTGCGTGTGCAGGTCGACCAGGCCCGGCAGCAGCACCAGCGCGGTCGCGTCGACCACCTCGGCCGACGCGGCCTCGTCGGCCGGGACGTCCCCGAGCGCGGCGACGACCCCGTCGCGCACCAGGACGTCGGTCGGCTCGCCGCCGTACGGGCGGGCGGCGGTCAGCAGGTAGGCGGTCACTCGCCGGCTCCTTCGGTGGTGGTGGTGGCGGTGGTGGCGGTGGTGGTGGCGGCGGGCTCGCTGAGGGCCGGCTCGGAGCCGCCGAGCAGCAGGTAGAGGACGGCCATCCGGACCGCGACGCCGTTGGTGACCTGCTCGACGATCACCGAGCGGGGCGAGTCGGCGACGTCGGCGGTGATCTCCATGCCGCGCACCATCGGGCCGGGGTGCATCACCAGGGCGTGGTCCGGCAGCATGCCCATCCGGCGCGAGTCCAGGCCGTAGCGGCGGGAGTACTCCCGCACGGTCGGGAAGAACGCCGCGTTCATGCGCTCCCGCTGGACCCGCAGCATCATCACCGCGTCGGTCTTGGGCAGCACCGCGTCGAGGTCGTAGGACATCTCGGTGTCCCAGCCCTCGATGCCGACCGGCAGCAGCGTGGGCGGGGCGACCAGGGTGACCTCGGCCCCCAGGGTGCGCAGCAGGATGGCGTTGGACCGGGCGACGCGGCTGTGCAGCACGTCGCCGACGATCGCGACCCGGCGGCCGTCGAGGTCGCCGAGGTGCCGCCACAGGGTGAAGGCGTCGAGCAGCGCCTGGGTCGGGTGCTCGTGGGTGCCGTCGCCGGCGTTGACCACCGCGGACCGGGTCCACCCGGTGGTGGCGAGCCGGTGGGGTGCCCCGCTGGAGCCGTGCCGGACCACGATCGCGTCGGCCCCCATCGCCTCCAGGGTGAGCGCGGTGTCCTTCAGGCTCTCGCCCTTGGACACGCTGGACCCCTTGGCCGCGAAGTTGATGACGTCGGCGGAGAGCCGCTTGGCGGCCGCCTCGAACGAGATCCGGGTCCGGGTGCTGTCCTCGAAGAACAGGTTGACCACGGTGCGGCCGCGCAGCGCGGGCAGCTTCTTGATCGGCCGGTCGGCCAGGCTGCGGAGCTCCTCGGCGGTGCGCAGGACGAGCTCGGCGTCGTCGCGGGTCAGGTCGGCGGCACTGAGCAGGTGGCGCTTCATCGGGCCTCCCCCGGGGTGGTGGTGCCGGCCGGGCCGGCGATCGTGACCGAGTCGGCGCCGTCGGTCTCGGAGAGCCGCACCGCGACGGTCTCGGCGAGCGAGGTCGGCAGGTTCTTGCCGACGAAGTCGGCCCGGATCGGCAGGTCCCGGTGGCCGCGGTCGACGAGCACGGCCAGCCGGACCGCGCGGGGGCGGCCGAGGTCGTTGAGCGCGTCGAGGGCGGAGCGGATGGTGCGCCCGGAGAAGAGCACGTCGTCGACGAGGACCACGACCTTGCCGTCGATGCCGCCCGCCGGGATCTCGGTGGGCAGCAGGGTGCGGGCCGGCCGCAGCCGCAGGTCGTCGCGGTACATCGTCACGTCGAGGGAGCCGACCGGGACCGCGGTGTCCTCCACGTCGGCGATGCGCTCGGCGATCCGGCGTGCCAGCGGCACACCGCGGCTGGGGATGCCGAGCAGGACGAGGTCGGCGGCGCCCTTGTTGCGCTCGAGGATCTCGTGCGAGATGCGGGTGAGGGCCCGGGCGATGTCACGGGCGTCGAGGACGGTCCGACCGGACGACGTCTCGGGGGCGACGGGGGTCCCGTCGGCCGGGGTGGTGGCAGGCATCAGCGTGCCGGACCTCCTTCTCCGCCTCACAGGACGGCTCGTTAAAGGATGTCGAACGCGGCCGACCCTACCCGATCCCCGCGCCGCCGGCGGGAGCGGTCCGCCGGACGCGAGGCGAGTGACCCAGACCACTCCCGGCCTGGCCGGATTTCTCTGTCCCTCGGTGCGTAACGCGACCTATGTTCTCTTTCACGGCTGCCCGCGTCTCTCCCCCGTGGCGCGGGTAGCCGCTCCAGTCCCGCGCACCTGCGGTCGCCTCGCTGCCCGACCGCCCCGGCCGCACACCGTGGCGCATCGAAGGAGAGAGCGCATGACCCGCACCGAGCTGACCGAGGTCCCCGGGGTCCCCGAGACCCTGCTGAGCCAGGCCCTGCTGTCCGGGCTGCCCGGCAACCTCGCCCCCGCCCCGTGGACCTGCCGCCTGGCCGCCGTGGTCTGGTTCGGCCGCGGTGGGAAGGCCGCAGCCGCGGCCCTCCCGCCCGCGCTGCGCGGTCAGGCCCCGGCCCTCGGCGTGGTCGGCGGCCTCGTCCGCTACCAGGACACCCCCGTCGGCGCGTACGACGAGGTGCTCGGCCTGGTCGCCTCCCGCACCGGAGCCCGGCCGTGGGGCAACGTCGCCTTCATGTCGGTGGACTCCGAGGCGAGCCTGGTCGGCGGCCGCACCAACTGGGCGATGCCCAAGACCCTGGCGACCTTCACCGGTGGGCTCGGCGACGGCGCCACGATGAGCGCCACCGGGATCGACGGCACCGCGTGGCGCGTCAGCGCCACCGCCCGCACCGTGGGCCCGTCGCTGCCGGTCCGCACCAAGGGCCTGGCGCGCCAGCAGTTCCCCGACGGCCGCGTCGGCGACTCCGTCCTGACCGGCACCGGCCGGGCCCGGCTCGCCGTGGTCACCGTGCAGGTCGAGTCCGAGGGCCCGCTGGCCTCCTGGCTGCGCCCGGGCCGTCACCTGGGCGCCGTCGTGGAGTCGGCGACCTTCGACCTCGCCGAGCCGCGCTTCTGAGGTGGGCCGCCGTCACCCGCCCCGATCGGGCGCGGGTGCCCTAGCCTCACCTCTGTGACACCGCAGCAGGGTCCCTGGGACGAGGTGCTGGACCGGGCCGCGTGCCTGCGCGGACGGCCGCGCCGGGTCGAGGAGCTGACCGGCGGCCTGACCAACGTCAACCTCAAGGTCACCCCGCTCGACGGCGGACCCGCCCTGGTGGTCCGGGTCGCCCAGCCGGGCAGCGAGCTGCTCGCCATCGACCGCGACCACGAGCACCACGACTCCCGCGCCGCCGCGCAGGCCGGGGTCGGCGCGCCGGTGGTCGAGTACGTGCCGGCCGCCGGGCTGCTCGTGGTGGAGTTCCTCCCCGCCGTCGCGCTGACCGACGAGGACCTGCGGGCCGGCCACCACCTCGGGCGGGTCGCCGCTGCGTGCCGGCAGCTGCACGCCGGACCCCGGTTCGCCGGCGACTTCGACATGTTCGCGCTGCAGCGGCGCTACCTCGCGCTCGTCGAGGAGCGCGGCTTCCGGCTGCCCGCCGGCTACCGCGACCACGCCGCGACTGTCGAGCGCCTCCGGGCCGCCTTCGCGCTGACCCCCGAGCCGACGGTGCCCTGCCACAACGACCTGCTGGCCGCCAACATCCTCGACGACGGCGACCGGCTCTGGCTCATCGACTACGAGTACGCCGGCAACAACGAGGCCACCTTCGAGCTCGGCAACATCTGGAGCGAGGCCGACCTGTCCCTGGACCAGCTCGCCGAGCTCGTCTCGGCGTACGACGGACGGCCGGTCCCCCACCGGGTCGCCCGGGCCCGGTTGTGGGGGCTGATGTCGAAGTACGGCTGGACGCTGTGGGCGGCGATCCAGGACGCGGTCAGCGAGATGGACTTCGACTTCTGGTCCTGGGGGATGGAGAAGTACGAGCGGGCGGAGGCCGAGCTGCGGTCCCCCGACCTGCCCCGGCTCATCGAGGAGGTGGCCCGCGGTGGTCGCTGAGGAGCTCCCCGACCGCGCCCGGGTGGTGGTGGTCGGCGGCGGCATCGTCGGCACCAGCGTGGCCTACCACCTGACGAAGCTCGGCTGGACCGACGTGCTCCTCCTCGAGCAGGGGCGGCTCTCCTCGGGGACGACGTGGCACGCCGCCGGACTGGTCGGCCAGCTGCGCGCCTCCGAGAGCGGCACCCGGCTGGTGCAGTACTCGGCCGGCCTCTACGAGCGCCTCGAGGCCGAGGTCGGCCTGGCCACCGGGTTCAGGCGGTGCGGCGGCGTCACGGTCGCACGCACGGAGGCCCGGCTGGAGCAGCTGCGTCGTACGGTCGCCACGGCCGAGGCCTACGACCTGGAGTGCGAGCTGCTCACCCCCGAGCAGGCCCGCGAGCACTGGCCCCTCGTGCGCACCGACGACCTGCTCGGCGCGATCTGGCTGCCCGGGGACGGCAAGGCCAACCCCACGGACGTGACCGCCGCGCTGGCCCGCGGCGCCCGGCTCGGGGGCGCCCGGATCGTGGAGCGCTGCCGGGTCCTCGACGTGCAGGTGCGCGACGGCCGGGTGCGCGGGGTGGTCACCGACCACGGCACCGTGGAGGCCGAGGTGGTCGTCAACTGCGCGGGCCAGTGGGCCCACCAGGTCGGCGCGATGGCCGGGGTGACCGTGCCGCTGCACTCGGCCGAGCACTTCTACGTCGTCACCGAGCCGATCGAGGGCGTCCACCCGGACCTGCCGATCCTGCGGGACCCGGACGGCTACACCTACGTCAAGGAGGAGGTCGGCGGGCTCGTCGTGGGCGGCTTCGAACCCGAGGCCAAGCCGTGGGTCTCCCCCGACGCCATCCCGTACCCCTTCGAGTTCCAGCTGCTCGGCGAGGACTGGGAGCACTTCTCGGTGCTGATGGACAGCGCGCTGCACCGGATCCCGGTGCTGCACGAGACCGGCATCCGCAAGCTCTACAACGGCCCGGAGAGCTTCACCCCCGACAACCAGTTCCTGCTCGGCGAGGCCCCCGAGGTGGCCGGCTTCTTCGTGGGCGCCGGCTTCAACTCCGTCGGCATCGCGTCGGCCGGCGGCGCGGGCCGGGCGCTGGCGGAGTGGATCGTCGAGGGTGAGCCGACCACCGACCTGACCGGGGTCGACCTGCGCCGGTTCGCGCGCTTCCACAACAACCACCGCTGGCTGCGCGACCGGGTCGGCGAGGTGCTCGGCCTGCACTACGAGGTGCCGTGGCCCAACCGCGAGATGCACAGCGCCCGCGGTGTCCGGCGCTCCCCGGTCCACCACCTGCTCGCCGCGCAGGGCGCCGTCTTCGGCAGCCGGATGGGCTGGGAGCGCGCGAACGTCTTCGGGCCTCCTGGCGCCGTCCTCGACCACACCTGGGGCAAGCCGGCCTGGCTGGCCTGGTCGGTGGCCGAGCAGCGGGCGACCCGCGACGCGGTCGCCCTCTTCGACCAGACGTCGTTCTCCAAGCTGCTGGTGGTCGGCCCGGACGCGGAGGACGCCCTGCAGTGGGTCTGCACCGCCGACGTCGCGGTGCCGGTGGGCCGCACCGTGTACACCGCCTGGCTCAACAGCCGCGGCACCTTCGAGTCCGACGTCACCGTCACCCGGCTCGGTCCCGACCGCTTCCTGGTGGTCAGCAGCTCGGCGACCACCGAACGGGACCGCGACCACCTGCACCGCACCCTGCCCGCCGGCCTCCGCGCCGAGGTCGTCGACCTGACCTCGGCGTACGCGGTGCTAGGGGTGATGGGGCCGCGGTCGCGCGACCTGCTCGGCCGGCTCACCCGCGCCGACCTCTCCGAGGCCGCCCACCCCTTCGGCACCAGCCGCGAGGTCGACCTCGGCCACGCGGTGGTCCGGGCCACCCGGATCACCTACGTCGGCGAGCTGGGCTGGGAGCTCTACGTGCCGACCGAGTTCGCGGTCGGCGTCTACGAGGACCTGATGGAGGCCGGCGATGACCTCGGGCTCCGCCCGGCCGGCTACTCCGCGATCGAGTCGCTGCGGCTGGAGAAGGGCTACCGGGCCTTCGGCCGCGAGCTCACCCCGGAGCACTCCCCGGTCGAGGCGGGCCTGCTGTTCACCTGCAAGCTCGCGACCGACGTGCCGTTCCTGGGCCGCGACGCCGTGGAGCGCCTCCGGGCCGCCGGTGTCCGGCGTCGGCTGGTCTCGTTCGTGGTCGCCGACCCCGAGCTGATGCTCTGGGGCGGCGAGCTGTTGCTGCGCGACGGCCGGGCAGCGGGCCAGGTGACCTCGGCGGCGTGGGGCGACACCGTCGGCGCGGCGGTGGGGCTGGCCTACACCTGGGACCCCGACGGCGGGGTCGTCGACGCCGCCTGGGTCCGGTCCGGTCGCTACCAGGTCGACGTCGGCGGCCGGGTCCGCGACGTCACCGTCTCGCTGCGGCCGCCGTACGACCCGGGCGGGGAGCGCGTCCGCGGCTGAGCCCGGGCCTGGTCAGAGCCGGCCGAGCGCCTGCCGCACGGCGCCGTGGAAGGTCGGGTACGCGTAGATCATCGAGGTCAGCGTGCCGATCGGCACCCGGGCGTGCACCGCGGTGGTCAGCATCCCCAGCACCTCGCCACCGCTGGGACCCACCGAGGTCGCGCCGACCAGCACGTCGCCCTCGGCGACCAGCTTGACCAGGCCGTCGCTGCCGGGGCCGTGCAGGTCGCCACGGCTGGACTCGTCGAGGTGCACCATCGCGCTGCGGACCTCGCGGCCGTCGGCCCGCGCGTCCGCCTCGCTCAGCCCCACCGAGCCGATCTCCGGGTCGGTGAAGGTGACCCGCGGCACCGCGCGGAAGTCGGCCTCGGGGCCGTCCTGCCCGAGCAGCTGCCGGACCACGATCCCGGCCTGGTACTTGGCGGTGTGGGTGAAGAGGCCGTGCCCGACGATGTCGCCGGCGGCCCAGATCCCCGGCACCGGGGTGCCGTCCGGGTCGAGCACCCGCATCCGGGCGTCGGTCGGCAGCATCCTGACCTCCGGGTCGACGCCGACGTGCTCGAGGCCGAGGTCGGGCAGGTTGGTGTCCCGGCCGGCGGCGACCAGGAGCCTGTCGACCCGGACCTCGTCGTCGGCGGTGGCCAGGGTGAAGGCACCCTCGGCGTAGGAGACCCGGGTCAGGTCGACGCCGGGCCGCACCCGGACGCCGTCGCGGACCAGCACGTCGGCGAGGAGCGCGCTGGTCTCCGGCTCCTCGACGGCGAGGATCCGGTCGGCGGCCTCCAGCAGGGTGACCTCCACGCCGAAGCGGGCGAAGACCTGGGCGAGCTCGCACCCGATCGGCCCGGCGCCGAGCACGGCCAGGCTCGCGGGCAGCTCGGTCACCTTCACCACGTCCCGGTTGGTCCAGTACGGCGTGGAGTCCAGGCCCGGGACCGGCGGGGCACCGGGGCTGGTCCCCGTCGCCAGCAGCACGCCGCGGCGTGCGGTGAAGGTCTCCTCGCCGACGGTGACCGTGCCGGGTCCGGTGAGCCGACCGTGCCCGCGGACCACCCGGACGCCGGACTCCTCCAGCCGGCCGGCCGAGACCGTGTCGTCCCAGCCGTGGGTCTTCTCCGCGACGCGCGCGGCCACCGCCGCCCAGGTCGGGGCGCCGGTCTCGACCCCGGCCAGCCCGGCAGCGCGGCGGGCCTCGGCGACCGCGTCGGCGGCGCGCACCATCACCTTGCTCGGCACGCAGCCGTAGAACGGGCACTCGCCCCCGACCAGGTGCTCGTCGACGGCCACCACGTCCAGGCCGGCCCGGCCCAGCTTGTTGGCCGCGAACTCCCCCGCGGGCCCGAGCCCGACCACCACCACGTCAACGCCGGTCATCCCGTGAGCCTACGGACGCCCGCGAAGGCGCCGCGTCACTCGGGGATCGGCGGGCCGACGACCTCCAGGCCGTAGCGCGGTCCCACCTCGACCCACCGCGGGATCTCCACCTCGGGGGTCAGCCCGTCGGGACCCGGGAGCCGGTGCTCGGTCGCGGGGATGCCGACCTCGTCGTAGAGGTGGAGCAGGCCGCCGGGCACGGTCAGCGCGAGGATCCTGGCCGGGCTGTCCCCGCGGATGCGGAACGCGTGCGGGAGGTCCTGCGGCAGGTAGAGGAAGCACCCGTCGTAGAGCTCGAAGGTCTCCTCGCCGGCCTGGTAGGTCATCCGCCCCTCGACCAGGAAGAACGCCTCGGCCTCCTTGCTGTGCCGGTGCAGCGGGGTGGCGATCCCGGGCGGCTGGGTCACCATCGCGACCCCGAGCCCGCCGCCGGTCGCGTCCGCCTCGACGAGATGCTCGAAGAGCGACCCCATCGCCCAGGTACCCCTGCCCGTCCCGGGCTCGGTCATCACCACACGTGCCGTCATGTCGCTCCCCATTTCGTCCGAAGTGGATTCGGATCAATTGCTACGCTAGGTGCCGTGAGCGACCCGGTCAAGACCCGCGCCTACGACGCCGAGCGCCGTCGACGGCGCGCCGACGAGCGACGCCGCAGCATCCTGGAGACCGCGCACCGGCTGTTCGTCTCCCAGGGCTACCTCGGCACGGCGATGGCGCAGGTGGCCGCGGAGGCCGGGGTCTCGCTCGACACGGTCTACGCCTCGGTGGGCCGCAAGCCCCAGCTGCTGCTGGCCGTCCACGACCTGGTGCTCGGCGAGCACGACACCGACGCCGAGGGCCGGCCGCTGGCCTCCGAGCAGCGCCGCTACGTCGTCGAGGTCCGGGCCGCACGGACCGCGCAGGAGAAGATCGAGCGCTACACCGCGGCGATGGGACGCCTGTTGCCGCAGTCCGCACCGCTGCACGAGGCCCTGCGCGAGGCCGGGGCGACCGACGAGGAGTGCCGCCGCGTCTGGGAGGGCCTCGAGGGGCGGCGCGCCACGAACATGGGGCTCTTCGCCGCCGACCTGCGGGCCACCGGCGACCTGCGGCCCGACCTCACCGACGACGTCGTCGCCGGCCTGCTGTGGTCGATGGGGCCGCCGTACTTCGTCGCCCTCACCGGCCGCGGGTGGACCCCCGAGCAGTACGTCGGGCTGGTGCGGGAGGTCTGGTCCCGCACCTTGCTGGGGTGAGCCGGGTCAGCCGGTGAGGCTGGGCTTGTTGCGCACGATCGCGCCGAGGATGCCGTTGACGTAGGTCGGCGACTCGTCGGTCGACAGGTCGCGGACCAGGCCGATCGCCTCGCTGACGGCCACCGCGTCGGGCACGTCGTCGACATACAGGATCTCGTAGACGCCGAGCCGCAGCACGTTGCGGTCCACCGCCGGCATCCGGTCCAGCGTCCAGCCCTCGGCGTACGACGCGAGCAGGTCGTCGATGCGGGTGCGGTGCTCGGTGACGCCGCGGACGAGGGTCAGCGTGTACTCGTTGACCGGGTGCTCGGCGGTGTCGATGCGCTGCTGCAGCGTGCCGTCGAGGTCGAGGCCTCGGACCTCGCTCTCGAACAGCACGTCGAGCGCACGCTTACGGGCCTTGGTGCGGGCCGACATGGGCTCGGTCCTCAGCTGTTGACGCGGCCGAGGTAGCTGCTGTCGCGGGTGTCGACCTTGACCTTCTCGCCGGTCGTGATGAAGAGCGGCACGTTGATCTCGTGGCCGGTCTCGAGGCGGGCGGGCTTCGTGCCCCCGGTGGAGCGGTCGCCCTGGAGGCCGGGCTCGGTGTACTCCACGAGGAGCTCGACCGAGGCCGGCAGCTCGATGTAGAGCACGCGGCCCTCGTTGGTGGCCACGATCGCGTCCTGGTTCTCCAGCATGAAGTTCTTCGCGTCGCCGACGACCTCGGGGCTGACCTCGAGCTGGTCGTAGGTGCTGGTGTCCATGAAGACGTAGTTGCTGCCGTCGTTGTACAGGTACTGCATGGTCCGCTTGTCGACGGTCGCGGTCTCGACCTTGGTGCCGGCGTTGAAGGTCTTGTCCACGGTCTTGTTGGACAGCACGTTCTTGAGCTTGGTCCGGACGAACGCGGGACCCTTGCCCGGCTTGACGTGCTGGAACTCCACCACGGCCCAGAGCTGGCCATCGATGTTGAGAACCATGCCGTTCTTCAGGTCGTTCGTCGTTGCCATGCGCGGGGGGACCTCTTCGTGGATCAGGGACGTGAGTCGGGGGGTGTGCCCGTGGCCGGACCGGCCAGCGAGGCAGTCTACCGCCCGGCCGTAGCCTTGACCCCATGGGCAGCCCCGCACAGGTACTCGCAGACAGGTTCGACTCCGCGCTCGTGGCCGCATTCGGTCCCGAGCTGGCCGGCACGGACCCGGTCATCCGACCCTCGCAGTTCGCCGACTTCCAGGCCAACCTGGCGTTGGCACTGGCCAAGCGGCTCGGCAGCAACCCGCGTGCGGTGGCCCAGCAGATCCTCGAGGCCCTCCAGGTCGACGACCTGGTCGAGCCGCCGCAGGTCAGCGGTCCCGGCTTCATCAACCTGACCCTGACCCCCACCTGGCTGGCCCAGGCGCTCACCGACCTGGCCGCCGACGACCGGCTCGGCGTCCCGGTGGAGAAGGCGAAGGTCATCCCGATCGACTACTCCGCGCCCAACGTGGCCAAGGAGATGCACGTCGGCCACCTGCGCACCACCGTCGTCGGCGACGCGCTGGCGCGCACCCTGGAGCACCTCGGCCACACCGTCCTGCGGCAGAACCACGTCGGCGACTGGGGCACCCCGTTCGGCATGCTGCTCGAGCACCTGCTCGACGTCGGCGAGGACTCCGCCGAGGCGCACCTGCTGGAGACCAGCCCCAACGACTTCTACCAGGCGGCCCGCGCCAAGTTCGACGGCGACGAGGCGTTCGCGACCCGGGCACGGGCCCGGGTGGTGACGCTGCAGGCCGGCGACCCCGACACGCTGCGGATCTGGCAGGACCTCCTGGAGCTCTCCAAGCACTACTTCAACTCGATCTACGCCAAGCTCGGCGTCACGCTGACCGACGACCACCTCGCCGGGGAGAGCACCTACAACGACGCGCTGGCCGAGGTCTGCGCCGAGCTCGAGGCCGCCGGGATCGCCCGGGTCAGCGATGGCGCCCTGTGCGTCTTCCTCGACGAGTTCACCGGCCGGGAGGGCAAGCCGGTCCCGCTGATCATCCGCAAGAGCGACGGCGGGTACGGCTACGCCACCACCGACCTGGCCACGATCCGCTACCGGGTCTCCACCCTGGGCGCCGACGAGATCCTCTACGTGATCGGCGCCCCGCAGTCGCTGCACCTGCAGATGATCTTCACCACCGCCCGGAAGGCCGGCTGGCTGCCGGACTCGGTGGTCGTGGAGCACGTCCAGATCGGCAACGTGCTGGGCGCGGACGGCAAGATCCTGCGGACCCGGAGCGGGGAGTCACTCAAGCTGATGGCACTGCTGGACGAGGCCGTCGAGCGGTCGGCGGCGCTGCTCGCCGAAGCGCGGCCCGACATGGACGAGGCGACCCGCGCGACCGTCGCCCAGCAGGTCGGCATCGGCGGCATCAAGTACGCCGACCTGTCGGTCTCGCACGACAGCGAGTACACCTTCGACTTCGACCGGATGCTGTCGCTGACCGGCAACACCGGTCCCTACCTGCAGTACGCCGCCGCCCGGATCCGCTCGATCCTGCGCCGCGCCGAGGAGCACGGGCACGCGCCCGGGGCGATCCGGCTCGAGGAGGAGGCCGAGCGGAGGCTCGCCCTGGCGCTGCTCGGGTTCGGCGACGTCGTCGCCCAGGTCGGCGCCGTCCACGAGCCGCACCGGCTGTGCGCCTACCTGTTCGACCTGGCGCAGACCTTCACCACGTTCTACGAGCAGTGCCCGGTGCTCAAGGCGGACTCCGAGGAGGCCCGCACGTCCCGGCTCGCGCTCTGCGCCGTCACGCTGGCCGTGCTGGTGCGCGGGCTGTCGCTGCTGGGGATCGAGTCGCCCGAGCGGATGTAGCGCGCGTGTGACGCCCGCAGCGCCTGGGTAGCGTCGGGGGGACCTGCCCCGACGACGACCGGAGTCACCGTGCCCACACCTCCCCTGCCCGACCCGATCCGCGCGTTCCTGACCCGGCCCAACCCCGCGGTCGTCGCGACCCTGCGCCAGGACGGTGCGCCGGTGAGCGTGCCGACCTGGTACCTCCTGGAGGACGACGGCCGGGTGCTGGTGAACATGGACGACACCCGCGTCCGGCTCGGGCACCTGCGCCGCGACCCCCGGCTGTCGCTGAGCGTGATGGCCGAGGACGACTGGTACAGCCACGTCAGCCTGCTCGGGCGGGTCGTGGAGCTCCGCCCCGACGAGGGTCTCGCCGACATCGACCGGCTCTCCCGGCACTACGGCGGCCAGCCCTACCCCAATCGGGAGAGCCCGCGGACCAGTGCCTGGATGGAGATCGAGCGCTGGCACGGCTGGGGCAGCGCCAAGCCCACCGACTGACCGGCCCTCGCCGTCCCCCCTCGCTGGTCGAGTAGCGAGCGAGGAACGAGCGAGCGTGTCGAGACCCCCGGCCTCTCGCTGGTCGAGTAGCGAGCGAGGAACGAGCGAGCGTGTCGAGACCCCCGTCCCCCTCTCGCTGGTCGACCAGCGAGAGAGGGCTACCCGCTCAGCGAGCGGGAGCGGAGCATCCGGCGGAGCTGGTCGGAGCGCTCGGCGAGGGTCTTGCGGACCACGGGGGCGGCGGACTCCGCGCGCCCCGCGGCGAGGGCGAGGAAGTCCTCGTCCACGCCGACGAGCGGCAGGAACGCCGAGGTGTAGACCATCCCGGGGATCATGCCGCCCTCGTCGAACCGGTCCAGGCCGTCGAGGTAGCGCTCGGCGTACGGCGCGAGCAGGGTGGCCTGCGACCGCCGCCAGAAGGCGGCGCCGATGGTGCGCACCGAGGAGACCGGGACCTTCCGGTCGACCACGGAGACCGCCCAGACCGCCTCCTTCTCCTCCGCGGACGCGGTCGCCGCCCGGACTGTGAGCGCACGCACCCACGAGTCGGGGTCGGGGTCCTGTCCGCGGAGCTCGTCGACCTCCCCGGGCTCCACGGTGGCGACCTCTGCCTGACGGACCAGCAGCCGCCAGCGCAGGTCGACGTCGTCGCCGGCCTCGGCCCGCAGGCCGTCGAGGTCCTCGGCCGCCGCGGCGCGGACCGCTGCCCGCAGCGCCACCTGGCGCAGGGCGTCGCCGGCGCCCGGCAGCAGGGCACGGCAGGTGGCGACGACCTCGGCCTCCAGGGCCGCCCGCTCGGCGTCCGGGGCCCACAGCTCGGCCGCGTCCCCGGCCAGCCGCAGGTAGGGCTCAACCGCCGCCGGCGCCGTCTCGGTCCGGAGCACGCCGGCCAGGCAGCGGACGGTCTCGGCGGCGCTCGCCTCGCCGTTGATGAGCAGGTCCCACACGGTCGCGACCGCGACGCCGCGGCCGAGCGGGGTCGGCAGCTCCCCGGCCCGGCCGACCAGCAGGTCCCGCGACGCCGGGTCGGGCCGGGTGGTGGCGAAGGTGAGGTTCTCGTCGTTGGGCAGGTAGAGGTCGGCCCCGGCCGGCAGGTCGAGCGTCGTACGACGCCCGTCGACCTCGACGCGGGTCAGGGCGACCCGCTCCCAGCTCGCACCGGCGTCGCGGTACGCGCCGACGGCCAGCACGTGCGGGCGGGGCTCGCCACCACCGGGCCCGGTCGCGACCAGGACCGGGCCCGTCCCGTCCTCGCCCTCCTCGAGGGTGAGGCGGTCAGTGCCGGCCGTCTCGAGCCAACCGGCCCGCCAGCGGTCCAGGTCGCGGCCCGACGCCTCGGCCAGGGCCTCGATGAGGTCGTCGAGGGTGGTGTTGCCCCAGGCGTGCCGCGCAAAGTAGGCGGTCATCCCGGCGACGAACCGGTCCTCCCCGACGTAGGTCAGGAGCTGCTGGAGCACCGAGGCGCCCTTGGGGTAGGTGATCGCGTCGAAGATGCTCGCGGCCTCCTCGACGTCGCGCACCGGCTGCCGGATCGGGTGCGTGGTCGGACCCTGGTCGGCGGTGTAGGCGGAGATCTGGTCCAGGGCGAGGAACCCGACCCGGGCCTCGGTGTGCCGGGTCGCGCTGACGGCGGCCCACAGGCAGGCGAACTCGGCGAACGCCTCGTTGAGCCAGAGGTCGTCCCACCAGCGCATCGTGACGATGTTGCCGAACCACATGTGGGCCATCTCGTGCAGCAGCACCAGCGCGAAGAGCTCCTCCTCGGCCGGGGTCGGGGTGGCACGGCGCAGGAAGGCGTCCGACCACGTGACACAGCCGTAGTTCTCCATCGCCCCGCCCAGCTCGGGCACGAAGACCTGGTCGTACTTGTGCTGCGGGAAGGGCATCCCGAAGCGGTCGCCGAAGAAGGCGAGCCCCTGGGCGGTGACGGTGAAGAGCTCGTCGGCGTCGCGGTCCAGCAGCGCGGCCAGCGACTGGCGGCAGAACAGACCCAGGTCGTGCCCGTCCACCTCGCGGCGCAGCTCGTGGAAGGGCCCGGCCAGCACCACCGGGTTGTACGTCGACAGCGGCGGCGTGGCCGGGAAGGTCCACACCCGGGCGTCACCGTCCTCCTCGACGTGGTCGGGGGCGCTGTTGCTCACCACCCGCCACGCGCCCGGGGCGGTCACGGTGAACGCGTGCGGCGCCTTGAGGTCGGGCTGGTCGAAGCAGGCCCACACGTGGCGGGCCTCGTCGGGCTCGAAGGACATCCAGAGGTAGACCTGACCGTCGGCCGGGTCGACCGCCTTGTGCACGCCCTCACCGTCGGTGGTGCGGCGCTGCACGGACGAGACCACCAGCGTGTTGTGGTCGGCGAGGTCGGGCAGCTCGATCCTGCCGTCGACCGCCTCGCCGAGCGGGGCGCCGTTGAGGGTGGCCTCGAGGACCTCGGCGGCGCAGTCGACGAACGACGTGGCGCCCGGGGTCCGGCAGTCGAAGGTGACCGTCGCGACGCACGCGACGGCCGGTCCGGTCGGCAGGTCGGTCAGGTCGACGTGCACGTCGTAGGCCAGGACCTGCAGGAGCGCGGCGCGCTCCTGGGCCTCCACCTGGGTCAGGCTGCGTGTTCCCATGGCATCCCCTTGCTGTCGGCGCTCTCCGCCCCACCCTAGGTCGGCGAGACGGCGGGGTCAGCCGCTGGTGGCCGCCCGCCAGGTGCGGTACCCACCGTCGAGGTTCACCACCTCCCGGCCGTGCTGGGCGAGCAGCCGCGCCGCGGTGTGGCCGCGGACGCCGACCTGGCAGTGCACGACCACGGGCCCCTCGGGGATCTCCTCGAGTCGCTTGCGGAGCTCGTCGAGCGGGACCGACAGTGCTCCGGGGATCGCGCCGGCGCCGTGCTCGGCGTCGGTGCGGACGTCGAGAAGGGTGGCCCCCGCGGCCAGGGCCGCCGGCAGCTCGTGCCACTGCAGCGAGCGGGCCACGCCGTCGGCGAGGTTCGCGGCGACGTACCCGAGCTGGTTCACGGGGTCCTTGGCGGAGCCGAACTGCGGCGCGTAGGCGAGCTCCAGGTCAGCCAGGTCGCTCGCGCGCAGCCCGCCGGCCATCGCGGTGGCGATCACGTCGATCCGCTTGTCCACGCCTGCGTCGCCGACGCCCTGGGCGCCGAGGATGCGGTCGGTGTCGGGGTCCACGAGGAGCTTGAGCGCCATCGTCTCCGCACCCGGGTAGTACGACGCGTGCGAGGCGGGGTGGGTGTGGATCACCCGGACCGGCCGACCGGCTGCGCGCAGGCGCTTCTCGTTCCAGCCGGTGACGGCGACCTGGAGTCCGAACACGCCCACGATGGCGGTGCCCAGCACCGGGCGGTCCGCCCCGGCGCGGCCCGCGATGACGTCGGCGACCCGGCGGCCCTGCCGGTTCGCGGTGTTGGCGAGCGGGACCAGCACGTCGCGGCCGTCGAGCCCGTCGACCTTCTCCACCGCGTCGCCCACGGCGTACACGTGCGGGTCGCTGGTCCGGAACCGGTCGTCGACCGCGATGCCGCCGCGCGGTCCCAGGGCCAGTCCGGCCTGTTCGGCCAGGGCGGTCTCGGGCCGGACACCGAGGGCGGCCACCACCAGGTCGGCCGGCAGCCGCTCGCCGCCGGCGATCACGACGTGGTCCTCGCCGACCGCGGTGACGGTGCTGGCCAGGTGCAGCCGCACGCCGGCCTGGCGCAGCCGGTCGTGCACCAGGGCGGCCAGCTCGGGGTCGAGCGGCGTCATCACCTGGTCGGCGGCCTCGACCACGGCGACCTCGAGCCCGCGGTGGACGAGGTTCTCGGCCATCTCGACGCCGATGAAGCCGCCTCCGACCACCACCGCGGTCCGCGCCTGCGCGACGGCGGCGACCAGGCGGTCGGCGTCCTCGACGTCGCGCAGGGACAGGGCGCGCTCGATGCCGGGGATCGGCGGGCGGACCGGGCGAGCGCCGGGGGAGAGCACCAGGGCGTCGTACGCGAGCTCGTGGTCGGTGCGGTCGCCGAGGTCGCGCACCGTGACGACGCGGCGCTCCCGGTCGATCGCGGTGACCTCGTGCTCCACGAGCACCTCGAGCCCGAACCGCCGCCCGAGCGACTCCGGGGTCTGCAGCAGGAGCGCCTCGCGGTCCTCGATCACGCCACCCACGTGGTAGGGCAGCCCGCAGTTGGCGAAGGAGACGTGCCCGCTGCGCTCGACCACGGTGATCCGGGCGCCCTCGTCGAGCCGACGCAACCGGGTCGCCGCCGACATGCCGCCCGCCACTCCCCCGACCACGACGACCCGCCGCTGCGTGCGCGACCCGTTCTCTTCCTCGCTGCTCCACATACCCCCCAGGGTATCACTCGAACCCGCGTCGTCGCACCGGAGACGACCCCCTAGGGTGGCGAGGTGACCTGGTTCGAGTCCCCCGCCGACGCCGCCCGCCGCTTCCAGGAGGCGGGGTACCTCGCCGACGAGGCCACGGCGACCACGGCCTACCTGGCCGGCGTGCTGGAGAAGCCCCTGCTCATCGAGGGCCCGGCCGGCGTGGGGAAGACCGAGCTCGCCAAGGCCGTGGCCCGCGCCACGGGGGCCGACCTGGTCCGGCTGCAGTGCTACGAAGGCCTGGACGAGGCCCGCGCCCTGTACGAGTGGAACTACAAGAAGCAGCTCCTCCGGATCCAGGCGACCTCCTCCGACCAGGCGTGGGAGCAGACCCACGACGACATCTTCACCGACGAGTTCCTGCTCACCCGCCCGCTGCTGACCGCGATCCGGCGCGAGACCGCCACCGTGCTGCTCATCGACGAGGTCGACAAGACCGACGTCGAGGTCGAGGGACTGCTGCTCGAGGTGCTCTCGGACTACCAGGTGACCATCCCCGAGCTCGGCACCGTCACCGCGGTGCGCCGGCCGTTCGTGGTGCTGACCTCCAACGCCACCCGGGAGCTCTCCGAGGCCGTGAAGCGGCGCTGCCTCTTCCTGCACCTGGACTACCCCGACGCCGAGCGGGAGCGCGAGATCGTCGTCTCCCAGGTCCCCGACATCGCCGACCGGCTGGCCCGGCAGCTGGTCGAGACGATCTCGATGCTGCGTGAGCTCGAGCTCAAGAAGGCGCCGTCGATCGCGGAGTCCGTCGACTGGGCCCGGACCCTGCTCGCGCTGGAGGTCGACGACCTCGACGAGGCCGCGGTGGCGCAGACCCTCGGCGTGGTCCTCAAGCACTCCTCCGACCAGACCAAGGCGCTCGCCGCGCTGCGTGGTCACCGCCGCCGGTAGGTCCACCGTGCCGCTGCTCGACCGTCACGTCGCCTTCGTCGAGGCCCTGCGTACCGCCGGCCTGCAGGTCTCGCTGGCCGAGGACCTCGACGCCGTCCGGGCGATGACCGCGGTGGGTCTCGACGACCGCGAGGCGCTGCGGGCCGGCCTGGCCGCCACCCTGCTCAAGCGGCAGCAGCACCGGCCGAGCTTCGACCAGATCTTCGACCTGTTCTTCCCCCCGATGCTCGGCCACGGCGCCGCCCACGTTGCCGACGCGGACCCGGACGCCGAGGCGCCGACCCGCGAGCAGGCCGAGGCGGCCCTCTCCGCGCTGCGTGACGAGATCACCCAGGCGCTGGTGCAGGGCGACGACGCCGCCGCGCAGGCGCTGGCCGTCCAGGGCGTCGAGCAGTACGGCGCGATGCCCGGCCGGACCCCGGGGATGTCGGCCTGGTCGTCGTACAACACGCTGCAGCGGCTCAACCCCGACATCCTGGTCTCCCGCCTCGCGGCGGCGCTGCGCGAGGGCGGCACCGACCGGGCACCGCGCTCCGACGAGCTGGCGATGCTCACCGCGACCCGTCAGGTCGACACCTTCCGCCGCCGGGTCGAGGCCGACGTCCGTCGTCGCATCGCCGAGGACAAGGGCGCCGACTACGTCGCCGAGACGACGCTGCGGCCGACCCTGGACCAGATCGCGTTCACCTCCGCCCGCCGCAGCGACATCGAGGAGATGCGCCGCGAGATCTACCCGCTCGCCCGCAGGCTCGCGGCCCGGCTGGCCAAGGAGCAGCACGCCAAGCGGCGGGGTCCGCTGGACTTCCGCCGGACCGTGCGGGCCTCGATCTCCACCGGCGGCGTCCCGCTCACGACGTACCACCGACCCCGCCGCCCGCACCGCACCGAGCTGGTCGTGCTCTGCGACGTCAGCGGGTCGGTCGCCAACTTCGCCCAGTTCACGCTCCTGCTCGTCTACGCCCTGCGCGAGCAGTTCGGCAAGGTCCGGGCCTTCACGTTCGTCGACGACGTCACCGAGGTCACCGGCGACTTCCTTCCCGGCGCCGACCTCGCCGACACGATGACCCGCCTCGCGGCCAGCGCCCGCAAGGCATCCCTGTGGGGACGGACCAACTACGGCCGCTCGTTCGACCAGTTCCAGGCCCGGTACGCCGACGCGATCGGGCCGAAGACCTCCCTGCTGATCCTGGGCGACGCCCGATCCAACTACGGCGACCCCGGCCTGGTCTCGCTGCGCGCGATGGTCGACGGCTCCCGGCACGCCTGGTGGCTCAACCCCGAGCACACCCGCCAGTGGGGCTCGGGCGACTCCGCCGCCCCCGACTACCTCGCCGTCCTCCCCATGGTCGAGTGCCGCAACCTCACCCAGCTCACCGAGTTCGTCCACGACCTCCTCTGACCCGACCCCGGTTGAGTGGGCGCGCGTTCCGGGTTGAGTGGGCGCGCGTTCCGGGTTGAGTGGGCGCGCGTTCCCGGTTGAGTGGGCGCGCGTTCCGGGTTGAGTGGGCGCGCGTTCCGGGTTGAGTGGGCGCTCGTTTCCAGGCCACGCGGCTCAGCTCGAAACGCGCGCCCACTCGACGGGAGCGACGGCCGCTCGTGCGTGGGTCAGCGGGCGATCTCGGCGTACGCCGCGGCGAGCAGGGTCGGGTCGGGGCCCTCGAGGACGACCGGGCGCGCGATGTCGTCGAGGACGACGAAGCGCAGCAGGTCCCCACGGGTCTTCTTGTCGATCCGCATCGCGTCGAGCAGGGTCGGCCAGTCCGCCCCGCCGTACGACGTGGGGAGCCCGACGCTGCCGAGGATCTCCCGGTGCCGCTCGGCGGTGGCCTCGTCGAGCTTGCCGGCCAGTCGGGCGAGCTCGGCGACGAAGACCATGCCGATGGAGATCGCCGCCCCGTGGCGGTACTGGTAGCGCTCGGCCTTCTCGATCGCGTGGCCCAGCGTGTGCCCGTAGTTCAGCGCCTCGCGCCCCGGGTGTCCCGCCGTGCCGCCGGTCTCCTTCAGGTCGGCCGAGACCACCTCGGCCTTGACCCGCACCGCCCGGGTGATCAGCTCGGTGAGCTCGGCGCTCCCGACGGTCAGGGCCGTCTTTGGCGAGGCCTCGACGATCTCCAGGATGCGCGGGTCGGCGATGAAGCCGCACTTGACGACCTCCGCCATCCCGCTGATCAGCTCGTTGCGCGGCAGCGTCTCCAGGGTGGCCAGGTCGCAGAGCACCCCGGCCGGCTCGTGGAAGGCGCCGACCAGGTTCTTGCCCTCGGTGGTGTTCATGCCGGTCTTGCCGCCGACGGCCGCGTCGACCATCGCGAGCAGGGTGGTCGGCAGGTGCACGACCTTGACGCCGCGGAGCCAGGTGGCGGCGACGAAGCCGCCCATGTCGGTGGTAGCTCCGCCGCCGACGGTGACGACGGCGTCCGAGCGGGTGAAGCCGCACTGGCCCAGCACCTGCCAGCAGAACGAGGCGACCGGGGCGAGCTTGGCCTCCTCGCCGTCGGGGATCTCGATGCCGTGGGCGTCGTACCCCTGCTCGGCCAGGTCGGCGCGGATCGCCTCCCCCGTCGCGGCGAGCGCCCGCGGGTGGATCACCGCGACCCGCTTGACCCCGCTGCCGAGCATCGCGGGCAGCTCGCCGAGCAGCCCGGTGCCGACCACGACCTCGTACGGCGCGGGGCCGTTGACCGGGATGCGGGTGGGGTCCTGGCTCACGATGACTCCTCCATGTCGGCGGCCTCGGCGGCCTCGACCGCGCGCCGTACCTCGTCGGCGACCTGGTCCACGTCCTTGCCGTCGGTCTCGACGACGATCGTGGCCAGGGCGGTGTAGATCGGGAGCCGCTCGTCCAGCAGCTGCTTGACCCGGCCGCGGACGTTGCCGAGCAGCAGCGGCCGGCTGCTGCCGAGCCCGACCCGCTTCACCGCGTCGGACAGTCCGACCTGGAGGAAGACGACCCGGTGTCCCCGGAGCGCCTCCCGGGTCCGCGGGTCGAGGACGGCACCTCCGCCGAGCGAGAGCACCCCGTCGTGGTCGGCGAGGGCGGCCACGACGGCGGCGTGCTCGCGCTCGCGGAAGTACTCCTCACCGGAGTCGACGAAGATGTCGGCGACCGTCCGGCCCTCGGCCGCCTCGACGTCGGTGTCGGTGTCCCGGACCGCGGCACCCCAGGCGCGCGCCAGCAGGTCGCCGACGGTGGACTTGCCGGCCCCCATCGGACCGACCAGCACCACCCGGGGGCGGGAGCCGCTCACCGGAAGTTCAGGTGGGCCAGGTAGCCCTCGACGTTGCGGCGGGTCTCCTGCACCGAGTCGCCGCCGAACTTCTCCACGACGGCCTCGGCCAGCACCAGCGCGACCATCGCCTCCGCGACGATCCCGGCGGCCGGGACGGCGCAGACGTCGGAGCGCTGGTGGTGGGCGACCGCGGCCTCGCCGGTGGCGACGTCGACGGTCCGCAGGGCCCGCGGGACGGTCGCGATCGGCTTCATCGCCGCGCGCACGCGCAGCACCTCACCGGTCGACATGCCGCCCTCGGTGCCGCCCGAGCGTCCCGACGTACGACGGATGCCCTCGTCGGCGGAGACGATCTCGTCGTGCGCCTGCGACCCGGGCACGCCGGCCAGGCCGAAGCCGTCGCCGACCTCGACGCCCTTGATCGCCTGGATGCCCATCAGCGCACCGGCCAGCCGCGCGTCGAGGCGCCGGTCCCAGTGCACGTGCGAGCCGAGGCCCGGGGGCAGCCCGTGCACGGCGACCTCGACGACGCCGCCGAGGGTGTCGCCGTCCTTGTGCGCCTGGTCGATGACCTCGACCATCGCCTTGCTGGCGTCGGGGTCCAGGCAGCGGACCGGGTCGGCGTCGAGGTACGGCACGTCCGCCTTCGTCGGCACCGAGCCGTACGGCGCGCGGGCGGAGCCGATCTGGACGACGTGGCTCACGATCTCGGCGCCGGTGGCCTGCTGCACGAAGGCTGCCGCCACCGCGCCGAGGGCGACCCGCGCTGCGGTCTCCCGGGCGGAGGCACGCTCGAGGATCGGGCGGGCCTCGTCGAAGTCGTACTTCTGCATGCCGACGAGGTCGGCGTGCCCGGGCCGCGGCCGGGTCAGGGCGGCGTTGCGGCCGGTGTCCTTGAGCAGGGAGGGGTCGACGGGGTCGGCGGACATCACGGTCTGCCACTTGGGCCACTCGCTGTTGCCGATCCGCAGCGCGATCGGGCCGCCCTGGGTCTTCCCGTGCCGGAGCCCGCCGATGACCTCGATCTCGTCCTGCTCGAATTGCATCCGTGCGCCACGCCCGTAGCCGAGCCGGCGCCGCGCGAGGGCGTCGGCGATGTCGGCGGAGGTGACGGAGACGTGGGCGGGGAGTCCCTCGAGGATCGCGGCGAGGGCCGGACCGTGGGACTCGCCGGCGGTGAGCCAACGGAGCATGGGGGTCAGTCTTTCACGGGCCTCCGCCGGTCACCCGACGAGGCGGCGCCGGCGGACAGTCGGCGGGCGGGAACCGCGCGTTTACGTCGTCTCGCCGGTGGGGAACCGCGCGTAAGCGTCGTCTCGCCGGCGGGGAACGGCGCACACGTGTCGTCTCGGCGGGTGGGGTCAGAGGCGGCCGACGTAGAAGTCGGCGATCGGCTCGCCCCACAGGACCCCGGCCAGGGCGCCGGCCAGCATGAACGGGCCGAACGGGTACGCCTTGCGCTCCACGACGTGCAGGGCGGAGAGCAGCACGCCGCCGACGCCGCCGAGCAGGAACCCGGCGTAGACCCCGATCACCAGCGGGCCCCAGCCGAGGAAGCCCAGCGCGATGCCGAGCACCCCGCTCAGCCGGACGTCGCCGTACCCCATGCCGCGGGGGTAGATCAGCCACAGCACCAGGAAGGTGCCACCGGAGACGACCCAGCCCCAGCCCGCCCGGACGAGGTCGGAGGTGTCGCCCTCGAGCAGGGCGGCGAGCAGGCAGAGCCCCACCACCACGCCGTACGACGGGGCGATCAGCCAGGTGGGCAGCAGCCGGGTGCGCCAGTCGATCACCGCCAGGGCGACCCCGACCGGCACCAGGTAGAGCAGGGGCAGCAGCGCCCAGTCCCACCCCACGACCGCGCCGACCAGGCCTCCGGCCACCGCCGAGACCAGCGACGTGCGCAGGGCCAGACGGGGCAGCGCGGCGATGGAGGCGTAGAGCTCCTTGGGCTCCTCGACGACGGCGTCGACCGGGGGCACCTCGAGGGGGACGGCGACCTCGTCGGGGACAGCGGCGTCAGCCTCGTCGACCTCCTCGTCGTCGTCGCGCGGCTCGGGCACCCGCCCGATCAGGGTGGGGACCCCCAGGCCCGTCACCAGGCCGAACCCGGCGGTCACGGCCGCCGTGTCGAGGAACCACGTCATGCAGCGCAGCGTAGGGGACCTCGGCGCCGCCCGCGGGTCAATCCCCAGGACAGGTCACCCGGGGGGGACCCGGAGACCCGTCACACCGTCCCGGAGGCGTGCCGAGCTGCCAGCGCGGCCTCGCCCGCCTCGCGCACGACGGCCAGGGTCGCGGTGAGGCCGGTCATCAGGCGGACCTGGAGCAGGGCCTGGTGGACCAGCAGGTCGAGACCGGAGACCAGCGGCGTGCCGGCGGCCACCGCCGCGGCCGCCAGCGGGGTGGGCCACGGGTGGTAGAGCACCTCGAAGACCACCCCGGCCGTGGCCGTCGCGGCGAGCAGGCGCTCGCCCTGGGCCTCCGGAGGAACGGTGGAGACCAGCACGTCGACCGGTCCCGGGTCGGTGTCGAGCCCGGTCAGCGTGACCTGCGGAGGTGCGGTGTGCCGGGCGACAGCCGCCAGGGTCTCCTGGGCGCGGGACGGGTCGCGCACCAGCACCTGGGCGCGGGTGGCCCCCAGGTCGGTCAGGGCGAGCAGCGCGGACGCGGCGGTCGCGCCGCCGCCGACGACGGCGACGGAGCCGACCGGCCCGTCGTACCGCTCCCGCAGAGCCGCCAGGGCGCCGGGGACGTCGGTGTTCTCCCCCACCCGCCGCCCGCCCTCGAGCAGCACGGTGTTGGCCGCACCGGCCCGGGCGGCCTGCGGCCGGACCTCGTCCAGCAGGGGCAGCACGGCCCGCTTGAGCGGCATCGTCAGGGAGAGCCCGCGCCACTCGGGCCCGAGGCCGCCCACGAACCCGGCGAGCCCCTGCTCGGTCACCTCGACCGCGTCGTAGGTCCAGCCGAGGCCGAGCTCGTCGTACGCCGCCCGGTGCAGGACCGGGGAGAGCGAGTGCGCGATCGGGCTGCCGAGGACGGCGCAGCGCCGCGCGGGTCCTGCCGCAGGGCCGTCGGTCAGCACCGGTCCGACTTCGCGCAGAAGTTCGCCAGGTCGACGTTCTTCCACCTCAGGAACTGGTCGTAGTCGGAGGTGAACCGGGTCTCGCCGGTGTCGAGGTTGACCGTGACGTAGTAGACCCAGTCCCCCGCCGGCGGGTCGGCCGCGGCGGCGATCGCCTTGTCGCCGGGCGACTCGATCGGGCCGGGCGGCAGCCCCGGCACCTTGCGGGTGTTGTACGGCGAGTCGACCTGCAGGTCCGCGGCGGTCAGCCCCAGGCCGAGGTCGCGACCCAGGGCGTAGTTCACGGTCGCGTCGATCTGGAGCAGCCCGCCGGTCACGTCGGACTCGAGCCGGTTGTAGATCACCCGGGCGACCTTGCCGCGGTCCTGGTCCCGGTTGGCCTCGGACTCGACGAGGCTGGCGACGGTCATCAGCTCCCCGGGGGTGTAGCCCAGCGCCTTCGCGCGGGCCTCCAGGTCGGCGTCGTCGGCGGCCTGTCTCCAGCGGGCCACCATCGCCGACAGCATGGTGACGGCGTCGGCGTTCGGCGGGAAGGCGTACGTCGCCGGGAAGAGGTAGCCCTCCGGGTTGCCCTTCGCGTACGCCGGGAGGCCGATCGCCTTGGCGTTGCCGGCGGCCCGCTGCAGCTTCGCGAGCGGCACGCCGGTCTTCTTGGCGAGGATCTTGAGGGTGTCCGGGACCCGGAGCCCCTCGGGCACGGTGACGGTGTTGCGGACCAGGTTCTTGGGGTTCTCCAGCACCGCGAGGGCGTCCTTGGCGGTCATCTGCTTCTTCAGGTTGTAGAAGCCGACCTGGATGCCGCGGGACCGGGCGTCGTCGGCGGCGGCGTCGGTGAACGCCTCGACGGACTTCACCACGCCGGCCGCCTTGAGGTTGCGGGCGATCGCGGCGGAGGTCTGGCCCTCGCCGACCTCGAAGACGACGCTGCCGGTGCCCGGACCGGGGTAGTCCTCCGGTCCGGCGAAGAGCCCCTTGACCTTGTCCAGGCCGGTGGAGAGGGCCAGCACCCCGCCGCCGACGATCACGGCGAGCACCACGAGCACGGCCAGGCACCCGAACAGGCGGCGGCCTCGCGGCGCCCGCGGCTGGTGCCCCTCGAAGGTGCCCAGCACGGCCGGCTCCGCGTGGCGGGTGCCGTGGACGTCGTCCTCGGGCAGGTAGCCCGGGTCGTCGTACGACGGGCCCTCCCGCAGGTCCTCGTGCTCGTCGCTCACGCCGCTCCTCCGCCTTCGTCGGGTGCTGCCGGCCGGACCGGCTCTCCCGGCGGTCGCCCGGTGCCCCGCTCGGTGTCCAGAGCATTCTGCAGGATCACCACGGCGGCAGCCTGGTCGATGACGGCGCGCTGCTTGGCGCCCTTGCGGCCCTGCTGGCGCAGCTGGGCGGTCGCCGAGACGGTCGAGAGCCGTTCGTCGCACAGCCGCACCGTGCCCTCGACGTCCGGGACCGGCCACGGGGTGAGGGCCGCGTGCAGGGCGTCGGCGAAGGTGCGCGCCTTGGCGGCCGCCGGTCCCTCGCCGCCCGAGAGCGAACGGGGCAACCCGACGACGACCTCGACCGCCTCGTGCTCGGCGACCAGGGTCCGCAGGCGCGCCAGGTCGCCCTCGCCGCGGGCGACGGTCTCGACCGGCGTCGCGATCAGCCCGGACGGGTCGCACGCGGCGACCCCCACCCGGACGTCCCCGACGTCGACCCCGAGCCGCACGCCTCGTCGCACGCTCAGCCCTGGTGGGCGGCCGCGCGGACGTGCTCGCGCAGGTCGGCGAGCGCCTGGTCGGTGTTGGTCGCGTCCGCGCCACCGCCCTGGGCCACGTCGTCCTTGCCGCCGCCGGAGCCGCCGAGCGCGCTCGCCGCCGCCTTGACCAGCGCGTTCGCGGAGATGCCGCGACCCCGGGCCTCGTCGTTGACAGCCACCACGACGGCCGGCTTGCCGTCGCTGGCACCGATGATCGCGACCACGCTCGGGCGTCCCGGGGTCATCCGGCCGCGGACGTCCAGGGCGAGCTTGCGGACGTCGCCGGCTCCCGCCCCGTCGACCCGCTGGCCGACGTAGAGCACGCCGTCGAGGTCCTCCGCCTCGGCCGCGAGGCGACCGGCGGAGGCGAGCAGCTGCGCGACGCGGACCCGCTCGATCTCCTTCTCCGCGGTGCGCAGCCGGTCGACGAGGTCCGCGACCCGGTCGGGGAGCTCCTCGGGGCGCGCCTTGAGCGCCTCGGACAGCTGGGCGACCAGGACGTGCTCGCGTGCCAGGAACCGGTAGGCGTCGGAGCCGACCAGCGCCTCGACCCGGCGGACGCCGGAGCCGATCGAGGACTCGCCGAGCAGCTTGACCAGGCCGAGCTGCGCCGACCGCCCGGTGTGGGTGCCGCCGCAGAGCTCACGCGCCCAGTCGCCGACCGAGACGACGCGGACCTTGTCGCCGTACTTCTCGCCGAACAGCGCCATCGCCCCCGACGCGACCGCCTCCGCCTGGCTCATGATCTCCGCCTCGACGGGCAGGTCGGCCAGGACGAGCTCGTTGACCCGGGCCTCGACGTCGGCCAGGACCGACGCGGGGACCGCGCCGGAGGCGGAGAAGTCGAAGCGGAAGCGGCCCGGTGCGTTCTCCGAGCCAGCCTGGGTCGCAGTGTCGCCGAGCGCCTCGCGGAACGCCTTGTGCACCATGTGCGTGGCGGTGTGGGCGCGGCTGATCGAGCGCCGCCGCTCGATGTCGACCAGCGCGTGCGCGGGCTCGCCCAGGGCGATCTCGCCGGCCAGGACCTTGACCTGGTGCACCACCAGACCGGTGATCGGCGACTGCACGTCGAGGACCTGCAGGCGCGCACCGTTGGCGAGCTCGATGACGCCCTGGTCGGCGAGCTGGCCGCCGCCCTCGGCGTAGAACGGGGTGCGGTCGAGGACCAGCTCGACCTCCTCGCCCTCGCGCGCCGCGTGCACCATGCCGCCGCCGCTGCCGACCAGTGCGCGCACGGTCGCCTCGGAGACGACCTCGTCGTAGCCGGTGAACTCGACCGCGCGGCCCAGGGTGTCGGCCACCTCGCGGTAGGCGCCGGTGTCGCCGTGCTTGGACTTCTTGGCCTTGGCGTCCGCCTTGGCGCGGTCGCGCTGCTCGCCCATCAGGCGGCGGAAGCCCTCCTCGTCGACGGCCAGGCCCTGCTCGGAGGCCATCTCCAGGGTCAGGTCGATCGGGAAGCCGTAGGTGTCGTGCAGCGCGAACGCCTTGTCCCCCGACAGCGAGGTGCTGCCGGCGTTGCGCGCCTCGGTGGCGGCGAGGTCGAAGATCGCCGTGCCCGCCCGGAGGGTCTGCCGGAAGGCGTCCTCCTCGGCATACGCGATCGTCGAGATCCGCTCCCAGTCGGTGACCAGCTGCGGGTACGACGCGCTCATCCGGCCCTGGCTGACCGGGAGCAGCTCGGGCAGCACCCGGTCCTCCACGCCGAGCAGGCGCATCGAGCGGACCGCGCGCCGCAGCAGCCGGCGCAGCACGTACCCGCGCCCCTCGTTGCCGGGGGTGACCCCGTCGCCGATGAGCATCAGGGCGCTGCGGACATGGTCGGAGACCACCCGGAAGCGGACGTCGTCGTCGTGGTCGCTGCCGTAGCGGCGGCCCGAGAGCTCGCTGGCGCGCTGGATGACCGGGAAGATCTCGTCGATCTCGTACATGTTGTCGACGCCCTGGAGCAGGAAGGCGACCCGTTCCAGGCCCATGCCGGTGTCGATGTTGCGCGCCGGGAGCGACCCGCGGACGTCGAAGTCGACCTTGGAGCGGACCGCGGAGAGCTCGTCCTGCATGAAGACCAGGTTCCAGAACTCCAGGTAGCGGTCACCCGCGTCCCAGTCCCGGTCGGCGCCGAACTCGGGGCCGCGGTCGATGAGGATCTCGCTGCACGGGCCACCCGGCCCGGGCACGCCCATCGACCAGTAGTTGTCCTTCTTGCCCAGCCGCACGATCCGGTCGTCGGGCAGCCCCGCGACCTTGCGCCAGAAGCCGATCGCCTCCTCGTCGTCCTCGTAGACGCTCGCGTAGAGGCTGTCCTCGGCGAAGCCGTAGCCGCCGTCGGCCTGGGACTTGGTGACCAGCTCCCAGGCGAGCTCGACCGCGCCCTCCTTGAAGTAGTTGCCGAAGGAGAAGTTGCCGCACATCTGGAAGAACGTGCCGTGCCGGGTGGTCTTGCCGACCTCCTCGATGTCGAGGGTCCGCACGCACTTCTGCACGCTCACCGCACGCGGGTACGGCGGGGTCTCCTGGCCCAGGAAGTAGGGCTTGAAGGGCACCATGCCGGCGTTCACGAACAACAGGTTCGGGTCGTCGAGGAGCAGCGAGGCCGACGGCACGTGGGTGTGGCCGCGATCCTCGAAATGTGCGATGAACCGTCGCCGGATCTCCGCGGTCTCCATCAGTCGTCGCCCCTTCTCGTTGCGCTCTCGGTGAGCTCCAGGTGCCGGCCACGGGCAAGTGGCCGGACGTTCTCGTCGTGCCGGTCGGTGCTGCTCGCACCATCCTCGGCGGTCAGGGCCGCCGGGCGCGCGTCGATTCTCGCGCGCAGCTCGGTCTCCTTCTCCGCCATGCCCACGCGGACCTCCTCACGCAGCACCCGGGCGCCGGCGAAGAGACCGGTCAGCCGGTCGTGCACGCCGTCCAGGGTGAGCGCCTCGGCGGCACGCCTCGCCTTGCTCGTGGCGTAGACCCCGGCGGCGGTCCCGGCCACGAACCAGAGACCCCTCCTCATGCGGCGTCTCCCTGCCGTTGCCCGAGCGGGCGTCCCTGCTGGGCGCGGACCTGGCGCAGCAGCCGGCGCGCCTCGCGGACCTCCTGCTTGCGGAGCCGGCGCGAGCGACGCCGGGCCACGTGCGCCTCCGCGGCGGCCCGGTCCAGGTTGTCCACCTGCAGGGCACGTCGTACGCCGTGTCCCAGGGCCACGGTGCGCACCGCGACGTCGACCGCCCGGGCGCGCAGCGGCGAGCGCTGCTGCTGGTCGGCGAGCACCCGCACGAGCTGCTCCTGCAGCTGGTGGACAGCCGGTGGGCGGTGCTGGGGCGGGCCGCCGACGACGGGCCGGTCGTCAGGGGCGCCGGCCGCGAGCGTGGTGATCACGTACTCCCGGTCGGCCTCGGACAGCCGGGCGCGCTGCTCGGCGCGCTCCACCTCGGCCCGGGTCCGGTCGACCTCGGTGGCGAGGTCCTCGACCCGGCGACCGAGCGCGTCGACCTGGGCGCGCGAGGCGGCCAGCGCGGTGGCGGTCGCCCTCCGGCGCCGAGCGGCCGCGCGGAGCAGCACGAGCGTGACGACCAGGCCGACGACCACGAGCACGGCGAGGCCGAGCAGCAGCAGCGGAAGGGTGGCCATGGGCACCGACCCTACCCTCCCTGACCGCGGATCAGACGGCGCAGTCGCTCCCACCGCTCCTTCACCGGAGCCTCGGCTCCGAGCGCGGTGGGACGGTAGTACTCGGCGTCCAGGACGACGTCGGGAGCGTACTGCTGGGTGGCCACGCCGAACGGCTCGTCGTGGGCGTACTTGTACCGCGAGCCGTGCCCCAGGTCCTTCGCGCCCGGGTAGTGCGCGTCGCGCAGGTGCGCCGGCACGGACCCGATCCGGCCCGCCCGCACGTCGGCGATCGCGGCGTCGACCGCGACGATCACCGCGTTGGACTTGGGGGCCACGGCCAGCGCGATGACGGCCTGGGCGAGGTTGATCCGGGCCTCGGGCATGCCGATCAGCTGGACGGCCTGCGCTGCCGCGACGGCCGTGGTCAGCGCCGTCGGGTCGGCCAGACCGATGTCCTCGCTGGCCAGCACCACCAGCCGGCGCGCGATGAACCGGGGGTCCTCCCCGGCCTCCACCATCCGGGCCAGGTAGTGCAGCGCCGCGTCGGCGTCGGAGCCGCGGATCGACTTGATGAAGGCGCTGATCACGTCGTAGTGCTGGTCGCCCTGCCGGTCGTAGCGCACCGCGGCCCGGTCGACGGCGGTCTCGGCCACCTCCAGGGTGACCGTCTCCGAGCCGGCGGAGTCCGCCGCCCCGGCCGCGGCCTCCAGGTAGGTCAGCGCCCGGCGGGCGTCGCCGCCGGCCAGCCGGACCAGGTGGTCCAGCGCGTCCTCCTCGACGCTCACGGTGCCGGACAGGCCGCGCTCGTCGTCGACGGCGGCGGCCACCACCGCCCGGATGTCGTCGTCGGTGAGCGGCTCGAGGGTGAGCAGCAGCGACCGGGACAGCAGCGGCGAGATCACGCTGAAGAAGGGGTTCTCGGTGGTCGCCGCGACCAGGGTGACCCAGCGGTTCTCCACCCCGGGCAGCAGCGCGTCCTGCTGCGCCTTGGAGAACCGGTGCACCTCGTCGACGAAGAGCACCGTCTCCCGGCCGGTGCGCGTCAGCCGGTGGCGCGCGCCGTCGATGGCGGCGCGGACCTCCTTGACCCCGGCGGAGACGGCCGAGACCTCGACGAAGTGCCGGTCGGTCTGCTGGCTGACGATGGAGGCGATGGTGGTCTTGCCGGTCCCCGGAGGTCCCCACAGGATCAGCGACATGGGCTGGTCGGCCTCCACCAGCCGGCGCAGGGGGGACCCGGAGGCGAGCAGCTGGCGCTGCCCGACCAGCTCGTCGAGGGTGCGGGGACGCATCCGCACGGCCAGCGGCGCGGAGGCGTGCGTGTTCCCGGCCAGCGTCCCACCGCCCCCGGGGGCCGGCTCGTCCCCGGCCAGCTCGAACAGTCCCTCCACGCCGTGAGAGTACCCGCGCCGGGCGGGCGCACCCCGACGGGCGGGGGGCTGCTACTTGTCGGCCAGCGCCTCGGACTCGCGGCGGCGGGTCTCCAGATCGGTGAAGTCGGCGACGTAGCCGGGGTGGTCCAGGTTCTCCTGCGGCTGCAGGCCCGGGATCGCGTCGCCCTTGGCGTTCACGCCCATCGCGCTCAGCGTGACCGGGGTGGCACCGGCCATGCCGCGCTCACCGGCGAAGTGGCAGGCGACCTTGTGGCGCGGGGCGATCTGCAGCAGCGGCGGCTCGACCTTGGCGCAGATGTCCTGCGCCATCCAGCAGCGGGTGCGGAACCGGCACCCCGACGGCGGGTTGATCGGGCTCGGCACGTCGCCCTCGAGCCGGATCCGCTCCCGGCGCCCGCCCACCGCGGCCTGCTTCACGTCGGGGACCGCGGAGAGCAGCGCCTGGGTGTACGGGTGGTGGGCGTGGTTGTAGATCGTGTCGCGGTCGGCGATCTCGACCATCTTGCCCAGGTACATCACCGCGACCTCGGGGCAGAAGTGCCGCACCACGGCGAGGTCGTGGGCGATGAAGAGGAACGCGATCCCGAACTCGCGCTGCACGTCCTGCAGCAGGTTGACCACCTGGGCCTGGATCGACACGTCCAGCGCGGAGACCGGCTCGTCGGCCACCAGCAGCTTGGGCTGCAGCGCCAGCGCCCGGGCGATCCCGATCCGCTGGCGCTGTCCGCCGGAGAACTCGCTGGGGTAGCGGTTGTAGTGCTCGGGGTTGAGCCCGACGACCTCGAGCAGCTCGCGCACCCGGTCCAGCACCTTCTTCTCCGGCACGATCTTGTGCACGCGCAGCGGCGTGCCGACGATCGTGCCGACCGTGTGCCGCGGGTTCAGCGAGCTGTACGGGTCCTGGAAGATCATCTGGATCTCGGAGCGCAGCGGCAGCATCTGCCTGTTCGACAGCGGCGCGATGTCGCGGCCCTCGAAGAGCATCTCGCCCTCGGTCGGGTCGTAGAGCCGCGAGATCAGCCGGCCGATCGTGGACTTGCCGCAGCCGGACTCCCCGACGAGCCCGAGCGAGCCGCCCTCGCGGACCTCGAAGGAGACGCCGTCGACGGCCTGCACGTGCGCCACGGTCCGCCGGACCAGGCCGGAGGACTTCACCGGGAAGTACTTCTTGAGGTTCTTGACCTCGAGCAGGGCCGGGGCGTCGAAGTTCGCCTCGGTCGCGCCGTGCGCGAGCACCGCGGCGTCGAGCTCGGTGACGGAGTCGGTCATGGGGTCACTCACCGTCCTGGGGGGCCTGCGGGTCCGTGGCCAGCTCTGCCTGGGCCTCGGCAGCAGCGTCGGGGTCGATCTCGGGCAGCACCTCGGAGGCGTAGATCACGTGCGGGTCGGGCAGGTGGCACCGGCTCAGGTGCTCGGCCCGGTGCGAGCGGGGCATCAGCTCGGGCAGCTCGGTGATGCACAGGTCGCCCGGCACCTTGTCGCGGTGCACGCACCGCGGGTGGAAGGCGCAGCCGGTGGGCGGGTTGAGCAGGCTGGGCGGGTTGCCCGGGATCGGGATCAGGCGCCCGTCGGTGGAGGCGGTGACGTCCGGGACGCTGGAGAGCAGCCCCCACGTGTAGGGCATCTCCGGCTGGGTGAGGATCTGGTTGGTCGGCCCCTGCTCGACGGCCCGACCGGCGTACATCACCAGCACGTCGTCGGCCATCTCGGCGACCACCCCGAGGTCGTGGGTGATGATGATGATCGCGGAGTTGAACTCCTTCTGCAGATCCTGCAGCAGGTCCAGGATCTGCGCCTGCACCGTCACGTCGAGCGCGGTGGTGGGCTCGTCGGCGATCAGCAGGTCCGGGTCGTTGACCAGCGACATCGCGATCATCGCGCGCTGACGCATGCCTCCGGAGAACTGGTGCGGGTGGTCGTCGACCCGGCTGCGCGCCTGCGGGATGCCGACCCGGTCGAGCATCTCGACGGCCCGCTTCTTCGCGGCCTCCTTGGAGACGTCGTTGTGCAGCCGGTAGGCCTCCACGATCTGCTGGCCGATCGTGTAGAAGGGGTGCAGCGCGGTCAGCGGGTCCTGGAAGATCATCGCGACCTCCTTGCCGCGGATCTTGCGCAGGGCAGCCTCGTCGGCGCCGATGATCTCCTTGCCGCCGACCCGGATCGACCCGGTCAGGCGGGCGCTGCGGGTGTCGTGCAGGCCGAGCACGGCCATCGACGAGACCGACTTGCCCGAGCCCGACTCCCCCACGATGCCGAGGGTCTGGCCCTTCGCAACCGTGTAGGACAGCCCGGTCACGGCCTGCACGAGCCCGTCGTACGTCGGGAACCGGACGCTGAGGTCCTCCACGACCAGGAACGGCTCGGTGCCGGCCTTGGCGGCGTCCTTCTGCGGCTCGGTCAAGAATCCTCCGGTCGTCGTCATGACACCCGCACCCGGGGGTCGAGGAAGCTGTACATCACGTCCACCACGAGGTTGGCCACGACCACGAGTGTCGCAGCCACCAGCACGGTGGCGTTGATGACGGGGAAGTCCTGCGGCGCGGTCAGCGCCCGGATCGCCCAGTTGCCGATGCCGTCGATGCGGAAGATCCGCTCGGTGAAGACGGTGCCCGCGAGCAGCGTCGCGAAGTCGAGACCGAAGATCGTGACCACCGGGACGATCGCGGCGCGCAGCGCGTGCTTGAAGATCACCCGCTCCTTGCGCACGCCCTTCGCGGTCGCGGTGCGGATGTAGTCCTCGCCGAGCGTCTCGACCATCTGCCCGCGGGTGAACCGCGCGTACTGGGTGGAGTTGGTGATGCCGATGACGGCCCACGGCAGGAGGAGGTGGTAGGCCCAGGAGGCCGGGTTGTCGCTGAAGTTGACGTAGCCGTCCGGGAAGATCTGCCAGGTCAGCACGAAGAAGACCCACGCCAGGATGGCGACCACGTAGTACGGGATCGAGGAGATCACCAGGCTGCTGCCCACGAGCATCCGGTCGGTGCTCGTGCCTCGGAAGCGGGCGGCCAGGGATCCCAGGATCACGCCCAGGACGAGGTAGATGGTGGCGCCGCCGATGGCGATCGACAGCGTCGCGGGGTACTTGGTGACGAGGTCCTTGGTGACCGGCTCACGGGTGCTGTAGGAGATGCCCAGGCAGGGCGCCGGGCACTGCTCGACGGAGCCGACGTTGATCTCGCGGTCGACGAAGAGTCCCTTGACGAAGATGCCGTACTGGTGCACGACGCTGTCGTCGAGACCCATCTGGTGGGTGAGGGTGGCCAGCTTCTCGGGCGTGCACTTGCCGTTCTGCTCGCACAGCGGGCGTGCGGGGTTGCTGGGACCGAGGAAGAAGAGCGCGAAGACGAACATGCTCGTGAGCACGACGACCAGGAAGGCCGAGAGGAGCCTGCGCACGATGAACCCTGCCATGAGCCACGCCTCAGATCTGGGTTGATGGGGGCCGCACTATGGGGCGGGCCCTCGCGGGCCCACCCCACGGCGGTGGTGGAACGGTGGACGTGCGGACCGGGTCGGGTCTCACGACCCGACCCGGTCCCCCTCGATCAGGAACCCGGGGTGACCCAGATGTCCTTGTAGGTCGGCATGCCGAACACGTTGTCGTCGTAGTGACCGTTGATCCGGGACCCGTGCATCTGCGCGATGCCCGTGTAGTACGTCGGGAAGAGCGGGAAGTCCGTCTCCGCGATGTACTTGTCGAGGTCGTTCCAGGCGCCGGGCTGGTCCTCCAGCTTCATCGCCTGGATGTCCTTGATCTTCTGGTCGACGGTCGGGTTGCTGTAGGCCGCGTAGTTCTGGCCGAGGCCCTCCGCCTTGAGGTTGGTGCTCTGCAGGACGACCGGGAACCAGGAGGCACCCGACGGCCAGTCGGAGCACCAGCCGGCGCTGCGGACGTTGATGTCCTTGTTGATGTCGTCACGGTCGGCGGCGTAGTTGGCCTCGGTGGTGGCCACCGGGGTCGCCTTGAAGCCGGCCTCGGTGAGCGACTTCACCAGGGCGTCCTTCGACTTGGTGTTGAGCTCGTTGTCGGTGCGCCACAGGAACTTGATCTCGTAGCCCAGCTTGCCCGCGTCGGTCAGCAGCTGCTTGGCCTTGGCGGTGTCGGTCTGGAACGGCTCGTGACCCTCGAGGTTCTGGTACTCGGTGCGACCCGGGAGGCCCGGAGGCATCAGGTTGGTCGCGGGGATCGCGTTGACACCCTCGATGAGACCGGTGGCCAGCATGATCGCCTTGTACGGGTAGGCCCAGGCGAGCGCCTGGCGGACCGTCTTGTCGGTGATCTTCCGGTTGTCCGGCGCGTAGTAGTAGGTGCACGGCGAGCCGCCGAGGACCAGACGCTCCGGGTACTTCTCCTTGAAGGTCCGGTAGTTGGAAGCCTGGACGTCCTCGTAGGTGAGGGTGGTCTGGGCGTCACCGGTGTCCGCGAGCATCAGCTGGTCGATCTGCTGGTTCGGGACCTGGGCCTTGAAGTCGTACTCGTCCGGGTACTGCGTGCGGCCCGGGTCGGTGGCGGGGTCCCAGTTGGGGTTCTTCACCAGCACCAGCGACTTGGCCGGCGTGTAGCTCTTGAACATGTAGGGACCGGTGGCCAGCGGGTGGCGACGGTACGACGCCGGGTCCGAGCCCTTCTCCGGGATGGCGCTCATCGCCGGGAACGCGCCCCAGTAGGGCATGTCCGGGAACGGCTTGGCCATCGCGATGGTGATGGTGTTGCCGTCGACGGTGACCGCGTCGAAGGTGCCCTTCGGGTCGGTGTAGGGACCCTTGTAGGTGTCGCCGCCCTTGAAGTACAGGTTGCTGTACGGCGCGCCGGTCGGGAACGCGGTGCGGTCCATCGAGCGCTTGATGCCGAACGCGACGTCCGCGGCGGTGACCGGGTCGCCGTTCTCGTACTTCACGCCGTCACGGATGGTGAACTTCCACTCGGTGAAGTCCGAGTTGGGCGTACCGAGGTCGGTGGCCAGGTCGGGGACCAGGATCATCGTCTTGGTGTCCGGGTCGTACACGTACTGGGTCAACGAGCGGATGACCAGGTCCTGCATGATCGCGCCGGTGTCGGTGTAGTACACCTCCGACGGGTCGAGCGTGGTCGTCAGACCGGTCGTGGTGAGAACGGTGACGGTGCCACCCTTCTCCGCACCGTCGATCGTGACCGGGCCCTTGCGGGTCGCGTCCTGACCGTCACCGGTGTTGCCCAGGTTGCTGGTGTCGATGTCGTTGCTGTTGTCGTTGCCGTTGCCGGAGTCCGAACCTCCGCCGCAAGCGGCGAGGGCCATCATTCCGGCGGCCAGCGTGACAGCCAGCGGTGTCTTCAACCGCATCTGCTGTGTCCACCCTTTCCGTGGTTGGTGCAGTCCCTCCGACAGGATGTCTATCGGCGAGTCTTGGGGTCGAAGGCGTCTCGGACCGAGTCGCCCAGGAGGTTGAGTGCGAGGACCAGGAGCGCGACGGCCACGACCGGCGCCCACAGGTAGAGCGGGTAGAGCTCGTAGTAGTTGATCGCGTCCTCGATCGTGCGGCCCAGCGACGGGACGCCGGTCAGGCCCAGGCCGAGGAACGACAGGCCGGCCTCGGCCGCGACGTAGCCCGGCAGCGACAGCGAGATCGAGATGACGATCGGCGCGACCAGGTTGGGCAGCAGCTCCTTGAACAGGATCTGCCGGGTCGGCACGCCGATCACCTGGGCGGCCATGATGAACTCGCGCTCGCGCAGCGAGAGCACCTGCCCGCGGATCAGGCGCGCCAGGCCCATCCAGCCGAAGATCACCAGCACCAGGATCAGCGCGATGACCTGCGCCTTGGCCAGCTTGTCGATGTCGTTGGAGAAGCGCGACACGATGATCGGGGTCAGCGCCAGCGCGCCCAGCAGGAACGGGAACGACAGGAACAGGTCGATCAGGAACGAGAGGATCCGGTCGAGCCAGCCGCGCGAGTAGCCGGCGGCCAGGCCGAGCCCGACGCCGATCATCGTGCTGAAGATCGTCGCGAGCGTGGCCACGAAGATCGAGGTCCGCAGGCCGTAGAGGAGGGCGGCCAGGTTGTCGACCGCGGTCTTCGGCGCCAGCCCCAGCGGGTGCGCCCACAGGAAGCCGTTGAACGGCGGGCCGATCGCGGGGTAGCCGTCGGTGGAGAGCGCCTCGACCGGGTCCAGCGCGTTGGCGTCCTTCACGTCGGCCGAGATGCCGAGCAGGTTCGTGATCAGCGGGGCCGCGAGACCACCGACGACCAGCAGCACCACGATCGCGGCACAGACGACCGCCAGCTTGTCCCCGCGCAGTCGCTCCAGCGCGATCTGCGTCGGCGAGCGCCCGGCGACCGCCTTGGTCGGGACGAGGTCGGAAGTCTCTGCGATCTCCGCGGCTGCAGCAACATCGCCAGCGCTCGTCATCGCCACCCTTGCTCTCGACCCTGCCGAGGGGACCCGGCGACGTGACGTGGAACACGCACGCTGGAGGCGAGCCTAGTCCGGGCTAGGACAAGAACCTGTTCCGTCGCGGTAACGATCTGGTCTCGGGTCGCAACAGGTTTTCCGGCCGGATCAGGCCGGGACGGGAGGCGTCACCTTCGGGGTGGCGTCGACACCGGCTTCCTTGCGCTGGGCGGCCGTGATGGGCGCCGGCGCCGAGGTCAGCGGGTCGTAGCCGCCGCCGGTCTTGGGGAAGGCGATGACCTCGCGGATGGAGTCGGTGCCGCTCAGCAGCGCGCAGATCCGGTCCCACCCGAACGCGATCCCGCCGTGCGGCGGCGCGCCGTACTTGAACGCCTGGAGCAGGAAGCCGAACTTCTCCTCGGCCTCCTCCTCGCCGATCCCCATCATCGCGAAGACCCGCTTCTGGACGTCCTCGCGGTGGATACGGATCGACCCGCCGCCGATCTCGTTGCCGTTGCAGACGATGTCGTAGGCGTAGGCCAGCGCGTTGCCGGGGTCGGAGTCGAAGGTCTCCAGCGACTCGGCCTTCGGCGAGGTGAAGGCGTGGTGGACCGCGGTCCACGCTCCCCCGCCGACGGCGACGTCGCCGGCCGCGGTCGCCTCGTCGGCGGGCTCGAACAGCGGCGCGTCGACCACCCACAGGAAGCTCCACGCCGACTCGTCGACCAACCCGCAGCGGCGGCCCACCTCGAGGCGCGCCGCGCCCAGCAGTGCCCGGCTGGACTTCACCGGGCCGGCCGCGAAGAAGACGCAGTCGCCGGGGTTGGCCCCGACATGCGCGGCGATGCCGGCCCGCTCGGACTCCGAGAGGTTCTTGGCCACCGGGCCGCCCAGCTCGCCGTCCTCGCCGACCAGCACGTAGGCCAGCCCACGGGCGCCGCGCTGCTTGGCCCAGTCCTGCCAGGCGTCGAGCTGCTTGCGCGGCTGGGACGCGCCCCCGGGCATCACCACGGCCCCGACGTACGGCGCCTGGAAGACCCGGAACGGGGTGTCGGCGAAGAACTCGGTGCACTCGACCAGCTCGAGGGTGCAGCGCAGGTCGGGCTTGTCCGAGCCGTAGCGGGCCATCGCCTCGGCGTAGGTCATCCGCGGGATCGGAGTGCTGAGCTCGTGGCCCACCAGCGACCACAGGGCACGCAGCACGTCCTCGGCCAGGGCGATGACGTCGTCCTGCTCCGCGAAGGACATCTCGATGTCGAGCTGGGTGAACTCCGGCTGCCGGTCGGCCCGGAAGTCCTCGTCGCGGTAGCAGCGGGCGATCTGGTAGTACCGCTCCATCCCGCCGACCATGAGCAGCTGCTTGAAGAGCTGTGGGCTCTGCGGGAGCGCGTACCAGGAGCCGGGCTGCAGCCGGGCCGGGACCAGGAAGTCCCGCGCGCCCTCGGGGGTGGACCGGGTCAGGGTCGGCGTCTCGATCTCGACGAAGCGGTGCGCGTGCAGCACCTCGCGCGCGGCCCGGTTGACCTCGCTGCGCAGCCGGATCGCGGCGCCCGGGCCGCTGCGGCGCAGGTCGAGGTAGCGGTGCGCGAGCCGCACCTCCTCGCCGACCTCGACGTGGTCGTCGATCGGGAACGGCAGCGGCGCAGCCGCGCTGAGCACCTCGACCTCGGCGGCGATCACCTCGATCTCGCCGGTCGGCAGCTGGGGGTTCTGGTTGCCCTCGGGGCGGGCGGCGACCTCGCCGACGACCTTCACGCAGAACTCCGAGCGCAGCTGGTGGGCGACCTCCTCGTCGCGCACGACCACCTGGACCACGCCGCTGGCCTCGCGCAGGTCGAGGAACGCGACGCCGCCGTGATCGCGCCGGCGGGCCACCCAGCCGGCCAGGGTCACGGACTGTCCGATGTGCTCGGCGCGCAGTGCGCCGGCCTCGTGCGTGCGGATCAACTTGCTGCTCCTCGTTGCGGTGGTGGTGCGGGCTCGCGCTCAGGCCTGGGCGCGGACGATGCGGGGGGTGAGGTCGGACTCGGGCGGGGTCCAGGAGGCCGGATCGGCCGGCTGCTGGTCGCCGCTGCGGATGTCCTTGACCTGGTGCCCGGGGTCGGCGTCATTCTCCCCCACGGCCGGGTCCGCCGGTGCCGGGGGGAACCAGACGAAGGGGATGCCGCGCCGCTCGGCGTACCGGATCTGCTTGCCGAACTTCTGGGCGCTCGCGGCGACCTCGCACGCGATCCCCCGCGCCCGCAGCGCCTGGGCGACCGCGTCGCTGGCCGGCCGCGACGCCTCGTCGGTCAGGGCCACCAGCACCGCGCTCGGCACGGCCCGGTCGGCGGTGAGCACCCCGCGCTGGAAGAGCGGCACGAGCAGCCGGCTCAGGCCCAGCGAGATGCCCACGCCGGGGTAGGTCACCTTGCCGTCGCTGGCCAGGGAGTCGTACCGGCCGCCGGAGCAGATCGAGCCGAGCCACTCGTAACCGGCCAGCCGGGTCTCGAAGACGGTGCCGGTGTAGTAGTCCAGGCCGCGGGCGATCTTGAGGTCGGCCACGATGCTGACCCGCTCGTCCACCAGGTCGGCGCAGCCCTCCACCACCGCGGCGAGCTCGGCCAGCCCCTCCTCGAGCAGGTCGTCCTTCACGCCGAGCGCGCGGACGCTGTCGACGAAGGAGGCGTCGGTGGCGCTGATCTCCGCCAGGCGCAGGCAGGTCTCGGCCTGCTCCGAGGTCAGGCCGGCCTCGGCGACCAGCAGCTCGGCGACCTTCGCGGGCGGGAGCTTGTCGAGCTTGTCGACGATCCGCATGACCTCGTCGAGGTCGGGGGCGCCCAGCCCGGTGTAGAAGCCCTGGATGAGCTTGCGGTTGTTGACCTGCAGGGTCAGCGGCGGCAGGAAGTCGAGGCGGGACAGCGCGTCGAGCATCACCCGGGCCACCTCGAGGTCGTGGTGGAACGGCAGCACGTCACGGCCCACGATGTCGATGTCGGCCTGGGTGAACTCGCGGAAGCGGCCCTCCTGCGGGCGCTCGCCACGCCACACCTTCTGGATCTGCCAGCGGCGGAACGGGAACTCCAGCCGCCCCGCGTTCTCCAGCACGTAGCGGGCGAAGGGCACGGTCAGGTCGAAGTGCAGGCCGAGCCCCGGGCCGCCGTCGTCGTCCCCGGCCTGCAGCCGCCGCAGCACGTAGACCTCCTTGGAGGTCTCGCCCTTGCGCAGCAGCTGGTCCAGCGGCTCCACCGCGCGGGTCTCCAGCGGCGCGAAGCCGTGCAGCGCGAAGGTGCGGCTCAACGAGTCGATCACCTGCTGCTCGGCGAGCCGCTGCGCGGGCAGCAGCTCGGGGAACCCGCTGAGCGGGGTGGGCTTGGCCATGGTTCACGTTCCTCGACGGTGGCGTGGTGGATCAACTGGTTTCGAGCGGTCAGAGCCCACGGCGCGGTGCCGCCGAGGCGCCACCCTGGCGGATCAGCTCCAGCAGGAACGGGTTGGTCGCCCGTTCCTGGCCGATGCTGGTCTGCTCGCCGTGCCCGGGCAGGACGACGACGTCGTCGGGCAGCGTCAGCACCTTGCTCTCCAGGCTGCGCAGCATCGCGGCGTGGTCGCCGCCCGGCAGGTCGGTGCGCCCGATCGACCCGGCGAAGAGCAGGTCGCCGGAGAACATCACCTGGCTGACCCCAGACGCGGCCTCGTCGTACGGCGTGCGGAAGGTGATCGAGCCCGGCGTGTGGCCGGGCGCGTGGTCGACGCTGAAGCGCAGCCCGGCCAGCTCCAGGTCCGCTCCGTCGGCGATCTCGGCGACCCGGTCGGGCTCGGCGAACTCGTACCTGCCGCCCAGCAGCATCCCGGCGGTCTCCCGCGACATGCCGGCCATCGGGTCGGCGAGCAGGTGCCGGTCGGCGGGATGGATGTACGCCGTCGCGTCGTACGTGCCGGCGACGGGGGCTACGCACCACATGTGGTCGACGTGCCCATGGCTCACCAGGACCGCGACCGGCTTGAGCCGGTGCTCGCGGACGACCTCGGCGACCCCGTCGGCCGCGTCCTTGCCGGGGTCGACCACCACGCACTCCGCGCCGGGAGCGGTGGCGACCACGTAGCAGTTCGTCCCCCACGGGCCGGCAGGGAATCCGGCGATGAACACGAGCAGGCACTCCTGGGGTCGGGGAGACACGGGACGTCGTCGGCGAGCCGACCCCGGAAGCCTACCGACGCTACCGGGGGCTGTTTAGACTCGCCCTTGGCGGGTGTCCCTGACCGGTCCTCCGCCATGACCGCGCACGAGAGCCTGCTCGCCCGGGAGAACGCGCACCGGGAGGCCCTCCGAGTTCCCCCAGCCACCCCGAGGTGAGAGACCGTGAACAGCTCCGCATCCGACCCGAGCAGCCACGGCGACTCCCCGGCCGGCTCCGCCCCGGCGCCGCGGCCCGGTCCGCCCCGACCCACCCCTGCGTCGCTCGCCCGCCCGGTGCCCGGTCCTCCGCGGCCCGCGGCGCCCGCTGCCCCCTCGGCGGCTCCGTCCCCTGCTCCGTCGGCGGCTCCTGCGGTCTCGACGACCACCGTGCCCTCGACCGGTCGCACCGACGCCGCCGCGACCGCGTCGGGCGAGTGGGGTCGCGTCGACGAGGAGGGCCGGGTCTTCGTCCGCACCGCCGACGGCGAGCGCCAGGTCGGCCAGTGGCCCGACGGCGACCCCACCGAGGTGCTCGCCCACTTCACCCGCAAGTACGACGACCTGGTCTTCGAGATCGACCTGCTCGAGCAGCGGCTGACCTCCGGCGCGCTCGCCCCCGACGACGCGGCCGGCTCGGTCAAGCAGGTCCGCGCCACCCTGGCCGAGAGCCAGGCGGTCGGCGACCTCGCCGCGCTCTCCACCCGCCTGGACGGGTTCGACGGCCTGATCGCCCAGCAGCGCGAGAAGCGCCGCGTGGAGCGTGCCGCCCGGGTCGCGGCGGCCGCCGCCCAGAAGGAGCAGATCGCCGCCGAGGCCGAGAAGCTCGCCGCCGGCAACGACTGGCGCGCCGGCGCGGACCGGATGCGGGTGCTGCTCGACGAGTGGCGCGCGGTCCCGCGGCTGGACAAGGCCGCCGACGACGCCCTGTGGCGACGCTTCTCCACCGCCCGGACGACGTACACCCGGCGCCGCAAGGCGCACTTCGCCGAGCTCAGCGAGAAGCGGGAGGGTGCCCGCGCGGTCAAGGAGAAGCTGGTCAAGGAGGCCGAGGCGCTCGCCGGCTCGACGGAGTGGGGCCCGACCTCGAGCGCCTACCGCGAGCTGATGCGCCGGTGGAAGGAGGCCGGACCGGCCCCCAAGGGTGTCGACGACGCGCTCTGGAAGAAGTTCCGGGCCGCCCAGGACACCTTCTTCAACGCCCGCGACGAGTCCAACGCCGCCACCGACCGCGAGTTCGCGGCCAACGCGGACGCCAAGGAGGCCCTGCTCGTCGAGGCCGAGGCGCTGCTCCCGATCACCGACCTGCAGGCGGCCAAGACCGCGTTCCGCGACATCGCCGACCGGTGGGACGCCGCCGGCAAGGTCCCCCGCGAGCGGATGAAGGACCTGGAGGCGCGGATCCGCAAGGTCGAGCAGGCCATCCGGGGCGTGGAGGACGACGCGTGGCGCCGGTCCAACCCCGAGGCCCGCGCCCGCGCCGCCGACACCGTCGCCCAGCTCGAGACCTCGATCGCGGACCTGCGGCGCAAGCTCGAGTCGGCCCAGGCCGCCGGCAACGACAAGAAGGCCGCCGAGCACACCGCCGCCCTCGAGGCCCGCGAGTCCTGGCTCACCGAGGCCCGCAAGGCCCTCGAGGAGTTCGCCGGCTGACCCGCCGAGTCGACACCAACACACCGTTCCCACCCGCCGAGACGACACCAACGCGCGGTTGACACCCGGCGAGACGACACCAACGCGCGGTTGGCGTCCGGCGAGACGACACCAACGCGCGGTCAGAGGAACCGGCGACGACGCTCCAGGGCCTCGGCGATGCCGTCGCGGAGGACCGGCCCCGGGTTCGCGTGCCGTCCGTACACGTCGTCCCGCCTGAACACGTCGATGGTCCAGCCGTGCTCGTGGTCGAGCTCCCTGCGTCGTGAGTGGTCGTGCTCCGCATCCTCGTCGCCGTGGAACTCCTCCCCGTCGTACTCAGCCGCGTAGCGCAGGTCCTCGACGCCGAGGTCCAGGCGGTAGTGCTCGCCGTTGCGTCGTACGACGACGATCTGCAGCTCCGGGACGGGGAGCCCCGGGACCTCGCGCCAGTGCACGCGCAGAGCGGACTCCCCGGTGCTCTCCGAGCGGCGGTCGACCCACGGCGCCAGCTGCCGCAGCTGTACGACGCCGCGGTGGCCCTTGAAGCGGCCGAGCTCCGCGACCAGGTCAGGCGGACCGAACTCGCCGACTCGAGCGAGCGCGTCCATGCCACCCATCGCGGGGAGTCGGGGCTGCAGCCGGCCCAGGTCGAGCGCGGTCCGGAGCGGGCTGGTCACCCGCAGGTGCGCGCCCAGGGGCACGAGGTCGTCGGGCACGAAGGTCCGTGTGCCGCTGTCGGCGACGGGGTTACGGAGGCGTCCACGGCCGGCCACGCGGAACGTCCGGAAGGCCTCGATGCCCAGGTGGCTGTTGGGGTGGTCGAGCCCGGTCCACCACCAGCAGGCCGTCCAGTCGCAGACGACGGAGCCGGGCGCCGCGACCAGGAGCAGCACCGCAAGCCGCAACCGCTGGTCGTCGGGGACCGTCGCCGCGACGTAGACGCCGCGGATGGGGCGTCTGAGCAGCCCTCGTTGCACGAGGGTGGCGAGCCGGCGACGGGTGAGACCGGCCCCGACGGCCTGCGCCAGGGTGAAGGGCCGGTCGAGGGGCAGCGGGAACCGATGGTCGAGCAGGACCGGCGAACCGGTCAGGTACTGAGGGATCACCCGACCCATGGCACCGCCTGCCCGACCGGTCACGTGGACAGTCGGGCGCCCTTGTGGAGGTGCGCGGTCCCTGCGCAGTTGGGGACGCCACCGCGAACCGCGCGTTGGTGTCCTCTCGCCGGGTGCGAACCGCGCGTTGGTGTCCTCTCGCCGGGTGCGAACCGCGCGTTGGTGTCCTCTCGCCGGGTGGGAGGTCAGCCGGTGACGCGGTAGGCGTCGAAGACGCCCTCGACGTGCCGTACGGCGCGCAGCACGTGCCCGAGGTGCTTGGGGTCGGCCATCTCGAAGGTGAACCGGCTCTTGGCGACGCGGTCCCGGCCGGTGTTCACCGACGCGGCCAGGATGTTGACGTGCATGTCGGAGAGCACCTTGGTGATGTCGGACAGCAGCCGGGCACGGTCGAGGGCCTCGACCTGGATGTTGACCAGGAACATCGACTGCGCGGTCGGAGCCCACTCGACCTCGACGAGACGCTCGGGCTGGCTGTTGAGGTCGGCGGCGTTGGTGCAGTCGGAGCGGTGCACCGAGACCCCCGACCCGCGGGTGACGAACCCGAGGATGTCGTCGCCCGGCACCGGGGTGCAGCACTTGGCGAGCTTGACCCAGACGTCGCTGATGCCCTTGACGATGACGCCGGCGTCGCCGCTGGAGCGGCCCGAGACGTGACGGCCGGTGATCTGGACGGCCTCGGCGAGGTCCTCGGTCGCCCCGTCCTCCCCGCCGAACAGGTCGATCACACGGCGTACGACGGTCTGGGCGCCGATGTTGCCCTCGCCCACCGCCGCGTAGAGCGCGGAGACGTCGGCCAGCCGCAGCTCGGCAGCCACCGTGGACAGCGACTCGTGGGTGAGCAGCCGCTTGATCGGCACGCCCTCCTTGCGCATCAGCCGGGCGATCTGGTCCTTACCCTGGTCGATGGCCTCCTCGCGGCGCTCCTTGGTGAAGTGCTGGCGGATCTTGCTGCGGGCGCGCGGCGACCGGACGAAGGTCAGCCAGTCCCGGCTCGGCCCCGCGCTCTCCGCCTTGGAGGTGAAGACCTCGACCACGTCGCCGTTGTCCAGGGTGGACTCCAGCGGCACGAGGCGGCCGTTGACGCGGGCACCGATGGTCTTGTGCCCGACCTCGGTGTGGATGGCGTAGGCGAAGTCGACCGGGGTGGAGTCCAGCGGGAGCGCGAGCACGTCCCCGCGGGGCGTGAAGACGTAGACCTCGGCCGCGTTGATCTCGAAGCGCAGCGACTCCAGGAACTCGCTGGGGTCCTCGGTGTCCTGCTGCCAGTCGAGCAGCTGCCGCACCCAGGCCATGTCCCCGGCGCCGGTCTCGACGGCGGTGCGGTTGGTGTCGACGCCGGAGCCGACGTCCTCCTTGTACTTCCAGTGCGCCGCGATGCCGTACTCGGCGCGGCGGTGCATCGCGAACGTGCGGATCTGCAGCTCGACGGGCTTGCCCTCCGGGCCGATCACCGTGGTGTGCAGCGACTGGTACATGTTGAACTTCGGCATCGCCACGAAGTCCTTGAACCGGCCCGGCACCGGGTTCCACCGCGAGTGGATGATGCCCAGCGCGGCGTAGCAGTCCCGGTCGTCCTCGACGAGGATGCGGATCCCGATCAGGTCGTAGATGTCGGAGAACTCGCGGCCCCGCACGATCATCTTCTGGTAGATCGAGTAGTAGTGCTTGGGGCGCCCGGTGACCGAGGCCTTGATCCGCGCGGACTTGAGGTCGGCCTCGACCAGCTCGATGACCCGGGTCAGGTAGGAGTCGCGCGAGGGCGCTCGCTCGGCGACCAGCCGGACGATCTCGTCGTACATCTTGGGGTGCAGGGTGCCGAAGGCGAGGTCCTCCAGCTCCCACTTGAGGGTGTTCATGCCCAGCCGGTGCGCGAGCGGCGCGAAGATCTCGAGGGTCTCCTTGGCCTTGCGCTCCTGGGTGGACTGCTTGAGGTAGCGCAACGTGCGCATGTTGTGCAGCCGGTCGGCCAGCTTGATGACCAGGACGCGGATGTCGCGGCTCATCGCGACGATCATCTTGCGGATGGTCTCGGCCTCGGCGGACTCGCCGTACTTCACCTTGTCGAGCTTGGTGACACCGTCGACGAGCACGGCGACCTCGTCGCCGAAGTCGCGGCGCACCTGGTCCAGCGTGTACGGCGTGTCCTCGACGGTGTCGTGCAGCAGTGCCGCCACCAGGGTGGGCTCGGTCATGCCGAGCTCGGCCAGGATCGTGGTGACCGCGAGCGGGTGGGTGATGTAAGGCTCGCCGCTCTTGCGCTTCTGGTCGCCGTGCATCTTCTCGGCCACCAGGTAGGCCCGCTCCAGCAGCGCGAGGTCGGCCTTCGGGTGGTTGGCCTTCACCGCCCGGAACAGCGCCTCGAGGACGGGGTTGCTGGGCTGGCTCTTGGTGCCGATCCGGGCGAGGCGGGCGCGCATCCGGCCGGCCGAGGCGGCCGAGGAGGTGCCGCGCGAGGTGGCCGCACCGGAGTCGGACAGCGAGGACAGGACCGGCGGGTCGGTCCGCGGCGCCCGCGGGGCGCGCGCCGGGGCGGCCTCCGCGGCGGCCTGGGGCGTCTCGGCGGGCAGGTCCGGCGCGGCGGGCGACTCCGGCTCGGCGTGCGAGGACGCCGGAGTGATCACTCGCTCGTCGGCCACGCGCCCTCCTCGTCGGCCTCGCTGCGGGAAGACCGCCAGTCAACCCGCCCGGACGGGGCAAGTCTATGTCCGCCGACCTGAGCCCCGGACCGGTTCGGCCGCGGAGGCACCGAGGCAGACGAATCGGGTCAGACGGTGTGGAGGACCGTGAGCGGGAGGTCGCCCAGGGTGTCGCGGCCCGGAAGGAACGACAGCTCCATCAGGACCGCCACGGCGGCGACGACCCCGCCACAGGTCTCGACGAGCTCGCGGGCCGCAGTGACCGTGCCGCCGGTGGCCAGCACGTCGTCGATCACCAGCACCCGCTCGCCGGGCGCGATGGCGTCCTGGTGCACCTCCAGGACGGCCTCGCCGTACTCCAGCGCATAGCTCACCGCGTGCGTCGCACCGGGCAGCTTGCCGGCCTTGCGTACGGCGACGAAGCCCGCCCCCAGCGCCAGGGCGACCGGCGCGGCCAGGATGAAGCCGCGGGCCTCGATCCCGACGACCTTGTCGACCACGGTGGCACCGTCACCGTCGACGCCGGCCGCAGCCAGGGCGCGGACGACCGCGGTCAGACCCTCGTGGTCGGCGAGCAGCGGCGAGATGTCCTTGAAGACGATGCCGGGCTTGGGGAAGTCCGGGACGTCGCGGATCAGCCGTTCGAGGTGCCCGGCGACCGGGTCCGCTGGCGTGGAGGACAACGGGCCCTACTTCTTGCCGCGCTGCGAGCGGGGCTTGCGGGTCGGCTGCGGGCGCCCCGCCGAGGAGGTCTCGGAGACCGGTCGGGCCGACGGCGGCCGCTCGCCGGCTGACGCGCGCCCCGGGGCACCCGGGGACACCGGCCGGTTCCCGTACGACGCAGGCTCGCCGTCGTGGTCGAGGTCGTCGTCCTCGTCGCGCACCGGCCGACCGCCACCCGGCTCGTCCTGGATCGCCATGTCGTCGGTGAAGACCGGGACGGAGGCGTAGGGGTCGACGTCGCGACGGCTGCGGTGCTTGCGGGCGCGCGCATCGCCGGCCTTCACGCCGGGCTCGAGCTCCTTGAGCTGCACGAGCAGCGGGGTGGCGATGAAGATCGAGGAGTACGCACCGGCGGCCATGCCGACGAACAGCGCGAGGGCGAGGTCCTTCAGCGCGCCGGAGCCGAGCGAGACCACGCCGACGTAGAGCAGCGCGCCGACCGGCAGCAGGGCGACCACGGAGGTGTTGATCGACCGGACCAGGGTCTGGTTGATGGCCAGGTTGGCCGCCTCGGCGTACGTCTGCCGGGTGCGGGAGAGGTTCTTGGTGTTCTCCCGGACCTTGTCGAAGACGACGACGGTGTCGTAGAGCGAGAAGCCGAGGATCGTGAGCAGGCCGGTGACGGTCGCGGGCGTGACCTCAAAGCCCGAGAGGGCGTAGATGCCGATGGTGATGACGAGGTCGTGGGCCAGCGCGACGATGGCGGCGACCGACATCTTCCACTCGCGGGTGTAGCCCCAGATCAGCAGGATGACCAGGACGATGAAGACGACCAGGCCCTGCAGGGCCCGGTTGGCCACCGACTGGCCCCACGACGGACCGATCCGCTCGACGCTGATGTCGTTCTCGGTGACGCCCGCCGCGTCCTGGATCAGCGCGGAGACCTGGTTGGTCTCGGCCTGGGACAGCGGCTCGGTCTGGACGCGGATGTTGTTGGTGCCCGAGGTGTTGACGATCGGCGACTGGGCCGCGTCGAGCCCGGAGCTCACCACGGCGTCGCGGATGTCCTGGACCGCCTGCTGGTCGGCGTTGCCGGCGCCGACGGAGACCCGGTACTCGACACCGCCCTGGAACTCGATGCCCATGTTGAGGCCCTTGACCGTGAGGCCGAGCACGGCCACGAGCACGATCAGGCCGGAGATGCCGTACCACAGCCACTTGCGGCCGACGAAGTTGATGGAGACCTTGCCCTGGTACAGGTTGTGGCCCATCTGGCTCAGCTTGCTCATCGCGCGACACCTCCCGCCGGACGGGCGGACCCGATCCGTTCGATCCCGATGTGGTCGGGCGAGAGCCCCGACATCTTGTGGCCCTGCGAGAAGAACTTGTAGCGGGCCAGCCAGGTCACCATCGGCTTGGTGAAGAGGAAGAACACCACCAGGTCGATGACCGTGCTGATGCCGAGGGCGAACGCGAAGCCCTTCACCACGCCGATGGCGAAGATGTAGAGCACGGTCGCGGCGAGCAGCGAGACGGCGTCGGCGGCCAGACACGTCATCTTGGCGCGCGCCCAGCCGGCCTCGACGGCGACGCGCAGCGACTTGCCCTCGCGCATCTCGTCACGGATCCGTTCGAAGTAGACGATGAACGAGTCCGCGGTGATGCCGACCGCCACGATCAGACCGGCGATGCCGGGCAGGGTGAGGGTGAAGCCGGCGTTCTCGCTGAGGAAGAGCACCGCCGCGTAGGTCACCGCACCGGCCACCGCCAGGGAGGCGACCACCACGATGCCGAGGCCGCGGTAGTAGAGCATGCAGTAGACGATGACCAGCAGCAGTCCGACGGCTCCAGCCCACAGACCGGCCGTGAGCTGGTCGGAGGCCAGGGTGGGGCCCTCCTCGGTGACGCTCGGGGCGGTGAACTTCAGCGGCAGGGCGCCGTACTTGAGGCTGGTCGCGAGCGACTGTGCCTCGGCGGAACTGAAGCTGCCGGTGATCTGGGCGTTGCCGTCGACGATGGCGCCGTCGACCTGGGGCGCGGAGAGCACGGTGCCGTCCAGGACGATGGCGAACAGCTCGCCGGTGCCGACCAGCGAGCGGGTCACGTCGGCGAACGTGGTGGTGGCGGTGCCGTTGAAGTCGAGGTTCACGACGTACGACGACGCGTTCTGCGGGATGCCGTAGCTCGCGTCGGAGAGCTGGGTGCCCTCGATGATGGCCGGGCCGAGCAGGTACTTGCTGGTGCCGGCCTTGTCACAGGCGAGCAGCGGCTTGGACGGGTCGTCCTGCTGCTGGCCGGCCTGCTCGCAGGTGAACTTCTGGAAGGCGGCCAGCGACGCGGCGTCGGGGCTGCGCATCCAGGCGAGCTGCTCCTCCACCGTGGACTTGTCGTCGGGGACCTTGGTCGCCGGAGCCGGGGTCGAGGTCGCCTTGCCGGTCGGGGTGGCCGAGGGCGAGGTCGACTTGCCCGCCCGGACCAGACCCTCGGAGACGGCGCGGCCCTTGGGGCTGCCCGAGGCGGTGGGGCTGGAGCTCACCTTGGGCGAGGAGCTGGGCGAGGCGCTCGGGGAGGCGCCGCTCGAGGGGGACGCCGACGGGCTCCCGGACGGGCTGGGCGTCGGGGTGACCGTCCCGGCGTTCGCGGCACTCGCGGCGACCAGGCGGAAGCGGAGCTGGGCGGTCTGCTTCACCGAGTCGACGAGCTTGCCGGCGTTCACGCCGGGGATCTCGACCACGATCGTGTTGTTGCCCTGGGTCGACACCTCGGACTCCGACACACCGGTCGCGTTGACCCGCTGGTCGATGATGTCGGCGGCCTCCTTGAGCTTGTCCGCGCTCGGCGGCTTGCCGTCGGGGGTGGTCGCCTCGAGCGTGATGCGGGTGCCGCCCTGCAGGTCGAGGCCCAGCTTGGGCTTCCACACGCCGTGGATCGCCAGCCCGATGTACATGGCCACGATGACCAGACCGAAGACGATCAGGGTGCGCCCGGGTCGGGACGCCTTGTTCGCCATCATGCTCCTCGTCGTTGCAGGGGTACGGCGCCGCAGCGGGCTCCGCAGGGGGTGGTGGTCACTGGTCGGGGTCGACGGGCCGGCCGTCGGTGCCCTCGCCGGGCTCGTCGAGAGGTGCCTGGTCCGGCTCGTCGTCCACGACGCGGATGACGGCGGCGCGGGCCACCTTCATGGTCACCCCGGGCGAGAGCTCCAGGAGGAGGGTGTCCTCCTCGAGGGAGGCGACGGTGCCGTAGATGCCGGAGCTGAGCATGACCTCGTCGCCGACGTCGGCGCTGCGTTGGATGGCCTGCATCTGCTGCTGCCGACGGCGCTGCGGCCGGATCAGCAGGAGCCAGAAGGCCAGAGCGAGGAGTACGAACGGGAGCAGCTGCTCCAGCGCCTTCACGGGTCTTGTCTCTCCTCGGGATCACGGTCTCGGCCGGTGCTTGCGACGACCCCGGTGAGTCGCGCAGGGGCAGTCACGGGCCTCACGGGCACAGCACACAGCCTCGCACGGTTGCGCGCGGCCAAGAGTCGAGTCTAGCCGGAGCACCTGACCGAGGCCCGCGCTTGGGGAGGACCGCGCCGAAGTCGTGACCTCAGGTGTCGTCGGCGGCGTCGAACAGGCTCGCCTGGGACCCCCGCGGTGGGACCAGCCCGAGGTGCTCCCAGGCGGCCGGGGTGGCGATGCGGCCGCGGGGGGTGCGGGCGAGCAGGCCGAGCCGGACCAGGAACGGCTCGGCGACCTCCTCGACGGTCTCGCGCTCCTCGCCGACGGCCACCGCCAGCGTGCTCAGGCCGACCGGGCCGCCGCCGAAGCGCCGGCACAGCGCGTCGAGGACGCCCCGGTCGAGCCGGTCCAGGCCCGACCGGTCGACCTCGTAGAGGTCGAGGGCCGCCTGGGCGATCTCCAGGGTGCAGACCCCGTCGGCGCGGACCTGGGCGAAGTCGCGGACCCGGCGCAGCAGCCGGTTGGCGATCCGGGGCGTGCCGCGGCTGCGGGAGGCGACCTCGGCGGCTCCCTCGTCGGTGAGCTCGGCCTGGAGCAGGCCTGCGCTGCGGCGCACGATCTTCTCCAGGTCGGCGGGCTCGTAGAACTCCAGGTGGGCGGTGAAGCCGAACCGGTCCCGCAACGGCCCCGGCAGGAGCCCCGCCCGGGTCGTGGCCCCGACCAGCGTGAAGGGGGGCAGGTCGAGCGGGATCGCCGTGGCGCCCGGTCCCTTGCCGATGACGACGTCGACGCGGAAGTCCTCCATCGCCATGTAGAGCATCTCCTCGGCGGGCCGCGCCATCCGGTGGATCTCGTCGACGAAGAGGACGTCGCCCTCGCTCATCCCCGACAGGATCGCGGCGAGGTCCCCGGCGTGGGTGATCGCCGGACCGCTCGTCAGGCGCAGCGGTGCCGACATCTCGGCGGCGATGATCATGGCCAGCGTGGTCTTGCCCAGGCCCGGGGGGCCGCTGAGGAGCACGTGGTCGGGGGCCCGGCCGCGGGCTCGCGCCGCCTGCAGCACCAGCGAGAGCTGCTCGCGGACCCGCTCCTGCCCGATCAGCTCGTCGAGGGTCCGTGGCCGCAGGGCCGCCTCGACCGCGCGGTCGTCGCCGGTGGCCTCGGCGTCGACCACCGAGCGCGCCTCGAGGTAGGCGAACTCGGCGGCGCTCAGCTCCTCCTGCTCCATCGCCGGCTCAGCTCCGGCTCAGGGCGCGCAGCGCGGAGCGGAGCAGGGAGGCCACGTCGACCGTCTCGGCCGGGTCGTCGGGAGCAACGACGTCGATCGCCTTGTCGGCCTCCTTGGCCGACCACCCGAGGCCGACGAGCCCGTCGCGGACCTGGCTGCGCCACACCGGTTCGGTGGCGACGGCCGGCAGCGCTGCGGTGGGGGCGGCACTGCCGAGCGGGGGACCGATCCGGTCCTTGAGCTCGAGGATGATCCGCTGGGCGCCCTTCTGGCCGATGCCGGGCACCTTGGTCAGGGTGGCGACCTCCTCGCGGGTGACGGCGCGGCGGAGGTCGTCGGGGGCCAGGACGGCGAGCATGGCCTGGGCGAGCTTGGGGCCGACGCCGCTGGCGGTCTGGAGGAGCTCGAAGACCCCGCGTTCGTCCTCGTCGAGGAACCCGAAGACGGTCAGCGAGTCCTCCCGCACGACCATGCTGGTCGGCAGGGTCGCCGTACTGCCCTCGCGCAGGGTGGCCAGCGTGCCAGGGGTGCAGACGAGCTGGAGGCCGACGCCGCCCACGTCGATGACGGCCGAGGAGAGCCCGACCTGGGCGACGGTGCCGCGGACGAATGCGATCACGGGCGTGCCTTCCCGGCGGCGCCGGCCTGCAGCAGGGCCGCCTCGATGCGTGTCTGGGCGCTGCCGCGCCAGATGTGACAGATGGCCAGGGCGAGGGCGTCGGCCGCGTCCGCCGGTTTCGGTGCCTCGGCGAGGTTGAGCAGCCGGGTCACCATCGCGCCGATCTGGGCCTTGTCGGCCCGGCCGCTCCCGGTGACCGCGGCCTTGACCTCGCTGGGGGTGTGCAGGGCGACCGGGATGCCGCGGCGGGCGGCGGCGACCAGGGCCAGCCCGCTGACCTGGGCGGTGCCCATCACGGTGCGCACGTTGTGCTGGCTGAAGACCCGCTCCACCGCGACCCGGTCCGGCCGGTGCTCGTCGAGCCACGCCTCGATGCCCGCGTCGACGAGCCGCAGCCGCTCCTCGACCGGGAGGTCGGCGCCGGTCTTGACGACACCGACGGCCACCATCCGCAGCGGGCGGCCCACGGAGCCCTCGACCACGCCCAGACCGCACCGGGTCAGGCCGGGGTCGACTCCCAGGACGCGCATCGAGGCACCTCTCGTCCGAACGTGTGTTCGGACAAACTAACCGAGCAGTCCCGTGCAGGAGCCGGTGACGCGCCGATCGGGCTCAGGCGTCGAGCTCCTCGAGGACCTCGTCGGGGATGTCGAAGTTGCCGAAGACGTTCTGCACGTCGTCGAGGTCCTCCAGTGCGTCGACCAGGCGCATCACCTTGGAGGCGCCGTCGGCGTCCACGGTGACCTCCATCGACGGCACGAACTGGGCCTCGGCCGAGTCGTAGTCCAGCCCGGCCTCCTGGACGGCGGTGCGGACGGCGAGCAGGTCGGTGGCCTCGCTGATCACCTCGAAGGAGTCGCCGAGGTCGTTGACCTCCTCGGCGCCGGCGTCGAGGGTCGCCTCGAGGACGTCGTCCTCGGAGATCTCGCCCTTCTCCTGGACCTTGGGGAGGACGACGACGCCCTTGCGGTTGAAGAGGTAGGCGACGGACCCGGGGTCGGCCAGGGACCCGCCGTTGCGCGAGGTCGCCGTACGGACCTCCATCGCGGCGCGGTTCCTGTTGTCGGTCAGGCACTCGATCAGCAGCGCGACCCCGCCGGGGCCGTAGCCCTCGTACATGATCGTCTGGTACTCCGCACCGCCGGTCTCCGCACCCGAGCCGCGCTTGACGGCGCGGTCGATGTTGTCGTTGGGGACCGAGGACTTCTTGGCCTTCTGGATCGCGTCGTACAGCGTCGGGTTGCCGGCCGGGTCCCCGCCGCCCATGCGGGCCGCGACCTCGATGTTCTTGATGAGCTTGGCGAACATCTTGCCGCGCTTGGCGTCGATGACCGCCTTCTTGTGCTTGGTGGTCGCCCATTTGGAGTGGCCGGACATGCTGCTTCCCTCTTGTCGACGTGCGGAGCGGTCAGCGCGACGTCACGAGGTCCACAAAGTACTCGTGGATCCGCTGGTCACCGGTGACCTCAGGATGGAACGACGTGGCGAAGAGGTTGCCCTGCCGAACCGCGACGATCCTACCCGCGGCCTCCCCCGCCGCCCTGCCCTCCGCGACACGAGCCACGACCTCGACGTCCTCGCCCACCCACTCGACCCAGGGAGCCCGGATGAAGACCGCGTGGAACGGGGTGTCGAGGTGGGCGACGTCGACGTCGCCCTCGAAGGAGTCGACCTGCCGGCCGAACGCGTTGCGACGGACCACGACGTCCAGCCCACCGATCGTCTCCTGACCGGGGACGCCGTCCTCGATCCGGTCGGCCAGCAGGATCATCCCCGCGCACGTCCCGAACATCGGCAGCCCGTCCTTGGCCGCCTGCCGCAGCGGCTCGAGCAGGTCGAAGATCCGGGCCAGCTTGGCCATCGTCGTCGACTCCCCGCCGGGGATCACCAACCCGTCGACCGCCGCCAGTTCCTCGGGCCGCCGTACGACGGGCGCGGTCGCCCCCAGGCGCTCCAGCATCCGCCGGTGCTCCCGGAAGTCGCCCTGGAGTCCGAGCACGCCGATGACAGGGGTGGAGGGGGTGGTCACCGACCCAGTTTAGGAGGAGCGACGCGCTGTTTCTCGACGTCACGGGTTGACCGAGAACGTCACGGTGGTGGTTGTCGAGACATTGCCGGCCACATCAGTACTGAATACGCTCAGCCGCAGGCTACGGCCCGCTACCACGTTCAACGCGATCGCCTTCGTCCAAGCTGTCCCACTGGGATTGACACTGAGGGGGGTTGTCGTCGGGCAGGCAGCGAAGGAAGTTCCCGACCCGGACCAGCACTGATTCGACGACGTGTCCTTCAGCTCGTAACTAACGGTGCTCGATGCCTCCGTTCCACCGCACGCGCCGGGAGTGCCGGCGCAGGTGGCGCCCCAGCCGCCAGCCCCGCTGTTCGACTTGTATGTCACGCCCGGCTTCGGGTCGGTGACTGTGGGCGCATTCGGTGCTGTCGTGTCGAGCGTGACTGACAACGACGTGCTCGCGACAGATGGGCCGTTGCCAGCCACGTCAGTCTGTGTGGCCGTATATGACGTCGTTCCCGATGGGAGGGTCACGCCTGTGAAGGTGAAGGCTCCCGAGGCGTTGGCGGTCACAGACGAGCCGACCTGGGTGGATCCGATGAAGAGGGTCACGGTAGCCCCGGCCTCGGCGGTTCCGCTGATCGAGTTGGCCGCGACGTTGGTGATCCTGTCAGTGCTGCTGGATCCCGAGTCACTGCCGATACCCGTCAGGGTGGGTGCCGTCGGAGTCGTGGTGTCCAGGGTGACGGAGAAGCCAGCGCTGAGCGCCGACGGACCGTTGCCGGCAACGTCCGTCTGCCTGGCCGTGTACGTCGTCGAGCCCGCGTTGAGCGTGAGGCCGGTGAAGGTGAATGCACCCGACGTGTTGGCGGTCACAGACGAGCCGATCTGCGTGTTTCCGATGAAGAGACTCACGGTTGCGCCGGCCTCAGCGGTTCCGCCGATCGAGTTGGCAGCAGTCCGCGTGATGCGGTCAGTGCTGCTCGAGCCGGTGTCCGAGCCGAGCGCGGTCAGCGCGGGCGCAGCAACGCTCTGGTCCAGGGTCACGTTGATTGAACTGGAGACGTCCGAAGCGTTGCCGTCAGAGTCTGTGGCGGTCACGGCGTAGTTTGCCGAGCCTTCGCTCCCCAGGTTGTACGCGATCGAGAACGAGCCTCCGGTAGCCGTCGTCGACGCGACCTGGACCCCCTCGCGGAGCAGGGCCACGGTCGTGCCGCTCTGGGCTGCTCCACTGAAGTTCTGCGGCGCGACGTTCGTGATGTTGTCGGAGCCAGAGGTCCCCGTGTCGTTGCTGATCTTCAACCCGGTTGGCACCGTCGGACGGACCTTCTGGGACACAGTCGGAGAGGTGCTCGACCCGTAGCTGGAGGAGCCGGCGTACTCGGCCGTCAGGGTCCGTGTTCCCGGTGTGGCGAACGAGGTGGTGCAGGTAGCCGAGCCGCCGACGAGCGCGGTCGGGCCCCCACACAAGATCGAGGCGCCGGCCTTGAAGGTCACGAGGCCCGTGGGGGTCCCGGCTGCGGGGGTTCCGGAAACTGTGGCCGTCAGCGTGACCGAGCCGTTCGCTACCACGGTCGGCGCGGATGTCTGCAGCTGCGTCGACGAGGTGTAGGTCTCTACCGTCTGCACCCAGATTTCTGAGGTGGAGCCGTTAAAGGTGGAGCTCCCGCCGTAGACCGCCGTGATGTCGTGGCTCCCCGTGGCGGCATAGGTCTTCACGCAGGTGGCGACGCGAGGAGAGCCCGAGAGCGTGTAGGTGGCCAAGTCACAGCCGACGTCAGCCCCTCCCTCCCGAAAGGCCACCGTGCCGTTGGGCGTTCCGACTCCGGGGCTCCTGACGGTGACAGTCGCCGTGTAGGTGACGACCTGGCCGACCTTCGACGGCTTCACGTCCGAGGTCACGGTGGTGTCGGTATCGGCCTTGCTGACCGTCACCGCGGCCGACGCCGCGCTCGCCGCGGTCCAGCTCCGGAAGATCGCGGTGACCACGTAGGTGTAGGTGCCGTTGGCGACCGACGCGTCGGTGCACGAGGTCGACGTGGTGGGGGCCGCAGCGCTGGTCCCACACGCCGGGGCGGCCGAGCCGCCCGTGGTTCTCGTGACGTAGTAGCCGGTCGGAGCCGGGGTGCCGGTGGGTGCGGTCCAGGACACGGAGACCGAGCCGGACCCGGCGGTGGACGACGCGGTGACGGCGGTGGGCGCGTTCAGCGTCCCCGTGGTCGCGAAGCCGGCAGCGTTCCCGCGCGCGGACCAGAAGGCCCAGGCCGCGCTGGTGGCGCCGATGGCGAGCACGAGCACCGCGAGGACGACGAGGGGTCGACGCGCGAGGCGGGCGAGGTGTCCGGTCGCCATGTCAGTTCGTCGCCGTTCCGGTGTAGCTGAGCGTGTAGGTCACGCCCTTGCAGGCGTCCTGGTTGACGGTCGGCAGGTTCTTCAGCCGCATCCGTGGCGCCGACACGGCGCCCGAGGGCAGGGTGACGGACCCGTTCGCCGGGACCGTGAGCTTGTTGGTGGGCGAGACGTTCGACTGCTGGAGCTCGACGTTGACGTTGCTGGGGCAGCCGGCCGGCGTGCTGTCGGCGGAGACCTGGACGGTCAGTGCGCTGACGAGGATCGGCACCGAGTTGGGGTTGGCGACCCGCAGCGGGATCGCGTGCCACTCCCCCAGCGTCAGGCCCGTGACCACCCCGCTGATGGTGAACGGCATCCCCGAGCTGTTCTTGAGGTACTTGAAGACGTACGTCGTCGCGCCGGAGACGTTGCCGGCCAGGTCCCGCGCGCGGACCGCGAACTGGTGCTGGCCCTCGTTGTTGGTCGCGAGCTTCCAGACGTACGGCGTCGCGCAGGTGAACCAGGCGCCGTTCTCGAGCGAGCACTGGTAGGTCAGCCCGGCCTCGGAACCGGTCCAGCCGAAGGTGTTCGTGGCGGACCCGGTCGGGTTGGTGGGCTTGAGGACGAGCGTCGGCGCAGCGGGCGCGACGCTGTCGATGACCCACGAGTACTGGGTGGCGGGGCTGGCGTTCGCGGCGGCGTCGACGGCGCGGACGCGGAAGGTGTGCGCCCCCTGGCCGAGGCCGCTGTAGGCCTTCGGGCTCGTGCACGGCAGCAGCGCCGCGGTGTCGAGCGAGCACAGGAACGTCACCCCGGCCTCGGCGTCGGTGAACGCGAACGACGGGCTGGTGGTGGTCGAGAGGGCGGCCGTCTTCGTGGTCAGCGTCGGCATCGGCGGCGCCACCCGGTCGACGGTCCAGGAGTACGACGTGGCCGCGCTGGTCAGGGTGCCGACCGTGTCGCGGACGTTGAAGGTGTGCTTGCCCTCGGCCAGGCCGCTGTAGGCCTTCGGGCTGACGCACGCGGCGTACGACGCGCCGTCGAGGCTGCACTGGAAGGTGGCGCCGGTCGGTCCGGTGAAGGTGAGCGTGGCGCTGGTGGAGCTGGTGGCGGCGGCCGGCTTCGAGGTCAGCGTGGGCGCCGCCGGGGCGGCCGGCTTGGAGAACGCGGCCTGGATACCGACCACGGAGAGGGCAGCGACCACGGCGAACGACAGCAGGTACGTCGCAGTGCGACGCCGCCCCCCCGCTGCGTTGCTCATGGTGCCCTCTCCGTGTCGCGTCAGTATCGAGTCTGCGAGCCGCTGAGCGGGGCGAATCGGATGATTTCGCCCCGCGCTACGGGGTCGATCAGTTGACGGTGACCTTGACCGGGACGTTGCTGAGGCCCTGGCAGTTGTCCTGGTTGCCGGCGCCGTTGAGCATCTGCACGGTCACGGTGCCGGTGGTGAACTCGCCGTTGGCGAGGTCCTTCGCGACGATGGTGGGCGTGCCGACAACCTCGAAGTCAGCCGCGGTGCAGGCGGGCTTGTTCACGTCCGTCTGGACGTTGAGGGTGTCGATGACGGCCGAGGCGCTGCTCACGTACTGGTGGCCGGAGCCGGTGTTCGTCACCTTGAAGGACAGGGTCGAGGTGCCGGCGCCCGGGTAGAGCTTGGAGGCGGAGTTGTTGGCGACCTCGACGGTGTAGTTGGTGCTGGTGCCGGTGGACGCGTTACCCGTGCCGTTGCCGGTGCTGGTCCAGTACGCGAAGGCGACACCGCCACCCACGAGGGCGATGACGGAACCGGCGACGACGGCAGACTTCTGAGACTTACGCATTGGGCTTGAGCCCCTTTCGTGTTGAAGAGCACGACCCCCCATGGGTCATCCGCATCAACCGCTCGGGCCGCATCAAGTCACGACGAAATAGGTTAAATGTCCGAAAAGCGGAGGCGTGCTGACCGAACGGCCAGACGGCCGTGGTGCACGACTAGGACTTCGGACCCGGGCCCCCACGGACCGGAACCTGCGACTTGATCTCCCCAGGCGGAGCGGCGGACGCTCCGACTGGAGAACCATGACCTGACATCAGCAGGAAACAACAGGGTCCCGACTCCTGTTCAGCCTTTCGACGACGACCTTCTGACCGTCCGGTCAGCCCTGAAAGGCCCTAGGTCCTCCCGTAAAGGTCGGATTCGTCCTGAACCCACCCACCCGTTGTGAGGGGGTCACAGGCAGGTGCCGAGCAGCCCGAGCACGGAGGTGTAGGACTTCGCGTTCGAGCTCGCGGACAGCCACGAGGTCGACCCGAACATCGCCTTCACCGAGAAGGTCCCCCCGGTGGTCCCGGTGAACGTCTTGGACAGGGTGCCCGAGCCGACGTCCTCGGTGGTCGCGCCGCCGGCGCCGTAGAAGAGGCGGTAGCCGGTCGCGTTGGCCACCGCGGACCAGCTGAGCGTCGTCGAGCCGACGCTCAGCACCCCGCACGAGACGGTCGGGGCGCTCGGGGTCACCGTGGAGAGCGTGGTGCCGCTGACCGCGACCGAGTCCAGCCACGCCGCGTATGCCGGAGGCGTGAGCACGAAGGGGGCCAGCAGCGGCCCGCCCCCGAGCACGAGCACCCGGGCCAGCCGAACCGTACGGGCCAGCGTCGCGCGCACCGAGGCCCCGCGCGACCGGCGCCGGCGCCCGTGACGCACCGGGGGCGGCACCGGACCGGCAGGATCGGCAGGACGCCTGCGCAGCGCCGAGAGCAGGAACACCGCGTACGCCGCGAGCACGAAGACGCCCGGCACCCGGGAGAACCAGGCGACGAGCGACCCGGCGTACGGCGCGTGCGCGACCAGGCGCGGCACCGCGCCCACCTGGTAGGCGACCGCGTCGGGGTTGCGGTTGCCGTCGCCCTTCAGGCGCAGCGTCGCGGTCTCGCCGTGGTGGCTGACCTCCACGACCCGGTGGGTGACGAAGGTGTCGTCGACCGGGACGGTGACGACGTCGCCGACGCGCAGGTCCTCGGCCGCCGTCAGCCGCCCGAGGCCGAGGCTGCCGGCCGGCACCGTCGGCGACATCGAGCCGGACAGGAAGATCAGCGGCCGCAGGTGGAGCAGCGGCGTGGCGACCGCCCCCGCCGCGCAGGCCACGCCCAGCACCGCGCCCAGGGTCAGCAGCAGGCTGCTGACCAGGCGGCCCAGTCGTCGTACCGGGCCGGCGGGGCGGGGGGCGACGCGGCGGCCCATCAGAACGAGGTCCCCGAGAACGCGAAGGTCACGTTGGTGGTGGCGCCCTGCAGGCTCGTGCTCGCATTGCTGGCCAGGCTCGCCTGCACGCACAGCGTCTCGGAGGCACCCGCGGCCAGGAGCCGGGGCGAGCCCGACGACCCGACCAGGCTCGAGCTGAACGAGGTCCCCGTGCCCGCCAGGGCGCTGCCCGCGCACGTCACCGACGGCGAGGACCCGGTCGTCGCGGAGTCGCCGGTGACCTTGACCGTCAGCGCCGCCCCCAGGCCCTTGCCGTCCCCGTTCGAGGCGGCGGAGTCGACGTAGTAGTGCAGCGGCGCGGTGCCCGAGTTCGTCACGGTCAGCACCCCGGCGACGGTGTTGCCCGGGACCATCGTGGACAGGTTCATCGTCGTGTACGACGTGACGGTGTCGCTGCCGTTGACCTTCAGGTCGATGGTGCCGGCGGAGATCGTCGTGCCGCTGACCGCGACCGAGTCGGTCCAGTAGGCGTAGGTCCCGGTCGCCCCGACACCCGCGACGAGACCGAGGCTCAGCACGGCGCGCAGCGGCAGGCCCCGCACCAGGCCCTGGCGACCGCGGGCCCTGCGACGCCCGGCAGCGCGCACCGCGCGACGCTCACCCATGGAGCACCGTCCCGACGAAGGAGGGGCTGCCGCTCTCGACAGTCTCGTCGTCAACGCGCCGGCTCTCCCGAGCCGCCTGCACGAACATCACGAGGGCGTAGGCGAACAGCAGCAGGGCCATCAACGTGATCGCGTGCCGCCGCTCGCCCGCGGTGAGCAGCGAGTTGGCATGGCCCAGGGACGGCACGTGGTACCAGACCTCCCCGCGCACCTGCTCCGCACGGACCCAGCCGGGGTCCGGCGCCTGGTTGGCGTCGCCCTGGAGCCGCAGCCGCGGCAGCCCACGGGCGTCGGTGCCGACGTCGACGACCCGGTGCGTGACGACCTCAGGGGCGCCCGAGCGCAGCTGGTAGGTGACCACGTCCCCGACCCGGATCCGGTCCGCACGGACCGGCCGGACGACCACGAGCGTGCCCGGCGGCAGGTCCGGGCGCATCGACCCCGTCAGCACCGTGTACGGCGTGGCGCCGGCGAGGCGAGGCACCACGACCGCCACCACCAGCACCGCCGTCAGGGCGAGCAGCACCAGCCAGACGAGCCCCTGGCCCGTCCGGTGCGCCCATCGCCCGAGTGTGGCTGCCATGGCCGTCGTGACTGCGTCGCCTCCGTCGCCGACGGAGGGATCAGCTGTGCACCTGGGTGGCGGTGAGGCTCAGGTTGTCGAGCACCGTGGAGAGGTCCTGGGTGCCGTTGCCCGAGGTGGAGTCGAAGGTGACCGTGACGGTCGCGGTGAGCGCTTGGCCGTCGTCGGCCTCGGTGAACGAGGTCGCCGGCGAGCCGTTGACCTCGATGCCGCTGACGTCCGCGACCAGGTCGCCGCCGAAGTCGCCGTCGGTGCCGGAGAAGCTGGCCGCGGAGATGCCGACGGTGGCACGCAGGTGGTTGCCCTCGGCCTGGATGGTGAAGTCGCAGACCCGGGTCAGCACGTCACCGGGGACCAGGGGGTCGCCGGGGCTGTAGGTCAGCGGAGCGGCCTCGCCGCTGTCGAGCTGCCAGGAGCCGCAGCCGGTGTTGGTGCCGTCGGTGACCAGGCCGAGGTGGCCGGCGTTGACGTTGCCGCCGCTGATCGGCTGGGTCGAGGACCACACGGCGAGCGTTCCGCCGCCTCCGAGCAGCAGGACGACACCTGCTCCGAGTGCGACCGCACCCTTCGAAGCCTTCTTCATGACTCACCCACCCTCACCGGGCGATGTTGCCCGTGCCGACGAGCCGGCGTGTCGCGGCTCAACAGCCTTCATCGGCGTGTCGCACTCAGAGGTGAGCAAAATGACCGATGGGCGGCACCGAAGTGCCACCCAAACGGTTACGTCTGACCAGTCTGTCTAGATCACCAGCCGCGCTCGGCCAGGCGGTGCGGCTGCGGGATCTCCTCGACGTTGATGCCGACCATGGCCTCGCCGAGGCCGCGGGAGACCTTCGCGACGACGTCGGGGTCGTCGAAGAAGGTGGTGGCCTTCACGATCGCCTCGGCACGCTGTGCGGGGTTGCCGGACTTGAAGATGCCCGAGCCGACGAAGACGCCGTCCGCGCCGAGCTGCATCATCATCGCCGCGTCGGCCGGGGTCGCGATCCCGCCGGCGGTGAACAGCACCACGGGGAGCTTGCCGGTCTCGGCGACCTCCTTGACCAGGGCGTACGGCGCCTGGAGCTCCTTGGCCGCGACGTACAGCTCGTCGGTCGACAGGCTCGAGAGGCGCCGGATCTCGCCCCGGATGGTGCGCATGTGGGTCACCGCGTTGGACACGTCACCGGTCCCGGCCTCCCCCTTGGAGCGGATCATCGCCGCGCCCTCGGTGAGCCGGCGCAGAGCCTCGCCCAGGTTGGTGGCACCGCAGACGAAGGGGACCGTGAAGGCCCACTTGTCGATGTGGTTGGCGTAGTCGGCCGGGGTGAGCACCTCGGACTCGTCGATGTAGTCCACGCCCAGGCTCTGCAGGACCTGCGCCTCCGCGAAGTGTCCGATCCGGGCCTTGGCCATCACCGGGATCGACACCTGGGCGATGATCGAGTCGATCATGTCCGGGTCGCTCATCCGGGAGACCCCGCCCTGTGCGCGGATGTCGGCCGGCACCCGCTCCAGTGCCATCACGGCCACCGCGCCCGCGTCCTCGGCGATCTTCGCCTGCTCGGGCGTGACGACGTCCATGATCACGCCGCCCTTGAGCATCTCGGCCATCCCGCGCTTCACGCCGTCCGTACCGGTCCCGCTCAGGGAGGTCTGCTGGATGTTCTCTGCGTCGCTCACGACTAACACTCTTCTTCACACAGCTCGATCCGGACCGCGCAGCGGCCCGGGGTGGTCAACGGATGGAGCCAGCCTACGGCCCCGCCGAGCGAGATTCGAACTCGGTCCGGACCTCCCCGATCACCCCGTGGCCCGCGCCCCGACCGTCAGGGTCGGGGCGCCAGGGACGACCTCACGGCGCTCCCGTACGACGCCGCGGTAGACCTGCAGCACGCGCGGGGTCAGCTCGGCCCAGTCGTAGGCCGAGGCAGCATGCGGACCCAGCGCCCCCAGCCGTGCCCGGCGACCGGGGTCGGCCAGCAGCCCGGTCACCGCGGCCGCGAGCGCGGCGGGGTCGCCGACCCGGAACAGGGCTCCGTACCGGCCGTTGGCGAGCACGTGCCGGAAGGCCGGCAGGTCGCTGGCGACGACTGCGGCGCCCGCGGCCATCGCCTCGACCAGGACGATCCCGAAGCTCTCCCCACCGGTGTGCGGTGCCACGAAGACGTCCGCACCGGCCAGCACCCGGGCCTTCGTCGGGTCGTCGACGGGTCCGAGCAGCTCGACCCGGTCCGCACCGGCGACCCCGAGGCCGCGCACCAGCGCGCGCCGCACGAGCTGCGGCGAGCCGCCGCCGCCGACCACCCGCAGCCGCACCGTCGGGTGCGCCGCGAGGACGGCCGGGAGCGCGGCGAGCAGGACGCCGAGGCCCTTGCGCGGCTCGTCCACCCGACCCACGAACGCCAGCACCGGGCCCTCGCCCTCGACCCTCGGGGAGCCGCGGAACCGGGCCACCTCGATCCCGTTGGGCAGCACCTGCGGCACCACGTCCTGGTAGCGGCCCAAGGTCGAGGCCGCCTCCGGGGAGACCGCCAGGTGGGCGCTCACCTTCTCCAGCCCCGCTCGCAGGAACGTTGCCGCCGAGGTCTCCAGCGCCCGCGACCGCTCCTGAGCGGTGTGGAAGGTGGCCACGACAGGGACCTGCGCCGCCCACAGCGCCAGCACGGACACGCTGGGGGTGGCCGGCTCGTGGATGTGCAGCACGTCGAAGCGGCCCGCCTCCAGCCACCGGCGCACGCGCGCTGCGACCAGCGGACCGAAGGAGACCCGGGCGACCGACCCGTTGTAGGGCACCGGCACCGCCCGCCCCGTCGTCGTCACGTACGACGGCAGCGAGGCCCACGCGGTCCGCTCCCCCGGGGCGAGCACCTCGGCGTGGTGACCGTGCCGGCGCAGGGACGCGGCGAGGTCGAGGACGTGGTTCTGCACGCCCCCGTGCGCGTCCAGGGAGTAGGGACAGACCAGGCCGACCCGCAGCGTCCCGGTCACGCGTCGTCCTCGAGGTCCTCGACGAAGACGCGCTGCATCATGTGCCAGTCGGCCGGGTGCGCGCGCAGGGCGGTGGTGAACGCGTCGGCGACGGCCTGCATCGCCGTGGCCCGACCGTCCCGGCCGGCGGGCACGGGGACCTCCGGGTGGAAGGTCAGCTCCAGCTCGCGTCCGTCATACGCCGTGGTGATCGGCACCAGCGCCGCCCCCGTGCTGCGGGCCAGCATCGCCGGCCCGGCGGCGACCCGGGCCCGCTGTCCGCACAGGTCGACCTCGACGCCGGTGCGGGTCAGGTCGCGGTCGGCGAGCAGGCAGACGAAGCCACCGGCACGGAGGTACTCGGCCAGGGCGGGCAGCGGCGGGGGTCCCCCGGTCAGCGGCAGGATCACCATCCCCAGCGACTCCCGGTAGGCGACGAACCGGTCGAAGAGCCGCTCGGGACGCAACCGCTCCGCGACCGTCATCACCGGTGCGCCGGTTGCGCACGCCCAGGCGCCGGCCCAGTCCCAGTTGCCCTGGTGCGGGAGGACGCCGACGACGCCGCGCCCCGCGTCGTACGGCGTGCGCAGGTGCTCCTCGTGCACGGTGCGGGTCCGGGCCACCAGGTCCTCGACGGGCCAGGTGGGCAGCCGGAAGGACTCGCACCAGTAGCGCAGGTAGGAGCGCACGGCCTGGTGCGTGAGCACCTCGAGGTCGCCGGCATTGAGCCCGGGGCGGACCCGGCGCAGGTTCGCGCGCAGGGTCCGGACGCCGGCGCCGTCCCCGGCGTGGACGCGGTCGGCGATCCGGTCGAAGAGGCGCAGCGCCCGCTCCTCGGGGAGCCGCCCGACGAGCCGCCAGGCGGCCAGGTAGGCCGAGGCGGTGGCGTACGCCGTCGTGGAGTCCGCCGCGCGGCGCAGCGTCTCGCGCGGCCCGGGGTCCACGGGCGGGGCGTCGGCCACGGTCGCGATCAGCCGAGCGCCGTGGTCGGCGGCTCGGTCGGGTCGGTGCCCCCGGTGCTCGTCGCCCCGGCCGCCTCGGCCTGCTCGCGGACGACGAGGATCCGCTGGACCACCGTCACCGTGCTGGCCAGCGCGAGCACCGCCAGGGTGACCGGGATCAGGACGAGCGCCTTGTCCCCCACCCCGACCCGGTTGAGCAGGTCGGCGATCCCCGTCATCACCAGGATCGCCACCAGCCGGTCGGAGCGCTCGGCGATGCCGACCTTGGCCTCCATGCCCAGCGACTCCGCGCGGGCGCGGGCGTAGGAGGTGACTGACCCCATCGTGAGGCAGTAGATCGCCAGGGCGGCCAGGGCCTCGTTGTCGCCGGGGCCGACGTAGTACATCGCCAGGCCGCCGAAGATCGCGGCGTCGCCGATCCGGTCCAGCGTGCTGTCCAGGAAGGCGCCGAAGGCGCTGGTCCGCCCGGACGCGCGCGCCATCGCACCGTCGACGAGGTCGGAGAAGACGAAGGCGGTGATCACCAGCACGCCGACGAGCAGCAGGCCCTGCGGGAAGAACACGAGCGCTCCGGCGACGACGCCCGCGGTGCCCACCAGGGTGACGGTGTCGGGGCTGACCCCCCAGCGCAGCAGCAGGTTGACGACCGGGGTGAAGACCGCGGTCCAGAAGGCTTTGAATCGGCTCAGCATGGCGGGTTCAGGCTAACGGGCGTCGCGGGTGCGCTCGCAGCCGCGTCTCACGCGGGTCGCAGGTCGCGGCGCAGCAGGGCCAGGTCGACGACGGGTCCCTCCGCCACCGCGACGGGGTCGGCCAGCACCGGGGCGAAGCCCAGCTCGGCGGCCCCGATCAGGGCGGTGTCCTGTCCCAGCTCCGCGGCGGCGATCTCGACCTCGTCGCGCATGGCGAGCCCCTGACCCCGGTCGAGGCCCGCGAGCACCAGGTCCTGGCGCTCCTCCCAGACCCGGGCGAGCACCCCGCCGAGCAGGACGACCTCGGGGTTGAAGCTGGTCACCACGGTCCGCAGGCCGACCCCGATCCAGGTGGCCATCTCGGCCACGGACGCTGCCGCACGTGCGTCACCGCTCCGGGCGGCCTCGATGACCTGGTCGACCGCGGGTGGCCCGCCTCCGGGCAGGCGGCCCGCGCGCGTCAGCAGGGGCTCCTCGCCCACCTTGGTCTCCCAGCAGCCGGTCCACCCGCACAGGCAGGTCGCCCCGCCGAGGTCCACCGGGATGTGTCCGATCTCGCCGGCGTAGCCGTCGGCGCCGCGCATCAGCTCGCCCTTGACCAGGAAGCCGCCGCCGAGGCCGACCGTGCCGCTGACGAAGGCGACGTCGGAGCGTCCTCGAGCCGCACCCCGCTGGGCCTCGGCCAACGCACCCAGGCTGGCGTCGTTGTCGACCGACACCGGCATCCCGAACCGCTCGGTCATCACCGCGGCGAACGGCTCGTCACGCCAGCCGAGGTTCGGCGCGAAGTGCACGAGACCGTCCGAGCGCACCATGCCGGGCACCGAGATCCCGGCGCCCAGGCACCGTACCGGCCCGACGGCGTCGAGCAGCTCGCGGCACTGCAGCACCACGGCGTCGACGACCTGGGACATCTCGTGCCCCCCGCGCTGGTGCATCCGGAACGAGCGTTCCAGGACCACCCCGCCCAGACCGACCACGGCCGCGGTGATCCGGTCCACGTCGAGCGCGACGGCCAGGACCACGACGTCCGAGCGCGGCACGACGACCAGCGAGGGGCGCCCGCCGCGGCGGGCGATGCCCTGGCTGACCGGCGCCACCTCGGTGACCAGCCCGAGGGCCTCCAGGTGGCCGGTCAGGTCACCGATGGTGGACCGGTTCAACCCGAGGGACTCGGTCAGGTCAGCCCTGCTGGTGGGCCCGTCGAGGTGGACCCGGGTGAGCAGCGCCCGCAGGTTGGCGCGGCGCAGCTCCTCCCGGCTCCTGCTCTCTGCTGGCACGGGGACACTCCTCAGCTCGGTCGCGTCGCTAGACGCGTCCTGATGCCTGTGCCCTGCGTCGGCTGATCGCGTCGACGCTGGCGGCGAGCAGCAGCACCACCCCGGTCACGATGAACACCTGGCCCTGGGGGCGCTGGAGCAGCAGCATGCCGTTGTCGATCACGGCGACGACGAAGCCGCCGACGATCGCGTCGAGCACCCGTCCCTTGCCGCCGAACAGGCTGGTGCCGCCGATCACGGCGGCGCCGACGGCGTACAGCAGGGTGGAGGCGCCACCGGTGTTGGGCTGGACGCCGTTGTTGCGGCTGGCGAGCAGGACGCCGGCGATGGCGGCGAGCATGCTGCAGGTCATGAACGCGGTGAGCCGGATGTTGGCGACGTTGATGCCGGCGCGGCGGGCCGCCTCGGCGTTGCCGCCGACGGCGTAGATGTGACGACCCCAGGAGGTGCGGGTGAGCATGAAGGTCAGCACCACCAGCAGGCCGAGCAGGACCAGGACGACGATCGGGACGCCCTTGACCGAGGCGACGGCGACCTTGCGGCTGCGCTCCTGGCTCAGGTACGCCGTGAACGCGACCGCGATCACCGCGAGGGTGCCGGTCTTGATGGCCCACAGCAGCGGGGGGTCGGCGTGCAGGCCCTTGGCGCGCCGGCTCGAGGTGCTCAGGAACGTGAGCGCCGCGTAGCCGCCGACGCCGACCACGGTGATGGTCCACCCGAGCCAGACCGGGAGGTTGTCGTTCATGATCGCGATGATCTTGTTGTCGCGGACGCCGATGCTGCCGCCCTCGCCGATCAGCACGAGCATCATGCCCTGCAGGCCGAGGAAGAGCGCCAGGGTCACCACGAACGAGGGGATCCCCAACCGGGCGACCAGCAGACCGATCACGGCGCCGATCACCGCACCGGTGGCGATCCCGCCCAGGATCGAGACGAGCCAGTTGACGTCGTGGTTGGTGAGCAGGATGGCCATCACCGCGGCGCACGTCCCGGCGGTGTAGCCGGCGGAGAGGTCGATCTCGCCGAGCAGCAGGACGAAGACCAGTCCCATGGCGATCACCACGACGGCCGAGGCCTGGTTGATCAGGTTGGCGAAGTTGAACGGGTTGGCGAAGGACTGCGGCTTGAGGATCGTGAAGACGATGACCAGGACGACCAGGCCCAGGATCGCCGGGAGCGAGCCGACGTCGCCGCCGCGGATCTTGGCGACGTAGTCGCTCACGAGGGTGCCGACCGTGACGCGCGGCTGCTCCTCGACGGGGGCCGGCGTGGCCGGCGGGGTGCTGACGGACATCACGCCTCCTGCGAGGTGGAGTGGGGAGCTGCGGGACCGGCCGCGGGGGGCGCGGCCTCGGGGTCGACGGCCTGGATGCCCAGGCTGCCGGAGCGGCCGGTGGTGATGAGCTCGACCACCTGGCCGTGGGTCACGGACGTCGCCTCCACCTGCGCGGCCATCTGGCCGAGGTAGAGGCACGCGATGTCGTCGGCGACCTGGAAGACGTCGTTGATGTTGTGGCTGATCAGCACGACGCCGAGACCGCGGTCGGCGAGCCGGCGGACCAGGTTGAGCACCTGCTCGGTCTGGGCGACGCCGAGGGCTGCGGTCGGCTCGTCGAGGATGACGACCTTGGAGTTCCACAGCACTGCCCGCGCGATCGCGACGGTCTGGCGCTGTCCACCGGAGAGCGAGGCGACCGGCGTGCGCACCGACTTGAGCGTCCGCACCGACAGGCCGTTGAGGGTCTCCCGGGCACGCGACTCCATGGTCGCCTCGTCGAGCAGCCCGTGCGCCTTGAGCTCGCGGCCGAGGAACATGTTGTGGACGACGTCGAGGTTGTCGCACAGCGCGAGGTCCTGGTAGACGACCTCGATGCCCAGCGCGTTGCTCGCCTTCGGGCTGGCGACGTGCTCGTGGCGGCCCTCGAAGAGGTAGTCGCCGCTGTCGAAGGGGTAGATGCCGGCGACGCCCTTGATCAGGGTGCTCTTGCCGGCGCCGTTGTCACCGACCAGGGCGGTGACCTTGCCCGGCCAGATGTCCAGGTCGACGCCGCGCAGCACGTGCACGGCGCCGAAGCTCTTGTTGATGCCCCGCAGCCGCAGCAGCGGGGTGGTGGAGGGCACCGTGGAGGCGGCCTCAGGGGCGGTGGTGGTCATGGAGTGGCTCCCCGGTCCTGGAGGGTCTGGTTCTGCCCGACCGGTACCGGCCGGGCGTGGTGCCGGTGGGACCCGTCAGGTGACGACGGGCCCCACCGGTCAGGGGCGACGGCTCAGGAGATGCCGGCGTCGGTGCAGGCCTGGGCGAAGTCGGCCGTGCAGATGTCTTCCTTCTTCTGGAAGCCGTCGGAGATGACCTTCGCGACGCCGTCCTTGAAGATCGCCTCGGGGGTGGCGAACGCGGACGGGACGTCCTTGCCCGTCACCGAGTCCTTGACGGTCGACGTCGCCATCGAGGCGGTGTCGGTGCCCTTGATCAGGGCGATCGCCAGGTCCGAGGCAGCCTTGGCCTCGAGGTTGGTGTTCTTGTAGACCGTCATGCACTGGGTGCCGGCGAGCACCCGCTGCAGGCCCTCGACGCTGGCGTCCTGGCCCGTCACCGGGACCTTGCCGTCCAGCTTGTTCTTGGCCAGGATCGCGACGATGCCGCCGGCCATCGTGTCGTTGGCGGAGACCACACCGTCGATGTTGCCGTTGTTGTCGGTGTACATCTGCTCGAAGGCGTTGCCGGCCTTCGTGGCGTCCCAGAAGCCGGTCTGGTCACCGACCAGCTTGTAGTCGCCCGAGTCGATGCTCGGCTGCAGGGCCTTCTGGTAGCCCTCCTTGAACAGCGCCGCGTTGTTGTCGGTCGGGTCGCCGTTGACGAAGACGATGTTGGCCTTGGTCTTGCCGGCGTCGTCGAGGCACTTCTTGAGACCGTCACCCATCAGCTGGCCGACGACCACGTTGTCGAACGAGACGTAGAACGCCGCGCCGCCGCCCAGGGTGAGCCGGTCGTAGTCGATGGTCTGGATGCCGGCCGAGGCGGCCTTCTTCAGACACGCCGAGCCCGAGTCCGAGTCGAGGTTGGTGATCATGAGGACGTCGACGCCCGCGTTGATCATGCCGTCGCAGATCGTGCCGAACTTGGCGGTGTCGCCCTGGGCGTTCTGGATGTCGGAGCCGACACCGGCCGCCTTGAACGCGGCCTCGAGGCTCGGCCGGTCGTTGTTCTCCCAGCGCGGGGAGGTGGTCGCGTCGGGCAGGATCACACCGACCTTGCCCTTGCTGTCGCTGCCGCTGGAACCGCTGTCCGAACCGCTGTCGTCGCTGCCACAGGCAGCAGCCCCGAACAGCAGCACCGCCGCAGCACCGGTCGCGGCGATCCGCGCTCCTCTGCTTCGCATCTGTGAGACCTCCTGGCTGGTGACGTCCGTGTGATGGCCGTCACTGGGTATGTTGTGCGCCCCAACATAGGGCCCGCTCGGACCCGTGTCGAGAGGCACGCGGCCCCAACCTTTGTTGGTTGATAACACTTAGGTAACGACGCCCGCCGAGCGCGCGGCACACAAACGTTTGTGTTGTTCCCGATGTCGGCTATGTGGTCGGGCACTGGCCCGAGGTCCCGGAGGTGGCGTACGACGGCTCAGCCGGCCGAGGTCCAGGCGTCGGCGAGCAGTCTCCGGGTCTCGCTCATCAACTGGGGCAGCGTGCGGGTCCGGCCGATGATCGGCATGAAGTTCTGGTCGCCGGCCCAGCGCGGGACGACGTGCTGGTGCAGGTGGGCGGCGATCCCGGCACCGCCGGCGTGCCCCTGGTTCATGCCGACGTTGAAGCCGTGCGGCGCGCTGACCGAGCGCAGCACCCGCATCGCCTGCTGGGTCAGCCGGGCCACCTCCGCGGTCTCGCTGTCGGTCAGCTCCGGGTAGTCCGCGACGTGCCGGTAGGGGCACACCATCAGGTGCCCGGGGCTGTAGGGGTAGAGGTTGAGCACCGCGAAGGCCTCCTCGCCGCGGTGCACGATGAGCGCCTCGTCGTCCTCCAGGCGCGGGATGCGGCAGAACGGGCACTCCCCCGGGGTCCCGTCGGCGGGCTTGTTCTCCCCCGAGATGTAGGCCATCCGGTGCGGGGTCCACAGCCGCTCGAGCTGGTCCGGCGTGCCGACCCCGTCCTGGACGAACGTCTCGGGTTCGCTCACACCTGGACCCGCTGCTCGACGGAGGCGACGACCCGGGCGACCGCGTCGGCCACCGGGACGCCGTTCTCCTGCTCGCCGTCGCGGAACCGGAAGGAGACCGAGCCGCCCTCCATGTCGCGGTCGCCGACCAGCACCATGTAGGGCACCTTCTGCAGCTGGGCGGTGCGGATCTTCTTCTGCATCCGGTCGTCGCTGGTGTCGACCTCGACCCGCACCCCGGCAGCCTTGAGCCGCGCCGCCACGTCGTAGGCGTAGTCGTGATGCCGCTCGGCGACCGGGATGAGCACGGCCTGCACCGGCGCGAGCCAGGGCGGGAACGCGCCGGCGTAGTGCTCGACGAGGACCCCGAAGAACCGCTCGAGAGAGCCGAACTTGGCTGAGTGGATCATCACCGGCTGCTGCCGCGAGCCGTCGGCGGCGACGTACTCCAGGGCGAAGCCCTTGGGCTGGTTGAAGTCGTACTGGATGGTCGACATCTGCCAGGTCCGCCCGATCGCGTCGCGGGCCTGCACGGAGATCTTCGGGCCGTAGAAGGCCGCGCCGCCCGGGTCGGGGACCAGCTCCAGACCCGTCTCGCGAGCGACGTCCTCGAGGACCCTGGTGGCCACCGCCCAGTCCTCGTCCGAGCCGACGAACTTGTCCGGCTTGGAGTCGTCGCGGGTCGAGAGCTCGAGGTAGAAGTCGTCGAGACCGAAGTCCTTGAGCAGCCCGAGCACGAACGACAGCAGGTGCTTGACCTCGTCGGGTGCCTGCTCAGGGGTGCAGTAGGAGTGCGAGTCGTCCTGGGTCAGACCGCGGACCCGGGTGAGGCCGTGCACGACGCCTGACTTCTCGTAGCGGTAGACGGTGCCGAACTCGAAGAAGCGCAGCGGCAGCTCGCGGTAGGACCGCCCCCGCGACCTGAAGATCAGGTTGTGCATCGGGCAGTTCATCGCCTTGAGGTAGTAGTTCGAGCTCTCCAGCTCCATCGGAGGGAACATGGTGTCGGCGTAGTAAGGCAGGTGCCCGGAGGTCTCGAAGAGCCCCTGCTTGGTGATGTGCGGGGTGCCGACGTAGTCGAAGCCCTCCTCGATGTGCCGCTGGCGGACGTAGTCCTCCATGACGCGCTTGATCACGCCTCCCTTGGGGTGGAAGACCGCCAGGCCCGAGCCGATCTCGTCGGGGAAGCTGAACAGGTCGAGCTCGCGTCCCAGCCGGCGGTGGTCGCGTCGCTCCGCCTCCGCGATCCGCTCCAGGTGCGCGTCGAGGGCCTCCTTGGACTCCCACGCGGTGCCGTAGAGGCGCTGGAGCATCGGGTTCTTCTCGCTGCCCCGCCAGTAGGCCGCCGCGCTGCGCATCAGCTTGAAGGCCGGGATCCGCTTGGTGGTCGGCAGGTGCGGGCCGCGGCACAGGTCCTTCCAGGCCAGCTCGCCGTTGCGCCGCAGGTTGTCGTAGATGGTCAGGCCGCCGTCCCCGACCTCGACCGAGGCGCCCTCGCCGGCGCTGTCAGCCGAGCTCTTCAGCCCGATCAGCTCGAGCTTGTACGGCTCGTCGGCCAGCTCCGCGCGGGCATCGTCGTCGGAGACGGGGCGGCGGGCGAAGCGCTGTCCCTCCTTGATGATCTTGCGCATCCGGGTCTCGATCCGCTCGAGGTCCTCGGGGACGAACGGGGTCGCGACGTCGAAGTCGTAGTAGAAGCCGTTCTCGATCGGGGGGCCGATCCCGAGCTTGGCCTCGGGGAAGAGCTCCTGCACCGCCTGGGCCATCACGTGCGCGGTGGAGTGCCGCAGGATGTCGCGCCCGTCGGCGGAGTCGATCGCCACCGGCTCCACGGTGTCCCCGGCGTCGAGCTCGTGCGACAGGTCGCGCAGGTCGCCGTTCACCCGGGCCGCGATGACCTCCGGAGCGTCGGCGAAGAGCTCCCAGGCCTTGGTCCCGGTGGTGACCTCACGCTCGGCCGGATCGCCTGCGTGGACAACGGTCACCGTGAGCTGGGACACCGGAGGGCTCCTGTCGGAAAGGGTTCGTCCGCCGAGGTGGCGGTCGCCCGATGGTATCCACCGTGACTGGGCTCGGGCCTGCCGGTTTCCCGTCGCTCCGGCTCCCCCGGTGTCGGACCCCGGGAACGACGCAGGCCCCCGGGAACGGCTGCTGCCGGTCGGGGGGCCGTGCGGTGCGGGTGGGCGATACTGGGTTCGAACCAGTGACCTCTTCGGTGTGAACGAAGCGCGCTACCACTGCGCCAATCGCCCCGGGTCGTACGCCGGGCGGAGCAGCGCTCCGGCCCGTGCGCCCGAAACAGTACCGCATCGGTGAGCCTCCCCGGACATCGGCTCTTTCGGGACTAGAGTCCCGATCAGATCGGGCCCTGCGGGCCTCTGATCGGGACGAAACCGACGCTCGACTGGTCCAGTCAATCGCGAGAGCGAGCGCGTTTCTATCGTGACTATTTGTCCGATTTGCACTTGATGTGCATACTTTGTCCTTGGCCGTTCAGGCCCACCGCACTCCCACGTGGGGGGTGCGGCCTAGTCCTATTGGCTCAAAACTCGGGACTTTAGGCCGTCTCTCGGACACGTGACCGGATTCCGTTAGAGGCTGTCCTCGGACAACCGGCCCGGGAACAAGGTCCCAGAAATAATCCGGAAGTCCGCGTCATGAAGGCACTGGGAGGCCGTCTCCATGACGTAAGTGCCAAGGGAGAGGCAGAACGATGGACTTCGACATCAACACGCAGCACACCGGCGTCGCGACCGTGACCGAGCTCGTCACCCTGGAGCTGATCGACGCCACCGGCGCCGCGACTCCGCTGGAGACCGAGCTCAGCTACGACCCCCGCGACCCCTTCGCGGTGACCGCGACCTTCAACACGATCGCCGGCCACGTCCGCTGGACGTTCGGCCGCGACCTGCTCATCGGCGGTCTGTACGAGCCCACCGGTGACGGCGACGTCCACGTGTGGCCGTGCCTGGACGACGAGGCCCGGTCGGTCATCATCATCGAGCTCTGCTCGCCCGACGGCGAGGCGCTGGTCCAGGCCCGCACCTCCGACATCACCGCCTTCGTGGAGCGGATGACCCGCTCCGTGGCTCCGGGCACCGAGGTCGACCACCTCGACCTCGACGGCACCATCGCCGCGATCCTCGCCGCCGACGCCGCCTGAGCGCTCGAGCAGTCCGCCCGCCGCGGACGACACCGGGATCCCCAGCACCCACGAGACCCCGGTGACCCAGCGGGCACCTTCCCGCGGCACGACGACGGCCGGTGCGAGAACCCCTCTCGCACCGGCCGACGCCGTTCCCGCTCCGGGAGCGACCCTCAGGGGTCGCCGTCGGCAGGCTCGCGCTCCCGCCAGGTCGCCGTGACCCTCAGCGTCACCGGACCGGGCTCACCGAGGTCCCGCTCGTCGACGCGGCTCACCGGCTGCACGTCCCGCGTGGTCGAGGCCAGGAACACCTCGTCGGCGCTGCTCAGCACCTCGAGCGGCTCGTCGACCTCGCGCACCTCGCACCACTCGACCAGCAGGCCGCGGGTGATGCCGGCCAGACAGCCCGAGGCGAGCGTCGGCGTCCTCAGCTCGCCGTCCACGACGTAGAAGACGTTCGACCCGGTGCCCTCGCACAGGTTGCCGGCCAGGTTGCCGAAGACCGCCTCGCCCGCACCGCGCTCGGCGGCGTAGGCCAGCGCGACCACGTTCTCGGCGTAGGACGTCGTCTTCAGCCCCGCGACCGCGCTCCGCTCGTTGCGCGGCCACGGCACCGTGACGACCTGCGCGGGCCCGGCCCACGGGTTCATCGGGGCGGCGACGACGACGCGGGTCGGGGGGGCGTCCCCGCGCCCGGAGCCCAGCGGGGCTACCCCGCCGGTGAGGGTCAGCCGGATCCGGCCCAGGGCGAGCGGCTCGTCGGCCGCGAGCACCGCGGCGACCGCCTCCCGCAGCTCGTCGAGGTCGGGTTCGGGCAGCCCCAGCCCGCGGGCCGAGGCCGTCAGCCGGGCCAGGTGGCGGGTGAGCGCGAACGGCCTGCCGTCCACGACCTTGACGGCCTCGAAGACGCCGTCGCCCACCGTGAAGCCGTGGTCGGTGACCGCCAGCGCGGCCTCCGTCGGGTCGTCGAGGAGCCGTCCGTTCACCCATGCACGCATGGGTGACAACCTAGGACGAGGGCCCAGCAACACGCAGGATGGGGCGGAATTGGTCATCGCGACCAGGTCGGCTACAGTTTCCTCTCGCACGCCCGATCGGGGTCACCCGACCGGGAGTTGCAGGCGGACGTAGCTCAGTTGGTAGAGCGCAACCTTGCCAAGGTTGAGGTCGCGAGTTCGAGCCTCGTCGTCCGCTCGGAGAAGGGTCGCAATGCCCCTCCTTGGTGGAGTGGCCGAGAGGCGAGGCAACGGACTGCAAATCCGTCTACACGGGTTCAAATCCCGTCTCCACCTCGAATTGAACACGGGCGATTGGCGCAGCGGTAGCGCGCTTCCTTGACACGGAAGAGGTCACTGGTTCAAACCCAGTATCGCCCACCAGCAGTGACGCGATCAGAGCCCGGAGCCTTCGAGGCCCGGGCTCTGCTGCTTCCACCCCAGGACACGCCCGGGGGTCGGTCGGCAGGGCCTCCGAGGACCGACGACCGCAGTCAGATCCTCCTGGGGCTCGTAGCGTCAACGGCATGATGAGCCGCGATGCTCGGCGCGCCGCGACCGTAGCCGTCGTGGTGCTGGTCGGGCTCGGCCCGGTCACCAGTTGCTCGGACGCGCCCAGCAGGCCTGCCTCGTCGGGCGCGCCGAGCTCGGTCGGGACCACGTCCGCAGTCCCCTCGACGTCCGCGACTCCGGCCCGCACGGTCCCCGCCGCGGCGCTGCGCAGCGTGCGCAAGGCCGTGCATGGGCTCGTCGGAGGTCCTGGCTCGGCGCCCGTGCGGGCCCGGCTGGTCGACCGTCGCGTCCAGTCCTGGCGCTCGGCCGACGACTTCACCCTGCTCGTGACGCTCTCGCTCCACTTCCCGACAGCCGACACCGGAGCGTGGAGCGAGGGCACCAACGAGCGGTTCGTCCACGTCACCCGCTCACCGGGAGCCGACGCCTACCAGCTGACCTGGGCGACCAGCCCCTGAGCCGGGCGACCAGCTCCGCCGCTACTGCGAGGGGGCCCCGTGGCCGGGCTGCACCAGCCCCGCCTCGTAGGCGAGCGCCACGGCCTGGCTGCGACTGCTGAGCTGCAGCTTGGCCAGCACCCGGGACACGTGCGTCTTCACCGTCGTCTCGCCGATCGCGAGCTCCCGCGAGATCGCCGCGTTCGAGCGGCCCAGCGCGACCTGCGTCAGCACCTCTCGTTCCCGGGCCGTCAGCAGGGCGAGCTCGGCCGGCGCCCGGGCGCCCCCACGAGGGGCGTACGTCTCGACCAGCCGACGGGTCACGACCGGGTCGAAGACCGCCACCCCCTCCGGCGCGCCGCGCAGCGCGGCGAGCAGCTGCTGCTCGGGCGCGTCCTTGAGCAGGAACCCCGCGGCCCCCGCGCGCAGGGCCTCGTACACGTACTCGTCGAGGTCGAACGTGGTCACCACGAGGACCGCGGGCGCCGGCACCCGGCCGACCAGCGCCCGGGTGGCGGCGATGCCGTCGAGGCGCGGCATCCGGACGTCCATGAGCACGACGTCGGGTGCCAGCCGACGGGACAGCTCCACCGCCTCCACGCCGTCGGACGCCTCGCCGACCACCTCGAGGTCAGGTTCGGAGTCGAGGATCATCCGGTAGCCGGCCCTGATCAGTCGCTCGTCGTCGGCCACGAGCACCCGGATCGTCACGTCGCGCCCTCGGCCGTCGGCAGCTGTGCCCGTACGGCGAAGCCGCCGCCGGGCTCGGTCCCGGCCTCGAGGGTCCCGCCGTACAGCTCGACGCGCTCGCGCATGCCGATCAGGCCGTGGCCGTGGCGGGTGCCCCGGTGGCCGGGCCCGTCGTCGACGACCTCGATCGCCAGCCCGTCCACCCGGTAGTCGAGGTGGATCCGGGCCCGACTGCCCGGTGCGTGCTTGAGCGCGTTGGTCAGCGCCTCCTGCGCGATCCGGTAGGCCGAGAGCTCGACGGCCGGAGCCAGCTCCCGCGGCTCCCCGCAGACGACGAGGTCGATCCGGGCCCCTGAGTCACGGGCGCGGTCGACCAGGGCCGGCAGCTCGCGCAGCCGGGGCTGCGGAGCCAACGGCGCGTGCTCGTCGTCAGGGTCGGCCCGCAGGATGCCGAGCAGGCGGCGCATCTCGTCGAGGCACTCCGAGGCGACCCGCTCGATGTCGTCGAAGGCCCGGCTCGCCCGGGTCGGATCGGACCCGACCAGCCGACGACCACCACGGGCCTGCAGCACCACCACGCTCATCCCGTGGGCGACGACGTCGTGCAGCTCCCGGGCGATACGGGCGCGCTCGCTGGCCGCGATCGCGAGCGCCCGGTCCTCGGCCAGGTCGCGCTCACGACGCAGCCCCTCCGCGCGCTCACGCTGACGGTGCACCAGGCCCCCGGCCGTCATGATGACGAGGCCGAAGACCGCCAGCGTCAGGGTCTCGCCGACCGCCCCCTCGCTGTCGGCGGAGCCGAGAACCACCGCGAACCCCAGGCAGGCCAGCCCCGAGAGCACGACACCGCGGCGCGACGGCGCGTAGGCGGTCACGCCGTAGAGCGCGATCAGGGAGACCAGCACCTCACCGAAGACGTTCGGGTGGACCAGCACGCGGGCCTGGAGGGCGAGCAGTGCGAAGACGTACGGCGCGAACAGCAGCGGGAGCACCCGCCGCCAGGCCACCCCGAGGCCGAGGGCCGCGGCCGTCGCGACGTGGAACGCCGAGGGCCCGGTCCGCGAGGTGTGCTCGAAGGCGTACGAGGCGTAGAGCTCCAGCACCAGGACGACCGTCAGGAGACTCGCGAACAGCACGTCCTGTCGCGTCGGCACTCGCAGAGCCCCTGACATGCGCCGATTCTAGGCGGGCGACCGGTCACCCGGCGTCCTCCGAAGGGACGACCCCGCGGCCGCTCTGTCGTGCGAAAGCCCGACGACGGGCACCCCCGGGGCTCCCTAGCGTCGCTGGCACCCGAACCCCTCGGAGGAGGAACCATGGACAGACCGCGCACAATCCGCCCGACCGCACCGGTCGCCGACGCACCCGTCGAGGCACAGGCTGTGGGCCGCGGCGCCCTGGTCGCAGCCGGACTCGCCGGCCTCACCTACTGGGCGGCCGGCCTGGCCACGTTCCCCGACGGCCCCACGCTGAGCACGGCCACCGCGTCCCAGGTCCGCGACCACGTCGCGCGCGACGGTGCTGCCATCCAGGGCGCGGCCGCGGCGGGCATGGTCGCCCTCGCGGCCGGCCTGGTGTTCGTCGCAGCGCTGGCCCGCCAGATCCGCGACCGGCTTCCGCGCTCCCTGCTCGCCGATGCGGTGCTCGGTGCCGGGCTCCTGGTCCTCGTCGCCCAGTGGCTCACCGTCACCGCCGAGTCCGTGCTGCGCCTGCTGCCCCACCTGCTCGACTCCGTCGCCCTCAGTGCGGTCGACGACAGGGCGGTGCTGACCTGGTACGCCCTCGGGGGCTTCACCCACCTGCTCGGGGACCTCGCGATCGTGCCCACGGTCGCCCTCGTCGCGGCCTTCTCGGTGGCCGCCCGGCGCGGACGGCTGCTGCCGTCCTGGCTGGTGTGGGTCGGCCTCGTCGTCGCCGTCTCCGGCGCGGTCGGCATGGTGGGCATCGTCGGCGAGTTCGACGTGCTCTACCCGTTCTGGTTCGGAGCCCTCTTCGGCTGGTTCCTCTGGGTCCTGGCGGTGTCGGTCACGTTCCTCCTCCGGCTGCGCCGGGCGCGGCCGGTCGAGGCTGCCTGAGCCCGGCGGGAGCCGCCCCGTCCTAGGGTGAGGGAGTCCCCGACCAGGAGGTTCCCCGTGCAGACCGAGATCCAGTACGGCCCGGCGTTCGCCGCCGCGAAGGTGACCCTCGCCCAGGGCGAGACCGTCCGTGCCGAGGCCGGCGCGATGCTGGCGATGTCCGCCGGCGTGACGATCGAGACCTCCACCCAGGGCGGGCTGATGAAGGGGCTGCGGCGTGCGGTGCTCGGGGGCGAGTCGTTCTTCATGAACACGTTCACCTGCCAGGCGCCCTCGGGCGAGCTGTGGCTGGCGCCGTGCCTGCCCGGGGACCTGGTCGCCTGGCCGCTGCAGGGGCAGACCCTGTTCCTGCAGTCGGGCGCCTACCTCGGCTCCTCGGCCGGGATCGACGTGGACACCAGCTGGGGCGGCGCCAAGACGTTCTTCTCCCGGGAGGGCCTCTTCATGCTCCGGGTCACCGGCACCGGCGACCTGGTCGTGTCCAGCTACGGGGCGCTGCACGCCATCGACCTGCAGCCGGGCCAGACCTACAGCGTCGACACCGGGCACATGGTGGCGTGGTCCGAGGGCATCACCTACGCCGTGCGCAAGGTGGGGAACTGGAAGTCGACCTTCCTCTCCGGCGAGGGCCTGGTGTGCGACCTGACCGGTCCCGGGCGGATCTACCTGCAGACCCGCAGCCAGAACTCCTTCCTGGACTGGTTGATCCCGCGCCTGCCCACCCAGTCCAGCGGCAGCTGAGGAACCGGCTCAGAAGACCCGGCTGCCCGACCGCCAGGTACCCCGCACGGCGACCTGGGGCAGCTCGCGGACGTCGACCGTGCGCGGGTCCACGGCCAGGTGCACCAGGTCCGCGTCGTGACCGACCGCGATGCTGCCCCACCGGTCCTCCTCGCCGGCCTGGTAGGCCACCCCGGAGGTGTACGCCGCGACCGCGTCCTCCAGCGACAGCCGCTCCTCGGGCAACCACGGCTCACCCGGCGGCCAGGCTCCCCCGTCGTACGGCGGCACCTCGTGGGTGACCGCGACCGCGAGCCCGAGCCGGGGGTCGGGTGAGGAGACCGGCCAGTCCGAGCCGAAGCTCACCCGCCCCGACGCCGCGAGGGTGGCCACCGGGTACTGCCACGACCCGCGCGGCTCCCCCAGCCGGGGCAGGGTCAGCTCGGTGACGTTGGCGTCCCGGCAGATCCACAGCGGCTCGAAGTTCGCCACCACGTCGAGCTCGGCGAACCGCGGGCGGTCCACCGGCTGCACGAGCTGGGCGTGGGCCACCACGGCCCGCCGGTCCCGCGGTCCGTTGCGCTCCCCCGCCACGGCGACCGCGTCGAGCGCCGCTCGGACGGCGGCGTCGCCGATCGCGTGCAGGTGCACCTGGAACCCCAGCGCGTCGACCGCCGCGACGGCCTCGGCCAGCTCGGCCCAGTCCCAGTTCGGCAACCCGTGCGAGTGCCCGCAGTCGACGTACGGCTCCAGCAGCGCGCCGGTGCCGGCCTCGATGACGCCGTCGGCGAAGAACTTCACCGTGCGTGCGGTGACCAGCCCGGCGCCCTCCGCGGCCACCCGCTCGCGGGTCGCGACCAGGGCGTCGAGATCGTCACGCCACGAGGCCGGGGAGGCCAGCAGCGCGAGGTTGCCCCGCACCGTCAGCCGGCCCGAGGCCGCGGCGCCCAGCCACGCGTCGACGGCCTCCGCCTCGGCCCACGCGTCCTGCACCCAGGTGACGCCGAGCGAGGCGAACCGGGCAGTGGCCGTGAGCAGCGAGGCAGTCAGCAGCGAGCCCGGCAGCGGCGGTGCGACGGCCTCCACGAGACGCCACGCCCCCCACTCGCGCAGGGTGCCCGACGGGCGGCCGTCGGCGTCCCGGACGATCTCGCCGTCCGGCGGGTCGGCGGTGCTCGCCCGGATCCCGGCGCGCTCCAGGGCCACCGAGTTCACCCAGGCGGTGTGGTAGTCGCTGGCCCGCAGCCAGACCGGTCGGTCCGGCACGACCTCGTCGAGCCAGGAGGCCAGGAAGACCCCGCCCGGGGCCAGGGTGGGGTCGTAGCCGTCGCCGCGCACCCACGGCGCCTCCGGGTGCTCCGCGGCCCACCGGGCCACCCCGGCCAGCGTCTCCTCCAGCGTCGGCTTGTCGCGGACGTCGGCCAGGAAGTCGTCCAGCCCGGCGAAGACGGGGTGCGCGTGCCCGTCGCCGAAGGCCGGCAGCAGCGCCCCGCCCTCCAGGTCGACCACCTCCGCTGCGGACGGCGCGAGCCGAGCCGCCTCGTCGCCGAGGGCCACGATCCGTCCGCCGGCCACCGCCAGAGCGGTCGGTGCGGCCTCCCGCGGGAGGCCGTGCAGCCAGACCGCCCCACCGACGAAGACGGTGTCGGGAGCCACGCTGGTCACTCGTCCTCGGAGGTGTCCTCGTTGTGGGTCCCCGGCCGCGGGGCCCACGGGAGCTCGTGGGAGGGCCGGACGACGACCAGCCGGTCACCGCGGGCGAGCTGGGTGACCACCGGCTCGTAGTAGCGGTGCACCTTGTTGTCGCGGACCACCGCGATCACCTGGTCGGGCAGCTGCTGCGGCTGCTTGCCGACCTCGGGGACGAGCAGGTCGCGCTCGGCCACCTCGAGGCCCTCGCCGTAGGTGAGCAGGTCGTCCAGCACCGACCCGAGCGCGGGGCTGACCGCGGAGAGGCCGAGCAGCCGGCCGACGGCGTCGGAGGAGGTGACCACCGCGTCGGCGCCGCTCTGCCGGACCAGGGACACGTTGTCCCCCTCGCGGACCGCGGCCACGATGTAGGCCGTCGGGTTGAGCTGGCGCGCGTTGAGCACCGAGAGCACGGTGGAGTCGTCGCGGTCGGTGGTGATGATGACCTGGTTGGCCTTGGCGACGCCGGCCCGGCGGAGCACGTCGCGCCGGGTCGCATCGCCGACCACGACGGTGAGCCCGCGGCTGTTGGCCTCCTGGACCGCGGCCGGGTCGGGGTCGACGACGACGATCTTGTCCTTCTCGTGGCCGTTGCCGCGCAGGGTGTCGATCGCGCTGCGGCCCTTGGTGCCGTAGCCGACCACCACCACGTGCTTGTCCATCTGTCTCCTCCATCGGTCGACCCTGAACTGCTCGCGGCCCTGGCTGGCGAGGACCTCGAGCGTCGTCCCGATCAGCACGACCAGGAAGGCGATCCGCAGCGGCGTGATCAGGAACGCGTTGACCAGGCGGGCCGTCTCGGAGACCGGCGTGATGTCGCCGTACCCGGTCGTGCTCAGCGTGACGGTCGTGTAGTACATCGCGTCGACCAGGCCGACCTCGCCGGACGGGTCGCCGTTGTCGCGGTAGCCGCCCCGGTCCGAGTAGACGATGAGGACGGTCAGGACGAGCAGGCTCACGGCGACGAGCACCCGGCGGGTCAGCGCCCACCAGGGCGAGCGGACCACCTCGGGAAACGCGACCGACCCCAGCACGTACTCCGGCTCGGTGTCAGACACGGGTCGAATCTACGCTGATGCCGGGCCGCGTCATCGCAGGACGTCCCCGTAGATGAACGTGGCGGTCTCCGTGGCGGTGTCACCGCGCGAGGTCATCGTCACGAACCGGAAGTCCTGCCCCTTGCGCGGCTCCCGGGCGCCCTGGGTCCGCTGCCAGGTGCCGCAGAGCACCCCGTCCTGCGCGGCGGCCAGGTCCTTGACCGCGTCGCCCTCCAGGCAGAGCTGCCGGGTGTCGCGGTCGTAGCTGGCCACCTGGGCGGTGGACTCGCGGGTGGTGCCGTTGCTGGTCACCGCCCCGACCAGGAACCCGCCGAGCACGCACAGGGCTGCTCCGGCGACGGCCACCGGGACCGGCACGTGCAGGGTCGCCACGGGTTCTCCTCGACAACGGGGTGGGGTGCGGCGCCCGCGGGGGCGGGCGCGGTCAGCATGCCAGGTTCAGACCGGGCGGGCGAGCACGCCTTCGCACGTCGTCCGGCCGTCGGGCCAGCAGGCGAGCCGGACCCGGTCGCCGATCCGGGGCGCGGCGTCCCGGTCGGCGGCGATCCGGGCCAGCAGGTCGCCCCCGAAGGAGGCCCGCAGCCGGTCCCGGCCGGCGCGGACCAGCACCACGCCGGTCTCCACGCCGACGACCCGGCCGGTACGCGACGCGGTGATCCTCGGCGGGGCCACCTCCCCCGGGCGTCCCGACGGCTCGCCCGGCGTACGGACGCTGCGGGGACCGGGGGTCGTTCCGCCGGCATCGGCGGCGATGTCCCCCTCCGGGGGGACAGCGGACAGGTACGGGGTCACGCCACGAATGTACGGCCGGGCACCAGCCCCGGCACGGGGATTACGGCAGGGGGACGGTGGGGCTTCGGTCCACGTCGGGGTCGTCCGGGTCGTCGAGGTCCTCGAGGTCGTCGAGGTCGTCCTCGGGATCGTCGTCCGTAGCGTCGTCCGGACCGTCGTCGGGGCCGGTCCGGCGACGGACGGCGTCCGCGGCGCGACGGCGCAGCCGGCGGACCAGCTCGATCCGGGCCCGTTGCGGCTCCTGCTCGGGCCAGAGCTGGTCGAACGAGGCGTTCAGCGCCGCCCCGATCAGCACGGCGATCGCGAGGATGTAGAGCCAGATCATCACCGCGATCGGGGCCGCCAGCGGCCCGTAGATGGAGGTGGAGTCCGAGGCCGTGATCGTGAGCACCCAGCGCAGCACCGCCGAGCCGGCGATCCAGATCAGCAGGGTCAGGGCGGCGCCGGGCAGGTTGTAGCGCCACGACGTCCGGACCGGGACCGACGCGTGGTAGAGCGTGGCGGTGAAGCAGACGCAGAGCAGCACCACCACCGGCCAGTAGAGCTGGTTGAGCGCGTCGAACCGCTCCGGGAGCACCCGGTCGACCAGGGCGGGGCCTGCGACCACGAGCGGCAGGGTGACGATGCCGGTGAGCAGCCCCAGGACGTACATGCCGAAGGACAGCACCCGCGTCCGGACGATGCCGCGGTGGCCGCCGAGCCCGTACATGATCGTCACGGTGTCGATGAAGACGTTCAGCGCCCGCGAGCCCGACCAGAGCGCGAGGATGAAGCCGATCGAGACCACGTCGAAGCGAGGTCCCCGCAGGACGTCGTCGAGGGTCGGCACGATGATCTTGTCGACCGTGTCGGGCGTCAGCGCCTGGGAGGCGAGGTCGACCACGTCGGCCTTGAACTCGCCGATCCGCTGGTCGGTGAAGGTGCGCACCACGAAGCCGACCGACCCGGCCAGGCCGAAGATCAGCGGCGGCAGGGAGAGCAGCGCGAAGAAGGCGGCCTCCGCGGCCAGCCCGGTGACCCGGTTGCGCAGGCAGTTGGCCACCGTGGAGACGACCAGGCGCCAGACGGTCTGCACCGCCTCGTGCCAGGTCCGGGCGAGCTGGGCCTGCCAGGTGCCGTGCTCGCCCCCCAGCGGGGCCTCCTGGTCGGCAGCCATTCCCCCACGGTAACGGCCGCGCCCCGGTGTCACGGGCCTGTGACACCGGGGCGTGTGAGAAGGACCTCAGCGGTCCGGGGCGACCTCAGGCCAGGTCGAGGCCCGGGTAGAGCGGGTGCTTGTCGAGCAGCTCGGCCGAGGCGGCCTTGGTGCGCTCGACGACCCCGTCGGCGAGGGTGTAGGTCGCCTTCGACGGCGCTCCGGCCGCCGTGCTCCTCGGGGTGGTGTTCGAGAGGACGTCGACCACGAGCTCGGCGGTCCGGTCGAACTCGTCGTGGCCGAAGCCACGGGTGGTCAGCGCCGGGGTGCCGAAGCGGATGCCGGAGGTGTACCAGGCGCCGTTGGGGTCGGCCGGGACGGAGTTGCGGTTGGTGACGACGCCGGCGTCGAGCAGCGCCGACTCCGCCTGCCGCCCGGTGAGGCCGAAGGAGGTCACGTCCAGCAGCACCAGGTGGTTGTCGGTGCCGCCGGTGACCAGGTTCGCGCCACGCTTGGTGAAGCCCTCCGCCAGCGACTTCGCGTTGTCCGCGACGTTCTGGGCGTAGGTCTGGAACGCGGGCTGGCGGGCCTCGGCCAGCGCGACGGCCTTGGCGGCCATCACGTGCGAGAGCGGGCCGCCGAGCACCATCGGGCAGCCGCGGTCGACCGAGGGGGCGTACTCCTCGGTCGCGAGCACCATGCCGCCGCGGGGACCGCGCAGCGACTTGTGCGTCGTGGTGGTGACCAGGTGGGCGTGCGGGACCGGGTCCTCGTCGCCGGTGAAGACCTTGCCGGCCACGAGACCGGCGAAGTGCGCCATGTCCACCATCAGGGTGGCGCCGACCTCGTCGGCGATCTCGCGCATCTTGGCGAAGTCCACCCGGCGCGGGTAGGCGGAGTACCCCGCGACCAGGATGAGCGGGCGGAACTCCTGGGCGGCGGCACGGACCCGGTCGTAGTCGAGCAGACCGGTCTCCGGGTCGGTGCCGTAGGAGCGCTGGTGGAACATCTTGCCGCTGATGTTGGGACGGAAGCCGTGGGTCAGGTGGCCACCGGCGTCGAGCGACATGCCGAGCATCCGCTGGTTGCCGAGCTCGTGGCGCAGGTCCTCCCAGTCGGCCTCGGTGAGGTCGTTGACGTTCTTGGCGGCGTGCTTCTCCAGCGTCGGGCCCTCGACCCGGTGCGCCAGGATCGACCAGAAGGCGACCAGGTTGGCGTCGATGCCGGAGTGCGGCTGGACGTAGGCGTACTCGGCGCCGAAGAGCTCGCGGGCGTGCTCGGCGGCGAGCGACTCCACGGTGTCGACGTTCTGGCACCCGGCGTAGAAGCGGTGGCCGACGGTGCCCTCGGCGTACTTGTCGGAGAACCAGGTGCCCATCGTCAGCAGGACGGCCGGGGAGGCGTAGTTCTCGCTGGCGATCAGCTTGAGCGAGGAGCGCTGGTCGGCGAGCTCGGCCCGGGTCGCCTCCGCGATCCGCGGCTCGACCGAGGCGATCACCGCCAGGGCCGCGTCGTACGCCGTGCTGGCGGTCGCTACCACGTCGCCGGCGGTGGCGGCGACGGTCGCAGGGGTGGGGCTGGCGGAGGGGGCTTCGGTCATGGGGTCCAGCCTAGTGATGCCCCCCACCAGGGGCCGCGTGAGCCAGGTCATACCAAATGACGGACACCTGTCTCACCCCATGAGATCGGGGTTTGTGGGAACCACGTCCGAGGCGTGAGACTTGCGTCCATGATCTCCGCTGCGACCTCGCTCCACCCCGTGGCCCGCCGCCACGTGGACCTGGGGCGTACCCGCAGCAGCATGTGTACGTCGGCCTGACCCCCGCGTCGCTCCCGCGACGAACGCCCCGCCCACCGGCAGGCGTACGGGTGGCCGGCCCGCGCGACAGCGTCGTCGCGGCACGTGCGCTCGTGCGTCCTTGAGACGAAGAGGAACGCCCCCGAATGACTGACGCACCGACCCGCCCCCCGCGCACCGCCGGCACCCGGCCGAGGCGCGGCGAGGGTCAGTGGGCCCTGGGGTACCGCGAGCCGCTCAACGCCAACGAGCAGTTCAAGAAGGACGACAACCCGCTCAACGTGCGGGCGCGCATCGAGAACATCTACGCCCACCGCGGCTTCTCCTCCATCGACGGCAACGACCTGCGCGGCCGGTTCCGCTGGATGGGCCTCTACACCCAGCGCAAGCCCGGGTTCGACGGCGGCAAGACCGCCACCCTGGAGCCGCACGAGCTCGACGACGAGTTCTTCATGATGCGCGTGCGCAGCGACGGCACCCTGCTCGGCGCCGAGGCACTGCGGGCGCTCGGGTCGGTCTCCACCGAGTTCGCCCGGGACACCGCCGACATCACCGACCGGCAGAACATCCAGCTGCACTGGATCCGGGTCGAGGACGTCCCGGCGATCTGGGAGCGGCTCGAGGCCGCCGGGCTGACCACGATGGAGGCCTGCGGGGACTCGCCGCGCCCGTTCCTGGGCTCGCCGGTCGCCGGCGTCGCCAAGGACGAGATCATCGACGCCACGCCGGCGCTGGCCGAGATCAAGCGACGCTTCATCGGGAACCCCGAGTTCGCCAACCTGCCCCGCAAGTTCAAGACCTCCGCCTCCGGGCACCCGTCCCTGGACTGCGCGCCCGAGGTCAACGACGTCTCCTTCGTCGGCACGGTCCACCCCGAGCACGGCCCCGGCTTCGACCTGTGGGTCGGAGGCGGCCTCTCCACCAACCCGATGCTGGCCGCGAAGCTGGGCGTCTGGATCCCGCTGGAGGAGGTGGCCGACGCCTGGGAGGGCGTGGTCTCGATCTTCCGTGACTACGGGTACCGCCGGCTGCGCAGCCGCGCGCGGCTGAAGTTCCTGGTCGCCGACTGGGGCAAGGACAAGTTCCGCCAGGTCCTCGAGGACGAGTACCTCCACCGCACGCTCGTCGACGGCCCCTCCCCCGAGCTGTCGGTCGGCGGCGGCGACCACGTCGGCGTCCACGAGCAGAAGGACGGCCTCTTCTACGTCGGCGCCGCCCCGACGGTCGGGCGGATCTCCGGCACGGTGCTCAGCGGTCTTGCCGACCTCGTCGAGAAGTACGACGCGGCCGGCGTCCGGCTCACCGCCCACCAGAAGCTCGTCGTCCTCGGCGTCGACGGTGCCCGCACCGACGCCCTTCTCGACGACCTCGAGGCCATCGGCCTCACCGGTCGGCCCTCCCCCTGGCGGCGCAACACGATGGCCTGCACCGGCATCGAGTACTGCAAGCTGGCCATCGTCGACACCAAGGAACGCGCCCGCGCCCTGGTCGCCGAGCTCGAGCGCCGCTTCCCCGACCTCGACACCCCGATCAGCGTGAACGTCAACGGCTGCCCCAACGCCTGCGCCCGCACCCAGGTCGCCGACATCGGCCTCAAGGGTCAGCTGGTGCTCGACGCCGACGGCACCCAGGTCGAGGGCTTCCAGGTCCACCTCGGTGGCGGGATCGCCCTGACCGAGGCCAACGCGAACCCCTTCGGCCGCAAGCTCCGCGCCCACAAGGTGACCAGCGCCGGCCTGGACGACTACATCACCGCGGTGGTCACGGCCTACCTGGCCGAGCGTGCCGACGGCGAGTCCTTCGCCGCCTGGGTCGCCCGCGCCGACGAGGCCGCGCTGCGCGGCGAGGCAGCCCTGGAGGGCGCGCGATGAGCGCCCGCGTCTCGCCGTTCCACTGCCCCTACTGCGGCGAGGAGGACCTGCGTCCGCACGAGGCCGGGCACGGGACCTGGGAATGCCACGCCTGTCAGCGGGCGTTCAGCCTGAAGTTCCTCGGGCTGCTCCGGCCCGCCTCGTCCCGCACGGCTGACCCGTCCTCCGAGGAGGTCACCCCATGACCGCAGCCACCGCCACCAAGGCCTTCCTGGCCCGCGGCACCGCCACCGAGGGTCGCAGCGAGCACGAGCTGCGCGACCTGGTCCGCCACGCCGGCGCCGAGCTCGAGCTCGCCCCCGCCGAGGTCATCATCGAGTGGGCCGTCGCCACGTTCGGAGAGCGCTTCTGCATCACCTCCTCGATGGGCGACGCCGTGCTGGCCCACCTGGCCTCCAAGGTGGCTCCGGGCATCGACGTGGTCTTCCTCGACACCGGCTACCACTTCGCCGAGACGATCGGCACCCGCGACGCCGTCGAGGCCACCCTGCCGGTGAACCTGCTGACGATCACGCCGGTGCAGAGCGTCGCCGAGCAGGACGCCCAGTACGGACCCCGGCTGCACGAGCGCGACCCGGACCTGTGCTGCGCGCTGCGCAAGGTCGCGCCGCTGGCCGACTCGCTCGCGTCGTACGACGCGTGGGCGACCGGGCTGCGTCGCGCCGAGACCCACAACCGGGTCATCGCCCCCGTGATCGGCTGGGACGCCAAGAAGCGCAAGGTCAAGGTCTCGCCGCTCGCCCGGTGGAGCGACGAGCAGGTCGACACCTACATCGCCGAGAACGGCGTCCTGGTCAACCCGCTGCAGTACGACGGCTACCCCTCCATCGGCTGCGCGCCGTGCACCCGCCGGGTCGCCCCCGGCGAGGACGCCCGCAGCGGCCGCTGGGCCGGGATGGCCAAGACGGAGTGCGGCATCCACGTCTGACCCCGATCCCTACCCTGGTCGGCAACGGCGCCGGCGAGCACAACTGAACACCGCACCAGCACCGCCTCGGACCCCCGAAGCACGACCCTGAAGGAGGCTGACCCGTGACCGCACCCGCCCTGGTGGCCCTCGCGCATGGCAGCCGTGACCCTCGTTCGTCCGCGACCATCCGCGCCCTGGTCGAGGAGGTCCGCCGGATGCGGCCCGACCTGCGCATCGAGGCCGCGTTCCTGGAGACCTCCAAGCCCTCCTTCGCCACCGTGGTCGACAAGCTGGTCCGGGCCGGGTTCGACGAGATCGTCGTGGTGCCGCTGCTGCTCAGCGAGGCGTACCACGCCAAGGTCGACGTGCCGACCGAGATCGCCGAGGCCACGGCACGCCACGAGGGCCTCAAGATCCGGGCGACCTCCGTGCTCGGCCTCGAGGCGGTCTTCCTCGACGTCCTGGACCGTCGCCTGCGCGAGGCCCTGGCCGACGCCCGCTGTCGCGAGCTCGACGCGCTCGTGCTCGCCGCGGCCGGCACCACCGACCCGCTGGCCACCCAGTCCATCAACCGGCTCGCCCGGCTGTGGGGCACCCGGCACCGGCTCCCGGTGATGGCGGCGTTCGCCTCCGCCAGCCCGCCGGCCACCGGTGAGGCCGTGCGCGCGTTCCGCGCCCAGGGCCGCCGGCACATCGCCGTCGGGTCGCTGTTCCTGGCGCCCGGGTTCCTGCACGACCGTGCCGCCGAGCTCGCGCTCGAGGCCGGCGCGGTGGCCGTCTCGGCCCCCTTCGGCGCCGACCCGGAGGTCGCCCGCACCGTGCTCGCCCGCTACGCGGTGGGCGCGGTGGAGCTCGTGCCGGTCTGATTCGGAGTCACACCCCCGGGGCGACTAGGCTCGGGCGCATGAGCCAGCACTTCGATGTCCTCGTCCTCGGTGGCGGCCCCGGTGGGTACGTCGCCGCGATCCGCGCCTCCCAGCTCGGCCTCACCGCCGCGGTGATCGAGGAGAAGTACTGGGGTGGTGTCTGCCTCAACGTCGGGTGCATCCCGAGCAAGGCGCTGCTGAGGAACGCCGAGCTCGCCCACGTGCTGCAGCACGAGAAGGACAAGTTCGGCATCGTCGGCGACGCCCGGATGGAGTTCGGGCCGACGTTCTCGCGCAGCCGCCAGGTCTCGGACGGCATCGTCAAGGGCGTCCACTACCTGATGAAGAAGAACAAGATCACCGAGATCCACGGCTGGGGCACCCTGACCGGGCCGAAGTCGGTCGACGTGAAGGGCGCGGACGGCCAGGTCACCGGCTACACCTGCGACAACCTGATCCTGGCGACCGGCGCCACCACCCGGCTCATTCCCGGCACCTCGCTGTCGGACCGCGTGGTGACCTACGAGGAGCAGATCCTCGACGAGAACCTCCCCGAGAGCATCGTGATCGCCGGCTCCGGGGCCATCGGCGTCGAGTTCGCCTACGTGATGAAGAACTTCGGCGTCGACGTGACGATCGTGGAGTTCCTCGACCGGATGGTCCCGACCGAGGACGAGGAGGTCTCCAAGGAGCTCGCCAAGCACTACAAGAAGCTCGGCGTCAAGGTCCTCACCGGCACCAAGGTCGAGTCGATCGACGACTCCGGCGACAAGGTCAAGGTCACGGTCTCCCCGGCCGCCGGTGGCGACCAGCAGGTCCTGGAGACCGACAAGGTGCTCCAGGCCATCGGCTTCGCGCCGCGGCTGGAGGGCTACGGCCTCGAGGCCGCCGGGGTCGAGACCACCGAGCGGGGGGCGATCAAGATCGACGCCCGTGGGCGCACCAACGTCGAGGGCGTCTACGCCATCGGCGACGTCACCGGCAAGATGATGCTCGCCCACGTCGCCGAAGCGATGGGCGTCGTGGCCGCGGAGACGATCGCCGGCGCGGAGACCATGGAGATCGACTTCGACATGATCCCGCGGGCGACGTACTGCCAGCCCCAGATCGGCTCGTTCGGCTACTCCGAGGCGCAGGCCAAGGAGAAGGGCTACGAGGTCAAGACCGCCAAGTTCCCGTTCTCGGCCAACGGCAAGGCCCAGGGCCTCGGCGACGCGGTCGGCTTCGTGAAGATCGTCGCCGACGCCAAGCACAACGAGATCCTCGGCGCCCACCTCATTGGCCCCGACGTCACCGAGCTCCTGCCGGTGCTGACCCTGGCCCAGCGCTGGGACCTCACCGCCGACGAGGTCGCCCGCAACGTCTTCGCGCACCCGACCCTGTCGGAGGCCGTCAAGGAGGCCATCGAGGGCATCGCCGGGCACATGATCAACCTCTGACCGGTTGAGTGGGCGCGCGTTCCGGGTTGAGTGGGCGCGCGTTCCGGGTTGAGTGGGCGCGCGTTCCGGGTCGAGTGGGCGCGCGTTCCGGGTTGAGTGGGCGCGCGTTCCGGGTTGAGTGGGCGCGCGTTCCGGGTTGAGTGGGCGCGCGTTCCGGGTTGAGTGGGCGCGCGTTCCGGGTTGAGTGGGCGCGCGTTCCGGGTTGAGTGGGCGCGCGTTTCCGCGTCGGGCGGCGCTGCGGCTGCTCGCTCAGCCCACGAGCGCGGACAGCAGGTGCTCCAGGTGGCGCGCCGGGTCGGCCGTCGTCCCGCCGTGGATCGGACCCGGCTGCACCACGGTGCTGCGGGGTGCGCTGAGGAACCCGAACCGGGTCAGCCGGGGCGCCCGGCCGGCCGCACCGGCCTCCGCGTCCCCGCGGCACACCGCGGCGGCAGCCTCGAGGGCGGAGCCGACCGCCCCGACATCCACCGTCGGGGCCAGCGCCCGCAGCCGCTCGGCGTCGACCGACCACGCGATGTCGAGGAAGTCCGCGTCCTGGCAGTAGAGCACCACGCCGACGTTGACGAACTCCTCACGGTCCACGCGAGGGACGCAGCGCAGCACGACGTACTGGTAGGCCATCGTCACGACGCACCTCCCGGCAGCCACGGTCGGTCACCGCTCACCCTGGCCAGCAGGAAGGACACGTACGCAGCCCGCACCTGCTCGGTGTCCGCGCCCGGCACCGGCTCGAGCCAGTCCGCAGGCACGCGGCCCACGACCTCGGTCAGCAGCTCCTCGGTGACCTGCGGGGCGAGCGCGGCGTCGGCGGCCGGCACTCCGCCGACGAAGGCGCCGAGCACGTGGTCGGCGGCGTCGTACGGCTGGACCGCGAAGCGGTCGGGTGAGGTGAGCCCACCGGACCACGAGTGGTGGAAGTAGAGCGAGGCACCGTGGTCGATCGCCCACAGGTCGCCGTGCCACATCAGTAGGTTCGGGTTGCGCCACGACCGGTCCACGTTGGCGGTGAGGGCGTCGAGCCACAGCACGCGCGCTGCGACCTCCGGGTCGGGGCGGCAGTGCGCGTCGTACCCGAAGGAGCCGGGCAGGAAGTCGATCCCGAGGTTGAGCCCGAGGCTCGCGTTGAGCAGGTCCTGGACCTCCTCGTCGGCCTCGAACCGCGCGATCGCAGCCTCGAGCTCGATCCCGACCAGCTCCGGCGTGGGAATGCCCAGGCGACGGGCGAGCTCTCCGACGACCACCTCGGCCACCAGGACACGGAGCCCCTGACCGGCGCCGCGGAACTTGCAGACGTAGAACCCGAGGTCGTCGGCCTCGACCAGCCCGGGGAGCGAGCCCCCCTCCCGCAGCGGTACGACGAACCGGGTCGCCCGCACCCGTCCGATCTCGCTCACGCCCCCGACCCTCTCATGCGAGACGACACCGACGTCCCCTCCACCCCCACCGAGAGGACGCGAACGCCCGCTTCACCCGCGGCGAGAGGACACGCAGGTCCGCTTCACCAGCAGCGACACGGCACGAACCTGCCTTCAGCCGCCGAAGGCGTGCGTGGCCGTGACCCCTCCGTCGGCGACGAACTCGGCGCCCGTGGAGTACGCCGACTCGTCGCTGGCGAGGAAGACGTAGAGCGGCGCGATGTCCTCGGGCTGGCCGACCCGCTTGAGCGGCACCTTCGAGGCGCCCCACTCCATCCCGACATCGCCGGTGTAGCCGCGGATCATGCCGGTGTCGATCATCCCGGGGTGGACCGAGTTGACCCGGACGCCGTGCGGGCCGAGCTCCATCGCGGCGGCCTTCGTCATCCCGCGTACGGCGAACTTGGTCCCCGTGTAGGCGACCAGCGTGGGCATCCCGCCGAGGCCCTCGATGGACGAGCAGTTGACGATCGACCCGCCGCCGGCCGCGACCATGCCGGGCGACACGGTCTTCATGCCCAGGAAGCAGCCCAGCATGTTGATCCGGAACAACCGCTCGAAGTCCGACACCTCCATGTCCTTCAGCGCGGCGAACATCAGCACTCCGGCATTGTTGACCAGGACGTTCACCGGACCGTACGACGCCACAGCCTGTTTCACGCAGGCCTGCCAGTCGCCCTCGTCGGAGACGTCCAGGTGGACGAAGAGCGCCGACTCCCCCAGCTCGTCGGCCAGCGCCTGGCCGAGGTCGTCGGCGATGTCGGCCACGACGACCTTGGCGCCCTCGGCGACGAAGGCGCGGCAGATCGCGGCGCCCTGGCCCTGGGCTCCGCCGGTGACGATGGCGACCTTGCCGGTCAGTCGGTTCATGGGGTTCTCCTGGTCATCAGTCGGTGCAGAAGCGTCGTCTCGGCGGGGTGGAAGGGTGCGTTGCCGTCGTCTCGGCGGGGCGGAAGGGTGCGTTGCCGTCGTCTCGGCGGGGTGGAAGGGGGCGTTGCCGTCGTCTCGGTCAGGGGGCGGTGAGGCGCATGACGGAGTCGGCGGCGAAGCAGATCGCCGGGTCGCGGTCGGCGAAGTAGGAGCCGACCTGCTTGTCGAGGTCGGCCAGGTCCCAGGTCGACCCGGAGGCGTCGAAGCGCCGCTCCACGACGGGGGCGGCGAGCAGGGCGACCATCCCGCCGTACACCACGAAGACCTGGCCGTTGATGCGCTCGGCGGCCGGCGAGGCGAGGTAGGCCACCAGCGGCGCGACGTGGTCGGGCGAGAGCGGGTCGACCTCGGCCCCCGAGCTGTCCTCCGCCCCGAAGACGCCCTCGGTCATTGCCGTCCGGGCCCGCGGGCAGATCGCGTTGGCCGTCACGCCCAGCCGGCCCAGGCCACGCGCCTCCGACAGGGTCAGCGCGGCGATGCCCGCCTTGGCGGCGGCGTAGTTGGGCTGGCCCGGCGACCCGCTCAGGAAGGCCTCCGAGGAGGTGTTCACGATCCGGCCGTACGTCGGCGCGCCGGTCTCCTTGCTCACGGTGCGCCAGTGCGAGGCGGCGTTACGGGAGAGCAGGAAGTGGCCGCGCAGGTGGATCCGGAGGACGAGGTCCCACTCCTCGTCCGACATGTTGAACAGCATCCGGTCCCGCGTGACGCCGGCGTTGTTGACGACGATGTCGAGCCGGCCCAGGTCACCCGCGGTCGCAGCCAGCAGCGCGTCCGCGGTGGACCGCTCCCCCACGTCGCCCGCGACGACGCTCGCCGACCCGCCGCCGGCGCGGATCTCGGCGGCGGCCTCGTCGGCGGCACCGGGCAGGTCGTTGAGCACGACGTGGGCTCCGGCGGCGGCCAGCGCCGTCGCCTCGGCCAGGCCGAGACCGGCGCCGGCGCCGGTGACGACGGCCACGCGGCCGTCCAGGGACGTCAGGTCGGTCATCTCGGGGTCCTCGGGTGGGTGCGGGCGGGATCGGGCGGGATCGAGCTCAGTCGACCAGCGAGAGCGCGGCCTTGGGACAGGACGCGACCGCCTGCCGCACGCGGGCCTCGTTCTCGGGGGTGACCTCGTCGGTGAGGATCTGCAGGTAGTCGTCGTCGTCGACCTCGAAGACGTCGGGGGCGATCCCGACGCAGATCGCGTTGGACTCGCAGAGGTCGAAGTCGGCCTTCACCTTCATGGGGTCACTCCTTGTCCTGGGTGGCGGCGACGGCGGCCTCGGCGGCCGCCTGTCCGGGCAGGCTGTTCATCTTGCGGTGGTCCCAGCTCGCGACGTGGGTCGGCGTGACGACGACGGCGTACCGCTTGGCGACCTGGTTCTCGACGATCGCGTCGCCGAGCTCGCCGAGGTCGGCTCCGCCCGCCATCACCTCCACCACCCGGCGTCCGACGGTGCGGATCCGGTCCTGGTCGGTGACGACCTCGGCGGTGCCCTTGATCGAGACGCCGCGCAGCTCGTTGTAGTCGGTTCCGGTCTCGACGAGGGCGGACACCCGAGGGTCGCGCTGCAGGTTCTTGATCTTCTGGCTGGTGGCGTAGGTCCAGAAGGCGATCCGCCCGTCCTCGAGGGCGTAGAAGAGCGTGGTCAGGTGCGGGTACCCGTCCTTGCCGAGCGAGGCGACCTGCACCTTGATCTCCGAGCCGAGGAACTCCGCGATCTCGCCGTCGGTCATCGCGACCTTGCTGCGGCCGGTGGCGCTCATGCCTCGGCTCCCGAGGAGTGGCCGGGGAACAGATGGGCGTCGGGGTTGATCGCAACCGCCGCGTTGTTGACCGCGGTGGCGGCCTCCCCGAAGCCGACCGCGATCAGCCGGACCTTGCCCGGGTACTCGGTGATGTCGCCGGCGGCGAAGACGCGCGGCAGGTTGGTGGCGGTCGCGGAGTCGACGACGATGTGACGCTTGTCGACCTCGAGCCCCCACTGCTGGATCGGGCCGAGGTCGGCGACGAACCCGAGCGCGGCGACGATCGCCTGCGCCGGGAGCGTGACGACCTCCTTGGTCTTGACGTTCTCGACCTCCAGCGCGCTGAGCGCCCCGTCCAGCCCGTCGCCGACCAGCCGGGTGACGTTGCTGTTGACCAGCACGGTCACGCTGGAGGCGAGCACGTGGTCGACGGTGGCCTGGTGGGCACGGAAGGCGTCGCGGCGGTGGATCAGGGTCACCGACTTGGCGATCGGCTCCAGCGCGCGGGCCCAGTCGAAGGCGCTGTCGCCGCCGCCGACGATGACCACCTCCTTGCCGGTGTAGCGGTCGAAGGAGGGCACGAAGAAGGCGACCTCGTCACCGGTCCACTCGGAGGCGGCCGGGAGCGGCCGGGGGGTGAACTTGCCGATGCCGGCGGTGATGATGACGGCCTTGGCCACCACCGTGGTGCCGTCGTCGAGACCGACCCGGACGACGCCGGCGGCCTCGTCGGAGACCAGCGTGGAGGCGGTCCGCCCGAGGAGGTACGTCGGGTCGGCGGAGGCGGCCTGCTCGACCAGGCCGGCGACCAGGTCCTTGCCCTTGACGACGGGGAACCCGGCGACGTCGAAGATGTCCTTCTCCGGGTACATCGCGGTGATCTGCCCGCCCAGCTCCGGCAGCGAGTCGACGAGTCCCACCGAGAGTCCCCGGAACCCCGCGTAGTACGCGCCGTAGAGCCCGACGGGGCCCGCTCCGATGATGAGCAGGTCCAGCTCGACGTCCTGGTCCACCCACGACCTCCTGGTTTCAGTCCCGGCTCCAGTCCGCGAACTGAAACAGGTTCTAGTTTATCGGGCGGATGCGCCCTTGACCAGTGGCAGCAGACCACACCGGGCGGGACGTGTCGATCATCCGGGCCGACTCAGTGCCCGCGGGGCCCGCTGTGGGCGTCGCGCTCGTCGTCGGACTGGCCGCGGGAGGCCAGCAGGCTCAGCACCGTGGTCACGGCCAGGGTCAGCACGATCACCCCCAGCGACACCTGGATCGGGATCTCCGGCGCCCAGGCGACGTGCTCGCCACCGTTGATGAAAGGCACCTCGTTGAGGTGGAGGGCGTGCAGCACGAGCTTGACGCCGATGAAGGCGAGCAGGAACGCGAGCCCGTAGGAGAGGTAGACGAGGCGCTCGAGCAGGTCGCCGATCAGGAAGTACAGCTGCCGCAGCCCCATCAGCGCGAACACGTTGGCGGTGAGCACCAGGTAGGGCTCCTTGGTGAGCCCGAAGATGGCCGGGATGGAGTCCAGGGCGAACAGCAGGTCGGTGGTGCCCAGGGCGACAGCGACGACGAACATCGGGGTGAGCAGCAGCGTGCCGTGCTCGACCACCCACAACCGGCCGCCGCGGTACTCCTCGGTGTGCGGGAGCACCCGGCGCACCCAGGCCACCAGCCGGGTCTCCTCGAACTCGTCCTCGTCCTCCGGGCCCTCCTTGGCCAGCTTGACGCCGGTGTAGACGAGGAAGACGCCGAAGAGGTAGAAGACCCAGCTGAACTGCACGATCACCGCGGCGCCGAGCGCGATGAAGATGCCGCGGAAGACCAGCGCCAGCACGATGCCGATCATCAGGGCTTCCTGCTGGAACTGCCGGGGCACCGCGAACCGGCTCATGATGATGATGAAGATGAACAGGTTGTCCACCGAGAGCGAGTACTCGGTGAGCCAGCCGGCGAAGAACTCGGTGCCGTACTGGCTGCCCGCGGTCAGCCACACCCCGATCCCGAAGAGCACCGCGGCGCCGAGGTACACCGAGAGGGCGACCGAGACCTCACGCCGGGACGGCTCGTGCGGGCGTCGGCCGATGACGATCACGTCGAAGACGAGCACCGCGGCGGTCACGAGGATGGTGGTCCACCACACCCAGACCGGAACGTTCACGAGGTCCTTCCCGGGGTCGAGGGCGCCAGCGCGGCCAGTCTGTCAGACCACCCCGCACCGCCCTCCGGACCGACCGGCCTCAGCGGGCGCCGGCCTCCATCATCTGACGCAGCTCGCGCTTGAGGTCCCGGATCTCGTCGCGCAGCCGTGCCGCGACCTCGAACTGCAGCTCGGCGGCCGCGGTGTGCATCTGCTCGGTGAGCTGCTGGACCAGCTCGGCGAGGTCGGCCGAGGGCAGACCCGCCAGGTCGGGCTCGCGGTCACGCAGCGAGGAGAGGCTGGGGACCGGCGCCTTCTTGCGGCCGCCGTCGCTCTTCTGCCACGTCTTGAGCAGCTCCTCGGTGGACTCGTCCTCCCGGGCGAGCATCTCGGTGATGTCGGCGATCTTCTTGCGCAGCGGCTGCGGGTCGAGGCCGCGCTCGGTGTTGTAGGCGACCTGCTTGGCGCGCCGCCGGTTGGTCTCCTCGATCGCCAGCTCCATCGAGGGGGTGATCTTGTCGGCGTACATGATGACCTGGCCCGAGACGTTGCGGGCCGCGCGGCCGATGGTCTGGATCAGCGACTTGTCGGAGCGCAGGAAGCCCTCCTTGTCGGCGTCGAGGATCGCCACCAGGGAGACCTCCGGCAGGTCGAGACCCTCCCGGAGCAGGTTGATGCCGACCAGGACGTCGTACTCGCCGAGGCGGAGCTCGCGGAGCAGCTCGATGCGGCGCAGGGTGTCGACCTCGCTGTGCAGGTATCGGGTGCGGATGCCGGCCTCGAGCAGGTAGTCGGTGAGGTCCTCCGACATCTTCTTGGTCAGGGTGGTGACCAGGACCCGCTCGTCCTTCTCCGCCCGGACCCGGATCTCGTGGATGAGGTCGTCGATCTGGCCCTTGGTCCCCTTGACGACCACCTCGGGGTCGATCAGCCCGGTCGGGCGGATGATCTGCTCGACGACGTTGTCGAGGCCGCCGACCTTGTCGAGCTCGTAGGGGCCCGGGGTGGCGGACAGGTAGACCGTCTGGCCGATCCGGTCGAGGAACTCCTCCCACTTCAGCGGCCGGTTGTCCATCGCGCTGGGCAGCCGGAACCCGTGGTCGACCAGGTTGCGCTTGCGCGACATGTCGCCCTCGTACATCCCGCCGATCTGCGGCACCGCCACGTGGGACTCGTCGACGACGAGCAGGAAGTCCTCGGGGAAGTAGTCGAGCAGGCAGTTGGGGGCCGAGCCGCGGCTGCGGCCGTCGATGTGCAGCGAGTAGTTCTCGATGCCCGAGCAGCTGCCGATCTGGCGCATCATCTCGATGTCGTACGTCGTGCGCATCCGCAGCCGCTGCGCCTCGAGCAGCTTGCCCTGCTTCTCGAACTCCGCCAGCCGGTCGGCCAGCTCGGCCTCGATCCCGGCGACCGCCCGCTCCATCCGCTCGGGCCCGGCGACGTAGTGGGTGGCCGGGAAGATGTAGAGCTCCTGGTCCTCGGTGACGACCTCGCCGGTGACCGGGTGCAGCGTCATCAGCCGCTCGATCTCGTCGCCGAAGAGCTCGATGCGCACCGCGTGCTCCTCGTAGACCGGGAAGACCTCGAGGGTGTCGCCGCGGACCCGGAAGGTGCCGCGGGTGAACGCCTGGTCGTTGCGGGTGTACTGGATCTCCACCAGCCGGCGCAGCAGCTGGTCGCGGTCGACCTGGCCGCCGACCCGGAGCCGGACCATCCGGTCGACGTACTCCTGCGGGGTGCCGAGGCCGTAGATGCAGGAGACCGTCGAGACCACGATCACGTCGCGCCGGGTCAGCAGCGAGTTGGTCGCGGAGTGGCGCAGCCGCTCGACCTCCTCGTTGATCGAGGAGTCCTTCTCGATGTAGGTGTCCGTCTGCGGGACGTACGCCTCGGGCTGGTAGTAGTCGTAGTAGCTGACGAAGTACTCGATGGCGTTGTTCGGCATCAGGCTGCGCAGCTCGTTGGCGAACTGCGCGGCCAGCGTCTTGTTGGGCTGGAGCACCAGAGTGGGGCGCTGGAGCCGCTCGATCGCCCACGCGATCGAGGCGGTCTTGCCGGTGCCGGTCGCCCCGAGCAGGACCACGTCCTGCTCACCGGCGGTGATCCGCTTCTCGATGTCGGCGATGGCCGTCGGCTGGTCGCCGGACGGCTCGTAGTCCGAGATGACCTCGAACGGCGCCACCCGGCGCTGGAGATCGGTGACAGGCCTCATGTCGTCGAGCCTAGCCAGGGGGTCCGACAGTTCCGCGCGCGCGATCGGACACGACCGGCGCAGGTGACCCAGGCCACCCACGCGGCACCCGGCGGGCGGCTAGATTCCTCTCGTGACGCGCCGAGGGTCGACCGCCCGGGGCGCGGAGGTCGCGACCGGTGAGCCGCTGACCCTCCGCGCCGCCCTGCGCCGCGCCCTGCTGGTCACCTTCGGCCTGCAGATCCTGCTCGCCGTCTCGCTGACCCTGGTCGACTCCTACCGCCGCCGGGGCAAGAAGCCCAAGCCGTTCCCGACCACCGAGCCGCGCCCGGTCACGATCGGGGGCAGCACGGTCACGACGTACACCTTCGGCCAGGACCTGTACGACGACATGCTGGCGGCCATCGCGAACGCCCGCCACCAGGTCCTGCTGGAGTCCTACATCTGGAAGGCCGACGAGATCGGCGAGCGCTTCAAGCAGGCCCTGTACGACGCGGCCGCCCGCGGGGTGGAGGTCTACGCGATCTACGACGCGTTCGCGAACCTGGTCGTCTCCCCCCGGTTCAAGCACTTCCGGCCTCCGGTCAAGGTGCTGCGCTACCCGGTCTACAGCGCCGGCCTGCGCTTCTTCGACCTGCGCCGCTACGGCCGCGACCACCGCAAGATCCTGGTGGTCGACGACGAGGTCGCCTTCGTCGGGGGCTACAACCTCGGGACGGCGTACGCCACCGAGTGGCGCGACACCCACGTCAAGATCACCGGCCCGGGTGTCTGGGACTTGAAGAGGACATTCGCCGACTTCTGGAACCTGCACCGCCGGGGTCGCCACGGCGGCCCGCTGCTGCTGGAGACGCCCTCGGACTGGGAGCCGCGGATCCGGGTGCACCGCAACGTGCCCCGGCTGTGGATGTTCCCGATCCGGTCGATGTACCTGGAGGCGATCAACCGGGCCACCCGCAACATCTGGCTCACCCAGGCCTACTTCATCCCCGACCCGGACTTCATCGACGCCCTGAAGCGGGCCGCCCAGCGCGGGGTCGACGTGCGGATCCTGGTGCCGGCCCAGTCCAACCACGTGGTGGCGGACTGGATCGCGCGCGGGTACTTCGGGGAGCTGCTCACGGCGGGCGCGCGCATCCACCGCTACTCCGACGCGATGGTCCACGCCAAGACCGCGACGGTCGACGGCGCCTGGAGCACCGTGGGCACCGCGAACGTGGACCGGCTGTCGATGACCGGCAACTACGAGGTCAACGTGGAGTTCATCGACCGGGCGATGGCTGCCGAGCTCGAGCGGATCTTCGAGGTCGACCTGACCAACGCCGCGGAGCTCACCGCGCGCGAGTGGGCCTCCCGTGGCATCCACAAGAAGTTCACCGAGCTCTTCCTGACCCCGCTGCGCCCGCTGCTGTAGCGGCCGCGGGCGCACCCGGTGGTCAGTAGAGCTGGATGTCGTTCACGAGCCAGCCGTCGGGCCCCCCGCGGACCATCGACATCTGCACCCGGGTCCGGTCCACGTTGCTCTGCTTGCTGCCGGCCCGGCCGAGCACCTGGTCGACGAAGAGCAGCACGGTGACGTGGTCGGCGTCCTGCGCGGTCGCGGAGCGCTTCAGCACCTTGCCGGTGGCCTGCGCCTTGGACTTCTTGATGATCGGGACCAGCTGGGCGGCAGTGGCCTTCTGCTCCTTCTCGAAGGAGGCGGTGCCGACCTCGTCGACCCAGGAGAAGTCCTGGTCGACGGTGGCGTAGTCGTAGGTCGTCATCCGGGTGATGACCTTCTCGGCCACCGCCGAGGCGGAGGTGGCCGCGTCGGCGAGGTCGCGGTCGTCCTTGAGCGACGAGCTCTGCTTCCACAGCAGCGCGACCGCGACCAGCGCGGCGACGAGGAGCACCGCCAGCACCGGCACGACCGGCGACCGCTTCGCGGGCATCGCCGGCGCGGGCGACACCGGCGGCGCCGGCGGCGCGGCGGCAGCGGTCATCGGGGCGTCGGCGGGGGTCGTGGCGTCCTCCGACGGCGTCTCGTCCTGCACGCCGCCCACTGTAGGCGTCATCGGACGGGCCCGGGCGCGAACTGCGCGCCCCGCTGCGAGACGGTCAGCGACGTGCTGCACGTGCCGGTCTTCTGCAGCGGCCGGTAGGAGACGTCGCGCGGTCCGCGACGCACCGTGTCGTACTCGCACTTCTGGCCGCGCTCGGCGATCACGTCGAGCTGGACGGCACCGTCCCGCATCGTTCGGGCGAAGGCGCTGAACCCGCGCGGGAACTGGATGAGCAGCTCACGCAGGTGCGGGTCGCGCGCGGCGAGCAGGTCGCTCATCGTGATGGCGGGGTCGAGGAAGGGCGGCAGGGTGTCGCCGACGTCCTTGACCAGCTTGCGCATGGTCTGGAGCTGGCCCGGCGACTTCTTCAGCTGGGCGAAGAAGGTCGGGTCGTAGCTGCGCAGCCAGGCCGCGAAGAGCGCCGCGTTGCTGGCCAGCCGCTCCAGGTTGCCGGTGTTGTCCGCGCCCACCTGCAGGACCGTGCGTCCACGCTGCAGCACGCTGGTGGTGGTCGGCAGGTTGTCGTCGAAGGTCTGGAGCAGGTCCGAGCCCTGGACGACGATGCGGCGCAGGCTCCGCTCGGAGCCCGACAGGCCGGTGCTGATCTCGGTGAGCACCTTCTCGATCTTGGCCGGCTCGATCTGCTCGATGAGCTTGTTGAGGGAGATCGCGGTGTTGCCGAGGGTCTGAGGCAGGTCGACGGCCTCGGCGGTGATGACCGAGCCGTCCTTGAGGTACGGGCCGCCCTGGCTGCGCGGGCGCAGGTCCAGGTACTGCTCGCCGACCGGGGAGAGGCTGCGGACCTGGGCCTGGGTGTCGGCCGGGATGTCGGCGCCGCTGGTGATCTCGACGGTCGCGACGACGCCCTGGGCGTCGAGCGTCATGTCCTTCACCTTGCCGACCTTGACCCCGCGGTAGGTCACCTCGGAGCCCTTGAAGAGGCCACCCGTGCGCGGCATCTCCACCTTGACCGTGGGGGCCGAGGAGAACAGGGGCGTGTCGAGCACGCCGCCGAAGATGTAGGCGACGCACAGGACGAACGCCAGCGCGATGCCGGCACCGCTGAGCAGGAACTTCTTGTTCATCGGGCCTCCCCTCCGGGGACCATGGCGCGCAGGCCGAGGTTGGGCAGGCTCAGGCCGAGCCCGGGCAGGGTGGGCAGCGTCGGGAGCGGGATGGTGGGCAGCGTCGGGATCGGCAGGCCGCCCGAGCCACCGCCGCCGCCGTTGCCGGAGCCGCCCTGGCCGTTGCCGCCGAGGATCCCGCCCAGGTCGGTGTTGTCGAGGTTCAGCGCGCCGTCGAAGGGCAGGAAGTCGCCCGGGGCGGTCCGGTCGAGCAGGTTGCTGGCCTTGACCAGGTTGGTCAGCCCGGGGACGAACTGCGGACGGGTCGCCAGGATCTGCTGCACGATCGGGTCGAGCTGGCGCAGCACCTGGAGCAGGTCGTCGCGCGAGGCGTTCAGGGTCCGGCTCGCCGTGGTGGTCAGCTTGTCGGTCTCGGCCAGCAGGTCGGTGATGCCCTGGGTGTTCTCGCGGAGGACCTCGGAGGCGGGCCGGATGTCGGTGACCGCGCGGTTGATGGTGTCCTCGCGGGCCGCCAGCACCTTTGAGGCCCGCGACAGCGAGTTCAGCACCCGGTCGATGTCGCCGGTGCTGTCGTTGGCCGAGGCGAGGAAGGTGTTCGCCCGCGTCAGCAGCCGGCGGACGGTGTCCTCGCGGCCGCCGAGGGCGGTGTTGAGCTCCTCGGTGATGTTCTGCAGCTGACCCAGCCCGCCGCCGTTGATGAGCAGCGAGGCCTGCGCGAGCGTGTTCTCGACGGTCGGCGCGGTCGTGGTGCTCTTGTCGGTGAGCACCGCGTTGTCCTTCAACGGTGCGCCGGACTTCGCCGGGTTGATCTGGATGAAGAGCTCACCGAGCGGGGTGTCGTAGCGCAGCCGAGCCGTCGAGCCCTCCTTGAGCTGCACCGAGGACTTGATGTCCATGTCGACGACGGCCTGGAAGTCCTTGGCACGCACGTCCTGGACGCGGCCGACCGGCACGCCGTTGAGCTTGACCTGGGCGCCCTGCGCGAGGTTGAGCGCCTCGTCGAAGACCGCCGAGAGCCGGTACGTCGGGCCGGCGACGCTCTTGCCGGGGAGCGGCAGGTCGGTGTAGTCGGGTCCGCACGCCGACACCGTGCCGGCGGCCAGCACGGCGGCCAGCACGGTCGCCGAGATGCGGAGGAGACGCGAGGTCCTCACTTGGTGCCTCCCAGTCCGCCGAGGGCGTTGAGGATGCCGTCGAGGCTCGGCGGGATCCCGATCACGTCGTCGCACACGTTGAGTGCCTTGCAGAGCTGGTCGACCAGCGCCCCGCCGGGGTTGAGCGCGTTGGGGTCGATCTTGACGCGGGCCCGGTCGTTCTTGCTGATCGCGCGGGCGAGGTTGTCGGTCGCCAGCGGCATGTTGTCCAGCACCCCGTTGATGTCGTCGCTGCTCTCGAGCAGGTTCTTGAGGACGGTGGTCAGGTCCGCGACGTTGCCCCGGATCTGTGCGCGGTTCTCGCGGGCGAAGGCGGCGATGTCCTCGACCGCCTGCTGCAGCGTCTTCAGAGCACCGCCGATGTTGTAGCGCTCGGTCGCGGCGAGGTCGGAGGCGTCCTTGACGTCCTTGATGAACCGGCGCACGACCTGCTCGTTGTCGGCCAGGGTGCCCGACAGGCTGTCGAGGGACCTCAGCGTGCCGACGATGTTGTCGCTCTGGCCGGAGACGCCGTTCACGGCCTCCGACAGCGAGGAGATCGTGGTGTTGATCTTCTTGCCGTTGCCGTCGAGGCTCTTGGCGGTGACCGAGACCAGGTCGCGCAGGCCGTTGGTGGTCGCCTTGGAGCTGGTCAGGCCCGAGCTGAAGTCGTTGAGCGAGGCGAGCACCTTGTCGAAGTCGACCGGGGTGACGGTGCGCTGCACGGGGATGGTGGCGCCGTCCTTCATCTGCGGGCCCTTGCTGTAGACCGGGGTGAGCTCGACGTAGCGGTCGGTGGCCACCGAGCGGGCGACGACGGCCGCGCCCACGTTGGCGGGGATCTTCACGTCGCCGTCGGTGATCTCGAGGGTCACCTTCACGGCGCTGCCGTCGGGCTGGATCTTGGTGACCTTGCCGACGGCGACGCCGAGGACGCCGACGTCGTTGCCGAGGAACAGGCCGGCCGAGTCGGGGAAGACCGCGGTGATCTCGCGCGGGCCGCCACCGAGCAGGCCGCAGCCCGAGGTCGCGAGCACCGCGGTGACCGCGGCGAGGGAGGCGAGGAGCTTCTTCATCTCAGCAGCCCCCCGTCGTCGCGCAGCGGACGTTGTCGGGCGCACCCGGAGGCACGTTGAGGTCCACGAACGGACCGTTGCCGGCCGCGTTCGCGATGTAGCGGGCACCCACGTTGAGGTTCGCCAGGGCACGCTTGAGCTCCTTGTCCTGGTCCTTGAGGATGTCGAGCACGGTGGACAGGTCGCGCATGGCCGGCTTGATGTCGGCGCGGGTGTCGTTCACGATCCCGCTCAGCGAGCGCGAGAGGCCCTCGACGTCGGCGAGCAGCTGGTGGATCACCTGGCGGCGGGTCGTCAGCGTCTCGGAGACCAGGCTGGTCTGCTTCATCAGCACGACCAGGTCGCCGCTGCTGCCGTTCAGCTGGTCGGTGACCGCACGGGCGGCCGTGAGCAGCTCGCCGTACTGGCTGCTGCGCTTGGCGACGACCTGCGAGATCCGGGTGACGCCGTCCAGCGCCGGGCCGAGGTCCTGGCCGCTGGCCTTGAGGGTGTCGGCCACGGTGCTCAGCGCCTTGCCGAGCAGGACCGGGTCCAGGGCGTCGAGACCGGCGGTGCCGGCGTCGATGACGTCCTGCAGGTTGAACGGCACTGCGGTCTGGGCGAGCGGGATCTGCCCGTCGGGGAGGTCGCCGCCGCCCTGCGGGTCGATCTCGAGGTAGTGCGTGCCCAGCAGCGTGGCCACCTTGACCTCGGCGCGGGTGTCACGGCCGAGCTTGATGCCCTTGTCGACGTTGAACGACACGACCACCGAGTGGCCGTCGAGCGAGGTGCCGGTCACCTTGCCGACGTTGACGCCGGCGACCTGGACGGACTCGCCGGCGCGCAGGCCGGCCGTGTGCTCGAGCCTGGCCGTGTAGCCCCTGGTCCCGAAGGAGACCGTGCTGACCAGGACGACGAACCCGCCGAGCAGCGCCAGCCCCACGAAGGCGGCGATGCCCATCTTGAACGGGTCGCGTTCCCTCAAGAACCTCATCGACACACCTCGGAGTACTTGCTGGACAGCGTGCCGGAGGAGAGCTCCTGGCCGGCGACCGTGAAGGACAGGTTGCAGAGGTAGACGTTGCCGGCGGACTCGTAGGAGAAGACCCGTCCGAGCGTGCCCAGCACGTCGCCGAACGCGGTGAGCGCGGGGCGCACCTTGTCCTCGGCGTCGGCGTACATCTTGGTGAGCGCGCGCAGGCTGCGTACGTCGCGGGTCAGCGGCTCCCGCGCCTGCGTCACCAGGGTGGTGGTGTCGTTGACCAGGGCGCTGATCCGGTCCAGGGACCGCCCGAAGCTGTCGCGGTTCTTGGAGAAGCCCTCGGTGAGCTTGCGCAGCTCGACCACCGTGGACTGCAGCTCGTCGCCCTGGCCGGCCAGGTTGTCGAGCACCGGGGTGAGGTTGGTGGCGACCTCGTCGAGCAGGTCGTCGCGGTCGGCCAGGAAGTTGGTCAGCCGGGTGGTCTGCCGGAGCAGCTGGTCCACGGTGCCGCCCTCGCCCTGCAGGACCTTGATGATGGTCTCCGAGAGCTGGTTGACGTCCTTGGGCTGGAGCACCTCGAACAGGGGCCGGAAGCCGTTGAGCAGGGCCGTCAGGTCGAAGCCGGGGCTGGTGCGCGCGGCGGGCACCGTCGACCCGGCCTTCATCTCGCCGCCGTGGAACTTCGGCTGCACCATCGACAGGTACCGCTGGCCGAGCAGGTTCTGGTAGCGCATCACCAGCACCGTGTTGTCCAGCAGCGGCTGGTCCTTGGTCAGCTCGAAGTCCACCCGCGCCTGGCGGCCCTGGACCGAGATGCTGTCGACGCGGCCGACCTTCACGCCGGCGACGCGCACGTCGTCGCCGGAGCGCAGGCCGCTGGCGTTGGTGAAGACGGCGGAGTACTTGTCGGTGTCGCCGTTGACGCCGTTGGCCATCGTGTTGAAGAGCAGCATCACGAAGATGACCGCCACCAGCGAGAAGATGCTGAACTTGACGAGCTCACCACGGGTGTTCATGTCAGCGTCCTCCGCAGTTCTTGCCGGGGTGACCCTGGTAGCGCGGGCAGTCGGCGCGCGTGTAGTACGCGTAGTGGCCGACGATCGGGCCGGTCACGCGCACCATCCCGCCCGAGGTCACCGACGGCAGCCGGCCGGTCAGGTTGTTGATGGCGAGCAGGCCGGTGCGGATGCCGGCGCGCTGGTCGTACAGCGCGTCCACGACACCGGCGGCGCCGCGCACCGAGCGCACGAACTTGGTCTCGTTCTTGGTCAGCACGCCGTTGGTGTCGCGCACCAGGTTGAGCCCGCCGGCGACCAGGGCCGTGAGCTGGTCGCGCTGCTGCACGAGGTGGTCGGTGAAGACCAGGGTGTCGTCGACGGCGTTGAAGAGGTCCGGGGCGATCCGCGACACCGTGTCCAGGTTGGTCGCCAGCAGGCGCAGGTCGGTCCGTCCCAGCGGCACCAGCGGCTGCACCCGGGCGAGCAGGCTGTCGGCCCGGTCGAGGGTGGCACCGATCTGCTGGCCCTGGCCGTCGAGCGTGGTCGAGACCGCGTTCAGGGTGGTGGCGAGCTGGGCCGGGCCGAGCGCGCTGACGAGCTTGTCGACGCTGTCGAGGGCCTGCTGGAGCTCCAGGGTGGGCTCGCTGAGGTCCTGGGAGATCACCTCGCCGGCCTTGACCGTGCCGGAGGCCGGACCGCCGGTGCCCTTGGGCGTGGTCAGCTCCAGGTACGACGTGCCGAAGACCGACGCGGGGAGCACCCGGGCCTTCACGCCGGCCGGGATCTGGCCGACCATCTGGTCGTCGAGGTCGATCGCGAGGTCGACCTGGCGGGCGTCACCGCTGATCGAGGTGATCGTGCCGACCACGAGGCCGCGCATCTTCACGTCCGAGCCGGGGCCGATCGAGCCACCAGCGGTGTTCAGCTGGGCCTTCACCGGGGTGACGGAGGAGAAGGTGCCGGACATGCTCAGCTGCAGCACGAACAGCAGCAGCCCGAACACGCCGAGCAGGGCCACGCCCCGCAGGGCATAGACGTTGCGGGAGGTCGGCTCGTTGCCGGCCTTCTTCGAGCGCAGGATTCCCATTCCCCTCACCCCGAGATCCGGAAGCCGGGGGTGTTCCCCCAGAACAGCAGCGTCAGGATCATGTCGAGCAGCACGACGACGACGATGCTGGCGCGGATGGCCCGGCCGGTGGCCTCGCCGACGCCCTGCGGACCGCCGGAGGCGTTGAAGCCGTACCAGCAGTGGATCAGGGAGACCGCGAAGGAGAAGACCAGGATCTTCACCACCGACAGGAAGATGTCGCGACCCTGGATGAAGGTCGAGAAGTAGTGGTCGTAGGTGCCGCCGGACTGGTGAAACAGCAGTGTCACGGTCAGGTCGGCGGCGATGTAGGAGCCGATCAGGCCGATCAGGTACAGCGGCAGGATGGCCACCATCGCGGCGATGACCCGCGTGGTGACCAGGTAGCGCATCGGCTGGACCGCCATCACCGCCAGCGCGTCGATCTCCTCGTGCAGCCGCATCGAGCCGAGCTGCGCGGTGAACCGGCAGCCGACCTGGGCGGCGAGGGCGAGCGCGGCGATCAGCGGGGCGATCTCCCGGGTGCTGACCGAGGCGGAGATGAAGCCGGTGAGCGGCGAGAGCCCGATCAGCTCGAGGCCGTTGAAGCCCTCGATGCCCAGCGAGGTGCCGGCGGCCAGCGAGAGCAGCACCATGATGCCGATGGTGCCGCCGCCGACGAGCAGCGCGCCGCTGCCCCAGGCGATGTCGGTCAGCTGGCGCATCGTCTCGGCGCGGTAGCGCTTCAGGGTGATCGGGGTGCTCGCGACGGCCTCGACCGAGAACGTGGCGAAGTTGCCCATGTCCGCGAGCGCGTCCAGGGTCGAGTCCGCGGCGCTGCCGATGCGGTCGCCGGCGCGCTCGGCCAGGCCGGGGCGGGAGCGGTTCTCCTCGACGGCGGTCATCAGGCGATGCTCTGCGGGACGAGCATGACGTAGGCCTGGGTGAGGCCGACGTTCACGAGGGCGAGCATGATCACGGAGAGCACCACCGACTGGTTGACGGCATCGGCGACGCCCTTCGGGCCACCGGAGGCGTTGAGCCCCTTGTGGCAGGCCACGATCGTGGCGATGAAGCCGAAGATGGCCGCCTTGAGCAGGGCGAGGGCGAGGTCGGTCGGCTGACCGAAGGCGATGAAGGCACCGAGGTAGGTGCCGGAGGAGACGTCGCCGGAGCCCACGACGAGGGCGAAGCCGGTGACGATGGCGACCGTGGCGACGATCGCGCTGAGCATGATCGCGACGACGATCGCGGCGACCACGCGGGGGGCGACCAGGCGGCGGACCGGGTCGAGTCCCATCACCCGCATCGCGTCGATCTCCTCACGGACCTGGCGGGCGCCGATGTCGGCGGTGATGGCCGAGCCGACGGCGCCGGCGATCATCAGGGAGGTGACCAGGGGGGCGCCCTGGCGCAGGACGCCGACGCCGTTGACCGCGCCGCTGAAGGACGACGCGCCGATCTGGGACGCGATGCCGCCGACCTGGATCGACACGATCACGCCGAAGGGGATGGCGACGAGGATCGTCGGCAGCAGCGAGACCCGGACCATGAACCAGGCCTGCAGCAGGAACTCCTGCCAGGAGAACCTCCGGGTGACGATGTCCTCGGCCGCGCCCCGGACCGCGTCGAAGGCGAGGAGCACCAGCTTGCCCGCGGTGATCGTTCCCGTCCTGGCCCTGCCGGCCAGGTCGTCGAACGTCGCGCGTGCTGTCACGGCAACGCTGCTCATCGGGCCACCTCTCTCCCCTGAAAATCTCGGTCCGACCGCCTCACGGCGTTTCAACGCACGAACATCGGGTAGGTCACCCTGCTGCCCCGGTGCATGCGACACGGGAGACCCGAGGGCCTCCCGCGTGATCCGTCCGGCGTCGTCGACGAACAGATCGTTTCAGGACAAATTGGCGGTTGTCCCCAGAATCAGTGAGCCCGCTCGCCCGGCAGCGCACGCCCTGCCGGTCACCGACGCCACAGGGGGTAACCCGGGATCGGACTGAAAGTTACGGGTACTTCTGCCAGTCCTGTCTGTCAGTTGGCGAGCGGCCCCGCGAGCGGACCGGCGAGCGGACCGGCGAGTCGGTCAGCGCCCGGGCAGGTGCGTGGGCAGCGTCATCCGCGGGGCCCGGCGAGGGCGGCGCAGCCCGGCCAGGGCGACCAGCACCTGCACCCGGAGCCGGTGCGGCCGGTAGGGCTCGAGGAGCTCGGCGAGCCCCTCGTCGTCGACCGGCACCCCGGTCAGCGCCCAGCCGACGTCCTTGGCGACGTGGAAGTCGCCGAAGCTGACCGCGTCGGCGTCGCCATGGGCTCGCTGGCGCACCTCGGCCGACGTCCAGACCCCCACGCCGGGCAGCGTCCGCAGCAGCCGGTCGGCCTCCGCATGGGGCAGCGCGACGGTGCGCTCCAGCGCCGGGGCGACCTCGGCGGCGCGCAGCACCGTGCGCGACCTCGACTGGTCCACCCCCATCCGCAGCCACTCCCACGACGGCACCCGCCGCAGCACGGCCGGGGTGGGGGCCAGCCGCAGCCCGAGGTCGGCTCCGGGACCGGGCGCCGGCTCGCCGTACCGGAGCACCAGGGTGCGCCAGGACGAGAAGGCCTCCTTGCCGGTCACCTTCTGCTCCAGCACGGCCGGGACCAGGGAGGCCATCACCAGCCCGGTCCGGGGGACCCGCCAGTGCGGGTGCCGGCGCCACGCCTCCGCCACCACCGGGTGGGTCGGCTCGAAGCCCCGGACGTCGTCCTCGGCCCCGAACCAGGCCGGGAGCGCGTCCAGCACCCAGTCCCCGCCGGGTCCCCAGGCCTCGGCGTGGACCTCTCCCAGCGCGGCGGCACGCCGGACCCGGAGGGTCGCCGGGCCCAGGGGGGTGGCGGTGGCGTGCCACAGCGTGCCGTCGTGGTCGCGTCGCCACGTGGGGTCGCCCCCGCCGTGGCGCAGCCCACCGGCGATCTGGCCCACCGGGCACGGCCAGTCGGGCCGCCAGACGCGCTCGCGGCTCGTCATCCGCCGCTCACCTCGCCCGCCCCGCCGTCGCTCACGCGGCCACTGTACGAGGGGGCACGGACACCCCCGCGCCACAATGGGGACCATGCTGCTCGCCGCGATCGTGGACGCCTCCGCCCGGATCTCGGGCACCCGCTCCCGGCTCACCAAGACCGCGGTGCTCGCCGAGACGCTGCGGGCCGCAGCGGACGAGGAGTCCTCGCCGGACGGGACCACGCTGGTCGAGGTGGTCGCGTCGTACCTGGCCGGCGCGCCCCGGCAGCGCCGTACCGGGCTGAGGTGGCGCGGGCTGTCCGCGCTGCCCGCACCGGCCACGGAGGAGACCCTGACGGTGCTCGAGGTCGACGCCGCGCTGGAGGAGATCAGCCGGCTGGGAGGCAGCGGCTCCCAGGGACGACGCACGGCCGCGGTCGAGGGGCTCTTCGGGCGGGCGACCGCCGCGGAGCAGCAGTACCTGCGCGCGCTGGTCTTCGAGAACCTGCGCCAGGGCGCCCTGGACTCCGTCCTCCTCGACGCGATCGCCCGCGCGGCCGAGGTGCCCGCGGCCACGGTCCGGCGGGCGGCGATGTTCAGCGCGGCGACCGGGCCGGTCGCGGTGGCGGCGCTGACCGGCGGGGCGGCGGCACTGGAGGCGTTCCGGCTCGAGCCCGGACGCCCGGTCCGTCCGATGCTCGCCTCGTCCGCCCCCGAGGTGGGCGCCGCCCTGGACAAGGCCGCGGCCGGCGGCGAGGTCGCGGTGGACCGCAAGCTCGACGGCATCCGCATCCAGGTGCACCGCTCCCCCGCCGGCATCGCCGTCTTCACCCGCAGCCTGGAGGAGATCGGCGACCGGCTGCCCGAGGTCGTCGAGGCGGTCGCGGCGCTGGAGGTCACCTCGGTGGTGCTCGACGGCGAGGCGATCGCGCTGCGGCCCGACGGGCGCCCGCGGCCCTTCCAGGAGACGGCCGCCCGGACGGCGAGCACCGCCGACGTGGCGGCGCTGCGTGCGGACGTGCCGGTGTCGCCGGTCTTCTTCGACGTGCTCCACGTGGACGGCCGGGACCTGCTCGACGAGCCCGCCCGGGTGCGGCTGGCCGAGCTCGACCGCGTCGTCCCGGCGTCCCTGGTCGCGCCCCGGCTGGTCACCGCGGACCCCGCGGAGGCCGGCCGGTTCTTCGCCGACACCGTCGCGGCCGGGCACGAGGGCGTCGTCGTGAAGGCCCTCGAGGCGCCGTACGACGCCGGCCGGCGCGGCGCGTCCTGGGTCAAGGTCAAGCCCCGCCACACCCTGGACCTGGTCGTGCTCGCCGTCGAGTGGGGCAGCGGGCGGCGCGAGGGCCTGCTGTCCAACCTGCACCTGGGGGCGCGCGACGGCGACGGCTGGGCGATGCTGGGCAAGACCTTCAAGGGGATGACCGACCAGATGCTGGCCTGGCAGACCGAGCGCTTCCTCGGGCTCGAGACCGGCCGCAGCGGGCACGTCGTCCACGTGCGGCCCGAGCAGGTGGTCGAGATCGCCTTCGACGGCATCCAGACCTCCCGGCGCTACCCGAGCGGCATGGCGCTCCGGTTCGCCCGGGTGGTCCGCTACCGCGACGACAAGACCGCCACCGAGGCCGACACCGTCGACGCGGTTCGCGCACTGCGCGGCTGAGCAGCCCTCGCCCATGATGTGAATGGCTCTGCAACTCCGAGTTGCACACGCGTAACCTTGTCCGCATGACCGACGTCGACCCGACCCCGGCCCCCCCGAGCGGTGCCCCGAGCGGCGCCCCGACAGGCGACCGCCGCCGGTCCGCCGCCGCCGAGCGGAGGCGCGAGCGCGAGGCCCGCATCATCGCCGCGACCCGCGAGCTGTTCGACGCCCGCGGCGTCCGCGACGCCCAGATCGAGGACGTGGCCCGGGCGGTGGGCGTCAACCGCGCGATCATCTACCGGCACTTCACCGGCAAGGAGGAGCTCTTCGCCCTCACCCAGGTCGACTACCTGCAGGACCTGGAGGCGGCCCTGGTCGCGGCCGACGACGCCGCCCTTCCCCCCGTCGAGCGGCTGCGCGCGACCACCGGGGCGTTCGTCGACTTCGGCCTGGCCCACCCGGCGTTCGTGGACTGCGCGGTCACCATCCTGCGGATGGGTCCGGACCTGCTCGACGAGCTCTCCGGCTCGGCGCTGTTCCGGCTCGGTCGCGGCATGAGCGACTGCCTGTCCCGGGTCACCGCCGTCATCGAGGCCGGCTGCGCCACCGGCGACTTCGTCGTCGACGACCTCGCCCTGATCACCAACCTGCTCTACGCGACCGGCCTCGGCGCCCTGCAGCTGGCCCGGCTCGGGGTCACCGTGCAGGAGACCTCGCCCGGCATCCCGATGGTCAGCCACATCGACGTCGCGGTCCTGCGCGAGCGGATGATCGAGTCCAGCCTGGCGCTGGTCCGGCCGGGCACCCGCGACTGACCCGGGACGACGAACGGCGCCGGCCCCCGCGGGGTCCGGCGCCGTCGTGCGACCTGGGTGCGGCTCAGCGCTCCACGATGGCGGTGACGCCCTGGCCACCGGCCGCGCAGATCGAGATGACGCCGCGTCCCGAGCCCTTCTCGGCCAGCATCTTGGCCAGGTTGGCGATGATCCGGCCGCCGGTCGCCGCGAACGGGTGGCCGGCCGCGAGCGAGGAGCCGTTGACGTTGAGCTTGTCGAGGTCGATCGAGCCCAGCGGGGCGTCGAGGCCGAGGCGCTCGCGGCAGAAGATCGGGTCCTCCCACGCCTTGAGGGTGGAGAGCACCTGGGAGGCGAACGCCTCGTGGATCTCGTAGAAGTCGAAGTCCTGCAGCTTGAGCCCGGCCCGGTCCAGCATCCGCGGCATCGCGTACGCCGGCGCCATCAGCAGGCCCTCCGAGCCGTGCACGAAGTCCACCGCGGCGGTCTCGTACTCGGTCAGGTAGGCCAGCGGCGTCCAGCCCCGCTTCTTCGCGTAGTCCTCCGAGCAGAGCAGCACGACCGAGGCGCCGTCGGTCAGTGGCGTGGAGTTCGCCGCGGTCATCGTGGCGGTCTCGCCCTTGCCGAAGACCGGCTTGAGGGTGCCGAGCTTCTCCAGCGAGGAGTCGCCGCGCAGGTTCTGGTCGCGCTCGAGGCCGCGGAACGGGGTGACCAGGTCGTCCTGGAAGCCGCGCTCGTAGGAGGCGAAGAGGTTGTGGTGCGACTTGACCGCGAGCTCGTCCTGGGCCAGCCGCTCGATGCCCCACTCGAGGGTGGTCAGCGCCTGCGACTCGCCCATCGACAGCCCGGTGCGCGGCTCGCTGTTGGCCGGGATCGAGGGGGCCAGGTGCTGCGGGCGGATCTTGGCCAGCGCGGCGAGACGGCCCTGCGTGGTCTTGGCCCGGTTGGCCTCGAGCAGGATCTTGCGGAGCCGCTCGTTGAGGGCGATGGGCGCGTCGGAGGTGGTGTCGGTGCCGCCGGCGATGCCGACCTCGATCTGGCCGAGCGCGATCTTGTTGGCGACCTGGATCGCCGCCTGGATCCCGGTGTCGCAGGCCTGCTGGATGTCGTACGCCGCGCTCTCCGGCGCCAGCTTGGACCCGAGCACCGCCTCACGGGTCAGGTTGAAGTCCCGGGAGTGCTTGAGCACCGCGCCGGCGACGACCTCGTCGACGCGGACGCCCTCGAGCCCGAAGCGGGTGACCAGGCCGTCGATCGCCGCGGTCAGCATCTCCTGGTTGGAGGCGTCGGCGTAGACGGTGTTGGAGCGGGCGAACGGGATGCGGTTGCCGCCGATGATCGCGACGCGGCGGGTCTTGGCCTGCATGGGACTCCTCGGTGAGCGGGATACACGGTGACACGCGGCGGCCGGCGGGGCCGCCCGCGGCCGGGTCGGGGGCTGACCGGCGGACGCGGTGCGCACTACGCTCGCGGACGGGGCTCCCGGCCTCCCATCCTCAGCCCGCCGACCCTGCCAGGGCCAGCCGATGAGGGCCAGATCACGAAAAGTGGACTCCGAGTTACACCGCTAGTTACATTTCGACCCGACGGTCGACCGGGCTCGGTCCGACCCTCGCCTCCGACGCCTGTTCACGGCGACGGCGCCGACCTTTCCCTCCAGGAGGAACCCCCGCGATGAGCGACCGCTACCAGAGCCTGATCCACACCCCCGTCGGCCAGCTCCTGGCGAAGAACCTCGGCCTGCCGAACCCGGTCGAGCTCGAGCGCTGGGAGGCCGGTGCGCCGCTGGTCCGCGGCACCGTCGTGGTCGGCGGCGAGGGCCGGTTGGGAGCCGCCCTCACCACCGCCCTGGACGACCTCGGCGTCGCCTTCGTCCGGGAGACCACCGAGGGCGAGCGCTACAAGGGCCTCGTCTTCGACGCCACCGGGCTGACCTCCTCGGAGCAGCTCGTCGCGCTCCAGCAGTTCTTCACCCCCAAGCTCCGCAGCCTGGAGGAGTGCGCCCGCCTGGTCGTCATCGGCACCCCGCCCGAGGCTGCGAAGTCGGCCGGCGAGCGCGTGGCGCAGCGCGCCCTCGAGGGCTTCACCCGCTCGCTGGGCAAGGAGACCGGCAAGGGCGGCACCGTCCAGCTGGTCTACGTCGCCCCGAAGGCCGAGGGCGCGATGGCCTCCACCCTCGCGTTCCTGCTCTCGCCCAAGTCGGCGTACGTCTCGGGCCAGGTGATCCGGATCGGTGCGGTGGGCGCCAAGGCCCCCGCCGAGCAGGTCGACTGGGAGCGCCCGCTGGCCGGCAAGGTCGCCGTCGTGACCGGCGCCAGCCGAGGCATCGGCGAGCAGATCGCCCGGGTGCTGCACCGCGACGGCGCGACCGTGCTGGGCATCGACGTGCCGCAGGCCGCCGAGGAGCTCAACACGGTGATGAAGGAGCTCGGCGGGGACAGCCTGACCCTCGACATCACCGCCAAGGACGCCCCGGCGCGGATCGCCCACCACGTGAAGACCCAGCACGGCGGCGCCGACATCGTGGTGCACAACGCCGGGATCACCCGCGACAAGAAGCTGGCCAACATGAAGGAGGACGTCTTCGCCTCCGCGATCGCGGTCAACCTCACCGCGCCCGAGCGGATCACCGCGACCCTGCTCGAGGAGAAGGCGATCAACCCCAACGGCCGCGTCGTCGGCGTCGCGTCGATCGCCGGCATCGCGGGCAACGTCGGACAGACCAACTACGCCGCCTCCAAGGCCGGCGTGATCGGTCTCGTCGACGCGCTCGCCCCCACCCTCAAGGAGGGCATCACGATCAACGCCGTGGCGCCCGGCTTCATCGAGACCAAGATGACCGCGGCTGTGCCGTTCATGACCCGCGAGGTCGGCCGCCGGCTCAACTCGCTGCAGCAGGGCGGCCTGCCGGTCGACGTGGCCGAGGCGATCGCGTGGCTGGCGAGCCCCGCCTCGACCGCTGTGAACGGCAACGTCGTCCGCGTGTGCGGCCTGATGATGCTGGGCGCCTGAGCATGGGCGACATCCGGGTCCTCGACGGGGCACCGGCCTCGCTGCCGCTGATGCTCAAGGCGGCGCTGCCGGCCCTGCCCGGGGTCGCGGCCCTCCCCGGCATCCGGAAGACCGGCTCGGCGCTGCCCGAGTTCACCCTGGCCCGGCAGGACGTCGCGGTCGACCCGGCGCATGTCGCGTCGTACGCCGGAGTCTGCGGGTTCCCGCGCAAGGACACCCTGCCGCTGCCCTACCTGCACATGCTGGCGTTCCCGCTGCACATGGCGATGCTGACCGACCCGGCGTTCCCCTACCCGGCGATGGGCATGGTGCACCTGGAGAACACCATCACCCAGCACCGCACGGTGACGGCCGCCGAGCGCTTCGGCGTCACCGTGGCAGCCACGAACCTGCGCGCCCACGCCAAGGGTCGCATCTTCGACATGGTCACCACCGTGACCGTGGGCGAGGAGGTCGTCTGGGACGAGGTCTCGACGTACCTGCGGCGCGGCACGGGTGACCCCGAGGCCCCTGCCGGGCTCGACGTGCCGGTGGTCGGAGGTCCGGGGGTCGACTGGCGCCTGGGCGCCGACCTCGGTCGCCGCTACGCCGCCGTCTCCGGCGACCGCAACCCGATCCACCTGTACGCCGCGACCGCGAAGGCCTTCGGCTTCCCGCGCCAGATCGCGCACGGCATGTGGAGCAAGGCCCGGTCGGTCGCGGCCCTGGAGAACCGGCTGCCCGACGCCGTCCGGGTCGAGGTCGCCTTCAAGACCCCGATCCTGCTGCCGGCCACGGTGCGGTTCACCTCCGAGCAGCAGCCGCAGGGGTGGGCCTTCAGCCTGGCCAACCCCTCGTCCGGCGCCCCCCACCTCGCCGGCCGCACCACCGCCCTCTGACCCCGCCTGCTTCCTGACCCCGCCTCCTTCCTGACCCCGGCCCCCGGCCCCCGCCCCGCTGTAACGCGGGGTTATGGACGCTTCACAAGGGCCAGGACCCCTGCGAGGCGTCCGAGTGCCCTGCGAAGTCGTGCGCATGCCGTCGTACGACGGGCCGACGCCCGGCACCGAGCTCGGGCGGCTCTTCCCAAGGGGTCAGGACGCTTCGCAGGGCGCATGCCCCGTGTTGAGCGTCCATAACCCCGCGTTACAGCAGGGGCGGGGGTCAGGCGTCCCCGGGGCGGGGGTCAGGCGTTCTCGGGGCGGGGGCGGATGAGGCCCTCCTGGGCCACCGAGGCGACCAGGCGGCCGTCCTCGGCGAAGAGCTGCCCGAGGGCCAGGCCGCGGGCGTTGGAGGCCGAGGGCGACTGCTGGGCGTAGAGCAGCCACTCGTCGGCCCGGAACGGCCGGTGGAACCACACGGTGTGGTCGAGCGAGGCGGCCTGGACGGTCGGCGAGCTCGGGTGCAGCTTGCCGTGCGGGATCAGGGTCGCGCCGAGCAGGGTGAGGTCGCTGAGGTAGACCAGGGCGGCCTGGTGGATCAGCGGCGGGTCGGGCAGCGCGCCCGCGACCTTGACCCAGTAGCGGGCCCGGGCGGGACGGCCGTCGCCGGCCAGGGAGCCGCCGGGCCGGGAGTCGCCGGCGTGCAGCAGGTCGAGCACGGCCCACTCGCGGGTCCACTCCTCACCGCGGGCGGAGTCCGAGGCGCGCAGAGCCGCGCCCACGTCGAGCGCCTCGGCGGGGCTCGGCGTCCCCGCCGGGAAGGCGTCCTGGTGCTCGAACCCCTCCTCCTCCACCTGGAAGCTCGCCGTCAGCGCGTAGATGGGGCGGCCGTGCTGCCGGGCGAGCACGCGCCGGGTCGAGAACGACCGGCCGTCGCGGACCGGGTCCACGTCGTACACGATCGGCACGGTGGTGTCGCCGGGGCGCAGGAAGTAGGAGTGCAGCGAGTGCGCATGCATCTCCTCGGGCACGGTGCGGGCGGCAGCGACCAGAGCCTGGGCGGCCACCTGACCGCCGAAGACCCGCTGCATCCGGGTGTCGGGCTGGCGACCCCGGAACAGGTTCAGGTCGATGACCTCGAGGTCGAGCAGGTCGACGAGGTCCTCGGCGGAGTTCGGCATGGTGCTCCTAGCAGGCGCGGCTGAGCGGGTCAGCGGGCGGGCAGGTCGGGCGGGCGGGCGGGTCGGCACGCAGGACCGGCGGGGTCAGGACCCCTCGTCGGTGTCGAGCCCGGCGAGGAACCGCTCGAACTCCGCACCCAGCTCCTCGGCGGTCGGCAGCTCACGCTCCTCGGCCAGCGGAAGCGCGTCCTCGGAGTCGCCGCGGTGGAACGCGTCGTACTGCTGCTCGAGCCCGGCCACGACGTCCTGCACCTCGCTGGACTCCGCGATCTGCTGGGCGATCTCGCCGTCCCGCTGGGCGGCAGTGTGCTGCAACGAGGTCAGGTCCCACTCCAGGCCGGTGACGACCTCGACACCCTCGAGCAGGCGGACCGCGGCCGAGGGGTACTCGACCTGGGCGAGGTAGTGCGGCACGTGCGCCACGAAGCCCATCGCGTCGTGACCCCACTCCCCCAGCCGCAGCTCCAGCACCGACAGCGCACTGGCCGGGATGCGGATCTCGCCGCGCCAGACGTTCTCGGAGATCAGCAGGTCGCGCCGGGTGGCGTGGTTGGTGAGGGTGACCGGCCGGGTGTGCGGGACCGCCATCGGCACCGCACCGAGGGACACCACGAGCCGCACGCCGAAGTGGTCGACGACCTCGCGGACCGAGCGCATGAAGGCCTCCCAGTGCGTGTCGGGCTCGGGCCCGTGCAGCAGCAGGTACGGCGCGCCCGCGCGGTCGTGCTCGAGCCGGACGACGAGGCGCGGCGCCTCGTACTTCTCGTAGTGGTCCTCCAGGAACGACATCGTCGGCCGGCGGGCGCGGTAGTCGAAGAAGGCGTCGATCTCGAAGCTGGCCACCACGGGGCCCGGGGTCTCCCCCAGCAGGTGGTCGGTCGCCAGGCGCGCCGCGTGACCGGCGTCGAGGAACCCCTCGAGACTGACCACCAGCACCGGTCCGGCCCCGTCGGCGCGGGCCTCCAGGGCGGGCACGTCGTCGAGGATGTGCACGTATCGGGACCCACCGGAGGATGGGCCGGGCACGCCGTCCGCCATCACACGACCCCTCTCTGCGTCCACGTCACACCGGCTGAACGCACCGGTGCGGCCCACTATGCCCGATCGTGACGCACGGCTCAGCGAACGGACCCGGTGACCTCGGGCACCCGGCCCGCTCCCGCGACCGCCCGGTCAGTCCATCTCGACGAGGTGCTGGCCCTGGTCGAGAGCCGTGATGTCCTCCACGATGCCGCGCGCCAGCGACTGCGCGGTGAGCCCGATCTCCTCCAGGATCCGTGCCCGTTTGGCGTGCTCGAGGAAGCGCTGCGGGATGCCGTGCAGCCGGACCGGGGTGGTCACCCGGGCCTCGTTGAGGGTCTGCAGCAGCACCGAGCCGGTGCCACCCACGATGCCGCCGTCCTCGACGTTGACCACCAGCCGGTGGCGGCGGGCCAGGTCCACCAGGGCGGGGTCGACCGGCTTGACCCAGCGCGGGTCGACCACGGTGACGCCCACACCCTGGGCGCGCAGCCGCTCGGCGACCTCGACGCAGGTCGGCGCCATCGCCCCGACCGAGACGATCAGCACGTCCTCGGCGCCGCTGCGGACCAGGACGTCGCAGCCGCCGACCCGGTCCACCGCCTCGACGTCGTCGTTGGGCGGGCCCTTCGGGAAGCGGACCACCGTCGGGGCGTCGTCGACGTCGGTGGCCTCGCGCAGCAGCTCGCGCAGGCGGGCGGCGTCGCGGGGTGCGGCCAGCCGCAGCCCGGGCACGACCTGGAGGATCGAGAGGTCCCACATGCCGTTGTGCGAGGCGCCGTCGTCGCCGGTCACCCCGGCGCGGTCCAGCACGAAGGTGACCCCGCAGCGGTGCAGCGCCACGTCCATCAGGACCTGGTCGAACGCCCGGTTGAGGAAGGTGGCGTAGACGGCCACGACCGGGTGCAGCCCGCCGAGGGCCAGGCCGGCGGCCGAGGTCGCGGCGTGCTGCTCGGCGATGCCGACGTCGAAGACGCGGTCGGGGAACCGGTCGGCGAACAGGTGCAGCCCGACCGGGTGGAGCATGGCGGCGGTGATGCCGACGACGTCGGGACGGTCCTCGCCGAGCGCGACCATCTCCTCGGCGAAGACGTCGGTCCAGATCCGCCCGCGGACCTGCTCCAGGCCGGTCACCGCGTCGTACGGCCCGGGCGAGTGGAACTGGTCGGCCTCGTGCGCCATGGCCGCCTCGAAGCCGCGGCCCTTCTGGGTGATCACGTGCACGATCACCGGCCCTCCGAACCGCTTGGCCTGGGTCAGCGCCTGCTCGACGGCGGTGCGGTCGTGCCCGTCGACGGGTCCGACGTACTTCAGGCCGAGGTCCTCGAAGAGGCCCTGCGGGGCCAGGGCGTCCTTCATGCCCTTCTTGACCGCGTGCAGTGCGTCGTAGACGGCTGGGCCGACCCCGGGGAGGCCGTTGAGCCGGCGCTTGACGAGGTCCAGGACCGGCTCGTAGCGGGGGTTGGTGCGCAGGCTGGTGAGGTGGTTGGCCAGGCCGCCGACGGTCGGGGTGTAGGAGCGCCCGTTGTCGTTGACGACCATGACCAGGCGTCGCTCCTCGGCGGCGCCGTCGGTGGCGGCGATGTTGTTCAGCGCCTCCCAGGCCATCCCGCCGGTGAGCGCGCCGTCGCCGATCACGGCGACCACGTGCCGGTCCTCACCACGCAGCTGGTAGGCCTTCGCGAGGCCGTCGGCGTAGGACAGGGCGGTCGAGGCGTGCGAGTTCTCGACGATGTCATGCTCGGACTCGGCCTGGCTGGGGTAACCCGACAGGCCACCCTCGGTGCGCAGCGTGTCGAACGCGCCGGCGCGCCCGGTGAGCATCTTGTGCACGTAGGCCTGGTGACCGGTGTCGAACACGATCCGGTCCCGCGGGGACTCGAAGACGCGGTGCAGGGCGAGGGTCAGCTCGACCACGCCGAGGTTGGGACCGAGGTGGCCGCCGCGCGGGGAGCAGGTGCGGACGAGGAGGTCACGGATCTCCCCTGCCAACGTGTCGAGCTGCTCGTCGTCGAGACCACGGAGGTCCTGGGGCCCCGTGATCGCCTCGAGCAGTCCCACGTGACCTCCCGGTCGTCCTGGGTCGCGGAGGGGCCGCGACGCCGTCCGACCAAGTCTAGGGGTGCCTGGTGAGCAGGACCCGGCGATGCAGGGTGAGGGAGACCACGAGCACCAGCAGCCCCGCCAGCGACAGCCCAGCGCCGACCACGGCCGGCGCGCGGTAGCCGTAGCCGGCCGCGATCACGAGCCCGCCGAGCCACGCGCCGAGCGCGTTCGCGACGTTGAGCGAGGCGTGGTTCAGCGCCGCGCCGAGGTTCTGCGCGTCGCCGGCCACGTCCATCAGGCGCACCTGCAGGTTCACCACCAGCACCGAGCCGAGCACCGGGATCAGGAAGGCGACCGGGAGCGCCCAGAAGCCGTAGGGCACCAGGGCCGCCCAGAGCAGCAGCGTCAGGCCCATCCCAGCGGCCGAGCCCAGCAGCGAGTGGAAGATCGACCAGTCCGCCAGGCGGCCGGCCAGGAAGGTCCCGGCCACCATGCCCAGGCCGAAGACGAGCAGGAAGACCGGCACCGCCGCCTCGGTCAGCCCGCCGACGTCGGTCACGGTGGGCGCGACGTAGGTGTAGACGGCGAACATTCCGCCGAAGCCGACCGCCCCGGCCAGCAGGGTCAGCCAGACCTGGACGCTGGTGAAGGCGCGCAGCTCCCGGCGGCCGCCCGCCCCGGGCTCACCCGGCGTGGGCGGGACGCAGACCGCGACCAGGGCGACGGTGAGCACGGACAGCCCGGCGACGGCCCAGAACGCCGAGCGCCAACCGAGGTGCTGGCCCATCCAGGTGGCGGCGGGCACGCCCACCACGTTGGCGACCGAGAGTCCGAGCATGACCAGCGCCACGGCACGGCCGCGCCGCTCGGGCGGGACCAGCGAGGCAGCGACCAGGGACGCGACGCCGAAGTAGGCGCCGTGCGGCAGGCCGGCGGCGAACCGGGCCAGCAGCAGCAGGCCGAACGAGGACGCGACGGCGCTGGCGGCGTTCGCGGCGGCGTACCCGAGCATCAGCGCGAGCAGCAGCCCGCGGCGCGGGAGCCGCGCACCGAGGAACGCCAGCAGCGGTGCGCCCACCACGACCCCGACGGCGTACGCCGAGATGACGTGGCCGGCCTGCGGGATGGACACCTCGACGCCGCCGGCGATCTGGGGCAGCAGCCCCATCGTGACGAACTCGGTGGTGCCGATCGTGAAGCCGCCGGTGGCCAGCGCGAGCATCGCGAGCCCCAGCCCGTACGGCGTCGACGGGGCTGCGTGGGCCGAGGCGGGGGTGGTCGCGGAGGGAGCCGTGGAAGCCGTCACGGGGTCGGCAACCGCCGCGGCACCCCACGTTGTTCCCGGGAGTGACCCGTCACACGTCGAACCACGCAACCGCCGGCTCGACCAGGCTCCCCATCCAGACCCGGCCGCGGTGCTCGCGGACGCCGGTGACCATGTGGAAGGAGCTGGCGTCGAAGGACCGGTCGTGGACCACCCGCCCGGTGTCGTCGAGGGCGATGACGCGGGCGGTCCGCTTCGGCTGGGGCTGCACCGCGTCGGGCATCCGCCAGACCAGCCGGCGCAGCGCCAGCGGCGCCTTGAGGAGCCGGGTGAGGACCGGGTCGACCGGTGAGGCGATCGTCACCCAGATCAGGCCGTCGCTCCCGCGGGCGATGTTGTCGGGGTAGCCGGGCAGGTCGGTGGCGAGATGGTCGACCTGGCCGCGCTTGGGGCCGGTCAGCCACCGCCGCACGACGGTCCGGCCGGTGGTCTCGGCGACGGCGACGTAGGACTGGTCGGCCGACAGCGCGACGCCGTTGGCGAACCGCAGGCCCTCGACGAGCACCTCGACCTGGCCGTCGGGGAAGCGGCGCATCAGCCGCCCGCTGTGGGTGTCCTCGACCATGTCCGCCTTCCACCGCTCGATGGGGTGGAAGCGCGAGGAGTCGGAGAAGTAGACGGTGCCGTCGGTGTGCACCGCGGCGTTGTTGCAGAACACCATCCGCCGCCCGGCGACCTCCTGCAGCAGGGTCTCGGTGGCCCCGGTGGTGATGTCGAGGGCGATCAGCCCCTCGTGGGCGTCGCAGACCAGGATGCGGCCGTCGCCGAGCCACTCCAGGCCGAGCGGGCGGCCGGGGGTGCGGCCGACCCGGGTGACCCTCCCCCCGTCGGGGGCGACCGCGAAGATCGCGCCGTCCTCGGTGCCGGTGTAGACGGTGCCGTCGTCGCCGACGAGCACGTCCTCGGCTCCCACGCCCGGCACGGGCACCACGGTCAGGCTCTCGTCGGTGGACATCGTCGTCGGCATGGGCCGAACGGTACCGCCCTGCGGGCTGGACCGGAGAGGGTCTCGTCCCCCGCCCGGGCGCGGGATCCTGCTCACAGCCGGGCGACGAACCGGCGCCCGCGCAGGGCGTCCTCCACCAGGCCGACCGCACGCCGCTCGGCGAGCAGCCGGGCCTCCTCGGACTGCCAGGCCAGCAGGGCCGCCTCGACCACGCCCGGGTCGGCCACGTCCCGCAGGCTGCCGCGGGCCTCGCTGAGCCCACGGCGGACGGCGGCCTGGGAGGCCTCCACGTGCAGCGCCGCGAACCGGGCCAGGACGACCGCATGCCGGCGCAGGACGGCGTGGCCGCGGTACTCCGGCGGGCACAGGTCGAGCATCCACGCGGTCGCCGTCTCCTCCCAGCGGGGCGCCCCGGGAGGGCGGACCTGGCGCGGCCAGCCCGGGGGCACCACCAGCTGATCGGACATGGCCCCATCCTAGCGTGGATTCGAACGCGTGTTCGAACAACCCACGATCAGCTCTCGCCGAGGGACGCCCGCACCCGTGCGAGCCGGTCGCCGCGCAGGCCGACGGAGTCGTGCCGCCAGAAGAGGTCGGGGTAGACCAGGCGCCCGCGCATCCACGGACGGTACGACGCGAGGAGCCGCACCTGGCAGGCCGGGCGGGGGATGCGCTCGGAGGGGCGCTCGAGACCGTGCAGGTGCGCGGCCTCCCAGCCCAGCCGGCCGTAGTAGCCCGGGTCACCCTCGAGCATCACGAGCGGGTCGCCGGCCTTCTCCGCAACGGCGACGGCCGCGGCGAGCAGGTCCCGTCCGATGCCTCGACCCTGACGGGCGGGCTGCACCGACAGCGGGCTGAGGACGGCGACCTCGACGAGCCGCTCCTCGGCGTCGAGCCAGCCGCGGCTCAGCGCGACGTGGCCGACCACCGCGCCCGCGTCGACGGCGACCAGGCTGGCGCGGACCGCCTCCCCGGACAGCAGGTCTCCCACCAGCGCCCCCACGCCCGGCCCGTGGTCGCCGAACGCGGCGACCACGAGCGCCCGGACGTCGTCGAGGTCAGCGGGACTGCTCGGACGGATCTCCATCCCGCCGATGCTGCCAGAGGCTCGGCAGGTGGGCCCGGGTCACGGCAGGGGCGGGATGTAGCCGAGGTCGAGGTAGAGGTTCGGCTCCGGGCTCCAGCTCTGCACCAGCGTCTGGCCCGCGTGCAGGGTGAAGGTGTCGCCCAGGGCGAACGTGTCCCGGTTGTTCGCCCAGTCGGTGAGCCAGCCGGCCTTGGTGCCCTGCACCTTGATCGGGCCGGGCGGGAGCTGTCCGACCCGGTAGTCGCCGTTGAGGTCGGAGACCACGGTGTTGATGACCTTGCCCGTCGTGGCGCTGACCACTGTCACCGTGACCTCACCGAGCGGGTCGAAGGTGCCGAGGGTCTGGCCCTGGATCGCCGCCTCGGCCCAGACGGTGGTCGTCGGCAGGACGGTGCGCCGGCCCTGGACCAGGGTGTATGTCGCGGCCTTGCTGTACTGCAGCGCGCCGCCGACGTAGGTCTTGAGCCAGCCCGGCCCGGTGACCCGCAGCCGGACGCCGCCGGCCGGCAGGCCGGTGATCGTGTAGCCACCGTCGGCGCCGGAGACGGTGGCCTTGAGGGCCTTGCCGGTGCTGGCGCTGATCGCGAGGACGGAGGCGCCGGCGAGCGGTCCGTCGTACAGGCTGGCGGGGTCCTGGTTCACGCCGCGCAGCCACCCGCGCACCGACGCGGTCCCGGCCGTGCTGGTCGAGGCGGTCGAGGCGGCGGTCGCCGTGTGCGGCACGAGGGCCAGCGCGGTCGCCGCGAGCAGGCCCAGCAGGGCCAGCACGACGCCTCGGCGCAGGCCGCTGCGGGCGGGACGGTTCGGGGTCAGGGTGGTCATCGCCACCCTCCTTTCCGGGGCACGTGCGCGCGCCCCTGGTGGTCGGTGGCCGTTCACCTCCGACGCTAGGCCGGTCCCCCGTCGCGCGACAGTGCCGTCCGTCAGGGTCGTTCGCCGGAGCCGTTCGGCCCGTTCGCCGGCCCCGTTTCCTTGGCCCCGGTCAGCCCGCGGCGGCTCCGACGAGCTCGGCGAGCTCGGGGGCGAGGACCCGCAGCCGCCCGAGCGCGTGCCGGGTCTGCGACTTCACCGTGCCGAGCCCGACGCCCATGGCGGCGGCGGTCTGCGCCTCGGTGAGGTCCTCGTAGAACCGGAGCACCAGGACCGTGCGCTGCTTGGGGGTCAGCCGGTCCAGCGCGTCGGCCAGGGTCAGCCGGGTCGCGTCGTCGCGCTCCTCCCCCGACCCCTCCGGGGGCCCGGCCACGAGGTGCTCCCCGCGCGGCCGACGACGCCACCGCGAGATGTTGTCGTGGTAGAGGATCCGGCGCACGTAGGGCTCGGGGTTGTCCTGGATCCGCGGCCACACCGCGACCGCCTTGACCAGCGCGCCCTGCACGAGGTCCTCGGCGTCGTGGTGGTTCCCGGTCAGCAGGTACGCCGTGCGGGTGAGCACGGCGCGGCGGGCCGCGACGTACTCCTCGAAGGAGTCCTGGCCCTTCACGCGGTCACCGACCGGCGGCGCCGCACCAGCCCGAGCCCGGCCCGCCCGAGCAGGGCGAGCAGGCCGGCGACGAGCAGCCCGCCCACCACGAGCGCGGGCACCACCCGCGGGTCGCGCGGCGAGTCCGGCAAATGCCCGTGCGAGTACGGCCCGGCCAGCCGGTCCCACGCGACCTGCAGGTTGCTCCCGGCGAACTCGGCCGGCAGCCGCACCAGGTCGCGGGACTGCGAGCCTGCCGCGTCGTACGCCGTCACGGCGGAGCCGTCGCCCGGCCCCGTGCGGACCGTGACGGGCCACCCCGGGCGCCACAGGCCGAGCAGCTCGCCGCGCACCGGCTCGTTGCGCACGTGCGGCGCGGAGCCGTCCAGCGGAGCGGAGAGCACCGAGGCGATCTCGCCCGAGGTCACGGTGTCGCCGACCCTCACGTCGCGTCCGCCGACCATCGCGGCGACCCGGGCGGAGCCGGTGCCCTCGACGAGGGCCAGCTCGCGCGGGCCGCTGCCGACCTGGAGGCCCTGCAGGCCGGCCGGGTCGACCGTGCCGAGGGTCTCCTGGGCTGCGCCGACGCCGGACACCTGGAGGCGGGCGAGCCGGTGGCCGGAACGGACGGCCAGCAGGTCGTCGCCGTCGTCGCCGGTGCCGGCGCGCCCGACCAGGTTGCGGTACCAGGAGGCGGGCAGGGACTGCTGCCGACCGGTGACCACGTCGCGTGCCGTGGTGGCCGCGGGCCCGTCGCAGCCGGCGAGGTCGGTGGTGACGTCGGCGCCCTGCGGCAGCGGGCAGGCCAGCGTCAGCAGGGTGCGCGAGTCCGGGGTCCACACCGGACGCGCCAGCCGCAGACGGGCCTGCGGGTCTGTGCCGGGCACGCGGGTCACCCGACCGGTGACGGCGTCGTAGATGGTCGTCCCGTTGGTGCTGCCGTCGGAGCGCGGGGTCGGGAAGGCGAGCCGCCGCCCGTCCGGGGAGAGCGCGACGCCGAAGGCCTGGGTCTGCCCGAGCCCCTCCACGTCGAGGAAGCGGTAGCTGCCGTCGACGGCCGAGACCGCGACGTACGCGATGGCGTCGCCGCCCCCGAGGAGCGACCCGCGTCCGCGGCTGGGGTTGAAGAGCGCCGCGATCGGACCGGGCGGACCGACGTCGTCGGTGCCGGGCAGCCACGCGCTGGTCTCGTAGAGCCGGTCGGGCATCGTCAGCGCCGACTCCGGGACGTTCGCGACCGGCGCGTCGGCGTGCTGGGTCGACGGCACCGCGAGAGCCACGGTGACCCCCGTGCCCACCACGGCCAGGGCCGCCAGCGCGGCGACCCCCTGCCGGCGTCGCTTGCGGCGGACCCCGCGGCGCCACAGGTCGGGGGCAGGCGCGTCCACCGCCGGCGCGGGGGCCGCGGCGGCCAGGTCGTCGAAGGCGTCCTTCAGCTCACTCATCACACCCCCTGACACGCCCGAAGCGGGTCCCCCGGAGGGAACCCGCTTCGAACTTTCTCAGATTCTGCTGTGACCGTTGCGCGGTTTCGTGGCTCGGGCTGCGCCCTCGCTCCTCAACCTCCGGGGTGTTGCGGTTTCGTGGCTCGGGCTGCGCCCTCGCTCCTCAACCTCCGGGGTCTCGACACGGCCACCGAGAGGGTGACCTCCTCAACCTCCGAGGGGACGGTCCGGGGTGGTGCGGGTCAGGCCTTGAGGAGGTTGCGGAGCACGAACTGCATGATGCCGCCGTGCCGGTAGTAGTCGGCCTCTCCCGGGGTGTCGATGCGGACCACGGCGTCGAACGTGACGTCGCCCGCGGTGACCTTGACGGTCTTCGGGGTGGTGCCGTCGTTGAGCGCGGTGACCCCCTCGAACGCGAAGGTCTCCTCCCCGGTCAGGCCGAGCGACTCCGCGTTCTGGCCGGCGGGGAACTGCAGCGGCAGCACGCCCATGCCGATCAGGTTGGAGCGGTGGATGCGCTCGTAGGACTCCGCGATGACGGCCTTGACGCCGAGCAGCGCGGTGCCCTTGGCGGCCCAGTCGCGCGACGAGCCGGAGCCGTACTCCTTGCCCGCCAGGACGACCAGCGGGATGCCGGCGGCCTGGTAGCTCACCGACGCGTCGTACACGGTGGTCACCGGGCCGTCGCCGACGGTGAAGTCGCGGGTGAAGCCACCCTCGGTGCCGGGCGCGATCTGGTTGCGCAGGCGGATGTTGGCGAAGGTGCCGCGGATCATGACCTCGTGGTTGCCGCGGCGGGAGCCGTAGGAGTTGAAGTCGCGCGACTCCACGCCGTGCTCGCCGAGGTACTTGCCGGCCGGGGAGTCCTTCTTGATCGAGCCCGCCGGGCTGATGTGGTCGGTGGTCACCGAGTCGCCCAGCTTGAGCAGCACCCGGGCGCCGGAGATGTCCTCCACCGGGGTCGGGTTCTCCGGCATCCCGTCGAAGTACGGAGGACGCCGCACGTACGTCGAGTCCTCGTCCCAGGCGAACGTGTTGCCCTCCGGGGTGGGCAGCGAGCGCCACCGGTCGTCACCGGCGAAGACGTCGGCGTAGGAGTCGGCGAACATCTGGCTGTTGATCGCCTCGCGGATGACGCCCTCGACCTCGGCCGGGGCCGGCCAGATGTCCTTGAGGAAGACGTCGTTGCCCTCGGAGTCCTGGCCCAGCGGCTCGTGGAAGAGGTCGACGTCCATCGTGCCGGCCAGCGCGTAGGCGACGACCAGGGGCGGGGAGGCCAGGTAGTTCATCTTGATGTCGGGGCTGATCCGGCCCTCGAAGTTCCGGTTGCCCGAGAGCACCGAGACGACGGCGAGGTCGTTCTCGTTGACCGCGGCGGAGACCTCGGGGATGAGCGGGCCGGAGTTGCCGATGCAGGTCACGCAGCCGTAGCCGACCAGGTTGAAGCCGAGCTTCTCCAGGTACGGCGTGAGGCCGGCGCGCTCGTAGTAGTCCGAGACGACCTTCGAGCCCGGGGCCAGCGTGGTCTTCACCCACGGCTTGCGGGTCAGGCCCTTCTCGACGGCCTTCTTGGCCAGCAGCGCCGCGCCGATCATCACCGACGGGTTGGAGGTGTTGGTGCAGGAGGTGATCGACGCGATCGTGACCGCGCCGTGGTCGAGGATGAACGACGTGCCGTCGGCCAGCGTGACCGGGACCGGGCTGCTCGGCCGGCCGCCGTCCTTCGGAGCCGCGGACAGGTGGTTGTCCGGCGCGGACTCGCCGTGGCCGTTCGACGGCGGGTCCGAGGCCGGGAAGGACTCGGCGACGGCCTCGTCGTACCCGTTCTCGGGCTGGTCGCCCTCGACGACGTAGTCGGCCAGCGCGCCCCGGAAGGACTGCTTGGCGTCCGAGAGCGCGACCCGGTCCTGCGGGCGCTTGGGGCCGGCCAGCGACGGGACGACGGTGGACAGGTCGAGCTCGAGCTTCTCGGAGTACCGGGGCTCGGCCGACGGGTCGTGCCAGAGGCCCTGCTCCTTGGCGTAGGACTCGACCAGGGCGAGCTGCTGCTCGGAGCGGCCGGTCAGCTTGAGGTAGGTGAGCGTCTCGGCGTCCACCGGGAAGACGGCGATGGTCGAGCCGAACTCCGGGCTCATGTTGCCGATGGTGGCGCGGTTGGCCAGCGGCAGGGCGGAGACGCCGGGGCCGTAGAACTCGACGAACTTGCCGACCACGCCGTGCTTGCGCAGCATCTCGGTGATGGTGAGCACCAGGTCGGTGGCGGTGGCGCCCTCGGGCAGGTCGCCGGAGAGCTTGAAGCCGACCACGCGCGGGATGAGCATCGACACCGGCTGGCCGAGCATGGCCGCCTCCGCCTCGATGCCCCCGACGCCCCAGCCGACCACGCCGATGCCGTTGACCATCGTGGTGTGGGAGTCGGTGCCGACGCAGGTGTCCGGGTAGGCCTGGAGCTCGCCGTCCACCTCGCGGGTGAAGGTCACCCGGGCGAGGTGCTCGATGTTGACCTGGTGCACGATGCCGGTGCCGGGCGGGACGACCTTGAAGTCGTCGAAGGCGCCCTGGCCCCAGCGCAGGAACTGGTAGCGCTCGCGGTTGCGCTCGTACTCGATCTCGACGTTGCGCTCGAAGGAGTCCGCGGTGCCGAAGACGTCGGCGATCACCGAGTGGTCGATGACCATCTCGGCCGGGGCGAGCGGGTTGATCTTGGTGGCGTCGCCGCCGAGCTCGGCCATCGCCTCGCGCATGGTGGCCAGGTCGACCACGCAGGGCACGCCGGTGAAGTCCTGCATGATCACCCGTGCCGGGGTGAACTGGATCTCCTTGCTGGGGTCCGCGTCCGCGTCCCAGCCGGCCAGCGCCTTGATGTCGTCGGCGGTGATGTTGGCACCGTCCTCGGTGCGCAGCAGGTTCTCCAGCAGGACCTTGAGGCTGTACGGAAGCGACGCGACGTCGAGACCCTCACCCTCCACCGCGTCGAGCCGGAAGATCTCGTAGTTCTCGTTGCCCACGCTCAGGGTGCTCTTCGCCCCGAAGCTGTTCACGCTGGCCATCGGACTCCTCGTGTCGTCGTCGTTCGCCGCCGGTCGCCCTGCGAGCACGTGCGGTGCTCCGGGCCCGGACACGCCCATCTTGCCGCTTCCGCCGACCGGGAGCCACGGGGGTCCAGCATCGGCCGAAGAAGTCTCTTGATGTCAAGATACATGACGTCAAGGAACTTTGTGAAGGGTGCCCACGACCTCGACGTGGTGCGTCATCGGGAACAGGTCGAAGGCCCTCAGCCCGCTGAGCTCGTACCCGTTCGCGGCGAAGAACGACACGTCCCGTGCGAACGCCGCCGGGTCGCACGCCACGTAGACGACGACCCGCGGCCCCAGGGCGGCGACGCGGTCGACGACGGCGCGCTTGGCCCCCTCCCGCGGCGGGTCGAGCACCACCACGTCGTACTCCCCCGGGCCGCGCTCGGGGTCACCCTCGATCTCCACGTCCAGCGCGGGCTCCACCGGCCCGGAGACGCAGTGCGCCCAGGGGTGGTCGGCCAGGTTCAGCTCGGCGTACGACGAGGCGCGGGCGTCGCCCTCGACCGCGACCACACGGCCGGTCACCCCGACCGCGTCGGCGCAGAACGCCGCGAAGAGACCCACGCCGCTGTAGAGGTCGAGCACCCGCTCGCCGGGCGCGGGCGCGGCGGCCTCCAGCACGGCCTCCACCAGCGCGGCCGGGGCACCCCGGTGGCCCTGCCAGAAGCCGTCGGCGTCGACCAGGAACCGGTGCGGCCCCACGGTCTCCTGCACCGGGCCGGACGGTCCGGGCTCGCCCTCCACCGTGACGCGCGCCTCCGGCGCCTGGATCAGGCAGTCCTCGACGGGGACCACGGCGTTGGAGCGGTGCGCCCGCAGGCCCAGCCCGCCGTCGGGGAGCCGGTGGTAGCGCATCCGCGTGCGCCAGCGCAGCCCGTCGGTGTCGCCCGGCACCGCCTCGACCTCGACCTCGCGGTCGACCCCGGCGAGCCGCCGCAGCTGCTCGGCCACCACCTGGCCCTTGAGGCGGCGTTGCGCGTCGAGGCCCGCGTGCTGGAAGTCGCAGCCACCGCAGAGCCCGGGGCCGGCGACCGGGCACGGCGCCGTCACCCGGTCCGGCGAGGCCCGGTGGACGACGACCGCGTCGCCGCGCAGGAAGCGGTCACCCCCGAAGCCCTCGGTCAGCCGCACGGTGACCAGCTCGCCGGGCAGGGCGTGCCGCACGAAGACCACCGTGCCGGCGACCGGCGTCCCGGCGACCGGGTGTGCGTCGGCGGGCAGCCGGGTCACGCAGTGGCCGCCGTGGGCGACCGGGCCGACCTCGACGTCGTACTCGCGTCCGGCCAGGGCCGGACCCCGGGGGGCGCGGGTGCGGTTCTGGCGACGTGCTCCGCGGGCCGGTCCCTTGCCCAGGGGCCGAGGGCTCAATCGATGTCCTCGTGCAGGTCCTCGGACCAGTTCAGCGGGCCGCGCAGGTGGGCGGTCTCGTCCGCGCGCAGGGCGCGCTCCTCACCGATCTGGGAGGACCTCAGCTGGTAGGGCACCGAGGTCATCATCACGCCGGGCGTGAACAGCAGCCGGGTCTTGAGGCGCAGCGCGGTCTGGTTGTGCAGCAGCTGCTCCCACCAGCGCCCGACGACGTACTCGGGGATGAACACGGCGACCACGCCGCGCGGGTTTGCCTCCCGGATCGCCCGGGTGTACTCCACGATCGGCCGGATGATCTCCCGGTACGGCGAGTCCAGGATCTTCAGCGGGATGTCGATCCCGCGGCGGTCCCACTCGTCGATGATCGCGTCCCGCTCGCGGGGGTCGGTGGCCACCATGACGGCCTCGAGCACGTTGGGCCGGCTCGCCTTGGCGTAGGCCAGCGCCCGCATGGTGGGCTTGTGGAGCTTGGAGACCAGCACGATCGCGTGGATCTTGGTCGGCAGGATCTGGTCGCCCTCGACCGCCTCGAGCTCCTTGCCGACGTCGTCGTAGTGGCGGCGGATCGACTTCATGATCATGAAGAAGGTCCCCATCGCCAGGATCGCGATCCAGGCGCCGGCGAGGAACTTGGTGACCAGCACGATCACGAAGACCACCGCGGTCATCATCAGGCCGAAGGTGTTGATCGCCCGGGAGCGGAACATCCGGCGCCTCTCGGCCGGGTCGGTCTCGGTCTTCAGGTGCCGTGTCCAGTGCCGGATCATCCCGAGCTGGCTGAGGTTGAAGGAGACGAAGACGCCGACGATGTAGAGCTGGATCAGCCGGGTCACCTGGGCGTCGAAGGCGACGATCAGCACCATCGCCATCAGCGCCAGGATGAGGATGCCGTTGCTGTAGGCGAGCCGGTCGCCGCGGGACGCGAGCTGGCGGGGCAGGAAGCCGTCCTTGGCCAGGATCGAGCCGAGCACCGGGAAGCCGTTGAAGGCGGTGTTGGCGGCGAGCACCAGGATGATGCCGGTCATCGCGACCACGAAGTAGAAGCCGGCGTCGAAGTTGTCGAAGACCGAGCGGGCGATCTGGGAGATCACCGTGTGCTGGTCGTAGCCCGCCGGCAGCGGGGACCCGTCGGGCAGCCGCAGCCGGTCGAGGTCGTTGGGGTCGACGTACTTCAGCCCCATCCCGCGGGCCAGCAGGATCACGCTCATCATCATCGTGATCGCGATCGTGCCGAGCAGCAGCAGCGTGGTCGCGGCGTTCTTGCTCTTCGGCTTGCGGAAGGCCGGCACGCCGTTGGAGATCGCCTCGACCCCGGTCAGCGCCGCACAGCCGGAGGAGAAGGCCCGGGCGAGCAGGAAGATCAGCGCGATGGTGGAGATCTCGCCCTCGTAGCCGGGCGCCTTGATGAGCTCGAGGTGCGCGCTCTCCACGTCGGGCAGGTTGCCCTGGAACGCCCGCAGGGCTCCCCAGGCGGCCATCCCGAGCACGCCCAACATGAAGCCGTACGTCGGCACCGCGAAGAACGCCCCCGACTCGCGGACGCCACGCAGGTTGAGCGAGGCGAGCAGGACGACGAGCAGGCACGCGTAGAGCGCCTCGTGGCCGGAGACGAACGGGATGGCCGAGGCCGCGTTCTGGATGCCCGAGGAGATCGACACCGCCACGGTCAGGACGTAGTCGACCAGCAGCGCGCTGGCCACCGTGACCCCGGCGTTGGGGCCGAGGTTGACGGTGGCGACCTCGTAGTCGCCGCCGCCGCTGGGGTAGGCGTGCACGTTCTGGCGGTACGACGCGACCACCGTCAGCATGACGATGGCGACGACGATCGCGATCTTCCACGAGAAGACGTACGCCGAGGCGCCTGCCAGGGACAGCATGATGAAGACCTCGTCCGGGGCGTAGGCCACCGAGGAGAGCGCGTCGCTGGCGAACACCGGGAGCGCGATGCGCTTGGGCAGCAGCGTCTCCCCGAGCTGGGAGGAGCGCAGCTTCTGCCCGAGGATGATCCGCTTGGAGACGTCACCTAGACCCACAACCGTCAAGGCTAGGGCATGGGGGCGTCCGGCCCGACCACGGCAGATGAGCCGGCTGCCGCGCTCGTCCACCGGGAGGCGCCGGGGCGTGTAGCGTCTGCCCCGTGCACGTCGTGATCATGGGCTGCGGCCGAGTCGGGAGCACGCTGGCCCGAAGCCTCGAGGACCGCAACCACACCGTCTCCGTCATCGACACCAACGCGGACTCGTTCCGGCGGCTGGGTCCCTCGTTCAGTGGGACGAAGGTGACCGGGATCGGCTTCGACCAGGACGTGCTCGAGCGGGCCGGGATCTCCCAGGCCGACGCCTTCGCCGCGGTCTCCAGCGGCGACAACTCCAACATCATCGCCGCGCGGGTGGCCCGGGAGAGCTTCGGGATCCAGCAGGTCGTGGCCCGGATCTACGACCCGGGTCGCGCCGAGGTCTACCAGCGGCTCGGCATCACCACCGTTGCCACCGTGAAGTGGACCGCCGACCAGGTGCTCCGCCGGCTGCTCCCGGTCGGGGCGGAGCCGGACTTCCGGGATCCCAGCGGCACGATCCGGGTGGACGCGATGCCGGTCAGCTCGGCCTGGGTCGGTCACCGCACGGTGGACTTCCAGCAGCAGTCCGGCAGCCGGATCGCGTGGATCGACCGCCTCGGCGAGGGGATGCTCCCGACCCGGGAGAGCGTGCTCCAGGAGGGTGACCTGCTCCACCTGGTCATGCGCGAGGAGAACGCCCAGAAGGTCTACGAGGTGTACGAGCAGGGACCGGAGGACGACTGATGCGGGTGGCCATCGCCGGAGCGGGAGCCGTGGGCCGCTCCATCGCGCGCGAGCTCATCGAGAACGGGCACAAGGTGCTGCTCATCGACAAGGAGCCCGCGTCGATCAGGCCCGAGCGCGTCCCCGACGCCGAGTGGCTGCTCGCCGACTCCTGCGAGCTGTCCTCCCTGGAGGAGGCGCGCCTGGAGACCTGCGACGTGGTCATCGCGGCGACCGGCGACGACAAGGCCAACCTGGTCACCTCGCTGCTCGCCAAGACCGAGTTCTCGGTCCCGCGGACGGTCGGCCGGGTCAACCACCCCAACAACGAGTGGCTCTTCACCGAGGCCTGGGGGGTCGACGTCAACGTGTCCACGCCGCGGATCATGTCCGCCCTGGTCGAGGAGGCGGTGACGATCGGCGACGTGGTCCGGCTCTTCACCTTCCGCCAGGGCAACGCCAACCTGGTGGAGATGACGATCCCGGCCGCGTGCCCGTTCGTCGGCACCCCGGTGGGACTGGTCCCCTGGCCGGAGAACTGCTCGCTGGTGACGATCCTGCGCGACGGCCAGGTCTACACGCCCAGCCCCGAGCAGCCGATCGAGTCCGGTGACGAGCTGCTGTTCGTCGCGGGCGCCGAGACCGAGCACGACCTCGAGCAGCTGCTGAACCCCGGACGCTGACCGGACGTCGACCGGGTCAGGCGGGCTCGGGCGTCCCGGCCTCCACGCCGGGACCCGTGCCGGCGCCCGGGCGACGCTTGTCGCGGGTCAGCACCCACACCATCCCGGCGAGCGCGGCGACCTGCAGCGGCCAGCCCATCGCCACCTTCGTGAACCCCAGCGCGGTGACGTAGGGGTCGGCATCGTCGGCGGCCTTGCCGGAGAGGTAGATCGGGACCTGGACGACCACGCGCAGGATGCACGGGACGACCAGCAGCCAGGTGAGGTGGCTGCAGAGCCGCACGATCTGCGGGTTGCGTCGCCACTCGACCGGGTCGTCGGAGACCGCCCCGACCATCAGCCCGACCACGGGCCAGCGCACCAGGATGCTGAGCACCATCGCCACCGCGTAGCCGGCGTTGTAGATCAGGCCGGGCAGGAAGTACGCCAGGGCCTTCTGGGAGGCGTCGCCGCCGTTGCGGCCGCCGAGCCAGACGAAGAAGACGCCGATGCCGATCCCGAAGAGCGCGTTGAGCACGTACTGCACGGTGCTGCGCTGCACCAGCCGCAGCACCAGCATGGCCACGGCCAGCCCGACGCTGATGCCGATCGCCAGGCCGACGTTCTTGGACAGGATGTAGGTGAAGGTGAAGGAGATGGTCGGGACCGCGGCCTCGACCATCCCGCGGCGCCCGCCCATGGCGCGCGACATCTGCGCCCGGACGACGGCCTCGACGGTGTGCTCGTCGACGTGGTGGTGGGCGTCGAGGAGCTCCTCGTGCGCCAGGCCCGGCAGGAACCCGTCCCGGTGGGCGTCGGGGTGCGGGTCCCCGTGGTCGATCCCCTCCGGCATCAGTAGCGGAGCTCGTAGCGCGGGTTGAACATCACCCGGGTCTGGTCCTGGACCCCGATCCTGCCCTGCACCTGCAGCGCCCGGCCGGGCTCGATGCCGGTGATCCTGCGGCGGCCCAGCCAGATGAGCGTGATCATGGCGCTGCCGTCGTACAGCTCGGCCTCGAGCGCCGGGACGCCGCCGCGCGGGCGGAGCGTGACGGTGCGCAGGGTGCCCTGCAACGAGACCTTCTCGCGGTCGTGCGCCTCGGAGATCGGGCAGCAGCCCGCCTTCACCGCGGTGTCGCGCAGCTCGCGGGCCTCGGCGTTGGTGTGGCTGGCCCAGCGGTTCAGGCTGGTGCGGAGCCGGCCGGTCTTGTCACCCATGCACTCAACAGTACCCAGCGGTCCACGGCCCGGCCGGGGCCGGGTCGAGCGCGGCTCGGACGCGGTCAGGGCGTCTCGAGGCGCTGCGCCCGCGGCGGCAGCGAGAGCGGCAGGGCCTCTCCCGGTGGGAAGGGCTGGTTGCCGCGCAGCACGACGACGTCACGCAGGGCCGTCTCCAGCGGGGCCTGCGGGTCGTAGGCCTGGGCCGGGCGGCCGAAGAGCGAGACCCGGAGCAGCCAGCGCGGCCCGTCGATGCCGAGCACGGTGGACGGCTGGGTCAGCGTCTGGCCGTCGGGTCCGACGGCGGGCACGAGCAGTGCCAGGGCCGGACCGTAGGGCCCCTCCACCTCCGTCGCGGTGCCTCCGCGGCGGGTGGCCTCGGCCCCGATCTGGCGTCGGACGTCGGACCAGATGCTCTCGTGACGGGGCGCCGCGAAGACCCGCAGCTCGGCGGCGCCGTCCTGGGCCACGAGCATCGCCGCGACCACCTGCTCGCTGGCCTCGTCGACCTGGAGGCGCAGCTCCACGCCGGGGTGGCCGGCGACCGAGAGCGAGCCCAGGAACGCGCGTCCGGGGTCCTCCTCGTCGACGGCGCGCTCCGAGACGTCCCACGGGCCGTCGGCCCGGGGCCCCTCGACCGCCTGCTCCGTCCCAGTCGCTCCGCCGGCCGCCTCGTCGACGGCCTCCTGCTCCAGCTCGGCCCTGCGTCGCTTCCTCATGCCGTCTTCCCCTCGAATCCTCCGGTCGAGCCGTAGCCGCCGTCCCCGCGGACGGATCCGGGCAGCTCCTCGACCTCCACGAACCGTGCGCGTTCCACCTGCTGGACCACCAGCTGGGCGATGCGGTCGCCCCGGGCCAGCACGACCGGCTCCCGGGGGTCCAGGTTGACCAGCAGCACCTTGATCTCGCCGCGGTAGCCCGCGTCCACCGTGCCCGGTGTGTTCACGATCGACAACCCGCACCGCGCGGCCAGGCCGGAACGCGGGTGCACCAGGGCGACGTACCCCTCCGGCATCGCGATGCTGATCCCGGTCGGGACCAGCACCCGCTCGCCGGGGTCGAGCCGGACGTCCACGGTGGTGCAGAGGTCCGCGCCGGCGTCGCCGGGATGGGCGTACGCCGGGAGGGCGACCGCGTCGCCCAGGCGGCGGACCAGGATCTCGACCATGCGCGCCACCCTATGACCACGCCCGCCTCCCGCACGCCGCGGCTCCCCGGTCGGGCAGGTGCGCCGGACGGGTGACACAATTCGGCCCATGCCCCCCGCCCCCGGCCCCGCCGCGCCCGCCTCCGGCGCCGAGGTGTACGTCGAGGTGCTGCGGGTCCCGCTGCGCTGGTGGGCGCTCGCCACGATGTTCCTCGCCTCGGTGCTGCTCGCGCTGCTGGTGGCGATCCCGGTCGGCTACGCGTACGCCGCCACCGGCGTGCTGGTCGCGATCACCGCCACCTTCTTCGTGATGTACGGCGGCGCCCGGGTCAGCGTCCTCGACGGCGAGCTGACCGCAGGCCGGGCCCGGATCCCGGTCGGGTTCCTGGCCGAGCCGACCGCCCTTGACCTGGAGGCGGCCCGCCGGCTGCGGGGGGTGGACGCGGACGCCCGGGCCTACCTGCTGCTGCGCCCCTACCTGCCCCGGGCCGTCCAGGTCCGCCTCACCGACCCGGCCGACCCCACGCCGTACTGGCTGGTCGCGACGCGGCACCCGCGCACCCTGGCCGCGACGCTGACCGCGGCCATCGAGCGCCACGCGGCCACCCATCCGGCAGACTGACCAGCGCACCCGGTCACGACCGGGTCCGATCTCGAGGAGGAGAAACGCCGATGTCCGGAAACAACCAGGGCCGTCTCGCCCTGATGACCGGTCTCGCGGCCGCCGCCGTGGCCCGGAAGGCCGCCAGCGCGACCTGGAAGGTCGGGGCCGGCCGGAAGCCGCCGGGTGACCCGACCGACCCGGACAACACCCTGGGTGAGGCCGTCCTGTGGGGGGTCATGTCGGGAGCGGCGGTGGGCATCGCCCAGATCCTCATCTCGCGGCGGCTGGCCAAGGGCGAGCGGGAGCGGAACCGGGCCCAGAAGGTGCTGGCGGGCTAGTCACCGCCGAGCGCGCCGCGCAGGCGCGGCCGCACCGACGAACGACGGAGGGGCCGACCCGGGTGGGTCGGCCCCTCTGCTGTCTGCTGTGCGTCCGTCGTCCGGACCTGTCCATCTGCCCAGATGCTGCTCCGATGCTGCTCAGATGCAGTCGCGGCAGATCATCTTCTTGGGGTCCGCGAGCTGGCTGCGGTGATGCACGAGGAAGCAGTTCATGCAGGTGAACTCGTCGTCCTGGCGAGGACGGACCTCGACGGCGAGCTCCTCGTGCGAGAGGTCGGCGCCGGGAAGCTCGAAGGACTCGGCCGCTTCGGCCTCGTCCTCGTCGACCTTGCCGGAGTTCTTGTCGTGGCGCCGAGCCTTGAGCTCCTCGATGCTCTCCTCGCTGGACTCGTCCTCGGTCTTGCGGGGTGCGTCGTAGTCAGTTGCCATGAACTCTCTCCCTGCCCCTGAGGGTCAGTCGTGGGGTTTTGCACGTTCCAGAGGGTGCGAGGCGGATTGTGCACCAATCGCGCCCCGAATGCGAGAAACGGGACCTGGTTGTCTCAGGCACCACGTCAACGCGCGAGCCCCCCGTCGTGTTCCCCGGGGTGCGCAGGCGTAACCCCCGGGGTCGCCAGGCGCTCGACCTCGGCCGGATCCAGGAAGCCGCAGTCGGCCGCCAGGGCGAGCATCTCGGGGTAGCTCGAGGCCGGTGCGCAGACCACGCAGTCCATCCCGCCGGCCCCGCGGAACACGCCCAGCCCGGCCCCCGCCTCGGTGGCGACCAGGCCGGCGGCGGCCCGGTCCCACAGGTGCAGCCCCTCCTCGACGTAGGCGTCCGCGCGTCCGGCGGCGACGGCACACAGCTCGAGCGCGGCCGACCCGTTGCGGCGGATGTCGCGCACCCGGGTGATCATCCGCGCGACCGCCGGCCCCTGCAACGCCCGGATCCGCGGCTGGTACTGGAACCCGGTCAGCACCAGGCGGTGCTCGAGCCGCGGCTCCTCGCGGACCACCAGGGGTCGGCCGTCGCAGGTGGCACCGCCGCCGCGGTGGGCGGTGAAGACCTCGCCGTTGACGACGTCGACGACGGCCGCGGCCACCGTCTCCTCCGACCCCGCCTCCGACCCGACGCCCAGCACCGCGGCGACGCAGACGGCGTAGTGCCCGATCCCGTAGAGGAAGTTGACCGTCCCGTCGATCGGGTCGACCACCCAGGTGATCCCGGTCGTCGAGGCGCCGGCCCCGCCCTCCTCCCCGAGGAACCCGTCGTCGGGCCGCAGCTCGGCCAGCCGACGCCGCAGGAACGCCTCGGACTCGCGGTCCACGGCGGTGACGACGTCGGTGTCGCTGCTCTTGCTGTCGGCCACCGCGGCGCCCGCCGTACGGCGTCGCTCCCGGACCAGGTCCGCGGCCTCGACGGCGACGGTCTCGGCGACCGCGCGCAGCGCGGCGGCCAGCTCGTCGTCCACCGCGTCTCCCCTCGCTCGGCCTGACGTCCCGGCCTGCGCCTCACCCATCGGTCCCCCTCGTCGTCGCGCCCGGTCGGCTGCCCTCGTGCGCCCTCAGTCGGCGCCGCACAGGGCCGGCCGCGGCCCGCGCGCGTTGGCGCAGCACCCGAGCGGACAGGAGTCCCACGAGGGCGGCAGCGAGCCCACAGCGGGCCTCTCGACCGTGCTCTGCTCGCCCGGCTCCCCCGGTGCGTCCTCGGTGCCGGCCCGCTCGCTCGCGGCGCGCTCCAGCACCAGCTCGCGCACCATGGACACAAAGCGCGGGTCGACCCCGGCGGTCGCGGCCCGCACGAACCCGATCCCGGCCTTCTCGGCGGCGGCCCGAGCCTCGGTGTCGAGGTCGTAGACGACCTCCATGTGGTCGGAGACGAAGCCGATCGGCACCACGACCACCGACGGGACCCCCTCGGTGGCCAGCTCCTCGATGCGGTCGCCCACGTCCGGCTCGGTCCACGGGATGTGCGGGGCGCCGGAGCGGGAGCAGTAGACCAGCTCGGAGGCGAACCGGTGCCCGGTCTGCTGCCGGACCCGCTCGGCGACCTCGGCCGCGACCGCCTCGTGCTGCCGGACGTAGGCGTGGCCGTCGGGGTAGGGCCCGAGCGGGCTCCGGCCGCTGGCCTCGTCCATCGACTCCGGGATCGAGTGGGTCACGAAGAGCAGCCGGGCGTCGTTGCGGGTCGCCGCGGGCAGCTCGGCCAGCGCCGCCAGGGTCGCGTCGACCATCGGCTCGGTGAAGCCGGGGTGGTTGAAGTAGTGCCGCAGCTTGTCGAGCACGGGGGCGCCCTCGCCGACCTCGGCGACCGCCTCGGCCAGGTTCTCCCGGTACTGCCGGCAGCCCGAGTAGCTGGCGTAGGCGCTGGTGAAGAGGCAGATCGCGCGCCGCACTCCGTCCTCGCGCATCAGCCGCAGCGTGTCGGCGAGGTAGGGGTCCCAGTTCCGGTTGCCCCAGTAGACGGGGAGGTCGACCCCGTTGCCCTTGAGATCCTCCTCGATGGCCGCGACGAACTCCCGGTTCAGGTCGTTGATCGGGCTGCGCCCCCCGAACAGGAAGTAGTGCTGCCCGACCTCCTCGAGCCGCTCCTTCGGGATCCCCCGCCCCCGGGTCACGTTCTCCAGGAACGGCACCACGTCCTCGGGGCGCTCCGGACCACCGAAGGAGACCACCAGCAGGGCGTCGTACGGCGCGGCGTCCGCGGCACTGAGCAGGTCCATGGGCGTCATCCTAGGGAGCGGGTGTTCACCGGCTCCCTAGAGTGGCGCGGTGCTCTCCCCCTACCGTGCCGTGCTCGGCCTCCCCGGCGCCCTGGCGTTCAGCGCCGCGGGTGTCGTGGCGCGGCTGCCGCTGTCGATGGCCGGGCTGGGGATCGTGCTGCTGGTCTCGGACCGGACCGGCTCCTACGCCAGCGCGGGCGGGATCTCCGCGGCCTACATCGCCGCCAACGCGGTCTTCGCGCTGCCGCTGGCCCGGATGGTCGACCGCTACGGCCAGTCCCGGGTGCTCGCGCCCGCGGCGACGGTCTCGGCGCTCGGCCTGGGCCTGCTCGTCCTGGTGGTCCAGCGCGACGTCCCGGCCCCGGTCCCGCACCTGTGTGCGGCCGTGGCCGGGCTGGCCTTCCCCAACGTGGGCGGCGCCGTCCGGGCCCGCTGGTCGCACGTGGTCACCGACCGCACCCAGCTCGACACGGCGTTCGCACTGGAGTCGGTCAACGACGAGGTCGTGTTCATCGTCGGACCCACCCTGGTCACCGTGCTGGTCTCCGCGGTGCACCCGGTGGCCGGCCTGCTCACCGCCGCCACCTGCGCGCTGGCCGGCACGTGGTGGTTCGCCGCGCAGCGCCGCACCGAGCCGCCGGTGCACCGCTCGGAGAGCTCCGCGTCGCGCCCGCCGTCGGCGGCGATGCCGTGGGCGGCGCTGGCGCCGCTCGCCCTGACCGGCCTGCTGCTCGGCGTGATGTTCGGCGGCTGCGAGGTCGCCGTGGTGGCGTTCGCCGACGAGGCGGGACACCGGTCCGCCTCCGGGGCCGTCCTGGCGGTCTGGGCTCTCGGCAGCCTGCTCGCCGGCGTGGTGGCCGGCAGCATCACCTTCCGGCGCTCGGCCGCCGACCGCTACCTGGCCGGCGTGCTGTCCCTGGCCGTGCTGATGCTGCCGCTGCCGTTCGTCGGGTCGCTGCCGGTGCTGGGGGTGCTGATGTTCCTGGCCGGGTTCGCGATCGCGCCGACCATGATCGCGGTCACCTCCCTGATCGAGGAGCTCTGCCCGGCCACCCGGCTCAACGAGGGCCTGGCCGCGTTCTCGACCGCCCTGGTCGCGGGCGTCGCCCCCGGCGCCGCGCTGGTCGGGGTGGTCGTCGACGCGCACGGCGCCTCGCCGTCGTTCTGGGTGCCGGCCACCGCGGCGCTGACCGGGGCCGCCGCCGGCCTGGTGCTGCGCGCCCAGCGCCGGCCCGCACCGGCCCGGGGCTAGATTCCTCGACGGGGCTCGCGGCCGCGCGAGCCGGTGGGAGGGAGTCCGAGATGAGCCAGCGCACGACAGACGCCCCGTCGTCGACGGGCCCCCGGTCCAGCCGGTCACGGTGGACCAACTGGGCCGGCACCGCGACCGGGCACCCGGCCCAGGTCGTCACCCCGGCGACGCCGGAGGCGGTGGCCGAGGCCGTGCTCGTGGCCCGCCGCAACGGCCTGAGCGTGAAGATGCCCGGCAGCGGCCACTCCTTCACCGACATCGCGGTGACCGACGGGCTCCTCCTGGACCCGTCCGCCCTCTCGGGCATCGTCGCGGTGGACCGCGACGCCCTCACCGTGACCGCGCTGGCCGGGACGCCGCTGCACGTGCTCAACGCCCGGCTCGCCGACCTCGGTCTCGCCCTGCACAACATGGGCGACATCGACCGGCAGACCATCGCCGGCGCGGTCTCCACCGGCACTCACGGCACCGGCGGGGTGACCGCCTCGCTGTCCGGCCAGCTCGAGGCGCTCGAGCTGGCCACCGGCGAGGGCGAGCTGCTCCGGGCCAGCCGGACCGAGGACCCCGACCTGTTCCAGGCGGCCCGCGTCGGGCTGGGTGCGGTCGGGGTGCTCACCTCGCTCACCTTCCGCGTCGTCCCCGCCTTCACGCTGCAGGCGACCGAGCAGCCGATGCGGCTCGAGGACCTGCTCGAGCAGCACGACACGCTGGTGGCCGACCACCACCACGTCGACGCCTACTGGTTCCCCCACACCGACCGCTGCATGGTCAAGCTCAACGACCGCACGCTCGACGAGCCGGAGCCACTGTCGGCGGTGCAGGGCTGGTGGGAGGACGAGTTCCTGTCCAACACGCTCTTCGGAGCCGTCAGCGCGGCCTGCACCCGGTTCCCCGCGATCACCCGGCGGGTCAACGCGGTGACCTCGCGCGCGCTGAGCGCCCGGACCTACAGCGACGTCTCGCACCGGGTGTTCACCGCGCCGCGCCGGGTCGTCTTCCGCGAGATGGAGTACGCCCTGCCCCGCGAGGTCGGCATGCAGGCGCTCGACGAGGTCCGCGACCTGGTCGAGTCGCGCCGGGGCGAGCCCGGCTGGGACATCGCCTTCCCGGTCGAGGTCCGGGCCACCCCCGCCGACGAGGCCTGGCTGTCCACGACGTACGGACGGGCCTCGGTCTACCTGGCCTTCCACGTCGGGCGCGACGTGGACCACCGGCCGTACTTCTCGGCCGTGGAGGACCTGCTGCGCGACCACGGCGGCCGTCCGCACTGGGGCAAGCTGCACACCCGGACCGCGGCCGACCTCGCTCCGTCGTACCCGGAGTGGGAGCGGTTCCTCGCGGTCCGGGACCGGACCGATCCGGGGCGCGCCTTCCGCAACGCCTACCTGGACCGGGTGCTGGGCTGAAGTAGGCTCGGCTCCGACCCGAGTGCCAGCCCGAGCACCGGCCCGACGACCGACACGCGACACACCCGCCGGAGTGGGAGACAGAGATGGACAGCGTCCTTCGCCCCCGTGACATCCAGACGAGGATCCGGGCCGGCGAGAGCCCCGAAGCGGTCGCCGCGGCGGCCCAGACCACGGTCGAGAAGATCATGGGCTTCGCGGGACCGGTGATGGCGGAGCGGGCCCACATCGCCGACCAGGCCCAGAAGGCCTCCGTGCGTCGCCGGGTGGGCAGCAGCCCGATCGGCCACCTCGGTGCCGCGGTGGGCGACCACCTCCGCACCCGCGACGTCGACCCGGAGACCGTCGAGTGGGACGCGTGGCGTCGCGAGGACGGCCGCTGGACCCTGGTGGCCGACTTCCGGCTCGGCGGCGCCGCCCACCGTGCCACCTTCGTGTACGACGTGCAGGGACGCTACGTGGTCGCCGAGGACGACGAGTCCCGCGCCCTGGTCGGCGAGCGTCACCCGGGTACGTCGGCGGCTGTAGCGGCCCCGTCCGGGCCTCCGGCTCCGACCCCGGCGGTCGACCTGGTCGACCTGGTGGCCGACGCGAGCGACTCCGACGCGCTCGGCGACGACGCCATCGCGCTGGTCAGCGAGCCGCCCGTCTCGCCGGCCTCGGTCGCTCCCGAGCCTGCGTCCGAGCCTGCGCCCGAGCCGACCCCCGCGGCGGCCGCTGCGCCCGCGCGGCCGAGCCGTCCGCTGTCCCGGGTGCCCGACGAGGAGCCCGAGCTCGCTCTCGACTTCGACCTGCCGGCCCCGGTCTCGCCGTCGTCGCCCACCTCGGGGGCGACCCCGTCCCGGCCGGTCGAGCGTCCCGGCACCCGCCCGGCCGCCCGGCACGAGGTGCCGGCCCACGAGCCCACCGGCGACGACTCCCTGACCGAGGACCTGACCGAGGCGGCGGCCGCCTTCCGCGCCGTCCCGCCGGTGCCCGGGATGGTCGAGTCCGGCGACGCCGACTGGATGGTCACCCAGGCCACCGAGCGTCTCCAGCCCCGTCCGGCCCCCGCCGAGCCCACCCCGAGCCCGGCCGCCCAGGTACCCGCCGCCCGGGTCGAGCCGCCGGTCGCCCCGACACCGGCCGAGCCGGTCAGCCGGGTCGACGAGCCGACCGACCACCCCGACGACGAGCCGGCCGCGCGGCAGGCGGAGGACGAGCAGACGCCCGAGCCGACCCCCGCGAAGCCGGCTCGCAAGCCGACCAAGAGCCGTGGCCGCGCCTCGGTGCCGAGCTGGGACGAGATCATGTTCGGGTCGTCCAAGAACGACTGACTCCCGGCCCTGACGGCGCCGGTGGGGCCGGCGTGACGGACGTGACAGCGCTCGGTTCGACGGCACTGGTTACCGACGGGTAATATCGGCGGCCTGCCCTCCCGCGGACCCTGGCCCTGCGTCTAGGCTGCGGTGATCCGGCAACCGACACCCGTCACCACCGTGAGGACCCCATGGCCTACTTCGTGACCGGAGCCACCGGCTTCATCGGTCGCTACCTCGTCCAGGAGCTGCTCGACAACCGCGAGGGCGACGTCTTCGTCCTCGTCCGACCCGGCTCGACCGGACGGATGGAGCGCCTCGTCCAGCAGTGGGGCCACCCGGGACGGGTCACGATGGTCACCGGGTCGCTGGAGGAGGCCGCGCTGGGCGTCGACCGTGCCTGGGTCGAGCAGCACCAGGGCCGCATCGACCACTTCTTCCACCTCGCCGCCATCTACGACATGACCGCGACGGACGAGCAGAACGAGACGCTCAACGTCGGCGGCACCCGCAACGCGATCGAGCTGGCCGCCGACCTCGACGCCGGGGTGTTCCACCAGGTCTCCTCGATCGCCGCCTCGGGCGACTACAAGGGCTTCTGGGACGAGACGATGTTCGACGTCGGCCAGGGCCTGCCCTCGCCGTACCACCGCACCAAGTACGAGTCGGAGAAGATCGTCCGCGAGGAGTCCGCCGTCCCGTGGCGGGTCTACCGGCCGTCGATGGTGATCGGCCACTCCGAGACCGGCGCGATGGACAAGGTCGACGGGCCGTACTACTTCTTCCCGCTGCTCAAGCTGCTCCGCGACCACCTGCCCGCGTGGACGCCGATGGTCGGGGTCGACCTCGGCGACACCAACGTGGTGCCGGTCGACTACGTCGCCAAGGCGATGGACCACCTGGCCCACCTGCCCGACCGCAACGGCGAGGCGTTCCACCTGGTCAACCCGGAGCCGCAGCGGACCGTCGACGTCATCAACACCTTCGCCGAGGCCGCGAAGGCACCGCAGTTCGCGACCCCGATCGACCGCAGCGTCACCGGCCTGGTGCCCACCGGCCTCCTCCCCCGCGCGGTGCGCCCCGGCGCCCTGTTCAAGGGAGCGCTACGGACCGGCGCCGCCCAGATGGCCCTGCGCGAGACCATCGGACGGCTCGGCATCCCGCCGGAGGTGCTCGAGCACGCCGGCCTGCCGACCCGGTACGGCGCCCGGGTGACCGAGCAGGCGCTGTCGGGCTCCGGCATCGGCGTGCCGACCCTGGAGTCGTACGCGACGCGGCTGTGGAACTTCTGGGAGGAGCAGCTCGACGACACCCTCGCCCGGGACCGCAAGACGGTCGCGGCGCTGAAGGGGAAGACCGTCGTCATCACCGGCGCCTCCTCGGGCATCGGGCAGGTCACCGCGTTCAAGGTCGCGCAGGCCGGCGGCATCCCCGTCCTGGTGGCCCGCGGCAAGGACAAGCTGGAGGAGACCAAGGCGGCGATCGAGGCCAAGGGCGGGACGGCGTACGTCTTCCCGTGCGACCTCTCCGACCTCGAGGCGATCGACGCCCTGGCCCAGCGGCTGTCCACCGAGCTCGACTCGGTCGACTTCCTGGTGAACAACGCCGGCCGTTCGATCCGCCGCTCGATCAAGCTCAGCGGCGACCGGTTCCACGACTTCGAGCGCACGATGCAGCTCAACTACTTCGGGGCGATCCGGCTCGTGATGGGGCTGCTGCCGGCGATGCGCGAGCAGCACGGCGGTCACGTGGTCAACATCAGCTCGATCGGGGTGCAGACCAACCCGCCGCGGTTCAGCGCCTACGTCGCCTCCAAGGCGGCCCTGGACGCGTGGAGCAACGTGGTGAGCTCGGAGGTCGTCGGCGACGGCATCAGCTTCACCAACATCCACATGCCGCTGGTGAAGACGCCGATGATCGCGCCCACCAAGATCTACGACAAGTTCCCCACGATCTCGCCGGCGCAGGCCGCCGACATGGTCGTGCGCGCGCTGGTCGACAAGCCGTTCGAGATCAACACCACCCTGGGCACCGTCGGGGAGCTGGCGCACACGCTGGCGCCGCGACAGGCGTTCCGGCTGCTGCACCTGGCCTACCGGGTCTTCCCGGACTCGGCCGCCGCCCGCGGCGAGGCGACCGGCACGACCCGGACGGTCGAGCCGGAGCCGACCAGCCAGCAGCAGCTCGTGCTGGCCCGGCTGACCAAGGGCGTCCACTGGTGAGTCTGGGGTGAGTCTGGGGTGACCCCGGGCCCGACCCGCTGCGCGTGGAGCCGGCGTGCTGCGGTCGGGCCGGCCCTGGGGTACCCTGATGGCCTCATGGCTCTCCTGTGTTGTTGCTGTCGCTGACACCAGCCCCCGGCTGGTGCGGCGTCGTGCGTCCGCGGTCCTGACCTCCTCCGACCGCAGGACCCGCGCCGAGACCGCCCCGACAGCAACCTCGACGATCCCAGGACTCCTGCCATGACCAGCTCGCTCCCCCTCCCGGCCGTTCCGGCCGGCGTACCGTCCGCCGGCCTCGCCGCCGACCTCGCCGCCTGGGGCCGCGTGCTCGGCGCCCGCGGCCTGCAGCTCCTCCCGACCAGCCGGGCCGTCCCGGTCGACGCCTGGGTCCGAGCGCCCGTCGGGCGTGCGGTCGGGCGTGCCGAGCTGCTGCACCTGCGTGCCCGCGGCACCCGGGTCACGCTGCGCTCCTACGACCCGGCGGACCTAGCCGCGGTCATCCTGCGGTCCGAGTGCGACTGCGAGTCGCACCGCACCGCGGGGGCCGCGTACCGCACCAGCCTGGTCCCCGGAGCCGTGCCCGGGGCGGAGGTCGTCTACGACGGCGCGGCCGAGGCCGGCTGGACCGGGGTGGAGGCCGGTCTGCTGCGGGTCGACGGGGCCGCCGCGCTCTTCGAGGTCCTGCTGCCACGTCTGCGGGCCGAGCAGGCGGCCCTGGCCGAGGAGGCCGCCGACGAGGCCGACCACCGGGCCGCGGTGGAGCGGCGCGCCGAGCAGGAGGCGGTCCTCCTCGCGGAGCTCGGCAGTGCGCTCAGCCCGTCGCGACCGGTCGCGTCGGGTCGCTGACCCACCCGCTCCACGATCCCGCGTAGAGCCCCGCGTCGAGGCCGAGCTCGGCCAGGGCGACGAGGTCGTGGGCCGCGGTCACCCCGGACCCGCAGGAGGCCGCGACCGGGGCACCCCGCTCCGCCGCCGCCACGGCGGCCGCGTAGGTGCGGCGCAGCACGGCGGGCTCGTGGAAGCGGCCCGCGCGCTCGCCCTCGCCGACCACGTTGGCGTCCGTCGGCACGTTGTGGGCACCGGGCACGTGGCCGGCCACCGGGTCGACGGGCTCGACGTCGCCGCGGAAGCGCTCCGGGGCCCGGGCGTCGACCAGGACACCGTCGCGGGCCACCGCGGCCGCGCCGTCGGCGTCGAGCACCGTCAACACGCCGGGGCCCGGCACCCAGTCACCCGGCTGCGGGTGCACGTCGCCCGCCTCCACCGGTCCGCCGAGCCGCTGCCAGACCGACCAGCCCCCGTCGAGCAGCCGCACGTCGGGATGGCCGTGGTGGCGCAGCAGCCACCAGGCGCGGGCCGCCGAGCGCCCGGCCACGTCGTCGTACACCACGACCGGCCGGTCCGCGCGGACGCCGCAGCGCCGCATGGCCGCCCCGAACACCGCGGGGTCGGGCAGCGGGTGCCGGCCCCCGCCGCCGGCCGGGTCGTGCGGCGGCCGGGCCAGCTCGGTCTCGAGGTCGACGTACGCCGCGCCGGGAAGGTGGCCGGACCTGTACTGCTCGCGGCCGTCGTCGGCGCCGAGCCGCCAGCGGACGTCGAGCAGGGTGACGCCGGCCGGGGCGGCGGTGGAGTCGGCGGCGCGGTCGGCGGCCAGGCGGCGCAGGAGGTCCTCGGGGCTGATCAGCGCGGGCATCGTGCTCCTCGGGTCGGTCGGGGTCGGTCGGGGTCGATCGGGGTCGATCGGGGTCGGTCGGGCCGGGTCAGCGGTCGGGGCAGAAAGCGCCCTGCGACACGGGCAACCGGAGGGTGTCGCCCTCGAGCCGCTGGACGAGCAGGGTCGAGCTTCCCGGCAGGTAGCGGACCGTCCCCCGCTCGGCGACGGTGATGGTGCCCGCCGAGGTCGGGAAGCGGCGCGAGCCGCGCATCACACCGGTGAGGTCCTCGCCGAGCCGGAAGCCGACCTCGCCCGCCTCGGCACCCCCGGCCGAGGTGAGGGTCAAGGTCCACGGCCCCACCGGTCCCCGGCAGCGCACGCCCGTCACCCGCCCCCCGAGGTACGCCGCGTCGACGCGGAGGTCCTTCGGGGTGGTGGCGACGTCGACGGCGACGGTGGCGCGTCCCTGGACCGACACGACCGTGACGAGCAACCGGGACACCGCGCCGCGTTGTCGGGCGGCGGTCAGCGTGAAGGTCCGGGAGCGGGCGGGCCGGCGGTCGGCGGCCCCGTCCCGGAGGGAGCCCGGCCCGCGCAGGACGGCACTGAAGCGGCCCTTCACGGTGGCTCCGTCGGGGGTCCGGGCGGTCACCTGCACCCGAGCGCCGGAGCCGGTGGCGACCACCGCAGGGGCGTCGGCGGCCACGGTCACGCAGGAGCCGTTGCGCCACCCCCGCTGGGCCTCGGCGAGGGCGCCGGCCGCCAGCCCGCGCGCCGCGGCGAGCCCGGCCCGGAGCGCGTCGGCCTCGGCACCGTCCCCGTCGAGGGCCTCGGCCCCGGTCACCGGTCCGAGGGCGGTGGTGCCGTCGAGGACGACGCTGCCGCTCACCTCGGTCACCGCGCCGCCGGTGCGGCGCGCGTCTCCGGTGGCACTGGCGCCGCTCGCGTCTCCCGTGGGGCCGCTGCCACCCGTGTCGCCGGTGGGGCCGCTGCCACCCGTGTCGCCGGTGGGGCCGCTGCCACCCGTGTCGCCGGAGCCGGCGGTGGTGCCCGTGCTGCCACCGCCGGAGGCCACCCCCGGCTGGACCGCGACCCTGGCCACGGCGGCGTCCAGCCCCGCCGTGGCCGTGGTCCGGACGTCCAGGACGGCCCGCACGGTCCGGGCGACCGAGCCGCCGGACGCGGAGCGGGCGGAGATGCTCTGCTCCACCTGGAGGGTGAGCCGGCCGGTCGGGTCCGGACAGGTCGCGCCGGTCAGCGTCTCCAGCGAACGTGCGGCCGGGCCGTCAGGACCGACCTGCGACCGCACCACCGTCACGGCGGTCGTGCGGCCTCGGGAGACGGTCGTCCCGGCCGCCAGGGTCACCTTCGCCCGGCCCGACCGGGCGGTGACGTGCCGGCTCGAGGCGGCCCCCCGCGCCAGGGCGACCAGGGCGGCGCCGGCGGACGCCCCCGACGCCGACGCCGACGTGGTCGTGTCGGTGCTCCGGGTGCGGTCACCAGCACGGGGCTTGTTCCCGGAGCGCTGCAGGCCACCGCGCACCCGGCGCTCGGCCGCCCCGACCTCCCGGAGCACCCGGGCCGGGGGCGCGTGCGGTGCGAGCTCGGCCAGCACCGCGGGGATGACGGCGACCGGGGCGGCCGACGAGACCGGTCCGGTGGGTCCCGAGAGCCGTGCCGCCGGGACGAGCTCCACGTCGCCCGGCGGCTGCGAGAAGGGGTCGTCGGCCCGGGCCGCGGGCCGCCCGCGGTCGGCCACCACCGCCAGCACCACGAGGACGGCGAGCACGAGGACCCCGGCGACGGTCCCGGCGAGCACGGCGCGGCGGATCCCCCGGGTGCGGGCGCGTCCGCCTTCGTCCACGTGCTTGGCCATCAGGACGCCCTCACGCGAACGGGAGCGGCTCGCCGATCATCGACACCGCCCTCGCCCTGGACGCGGTGAGCCGGCGGCGGTGGTGCTGCCGGCACAGGACCTCGTACCCGACCTCGGGGACCGGCCCGTCCGCCTGCTCGACGTCGCCGACCACGATCACGTCGCCCTCGGTGACCATCTCGCCGTTCTCGGTGCGCGCGTTGTGGGTGGCGCGCTTGCCGCACCAGCACAGCGCCTCGACCTGGAGCACGTGCATCCGGTCGGCGAGCTCGACGAGCCGCGCCGAGCCCGGGAACAGCCGCGTGCGGAAGTCGGTCAGGATCCCGAAGCAGAAGACGTCGATCTGCAGCTCGTCGACGATCCGGGCGAGCTGGTCGACCTGGTCCTCGGTGTAGAACTGGGCCTCGTCGCAGATCAGGTAGTCGACCCGGGCCCCGTGGGTCAGCGCGCCGACGACATGCAGCCAGAAGTCGAGGTCGGGGCCCACCTCACGGGCGTCGTGCACCAGGCCCAGCCGCGAGGACACCTTGGCCTCCCCAGCCCGGTCGTGGCTGGTGAAGATCCGGCCGACCCGTCCGCGCGCGGCGTGGTTGTGGTTCGTCTGGAGCGCGAGGGTCGACTTGCCGGAGTCCATCGTCCCGGTGAAGTAGTGCAGTTCGGCCACGGAGGCAGATTCTCCCACCTGGCCCGTCGCCCCTGGACAGTGGCCGCGTGGCCGGACCACACCAGACTGTGACAGACCGGGATGACCACGGCTTTTGGGGGTACTGTCCGGAGGAGGGTGACGTCTACGATCGTGCGGTCGGCCCCCACGGGTCGGAGCGGGCGAGGCACCGGACGAAGGAGCCGGGTGCGAGGGGGAGGCATGGAGGACCGCGCGGCGAGGACGCGGCGACGGGTCGAGCGACTGCTGCAGAGCGCCTTCGCCCCACCGACCCAGCACGAGGTGCTGCAGGCGATCGCCGAGGGCGTCACCGACGTGCTCGGCTTCGGCGTCGCCGCGGTCAGCGTGGTCCGCGACAGCAACGAGCTCGAGGTGGTCGCCGTCGCCGGCGACGAGGGCGCCCGCGACCAGCTGATGGGCTCGTTCAGCCCCCGCTCGGAGATCGACGCCGAGCTGGCCGTCGCCGACCACTGGGGAGCGCTGCGGTTCGTCCCGCACACCCGGCTGCCCCAGGACGTGGAGCTGGGCTGGATCCCCGACTTCGAGCCGGACCCCGACGACCCCAACGCCTGGCACCCGCTGGACCTGCTGGTGGCCCCCCTCAACGGCCCCGACGGCACGATGCGTGGACTGCTGTCGGTGGACCTGCCCGCGGACGGGCAGCGCCCGGGACCGGAGACGCGCGCCCAGCTCGAGCTGTACGCCGCCCAGGCCAGCCGGGCCCTGGTCGCCGCCCTGGAGCGCGAGGCCCTGCAGGAGAAGGCCCGGCTCGCCACCGCCACCCGGGCGGTCGTCCGCGCGGCCAGCGCGCGGCTCTCGCTGGCCGAGATCCTCAGCGAGTGCCAGGAGGCGATCCTGACCGGTCTGCGGGTGCAGGGCTTCTACGTCCACCTCTTCGACGACCGCCCGGCGGACGGAGGCGACCGCGACCGGCAGCTCATCACCGTGCTGACCCACCGCTCGCAGCCCTCCCAGGTGCCCTCCGTCGTGCTGGAGGTGGCCGAGGGCATCGCCCGCCGCAGCTGGGCGCAGCAGCGGGTCGCCGTGGTCTCCGAGCGCCGCTCCACGCCCGGCGCGGTGCCCGCCGAGCACCGCGACCGCATCCTCAAGTTCCTCGCCAACACCTGGGTGGCCTCCACCATGGTGGTGCCGCTCGGCGCCGCCCAGGAGTGCCTGGGCGTGCTGCTCCTGGCTCGCGACGAGTCCAGCACCGAGTGGAGCGACGTGGAGGCGGCCGCCGCGCTCGACATCGGGCACGACCTCGGCGGCGCGGTGCTCAACGCGCGCCTGTTCGACAAGGAGCACCGGCTGGTCGCCGAGCTCCAGGCGCTCGACCACTACAAGAACAACCTGCTCACCACGGTCTCCCACGAGGTGCGCACCCCGCTGACCGCGATCGTGGGGCACGCCGAGCTGCTGCTGGAGGTGCCCGGCATCCCGGCGCAGGCGCAGCGCTCCCTGGACGCCATCCAGCGTGCCGCCGAGCGGATCGACAACCTGGTCGACGACCTCATCGTGCTCTCGAAGATCAGCGACCCCGACGTGCCGCTCGACGAGAAGCCGGTCGACCTGGTCGCCGTCGTCGAGGAGGTCATCGACCTGCTGCGGCTGGCCGCCGCGGAGAACGGCGTCGACCTCCACGTCGAAGCCCGGTCGGCACCGCTGCTGGTCCGCGGCGACGCCACCATGGTCGACCGCCTGGTGCAGAACCTCCTCGGCAACGCCGTGAAGTACTCCCCCGACGGGGGCAGGGTCACCGTCACCCTGGACCACGACCACGACCACGACCACGCCGGCGACCACGGTGACGACCCCGCCGGCGAGCACGCCGGCGGCCACGACCGGGTCCGGCTGCAGGTCGCCGACGAGGGCATCGGCATCGCACCGGGCGACCTGCCCGCGATCTTCACCGAGTTCTTCCGCTCCGAGGACGCCCGGGCACGGTCACGACCGGGGTCCGGGCTCGGGCTGACGATCGTGCAGGAGATCGTGCGCCGCCACGGCGGCACCGTCGGCGCCACCTCGACCCTGGGCGAGGGCAGCACCTTCACGGTCACCCTGCCCGCCGAGCGCTGACGCCAGACGCCGCGGTCAGGTGAGCAGCACCGGGACCAGCATCTCGGCCGAGGTCAGCGAGCCGTGCATGCCGACCAGCCGGGTCTCGTAGGGGAAGTCGACGCTGCTGAGCAGGGCGTGGTCGCCGCGGCAGGCCGCCACCACGTCCCCGATCCGCGGACGGACCTCCGCGCTGCCGGTGCCGAACCAGCCCCGGTCGAACGCCTCGTCGCGCGTGAGCACCTCCGCCCGGTCGCCGAGCAGCCCCCGCCAGCGGGCCAGCACGTCGGGCACCGCACCCGCCCGGCAGTAGACGTGCCGGAACCGCGCCTCACCCCCGAGCAGGGCCACGCCGTCGCGCAGCTCGTGGTGCGCGTCGACGTCGATCCGGCTCGCGTCCGGGGCGTCGACCATGCCGTGGTCGGCGACCACGAGGATGCGCACCGAGTCGGGGAGCGTCTCCCGGAGCCGCTCGGCGGCCAGGTCGATCATCGACAGCTGCGCGTCCCACTGCGCCGAGGCGACGCCGTAGCGGTGACCGGTCCAGTCGAGGTCGCCGTCGTACATGTAGGTCAGCGAGGGCCGGTCCGCGCTGGCGGCCTGGACGGCGACGAGCCTTTCGCCGAGCTTGTCCGCCCCGACGAACTCGGCGCCCCGCGAGCTCGCCACGGTCAGCCCCGAGGACGCGAACTCGCGCTTGTTCACCGTGGTGGTCGTGACGCCGTCGGCGGCGAGCCGGGCGAAGACGGTGGGGTGCGGCTGCCAGGTGTGCGGGTCGACGTCCTTGCTCCACATGAGCGCGTTGAGCAGGGTCTCGGTGCCGGGGATCCGGGAGGTGTAGCCGACGACGCCGTGCGCCCCGGGCGGCAGCCCGGTGCCCAGCGAGGTGAGGCTCGTGGCCGTGGTCGACGGCACGCCGACGGTGGCGGGCGTCGCGCCGTCGAGCAGGGCGTGCAGGAACGGCGCGTCCTCAGGGTGGTCGCGGAGCAGCTCGAAGCCCAGCCCGTCGACCAGGAACACCACGTAGGACTGGGCCTCCGGCAGCCCCAGGTCCGGAGCGTCGGCGCCGTCCGGGTCGAGCGGGTGCCCCAGTGCCCGGGCGACGGCCGGCAGCACGTCGGCCAGCGACCGGTCGTGGTAGGCGGGCTGGACGAACCCCGCCGCGTCACCGGGCGTGGGAGTCGTCAACGAGCGGGACCCGAGGTGCGGGCCGACAGTGCCCGGGCGAAGTCGAGCAGATCGGCGACCGCCTCCGGACCCTCCGCGGCCGCACTGACCCGGAGCGAGAAGTCGTCGGGCGCGACCAGGCCGGTGTAGCCGTGGTCCGCCTCGCAGCTCGGGTCGGCGCACCCGGCCGGCTCCAGGTCGATCCGGTTGACCGCCCCCCACCCGATGGTGAGCACCGCCTCGTTGGCACCGGGCGCGGGGACACCCCGGCCGACGTAGGTCTCCGGGTTGGCCACCATCCGGCTCACCACGACCGACCGGACCGCGCTCAGCATGACCGCCTCGGTCGTGGAGGAGGTGTACGGCGCGGGCAGGACCTCGTCGGGGGCGTGCTCGTCGGTGTGCGCGAGGATCAGCCGGGTCGAGGTGAGCACGAGCACCGTCACGTGCCGGCGGACCTCGTCGCGCTCGTCGATGGTGGGCTCGTGGTGCACCAGGTGGGCCTCGACGGGCTCCCCCGCGACGGAGGCGAACACGGCGTCGGCGACCACGTCGGGGTAGTAACCGGAGGCCTCGATGGCGGTCCGCAGGTCGGAGGAACGGTCGGTCACGTCGGGCATGCCGGCCAGTCTGTCACGTGGTCCGGGCTCGCTGCCGGTCAGCCGCCACCGCCGGGGGACACGCCCCCCGCCCCCTCCCGTGCGCGGTCGTGAGGCAGGTCGAGGAGCCCGTCCTGCTCCGGGGTGAGCACGACGCGCAGGCGCAGCATCAGCCGGGCGCCCAGCGCGCAGCCGCCGACCGTCAGCAGCACCCAGAGCCAGGCCAGGCCGGACCCGACCAGGAGCCCGGCCAGGGCGGGGCCGACGATCATGGCGAACGTCCAGGTCCCGCTGAACACGGCGTTGTAGCGCCCGCGCAGCTCCTCGGGCGCGAGCGCGTTGACCACGGCCGGGGCCATCGGCGCCCACAGCGTCTCACCGATCCCGAAGACGGCCAGGCCGGTCACCACGCAGAGCACGGCGAGCCCGCCGGGCACCACCGCGGCCAGCGCGACCACGGCCCAGGCGACCGCCCACACCCCGGCCGCCAGCGCCAGCAGGCGGCTGCGGCGGCGGCCGCGGGCCCACCGCAGCACCACGAGCTGGCCGGCCACGATCGCCGCGGTGTTGACCGCGAAGGCGACCCCCAGGGCGCGCGGCGGCACGTCGGCGACCTCGACGGCGTACGCCGTGAAGCCGGCCTCGAGCTGGGCGTAGCCGGCGGTCACCAGCAGCAGGGCGGTGAGGGCGAACCGGACCAGGACGCGGTCCTGGCGCACCGCGCTCCACCCGGACGGGGTGGGAGCGGACCCGCCCAGCCCCCGGGGAAGCACCACCGTGGGCTCCTCCCCCGCGTCGGCAGCGGCCGGCTCCGGGAGGTCGCCGGTGCCGGGCGGGAGGGTGGCCACCATCGCGACGTAAGCCAGGTAGGTCAGCGCGTCGAGCACGTAGAGCCGCTGGAACGACGCGGGGTGGTCGACGTCGACCAGCAGGGCGCTGAGCAGGCCGCCGACCCCGATGCCCGCGTTGAGCAGCACGAACTGCAGGCCGTAGACCCGCTCCCGGCCGGACTCGGGCACCAGCCGGGTCAGCAGCGACGTGGTCGCCGGCCAGAGCGCCCCTCCGCCCGCGGCCACGACGGCGGTGACCAGCAGCGCCGAGCCCGGGCCGGTGACCAGTGCCAGCAACCCGGTGCCGACGGCCTCGACGACCAGCGCGCCCACGACCACGTGGCGCGGGCCGAGCCGGTCCACCAGGGTGCCGGCCACCGCCGAGACCGCCACCCCGACGACACCGCTCCAGGCGAAGAGCAGCCCGACGGTCAAGGTCGCCAGACCCCTGACCTCGGCGAGGTACACGTAGAGGAACGGCAGCGTCAGGCCGTTGCCGACCGCGGAGCAGGCGACGCCGACGAAGATCCGCCGCACCGCGGGGTCCAGCCGGACCGCACGCGGCCGTGCCGCCGTCGCCGGCCCCCCGGGTCCGGTGCCGGAGGAGCGGGTCATCCGGGCAGCGTCTCCCCCACCAGCGAGCTCATCCGGCGCACGTACCAGTCCGATCGGGCGTCGGCCGCCGGCTCGACCCGGGCCGACGCGGTCAGCACGGTGGCGCCCTGGAGCCCGACGACGACCAGGGACAGGTCCAGGTCGCGCACCTGTGGCAGGTCGTTCTTGAGCTGGGCCACCCGCAGCAGCAGGTCCTCCACCGCGTCGGTGTCCACCGGCTCGCTGCCGCGGTAGCCGAAGAGCAGCTGGGCGGCCTTGATCTCCCGGACCATCTCGGCGGCGTCGACCGCGTGCATCGGCGGGATCCGGAACGCCCGGTCCCCGAGCAGCTCGGTCATCGCGCCCGAGACGCCGTAGGAGACGACCGGCCCGAAGAGCGGGTCCTCGATCCCCTGGATGGCCACCGGCACACCCCCGGCGGCGTTGCGCTGCACCACGAAGCCGGCCGTGGCGCGCGACTCGATCAACGCCGTGAGGGTCTGCCAGGCGTCGCGCATCTCCTCCTCGTTGTCGATGTTGCGCCACACGTGTGCCAGGTCGGGCCGCTGCCGCAGGTGCTCCGCGGTCGCCTTGAGGATGACGTCCCACCCGAGCTCGGCACCCGCCGCCACCGCCTCCTCCTCGGTCTCGACCGGGACCCGCCGCCAGGTGCCGATGCCGTACGACGCGAGCACGCCGCGCAGCTCCTCGTCGGTCAGCGTGCGTCCCGACGGGCTCTCGGCCAGCACCCGGTTGACCACGAGCCGGGCGTGCGCCTCGTCGACGTCGTCGGCCGGCACCGTGGCGCCCTCGGGCCGGGCCAGCCAGGCGGCGTACTCCACCGCCCGGGCCAGCGCGCGGACAGCCGCCTCGGGCGAGTGGTACGACGGCACCGAGCCGCGACCCGCCGAGGACCCCGCGACGTCGGGCACCCGGAGCAGCTCGGGCACGCCCTGGGCGGCGAGGAACGTGGAGAGCACCGGCTTGTCGGACTGCTCGCCGACCACCGCGAGCACGTTGGCCACCTGGGTGCCGGTGGTGTTCACCGGGGGGATGAAGACGGCGAGCACCGCGTCCACCGCCGGGTCGTCGATGGCCCGGTCCAGGGCGGTCTCGAAGTCCTCCGCGGTCGCGTCGGCCCCCAGCGCACCGGTGGCGTGCACGTCCAGCCCCGCCGCCGCGGCCGCGTCGGCGGCCAGCAGGGCGAGGGCGTCGGAGTTGCCGACGATCGCGACCCGGTTGCCGCGCGGCAGCGGCTGGTGGGCCACGAGCTGGGCGACGTCGAACATCTCGTCGAGGGTGTCGACCTGGATCACCCCGGCCTGGCGGAACATGGCGTCCACGGCCGCCTGCCCGACCTCGGTGGTGCGCACGGTGTGACCCATCGGCACGCCCTGGGTGGTGCGGCCCGACTTCACCGCGATGACCGGCTTGCGGCGCGAGACCCGCCGCGCGATCCGGGAGAACTTCCGCGGGTTGCCGATCGACTCCAGGTAGAGCAGGACGACCTCGGTGTTGTCGTCCTCCTCCCAGTACTGCAACAGGTCGTTGCCCGACAGGTCGGCACGGTTGCCGGCCGAGACGAAGGTGGACAGACCCAGGCCGCGGCGGGCGACGTTCTCCAGGATCGCGATGCCCAGCGCGCCCGACTGGCAGAAGAACCCGGCCCGCCCGCGCGGAGGCATCACCGGGGAGAGGGACGCGTTGAGGCCCACGTCCGCGGCGGTGTTGATGATGCCCAGCGCGTTGGGGCCGATCAGCCGCAGGCCGTAGCTGCGGGTCAGCCGGAGCAGCTGCCGCTGCAGCCTGCGTCCGGCCTCACCGGTCTCGGCGAAGCCGGAGGAGACCACCACGATGCCGTGGACTCCCTTGTTGGCGCAGTCGAGCACCACCTCGGGCACCGACTCGGCCGGCACCGCGACGATCGCCAGGTCGACCGGGTCGGGGATGTCGGAGACGGTGGCGTACGCCGGCATCGCGGCGACCGACCCGGCCGCCGGGTTCACGACGTACACCCGGCCCTGGAAGTCGCCGAGCACGAGGTTGCGCACCAGCAGCCGGCCGATGGTGTCCTGGCGACGCGACGCTCCGACCACGGCGACGCTGCGGGCGTGGAAGAAGCGCTGCACCGAGGCGGTCTCCGCACGGTGCTCGCGGGCGTTCATCACCTCCAGCGAGGTCTCGGTGGCGTCGATGGAGAACTCCATGTGCATGACGCCTTCCTCGAAGCCGCCCTTCACCTGGTAGCCGGCGTCGCGGAAGACCTGCAGCATGCCGACGTTGTCGGGGAGCACCTCGGCGACGAACTTCGCGATGCCGACCTCGCGGCCGATCTGGGCGAGGTGCTCGAGCAGCAGCTGGCCGATGCCCCGGTGCTGCTGGCGGTCCTGCACGAGGAAGGCGACCTCGGCGTGGTCGCCCTCGGCGCCGCCCGCGCCGGGGAGGCGCTCGAACTGGCCGACCGCGATCATCCGCTCGGCCACCGTCAGCACCAGCGCGACGCGGTCGTGGTGGTCGACGTCGATGAACCGCTTGACCTCGCGGTCGTTCAGGGTCGGCATCGCGGCGAAGAAGCGGTAGTACTTCGACTGCGCCGAGAGCGTGTCGTAGAACTCGAGGAGGAGCTGCTCGTCGGCCAGCGAGATCGGCCGCAGGTGCGCGGTGCCGCCGTCGCGCAGCAGGACGTCGGCCTCCCAGTGGCGCGGGTACCCCCGGGCCGCCTTGACGTGTCCGTCGGGGTCCCCCGACGTGCGCCCGGTCGTGTGCCCCGACGTCCGTCCTGACGTGCCCGCTGCCTCCACGCCGCCGAATCTACCCGTCCGCGGGGTGCGGGCGGCGTGCCCCCGCCGCCGTCGCGCCGGGTCCGGGGGAGAATCCGCGCATGGCCCGTCGTTCCACGCGTACTCCCCTGCCCGACGACTTCGAGGAGCACATCGTCGACATCGACGTCGGCGACGAGATGCGCAGCAGCTTCCTGGAGTACGCGTACTCGGTCATCTACAGCCGGGCGCTGCCCGACGCGCGCGACGGGCTGAAGCCGGTGCAGCGACGGATCCTCTACACGATGGCCGACATGGGCCTGCGCCCCGACCGCGGCCACGTCAAGTCCGCCCGCGTGGTCGGCGAGGTGATGGGACGGCTGCACCCGCACGGCGACGGCGCCATCTACGACGCCCTGGTCCGGATGGTGCAGCCCTGGTCGATGCGGCTGCCGATGGTCGACGGGCACGGCAACTTCGGCTCCCCCGACGCCGGCCCGGCCGCGATGCGCTACACCGAGTGCCGGATGGCTGCGGCCGCGCTGCCGATGACCACCTCGATCGACGAGGACACCGTCGACTTCCGGCCCAACTACGACAGCCGCGAGCTCGAGCCGACCGTGCTGCCCGCGGCGATCCCGAACCTATTGGTCAACGGCGCCAGCGGCATCGCGGTCGGCATGGCCACCAACATGGCGCCGCACAACCTGGTCGAGGTGGTCCAGGCCCTGCGCCACCTGGTCACCCACCCGACCGCCGACCTGGACGCGCTGATGCGGTTCATCCCCGGTCCCGACCTCCCCACCGGCGGGCGCATCATCGGCCTGGAGGGCGTCCGGGACGCCTACGAGTCCGGCCGGGGCACCTTCCGGATGCGGGCCACCACCCGGATCGAGAGCGTCACCCCGCGCCGCAAGGGGATCGTCGTCACCGAGCTCCCGTACGGCGTCGGCCCGGAGAAGGTGATCGAGCGGATCAAGGTCCTCGTCCAGGGCAAGAAGCTGCAGGGCATCGCGGACGTCAAGGACCTCACCGACCTGGAGAAGGGCCTACGCCTGGTCATCGAGGTCAAGAACGGGTTCAACCCCGAGGCGATCCTCGAGCAGCTCTTCAAGCTCACCCCGATGGAGGACTCCTTCGGCATCAACGCGGTCGCGCTGGTCGACGGGCAGCCCCGCACCCTGGGCCTCAAGCAGCTGCTCGAGGTCTACCTGGGGCACCGCTACGAGGTCGTCCGGCGCCGCTCGACGTACCGCCGCCAGAAGGCCGCGGACCGGCTGCACCTGGTCGAGGGGTTGCTGCTCGCGATCCTCGACATCGACGAGGTCATCCAGCTCATCCGCGCCAGCGACAACTCCGGGGAGGCCAAGGAACGGCTGATGTCGGTCTTCGACCTGAGCGACCCGCAGGCGACGTACATCCTCGACATGCAGCTGCGTCGGCTCACCCGGTTCTCCCGGATCGAGCTGGAGAACGAGAAGGGCGAGCTGGAGCGGCAGATCGCCGAGCTCGACGAGATCCTCAACGACGAGCGGCAGCTGCGCAAGGTCGTCTCCGACGAGCTGGCCGAGGTCGCGAAGACGCACGGCACCCCGCGCCGGACGGTGCTGCTGGCCGCGGCCGGCCAGAGCGTCTCCGCAGCGGTGCCGCTCGAGGTGCCCGACGACCCGTGCTTCGTGCTGCTCTCCTCCACGGGGCTGCTCGCCCGGACCACCGACACCGAGCCGCTCGGGTCGGGTGAGGGCCGGGCCGCGCACGACGTGGTCGTCTCCACGGTCCGGGCGACCGCCCGCGGCGAGGTCGGCGTGCTCACCACCGCGGGGCGGCTGGTCAAGCTCGACGTGCTCGACCTGCCCACGCTGCCGTCCACGGCGAGCTCGCCGCATCTGCAGGGTGGCGCCCCGGTCAGCGCCTTCCTCGCCCTGGAGGGCGACGAGCGCGTCCTCGGGCTGTGCCGGGTCACCGCCGACGGGCCGGGCCTGGCGCTCGGCACCCGCCAGGGGGTCGTCAAGCGGGTCAACCCGGAGGTGCTGGGCCGCGACGCCTGGGAGGTGATCCGGCTCGCCGACGGCGACGAGGTGGTCGGCGCCATCGAGCTCTCGACCGGCACCGAGGAGCTGGTCTTCATCACCAGCGACGCCCAGCTGCTGCGCTTCGGAGCGGCCGGGGTCCGCCCGCAGGGGCGCTCCGGGGGCGGCATGGCCGGGGTCCGGCTGTCCGCGGGCGCGCACGTGGTCTTCTTCGGGGCGGTGCAGCCCGAGGCGGACGGCAGTGCCCATGCCGGTGCCGGGGCCGTGGTCGTGACCGTCGCGGGCGACAGCACCGCGCTGCCCGGTACCGAGGCCGGCTCGGTCAAGGTCACCCCGTTCGGCGAGTACCCGGCGAAGGGACGCGCGACCGGAGGGGTGCGCTGCCACCGCTTCCTCAAGGGCGAGGACATCCTGGTGCTCGGCTGGGCCGGCACGGCTCCCGCGCTGGCCGCCGCCGACTCGGGCGCCCCGGTCGACCTGCCGCCCGCCGACGGCCGCCGTGACGGGTCGGGGGTGCCCGCACCGCAGCCAATCGCCGCGGTCGCGTCCCCGACGGCGTCCCAGCCAGCCCTGAACGCGTCTGTCACCCTGGGGGCATGAACGTGACCCTCACGCACCCGGCCCGTCGTCGCGCCCGGCTGACGGCCGCCCTGCTGGTCCCCCTGCTGCTCACGGGCACGGCGGCCTGCAGCAAGGACGACGCGTCCTCTAAGGACCCGGCCGACGCCCTGGCCGCGGCGAAGAAGACGCTCGACGAGACCTCGGGGGTCACCGTCCGGCTCAGCACCGACACGCTGCCCAAGGGCGTCGACGGCGTGGTGGACGCCACCGGTGTGGGCACCCACGCGCCCGCCTTCGAGGGCGACGTGAAGCTGCTCGTCAACAGCCTCTCGGTGAGCGTGCCGGTGGTCGCCGTGGACGGGCTGGTCTACGCCCAGCTCCCGTTCACCACCAAGTACGCCGAGATCGACCCTGCTGACTACGGCGCCCCCGACCCCGCCCAGTTCATGGCCACCTCCGGGGGGATCTCGGGCTGGCTGACCGCGGCCACCGGGGTGAAGGCCGGCAAGAAGACCCGGGACGGCGACACCGTGCTCACCAGCTACACCGGGACGCTGTCGGGCAAGGACGTCGCGGAGGTCATCCCCAGCGCCGACAAGGCCGCCGACTTCCCGGTGACCTTCCGGCTCGACGACCAGGGGCGGCTCGACTCCGCAGACCTGAAGGGCCCCTTCTACGGGCCGAAGGGCGTCGTGGACTACACCGTCAGCATCAGCGACTACGGCACCGACAAGGACATCACCGCCCCGTGACGCTCCCCGCGAGCCCGGCCGGCACGGGTGGGGCGGCCGGTGGGCACGGCCGCCTGCTGCTCGGCCTCGCCGCCGTCGCGGTCTCCTTCGCAGCCGCCGACACCTACGTGGTCGTGCTCGCGCTGCCGGACATGATGGGGTCGGCCGGCCTGTCCGCCGAGCAGCTGGAGAAGGCCGCCCCGATCGTGTCCGGCTTCCTGCTCGGGTACGTCGCGATGCTCCCGCTGATCGGGCGGATCGCCGACCTGCGCGGGCGGGTGCCGGTGCTGGTCGGGTCGCTCCTGGTCTTCGCGCTCGGCTCGCTGGTGACCGCCGCGGCGTACGACCTGCCCAGCATGGTGACCGGCCGGGTGCTCCAGGGCATCGGCGGCGGCGGCCTGCTGCCGGCCACGCTCGCCCTGGTCGCCGACCTCTACCCGCCACGGGAGCGCGGTGTCCCGCTCGGCCTGGTCGGCGGGGTCCAGGAGCTGGGCAACGTCATCGGCCCGCTGTACGGCGCGGTGGTGCTCGCCTTCGGCAGCTGGCGCACGATCTTCCTGATCAACCTGGCTGCCGGGCTCGTGCTCGCCGCGGTGATCCGCCGGTACGGCGCGGGCCCGGGTGGCAGGCCGGGCCGGCTCTCCGTGCGCGACCCGCTCGGCACGCTGCTGGCGGTGCTCTGCCTGGGCTGCGGGCTGCTGGTGATGACCCAGCCCGCGGCGCTGACCAGCGGCGTCACCTCCGGCCTGGCCTTCCTGCCGGTCGTCGGCGAGGGACGCTGGCTGGCCCCGCTGGGACTGGCCGCGATCGTGCTGCTGCTGGCGCTCGTGGCCCGGTGCGCGACCGCGGCCCGCCCCCTGGTCGACCTCCGCTCGTGGCGCGCGCTGACCCGTGAGGTCGACCTGCTCGGAGCGGGACTGCTGACCGTCGCCCTCGGGTGCGTGATCCTGGCGTTCTCGACCGCGGACCCCAAGGTCCAGGTGCTCGCCCCGGCGGGCCCGTGGCTGCTGCTCGTCGGCGCCGCCGCCCTGGTCGGGTTCCGCTACCGCAACCGCGCCGTGCCGCATGCCCTGGTGCCACCGGGCGCCCTGGCCGCGACCCCGGCCTGGGGGGCGATGGCGGTCAGCTTCTTCGTCGGCGCGGCGCTGATCGCCGCGGTGGTCGACGTGCCGATCTTCGCGCGGGTCACCGTCTACAACGACTCCCAGCTGCTGGCCTCGCTGGTCCTGGTGCGGTTCCTGGTCGGGCTGCCGCTGGGGGCGCTGCTCGGGGGCTGGCTCACCCACCGGGCCCCGGCCGGGGTGGTGACCGCGGCCGGCATGGTGGTCTCCGCGGGTGGTTTCACGGTGATGTCGCACTGGACGATGACCTCCCTGGACAGCGCCCTGGCCACCGTCCCGCTGTTCCTCGCGGGGGTCGGCATCGGGCTGGCGATGCCGCCGACGAACGCGGCGCTGCTGTCCGCCACCGCCGACGCCGTCCACGGCGTGACCAGCGCCCTGCTGGTGGTCGCCCGGACCGTCGGCAAGCTCGTCGGCATCAGCGCGCTGAGCACGATCGGGCTGCGGCTCTTCTACGCCCGCCAGGGCGACCTGCCCTCGCCGATGGAGGTCTGCGGGGACGGGGACAGCCGCTGCAAGGCGTTCTCGCTGCTGCTGCAGGAGGCCGGCCTGACCGAGTTCCGCACGATCTTCGCCGGCGCGGCCATCTCCTGCGTGCTGGCCGGCGTGACCGCGCTGCTGGTGTTCCGGCACGCCGACACCCGGCACGTGCAGGCCTCTGCGCTCGAGGCGGGGATGGGATGACGACCTGCTCGGCGGGCTCGGCGCTGGTCGGCGAGCAGCTCATCGGCTCCGCCCCCACCGCCTCCACGTGGCTGGCCCTGGAGCAGAACGGCCCCTGGGGTGCCCGCGCGTTCACCCACAGCCACCTCGACCCGGCAGTCGGGAAGGCGCTCGAGGACGCGGCGACCACTGCCGGGGTCCGGCCGTGCCTGGTCCGGCGGCCGGGCCGCCACGCCGACCCCGGCACGGGCACGGGAGCGCCCCGGACCGTGCTGGTCGCCCACACCGTCCCCGGCCAGGGGTGGCTGGTCGCCGGCACCGTCGCCGACCCCGCCCGGCTGCTCGGCCTCGACCTGCCCGCCCTGGCCGGCGGCGACCCGACCTCGGCCCTGGCCGTGCTCGACGGCGCCACCACGGTCGACGAGCCGCACCTCCTGGTGTGCACCAACGGCACCCGCGACGTGTGCTGCGCCACCCTGGGCCGGCCCGTCGCGCAGGCCGCACTGGCCGACCACCCTGGGCGGGTCTGGGAGTCCACCCACACCTCGGGGCACCGGTTCGCGGCCACCTCGGTGCTGCTGCCCAGCGGTGCCCTGCACGGTCGCCTCGACGGCGCCGGGGCGGCGGCGGTGCTGGACGAGGCGGGGGCCGGCCGGCTCCGGCTGGAGGGCTACCGGGGTCGGTCGACCTGGCGCTCCCCGGGCCAGGTCGCCGAGCTGGCGGTCCGCGAGGCGACCGGCGAGGTCGCGCTCGACGCGCTGAGCGTCGTACCGCTGCGGGGCGAGGAGCCCGACCGGCACGCCGCGGTGGTCAGCCACGTCGACGGCCGCCGGTGGCAGGTGGAGGTCCACCGCGTCCCCACCGGCGTCGACCGCCCCGAGTCCTGCGGCAAGTCCCCCGCCCCCCTGTTCACCTTCCACGTCGCGACCCTCACCCCGCTGCTGTAACGCGGGGTTACCGTCGCATCACACGGCGCCCGCCCCCTGCGAGGCGTCCGTGCGCCCTGCGAAGTCGGGCGCCCCGGCTACCGCTCAGCGGGTCAGCACGCGGTCGCGGCCACTCTGCTTGGCCTGGTAGAGCCGGCCGTCCGCCGCGGCCAGCACCTCCTCGAAGGCCTCCCCCTCGTCGGCGTGGGCGACCCCGGCCGAGAGGGTGAACCCCGGGACCGGGAGAAGAGCCGCAGGGCCTGGTCGCCGGTGAGGTGTCCGTGGGTGTCGTTGAGCTGCTTGAAGTGGTCGAGGTCCAGCGCCACGACCGCGTGCGGCGTGGAGGTCTGCTGCAGCGCGGCGACCCGGGACTCCAGCGACCGGCGGTTGAGGAACCCGGTCAGCGGGTGTCACCGTCGTACGGCAGGGCAGGCGGCCGGGGTGCTGACCGGACAGCCCGGTCCCCCGCCGGTCGGGTGCTCGGTGACCAGACGCAGGTGGGCGGCTCGAGTCGGCCATCAGCAGCGCCCGGGGGTGGCGCCTCGTCGCGGGTCACGGTCGACACGGGCTGCCTCCTCCTCGAGCGCGACGAGGTGGTGCGCCCCGTCCTCCGGGGCTCGTGCGCGGGGTCGCGACGTACTCGAGCAGCGAGAACGCCAGCAGCTCCAGACGAACGACCCCGACGCGCTGCGGCACCCGCTGACGGTGCGGCGACGACTGCGGGCCGCCGGTTCGCCTCGCCGCGTGAGACACGAGCCCAACCGGTCCCCGGATTGGCTAGCGTCTGACCCGTGACTGGTGACTTCGACGACCTGCTCGCCGCCAACCGGACCTACGCCGAGAGCTTCGCGCTCGGGGGGTTCGACGGCGTGGCCCACGCCGGCGTGGCGATCGTGACCTGCATGGACTCCCGGATCGACCCGCTGCGGCTGGTCGGGCTCACGCCGGGTGACGCCAAGATCTTCCGCAACCCGGGCGGCCGGGTGACCGACCAGGCCCTCGAGGCGCTGGTGCTCGGCGCCCACCTGCTCAACGTCCGGCGCGTCCTGGTCGTGCCGCACACCCGCTGTGCGGTCGCGAGCAACACCGAGGCCGAGCTCCGCGCCCGGGTCGGCGAGTCGGCCGGGACCGACGTGACCTGGCAGCGGTTCCACGTGGTCGACGACCAGCTGGCCACCCTCGCCGAGGACGTGCACCGGGTCCGCTCGCACCCACTGATCCCGGAGAGCGTCGCCGTCGGCGGCTTCCTGTACGACGTCGACTCGGGCCTGCTCACCCAGCACGTCTGACCCCGGCCCACCAGGCCAGGGGTCGGTCGCGCCTAGGCGTCGATCGCCTCGGCGTCGATCTCGTAGGCCCCCTGCACGATGAACTCCTTGCGCGGGGCGACCTCCGAGCCCATCAGCAGCTCGAAGACCTGCGCGGCCGAGGCGGCGTCGTCGGCGGTGATCCGGCGCAGGGTGCGGTGGCGCGGGTCCATCGTCGTCTCGGCCAGCTGGTCGGCGTCCATCTCGCCGAGGCCCTTGTACCGCTGCACCGGGTCCTTCCAGCGCATCCCCTTCTTGGCGAGCTCGGCGAGCTTCCGCTGCAGGTCGGCGTCGGAGTAGGTGTAGAGGTACTTCTCCATCCCCTTCCGGGGGTTGGTCAGCTCGATGCGGTGCAGGGGTGGCACGGCCGTGAAGACGCGCCCCGAGGTGATCAGCTCGGGCATGTACTTGAAGAAGAGGGTCGCGAGCAGGCAGCGGATGTGGGCCCCGTCGGAGTCCGCGTCGGCCATGAAGACGATCCGCCCGTAGCGGGCCTGCTCGATGTCGAAGGTGCGCCCCGAGCCGGCTCCCACCACCTGGATGATCGAGGCGCACTCGGTGTTCTTGAGCATGTCGCCGACCGAGGCCTTCTGGACGTTGAGGATCTTGCCCCGGATCGGCAGCAGCGCCTGGAACTCGGAGTTGCGGGCCAGCTTGGCCGTCCCCAGCGCCGAGTCGCCCTCGACGATGAACAGCTCGGTGCGCTCGTTGTCCCCCGAGCGGCAGTCGGCCAGCTTGGCGGGCAGCGCGGAGGACTCCAGCGCGTTCTTGCGGCGCTGGTTGTCGCGCTGCTGCCGTGCGGCGAGCCGGGTCCGGGAGGCGTTGGCGACCTTCTCCAGCACGAGCTTGGACTGCGCCTTGTCGGCGCGCTTGGGGGAGGTGAGGAACTCCTTGAGCTCGCGGGCGACGACCTTGCGGACGATGGTCCGCGCGGCCGGGGTGCCGAGCACCTCCTTGGTCTGGCCCTCGAACTGGGGCTCGGCGAGCCGGCAGGTGACCACCGCGGTCAGCCCCTCCAGCACGTCGTCCTTGAGCACGTCGGGCTCGGCGACCTTCAGGGTCTTGGTGTCGCGCAGGACGTCGTTGAAGGTCTTGGCCAGGGCCGACTCGAAGCCGCTGACGTGGGTGCCGCCCTTGGGGGTGGCGATCACGTTGACGTAGGAGCGGAGCTCGGTGTCGTAGCCGGTCCCCCACCGCAGCGCGACGTCGACCTGCAGGTCGCGCTCCACGTCCTGGGGCGTCATGTGGCCCTTGTCGTCGAGCAGCGGCACGGTCTCGGTGAACTGCTCGTGCCCGGCCAGCCGGAGCACCTCGGTGACCGGCTCGTCGGTGGCCAGGAACTCGCAGTACTCGGTGATCCCGCCGTCGTGCTTGAACCGCTCGACCACGGTCTCCGCCCCGCGGGCGTCGCGGATGACGAGCTCGAGGCCGGGCACGATGAACGAGGTCTGCCGGGCGCGGGTGACCAGGTCCTCGAAGACGAACGTCGCATCCTTGGTGAAGATCTGCCGGTCGGGCCAGAACCGGACCCGGGTGCCGGTGACGTTCTTCGCGACCCGCTTGCCCTTGGACAGCCCCGACTGCGGCGTGAAGGCGGCGGTCGGGCCGTCGCCGGCGAAGACCCCGGGCGCCCCGCGCTGGAAGGACATGTGCTGGGTCGCCGGCGACCGGTCGACCTCGACGTCGAGCCGCGCCGAGAGCGCGTTGACCACCGACGAGCCGACGCCGTGCAGGCCGCCGGTCGCGTTGTAGGAGCCGCCGCCGAACTTGCCGCCGGCGTGCAGCTTGGTGAAGACGACCTCGACGCCGGACAGGCCGGTCTTGGGCTCCTTGTCGACCGGGATCCCGCGGCCGTCGTCGTGGACCTCGGCCGAGCCGTCAGGGTGCAGGGTGACGTCGATGGTGGTGCAGAAGCCGCCGAGCGCCTCGTCGACCGCGTTGTCGATGATCTCCCAGAGGCAGTGCATCAGGCCCCGGGTGTCGGTGGAGCCGATGTACATGCCGGGCCGCTTGCGGACGGCCTCCAGCCCCTCGAGCACGAGGAGGTGCTGGGCGTTGTACGTGTTGTCGATGACGATCCTCCGACGCGTGGTTCTCCGTGCTGACCGGCCCTGAGAATCTACCTGCGCCATCGGGCCCCGCCGGCCACCGCCACGCGGCCTGGACCACTGGCGATCGGAGAGCGCCCCGGTGGGTACTTCCTCAAGGAATGCCACAGATCGGTGCGTCCGGCGCCGATGGGTTGGACCAGGACGGCACACTGTTGTCAGCTTCGGCGACCATCCAGGTCGGTGGGGTCCGCGAACACCCTGTGAGATCACTCACCGGAACCCCCAGGGGAAACATCGCGGAAACGGGAACAGTGCATCGTGCTTGCATTGTTGCCGTCGACGTACGGCGCACGACCGGGAACAAAAGCCCACCCTCGAGCGTCTCACTAGTACGACAGGAAGGAAGGCCCCCGTGACCACTGCCGTTGCACCCAGCCCCCTGACCGCGAGCGACCGCTGCGATCGCTGCGGCGCCCAGGCGTACCTCCGCGTCGAGCTTCCCGGAGGTGCCGAGCTCATGTTCTGCGCGCACCACGCCCGGGAGCACGGCGACAAGCTTCGCGCGATCGCGGTCAACGTCCACGACGAGACGACCAAGCTGATCGACCCGCCGGTGCGGGAGGCCTGAGCCCGATCCCCCGACTGCGACGAGGCCCCGGCTCACGCCGGGGCCTCGTGTCGTCTGTATCGGTCTCCGTCCCCTCCCCACCCGCGGGCCGTCGCGCGCACGCCCGCGCCGACGTCGCGTGAGAGGCTCACCGCGTGGAACTCGTCGACGTGCTGGCCGGCCTCGCCCTGGCCGTGGGCCTGGTCGGCATCCTGGTCCCCCTGCTGCCCGGCACCCTCCTGGTCGCCCTCACCCTGCTGGTGTGGGCGCTGGCCGTGGGCGGCGCCGCCTGGGCGTACGCCGCAGCCGCCCTGGTGCTGCTGGCCCTGACCCAGGTCGTGAAGTACGCCCTGCCGGGCCGGCACCTGAAGACCCAGGGGGTCCCTCGGCGCAGCCTGCTGGCCGGAGCCGTGCTCGGTGTCGTCGGCTTCTTCGTCGTCCCGGTCGTCGGCCTGGTGGTCGGGTTCGTGCTGGGCGTCTACCTCGCCGAGCTGCAGCGCCTGGGGCACCCGCAGGCGTGGCCCTCGACGAAGGCGGCGATGAAGGCGGTCGGCCTGGCCCTGCTGCTCGAGCTCGGCGGCGCCCTGCTCGCCTTGACGGTCTGGCTGGTCGGCGCGGCGAGCACCTGATGGCGATCCTGCTCGCCCTGGTGTCCGCGGTCGCCTACGGGCTCTCCGACTTCGTGGGCGGCCTGGTCTCGCGGCGCACCTCGGCCTGGTCGGTGGCCGTCGTGGTCCAGGTCTGCTCCGCCGCCGCGACCGCGCTGCTCTCCCTCGTCGTCTCCGACGGTTCCCCGCGTCCGGTCGACCTGCTGTGGGCCGGACTGGGCGGGGTCGGCTCGGGAGTCGGGGTCGGCTTCCTCTTCCGGGGCCTCTCGAGCGGACGGATGAGCGTCGTGGCCCCGCTCTCGGCGGTCGGCGCCGCGCTGGTGCCGGTCGGGGTCGCGGTCGCCACCGGGGAGCGTCCCTCGCTGGTGGTCACCCTCGGCATCCTGGTCGCGCTTCCCGGGATCTGGCTGGTCGCCTCCGGGGAGGACCACCCGGTCAGTGACGCCTCCGGACCCGACATGCCGCCCCGCCCCGGCCGTCGGCTCGACGGGGTCCTCGACGGCGCCCTGGCGGGTCTCGGCTTCGGGGCGATGTTCGCGGCGGTGGGCCAGATCCCGGAGGCGAGCGGCCTGTGGCCGCTGGCCCTGGCGCAGGCGACCTCGGCGGTGGCCGCCGCGAGCCTGGCGACCCTGCTGGGCGCGCACTGGTGGCCGGTGGCCCGGGTGGCGTGGCGCGCCGCCCCTGCCGGCGCCCTGGGGGCGCTGGCGGTGGCCTCCTTCCTGGCGGCCACCCACGCGGGGCTGCTCACGGTCTCGGCGGTGCTGTCCTCGCTCTACCCGGCCGCGACCATCCTGATGGCGATGCTGGTGCTGCACGAGCGGGTGCACCGGGCGCAGGCGGTCGGGCTGGTGCTGTGCGGCCTCACCGTCGCGCTCACCGCCGCCGGCTGAGCTCCGCCGGCTCAGCTCCGCCGGGCCCGGTCACGGGGCCAGCGTCGCGAGTACGTCGGCGACCAGCCGGCACCCGTCGAATGTGCTGCTGTCGAAGGTCCACCCGAGCCGGACCACCACCGCGCGCCGTGAGGGCACCACCACGACCTCCTGGCCCCAGTGCCCCTCCATCGCGACCGTGTCAGCCGGGACGCCGGGGGTGTCCTTGCACTCGCCGCCGACCGGGTCGCCGAACAGCCACGTCTGGGCGCCGTAGCCGTGGCCCTCGCCGGTCGCGACCGCCGGGGTGGTGGCCAGGTCCAGGAAGCCCGAGGGGTACACCTGCTGGTCCTCCCACCGGCCGTCGTCGAGCAGCAGCTGGCCCAGGCGCGCCCAGTCCCCGGCGCTGGCCCACAGGTAGGACGAGGCGACCCAGGTGCCGTCGGTGTCGGTCTCCAGGGTCGCCGAGGTGAGCCCCAGCGGCTCGAAGAGCGTCGTCCGCGGGTAGGACCAGTAGGCCTCGTCGGAGTCGAACTGGGCCCGGACCACCTGGGCCAAGATGTTGGAGGTCGCGCTGAGGTACTCCCAGTAGGTGCCCGGCTCGTGGTCGGTGCCGTGGGCGGCCGCCCACCCCGGCATGTCGCGCTCGCCGTAGAGCATCTGGACGACGTCGCCCCACGGCGTGTAGGTCTCGTCGACCGCGAGCCCGGGGCGCATGTACAGCAGGTCGGCCACAGTGATCCTGGCGCGGTCGTCCGAGCGCCAGTCGGCCACCCAGCCCGGCTCCCGCCCCGCCGGGAACGCGTCGACCACCGGGGTCGAGAGGTCCAGGCCGACCTCGTCGAGCTTCTTCCAGGCGAGCATCGCGGCCACGGTCTTGGTCATCGACCAGCCGTGCAGCGCCGTACCGGCCGGGATCCCCGCGCCGTCGCGCTCGACGACCAGGCGCCCGTCCTGGACGACGGCGAGCCCCCGGGCGTTGGCCTGGGCGGGGTCACCCGTGCCGGCGAAGGCGCGGTCGACCACGCCGCCGAGCGCCTCGGTGTCCACCCCGTCGGGCAGCTCGGAGGCGGCGGCGGTCGCGTCCCCGTCCGGCCACGGCTCGGTGCGCGGCGCCGCCGGTGCGTACGGCGTGGCCGCCGGGTCGGGCGGCAGGTCCAGGACACAGCCCCGGTCGGTCGTGAGCGACGCGCGACGCTCGAAGAGGCCCAGGAAGCGCGAGGTCACGGTGTGGCGGTCCCGGTCGACCGTGGTGGAGATGGCCTTGAGCACCGGGCTGGCCGGGAGCACGTCCTGCTCCATCAGCTCCGACGCGCTGCCGTCGCGGCCGGCCACGAAGGCGGCCGAGCAGACGCTCTTGGCAGCCAGGCCGGCGGCGTTGGAGGGGATGTGGAACCAGAGCAGGAACCCGACCGCCGCGACCAGCACCACGCCGAGCAGCGCGAGGAGACCGAGGACGACGCGGCGCAGAAGCCGACGACCCCGGCTCCGGCGGGGCCGGGCGTCGGGGTCGAGGGGGTCGTGCTCGTCGGGCGCGTCGGTCGGCATGCGACCGAGGCTAGGCCATCGGGTCCTGCGCCGACCGGTGCCGAAGGTCAGGTCGCGCGGCAACCCACCTCCTCCTCCGTGCGGTCAGTCCAGGTAGTCGCGCAGGACCTGCGAACGGCTGGGGTGACGCAGCTTGGACATGGTCTTGGACTCGATCTGGCGGATCCGCTCGCGGGTCACGCCGTAGACCTTGCCGATCTCGTCCAGGGTCTTGGGCTGGCCGTCGGTGAGGCCGAAGCGCATCGAGACGACGCCGGCCTCGCGCTCGGACAGCGTGTCGAGGACCGCGTGGAGCTGCTCCTGCAGCAGCGTGAAGCTGACCGCGTCGGCCGGGACGATCGCCTCGGAGTCCTCGATCAGGTCGCCGAACTCGGAGTCGCCGTCCTCGCCGAGCGGGGTGTGCAGCGAGATCGGCTCACGGCCGTACTTCTGGACCTCGATGACCTTCTCGGGGGTCATGTCGAGCTCCTTGGCGAGCTCCTCGGGGGTCGGCTCGCGGCCCAGGTCCTGCAGCATCTGCCGCTGGACGCGGGCGAGCTTGTTGATGACCTCGACCATGTGCACCGGGATGCGGATGGTGCGGGCCTGGTCGGCCATCGCCCGGGTGATCGCCTGGCGGATCCACCACGTCGCGTACGTCGAGAACTTGTAGCCCTTGGTGTAGTCGAACTTCTCGACCGCCCGGATCAGACCGAGGTTGCCCTCCTGGATCAGGTCCAGGAAGAGCATGCCGCGGCCGGTGTAGCGCTTGGCGAGCGAGACGACGAGACGCAGGTTGGCCTCGAGCAGGTGGTTCTTGGCGCGACGGCCGTCCTCGGCGATCCACTCCAGCTCCTCGGAGACCTTCGCCGAGAGCTTGCCGCCCTTGGCGAGCTTCTCCTCCGAGAACAGGCCGGCCTCGATCCGCTTGGCGAGCTCGACCTCCATCTCGGCGTTGAGCAGCGGGACCTTGCCGATCTGCTTGAGGTAGTCCTTGACCGGGTCAGCGGTGGCGCCGGCGACGAGGACCTGCTGGACCGGCTCGTCGGACTCGTCGGCCTGGGAGACGACGAAGCCCTTGGACTCGTCCTCCTCCTCCTTCAGCGTGGGATCCGCGACGAGGTCCTTCTCGAACTCCTCGTCGGGGATGTCCGGGAGGACCTTCTTGCCGTCCGGTCCGACCGCGGGGGCCGCACCGTCGGCGGCGGGCGCACCGGCGGCTGCCTTCTTGGCCGGGGCCCGCTTGGCGGGCGCCTTCTTGGCGGCCGGAGCGGCGTCGGCCGCGGGCTCGGCGGCCGGGGCGGCGTCGGCCACCGGTGCTGCGGGGACGGCCTTCTTCGCGGCGGGCGCGGCGGCCTTCTTGGCAGGGGCGGTGGCCACCTTCTTGGCGGTCGAGGAAGCGGCGGCGACCCGCTTGCGCCCGGCGGAGTCGTCGGCGGTCACCGAGACCGAGACGCCCTCCTCGCTCAGCAGCTTCAGCAGCGCGCGCAGGTGCTGGGGGGTGATCCCCGCGGACTCGGTGGTCTGCCGCACGGCCGCGGCGGAGACCTCGCCGACAGCTCGTCCGAGCTTCACCAGAGCAACGACATCGGGGTGTGCGAGAGCCTCGGCGGGCAGCTTGCGGGACGTGCTCGAAGACACGAACTACCTCTCGTCCAAAGTTGCGGGGGCACGGCAAAGACCGTTGTCGTCAAGCCGCGTGGCTATTGTGGCACGCCCTGGGAGGAATCCAAGTCATGTCCCGCCCCTGGCCCGGGGCGTCTCACGATGGTGCGGGCCCGGGGCGGCCGCTCACCCCGCCTGGGCCTTGGCCGCCGCCTTGGCGGCCTGCTTGTACTGACGGACCTTCGCCAGCGACTCGGGACCGGTCACGTCGGCGACCGACCGGTACCCCTTCAGGGCGTAGTCCCCGGCGGCCGCCTTCCAGCCACGCGGCTGGACCCCGACCTGCTTGCCCAGCAGGGCGACGAAGATCTTCGAGGTCTGCGGACCGAAGGCGGGGAGGCCCTTGAGCCGCGCCAGCAGGTCCGCCCCGGTGGAGGCCTCGGTCCAGATGCGAGCGGGCTCGCCGCCGTACTCCGACTCGACCAGGGCGGCGAGCCGCTGCACGGCGGTCGCCTTGGCGGCCGGGAACCGGTGGATGGCGGGAGGTGTGCGGCACAGCTCCGAGAACTCCTCCGCGTCGGCGGCCGCGATCGCCGCGGTGTCCAGGGTGCCAAACCTGGTCAGGATCTTCCAGCCGCCCCGGAAGGCGTGCTCGATCCCGTACTGCTGGTCGAGCTGCATGCCGATCACGAGTGCCAAGGGGTACTCGTCGAGGACGGCGTCCGCCTCCGGCAGACCTGTGATGTGGAAGCCCATGGGCGCATCCTGCCACCCGGGTGCGCGTGGGAGGGTGGGGCTCAGCCGCGCATCTCGTCCAGGAAGCGGGCGACCTCCGAGCGCAGGTTCACCGTGGCGCGGGAGAGTCCCTCGACCTCCGCGGTTCCCTCGACCGCACCGGCCATGTCGGCGACGAGGCGGGTCATGTGGTCGACGGTGGCGCCGGCCGAGCCCATCACCTCGACCGCCTCGCCGCTGGCGGACTGGATCGCCAGGACCTGGTCGCTGACGCGCTGGGTGGCCTTGGAGGTCTGGTTGGCGAGCTCCTTGACCTCGGAGGCGACCACGGCGAAGCCCTTGCCGGCCTCCCCCACCCGCGCTGCCTCGATGGTGGCGTTGAGGGCCAGCAGCCTCGTCTGGGACGCGATCGTCTCGATCAGCCGGACGACCTCCTGGATCGCCTCGGCCGAGCGGATCAGCGAGTTGACCGTCTCCCCGGCCTGCGCCATGCCGTCGGCGGCGCCGCGGGCGGACAGGCTGAGCGTCGAGGTCGCTCCGCTGATCTGGTCCGAGGACGCGGCGACGTGCTCGGTGAGGGTGACCACGACGTCCTCGAAGCGCGCGGCGAGCGACGCCCGGGCGGCCTCGGCGGCCCGCACCTGGTCGGAGGCCTCCTGCATGCCCTCGCGCCCCTGGTTGATGGAGGCGACGGCGACGCGGAACGCGCCGGGCATGCCCTGCTCGAGCACGCGGCGGTAGTAGCGGCCCTCGCTGGCCGAGATCAGGGCGGCGCCGGCCTCGCGGGTGAACGCGTCGGTCAGGTCCATCACCCGGTTGACCGCGGAGCGGAGCCGGACCAGGTCGTCGTAGGCGTCGGCCTCGGGGACGTGCCGGACGCGGTCCTCCAGGTCGCCTGCACCGACGGCCTCGCACGAGCGCAGCAGCTCGGCGACCAGGCTGCGGTAGGCGGCCAGCTCGGTCGCCTCCGCGCTCGGGGCCGCGTGGCTCGCGGGCGGCACCTGGTCGTCGGGTCCCCCGGCGTCCGGGTAGGGGCCGGTGCCGACGAGCCCGCTCACGGGAGGTCGCATCAGGCCACCTTCGCCTCTCCGATGAGGGTCCACACGAACTCGGAGTACGTCATGCCGGCGTCCACCAGCACCCGCTCGAGCAGCTTCATGCCCGCCTCGGTCGCGTCGCGACCGGTGCGCTCCTTCTGCTCCTCGGCGAGGAGGGCGGCGTAGACGGGCTTGATCCGCGCGACCGCGGCGCGGCTGGGGGCGCGCCGGTTGGAGTGGTAGCCGATGATCTCGCCGCGCTCGTCGAAGGAGGGCGTGACGTGGGCGAGCACCCAGTAGTGGGCACCGTCGGCGGCGAGGTTGACCACGTAGGCGAAGACCTCCTCGCCCGCGGAGATGGTGTCCCACAGCAGCCGGAACACCGAGCGAGGCATGTCGGGGTGGCGGATCAGGTTGTGCGGCCGCCCGACGAGCTCGGACTCCGCGTAGTTCGAGATGCGCACGAAGGTGTCGTTGACGTAGGTCATGTGTCCCCGGACGTCGGTCTTGCTCACGATGATCTCTTCGGGCGCCAGGGTGCGCTCGACTCCGGTGGGGCTGATCACAGCTCACCCTCCTCGTCTCTGCTCGAGGGTCCGATCGGCCCGCCCGGTCCGATCCTGAGCGGAACGACGCCCCCGCCGCGGTGCCGCCGCGGTGCCGGCGCGGTGCCGGCGCGGTGCCGGCGCGGTGCCGGCGCGGGTCCTGTGGAGGGTGTGGCCGGGCCGGCCACGGGGTGCGGCAGACTCCGCGGCGTGCCCCCCGCCGACCCGCCTCCGGTCGACCCGCCGCTCACCGGTCCCACCGGTGCGATCCGCGACGGGCTGTGGCGCGAGGTCGCCGCGCTGCGCGCCACGCAGCGCCGGCTCCGCTTCGCGCCGACCCTGTACGTGGGGCAGCCGGGCGCGGTGGGGGTCGGGGTGCCGGCCGGGCTCCGGGTCGGGCACCCGATGGACCCGCCGCCGCGGCGCGACTCGGTCGGCGTCCGGGCACTGCAGGACGACCCCGGGCTGCGCTTCGACCTGCTCGACGCCCTGGTGGACCGCCTGCTCGGCGACCTGCACCCCACGGTCGACCCCGTGGTCGACCCCGCGGTCGATCCCGCGGCCGGCCCGACGGTCGATCTCGCGGTCGACCCCGCGATGCTGCCGGGCTACGTGTGGCTGACCCGGCCGAAGGGTCCCGACCTGCACGACGTCGACCTGCCCTGGTACGCCACGGCCCGCCAGGTCTTCGGGGCGCACGGGCTGGTCCTGCGCGGGTGCTTCGCGGTGACGCGCACCGGCTGGCTCGACCTGGTCACCGGTGTGCGCGAGCTCGGGGGACGCCGCCGGGCCTGAGCGGCTCGCTCAGTCCCACTCGTGGACGGGGGCGTTGGTGTGCATCCGCACCCGGTAGTCCCCCAGGACCCGGCGCAGCACCTCGTGCCGGTCGGCCTCGCCCGAGCGCCGGTGCACCTGGTCCACGAACCAGGAGGCTCCGTTGCGTCCCGTGACGCACCGGCGCTCCAGGATGTCCAGCAGGGTGCCGGCCTCCTCGCCGGGCACGCCCCAGGCCTCCAGGCCGGCGGCCGCCAGGGGTAGCAGGCGGCGCAGGACCAGCTCGGTCGCCCGGACCTGGCCGACGCCGGGCCAGTACACCTGGGCGTCGACCCCGGCCTGGGCGCAGGCGTGGAAGTTCTCCTCCGCGGCGGTGAACGACGTCTGCGACCACACCGGGCGGTCCTGCTCGGCCAGGGCCCGCACCAGGCCGAAGTAGAAGGCCGCGTTGGCGACGGTGTCGCTCACGGTGGGACCGGCGGGGAGCACCCGGTTCTCGACCCGGACGTGCGGCACCCCGTCGACGACGGCGTAGACCGGCCGGTTCCAGCGGTAGATGGTGCCGTTGTGCAGGCGCAGCTCGTCCAGCCGCGGGGTGCCCCCCGCCTCCAGCACGCCGACCGGGTCCTCGTCGGAGATCACCGGCAGCAGGGCGGGGAAGTACCGCACGTTCTCCTCGAAGAGGTCGAAGATCGAGGTGATCCAGCGCTCGCCGAACCAGACCCGCGGCCGGACCCCCTGGGCCTTGAGCTCCTCCCCGCGGGTGTCGGTGGCCTGCTCGAACAGCGCGATCCGGGTCTCCCGCCACAGCTCGCGCCCGATCAGGTACGGCGAGTTGGCCCCCAGCGCCAGCTGGAGTCCGCTGATCGCCTGCGAGGCGTTCCAGTAGGCGGGGAACTCCTCGGGGCTCACCTGGACGTGCAGCTGGGTGCTCGTGCACGCGGCCTCGGGGGCGATGGAGTCGGCGGTCACCAGGAGGCGCTCGGGTCCCGCGATGTCCAGCACGATGTCCTCGCCGCGAGCGGTCAGGATCTCGTCGCTGAGCAGCTGGTAGCGCGGGTTCTCGCTGAGCACGTCGCGCTGCAGGTGTCGCTCGGTGAGCGTGGGCAGGACCCCGATCATCACCAGGTGGGCGCCGACCTCGACCGCCGCGGCCTCCGCGGCGTTGAGGCTGTTGCGGACGCCGTCGACGAACGCGGCGATGCCGTGCTCGGGCAGGCGCTGCGGCGCGACGTTGATCTCCAGGTTGAACTGACCGAGCTCGGTCTGGAAGTCCGGGTCGCCGAGGCGCTCCAGGACGTCCATGTTCCGCATCGCCGGCTCCTCGTCCTCGTCGACGAGGTTGAGCTCGATCTCCAGCCCGGTCGCCGGAGCCTCCGCGTCGAAGCGCGACTCGACCAGCATCCGCTCGAACACGTCGAGGCAGGCACGGACCTTGGCCCGGTACCGCGTACGGTCCTCCCGGGTGAACGACTGCTGCTCGACTTCCTCTCCCATGACCTCACCCTAGGGACAGGCGAGAGGAACGTCACGGTGGCAGGGCGCGGCGTGACGTCCGAGGACTATCGACACCTCTCCCGAGGGCTGTCATCGTGTCCGTCCATGAGCGAACTCACCGGCAAGGTCGCCCTCGTCACCGGAGGGGCCCGCGGCATCGGCGCCGAGACCGCGAAGGCCCTGGCCCGCAAGGGAGTCCGGCTCGTGCTGACCGACCTGGACGCCGCGCCGCTGCGTGAGGTCGTCGACGGGATCAACGGCACCGGGGACGGTCCCCCGCAGGCGATCGGGGTGCTCGCCGACGTGTGCGACCTGGCCGCGATGGAGGACGCCGTCGCGCAGGGCGTGGCGGCCTTCGGCGGCCTCGACCTTGTCCTGGCCAACGCCGGCATCGCCAGCTACGGCTCGGTGCTCGCGGTCGACCCGGCCACCTTCCACCGCGTCATCGACATCAACATCAACGGGGTGTTCCACACCGTGCGGGCTGCACTGCCCAGCCTGATCGAGCGGCGCGGCTACATCCTCGTGGTCTCCTCCCTGGCCGCCTTCGCCCCGGCCCCGGGGCTCGCGGCGTACAACGCCAGCAAGGCCGGCGTCGAGCACTTCGCGAACGCACTGCGGCTCGAGGTGGCCCACCACGGCGTCGCGGTGGGCTCCGCGCACATGTCGTGGATCGACACCCCGCTGGTCCAGGACGCCAAGCGCGACCTGAGCGCGTTCCGGCAGATGCTGGAGTCGCTGCCCACCCCGCTGAACCGCACCACCGACGTCCAGTCGTGCGTGAAGGCGTTCGTCGCCGGGCTCGAGGGCCGCAAGCGGCGGGTCTACGTGCCCGGCTGGGTCGGCGCCATCGCGAAGGCACGCGCCGTGGTCGCCTCCCCGATCGGTGACCGGGAGACCCTCAAGAACGTCCCCCGGCTGCTGCCCCTGATGGACGAGGAGGTCGCCCGGCTCGGGCGGTCCACCTCGGCCCGCAACGTCGAGATGGAGGCCTCGGAGCACGCCGCGGCCACGAAGGAGAGCTGAGCGTCCGATGGCCACCCCGCCGACCCCGCCCACCCCCGAGCACGTCGACTTCCTCGTCGTCGGCGCCGGCCTCTCCGGCATCGGAGCAGCCCACCACTTCACCACCGCGTTCCCCGACCGCTCCTACGTGATCCTGGAGAGCCGCGACGCGATCGGCGGCACCTGGGACCTGTTCCGCTACCCCGGCATCCGGTCGGACTCCGACATGATCACGCTCGGGTACCGGTTCCGGCCCTGGACGGACACCAAGACCATCGCCGACGGTGAGCAGATCCTGCAGTACGTCCGCGACACCGCCCGCGACGCCGGGATCGACCGGCACATCCGCTTCGGACACCGGGTGCTCACCGCCGACTGGTCGAGCGCCGAGGGCCGTTGGACGGTCACCGCGGAGCGGGTCGACACCGGCGAGACGGTGGTGCTCACCACCGACTGGCTGATGGGGTGCTCGGGCTACTACCGCTACGACGAGGGCTTCACGCCCGACTTCCCCGGCCGCGACGACTTCACCGGCCAGGTGGTGCACCCGCAGCACTGGCCCGAGGACCTCGACTACGCCGGCAAGAAGGTCGTGGTCATCGGCAGCGGCGCGACCGCGATCACGCTCGTGCCGGCGATGGCCACCGGCGACGGCGCCGCGGAGCACGTCACGATGCTGCAGCGCACCCCCACCTTCGTCGTCTCGCTGCCCCAGCACGACCCGCTGACCTCCACGGTCGGGAAGGTGCTGCCCAGCAAGGTCTCCTACGCCCTGGCCCGCGCCAAGAACGTCGCCACCCACGTGGGCTCCTACCAGTTCGCCCAGCGGCAGCCGAAGGTGACCCGCAAGCTGATCCGCAGCGCGATGGTGCGCCAGCTGCCCGAGGACTTCGACGTCGACCTGCACTTCAACCCGCCGTACGACCCGTGGGACCAGCGGCTCTGCGTGGTGCCCAACGGCGACCTCTTCAAGGCCCTGCGCCACGGCCGGGCCTCGATCGTCACCGACCACATCGACCGCTTCGACGCGACCGGCATCCTGCTGAAGTCCGGGGAGCACCTCGAGGCCGACATCATCGTCACCGCGACCGGGCTCAACCTGCTCGCCCTCGGCGGGCTGGAGTTCTCCGTCGACGGCGAGCCGCGGCCCCTGCCCTCGCTGATGGCCTACAAGGGCATGATGCTCAGCGGGCTGCCGAACTTCGCGTTCATCGTCGGCTACACCAACGCCTCCTGGACCCTGAAGGCCGATCTCGTCTGCGAGTACGTCGTCCGGCTGCTCAAGCACCTCGAGCGCACCGGCACCCGGGTCTGCGTCGCCGAGCGCGACCCCGCGATGCCCGAGGAGCCGTTCCTGGACTTCGCGGCGGGCTACGTGCTGCGCGCGGTGGACGCCTTCCCGAAGCAGGGCGCGAAGGCACCGTGGCGCCTGAAGATGAACTACTACCGCGACGTGGTGCTGCTGCGGCACCAGTCCGTCACCGACGACGTCGTCCGGTTCACCAACCCGGTCGGCACGCCGGCCTCGTCCACCGCGGGGCGTCGCTCCGCCTGAGGTCGGTCGCATCCGGCCCCCTTCCGTCCCCATGGGCCCTGACCGGCCCGTCCGGCCCCGCTGTCGACTCAGTCCGGCTGGACCCGGAGCGTCGCGGGGTCCAGGTGCCACGACGACGGCGGCGTGGCGGAGGTGAGCAGGTCCCCCACGACCCGGGCCAGCGACTGGTCCGGGTCGGCCTCCAGGCTGCGCTCCACCGCGCACCAGGCCAGGGCGCCGTCGCCGTTGAGCCAGGACGTCAGCGCCAGCACCGCGGCCACCGGGGCGACCAGGTGCGCGGGCGTGGAGCGCACCAGCTCGCGCCACAGCTCGACGTGCCGGGCGGCCTCGGCGCGGCTGAGGCCGGCCAGCAGCAGGTCGCGGCAGTCCCGCTGCGCCAGCGCACGCAGGATCCGGGCCTGCGTCACCGCGTCCATCGCCGCGCGCAGCCGCGCCTCGGCGCTGAGCCGGGCCGCCACGGTCCTGGTCAGCCAGCCGGCCTCCGACTCCAGCAGCGCCCGGGCGGTGCCGGTGGACGGCCCGGACGGGAGCGAGAGCGGCACCAGGGCCGCGGCAGCCTCGCCCACCTCCTCGGCGCGGTCGGGGTCCGCGACCACCAGGGAGTCCGCCAGCTCGCGGCGCGTCCGGTGGATGAGGCGTCCCTCGAGCACCGCCTGGGAGGCGAGCGCGTGGTCGGTCAGGTCGTAGGGCACCCCGTCGGCGGTGGCGGCCCGACGCGGGCCGACCATCGGGTACCAGCGGGAGCCGTCGGCCCGCAGCGCCCAGGCCAGCTCCAGGCCGACCCGCCCGAGCCGGTCGTGCAGCACCCGCACGACGGCTCCGGCGACGAGGTCGTCGTCGGTGTAGAGCACCACCGAGACGGTCCGGGCACCGTTGACGAGCGCGGCCCGGGCGAGCTCGTCGGCGGTGGCGCGCCGGGTGCCGCGGTCGTAGGGCAGGTCGACGCGGGCCAGGAACGGCTGACCGCCGGCGGTGACCGTGACGACGACGAGGGACTCCTCCGGCTGGAAGCCGAGGGTGTAGGGGACGAACGCGAGCAGGTCGCGCTCGTCACGGACGGAGATGGCAGGAAGGGCGGGTGACTGGCTCATGGGGGCCACGCTGCCGCCGCCCGGCCGTCCGGGGCGGCGTCGCGGGCGGTGCTGGGGAGAGGCGCGCCGCCACGGCGGCGGGGGACGGATCCGGGCCGGCCGAGGGCGCTGACGTGGTCGGGGACGTGGTCGGCACACGAGGTCGCGGAGGCGGCGGCGATGATGGGGGCGTGCGCACCGAGCCGACGATCCTCCACGTCGACCTCGACGCGTTCTTCGCCTCCGTGGAGCAGCGCGACAAGCCGTCCCTGCGCGGTCGGCCCGTCGTGGTCGGCGGCACCGGCCAGCGCGGGGTGGTCGCGACCGCGTCGTACGAGGCGCGGGTCTTCGGGGTGCGCTCGGCGATGTCGACGCGGGAGGCGCGCTCACGCTGCCCGCACGCGGCCTACCTGGCGGGGCGCCACCACGTCTACCGGGAGACGAGCCGGGCGGTGATGGCCGAGCTGCGGGCGCTCTCCCCGCTGGTGGAGCCGCTGTCGCTCGACGAGGCGTTCGTCGACCTCGCCGCCGGCGGCCTGACCGACACCTCGGTGGCCGGCGTCACCGCGGTGGCGCTGCGGCTCAAGGACCGCGTCCACGAGGTGACCGGGGGGCTGACCGGCTCGGTCGGCGTCGCGACGTCGAAGCTGATGGCGAAGATCGCCTCCGACCTGCGCAAGCCCGACGGCCTGGTGGTGGTGCCGCCAGGGACGGAGCGCGACGTGCTCGCGGCGCTGCCGGCCACCACCATCCCCGGCGTGGGCCCGGCCACGGCCGAGCGGCTGCGCCGGGTCGGGGTGGTCACGGTCGAGGAGCTCGCCCGGGTCTCGGAGGAGGAGCTGGTCCGGCTGCTCGGCCAGGCGCACGGCCACGGCCTCTACCGGCTGGCCCGGGCCGACGACGACCGCGCCGTCGTCGCGGAGCGGGAGGCCAAGTCGATCAGCGTCGAGGACACCTACGACACCGACCTGGTGGAGCGGCGGCTGCTGGAGGGGCTGCTGGACCGGCAGTCCCGCAAGGTGGTCGAGCGGCTCCGCGCCGCCCGGCTGTCGGGACGGACCGTCACGGTGAAGGTGCGGCTCCACGACTTCACCACCCACACCCGCTCCACCACGCTGCCCTCCCCCACCGACGACGTCGCGGTGGTGACCCGCCTCGCCCGGCGGCTGCTGGCCGAGGTGGAGACCGTGGACGGGGTGCGGCTGCTCGGTGTCGGCGTCTCCGGGCTGGCCGACTGGATCCAGGACGACCTCTTCGGCGACGACGGCTGGGGCGAGGAGCCCGGGGACGCCGCAGTGAAGGCGAGCCCGGCCGAGGCCGTCGAGGAGGCGGAGGTCGAGGGGCTCGCCCGGTTCGGCCGTGCCCGGGGCTGGTACCCCGGCATGGACGTGGTGCACGCCGAGCACGGTCAGGGCTGGGTGTGGGGCTCCGGGGTGGGCCGGGTCACGGTGCGGTTCGAGACCGCCGCCACCCCGCCCGGTCCGGTGCGGACCTTCTCCGCCGACGACCCCGCCCTGACCCCGCTGCCGTGGCGCGAGCCCGACAGCCAGGACGGCGGCCAGGACGGGGAGCAGGACGCGGGTCAGACGGCGAACGAGCCGCCGGAGGCCTCCAGGTCCGCCACGTCGTGAGCCAGCCGGCGGGTCATGAACCCGGCGGCCAGGAGCACCACGCCCCACAGCAGGGCGAAGAGGCCCAGGAGGAACGCCAGCCCGACGGCGCTCTTGCCGGGGTGGGTCACGAAGAGCACGCCCAGGACGAGGTCGAGCGCGGCGCTGACCAGCAGCAGCCAGCGGGGCGCCGCCGTGCGGCTGGAGAAGGCGCCGAAGAGCTCGAAGAACCCGCGCACCATCAGCCAGATGCCGAGCACCCAGATCAGGGTGGCGGCGGCCATGCCGGGGCTGGTGATGGCGAAGAACGCCGCCAGCAGCGCGATGACGCCCATCACCACGAGGAGCAGCCGGGTGCCCCCGCCACTGCCGGGCTGGAAGGCCTGCACGATCGAGCCGATCCCGTCCACCAGGGCCCAGAAGCCCCACAGCAGCGCCAGCGCCAGCGCGGTCTCGATCGGCCAGACCATCGCGACGATCCCGAAGACGAGGCCGAGCGCGCCTCGCACCATCAGCAGCTTCCAGGACACGTTGAGCCAGTCCGTCATCGCTTCCTCCTCATCCGGCCCTCGGCCGTCATCTGAGGCTAGGCCCGCAGGACCCCTGGGGCGGGGACCTGGAACCGCACCGTGTCGCCGGGGCGGACCTGGCCGCAGGCCGGCAGGTCGTCGGGGTGGACCACGGCGACCACGGGGTAGCCACCGGTGGTGGGGTGGTCGGCCAGGAAGACCACCGGCTGCCCCGAGGCGGGCACCTGCACCGCGCCGAGCACCAGGCCCTCGCTGGGCAGCTCGCCCTCCCGGGACCGGACCAGCCGGGGACCGACCAGGCGCAGTCCCACCCGGTCGGAGTCGGCGGCGACGACGTACGGCGCACCCGTGAGCGCGTCCTCCGGGCCCGGCTCGAACCAGTCGGCCCGCGGGCCGGGCAGCAGCCGCAGCACCACCTCCCCCGGGTCGCCCCAGCGGGTCGCCGGGTCGTGGTCCACCGGGGCCGGGTCGCCGTACGACGGGCCCAGCGGCAGCACGTCGCCGGCGCGGAGCGGAGCGGGTCCCAGGCCGGAGAGCGTGTCGGTGGACCGGGAGCCCAGCACCGGGTCGACCGCGATCCCGCCGGCCAGGGCCACGTAGCAGCGCACCCCGTGTGCGGGCACCCCGACCTCGAGCACCGCACCCGCGGGCACCGCCAGGGGCAGCCCGAACGCGGCCGGGCGGCCGTCCACCCGCACGGCTGCGGGAGCGCCGGTCACCGCGAGGGTCAGCGCCTGGGCGGCGCGCAGCCGCAGCCCGCCGAGCAGGCCCTCGACCACCGCCGCCCCGGCCGCGTTGCCGACCAGCCGGTTGGCCCGCTCGGCCGACGGCGCGTCGACCCACCCCGAGCGCGGGACGCCGAGGTGGGCGTGGCCGGGGCGGCCGGCGTCCTGGACGGTGGCCAGCGCGCCGACGTCCAGCACCTCCACCGACCGGCTCACCGCTGCTCCCCCGGTCCCGCGACCGCCACGAAGCGGACCCGGCGTCCCGGCGCGAGCGTCGCCGGCGGGTCACGGCGGAGGTCCCACAGGTGCAGGTCGGTGCGGCCGAGGAGCTGCCAGCCGCCCGGGGACGCGGTCGGGTAGACCGCGGTGAACTCCCCCGCGACGCCGACGGCACCCGCCGGCACCCGAGCCCGCGGCTCGGCCCGCCGGCCGACCGTGCGCCGCAGGCCCGTGCAGTAGGCGAAGCCCGGGGCGAACCCGCAGAAGGCCACGGTGAACAGGGTCGCGGTGTGCAGCGCGACCACCTCCTCGACGGTGACCTGCCACTGCCGGGCCACCTCGACGAGGTCGGGGCCGTCGTAGACGGTGGGCACCTCGACCACGTCGTCGATGGTGGCCCCCGCCCCCCTCGCGGGCGGAGACCCGAGGTCCACCTCCCGCAGCCGCCGCTCCAGGGCGGCGACGTCGGGCACGCCGTCGAAGAGCACCGTGCGGGCGGCCGGGACCACGTCCCGGGCCCACCCGCGGCCCGCGGTGGCGAGGGCGATCGCCTCCGAGGTCGAGCCCACCTCGACGAGCAGGGCGTCGCGCCCGGTGGGCAGCAGCCTCACCGGAACGGCCTCGGACCGAACCCGGCGTCCGCCAGGGCCCGGCGCACGGCGCGTGCGGTCTCCACGGCCCGGGCGCCGTCGCCGTGGACGCAGACCGAGTCGACCGTGCCGGTCGCGGCATGTGCGACCGCGTTGGCGGCGACCCGGTCCGGGTCGTCCAGCACGGCGCCGGGGACCTCCCGCGGCAGGAGCCGGCGCAGCCCGGTGACCGGGTCGGGGTCGGTGTAGCCGCGGTCGGGGAAGGCCTCGGCGTACGTCGGCCGGCCCCGCTCGCCGGCCAGCCGGAGCAGCACCCCGCCGGGCAGCCCCAGCACGGGCAGGTCACCCGACCCGTCGAGGACCGCGGCGGCCTGCTCCGGGTCGTCGACGACGCGGTTGTAGAGAGCACCGTGCGGCTTCAGGTAGCTCACCACCAGCCCCTCCTCCGCGGCGATGGTGGTGAGCGTGCCCACCTGGTCCGCCACCTGCGCGCACAGGACCTCGGAGGGCACGTCCAGGCGGCGGCGACCGAAGCCCTCCCGGTCGTCGTAGGACACCTGGGCGCCCAGGCGCACCCCGCGCACCGCGGCACCGGCGCAGACCGCGCGCATCACCGCGGCGCTGCCCGCGTGGTAGCCGCAGGCCACGTTCGCGGAGGTCACCAGCGCCAGCAGCCCGGCGTCGTCGGTGACCTCCTCGCCGAGGTCCGCGTTGAGGTCGACGGTGCGCACAGAGGTGATTGTGCCCGCCCGTATCGTCATCCCATGCCCGACCAGCCCCAGCCGCCCGTCCCACCCGTCGCCCCGACCGTCCCGACCGAGCGCACGCACCACGGCGACACCGTCGTCGACGAGTACGAGTGGCTGCGGGACAAGGAGTCGCCGCAGGTGCTGGCCCACCTGGAGGCCGAGAACGCCTACACCCGGGAGCGGACCGCGCACCTCGAGGGGCTGCGCGAGCGGATCTTCACCGAGATCAAGGAGCGCACCCAGGAGACCGACCTGTCCGTCCCGGTGCGGATCGGCGGGTGGTGGTACTACGGCCGCACCGTCGAGGGGCAGCAGTACGGGCTGAGCTGCCGGTGCCCCGTCGCCGACCCGGACGACTGGACTCCCCCGGCCCTGGTGCCGGGCGAGGACGTCCCCGGCGAGCAGGTGCTCATCGACGCCAACGAGCTCGCGGAGGGGCACGACTTCTTCTCCCTCGGCGCGAGCTCGGTCAGCCCGGACGGGCGGCTGCTGGCCTTCAGCACCGACACCGCCGGCGACGAGCGGTTCCTCCTGCAGGTCAAGGACCTCACCACCGGCGAGCTGCTGCCCGACCAGGTGCCCGGCACGTCGTACGGCGCCACCTGGGACCTGGCCGGCGAGCACCTCTTCTACTCCACGGTCGACGACGCCTGGCGCACCGACAAGATCTGGCGGCACCGCCTCGGCACCGACACCGCCGAGGACGTCCTGGTCCACCAGGAGACCGACGAGCGGTTCTGGGTGTCGGTCGGCCGGACCCGCAGCGACCGGTTCCTGGTCATCGGCGCCGGCAGCAAGGTCACCAGCGAGTACCGCCTGCTCCCCGCCGACGACCCCACCGGCGAGTTCCGCGTCGTCGCGCCCCGGCGGCAGGGCGTCGAGTACGGCATCGAGCACGCCGTCGTGGCCGGCGAGGACCGGCTGCTGGTGCTGCACAACGACGGCGCCGAGAACTTCGAGCTCGCGGTCGCGCCGGTCGACGCGACCAGCCACGAGCAGTGGCAGCCGCTGCTCGCGCACAACCCCGCGGTGCGCCTCGAGGACGTCGACGCGTTCGCCGACCACCTGGTGGTCAGCCAGCGCAGCGACGGGCTCACCCAGCTCCGCCTGCTGCGGCTCGGTCCGGACGGGGTGGGCTCCGACGACCTGCTGGCGATGGAGCACGCCGTCTACACCGTCGGGCTCGGCAGCAACCCCGAGTTCGCCCAGCCCACGCTGCGCTTCGGGTACACGACGATGGCGACGCCGGGGGCGGTCTTCCAGCTGGACCTGCGCACCGGCGAGCGCACCCTGCTCAAGCAGACCCCGGTGCTCGGCGGGTTCGACCCCGACGCCTACGAGCAGCACCGGGAGTGGGCCGAGGCCGAGGACGGCACCCGGGTGCCGATCTCGATCGTGGTCCCGCGGGGGGCTCCGCGCGACGGCAGCACCCCCTTCCTGCTCTACGGGTACGGCGCCTACGAGTCCTCGATGGACCCCTACTTCACGATCTCGCGGCTCTCCCTGCTCGACCGCGGGATGGGGTTCGCCATCGCCCACGTCCGCGGCGGGGGCGAGATGGGGCGGCACTGGTACGAGCAGGGCAAGCTGCTCCACAAGCGCAACACCTTCACCGACTTCGTCGCCTGCGCCCGCCACCTGTCCTCGACCGGCTGGACGTCGGCGGACCGGCTGGTGGCCGAGGGCGGCTCGGCCGGCGGGCTGCTGATGGGCGCGGTGGCCAACCTGGCGCCGGAGGCCTTCGCCGGCATCGTCGCCGACGTGCCCTTCGTCGACGCGCTCACCACGATCCTGGACCCGGAGCTCCCGCTGACGGTGATCGAGTGGGAGGAGTGGGGCAACCCGCTGGCGGACCCGGAGGTGTACGCCTACATGAAGTCGTACACGCCGTACGAGAACGTGCGGGCCACCCGCTACCCGCCGATGCTGGCGGAGACCTCGCTGAACGACACCCGGGTGCTGTACGTCGAGCCGGCCAAGTGGGTGGCCCGGCTCCGGGCCACGGCCACCAACGGCGAGGACGTGCTCCTCAAGACCGAGATGTCGGCCGGGCACGGCGGGGTCAGCGGGCGGTACAACGCGTGGCGGGACCGTGCCTTCAGCTACGCGTGGGTCCTGGACCGGGTGGGTAAGGGCTCCCTGCAGGAGAGTACGAGGACGGTCGATGGCGGCGGAGCCTAAGAGTTCCCTGAATTCGATTTGAACCAGCAACCATTTCCGCGAGTCGTACGTACTACCAATGTGGGGATTCACCACCACGGGCCGCCGGTCCGGGGAATCCCCTCACGAGTCTCCTGGTTGTGACTCCCGTAGGCGCCGCTCCATCGGCGTCTGCGCCGTGGGAAGGGTTCGGAACGTGACTATTTCGCAGACGCGTGAGATCGAGGGACGCGACAGCGTCGGCCTGTACCTCGACGAGATCGCCCGCACGCCGCTGCTCGACGCCGCCACCGAGGTCGAGCTCGCCAAGACCATCGAGGCCGGACTGCTCGCCGCCCAGCTCCTCGCGGAGGGCCGCATCGGCCGACGCAAGGGTGGGGCGCCGCTGAGCGCCAACGAGGAGGAGCTGCGCTGGCTCGTCGAGGAGGGCGAGCGCGCCGTCCAGCAGTTCATCACCGCCAACCTGCGCCTGGTCGTCTCGATCGCGCGCAAGTACGGCCGCAGCCAGATGCCGATGCTCGACCTGATCCAGGAGGGCAACACCGGCCTGATCCGCGCGGTCGAGAAGTTCGACTACAGCAAGGGCTTCAAGTTCTCCACCTACGCGACGTGGTGGGTGCGCCAGGCCATCACCCGCGGCATCGCCCAGCAGGCCCGCGTGGTCCGGCTGCCCGTGCACGTGGTCGAGGAGATCAACCAGGTCAACGCCGCCCGCCGCACGCTCGAGCGCCAGCTCGGGCACGACCCCGAGCCAGACGAGATCGCCACCGAGCTCGGGATGGACCTCGAGCGCGTCATCGACCTGATGACCTGGAGCCGCGACCACGTGAGCCTGGACACGCCGCTGGACGAGGGCGGCGACACCTCGCTGGGCGACCTGATCGCCCAGGAGACGACGCCCGGCCCCGACTCGAGCTTCCTCGACGTCGAGACCCGGGACCGGCTCAGCAACCTGGTCGAGTCCCTCGACGAGCGGTCGGCCGACATCATCCGGAGCCGCTACGGCCTCGTCGACGGCCGGGTGCACAAGCTGGCCGACATCGGCACCAAGCACGGCATCTCCGCCGAGCGGGTCCGCCAGCTCGAGCGGGAGGCGCTGCAGAAGCTGCGGGTCCTCGCCGACCCCGACATCGCCGCCTGACGGCGACCAGGCCACGCCGCAACCCCGCCGCGCCGGGGACGAGAGCTCAGCTCGCGTCCTCGGCGCGGCGTTGTTCCCCCACGAAGCCCGGCCGACCGGCGTACCGCACCGCGCGCGCGAGCAGCAGCTGCCCCACCTCGGCCATCCCCACCTCGGGCCCCACCTCGGGCCCCACCTCGGGCCCCACCTCGGGCTCCCGGCCCCGCGTCGCCCGGGGCTCGTTCTCCAACGCCTGACGCAGCAGCCGGACCAGCGTGCGGACCTCGTGGCCGCTGCCGTCCGCGGTGTCGCGCCCCGGCCGGGCGGGCCCGGGGCCGCCCCGCAGGATCTGCACGTAGAGCTCCTGGGTGTCCGGCCCCGGCTCCATCGCGAGGTCGTCGTGCAGGCCGGCCCGCAGGTCCGCGAACGCCTGCAGGGCCTGGGTGCGCTCCCCCGCCCGCCACAGCGAGCGCATCAGCTCCTGCCAGGCCGGCTCCGAGAGGTAGCTCGAGCGCACCGCCGTCCGGGCCAGACGCACGGCCAGGGTGGGCTGCCCGTCCGCGCCGGCGCGGGCCGCGGCCTCGGTGCACGCCGAGGTCACCAGCTCGGCGTGCTCCTCGCGGACCCCGTTGGCCCAGGCCGCGTACGGCTCGCTGCCGAGGAGCGGCCCGTGGGCCAGGTCGAGCGCCTCCCGGACCGCGGCCGGCGTGCCGGCCGCGAGCAGCTCACGCACCCGAACCGCGTCGACCGTGACGAGCTCGGGGTCGAGCACATAGGCCCGGTTGATGGTGAGCAGGGCCGGCGTGGCGCCCCCCGACAGCCCGAGCCGGCGGCGCAGCACGCACACGTAGCTCTCCAGCGTCGCCAGGTAGGACGCCGGCGGGCGTCCCTCCCAGAGCCGCTCGGCCAGCACGTCCTTGGGCATCGGCGTCCCCAGGTCGAGCGCCAGCATGGCCAGGATCTGGCGCGGCTTGGCCCCGCCGAGCGACGAGGCGCCCCACCGCTGTACCGGTCCGTCGGACCCGGCCGCCCCCACGACGGTCGTCGACCCGAAAAGAGAGATGTTCCACATCACGCAGCCCCCACTGTGTTAAGCCCCACAGTCACTGTCGCGCCACCAGCGGGATCGGGGAAGCCACAGGTTGAGGGACCAGGTCTCCCCCAAAGTTGACTAGTGCCAGAACGGCAGCCGACCGGTCACACGACCCAGAACCTGACCCACCTGGACCGTTCCGAAGTCCCGGGAGTCGCGCGAGTCCGACCGGTTGTCCCCGAGCAGGAACACCTCGCCCGCCGGCACGTCCACGGGCCCGAACCACGTGCCGTCGACACGGGCGTGGACGACGTACGGCTCGCGCACCCGGCGCCCGTCGACGACCAGGCGACCGTCGCGGATCTCCAGCACCTGGCCGCCCACGGCCGCCACCCGCTTGACCAGGGCCTCGGGCTCCCCGGGGACGCGGGCGACCACGACCGCGCCCGGGGCCGGCGTCCAGCCGGCTTCGTGCAGGCGGTCCACCACGACGACGTCACCCACCCCGAGGGTCGGCGCCATCGAGCCGGAGGAGACCCGCATCGGCTGCAGCACGAACTGGCCGACCAGGACCGCCAGCAGCACCAGGGCCCCGCCGGCGAGCAGGAGGCGCCGGACCAGGCGCGCCCGACGGGGCACCGGCGGAGCCGCGGGCGAGCGCGGGGTGGGCACGGCGCCGTGCCCACCCCGCCTCGCCGGGCCCGCGTCAGCCGAGGACGCCACCGGCCCGCAGGCCCAGGGCGAGCACGCCGAGCAGCATCAGCACGGTGGCGGTGCGGCGCCGTGGCACGGCCGGCAGCAGGGCGACGAGCGCGGCCACCAGGACGAGCTCGGCGTCCAGGCACGCCAGGTCGACGACCCCCACGGACTCGATGCGTGCCCCCGGGTAGATCGGGATGCCGTTGCCGACCCCGTTGAGCACGGGCAGGTGCCCCACCGAGTGCCCCAGGTCGTGGAACGGCATGAAGGGCAGGTCGACGGTGCGGCTGCCGACGTAGACGGCGACCACGGCGACCTGGGCCACCAGGGCCGCGAGCAGCAGCGCCACGTGCCGGGTCAGCGGCAGCAGCAGGGCGAGGCCCACCTGGCCGGCCGAGACGAGCACGAAGAGCACGCCGAGGACCGTCGACTCCCGGAACGCGTGCGGCCAGGCGACCACGTGCAGCACCCCGGCGACCGCCGACGCCGCGACGGCCGTCCAGCACCACACCCGGTCGGGGTCGCGGGTCGAGCCCGCGGCGACGCCCGGCTCCGGCACGGCGACGACCGGGTCGCTGACCGGGGCGCTCACAGGTCGCCCTCGGGCAGCCAGCGCGGTGGGCCGTCGAGCGGGCCGAACGCCGGGTTGGCGTCGTCACGGATCTCGAACTGGCCCATCATGTCGTGGTCCTCGTGGACCAGGTTGTGGCAGTGCATCATGTACTTCCCGCAGCCCTTCTCGAAGCGGATCAGCAGGCGCACGGTCTCGTTCTCCCCGAGGAACACCACGTCCTTGGCGCCCCGCTCGTGCGCCATCGACGCCACCCCGTTGCGGCTGAGCACCTGGAAGTCGACGAAGTGGATGTGCACCGGGTGGTGCCAGCCTCCCGACGGGTTGCGCAGCTCCCAGATCTCGGTCGAGTCGACCACGGGGTCCGCGAGCAGCGCGGTGAACCCGCTGGCGACCACGTCGTCCCACGTCTTCCCGTTGATCGTCCACTTGCCGTTGGCCCGGACGAAGCTGAACTGCCGGGTCTGGGTGGCGTCGGCCTCCTTGAGCTTCATCGTGGGCAGGTCCGGGTTCAGCAGCGCCGGCACCGAGTTGTTCTTGGTGCTGTACCCGTCGTTGGTGACCTCGAAGGCCATCACCTTGTCGGTGTGGGTGAAGTTGATGTTGTTCTTCGGGCTGCTGTTCTTCAGCAGGATCCGGGTGCCGGCCTTGTACTTCGAGAAGTCGATGACCACCTCGTAGCGCTCGGCGACCCCGTGCCGGAAGCTGGTCACCGTCTGCGGCTTGGGCATCAGCCCGGCGTCGGTGCCGATCACCTGCATCGCGGCGCCGTTGTCCAGGAACCACTTGTAGGAGCGCGAGATCGACGCGTTGAGGATCCGGAACCGGTACTTGCGCTTCGCCACCTTCATCACCGGCCAGGCCCGGCCGTTGACGGTGATCACGTCGCCGTAGAGGCCGGCGGCGTCGTTGGTGTCGAAGAGCAGGCTGCCGTCGGCGTTGAACATCTTGTCCGCGACGATCAGCGGCACGTCGTAGATCCCGTGCGGGATCGTGAGCGACTGCTCCATCGGGTCGGTCAGCGTGTACATGCCGGCCAGGCCCATGTAGACGTTCTCGGCGGTGTGGTGCACCCCGTGGTCGTGGTACCAGAGGGTCCGCGCCGGCTGCCAGTTCGGGTAGCGGTAGTCCTTGTACTGGCCCGGGTTGGTGATGTCGCTGGCGTAGCCGTCGAAGGGCGGCAGCGACGCCGACCCGTGCAGGTGCACCGAGGTCCACGGCGTGTAGCCGAGCACCGGGTGCTTGGAGGGCAGGCTGTTGACCATCCGGACCACGGCGTCGCGGCCCTGCACCATCGGGAAGGTCGGGCCCGGCACCTGGCCGTTGTAGGCCCAGACCGGCGTCTGGTAGCCGGTGATGATCTCGGCGGTGGCCGGCTTCATGTAGACCTTGTAGAAGTCGGTGGTCTCGTCCGAGCGGTACGGCGTGTGCAGCTCGGGGACCTTGAACGGCATCGTGAAGGGCGCCGGCAGGGCGCTCTCGGCGATCCGGTTGGTCAGCACGGTGGCGCCGCTGACGGAGCGCTCCAGCGGCAGCGCGATCGCCGCGCCTCCGAGGACGGACAGCTTCACCAGGTCGCGTCGGGACAGGGTCATCGGGACTCCTCCGGGGTCGCCGGCCGGTCGAGGTTCACGGCCGTGCGGGGTCGAACGCGTCGACGGTAAGACCGAGCTCCTTGGAATCGCCTTGTGACACAGGGCTCCCGGCCCGACGGGGGCTGCCTCGGGGCGTCCAAGGATTTTGCAAGGTCCCCGCGACGAACGTGTCGGCTGCCGGTCCCTGACCGGTCATGGGCGTCCACACACACGACAGAGGGGGATCACCTATGAGACTCATCGGCACAACCCGCGGCAGGCACACCCGTGCCCGCCGAGGGCGGAGCACACTGGCCGCGGTCGCGGTCGTCGGGGTGGTCACCGCGGTGACCCAGCCCCTCGTCGGCGCCGCGCACGCGGCCGTCGCCCCCGTCGGTCAGGGCTTCACCGTCACCGCCGGCGACCTGCAGTACATCCTCAAGCAGATCAAGATCTCCGAGCGTCACGCGGCGACCCTGACCGCCAGCAACCCGTGCGGCACCCTGGTCGGGCCGGGCAAGTACCAGATCCCCGACCGGCTCACCGCCTACGGCCTGCGCACCGTGGACGGCTCCTGCAACAACCTCTTCTCCGACGCGGCGTGGTCCCAGGTCACCCCGCTCAACCAGTCGCCGACGGCCGCCACGACCCAGGCGAAGCGCAGCCGCTTCGGCTCCGCCGACGAGCCGTTCCCCCGGCTGACGAAGCCCAGGTTCCGCGACGCGGACGCCCCGGGCTCCTTCGCGCCCTTCCTGCAGCCGGGCTCGGTCAACGGTGACGGCATCACGTCCTACCAGTCCCTCAAGGACGTGGTGGACTCCGACCCGCGCACGATCAGCAACCTGATCGTCGACCAGACCTCGACGAACCCGGCCGCGATCGCCGCCGCCGCGTTCCCGGTGCGCACGCAGGGCAACCCCGGTCTGCACCCGTGCACCACCGACCCCGACCCCAGCACCGGCGAGGGTGGCATCCCGGCCGGCTGCGTGCCCACCGGTGAGACCCTGTTCATCCCGAACGTGACCACCGACGTCGGCCTCTCGCCGCCGTACAACTCGCTCTTCACGTTCTTCGGCCAGTTCTTCGACCACGGCGTCGACCAGACGGTCAAGAGCGGCGCGGTCGTCTACGTGCCGCTGAAGGCGGACGACCCGCTGCGCACCGTCGGCCCGGACCACAAGCCGAACACCGGCGACGAGGTCCCCGCGAGCCAGGCGTTCATGGTGCTCACCCGGGCCCAGAACCAGCCCGGCCCCGACGGCCAGCTCGGCACCGCCGACGACGTCCGGGACACCAACAACACCGACAGCCCGTGGGTCGACCAGAGCCAGACCTACACCTCGCACGCCTCGCACCAGGCCTTCCTGCGCGAGTACCGGCTGACCACGGCCAACCGTCCCGACGCGACCGGGCGGCTGCTCGGCGGGCTGCCCGCCGGCGAGACCTACCCGGGCTCGCCCGACGGCACCAGCGGCATGGCGACCTGGGCGGCCACCAAGAAGCAGGCCGCCGAGAAGCTCGGCCTGCTGCTGGCCGACAAGGACGTGACCAACATCCCGATGCTGGCCACCGACCCCTACGGCCAGTTCATCCCCGGCCCCAACGGCCTGCCGCAGTACCTGGGCAAGGGACCCGACGGCGTGCTGGGCACCGGCGACGACCGCAAGGTCGAGGGCGACCTGACCAACCCCGTCCCCGTCCCCGCCGACGCGGTCTACTTCGACACGCCGTTCCTGACCGACATCGCGCACAACGCCGACCCGTCGCCGGCCGACTGCGACCACAACGGCTCCCTGGAGAGCGTGCCGACGCCGGACGCGAACGACACCGTCGACGCGGACTTCACCACGACGCCGTGCGGCCAGTACGACGACGAGGGCCTCGACGCCCACTACACCGCCGGTGACGGCCGGGTGAACGAGAACATCGCGCTCACGACGATCCACCAGATCTTCCACTCCGAGCACGACCGCCTCGTCGGCGACATCGACGCCACGCTGCACAAGCCCGGCAACGAGGCGCTGCTGGCCGACTTCCAGAACGTCACGGGCAACGCGGACAACCCCGCGCCGTGGAGCTACGGGAACCGGCTCTTCCAGGCCGCCCGCTTCGTCACCGAGATGGAGTACCAGCACCTGGTCTTCGAGGAGTTCGGGCGCAAGGTCCAGCCGCTGATCCGGCCGTTCCACGTCTACTCCCCGGACATCAACCCCTCGGTCCAGGCCGAGTTCGCCCACGCCGTCTACCGGTTCGGCCACTCGATGCTGGACGACGGGGTGGCCCGCACGGGCGAGGACGGGCACGACAACTCCCTGCCGCTGCTCGACGCCTTCCTCAACCCGGCGGAGTTCCAGAACGACCACGGCACCGCGCTCACCCCTGAGCAGGCGGCCGGCCAGATCGTGATGGGCTCCTCGGACCAGGTCGGCAACGAGCTCGACGAGTTCGTCGTGGAGACCCTGCGCAACAACCTGCTGGGTCTGCCGCTCGACCTCCCGACCCTGAACATGGGCCGGGCCCGCGACGCCGGCATCCCGCCGCTCAACGAGGTGCGGCGCCAGCTGCACGCGACCACCAACGACGGGGCACTCGCGCCGTACACGGACTGGTCGGACTTCGGACAGCACCTGAAGCACCCGGAGTCGCTGGTCAACTTCGTGGCGGCCTACGGCACGCACCCGACCATCACCAGCGCCACCACGCTGGCGGCGAAGCGGGCGGCGGCCAAGGCGATCGTCGACCCGACGTCGGCTCCGGCCACGGACCCGGCCGACATCCCGGCCGACGCCGCGGCGTTCATGTTCGGGGTCGACGGGACCGGCATGACCGGCTGCGACGCCCCGGGCGCCGACTGCCGTGACTGGTCGAGCAACGCCAACGGCGTGACCACGACCGGCCTCGACAGCGTCGACCTGTGGGTGGGCGGCCTGGCCGAGGTCACCAACCTCAACGGCGGACTGCTGGGCACCACGTTCAACTACGTGTTCCAGTCGCAGCTGGAGAACCTCCAGGACGGCGACCGGCTCTACTACCTGAACCGCACGCCCGGCATGAACCTGCGCACGCAGCTGGAGGGCAACTCGTTCTCCGAGATCATCCAGCGCAACACCGACGGGACCAACACCCTGAAGGCCGACGCGTTCGCGACCGCGGACTGCAAGTTCCAGCTGTCCAACCTCAGTGGGACCGCGGCCGCGTTCCAGACCCTCGGCTCGACCGTCGCCGACGACCCCACCACGGAGTGCAACGAGACCCTGCTGCTCACCCGTGAGCCGAACGGCACCATCGCCTACAAGCAGCGCAACACGGTGGACCCGTCGGGCATCAACGGCCAGGCCGTCTACAACGGCACTGCCGGCACCGACCGGATCAAGGGCGGCAACGACAACGACACCTTCTGGGGCGACGACGGTCGTGACTTCATCGACGGGCAGGGCGGCGACGACGTCGCGCTCGGCGGTGACGGCAACGACATCATCACCGACCTCGACGGTGCCGACGTCCTCAAGGGAGGTCCCGGCAACGACGCCATCGACCTCGGTCCTGGCGACGACATCTCGATGGGTGGCGACGGCAAGGACTTCATCAACGGCGGCGCCAACGACAACGAGGAGTTCGCTGGTCCCGGTGACGACTTCATCATCGCCGGCCAGGGCGCGGACGCGGTCTTCGGCGACGGTGGCGACGACTGGATCCAGGGCGGCTCGGGGCAGGACCTGCTCCAGGGCGACCACGCGGCTCCGTTCTTCGACGACCCCGCCGAGGCGCAGCCGGGCAACGACGTCTTCGTCGGTCAGGTCGGTGAGAACGACTACGACGCCGAGGGCGGCGACGACATCATGAGCCAGAACGCGGCGGTCGACCGCAACGCCGGCGCCGGCGGCTGGGACTGGGCCATCCACCAGTACGACACCGTGGGCGCGGACGACGACATGTCGATCAACAACTTCCTGGTCGGCGCGCCGATCCAGGTCGTGGTCAACCGCGACCGCTGGCAGGAGACCGAGGCGGACTCGGGCTCGCCGTTCAACGACATCATCCGGGGCACCAACGACGTCCACAGCACCATCGGTGGCGGCGGCTTCACCGGGTGTGACGTGCTCGACCCGGCGGGTGTCGCACGGGTGGCCGGTCTGGCCGCGCTGCTGCCCCCGCAAGCGAGCTGGACGTCGACCGCTGCCCAGGTCGCGAACGCCTCGGCAGCGGGTGTCTGCCCGCTGGCGGACGGTCCGGTCTGGGGCGAGGGGGACATCCTCCTCGGCGGCGGCGGCAGCGACACCCTCGAGGGTCGTGCCGGCGACGACATCATCGACGGCGACAAGGCCCTGCGGGTCCGGATCAGCGTCCGCACCGACCCGGCCGACCCCACCACCGAGATCGGCACCACCGACCTCATGGAGGGCACCGCGTTCCCGGGTGGCACCTTCGGCCCGAACACGGCCGGGGAGACGCTGCAGAAGGCCGTCTTCGACGGGGACGTCGACCCGGGCAACCTGGTCATCGTCCGTGAGATCGTCGACGCTCCCGCCGGGGACGCCGGGACGGACACCGCGGTGTTCTCCGGTGCCCGGGGCGCCTACAACCTCACCGTCCGCAACGGTGTGGCGACGGTGACCGACACCGCCGGGACCGACGGCGTCGACACCCTGCGCGGGATCGAGAAGCTGCAGTTCACCGACCAGACCGTGACGCTCTCCGCGCCGCCGGCCCCGGTGATCGGCACGGCCACGGCCGGCAGCGGCTCGGCCACCGTCCGCTGGACGGCAGGGACCCCGGCGGCGGCTCTGCCGACCACCGACTACCGGGTCCAGGTCTTCGCCGGTGCCAGCACGACCCCGGAGCGCACCGTCACGGTGGCCGCCCCCGCCGTGCAGACCGTCATCAACGGCCTGACCGTCGGGACGTCGTACACCTTCCGGGTGCTCGCCGTGAACGACGTGGGGGTCAGCCAGCCCTCCGCGGCGTCCAACGCGGTCGTCCCGCTGAACAACACCCCGGTGGTGGTCTCCAGCGTGCCGGCCAACGGCGCGACGGGGGTCTCGGCGGCGAACAACCTGACGGTGACGTTCAGCCGGACGGTCACGGGGGTCAGCGGCACCACGGTGCTGCTGAACACCGGCACGGCCGCCGGCGCGACCGTGGCCCGGGTGGTGTCCGGCAACGGCACGACCACGGTGACGGTCAACCCGAACGCCAACCTCGCCAGCGGTACGACGTACGTGCTGCGCCTGGTCGGTGGGGCCGCTGCGATCCGGGACGCCGCGACCGGCAGCCCGATCGCGAACGTGACGATCACCTTCACGGTGGCCGACACGGTGGCCCCGGTGGTCGCTGCCTCGGTCCCGGCCAACAACGCACTCGCGGCGAACCGGAGCAGCAACATCGGCATCAGGTTCAGCGAGCCGGTGCGGGCCTCGACCCTCACGTCCACCTCGGTGGTCCTGCAGCAGGTCACCGTCCTCGGGATCCCGGTGGGGGCGCCGACCGCGGCGACCCTCAGCCTGGACACCGCGGGCACCCTGCTGACGATCGACCCGACGCCGCGTCTGGCGGCCAACGCCCGGTACCGGGTCAGGCTCTCGCCCACCACGGCGCGGATCCTCGACCTGGCCGGCAACGCGCTGGCGCAGACCGACCGGTTCTTCTTCACCCCGGCCAACTAGCCGGCACCGGAGAGAACCGAGAGAGGAGGCCGCCCGCCCCCGGGCGGAACCAGGCGACGCCCCGGCCCACCCCCCGGCCGGGGCGTCGCCCTGTCCTGCGACGTGCAGACGTCCGCAGGACAGCGGCACGTTCGTCCAGAGGTCTGGCGACGGCGCCTCAGACCAACGGGATGCGCGCGTCGAGCACGGCTCCGGAGAGCTCGCCCGCGCCGGGGTCGCCGTGCCGCAGCTCCAGGGCGCCCCCGAGCTCGCGCACCAGGTCGCCGAGCAGCACCAGCCCGACGTGGCCCTCGCCGGCCGGCGCGCCGGGACCCGACCCGTCGTCCTCGACCCGCACCGCCACGGCCTCGTCGACCAGGTGCAGCCTCACCCGTGCCCGGCGGCCCCCGGCGTGCTTGGCCGCGTTGCGCAGGCCCTCGCGCACCACCCGGTAGACCGCGGCCGTGCGGACCCGGTCCCCGGCGAGCTCGGCGACCAGCAGCGGAGGCAGGTCGACCTCGACCGCGAGGCCGTCGCGGTCCCGGGCGTGGTCGGCCAACGCGTCGACGGCGGCGCGGAGCCCCGTCTCGGCGACCGGCGGCGCGAGGTCGCTCATCACGGTGCGCAGCGAGGACAGCCCGTGGTCGAGCGTCTGCAGAGCCCGCTCGCCGGTGACCCGGGCGCGGTCGCTGCGGTCGTCCTCACCCAGCGCGTCCACCACGCCCCGCAGCGCGTACGTCGCTCCGGCCACGTCCTGCACGACGCCGTCGTGCAGGTCCATCGCGAGCCGCCGTCGCTCGGACTGCCAGTGCGCCAGGGAGGCCGAGAGCAGCTCGGAGCGGTGCTGCTCGCCGCGCTGGACGCGGCGGGCCAGGGAGAGCGCGAGCGGGAGGACGGTCAGCTGGAAGAGCAGCAGCGCGCCGAGGCCGAGCGGGAGCAGCGTCTTGAGGGCCGCCTGTGTGGACTCGTCCACCTGGGCGGGGGTGATGTAGGCCTCGAAGACGAAGGGCTCGCCCACGGTGTCCTCACTGCCGACGTACACCTCGAGGAGCTGGCCCTCGTCGGCCTCCTCGACGTTCTCGGCCTTGTCCAGGGAGGAGAGCTCGCTGACCGAGTGGTGCGTGCCGAAGAGCTCGCGGACGTCGGCGTCGAGGTCGAAGGTGCGACCGACGAGGTCGGTCTCGTCGGACCACAGCAGGCGCCCGTCGGCCTGCCAGAGCTTGACGTGCCGCACCGAGCCGTCGCTCATCCGGTCGAGCATCGCCTCCGACAGCCGCGCGACCGCCGCCACGTCGCCCTGGCGCAGCTCGGCGGTCACCAGGGGCGCGGCGATGCCCTCGGCGATCTGCGCTCCGGCCAGCCGTGCGTCGAGGAGGGCGTCGTTGCGGGCGAGCGTCCTGCTGAGCAGGACGGTGCCGACGGAGAGCACCGCCATGGCCGCCAGCGAGTAGAGCAGGAAGCGGCGCATCGCGGACCCCACCACGGTCCGTCCGGTCAGCAGTCCGTCGCGCGCCTCAGGAGAGCGACTCGGCATCGAGCAACCCCAGTCGACGCGCGGTGGCGACCGCCTCGAGCTGTGAGTGCGCGTTGAGCTTGGAGAGCAGGGTGCGGACGTAACCCCGGCAGGTGTGCACCGAGATCCCGAGCTGGTGGGAGATCGCGCGCGCGTCCAGGCCGATCGTCAGCATGCCCAGCACGTCGCGCTCGCGGCGCGAGAGCGGCGGGTACTGCGCCCGCTCGGGCAACGCCCCGGTGACCAGGTCGCGCATCAGGTCGGGGTGGACCACGAGCCCACCGCGCCGCGCCGTGCGCAGCACGGTCATCAGGTAGGACACGGAGCCGTCCTTGGGCACCAGCGCGCAGGCGCCCGCGTCGGCACCTCGCCGGATCAGGCCGGTGTCGGCGTGACCGGTGAGGACCACGACCGCCACGTCCGGCGAGGCACGGGTGATCTCCGCCGTCGCCGACAAGCCGTCCCGCTCGGAACGGTGGAACCGTACGTCCATGACGACCACGTCCGGACGCTCGGCGGCCACCAGCGCGACCCCCGCTGCCAGGTCGTAGGCGACGCCCACGCACTCCAGTCCCGGGTCCGCGTCGACGGCCCCGCGCAGCAGGTCCGCGAACGTGGTGTGGTCGTCGACGACCACGACCCGGCGCGGCACCGACAGTGCCGCGACCTCCAACTCCCCCTCGAATGGCTGACGTTCCCTCGGAACAGACCCCACGATGCCCCCTACGCGCATTCTCCCCTCCCCAGTGGTGAACGCTGCAGGGCTCCCCCGAGGTGCCCTGTGACCGTAGTCTCACGGGCCGTAGGACCTTCGGGCAATGGTCAATCGACTCATGTTCACCGACGCAGCCCACGCGGGGGCTAGTCCGAGATGACCATGACAAAGCCTCAAAGAAGGGCGTTCCAGACCTCTTGCACGCGGGCCCGCAGGTCCTCGAGTGACCCGTCGTTCTCGATCACGTACGTCGCGAGCGCGCGCCGGTCCTCCCGGCTCGCCTGCGCGCCGATCCGGGCCTCCGCCTCCTCGCGCGTCCAGCCACGGTCGCGGACCATCCGGTCGACCTGCACCTCGGTCGGCACGTCGACCACCACGACGGCGTCGAAGGTGTCCGCGCGCCCCGACTCCGCCAGCAGCGGGATGTCGTGCACCACCACCGAGCCCGCCGGAGCCTCCTCCTCCAGCCGCATGATCTCCGCGAACACCAGGGGATGCACGATGGCCTCGAGGCGCTTGCGGGCCGCCGGATCGGCGAACACCAGGGCCGCCATCGCCGGCCGGTCGAGGTCGCCCTCGGGCGTCAGCAGGTCGGACCCGAACTCGGCCACCACCGCCGCCAGCCCCGCCGTGCCGCGGGCGACCACGTCGCGGGCGAGCTGGTCGGCGTCGATCACCACGGCCCCGAGCTCGCGCAGCATCCCCGAGACCGTGCTCTTCCCGGAGGCCACGCCGCCCGTCAGTCCGACCCTCATGCCCGTCGTGCTCCCTCGCTGGTGTCCCGTCGGCGCTCTCGGCGCCGGAGGCTGCTGTCGGAGCCCCGTGCCAGTATCGCGACATGCTGACCCAGTACCTCGTCGCCGCCAGCCTCGACGGGTTCATCGCCACCGAGGACCACGACCTCTCCTGGCTGCTGAGCATGCCGGGCGGGGACGACGACGCGAACCCCTACCCGGACTTCATCGCCCAGGTCGGCGCCCTCGCCATGGGCGCCTCCACCTACGAGTGGGTGCAGCGCCACGCCCCCGGTGAGTGGCCCTACGACCAGCCGACCTGGGTCTTCACCCACCGCAGCCTCGATGCCGTCCCCGGTGCCGACGTCCGCTTCACCTCCGCCCCCGTGCCCGAGGTCCACGCCGAGCTGGCGGCGGCCGCGCAGGGCCGCAACGTCTGGCTGGTCGGGGGCGGCGAGCTGGTCGGCCAGTTCCTCGACGCCGACATGGTCGACGAGCTGGTGGTCTCGGTGACCCCGGTGCTGCTCGGCTCCGGGGCGCCGCTGCTGCCGCGCCGGCGTACCACCCCGATGCGGCTGCTCTCGGCGACGGCCTCGCCGGCGCAGACGTTCGTCCACCTGCACTACTCGCTGCGCTGAGCTCCTGGCTGCGCTGAGCCCACGGCCCGGTTAGCCTGGCACCCGTTCGCGACCGGACCGCCAGGAGGCCCCCATGCTCATCGTCACCACCAACGACCTGCCGGGCTGGGAGATCCAGCGGGTCTGCGGGGAGGTCTTCGGCCTGACCGTCCGCTCCCGCAACGCGTTCAGCCAGATGGGGGCGGGCCTGAAGTCGATGTTCGGCGGCGAGCTCCAGGGGATGACCAAGAACCTGTCCGACAGCCGCAACGAGGTGATGGCGCGGATGATCGACGCCGCCCGGGCCAGGGGCGCCAACGCCGTCATCGCGATGCGCTTCGACACCTCCGAGATGGCCGACACCTGGACCGAGATCTGTGCCTACGGCACCGCGGTCGTCGCCGTCCCGGTCAGCGAGGGCGCCCGGCAGACCGCCGCGGAGCTCGGCTACGGCGGCTGAGGGTTGACCCACGGGAGCGGCGACGGGGCCGCCGACCTGGCGGGGCTGGTCGGCACCCTCGACCCCGGTGACCGGGTGGCGCTGCTCGTGCCGGGCTCGACGGCGTACGTCGAGGTGGTGCTGGGCCTGCTCGGCCGCGGCGTGGTGCCCGTCCCTCTCGACCCCAGGCTGACCGAGGCCGAACGGGCACGTCTGCTGGCCGACGTCCGTCCCGCCGCCGTCGTGACGGCCCCGGAGGTCCTGGCGGCGCTGCACGGCTCCCTCCGGGCGGCCGGGCCCGCCGGCTCGTCCCCGTCCCTGCCGCTCGCGCGCCCGATGCACCTGACCTCGGGCACGACCGGCTCGCCCAAGGGCGTCTGGTCGGGCGTGCTCGGCCGGGAGGCGGCCGCCGCGCTGGTGGCCGAGGAGCGCGACCTGTGGGGGTTCGCCCCGACCGACGTCAACCTCGTGGTCAGCCCGCTGCACCACTCGGCGCCGCTTCGGTTCGCGATGGGCACCCTGCTGGCCGGCGGCCGGCTGGTCGTGCCGGGACCCTTCGACGCCGCGGCGGTGACCGCGGCCATCGAGCAGGAGCGGCCGACCACGATGTTCTGCGTGCCGACCCACCTGCAGCGGCTCTTCGCGCACTGGGACGAGCACGGCACCCCGGACCTCCGCTGCTTCCGGCTGGTCGCGCACGCCGGGGCGGCCTGTCCCGAGCCGCTCAAGCGCCGCCTGCTGGCGACCTTCCCTGCGGGCACGACCTGGGAGTTCTACGGCTCCACCGAGGGGCAGTTCACCGCGTGCCGTGGTGAGGAGTGGGAGCAGCGGCCCGGCACGGTCGGTCGTGCGCGGGCGGGGCGGACCCTCAGCATCGACCCGGACGGCACGATCTGGTGCACGGTGCCCCAGCACGCCCGCTTCACCTACTTCGAGGCTCCCGAGAAGACCGCGGCGGCCTGGCGTGAGGGCGCGTCCGGTCCGGCGTTCACAGTCGGCGACCACGGCCGCCTCGACGCCGACGGGTACCTCTTCCTGGACGGACGCCGCGAGGACCTGGTGATCTCGGGCGGCGTGAACGTCTACCCCGCCGAGGTGGAGAGCGTCCTGTCCTCCTGCCCGGGGGTCGGCGAGGTGGCCGTCTTCGGCCTGCCCGACGAGGAGTGGGGGCACCGGGTCTGCGCCGCCGTCGTCGCCGACGGCAGCATCCCCGACCCGGCCGCCCTGGAGGAGGCGCTGCGGGACGTGGCGCGCGAGCGGCTCGCCCCGGCCAAGCGCCCCAAGCAGTACACCTTCCTCGACAGGCTCCCGCACACCGCGACCGGGAAGGTCCGGCGGCTGGAGCTGGCCGACCGCGCTCTGGACGCCCCGCACACGGCCGGCCCCGCGTCCTGAGGACGCCGCTGGGGCCCACGTCATGGGCGCACGACCACGCTCGGGCCCTTCGCCCCGAGCCGCGCCGCGACGGGTCGGCGACACTGGACACGACCCGGCGGCACCACGCCCGGGAGCGCCGTACGAGCGAGGGAGTCGCATGAGCAAGGGACCGGGCACCAAGCACGACGCCACCGAGGTCGACCTCGACCCGATCTGGGGCGACGCGGTCTCGCCGGTCGCGGCGCCCCTGGGCCGCCCGGGTCACGCCGAGGAGCTCGACGAGATGGCGGACATCGCCTCCGACCTGGTCGCCGAGGGCGAGGAGTACGACGACTCCCCGGTCGTCGACGGGCTGCCGGCCTGGCGCCAGGGCTACCCCTACGACGCGAAGATGTCGCGCGCGGAGTACGAGCGGACCAAGCGGCACCTGCAGATCGAGCTGCTCAAGCTGCAGGCGCACATCAAGGACACCGGGCAGAAGGTCGCGATCCTCTTCGAGGGGCGCGACGCGGCCGGCAAGGGCGGCTCGATCAAGCGGTTCATGGAGCACCTGAACCCCCGGGGCGCCCGCGTGGTCGCCCTGACGGTCCCCACCGAGCAGGAGAAGTCGCAGTGGTACTTCCAGCGCTACGTGGCGCACCTGCCCAGCGGTGGCGAGATGGTCTTCTTCGACCGCTCCTGGTACAACCGGGCCGGCGTCGAGCGGGTGATGGGCTACTGCACGCCGACCCAGTACCTGGAGTTCATGCGGGAGGCGCCGGAGTTCGAGCGGATGCTGGTCAACTCCGGCATCCACCTGGTCAAGCTGTGGTTCTCCGTCTCCCACGCCGAGCAGGCCGCCCGGTTCGCGTCCCGGTCGCTGGACCCGGTCAAGCAGTGGAAGCTCTCCCCCACCGACCTCGCCAGCCGCGACAAGTGGGACGCCTACACCGCTGCCAAGGAGGCGATGTTCTTCTACACCGACACCGGCGACGCCCCGTGGACGGTGCTGAAGTCGAACGACAAGAAGCGGGCCCGGATCGAGGCGATGCGGCTGGTGCTCTCCCAGTTCGACTACCCGCTCAAGGACCACGAGCTGGTCGGCGTCCCGGACCCCCTCATCGTCGGCCCGGCCAGCCAGGTCTACGAGGAGGGCGAGCAGCCCGACCGGCTCTTCCCCCAGATCTGAGGCGGTCGGCGTGAGTCCCCAGCCCCCGGAGCCCCACCTGGTCGTCTTCCACCACCCCGGCCCCCGGTGGCAGCACGGAGTCGCCGCGTTCGGCCAGGACGGCCTGCAGCGGCACATCGAGCACTACCGCGGGCTGCTCGAGCAGGGGCGCCTCTTCGCCGGAGGTCCCTTCCTCGACGAGGCCGGAGGCGGGATGATGCTGGCCCTCCCGGGCACCGACCCCGACGAGCTGGCCACCTTCGCCGGCGCCGACCCCTGCGTCCAGGACGGCCTGCTCACCTTCTCGATCCGGCCGTGGTTCCTGGGCATGGGCGGCTGAGCGCGGCTCCCGCCTCCAGCGCCGTGGGCCGCGCGGCGGGTCAGGCGGTGCGGGTCTCCCCGGCTGCACCCGGGAGGCCGGTGACGCAGAACCGGCGTCGGTACTCCTGTGGGCCGAGGCCGCGGGCGCGGGTGAAGTGGTGGCGCAGCGCTGCAGCGTTGCCGAACCCGACCTCGCCGGCGATCCGCTCGACGGACAGGTCGCTGGTCTCGAGGAGCGCCTCGGCGCGCAGGACGCGCTGCCGGGTGACCCACACGTGCGGCGTGGTGCCGGTCTCGGCCCGGAACCGCCGGGCGAACGTGCGCTCCGACATCAGCGCATGCCGGGCGAGCCGCTCGACGCCGAGGTCCTCGGCGAGGTGCTCCACCATCCACTGCAGCAGGGGACCGAGCGTCTCCGCGTCGCAGGTCGGCACCGGGGTGCGGATGAACTGAGCCTGGCCGCCGTCGCGCTGCGGCGGGACCACCATCCGCCGGGCCACGGCCGCGGCGACCTCGGAGCCGTAGGCCTGGCGCCACAGGTGCAGGCACGCGTCCAGCCCCGCGGCGGACCCGGCCGCGGTGACCACCTGGCCGTTGTCGACGTAGAGGACCTCGGGGACGACGCAGGCGCGCGGGAACCGAGCCTGCAGCTCCTCGGTGTAGCGCCAGTGCGTGGTGCAGTCCCGCCCGTCGAGCAGCCCGGCCTCGCCGAGGGTGAAGGCGCCCGAGCAGACCGACAGCACCCGGGCACCGCGGTCGACGGCGGCCCGTAGCGCCTGGAGGATCCGCGGGTCGGGCGCCCGGTCGCGGCGCTGCGCGGGCACGGCGACCAGGTCGGCCGACAGCGCCCGGTCCAGCCCGTCGGGGACGTCGAGCCCGAAGCCGAGGTTGGTCGCGACGCGACCGGGATCGGGGGTGCACACCGCGAAGCGCGGCACCGGCAGTCCCTGGTCGGAGCGGTCCACTCCCCAGGCCTCGCAGAGCACGCCCAGCTCGAAGGGGGCCACGCCGTCCTCGACCAGGACGGCCACGTCGGTGATCACCGCACCAGCATGCCAGGGCGGTGGCGGAAAATCGAGCAAGCATGGCATCTCTGCCACTCGTGGCGGGATAACGATGAGCGGAGGATTACTGCCATGACCGAGATCCTGTTCCTCGCCCTGCTGGTCCTCGCCGCCGCCGCCCTCGTCGGGTACGTCCGTCACGACAGCCTGGGCGCCCCCTCGCTGGGGAGCCTCACCCCGGCCGCCCATCGTCGCCCCCGGCTCGACCGGCCCCGGGGCTGAACCACTTGCCCTGACCGGCCCGCCTGCGCCACCCCGACGACCCTGGTCAACAAGTAGAACGTGTTCCATACTCGGGCGCATGCCCTCCGGACCCCTGGCGCGCCCGATCACGCTTCCCGACATCCTCGAGCAGATGGCCGAGTCCGTCCCCGACCGGGAGGCCGTGGTGACGCGGGAGCGGACCTGGACCTACGCCGAGGTGGACGACCGGGCCACCCGGCTGGCCAACCACCTCGACCGGGACGGGGTCCGTCCCGGGGACCGGGTCGCCGTGCACGCCACCAACCGGATCGAGTGGGTCGACGCGCTGCTGGGCGTGATGAAGCTCCGGGCCGTGCCGATCAACGTGAACTACCGCTACGAGCACGACGAGCTGGTCCACGTCTACGGCAGCTCGGGGTCGTCGTACGCGATCGTCGCGCCGGAGTACGCCGAGGCCGTCGAGCGCGTCCGCGCCGAGGTCCCGGCAGTGCGGGAGGTCCTCGTGCTCGGCCCGGCGTACGACGCGGCCCTGGCGGCCGCCTCGCCGCAGCGGCCCGACCCGGGCCGCACGCCCGACGACCTCTACGTGCTGTACACCGGCGGCACGACCGGGTCACCCAAGGGGGTGATGTGGCGTCAGGAGGACATCATCCGCGCCGCGCTCAACATGATGCGGTTCAACGCCCCGATCGAGAGCGTCGCCCGGCTCGGCGAGGAGGCGGCGGCGAACGCGGCGCCGATCCGGATGGTCACCGCCGGCCCGCTGATGCACGGGGGCAGCCAGTGGATCCTCGGCAACAGCATCGTCGGCGGGGCCGTCTTCGTGCTCTACACCGAGCGCTCCTTCGACCCGGTGGCCTTCCTGGACCTGGCCGCCCAGGCCCGGATCAACTCGCTGGTCACCCTCGGGGACGCGATGGCCCGGCCGGTCGCGGAGGCCTACCTCGCCGACCCCGGCCGGTGGGACCTCACCAGCGTCTTCGCCATCTCCAACGGGGCGGCGCCGCTCTCGGAGGCGGTCCGCGCCCAGCTGCGGCAGGCCTTCCCCGGCTGCGTCATCAACGACTCCTACGGCTCCTCGGAGTCCGGCGCGGCGGGCACCCGGCTCGACGACGGCCAGGCCCGCCCGGCACCGCGCTTCGACGTCGGCCCGGACGTCACCGTCCTGCGCCCCGACCGGACCGTGTGCGCGGTGGGCGAGGTAGGGCTGCTCGCCCGCAGCGGCCCGATCCCGCTGGGCTACCTCGACGACGCCGAGAAGACCGCGCGGACCTTCGTAGAGATCGAAGGCCGGCGCTGGGTGATCCCGGGCGACGCCGCGGTGATCGAGGCCGACGGTGCGATCACCCTGCTCGGCCGGGGCTCGGTGGTGATCAACACCGGCGGGGAGAAGGTGCATCCCGAGGAGGTCGAGGGCGTTCTGCTGGGCCACCCCGACGTCCAGGACGCCGCCGTCGTGGGCACCCCGCACCCGCGGTGGGGCCAGCAGGTGACCGCCGTCGTCGAGCTGCGCGAGGACGCCACCATCGACGCCGACGACCTGCGCCGGCACTGCCGCGGGCGGATCGCGGACTTCAAGATCCCCAAGGACGTGCTCGTCGTCGACCGGGTGCCGCGCACCGCCGTGAGCAAGGTCGACTACCCCGGGACGCTGCGGGTGGCCGAGGCGCGACTCGCCCAGCACGCCCCTGCCCAGCACGCGTCCGCTGAGCCGTCCCTCGTCGACTAGCGCGCGGGGGGACAAGCAGACCGGCGGGCGGGGGGGGGGGTCGGGCGGCGGGCGGGGGGGGGGGGGGGGGGGGGGGGGGGGGGGGGGGGGTGGTGGGGGCCAGCGAGCCCTCGACGGCGGTGTCGCGACCGGTGTCGGAGGAGTACGAGGTGGCCTCGCCGGCCTCCGCCTCCGCCTTCTTGGCCTCCGCCTGCTGCTTGACGTGCGCCTCCCAACGGGCGTGCGCCTTGGCGTACTGGTCCTCCCAGGCCGCGCGCTGCTCGTCGTAGCCCTCGAGCCACTCACCCGTCTCGGGGTCGAAGCCCTCGGGGTAGATGTAGTTGCCCTGCTCGTCGTACGACGCGGTCATGCCGTAGAGCGTCGGGTCGAAGTCCTCGACCTCGACGGCGGCGGTGGTCTCGTTCGCCTGCTTCAGCGACAGCGAGATCCGGCGACGCTCGAGGTCGATGTCGATGATCTTGACCATGACGTCGTCGTTGACCTGGACGACCTGCTCCGGGATCTCCACGTGGCGCTCGGCCAGCTCGGAGATGTGGACCAGGCCCTCGATGCCCTCCTCGACCCGCACGAACGAGCCGAAGGGCACCAGCTTGGTGACCTTGCCCGGCACGATCTGGCCGATCTGGTGGGTCCGCGCGAAGTGCTGCCACGGGTCCTCCTGGGTCGCCTTCAGCGACAGGGAGACGCGCTCGCGGTCCATGTCCACGTCGAGGACCTCGACGGTGACCTCGTCACCGACGGTGACGACCTCGGACGGGTGGTCGATGTGCTTCCAGGACAGCTCCGAGACGTGGACCAGACCGTCGACGCCGCCGAGGTCCACGAACGCACCGAAGTTGACGATCGAGGAGACGACACCCTTGCGGATCTGGCCCTTCTGCAGCTGGGTGAGGAAGCCCTGACGGACCTCGCTCTGGGTCTGCTCGAGCCAGGCACGGCGGGACAGGACCACGTTGTTGCGGTTCTTGTCCAGCTCGATGATCTTCGCCTCGAGCTCCTTGCCGACGTACGGCTGGAGGTCGCGGACCCGACGCATCTCGACCAGGGAGGCGGGCAGGAAGCCGCGCAGGCCGATGTCGAGGATGAGGCCGCCCTTGACGACCTCGATGACGGTGCCGGTGACGACGCCGTCCTCCTCCTTGACCTTCTCGATGGTGCCCCAGGCGCGCTCGTACTGGGCGCGCTTCTTGGACAGGATCAGGCGGCCTTCCTTGTCCTCCTTCTGGAGGACCAGGGCCTCGACCTCGTCGCCGACCTTGACGACCTCGGAGGGGTCGACGTCGTGCTTGATGGAGAGCTCGCGGGAGGGGATGACACCTTCGGTCTTGTAGCCGATGTCGAGCAGGACCTCGTCCCGGTCGACCTTCACGATGATGCCCTCGACGATGTCACCGTCGTTGAAGTACTTGATGGTCTCGTCGATAGCGGCGAGGAAGTCCTCCTCCGAACCGATGTCGTTGACAGCGACCTGCGCGATGTTCGAAAGAGTGGGAATGACCGTCATAAGGAGATGGGTACCTTTGGGTGGATAGAAGTCGTACGGACGCGCACGAAGCCCGTCTCACCACCTGAGGGTTCCAAGTCGAGAGCAGGAGTCCCCTCTGTCCGGGACCCGGGCAGACTCCACACGCACCCGACAGGATACGCGGGCCGGACCGCGCAGGTCCAACCGGCCCCTAGCATGGCCCCGTGACGACCACGCCCGACAGCGTCCACCCGGTGCGACGCCCGGTCTCCGAGGCCGACAGCCGCCGCGCCAACCGCGCCGACTGGGACGCCTACGCCGACGAGTACCAGTCCACCCACGGCGAGTTCCTCGGCGACGTCGGCTTCGTCTGGGGGCCCGAGGGGCACCAGGAGGCCGACCTCCAGGTGCTCGGCCCACCCGGGGCGCTCACCGGCCTCACCGTCCTGGAGCTCGGCAGCGGCGCCGGCCAGTGCTCGCGGTGGCTGCGCAGCCAGGGTGCGGAGGCCTTCGGTCTCGACCTCTCCGAGCGCCAGCTGCAGCACTCCCGGCGCATCGACGAGCACACCGGCCTGACCGTGCCCTCGGTGTGCGGCACGGCCACCGTGCTGCCCTTCGCCGACGACGCCTTCGACGTGGTCTTCTCCTCCTTCGGCGCGCTGCAGTTCGTCGCCGACGACCTCGACCTGCTCGCCGAGGTCGCCCGGGTCACCCGGCCCGGGGGCACCTTCGCCTTCTCGGTGACCCACCCGGTCCGGTGGTCGATGCCCGACGACGCCGGCCCCGAGGGCCTCACGGTGACCAGCAGCTACTGGGACCGCACGCCGTACGTCGAGGAGGACGAGGACGGGCACGCCCGCTACGTGGAGCACCACCGCACCCTGGGCGACTGGGTCGCCCTGCTGCACGGAGCCGGGTTCGCCCTGCGGGCCCTGCACGAGCCGCAGTGGCCCGACGACCTCGAGCGGGTCTGGGGCGGCTGGGGCCCGTTGCGGGGACGCCTGGTCCCCGGGACCGCGATCTTCGTGGCCGACCTGGTGCTGGAGAGCACCACGGACGACCCCGGGCACCGGGGCGGCCCGCAGGTTCCCGACGGTCCCCCGCCTGACCTGCCCTAGCCTGGCCTGCGTGGACGAGGACGAGATCCGGAAGTCGGCGGCGCTGGAGGACCGGCACTGGTGGTACGCCGGCAAGCGCGCCGTGGTGCGCCGCAAGGCCCGCCCGCTGACGCCCGGCCGGGCCCTCGACGTCGGCGCCGGCTCCGGCGGCAACACCGCCGTCCTGCGCGAGCTCGGCTGGGACGTCCACGCGATCGAGTACTCCCCTGCCGCGGCCGAGCTGTGCCTGGCCCGCGGCATCCCGGTCGTCCGGGCCGACGCCCGTGCGGTGCCCTTCCCCGACGCCAGCTTCGACCTGGTGCTCTCCACCGACCTGTGGGAGCACGTCGAGGAGGACGACGTCGTGGCCGCCGAGGCGTTCCGGGTGCTGCGCCCCGGCGGGGTGCTGCTGCTGGCCGTGCCGTCAGGGATGGCGCTGTGGAGCGGGCACGACCTGGCCCTGGGCCACGTCCGCCGCTACGAGCGCGCCGGCCTCGTCGACCTGGTCACGAGGGCCGGCTTCCGGGTGGTCGACCTCGACAGCTGGAACGTGCTGCTGCGCCCGGTGGTGCGGCTGCGCCGCCGCGGCCGCACCACCAGCGAGAGCGAGATGGAGCACGTGCACCCGCTGCTCAACACGGCGCTGCGCGCCGTCGTCGCGGTGGAGGCGGCGCTGCCGGTCGAACGGCTGCCCGGGGTCAGCCTGGTGCTGCGGGCGGTCAAGCCCGGCACCGGCCCCGGCCGCGCCCGTGCCTGAGCCGACCGCTCCCCGGCCCCCGGGCGGCTCGGGCGCGACCCGACGCTGGGTGGCCGACCCGCGGGTGCCCTGGAACATCCTGCTGACCGCCCGGCTCGCCACCGTCCCGGACCCCTCGGCCCTGCTGCCCCGGCTCGCCGGGGCGCTGGCCGAGGTGGGCTGGCCCGGCCCGGCCCCGGCGGTCCGCCGCGGTCCCTCCACGGCAGCGCTGCAGACCGAGCTCGCCGCCCTGACCGGGTTCCCCCCGAGCGGACCGCTGACGGCGGCGGCGGCTCCGCTGACGCTGGCCGTCCACGACGACACCGTCGTCGTCCGGGCACACCACGCCGTCTGCGACGGCCTCGGCCTGCTCGCCGTGCTCGGCGCGGTGACCGACGTCCCCGTCGCGTCCAACGCCCGTGGCGTCGGTGGCGGTCGTCCGGCCGCCGGCGGGCTGGCCGCAGTGGCCGCCCGACTGCGCGAGGTCGCGCTCCGACCCCCGGCCCGCCTGCCCGACACCCGGGTCGGCGGCCGCCGGTCCGGCGCCTCCGGGGACGTCCTGGTCGAGCTGGACCTCGATGCGGAGCCGGGCACCGCCGAGCTGGTCAGCGCAGCGGCGGCCGTCCTCGGCGACCGGGTGGGGGCCGCGGCACGCTCGCGAGTGTCGGTCGCGGTGGGGGTCTCGCGCACCGGCGGCGCCGCCCCGGTCGTGGCCGACCACAGCGGGCTGCTGCGGCTGACCGGTCTCGACGGGGTGTCGCCGGACGACGTCCGCGCGCTGCTCCGGACCGCACCCCTGCAGACGGCACCGGGTGGTCAGGGAGGCGCCCTGGTGGGCCGCGCGACGACCGTCGGCCTGCGGGTGCTCGCCCCGCGGCTGGGCTCGAGCATCCTCGTGTCGCACCTGGGCCGGGTGACGGCGCCGGGCGTCCAGGCACTGGCCTTCCACCCGGTGACCGCGGGTGGCTCCGGCCTGTCCCTGGGAGCCGTCACGGTCCGCGGCCGCACGACCCTGACCCTGCGGGCGCGGGCCCGGCAGCACAGCGCCGACGGACTCCGGCAGCTGCTGGAGTCCGTCGGCGACCGGGTGGCCGGCTCGACGGGGGGAACGAGCCGGCCGGTCCGGGGCACTCGGGGGTAAGCGCCCCGGACCTGTCAGGGGCGTCCGGTCAGGAGCGCCGGCGGGTGGCCAGCAGCGAGACGCCGGCCGCCAGCAGGATCAGGCCGAGGATGCCGCTCAGGAGCGGGAAGAGCCCGCGCAGGTTGCCCAGCATCGGGCCCTGGCCCTTGAGGTCCTTGACCATCTTGGTGATCTGCGCGTCGGTGTAGGCGATGGTCGCCTTGGTGGTCGGCACCTGGGTGCCGTTGGCCTCGACGTACTGGTTCTGCGCCTGGCTGATGTTCACGATGCCGCCGGTGTTGGGCTCGACGTAGATCTCGTAGCTGTTCGCGTAGTGGGTGTCGGCCGACAGGGTGGCCTCCGTGCTGCCCACCAGGGAACCGGGGATGTCGCGCTGGCCCACGACGGTGTCGGGGACCTCGGCGGTGAACTTGTAGACCTTCAGGCCCTGGATCGTCTCGGTGCCGGCGTACTTCGTGGTGATGCTGTCGCCGAGCGTGCCGTCCCAGTAGGGGTAGTCCTTCTTCTGCGTGTTGAACGGGTACTTGAAGACCACGCCCTTGAAGACCGTCGGCGTCTTCTTGCCGTCGGTGTCCGAGGTCCAGCCGTCGCAGCAGTCCACGCCCATCCCGCTGACGGTGCCGAAGGGGGCGCGGTCGATGCTGCGCGAGCGCTTCTCGTTGTCGGGCACCGAGCGGATCGAGGTGGTGCTGACCCACACCCGGACGTCGTCGCCGGCCTTCTTGGAGGCGGCCACGTCACCCTGGGTGCGCACCGACACGGCGAGGTCGGTGGTGATCGGCTTGAGCGTCGCCAGGTCCAGGATCGTGGCGTCGGTGGCGCCCAGGAACGTGTCGGACTTCTGCTCCAGCGGGGCCTTCGCCAGCGTCGGGTAGGCGTAGAAGCGCATCAGCACCGCGCTGATGAGCAGGAAGGTGCCGAGCCCGATCAGCACGAGCACCGAGTAGCGGCGGGCCGACGTCTCGTGCGACCTCGTCGAGGCCGACTTCGTCATTGTCACCATGTTGCAACCAGCTCCTTGTGCATCGATGCCGGGTTTCGGCGTTCCATCTCCTGGGTCACCAGACCGACGCCCTCGCGTCGCATCCGTGACCAGCTGAACTGTGCGGCCCAGTGCAGGCACGCGGTGCGGTGGGCGCGCCGCGTCTGCGGCGACTCCACCTCGCGGAGGCTGCGGCGCAGCCGGTCGACGAGGGCGGCGAGCACGTCCTCGGGGCCCTCGCCGTCGTCGGGGACCAGCCAGCCGGTCTCCCCGACGCGGATCGAGTCACGCAGCCCGGGCACGTCCCGGGCGATCGTGGGGACGCCGTGCGCGGCGGCCTCGATGACGACCTGGCCCCACCCCTCGACGTCGGAGGCGCACACGTGCAGCGACGCAGCACGCAGCAGGTCTCCCTTGGCCTCCTCGGCGAGGAAGCCGTGCACCTGCACCCGTCCGGCCAGCCCGAGCTGCTCCACCAGGGCGGTCAGGTCGTCGGCCTGGGGACCCCGGCCCACGACGTCGAGCCGGAGCTCGGGGAACTCCTCGGCCAGCTCTCCGACCGCCCGGACCACCAGGTCGACCCGCTTGTGCGGGACCAGACGTCCCAGCACGACCACCCGGTGCGGCTGCTTGGACAGCGGGTCGCAGCTCCAGTCGGGCTCGACCGAGCCGTTGGCGAGCAGGCCGATCTCGCCGGTCCAGGAGAGCTGGCGGACCATCTCCTCCTGGGTCGACGGCGAGACCGCCACGGTCGCGGCGTTGCGGTAGACGCGCGGCATCACCCACGACTCCAGCCACTGGCCGAAGCGGGCGACCGGGGCCGGGAAGTAGGTCCGGAACTGCTGCATGTGCACGTGGTGCACGACGAGCACGACGGCCGTACGGCGGCGCAGGAACAGCGGGGAGAACGTCGGGATCCCGCACTCGGGGTCGACCACGGCGTCCAGCGTGCGGCGGTGGGTCAGCAGGTACCACGCGGCGAACAGGTAGAACGAGAGCGCCCCACCGCGCCGGATCACCCGGATGCCGTCGACGACCTCGCCACGCGACTGGCCGTGGTCGCGGGCGGTCACGAAGTCCACCCGCGCGCCCTCGTCGCGCAGCGCCTCGGCGTACTCCCACGCGTAGCGCTCCGACCCGCCGGAGAGCGAGTGCCCGAGGTCGCGCCAGTTGACAACGGCCATGTGGCGCCCGGCCAGCCGGGGCGCACCGCTGCCGGGGGCGGTCACCGGGTCACCTCACCCAGACCAGCCGTGCCCAGCGCAACACCGGCGGCGACCCCGGCTGCCACACCCACGGCGACGGTCGCAGCAGCACCCGCAGCGATCCCGGCAGCGGCACCGGCGGTCGTGCCGGCGGTCGTGCCGGCGGTCGTGCTGGCGGCGTCGGCCGAGGCGACGTCGGCCGAGGCGACGATGCGCAGCGGCGGGCGCAGCGGGCGCGACAGGACGCCGGTGCTGCCGGCGCCGACCGGGCCGGACTCGACCGCGACCAGCCCGCCGAGCTCCGGTGCGGTCGCCGCACCGACCGGTGGGGACGTCCGCTGCTGGACGGGGATGGCCGGGACCGTGGCGGGGACCTGCTCCCGCCGGAGCCGGTGCGAGATCCGGGCGACCTCGACGAACGAGGACAGGCCGTGGCGCACCGGGTCGAAGGTCGAGCCGGGGACGTCGGCCCACCTCACCGGGAACTCGACGACGACCAGGCGCGAGCGCTTCGCCCGGGCGAGCAGCTCGACGTCGAAGGAGAAGCCGTCGCTGGCGCACCGGGCCAGCAGCGCCCGGGCCTGGTCGCCCCGCATGACCTTGAACCCGCACTGGGTGTCGCGTACGCCGGGGACGACCCGGGCCGTGCAGCGCCGGTACAGCGTCGCCCCCCACTCCCGGGCCCGGGAGTGGCGCACGGCGGTGACGGAGCCCGGCACGGCGCGCGACCCGACGGCGACGTGGACGCCGGCGTCGAGCAGCGCGAGCGCAGCGTCGAACGCCTCCAGCCCGGTGGCGCCGTCGGCGTCCATGTAGGCCACGGTCGCCGCGGTGGTGGCCTCGATGCCGGCCCGGACGGCCGCTCCCTTGCCAGGGGTCGCACAGTGCACCACGTGCACCGGCAGGGCCGGGCTGTCCTCGCGACGAGCGACCTCGGCGGTCGCGTCGGTGGACGCGTTGTCCACCACGATGACCTCGACGAGGTCGGCCCGCTCACGGGCGGACAGCACATAGGCCCGCAGGGCACGCAGCGTGCCGGGAAGCCGGGCTTCCTCGTTGTATGCGGGTATGACGATCTGCAGCACTCGACGGCCCTCCATCCACCGGGTGTGGCGTCGTCACCCTGGACCGACGGCCTGTGCGGGACACGGCCGGAGTCGCCGGAGCGACGGATCGGAGCGGGTGGCGACGGAGGCGCGCTAGGAAGCGCGCCGGGTGGTGGTCACTCGTCGGCGTAGGTGTACAGGTCCTTCGGCGACACGGTCTCGGACGAGCTGTTCTGGATGGCGCTGACGCCGCCGAACAAGGCGACGAAACTCACGACTCCACCGACGACGGCGGCAATCAGAGCGTTCATTTATCCCTCCCCAGGAATATTTCTCTCAGCGTACACAGGAGTGAGCACGATCACCGCCACAGATGTGAGCAGAAGTAACAGAATCGAGATGTCCACGGCCGCCACAAGCCACGAATTCGTGAGTCTTAGGTCCCGAAACGTCCCATTTCGTAGGTCGGCCAGCTGCAAGCCGGGGCCGTCGTGCACGACGACACCGTCGGGAACCGTCCCCGTCCGCATGCCCTTCTCGACGAGGACCCAGCCGACCCCGAGGGCACGCAGCGCCGCGGCGGGGTCCGGCGCGTCGAGCGCGGCCGTGACGCGCGCCGCCACGGGGTCCTCCCCCGGAAGCGTCCGGCCGTGCAGCAGCACCCGGTCGTCGACCAGCACCTGTCCCGGCAGGAAGCGCGGAGCCGGGTCGAGCACCGCGCGGTAGCCGTTCCAGGCGAAGCCGCGGTAGCTCCCGGCCCACGGCAGCACCACGACGCGCGCGGGCGGCGCCGCGTCGAGCAGGCCCGAGACGGTCGACCACTCCTGCGGGTACCGCACCGGCACGAGCGCCCCGGCGGCCCCCCAGGCCAACCCGGGCAGCAGCAGCATCGGGGCCAGGGCGACCAGCGCGGCCACCACGCGCAGCGCCTCGCGGCCCGGACGTGCGGCCACGGCCACGGCCTCGACCAGGGCCGCCGCCGCGGGCAGCAGGAGCAGGACGACCGGTGCCACGAAGCGGTGCGAGTCCCGCAGCAGCCCCAGCCCCGGAGCCATCGTCGCCGCCCGGTCCAGCGCGTCCGCGACGCCCGGCAGGGTCGGCAGCGCGGCCAGCAGGAACGACGTCACCGCGACCGCGGCGGCACCGGGGAGCAGGGCGCGCTCGGGCGGCCGGTCCTCCCGCGCCCGCTCCCGGTACAGCACCATGAGCGAGGCCACCGTGACCAGGCCGGCGACCGCGACCACCACGGCCGAGGTCCGCGCCCCGGGCACCACCGAGGACTTCCAGATGCCCCCCAGCGAGAGCAGCCCGGCCAGCACCCCGAGGGGTGACTCCGCGCGCGCCGCGAAGGCCCCGAACTGGTCGGCGTCGGCCGGCAGCGGCGCCGCCCGTGCGGCGAGGGCCGGCACGACCCAGACGAGGTTGACCAGCGCGCCGGTGCCCAGGACGGCGAGCAGCCGGCCGCCGGACCGCCGGACCCCCGCCACCCCCCTCAGGGCGCCGGCGGTCACCCCGACCGCCACCAGGACCGCCATCGCTCCCGACGGCGGGCTCGCGACGGCGGAGAGGCCCAGCGTGAGCACCAGCGGGGCCGCCCGCCGCCAGCGCAGGCGGGGGAGGCCCCGGCCGGCCGCCGCGGAGTCGCCGCGCGCCCAGGTGAGGGCCGCCAGGGCCACCCACGGCAGCAGGGCGTAGCCCACGACGAGGGCCCATTGCCCGATCAGGAGCCGCTCGGCGACGTACGGGTTCCACAGGAAGAGCACGATGGCGGCGCCCCGGGCGTACCAGGGGCGGGAGGCGACGAGGCGCCCTGCACCCAGCCCGCCGGCGACCAGCGCACCGGCGAGGAGGAGCTTCTGGACCGCCCAGCCGGGCAGCGCCAGGGTCAGCAGCCAGACCACCGCGTCCATGGGGGCCGAGCGGGGGAACGCCCCACCGGTCCCGAGCCACTCCGGCTTCCAGGGCTGGTGTGGGACGAACACCCAGTCGCCGCGCAGCAGGTAGCCGGGCAGCAGCGCAGGACCCAGGATCAGCACGACGAGGCCGACCGTGACGGCGAGGTCGACCCGGACCCCGCCGCGTCCTGCACGCCGGGCGCTCATCCGCGCGACGCCTCCAGGGCCGGCGCCGGTCGCGCGAACGGCGAGCGCCAGGCCGACCCGAGCAACAGGGCGATGCCCACCCCGGCCAGCGCGTTGGCCGTCTCGGAGGAGAGCTCGGTGTGGCTGCTGCCGTGGACCATCGCGACGACGGTCGCGGCGGCGATGAGGAGGACCGCGGGCAGCTCGACCCAGACACCCAGCCGTGGACCCAGCCGTGGACCCAGCCGCTGGGCCAGCCAGGCGAGCAGCAGGCCGACCGCGGCGGGGAGGCCCCCGACCAGCCACGCCACCAGGAGCCAGGCCTCGCCCCGGACGAACCGTCGCCACCGTCGGGTGCCCCTCCCCCGAACGGCGCCGTGCCGCGCGTCACTGCCGGGGCGGCGCGCTCCCGGCGTGACGAAGGTGCCCTCGGCCGGGACCCCGCGCACCAGCAGCACGACCAGGGCCACCAGCCCGGCCAGCAGCACCAGGCCGGCGAGCACCAGCCCCCCGACGAGCCCCACCACGTAGGGCCGTTGCGGGGCGAACTCGACGACCAGGCGACCCCCCTGGCCCGACGGCACCTGCCATCCCTGGGCCCAGCCGTCGACCCGCTGGACGCGCAGCTCCGTGCCGTCGAGGGTGGCGCGCCAGCCGGGGTTGAAGTTCCGCGTGGTGGTGAGCAGACCCGCGCCGCCCGCGCCGAGCCGCAGGGTCTGCCGGTCGGCGCTGTCGGTGACGGAGGTGAGCCGCCGGAAGGAGGTGTCCTTGGCGACCGGAGTGAGGCCCTCGACCGGGACCAGCGAGATCGAGACGGGCTGGAACTGCGAGGTCGACCGGATCTGCACCCGCGCCGTCCCGCCGTCGAGCCGGATGTCGCGGCGTCCGCACGGGACGACCGCGAGCTGGCCGGCGGCCGCCACGTCGCCCATCACGCCGGCGACCCGGGTGCGGTAGTGGCGGGTGCCGACCACGACCTCCGGGCCGAAGCCGCAGACGGCGCCGGTGGGCGTGGCCCCGACCAGCGGCCGGCGCAGCGAGACGCCGCCGAGGCGCAGGTCGCCCAGCCCGATCGGCGCTCCGTCGCGAGTGGGGTTGGACAGGGTGATCTCCAGGTGGCGGGTACGCAGGGGCTCGATCACCCCGAAGCCGCTGAGGTCCACCACCCGGGTCTCGGTGTCGCTGTCGAGCTCGACCTGGCTGGGGGCCACCGCCGGCGCGGCCGGGGCGGCGACGGAGACACGTCGGATCGTCTGCGGGCGGTCCCAGTCGATGGTGAGCACCGGACGGCCGTCGCGCGGGTCGGCGATCCACGACGTCGCCGGGCTGCCGTCGTACAGCATCCGGGGCGAGACCTGCGGGTCCCCCTCGAAGATCGACGAGGCGCGGACCTCCTGCGACCCGTCGAGCGGGTCGAGCAGGCTGGCGGAGGCGAGTCCGGAGCGGGCGACCACGGTGCCGCTGAGCCGCCACCGGCCACTGGCGGGCACCGTCACGGTCCGGTCGATCCCCGACGCCTCGTCACTGACCCGGCGGCGCGCCACCTGACAGTCCGGACCGAGCAGGGTGGCGATGCAGGCGCGCGTCTCCGGCCGGGCCGAGAACAGGTAGGCGGGCCGGCCGGTCAGGTCCTGCGCGGGGACCACCAGCGTGCGGTCGATCGGCACCCCGAGGTCGAGCTCGGAGATCCCGATCGAGCCGAGCCGCCCTGGCCGGGCCAGCTTCACGGCGGTCACCCGGACCGTGGAGGCACGGACGCCCCCGAGGTCGAGGGTGGCGGTCCCGGAGAACGCGTCCGCGGTGGCGGTGACGCTGCGACCCCCGGCCTGCACGCGCCAGCGCAGCACCCGGTTCACCGTCGTGTCCTCCACCGGCTGGGTGATGCTCACCGGGCCCAGGGTGCTCTCGTCGGCCAGGTCGACCTGCAGCCACTCGCCGTCGGGCACGTGGAAGGACGCGGTCTGCCAGGAGGTGGCGGGGTCGCCGTCGACCGCGGAGAAGGGCGCCACCTCCGGGCGCACCGCGCCCAGGGCGCCGACGCTGGCCTGGGTGGAGGACGCCGTGACGGTGGTGATCCCGGTGTAGCGGGCGTAGACGGGGGACGCCCCGGGCGACCCCGGGTAGTTGGGCACGGCCCGCTGGCCCTGGCGCGGGTCGTCGGGCGAGCGGACCGGGCCCTCGGAGTCGTGCACCCGGCCGAAGTTGCGCTCGCGGAGCCGGTAGGCGTCGCCCGAGAGCCCCGCGGCGCGCGACCAGCCGGGGTCGCCACTCACCACGGCCGGCTGCCACGGCGGGAGCAGGCCCAGACCGACGGCGTCGAGCACGTCCGCCGGGCCGCTCGAGACCGTCGCGGCGGTGGCGACCGGGCGCACCGCCAGGTCGGGGGCGGCGACCCCGGAGAGCGGGTCGCTGGTCACCCGGTAGACCTCGATCGCCGGGCCGAAGTCGGCGGTGCCGAACTCCGCCACGCGTCGTACGCCGCGGGAGCGGGCCAGCGCGATCGAGACCAGGTCCGAGCTCGTCGACTCCGACAGCGACGGGTCGAGGTCGTGGCGGACCACGACATACCCCAGCCCGAGGCGCGACAGCATGTCGCCCAGGTACGGCGACCCGGTCCCGGTGTCCATCAGGTCCTCGAGCCGCGACAGGGCCCGGATCGTCTCCGGCGGCGTGAGCGGCACCTGGGAGCGGGTCACCCACGGCGAGCGCGCCACGATCGACAGCGGCTCGTCGAGCGTCCAGCCCCACGTCTGCACACCGAACCCGGCGCCGGGCAGCACCCAGGCCCGGTTGTTGCCCGGCTGGGCGTCCAGGTATGACGCGGTCTGCTCCCACCACCCCGGGAACGCCTTCCAGCCGGGGGTGCGGAGGTTCATCGCGATGGCCGGCTGGGCGACCGCCAGCACGAGCACGCCGGCCAGCGCGACCCCCCACGGGCGGAGCGCGGGCCGCAGCGACAGGCGGTGCTCCCGGGCGTGGCGGGCGCGGTGCACGCTGGTCAGGGCGGACCACTCCGCGACGGCGGCGCCGACCCCGAGCGAGACGGGCAACCGCCAGACCGGGTCGACCTTGTGCACGTTGCGCAGCAGCGCCAGCGGACCGTCGAGCAGGGACTGCAGCAGCGGCCCGAGCGGGCTCTGCACGAACGCCCACGAGCCGGCCGGGGTGTGCGCGATCGTGAGCAGCACCAGGCCGAGGACGGCGCTGACCAGCAGGGGCTGGCGCCACGGGGTGCGCAGCCGCACCAGGCCGACCAGGCCGAGCGTGCCGACCGCGGCGGTCACCGCCACCAGGGCCGGCTCGTAGGCCAGCGCGTAGCCGGCCGGCCAGCCGGCGCGGTCGCCGACGTTGAGGTAGTCCACCCAGTTGTTCGCCCCGCGCAGCGACTGGAACCAGCCGGTGGTCAGGGTCGTGATCCGAGCGTCCTCGACGAAGTCGAAGAAGGGCGGGGAGTAGGCGCTGAGCTGGAGCAGGGCGGTCGCCCACCACAGGCTGGCGACGACCATCGGGCCGGCCCACCAGCCCAGCAGGGACCGCGGCGCCCGCCCGGTCCGCACCCCCCAGACGAGGAGGACCACCACGAGCGGGAGCGGGGCGACCGTCGCGGTGGCGTTGACCGCCCCCATGAAGAGGTACGCCGCGACCGACAGCAGCGCGGCGGTGCGGGGCCGGAGCCGCCCGGTCATCGCCAGCACCAGCGGCAGCACCACCCACGGCAGCACCGCGCCCGGCAGGATCTCCGCGCTGCGGGTGGCGACCTGGCCGATCACCCGCGCGTTGAGGCCGTAGGCCATCCCGGCGAACCAGGCCGGCCACGGGGCGAAGCCGATCGCCCGCGCGAGCAGCCGAGCGCCCTCGCAGCCCAGCACGAGCAGCGCCGTCGACCACACCCGCTCGGTCACCCACGGCGGCACGTGCGCGAGGTCGCCGAGGGCGAAGAACGGGCCCATCGGGAAGAGGTAGCCGTAGGCCTGGTTCTGCAGCTCCCCCAGCGAGACCAGTGGGTTCCACAGCGAGAAGGTGCTGCGCAGGGAGGCGACCGGCGACAGGATCACCGCGATGCGGGTGTCGCTGGTGACCCGGCCGAGCTGCTCGACGAGCGCGAACGCGAGGAGCGCGAGGTAGACCACCAGGGAGGCGACCCGGGTGGCGGCGGCTTCCTTGCGCATGGTTCGGACACGGTAGCCGATCGTCCTGCGACCGCCGCGCGGGCGGGCCGGGCCCGGTGCCTTCCGCCCGTCCGCGCCGCCACCGTGTGGGAGACTCCCAGCCATGGCGGAGGCACGGGGCGAGGCGTCCGACGACGCGCCGGCGGCCTCACCGGGGACCCAGCGGAGCCCGTCCCCCGCAGCGGGGCCGAGCCGTCGCCTCGCCGGCGGCTCCGGGGTGACCGTCGCGATCGCGGTGATGAACGTGACCGCCTACGCGTTCACGATCATCGCCGCCCGGCTGCTGGGTCCCTCCGAGTTCGGAGCGGTGGCCGCCCTCGCCGGTCTGCTGCTGCTGCTTAACGTGGCCGGGCTCGGCCTGCAGACCACCGGCGCCCGCCGGGTCAGCACGACCCGGGGCGACCGGCTGGCGGTGGCCCGCCAGATCATGACCGTCACCTACGGCGCCTCGCTCGCCCTGGGCGTGCTCACGCTGCTGGCCACCCCGCTGGTCGCGCGGGCCTTCTCGGTGACGTGGGGCACCGCGGCGCTGGTGGCCCTCACGGTGCTGCTGCAGACCGTGTTCTTCGGCCAGGCCGGGGTGCTGCAGGGTGAGCGACGCTGGGCGCCGCTGGCCTGGATCTATGCCCTCAACGGGGTGGGCCGCCTCGTCGTCGGCGCCGCGACGATGGCGCTGCGCCCCGATGCCTTCGGCGCCATGCTCGGCGCGGCGATCGGGGCACTGGCCCCGATCGTGGTCGGCACGCTCGCCCTGCGCGGCGACACCTCGCTGCGGCCGGTGCCGTGGTCGAAGGCGCGGACCGAGGTGGGCGAGCTGCTGCGCAACGCCCGGGCGCTGCTGGCCTTCCTCGGGGTCTCCAACGCCGACGTGATCGTCGCCCGGCTCGCGCTGCCCGGCCACGACTCCGGCCTGTACGGCGGCGGGCTGATCCTGACCAAGGCCGTGCTGTTCCTGCCCCAGTTCCTGATCGTGCTCGGCTTCCCGACGATGGCCGCCGGCGGGGACGCCCGGGCCCGCCACCACAGCCGCGCCCTCGCGGTGCTCGCGGTGCTCGGGCTCGCCGCGGTCGCGGGGGCAGCCGTGCTGCCGGGACTGGCGCTGGAGTTCGTCGGCGGCGGCGAGTACCTGGAGATCCAGGACCTGCTCTGGCTCTTCGCCCTGCTCGGGGTGGCGCTGTCGCTGGTGCAGTACCTGGTGTACGACGCGGTGGCCCGCCAGGACCACCCCGCGGTGCTGGCCGTGTGGGTCGCCCTGGTCGCCCTGGCCTCGAGCATCCTGGTCGTCGACAGCGCCCGGTCGCTGCTGCTGTGGGCCGTCACCGTGGACTCGGTGCTCTTCGTCGTGCTGCTGGTGCTCAGCCTGCTCCCCGGCCGGGTCGGTCGGGCAGCAGGCTCAGCCGACCCGGACAGCGAGGCCGGCCGGGCAGGCCAGGATGGCGGCCCGACGGGCTGACGCCGGCCCCGCTCAGTGCGCGGCGGCGTGCCAGCTCGCGCCGGTGCCCACCGAGACATCCAGCGGGACGGTGAGGTCCGCCGCGGCGGCCATCTGCTCGCGGACGAGCACCTCGAGCGCCTCGGCCTCCCCGGGCGCGACCTCGAACACGAGCTCGTCGTGGACCTGCAGCAGCATCCGCGACGCCAGCCCGGCGGCCCGCATCGCGGCGTCGACGTTCAGCATCGCCACCTTGATGATGTCGGCCGCGGAGCCCTGGATGGGCGCGTTGAGCGCCATCCGCTCGGCCATCTCGCGCCGTTGCCGGTTGTCGCTGGTCAGGTCGGGCAGGTAGCGCCGGCGGCCGAGGATGGTCTCGGTGAACCCGCTGCGTCGGGCCTCGTCGACGATCCCGGCGAGGTAGTCGCGCACCCCGCCGAAGGTCTCGAAGTACTCGTCCATCAGGCCGCGCGCCTCACCCGGGTCGATCTTGAGCTGCTGGCCCAGCCCGTACGCCGACAGCCCGTAGGCCAGGCCGTAGTTCATCGCCTTGATCTTGGCGCGCATCGCCGAGGTCACCTCGGAGGCGTCGACGTCGAAGACGCGGGCGGCGGTGACCGAGTGGAAGTCGCGTCCGGACCGGAAGGCCTCGATCAGCCCGGCATCCTCCGACAGGTGCGCCATGATCCGCATCTCGATCTGGCTGTAGTCGGCGGTCATCAGCGTCTCGTAGCCGGGGCCGACGACGAACGCCTCCCGGATCCGGCGGCCCTCCTCGGTGCGGACCGGGATGTTCTGCAGGTTGGGGTCGGTGCTGGAGAGCCGCCCGGTCGCCGCGATCAGCTGGTTGAAGGTGGTGTGGATCCGCCCGTCGGGCATCACCGTCTTCAGCAGGCCCTCGACGGTCTGGCGCAGCCGGCTGACGTCGCGGTGCCGGAGCAGGTGGAGCAGGAACGGGTGCTCGGTCTTCTCGAAGAGCGTCTGCAGCGCGTCGGCGTCGGTGGTGTAGCCCGTCTTGGTGCGCTTGGTCTTCGGCATGTTGAGCTCGTCGAAGAGCACCACCTGGAGCTGCTTGGGGGACCCGAGGTTGATCTCCTTGCCGATCACCGCGAACGCCTCCTCGGCGGCGGCCTTGACCTCGCCGGCGAAGTGGGACTCCAGGTCCTGCAGGCGGTCGCCGTCGACCGCGATCCCGGTCTGCTCCATCGTCGCCAGCAGCCCGACCAGCGGCAGCTCCACGTCGGCGAGCAGGGCGGTGCCGCCGCGGTCCTCGAGCTCGTCGTCGAGCGCGGCGGCCAGGTCGAGCACGGCCCTGGCCTGCAGCATCGCGGTCTCCCCGGCGGTCGAGTCGCCGACGGTGTCGAAGCTGAGCTGGCCGTCGTCGACCTCTCCCCCGGCCTTGAGCTCCCGCTTGAGGTAGCGCAGGGTCAGGTCGGCCAGGTCGTAGGAGCGCTGGTCCGGGCGGGCCAGGTAGGCCGACAGCGCGGTGTCGCGGGCCAGCCCGGCCAGCGGCCAGCCGCGGGCGGCCAGGGCCAGGATCGGCCCTTTGGCGTCGTGCAGCACCTTCGGCACGTCGGGGTCCGCGACCCAGCCGGCCAGGGCGGCGTCGTCCTCGGGGGTGAGCATCTCGGTGTCGAGCCACGCCGCGCCCTCGGTCGTGGCCAGGGCCACCGCGTGCACGTCGCCGGTGCCCGCCCGCCAGGTGCCCTCCACCTGGACGCCGACCCGCTGCCCGGTGCGGGCGTGCTCGGTCAGCCAGCCGGCGACCTCGCCGGCGCCGAGCCGGGTGGTGGACAGCTCGAACCCGGAGTCGTCGATCTCCTCCTCCGACTCCAGGGTCGCGAAGAGCCGGTCCCGCAGCACCCGGAACTCCAGGCCGTCGAACAGCTTGTGCACCTCCTGGCGGTCCCAGGGCTGCATCTTGAGGTCGGCGGGGACCTTGTCGAGGTGCAGGTCGCGCACGAGCGCGTTGAGCCGGCGGTTGCGGATCACCCCGTCGAGGTGCTCCCGCAGCGACTCCCCGGCCTTGCCGGTGATCTTGTCGGCGTGGGCGATCACGTTGTCCAGGCCGTCGTACTGGCTGATCCACTTGGCCGCGGTCTTCGGGCCCACCCCCGGGACGCCGGGCAGGTTGTCGCTGGTCTCCCCCACCAGGGCCGCGATCTCGGGGTAGCGGAACGGCGGGACCAGGTACTTCTCCTCGACGGCCTCCGGGGTCATCCGGGCCAGGTCCGAGACGCCCTTGCGGGGGTAGAGCACCGTGGAGTGCTCGGTGACGAGCTGCAGCGCGTCCCGGTCACCAGTGCAGATGAGGACCTCGAAGCCCTCGGCCAGGGCCTGGGTGGTCAGGGTGGCGATGATGTCGTCGGCCTCGTAGCCGTCCTTCTCCAGGGTCGCGATGTGGAGGGCGTCGAGCACCTCCTTGACCAGCGACACCTGCCCCTTGAACTCCGAGGGGGAGGTCGAGCGGTTCGCCTTGTACTCCACGTACTGCTCGGAGCGGAACGTCTGGCGTGACACGTCGAACGCGACCGCCACGTGGGTGGGCGCCTCGTCGCGGAGCACGTTGATCAGCATCGAGGTGAAGCCGTAGACGGCGTTGGTGGACTGGCCCGTGGTGGTGGAGAAGTTCTCGACGGGCAGCGCGAAGAAGGCGCGGTAGGCCAGCGAGTGCCCGTCGAGCAGGAGCAGGCGGGGCCGGGCGGGAGTGGTCTGGTTCGCAGCGTCGGGCACGCAGAGACTCTACTTCCGCGCACCGACAGGTCCGCCCCCGCGGGGGCGGGTCGTCGACCGGCTCAGCCCGCTGCGGTGCCTCGGGCGCGGCGCTGCGACCGGCGGGCCGCGACGACGGACCCGACGGTGCGCGTCGTACGCCGGGGGATGCGTCCCAGCGCGGCCGGCGCCGCGGGCATCTTCGCGCGCATGGCGGTCACCTGGGCGGCGCGGACGACGCCGACCTGGGCCAACCCGAACCGGGCCATGAAGCGGTTGGTCTCCCGGTCGCCGCTGGCCGAGACCGCGACCACCGAGCCCACCCCGATCGCCTCGCCCCAGGCCAGGGCGGACTCCAGGAGCGCGCTGCCGACGCCGTGCCGGACGGCCCGGGGCGCCACCGCGAGGTGGGTGAGGTGCACCGCCCGGTCCAGCAGGATCGGGGAGACCGGCCCGACCCGCAGGAAGGCTCCTCCGACGACCTCGCCGTCGATCTCGGCCACCACCGCCCGCGACCGCGGGTCGGCCTCGATCAGGCCGAGGCTCTGACGGGCCTGGTCCTCCGGGGTGACCCCGATGGACTCCGCGCCGGTGCGCTGGGGCAGGTCCCCCCACAGGTCGAGCAGGGCCGGCACGTCGGCCTCCACGGCGTCACGCACGACGACGGGGGACCGCGACACGCGCGCCTCCTGGGCTACGGGGACCGGCGGCGCTGCCGAGCGGCAGGCCGTGGTGAGATTAGCCCCGCCACGCCCGCCAGCGCCACCAGGAGGACCCCGGTGTTCCCAGGGATCGGGACGCTCGTCAATTTCTTTACCGTCGTGACCGGCGCCGGCCTCGGGGTCCTCATCGGTCACCGGTTGCCGGCGCGCACCCGCGACGTGGTCACCGACGCCCTCGGCCTGGTCACCCTGCTGATCGCCGCGTCGACCGCGACCGCCGTCACGGACCCGGCCCTGGAGGCGGCCGTCGGGTCGAGCGCCCCGGTCCTCATCGTGCTGGGCTCGCTCGTGCTCGGCGGCGTCGTCGGCTCCCTGGTCGGCATCGAGGCTCGGCTGGAGGCCCTCGGCGGGCGGCTGCGCACCCTGCTGCTGCGCGGTGGCGGGGACCGCCACGACCGGGCCCGGTTCGTCGAGGGTTTCGTCACCACCTCGTTGCTCTTCTGCGTCGGTCCGCTGACCGTGCTGGGCTCGCTCAGCGACGGGCTGGGTCGGGGCGCCGACCAGCTCTTCCTCAAGGCCGCCCTGGACGGGTTCGCCGCGATCGCCTTCGCCGCCTCGTTCGGCTGGGGCGTGGCAGCCAGCGGGCTCGCCGTGCTGGTGGTCCAGGGCAGCCTCACCCTGGTCGGGCTGCTGCTCGGCGACGTGCTCCCGGACGCCCACGTCGCGGCGCTGAGCGCGACCGGGGCGCTGCTGCTGGTCGGCGTGGGCATCAACCTGCTGCGGCTGCGGACCATCCCGGTCGGCGACCTGCTCCCCGCCCTGGTGGTCGCCCCGCTGCTCACCGAGCTGGTCGTCGCCCTGCGCTGAGCGGGCGCGGCCTCACCGCGTCAGGCCTGCCGGCCCAGCGGCTCAGACGTCGCCACCGAGGTAGGCCGCCTTCACCGAGTCGTCCCCGGCGAGCTCCGCGCCCGTCCCGGAGCGGACGATCTCGCCGGTCTCGAGGATGTGGGCCTGGTCGGCCCGCTTGAGCGCCTGGGCCGCGTTCTGCTCGACGAGCAGCACCGTGGTCCCCTGCTGGTTGATCTCGGTGATGATCGAGAAGATCTGCTGGATGAGCTTGGGGGCGAGCCCCATCGAGGGCTCGTCGAGCAGGATCAGGCGCGGGCGGGCCATCAGGGCGCGCCCGATCGCCACCATCTGCTGCTCGCCGCCCGACATCGTCCCGGCGACCTGGCTGATCCGCTCCTCGAGCCGCGGGAACAGCGCGAACACCCGCTCGAGGTCCTCGGTGTAGGCCGACGTACGACGGTCCTTGCGCACGTAGGCCCCCATGTCGAGGTTCTCCCGCACGGTCATGCCGGGGAAGATCCCGCGTCCCTCGGGCGACTGGCTGATGCCCAGCGAGACGCGCTCGTACGGCGGGAGCCCGGTGATGTCCTTGCCCTCGAAGCGGATGGTGCCCTTGCGCACCTTGCGCAGCCCGCTGACCGTCTTCAGGGTGGTGCTCTTGCCGGCGCCGTTGGCCCCGATGAGGGTGGTGACGGTGCCCTCCTCCACGCCGAAGGAGATCTCCCGGATCGCCTCGATGTGGCCGTAGTTGACGCACAGGCCCTCGACCTCAAGAAGCATCGTCGTCCACCCCCAGGTAGGCCGCGATCACGGCCGGGTTGTCGCGGATCTCCGCGGGAGAGCCCTCGGCGATCTTGCGACCGAACTCGAGCACCACGATGCGGTCGGTGACGCCCATGACCAGGCGCATGTCGTGCTCGATCAGCAGGACGGTGTACCCCTGGTCGCGGACCTTGCGGATCAGCTCCATCAGGCGCTGCTTCTCGGCCGGGTTGAAGCCGGCCGCGGGCTCGTCCAGGCACAGCAGCTTGGGCTTGGTCGCCATCGCCCGCGCGATCTCGAGCCGGCGCTGGTCGCCGTAGGAGAGGTTCTCGGCGAGCTCGTCGGCCCGCCCGCCGACGCCCACGAAGTCGAGCAGCTCGTAGGCCGAGTCGAAGGACTCCTTCTCGGTGCGCCGGTGCAGCGGGGTGCGGAACAGCGCGTTGAGCAGCCCCACCTTGCTGTTGGCGTCGGCGCCGACCATGACGTTCTCCAGCGCCGTCATCGACCGGAAGAGCCGGATGTTCTGGAAGGTCCGGGCGATGCCGAGGCGGGTGATCTGGTGGCGCTTGAGCTGGCCGAGCGGGGCGCCGTCGAAGCGGATCTGACCGCTGGTCGCCTGGTAGACGCCGGTCATCACGTTGAAGCAGGTCGTCTTGCCCGCTCCGTTGGGGCCGATCAGGCCGAGGATCTCCCCCTGCTTGATGTCGAAGGAGACCGAGTCCAGCGCGGTCACACCGCCGAAGCGGATGGTGACGTCGTCGACCTCGAGCAGGGCCTTGCGGGTGTCGGTGGCGGTCTCAGACATCGATGGCCTCCCCTTCCAGCTCCTCGATCTCGGCCTTGGCGCGCAGTGCCCGCCGGGTCCGTCGGGGCGGCAGCAGGCCCTGAGGTCGGAACCGCACGATCACCATCAGGGTCACGCCGAAGATCAGGAGCCGCCAGTCGCTCAGGCCACGGAAGCGCTCGGGCAGGTAGGCCACGAGCACACCGCCGACGATCGCACCCCACCGGTTGCCGGGCCCACCGATGATGACGGCGGCCACGAACAGCATCGAGAGCAGCAGCGGGAAGCTGGTCGGGTTGATGTAGCCGCCCTGGCCCGAGGCCACCAGCGACCCGGCGAGACCACCGATCGCGGCACCCAGCGCGAACGCGAGGAGCTTGTAGCGGAAGGTCGGAACGCCCATCAGCTCGGCGGCGTCCTCGTCCTCCCGGGTCGCCTCCCATGCGCGGCCGACCCGGCTCTCCTTGACGAGGAAGTCGCCGAGCAGGACGAGCAACAGGATGGTGAGCAGGAGCCAGTAGTACGGGATCGCGTCCAGCACGTCGAAGACGAGGAACGGGGTCTTGTGCTGGTTGTCGATCAGGGGCACCAGGCCGTCCCAGGCCAGGTGCGGGATCTGGAACAGGCCGTCGTCGGCGGTGCCGATCGGGTTGGGGCCGATGCTGGTCGGGGACGGGATGTCCTTAATGCCGGCCGAGGCGCCCAGCCAGTCGGTGTTGTTGATCGTGATCCGGATGATCTCGCCGAAGCCGAGGGTCACGATGGCGAGGTAGTCGCCGCGGACCCGCAGGGTCGGGGCGCCCAGGATGACGCCGGTGACCATGGTGACGGCGATCGCGACGGGCAGCGCCAGGAAGAACGGCCAGTGCCAGTGCTCCGCGGTCAGCACACCGGTGGTGTAGGCCCCGGCGGCGTAGAACCCGACGTAGCCGAGGTCGAGCAGGCCGGCGTACCCGATCACGATGTTGAGGCCGACCGCGACCAGCGCGTAGGAACCGGCGTTGACCATGACGCCACCGAAGTCGGAGTCCGGGGTCGTGATGATCGGGGGGCGCAGCAGCGGCAGCGCGTAGGCGAGCACGATGCCGCCGATGATCATGGTCAGCCGGACCCAGCGCTTCTCGAGCCAGCGCGAGCGCATCCGGAGCGGCTGGGAGCGGCCGGCGGTCGAGGTCTCGGAGCTCATGCGCGTGCCTTTCCGAGGGACTCACCGAGGATGCCGGTGGGCCGGACCAGCAGGATCAGGACCAGCAGCACGAAGGCCACCACGTCCTTCCACTCGGTGCCGAAGACGGCGGAGCCCCAGTTCTCGACGACGCCGAGGACCAGGCCGCCGAGGAGCGCGCCGCGCAGGTTGCCGATGCCGCCCATGACCGCAGCGGTGAACGCCTTGACGCCGAAGATGAAGCCCGCGTTCTGGCGGGTCGAGCCGATCCGGATCATGTAGAGCGTGGCGGCCGCACCGGCCATCAGCCCGCCGATGAGGAAGGTGGCCTGGATGACCCGGGTGGCGTTGACGCCCATCAGGGCCGCCGACTCCGGCTCCTGCGCGACGGCGCGGATGCCGCGCCCGAGCTTGGTCCGCCGGACGAACATGTCCAGCGCGAGCATCATCGCGAGCGCCGCCACGATGACCAGCAGGTCGACGTCGGTGACCTTGTAGTTGCCGATCGGGAAGAGCGGCCGCGGGTCGATGGTGACGGGGCTGGAGTAGACGTTGCGGGCCTGGCCGACGTAGTCGGAGAGGTTGTCCTCGAGGCCGAACCAGCCGGCGACCCGGTCGCGCAGGCCCATCAGCTCGGCCAGCGAGAACGAGGCTCCGATGGCGGAGATCAGGATGATCAGCTTGGGGGCGCCCTGCTTGATCAGCGGGCGGTAGGCCACCCGTTCCAGGAGCAGGGCGACGGCGGCGGAGACCAGCATCGCCGCGATGAGGCCGACGGCGAGGATCCCGGCCGCACTGGTCAGGCTCTCGTTGGCCGAGGCGGTGCCGTGGAAGAACACGGCCACCCACGCCGTCGCGAAGGTCCCGAACATGAAGACCTCGGAGTGGGCGAAGTTGATGAGCTGGAGGACGCCGTAGACCATCGTGTAGCCCAGCGCCACCAGCGCGTAGATGGAGCCCAGCGCCAGACCGGTGATGGTCAGCTCTAGGAAGTTGTTGAACAGAAACCCGAAGTTCACCGCAGCCGCCTCAGTCCGGAGCGCCGAGCCGCGGCTGCGGCCGGGGGTGTCCCGGCCGCAGCCGCAGCGGTTGGTCTAGCGGGGCTCGATCAGCCGATCGGCGTCGGGTTCGCGGTGTCGAGCTTGCCACCCTTGACCGCGTAGGCGTAGATGACGGAGGTCTTGATGTCACCCTTGTCGTCGAACGCGATCGGGCCGCTGACGCCGTCACCGGTGTAGCTGCCGATGAAGTCGTTCATGTCGGCCGGGGAGGACTTCCCGGCGCCGATGCCGGCGAGGAAGATGTTCGCGGCGTCGTAGGCCTGGGTGGAGTACAGACCGGCGTCGGCGTTGTTGACGGCCTTGTACTTGGTGTTGAAGTCGGCCGGGGCCGGACCGGCGGGGGCGGTGAGGATCGCGCCCTCGGCCGCCTGCGCACCCGCAGCCTTGACGAACGCCGGGTCCTCGGCGCCGTCGCCCGACATGAACAGCCCCTTGTAGCCGGCCTGGCGCAGCTGCTTCACGAGCAGGCCGGCCTCGGCGTAGTACCCGCCGTAGAACACGGCGTCGGCACCGGAGCCGGTGACCTTGGTGACCGTCGCGGAGAAGTCGGTCTGGCCGGTCGCGACGCGGTCGTTGCCGATCACGGCGGAGCCGAGGGTGTCGCTGACGACGGTGGCCAGGCCCTTGCCGTAGTCGGAGCCGTCGTCGATGACGAACGGCTTGGCCGCCTTGGCCGTGTCGGTGATGTACTTCGCGGCGGCAGCGCCCTGGGCCGCGTCGTTGCCGATGACCCGGTGCCACGTGGTCCAGCCCTGCTGGGTGATGGTCACGTTGGTGGCCGACGGGGAGATCGACGGCAGACCCGCCGCGGCGAACGTCTTGCCGGTGGCGAGCGACTCACCGGAGAAGCCGGGGCCGATCAGGCCGACGATGGTGCTGTCGCCGACGATCTGGGTGGCCAGCGGGGTGGCCTTGGTGCCGTCGCCCTGCGAGTCGAAGACCTTCAGGTCCACGGTGCAGTCCGCGTGCTCCTTGTTGTACTCGTCGAGGGCGAGCTTGATGCCGCCGACCATGTTGAGGCCGAGCGCGCCGGCGTCGCCGGTGGTCGCACCCAGGAACGCGAGCTGCTGGCCCTTGGTGCAGCTCGAGGCGTCACCCGTGGAGTCGCCACTGCTGGTCTTGTTGTCGTCGGTGGTGCCACAGGCGCTCAGCGCGAGGCCGGCGGCCAGGGCAGCGGCGGCGAGCCGCCAGCTACGGGGTGTGCGGATCATGGACCCTCCGTGGGTGGGATGTGTTGCCGACCGTCACGAGCCGCGACGGGCGTGATGATCGGGAACCTAGCACCGCGCCCGGTCGACCGACGACGCTCTCGGGCCCGGTTCATTCAGCGTGTTGCCAAGTTGTGACCTAGCATCCGTTGCCCTCGGGAGTGGTGGGGCCTCTGTCCCGCTTTGGCCGTGGAATCGGTTGCCGACCGGGCGGAGACCGGCGTCACCTGCCCTCGGGGCCGGACGCCTCACCCTGAGCGACCGAGTCGTCCCCCGTGTCGTCCCCGGTGTCGTCCGCCGCGGCGTCGGACGGGGTGGCCCCGCCGGCGACCCCCGGGCCGTGGGTGAGCACGCCCTCGGCCACCTGGCGCATCGAGAGCCGCAGGTCCATCGCGGTCTTCTGGATCCAGCGGAACGCGTCGGGCTCGCTGAGGTCGAGCTGCTCCTGGAGCACCCCCTTGGCGCGGTCCACCAGCTTGCGGGTCTCCAGCCGCTCGGACAGGTCGGCCACCTCGGCCTCGAGCTGCTGCAGCTCGGCGAACCGGCTCACCGCCATCTCCACCGCCGGCACGAGGTCGTTCTTGGTGAACGGCTTGACCAGGTAGGCCATCGCACCGGCGTCCCGGGCCCGCTCGACCAGGTCCCGCTGACCGAAGGCGGTGAGGATCACGACCGGGGCGATCCGCTGCCCGGCGATCCGCTGGGCGGCGGAGATCCCGTCCAGCTTGGGCATCTTCACGTCGAGGAAGACCAGGTCGGGGCGGTGCTCCTCGGCGAGCGCGACGGCCTTCTCGCCGTCGGCGGCCTCGCCGACCACCTCGTACCCCTCCTCGCCGAGCATCTCGGCCAGGTCCATCCGGATCAGGGCCTCGTCCTCGGCGATCACGACGCGGCGCTTCCGGGCGGGGGTGCTGTCAGGGGTCACGAGACAGAAGGCTAGCGGGAACCAGGGGGCGGACCGGACCGGCGGCCGAGCGCGCTCAGCTGCCGGCCACGAGCGGCGTGGCCGACCTCGCGCCGTCACCGGCGTGGCCGGAGCCGTGCTCGACGGCAGGCTCCGCCGGGCGACCGTCCGGGCGACCGTCCGGGCGGCCGGTTGACCGCAAGCGCTGCTCGAGGAAGATCTCCACCTCGTCGCGGACCACGCGCCAGCGGGACAGCTCGGTGCTCGCCCGCCTCGCGTTCGCCAGCGCCCGGTCCTGGCTGATCAGTGACCGCAGGAGCTCCCTCACACGCAACCGCCCTCCACGTCGCCCCGACGTCGTGTCGTCCGCGCCCCCGTGACGCGGTCCATGGCCCGACCGATGCCCTGTACCGCGGCCGGACCGGTGGTCACCCTGCCAGGTGACGCCGACGAGCGCCACCGGCCCAGGTCCCTGATTTCACGGGCCGGTCAGGAGGTCCGATACCCTGTCGTCCGCGGCCCTCATTCGATGAGGCGGCCGCCGACGCCCCGGTAGTCCAATCGGCAGAGACCATGGTCTCAAACACCATCCAGTGTGGGTTCGAGTCCCACCCGGGGCACCCCTACACGCGGTCGCGGCGCTCTTCTCGAACCTGTCGGAGCGGTCCGCGATCCTGGCCCGGTGCACGATCGAGAGACGCGCCTGCGGGCCCAGCGGCTGATCGAGGAGGGCCAGAGCGTCAGCGAGGTCGCCCGGCGGCTCGGCGTGAGTCGTGCCGCTGTCCGGGACTGGCGCGACGCCGGGCCGTCAGCCCTGCGGGGTCGGGGCTCGCCGTGTCCGGCCACGACGGGTCCGGCAGATCCGGCGAGGTACGCCGAGCTGTTCGGCTTCTACCTCGGCGACGGGCACCTCAGCCGGATGGGCCGCACCTGGCGGCTGCGCATCAGCTGCGACGAGCGCTACCCGGGGCTCACCGAGGGCGTCGCGCAGCTCCTCGACGACATCCGGCCCTCAGGTGCCCCCGCACTCTGGGTGCCGGCGCCGGGCTGCGTGGTGGTGCAGGCCTACTGGAACCACTGGCCCTGCCTCTTCCCGCAGCACGGGCCGGGACGGAAGCCTTGGGTTGAGTAGCGCCGAGGAACGAGGCGCGTGTCGAAACCACGAGCGGCGGCTGGTGCTCGCGCCGTGGCAGGAGGAAGTCCTCGCCGAGCACCCGGGGCCGTTCCTGCGCGGGCTCTTCCACTCCGACGGCTGCCGCTCGGCCAACTGGACGCGCCGGATGGTCGCGGGCGAGCCGAAGCGCTACGACTACCCGCGCTGGCAGTTCGTCAACCACTCCCCCGAGATCCGGCAGTGGTGTGCCGAGGCGCTCGACCGGCTCGGGGTGCCGTGGCGGCCCAGCGCGCCGTACACCCTCTCGGTGTCGCGCCGTGAGGGCGTGGCCGTCCTGGACCGGGTCGTCGGCCCGAAGTCGTGAGTCGCCTCAGGGGCTCCGGTAGGCCGGCGCGACCTCGTTGATCGCGTCGCCCATCCGGTGGATGCGCAGCGCGTTGGTGGAGCCCGGGATGCCGGGCGGGCTGCCCGCGATGATCACCACGAGGTCGCCCTCCTGGACGCGGCCGATCTTGAGCAGCGCCTCGTCGACCTGGCGCACCATCTCGTCGGTGTGCTCGACGTACGCGCCGATGAAGGTCTCGATCCCCCAGGACAGCGCCAGCTGCGAGCGCACCAGCGGCACCGGGGTGAACGCGAGCACGGGGATGTGGCTGCGGTAGCGCGAGAGCCGCCGCGCCGAGTCGCCGCTCTGGGTGAAGGCGACCAGGTACTTGGCGCCGACGCGCTCGCCCACCTCGGCGGCGGCCTTGGCGATGACGCCGCCGCGGGTGCGCGGCTGCCAGTCGATGGCCGCCATCCGGGGCAGCCCGTGGTCCTCGGTGGACTCGATGATCCGGGCCATCGTCTGCACCGTCTCGATGGGGAACTCCCCGACGCTGGTCTCCCCCGACAGCATCACGGCGTCGGCGCCGTCGAGGACGGCGTTGGCGACGTCGGAGGCCTCGGCCCGGGTCGGCCGCGGGGCCGAGATCATCGACTCCAGCATCTGGGTCGCCACGATCACCGGCTTGGCGTTGCGGCGGGCCGCCTCGATGACCTGCTTCTGCAGGAAGGGGACGTCCTCGAGCGGGCACTCCACCCCGAGGTCGCCGCGGGCCACCATGAAGGCGTCGAACGCCTTGACCACCCCGGCCAGGTTGTCGATCGCCTGCGGCTTCTCGATCTTGGCGATGATCGGCAGGAAGACACCCTCCTCGGCCATGATCGCGCGCACGTCCTCGGCGTCGGCCGCGCTGCGGACGAAGGAGAGGGCGATCATGTCGACGGTCATGTGCAGCGCCCAGCGCAGGTCCTCCTTGTCCTTCTCGCTCATCGCGGGGACGGAGACGGCGACGCCGGGCAGGTTGATGCCCTTGTGGTTGCTGATCCGGCCCGGGACGACGACCCGGGTGCGGACGTCGGTCTCGTCGACCTCGAGGACCTTGAGGTGGACCTTGCCGTCGTCGATGAGGACCGAGTCGCCCGGTGCCACGTCGCCGGGCAGGCCCTGGTACGTCGTGGAGGCGATCGTCGCGTCACCGGGGACGTCGCGGGTGGTGATGGTGAACTCCTGCCCGGTGCCGAGGTCCACCGGCCCCGACGCGAGCCTGCCGAGGCGGATCTTGGGCCCCTGCAGGTCGACCAGGACGCCCACGCCACGGCCGGTCGCGTCCGAGGCCTCCCGGACCATCTTGTAGACCTTCTCGTGGTCCTCGTAGTCACCATGGCTCAGGTTGAGGCGCGCCACGTCCATCCCGGCCTCGACCAGAGCGCGGATCCGCTCCGGGGTCGACGTGGCCGGTCCAAGGGTGCACACGATCTTTGCTCTCCGCACGTGTCAGGACATTACCGGAGTTCTTGGATCGTTCCAACGCTTTCGCGATGAAATGTTGTTTCGTGTGGCTTCCCGCCCGGCTCGCCCCGGGTCCACCGGTGCCCACGAACGGCTGCACCCCGCCGGAGGCTCCGACGGGGTGCAGCGAGGTGCGTGCCGGGTGCGCTCAGACGACGAGCGGTCGCTCGGTCGGCGGGATCGGGGCCGGCAGGGTGGTCGACCCGGTCAGGTACGTGTCCACGGCGGCGGCCGCGGCCCGTCCCTCGGCGATCGCCCACACGATCAGCGACTGACCGCGACCGGCGTCGCCGGCCACGAAGACGCCGGGCACCGTCGAGGCGTAGGACCGGTCGCGCACGATGTTGCCGCGCGCGTCGAGCTCGACGCCGAGCTGGTCGACCAGACCCTCCTGCTGCGGGCCGACGAAGCCCATCGCGAACAGCACCAGCTCCGCCGGGATCTCCCGCTCGGTGCCGGGGACCGGCTGGAACTTCGCGTCGACCTCGACGATCGCCAGCGCCCTGACGTTGCCGGCCTCGTCGCCGAGGAACTCGGTGGTCGAGACGGCGTAGACGCGCTCGCCGCCCTCCTCGTGGGCCGAGGAGACCCGGTAGGTCATCGGGTACGTCGGCCAGGGCTGGCCGGGGACGCGCTCCTCGCCGGGCCGCGGCAGGATCTCCAGCTGGGTGATGGAGGCCGCCTCCTGGCGGATCGCGGTGCCCAGGCAGTCCGCTCCGGTGTCGCCGCCGCCGATGATGACGACGTTCTTGCCCGTGGCCAGGATCTGCCCCTCGACCTGGGCGCCGCGCGCGACGCGGTTGGCCTGCGGCAGGTAGTCCATCGCCTGGTGGATGCCGCCCAGCTCGCGGCCCGGCACGGGCAGGTCGCGCGGCAGCGTCGAGCCGATCGCCAGCACCACGGCGTCGAAGCGCTCGGTCAGCTGCTGGCCGGTCGGGGCGGCGCCCACGTCCACGCCGGTGCGGAAGACGGTGCCCTCGCGCTCCATCTGGCGAAGCCGGCGCTCGAGGACCGCCTTCTCCATCTTGAACTCGGGGATGCCGTAGCGCAGCAGCCCTCCGGCCTCGTCGGCCCGCTCGTAGACCGCGACGGTGTGGCCGGCCCGGGTGAGCTGCTGGGCGGCCGCCAGCCCGGCCGGACCGGAGCCCACCACGGCGACGGTCTTGCCGGTCAGCCACTCAGGGGCCTGCGGGCGGATCAGCCCGGCCTCCCAGCCGTGGTCGGCGATCGAGACCTCGACGTTCTTGATGGTCACCGGGTCCTGGTTGATCCCCAGCACGCAGGCGGTCTCGCACGGGGCGGGACACAGCCGGCCGGTGAACTCCGGGAAGTTGTTGGTCGCGTGCAGCCGCTCGACCGCACCCTCCCAGTCCTCCCGCCAGACCAGGTCGTTCCACTCCGGGATGATGTTGCCCAGCGGGCAGCCCTGGTGGCAGAACGGGATGCCGCAGTCCATGCAGCGGCCGGCCTGGGTGGTGATGATCGGCAGGAGCGCCTTGCCCGGTCCGCCCGGGTAGACCTCCTTCCAGTCGTGCACCCGCTCCTCGACGGGACGGCGGTCGGCGACCTTGCGGCCGTTCTTCAGGAACCCGCGGGGGTCAGCCATGCTGCGCCGCTCCTTCCGTGTTGTCGCTGCGGTCGTCGATGTGCTCAGCCATGGAGGACCTCCATGATCCGGGCCGCAGCCTCGTCCTCGTTGAGGCCCTCCTCGAGGGCCTCGGCGCGGGCCTCGATGACCCGCTTGTAGTCGCTCGGCATGACCTCGGTGAACCGGGCCAGGGCGGCCGGCCAGTCGGCCAGCAGCTCGGCGGCGACCGTGGAGCCGGTCTCCTCGTGGTGCCGGCGCACGATCTGCTCGAGCTCGTCGGCAGCCTTGCCCTCGACCTTGCCGAGCTCGACCAGCTCACCGTTGACCCGGTTCTCGGCCAGGTCGAGCACGAACGCGTAGCCACCGGACATGCCGGCCGCGAAGTTGCGCCCGGTCGGACCGAGCACCACCACCCGACCGCCAGTCATGTACTCGCAGCCGTGGTCGCCCACGCCCTCGACGACCGCGGTCGCCCCGGAGTTGCGCACGCAGAACCGCTCGCCGGCCTGCCCACGCAGGTAGATCTCGCCGCCGGTCGCGCCGTACGCGATCGTGTTGCCGGCGATGATCTGCTGCGAGGCGTCGAAGGTGGCGGCCTGGTCGGGCCGGACCACGATGCGCCCTCCGGAGAGGCCCTTGCCGACGTAGTCGTTGGCGTCGCCCTCGAGCCGCAGGGTGATGCCCCGCGGCACGAACGCGCCGAAGGACTGGCCGGCGGACCCGGTGAAGGTCAGGTCGATGGTCCCGTCCGGGAGCCCCTCGCCCCGGTACCGCTTGGTGACCTCGTGGCCGAGGATCGTGCCGACGGTCCGGTTGACGTTGCGCACCGTCAGCTGTGCCCGCACCGGCTCGGCGTTCTCCAGGGCGTCCTTGCACAGCGCGACGAGCTCGTTGTCGAGCGCCTTGTCCAGCCCGTGGTCCTGCACGGTCGTGTTGTGCCGGGGCCCCTCGAGCGCGACCTCGGGGACGTGCAGCACCGGCGTGAGGTCCAGGCCGGAGGCCTTCCAGTGCTCGATGGCCCGCTCGATCTCCAGCGCCTCGGCGTGGCCGACGGCCTCCTGGAGGGTGCGGAAGCCCAGCTCGGCGAGGATCTCGCGGACCTCCTCGGCGATGAACTCGAAGAAGTTCACGACGAACTCCGCCTTGCCGCTGAACCGCTCGCGCAGCACCGGGTTCTGCGTGGCCACGCCCACCGGGCAGGTGTCCAGGTGGCAGACCCGCATCATGATGCAGCCCGAGACCACCAGCGGCGCGGTCGCGAAGCCGAACTCCTCGGCGCCGAGCAGCGCCGCGATGACGACGTCGCGGCCGGTCTTGAGCTGGCCGTCGCACTGCACCACGATCCGGTCGCGCAGCCCGTTGAGCAGCAGGGTCTGCTGGGTCTCGGCCAGGCCGAGCTCCCACGGACCGCCGGCGTGCTTGAGCGAGGTCAGCGGGGAGGCCCCGGTGCCCCCGTCGTGGCCGGAGATCAGCACCACGTCCGCGTGCGCCTTGGAGACGCCCGCGGCGACCGTGCCGACGCCGACCTCCGCGACCAGCTTGACGTGGACCCGGGCGGACGGGTTCGCGTTCTTCAGGTCGTGGATCAGCTGGGCGAGGTCCTCGATCGAGTAGATGTCGTGGTGCGGCGGCGGCGAGATCAGGCCCACCCCGGGCGTGCTGTGCCGCGTCTTGGCCACCCACGGGTAGACCTTGTGGCCCGGCAGCTGGCCGCCCTCGCCGGGCTTCGCCCCCTGCGCCATCTTGATCTGGATGTCGTCGGCGTTGGTCAGGTACTCGCTGGTGACGCCGAACCGGCCGGAGGCGACCTGCTTGATCGACGAGCGCCGGGTCGGGTCGTAGAGCCGGTCCGGGTCCTCGCCGCCCTCACCGGTGTTGGACTTGCCGCCCAGCCGGTTCATCGCGACCGCGAGGGTCTCGTGCGCCTCCTGCGAGATCGACCCGTAGGACATCGCACCGGTGGAGAACCGCTTCACGATCTCCGAGACCGGCTCGACCTCCTCGATCGGGATCGGCGTGCGCCCGAAGCCGTCGGCGTCCTTGAAGCGGAACAGGCCGCGCAGGGTCATCAGCCGCTCGGACTGCTCGTTGACCCGGGCCGTGTACTGCTTGAAGACGTCGTAGCGGCCGTTGCGGGTCGCGTGCTGCAGCCGGAAGACGGTCTCGGGGTCGAAGAGGTGCGGCTCGCCCTCGCGACGCCACTGGTACTCGCCGCCGATCTCCAGCGAGCGGTGCGCCGGCGGCAGGCCGTCGACCGGGTAGGCCTTGGCGTGCCGCTGGGCGACCTCCTCGGCGATCGTCTCGAGCTCGATGCCGCCGAGCTTGCTGGTGGTGCCGGTGAAGTAGCGGTCCACGACCGCCTGGGAGAGACCGACGCACTCGAAGATCTGGGCACCGGTGTACGACGCGACCGTCGAGACGCCCATCTTGCTCATCACCTTGACGACGCCCTTGCCGAGCGCCTTGACCAGGTGCTTGACCGCGACCTCGCCCTTGACGTCGACGTAGTGGCCGTCGCGGGCCATGTCCTCGACGGTCTCCATCGCCAGGTACGGGTTCACCGCGGCGGCGCCGTAGCCGATCAGCAGGGCGACGTGGTGGACCTCGCGCACGTCGCCGGCCTCGATCACCAGCCCGACCTGGGTGCGGGTCTTCTCGCGGACCAGGTGGTGGTGCACGGCGGCGGTGAGCAGCAGCGACGGGATCGGGGCGAGCTCGGCGTTGGAGTGCCGGTCGGAGAGCACGATGATGCGAGCCCCACCGGCGATCGCCTCGGAGACCTCCGCACAGATCTCGTCGAGCCGGGCCGCCAGCGCGGAGCCTCCGCCGGTGACGTCGTACAGGCCGCGGGAGACGTGGGTGATGAAGCCCGGCATGTCGCCGTCACGGTTGATGTGGCGGATCTTGACCAGCTCGTCGTTGTCGATGACCGGGAACGGCAGCACGACCTGGCGGCACGAGGCGGGGGTGGGGGCCAGCAGGTTGGCCTCCGGGCCGATCGACCCCGACAGCGAGGTCACCAGCTCCTCGCGGATCGCGTCCAGCGGCGGGTTCGTCACCTGGGCGAAGAGCTGGCTGAAGTAGTCGAAGAGCAGGCGCGGGCGGTCCGACAGCGCGGCGATGGGGGTGTCGGTCCCCATCGAGCCGATCGGCTCGTAGCCGGTCTTCGCCATCGGCGCGAGGAGGACGCGGCGCTCCTCCTCGGTGTAGCCGAACACCTGCTGGCGCCGGGTCACCGAGGCGTGCGTGTGCACCACGTGCTCGCGGTCGGCGAGCTGGTCGAGCTTGATGAGACCGGCGTGCAGCCACTCGTCGTACGGGTGCTCCGCGGCGAGGGTGGCCTTGACCTCCTCGTCCTCGATGATGCGGTGCTCCTCGGTGTCGACCAGGAACATCCGGCCCGGCTGCAACCGGCCCTTGCGGACCACCGTCGCCGGGTCGATGTCGAGGACGCCGACCTCCGAGGCCAGCACCACGAGCCCGTCGTCGGTCACCCAGTAGCGGCTGGGGCGCAGGCCGTTGCGGTCGAGCACCGCGCCCAGCTGCGTGCCGTCGGTGAAGACGACGCAGGCGGGGCCGTCCCAGGGCTCCATCAGCGCGGAGTGGAACTCGTAGAACGCGCGCCGGCGGGCGTCCATCTCGGCGTTGTTCTCCCACGCCTCCGGGATCATCATCAGCACTGCGTGCGGCAGCGTGCGGCCACCCATGTGCAGCAGCTCGAGGACCTCGTCGAAGGAGGCCGAGTCGCTGGCACCCGGGGTGCAGATCGGGTAGAGGCGCTCGAGGTCGCCGGGGATCGTGTCGCTGGCCAGCAGCGCCTCACGGGCGCGCATCCAGTTGCGGTTGCCCATCACGGTGTTGATCTCACCGTTGTGGGCGATGAACCGGAAGGGGTGGGCCAGCGGCCAGCTCGGGAAGGTGTTGGTCGAGAACCGGGAGTGCACCACGCCGATCGCGGACTCGACCCGCTCGTCGACCAGGTCGGGGAAGAACTTGTCGAGCTGGTCGGTGGTCAGCATGCCCTTGTAGACCAGGGTGCGCCCCGACAGCGACGGGAAGTAGACGCCGAGCTCGTGCTCGGCCCGCTTGCGCAGGCAGAAGGCCATCCGCTCCAGCAGCATGCCCTGCTCGCCGTCCGCGCCGGCGACGAAGAGCTGGACGAACGTCGGCATCACGCTGCGGGCGGTCGCGCCGAGCAGGTCGGGTGTGACCGGCACGTCGCGCCAGCCCAGGACGACGAGGCCCTCCTCGGCGGCGATCGCGGCGAGCCGCTCGCGGGCCACGACGACGTCCGCGGCGTCGCCGAGGACGAACGCGGTGCCCACGGCGTACGAGCCGGCCGCAGGCAGCGCGAACCCGGCGACGGCGCGGAAGAAGCGGTCCGGGACCTGGATCAGGATGCCGGCCCCGTCACCGGAGTCGGGCTCGGCGCCCACGGCGCCACGGTGCTCGAGGTTGCGCAGGGCCGTGACGGCCTTCGCCACGATGTCGTGGCTGGCCTCCCCCGTGAGGGTGGCGACGAACGCGACGCCGCAGGCGTCGTGCTCGCTCAGACCGTCGTAGAGCCCCTGGGGCGTGGGGAATGCCTGCCCGAAATGCACCATGGGAGCACCCTTTCGCGTCGTCGGGCACCGACCGCGACGCCGCTGCCCGGGACCCGCGCAGAAGCGTGGGGGGCGGCGGTGCTCGGGAGGTGCCTGCTTTGTGGCATGGCAGCGCGGGACGACGTTGGCCCAGGCGGAGCCTCGATCCTACCCCACGGGTCCGGGACGCAAGAGGTCACTTACCGCCGGATGGACGTCGGGAAGCAGCCGACCCGGCGGTGTGCGCAACCGTTCTCAGCCGATCCCGGAGCTGCCGACCAGGGAGCCCACCAGGTAGGTGATCCCGGCAGCGGCCCCGCCCAGGGTCATCTGCCGCAGGCCGCCGTACCACCACGGTCGCACGGTGACCTGGGTGACCACCGCACCGCAGGTGAACAGCGCCAGCAGGGTGAGCACCAGGCCGGGCAGCAGCGAGGTGCTGCCGAGCAGGTAGGGCAGCACCGGGATGAGCGCGCCGACCGCGAAGGCCAGGAAGGACGACACGGCGGCCACCATCGGCGAGGCCAGCGAGTCGGGGTCGATCCCGAACTCCTCCCGCGCATGCACCGCGACCGCGGTGTCGAGGTCGCGGTGGATCTGCTCGGCGACCTGGTCGGCGAGGGGCCGGTCGAGGCCCTTGGCCCGGTACATCGCGGCCAGCTCGGCCTGCTCGCCGGGGCCGTTGGCCTCGATCTCCGCGCGCTCCTTGGCGATCTCGTGCTCGGCGGCCTCGGACTGGCTGGCCACCGAGGTGTACTCGCCCACCGCCATCGAGAAGGCGCCGGCGCTGAGCCCGGCCAGGCCGGCGAGCACGATGGCGGTCGAGCTGCCCGAGCCCTGCGTGCCCCCGGCGACGCCGGCGATCAGGGCGACGTTGGAGACGAGCCCGTCCATCGCCCCGAAGACGGCCGGCCGCAGCCAGCCGCCGGTGACGTCCGCGTGGACGTGCCCGATCTCGGACTTGCCGGGCACCTGGTCGCCTGCCGCCGCGCTGCTCATGGGCGGACGGTAACCCGCCCGGCCGGGCCGGCGCGACGAAGGAGAGCCTTACCTGTCGGGCTCCGCCGGCTCGCCGGACGCCGACGCGACCCCGGCATCGGTCTCCCCGGCAGCCTCGCTGCCGGCGTCATGGGAGGCGTCGGTCGGGGCGTCGGTGGCGTCGTCGGACGAGACGTCGGTGGACGCGTCGCCGTCCGGGACTCCCGGGTCGAGCAGCACGTGCTCCTCGCGCCCGGGGTGGGTCCGGGAGGTGACCACGATGTAGGCCACGGCAGCGGTGAAGAGCACGATCGAGGTCCACACGTTGAGCCGCAGGCCGAGCACGTCGTTGGCCTCGACCGGGTCGATCCGCAGCGCCTCGATCCAGCCGCGTCCCAGGCAGTACGCCGCGACGTACAGGGCGAAGGCGCGGCCGTAGCCCATCTTGAACCGCTTGTCGGCCCAGATGACGAGGACAGCCACGCCCACGTCCCAGATCGACTCGTAGAGGAAGGTCGGGTGGAAGGTCTGGTACTGCTCGTAGCCGGCCGGTCGCTTGGTGACGTCGGGGATCTCCAGCCCCCACGGCAGCGTGGTGGGCTTGCCGAAGAGCTCCTGGTTGAACCAGTTGCCCCACCGGCCGACGGCCTGGGCCAGCGCGATCCCGGGGGCCAGGGCGTCGGCCATCGGACGGAACCTGATGCCGGCGCGTCGTCCTCCGATCCAGGCGCCCACCCCGCCGAGCGCGATGGCACCCCAGATGCCGAGGCCGCCGTGCCAGATGTAGAGGGCCTCGACCGGGTTCTTGCCGGCGCCGAAGTAGTTCCCGTTGTCGGTGATCACGTGGTAGAGCCGGCCACCGACGATGCCGAACGGCACCGCCCACAGGGCCACGTCCTGGATCTGCCCGGGCTTGCCGCCCCGGGCGACCCAGCGCTTCTCGCCCAGCCAGACAGCCACGACGACGCCCAGGATGATGCACAGCGCGTAGGCCCGGATCGGGAACGGCCCGAGGTGCCAGACGCCCTGGTCGGGGCTCGGGATGTAGCGCAGCGGCAGGGTCGTCGGAGCAACCATCACTGGTCCTTCGCGGGGTCGTCCGGGATCCCGGAGGTGAGCAGGGTGGTCAGGTCGGCGGCCATCCGGGCGGCCGAGGTGCCCTCGGTCCACAGGATCGGGACGGACCCGTCGGGCATCACCCCGAGGACGGGGGTGCCGTGGGTGACCTCGTAGCCGCCGGAGGGGAGCCTGCGGCCCTTCTCGATCGTCACGTGGACGCCGGAGGCGACCGCCTTGATGTCGTCCAGCGGACCGGTCAGCCCCTCGAAGTCCGGGTTGAAGCGGTCGAGGTAGCTGCGCAGCGTGACCGGGTCGTCACGGGCCGGGTCCGTGGTCACGAACCACATCGCCACCTGGGCGGCCTGGTCGGGCTCGAGCCGGGTCAGGGCCGAGGTGACGTCGGCCATCACCGCCTGGCAGATGTCGGGACACTTCGTGTAGCCGAAGAAGACCAGCGTGATCGGCTTCTGCAGCCCCGAGCGGACGTCGAACGGGTCGCCGTGGGAGTCGGTGAGGGTGCCCTCGGGCAGGGTGTACGGCGTGGTCAGCACGGCACCGTTCATGCCATCCTCGTCGCGTACCGTCACCCCCGACGCCACCCCGGTCGACCCGGAGGCGCCGGAGGAGCCGCAGCCGGCCAGGGCGAGCAGCCCGACGCCGAGCAGCGCCGCCAGCAGCACCGCCGCCGGGCGTCGGCGGGACCGACGGCGCCGGTGGGACCGCTCAGCCACGCCGGACCCCGTCGGCCAGGTCGGCCGTGAGCTCGCGCAGCGACGCGAGGGCTGCCGCCTGGTCGCCCTTCGCGTCGAGGATGCGCCGGACGAAGGCCGAGCCCACGATCACGCCGTCGGCGTACGACGCGACCTCGGCCGCCTGGTCGCCGTCGGAGACGCCGAGGCCCACCCCGATCGGCAGGTCGGTCGCCGCGCGGGTGCGGGCCACCAGCGGCGCGGCCAGGTCGCTGGTGGAGGTGCGGGCGCCGGTCACGCCCATCACGGCGGTCGCGTACACGAAGCCGCTGCAGTGCTGCGTGGTGTAGCGGATCCGCTCGTCGGTGGACGAGGGTGCCACCAGGAAGATCCGGTCCAGGCCGTGCGCGGCGGAGGCCTCCAGCCAGGGTCCGGCCTCGTCGGGGGTGAGGTCGGGGGTGATCAGCCCGGCTCCCCCGGCGGCGGCGAGGTCGCGGGCGAACCGCTCCACGCCGTACCGCTCGACGGGGTTCCAGTAGGTCATCACCACGGTGGCGACGCCGCGCGCCGCGGTCGCCTCGACCACGCGGAGCACGTCGGCGGTGCGGACGCCCTGCTCGAGCGCCTGCTGGGCGGCTGCCTGGATGGTGGGGCCGTCCATCACCGGGTCGGAGTAGGGCAGGCCGATCTCGATCACGTCGCAGCCGCCGTCGACCAGGGCACCGATCGCCTCGATGGAGCCCTCGACGCTGGGGAAGCCGGCGGGCAGGTAGCCCACCAGGGCTGCGCGCTGCTCGGCCTTGGCGCGTGCGTACGCGCTGGTGACCGGCGAGGTCCGGGCGGTGGTGGTCCCGCTCATGCCTGCTCGCCCTCCGCGTGCGGGGTCGGCGTCGCGATCCGGTCGAAGCCGAACCACTCGATCGCGGTGCCCATGTCCTTGTCGCCGCGCCCGCTCAGGTTGACCAGGATGGTCGCCCCCGGCATCTCGCGGGCCAGCCGCATCGTGCCGGCGATCGCGTGGGCCGACTCGATGGCCGGGATGATGCCCTCGGTCCGGGCCAGCAGCGCGAACGCCTCCATCGCCTCGGTGTCGGTGACCGGGAGGTACTCCGCGCGGCCGGTCGCGCCGAGCTGGGCGTGCTCGGGCCCGACGCCCGGGTAGTCGAGCCCGGCCGAGATCGAGTGCGACTCGACGGTCTGGCCGTCCTCGTCCTGGAGCACGTAGGTGCGGGCGCCGTGCAGCACGCCGACCTCGCCGGCGTAGATCGTGGCCGCGTGGCGGCCGGTGTCGACGCCGTCGCCGCCGGCCTCGAAGCCGACCACCCGCACCGAGGGGTCGTCGAGGAACGCCGCGAAGAGCCCGATCGCGTTCGACCCGCCGCCCACGCAGGCGGTGACCGCGTCCGGGAGCGCCCCGGTCAGCTCCAGGCACTGCGCCCGAGCCTCGTCGCCGATGCCACGCACGAACGAGCGCACCAGGGACGGGAACGGGTGCGGGCCCGCCGCGGTGCCGAACAGGTACGCCGTGTGGTCGACGCTGGAGACCCAGTCGCGCAGGGCCTCGTTGATCGCGTCCTTGAGGGTCCGCGAGCCGCTGCGGACCGGGATCACCTCGGCGCCGAGCAGCTTCATCCGGGCGACGTTGAGGGCCTGGCGCTCGGTGTCGACCTCGCCCATGTAGACCACGCAGTCCAGGCCCAGGTACGCCGCGGCGGTGGCCGAGGCGACGCCGTGCTGTCCCGCGCCGGTCTCGGCGATGACCCGGCTCTTGCCCATCCGCTTGGTCAGCAGCGCCTGACCGAGCACGTTGCGGATCTTGTGCGCCCCGGTGTGGTTGAGGTCCTCGCGCTTGAGCAGGATCCGGGCGCCCGCGACCTCGGAGAGCCGGTGCGCCTCATAGAGCATGCTCGGCGTGCCGGCGTACTCCCGGAGCAGCCGCTCGAACTCCCCGGTGAAGGCGGGGTCCCCCATCGCCTCGGTCCACGCGAGCGTCAGCTCGTCGAGGGCCGCCATCAGCGCCTCGGGCATGAAGCGGCCGCCGAAGGGCCCGAAGTGGCCGGTCTCGTCGGCCGCGACGAGGTCGGGGGTCCGGTCGGAGAGGGTCGACATCGGGTGCTCCTCGGTTCTCGGGACGGTGGTCAGCTGGTGGCGGGGCCGGCAGCCAGGCCGGCAGCCAGGCCGGCCGCGACGCCGGATCCGGCGGCGATCATGCCGGCGACCCCGGCCTGCGGGTCGCCGTCCTTGACGAGCGCCTCGCCGACGAGCACGACGTCGGCTCCGTGGGCGACGTAGGCGGCGACGTCCTCGGTGCCCCGGATGCCGGACTCGGCGACCTTGACGACCTCGGCGGGCAGCCCGGGGGCGATCCGGCCGAAGGTGGCGCGGTCGACCTCGAGGGTCTTCAGGTTGCGTGCGTTGACGCCGACCAGGGTGGCTCCGGCCTCCACGGCCCGAGCTGCCTCCGCCTCGTCGTGGACCTCGACCAGCGTGGTCAGCCCCAGGCCGGTGGAGACCGCCAGCAGGGACTCCAGCTCGTGCTGGTCGAGGGCGGCCACGATGAGCAGTGCCAGGTCGGCACCGGCCGCGCGCGCCTCGACGAGCTGGTACTCGGTGACGATGAAGTCCTTGCGCAGCAGCGGCACGTCGACCCGGGCACGCACCGCGCGCAGGTCGTCCAGGCTGCCGCCGAAGCGACGCTGCTCGGTGAGCACGCTGATCGCGGCGGCTCCGCCGGAGGCGTACTGCGCGGCCAGCGACGCGGGGTCCGGGATGTCGGCCAGCGCGCCCTTGCTAGGGCTGCTGCGCTTGACCTCCGCGATGACGCTGACGCCGGGAGCCCGGAAGGCCGGCATCGGGTCCAGCGCGGGGGGCGCCGACTCCGCCGCGGCCCGCAGCTCGTCGAGCGTGACGCGGGCCTGACGCTCGGCGAGGTCGACCCGGACCCCGTCGATGATGTCGTCGAGGACGGACATGACCCTGCCTTCGCCAGATCGTGGACGGTACGGCCCCAAGCCTCTCACGCGTCTCCCAGGGTGCCCGGCGAGGCGTCGCCCTTCGGTACGACGGACCCGGACCGGTTCGGTACGGTCGGGGCCATGACGACGCCGCCCGGTGACCAGCAGCCCGACGAGACCGGGGGCGACCCCGGCGCGACCCCGCCGCCTCCGGGCTCGTACCCGCCGCCCGGCTCCTACCCCCCGCCCGGCTCGTACCCGCCGCCGGATTCGTACCCGCCACCCGGCTCCTACCCGCCGCCGGATTCGTACCCGCCACCGGGCTCCTACCCGCCGGCGCCGGCCGGTCCGGACTACGGGCAGCAGGGGTACGGGCAGCCGGGCCCGCCGTCGTACGGGCAGCCGGCCGACCCGAACGCGTACGGCTACAGCGGGTACGCCGCACCGCCCTCGTCGAACCAGAAGGCGCTGTGGGCGCTCATCGTCGGGATCGTCTCGGTGCCGTTGGGGTGCTGCGCGTGCCTGGGGTGGATCGGCATCGTGGCGATCGTGCTCGGCAGGCAGGCCGGCAAGGAGATCGCCGCGACCGGCGGCCAGCAGACCGGCGAGGGTCAGGCCAAGGCCGGGGTCGTCCTCGGCTGGATCGGCACGGTGCTCGGCACGATCGTCCTGATCGTCAACATCGTGCTGATCGCGACCGGCAACTCGACGCTGACCGTCAACTCCTGACCGGAGCCGCCCGCTCGAGGCTCAGGGGGCCAGCCAGCTCCCGAACGGCAGGTTCCGCACCACCCAGAAGACCACGATCGCGAGCAGGGAGAGGGCTGCGACGACCGTGACGGCGCGCGGCGGCAGCGGGGTGAGCACGCCCCGCCAGCGCTGGCTCACCGAGCGCACCCACATCACCGCCAGGAGCGGGAGAGAGGCCACGAAGAGCAGGTTGCTCGACGCCGCTGCGGCCACGTCGCCGTGGGTCAGGTCGTTGACCGCGCGGAGGCCACCGCACCCCGGGCAGCTGGTGCCGGTGAGCAGCCGCCACGGGCAGTAGCCCCAGCTGCCGGACTGGTGGGGGTCGCGCACGTGCAGCGCGACGCTGGCGAGGAGCAGCCCCCCGGCGACCAGGAGCGGGGGCGCGAGCCGGGCGAGCCGCGGCCGGTCGGACAGGTCCGTCCCGGGCCGCGCGGTGCGGCCCCGGGGGGACGTCGTCAACGACATCCGGCCCTCGTCAGGATCGGTCCGGACCCGGGCTCAGTGTCCGGCCGGGACGTCGCCGTAGCCCATCCGCGACATCACCAGGCCCACGGCGCCGCCGATCGGCCCGAGCACCACGCCGACCCAGAACATCGGCATCGAGTCGACGACCAGGCCGAGCCCACCCACCACGAAGCCGACCAGCACGATGGTGACCGCGGTCCAGGCCGCGGGGGTGTTGCCGTGATGCGCCATGGCGGGGTTCTCCTCGTCGAGGTCAGGTCGGGCTCGGCTGAGCAGGGCTCAGTCTAGGGGGTGCGGGACGCCGCAGGACGTGCCGCTCAGACCGTCGGGTCGTGACCTTCGTCTAGTGCCCGCCACAGGTCGCGGTCCGAGGGCACCGGGGCCGGGCCCTCTCGCCCGGTGCCGCCCGTGCCGGTGCCGTCGGTGCCCCCCGTCGCGGTGGACCCGGTCGGGGTGTCGTACCGGCTGCTCATCTCGGGCCAGCCGGGGGCGGCCCGCCACGCGAGCAGGAAGCAGGCGACGCCCGCCGTCGCGGAGGCCAGCGCGACCCACGGCCACCCCGACGCCGCCGTGGTCGCGCCCGAGGGGTCGCCGAGCAGGTCACGCGCCACCGCGCCGCCGCGACCGGCGTTGGTCGCGGCGGACACCGCAGCACCGAGGGTCGCGGCCACGCCGATCCCGGCCACCACCCGGCGGCCGCGGCGTCGCAGCACCAGGACCGCCCCCCACGCCGCCAGGGCGACCAGGCCCAGCGGGAGCACCAGCGGCGCGACGTCCGCGCCATGCGCGGCGACCGTGCGGACGCCGTTGGAGCGCGACGTGGCCGTCGCCCAGGTCTGGTTGCCCGCCACCGTGGTCAGTCCGGCGGCCGCCAGGCCGAGGACCACCGTCGGCGCGAACGTCCGTCGTGCAGAGGTCGCGGTCACGGGCCGAGCAGCCCGTCGTCGAAGCAGGTGCGGGCACCCGTGTGGCACGCCGGCCCCTCCTGGTCGACGGAGACCAGGAGGGTGTCGCCGTCGCAGTCCAGGCGGACCTGCTTGACCCACTGGCGGTGGCCGGAGGTCTCGCCCTTCACCCAGTACTCCTGGCGGGACCGGCTCCAGAAGGTGGTGCGGCCCGTCGTCAGCGTCCGGTGCAGGGCCTCGTCGTCCATCCAGCCCACCATGAGCACCTCGCCGGAGTCGTGCTGCTGCACGACGGCGGGCACCAGGCCGTCGGCGTCGCGCTTCAGTCGGTCGGCGATGGCGGGGTCGAGGCTCACCCGGGCGATTATCCCTGCCCGGGCACGGGCCTCGCGCCGCCCGCCCCGTCCTGGTCACGGGTCTGGTCCCCGTGCTGGTCCCCGTGCTGGTCCCCGGGCTGGTCCCTGGGCTGGTCACTGGGCTGGTCACTGGGCTCGTCCCCGTGCTGGGCGACCCAGGAGGCGTAGAGCCGGCCGTACACGCCGCCCTCGGCGAGCAGGGCGACGTGCGGACCGCGCTGCGCGATCCGGCCGCGGTCCATCACCACGACCAGGTCGGCCCGCTCCGCGGTGGTCATCCGGTGGGCGATCGTCACGGCCGTCCGGCCCCGGGTGAGCCGGTCGAGGGCGGAGGTGATCCGCATCTCCAGCGCCGGGTCGACGGCGCTGGTCGCCTCGTCGAGCACCAGCACGTCGGGGTCGGCGAGCTGCGCACGCAGGAGGGCGACGAGCTGACGCTCGCCCGCCGACAGCGACTCGCCCCGCTGACCGACCCGGGTGTCGAGCCCCCGGGGCAGCGTGGCCAACCAGTCGGACAGGCCGAGCCCGTCGACCGCCGCGAGCATGGTGGCGTCGTCGGCGTCGAGCCGGCCGTAGGACAGGTTCGCCCGCAGGGTCGAGTCGAAGAGGAAGCCCTCCTGCGGCACCAGGACCACCCGCCGGCGCAGGTCCGTGAACGAGACCCGGCGCAGGTCGGTGCCGCCGAGCAGCACGGCTCCCTCGGTCGGGTCCATCAGCCGGGTGAGCAGCTTGGCCAGGGTCGTCTTGCCGGAGCCGGTCTCGCCCACCACCGCGACCCGGGTGGTCGGCTCGATCCGCAGCCGGACGTCGTGCAGCACCGGCGGTCCGTCCGGGTAGGCGAACCCCACGCCGTCGAACTCGATCGCCAGCGCACCCCCCGCCAGGGTCGTCCCGGTCTCGCCGGGGTCGACCACGTCGGCGGGGGTGTCGAGGATCCCGATCACCCGGCGCCACCCGGCGAAGGCGTTCTGGGCGTCGGTCAGGACCTGGGTGCCCATCTGCACCGGTCCCACGAAGAGGGTCACCAGGAACGCGAAGGCCAGGATCCGCCCGGCGGTCAGCTGGCCGTCGACACCGAGCACCACGCCGAGCACGATGACCCCGGCGTTGGCCAGCCCGGCGGAGATGCCGCCCAGGGAGAACGAGAACGCGGTCAGCCCCTGCGCCCGGCTGCTGGCCTGGAAGTGGCGGTTCACCGCCTCGTCGATGCGCGCCTGGGTGCGCGCCTCGATCGCATAGCTGCGGACCACGGGCGCCCCGACCACCGGCTCGCTGACCGCGGAGAGCAGGGCGCCGACCTGGCGCCGTACGGTCGCGTAGGCCTCGGACAGCCGCCGCTGGAAGTACCGCAGGCTCAGGAACAGCGGCAGGAAGCACAGCCACACCAGCACGGTCAGCTGCCAGCTGTAGAAGAGCATCACCACCGTGGCGACCAGGATCTGGCCGACGCTGACGATGGCGATGACGCCCCCGAAGACCAGGAACTGCGAGACCTGGTCCACGTCGCTGGTGACCCGGGAGACCAGGGCGCCGCGCCGCTCGGTGTTCTGGGTGAGCACCGGCAGGTCGTGGACGTGCCGGAAGGCCTTCACCCGCAGCGTGGCCAGTCCGGTCTCGGCGGTCCGGAACAGCCGGGCGGTCATCCAGGCCGAGGACGCTCCGGTGAGCAGGATGCCGACCGCGGCCAGGCCGACCATGAGGACCGTGTAGTGCGGGTCCGGTCCGTCGGGGCCGTTCACCCCGCGGTCCACCGTCTGCTGCACGGTGATCGGGACCAGCACCCGGCCGACCGTGGCGACGGCCGCGAGCAGCGTGGTGAACCGGATCCCGTGCGTCAGCTCCGGGGACAGCTCGAGCCCGCGACGCAGCACCTGCAGGGCGGGGGCGCTCTCGCCGCTGTCCATCCCGGTGCCGGTGGGGGCACCCGCGGGGCGCCCGGGTGCGGTGGTCGTCACGTCGGCACCGCCTCGTAGGCGTTGACCAGGTCGGCGTACGCCGGGTTGCGGTCCAGCAGCTCGGCGTGCGTGCCCTGGTCGGCCACCGTGCCGTCGGAGAGGAAGACGACCTGGTCGGCCAGGGAGATGGTCGCCTTGCGGTAGGCCACGACCACGACCGTGGCGTCGGCGGACTCGGCGCGGAGCGCGGCCAGGATGCGGGCCTCGACCTCGGGGTCGACCGCGGAGGTGGCGTCGTCCATGACCAGCAGCCGCGGGGACCGGACCAGGGCCCGCGCCAGCGAGAGCCGCTGCCGCTGGCCGCCGGACAGCGTCGTGCCGCGCTCCCCGAGCCGGGCGTCGAGGCCGCCGGGGAGCCGCGCGACGAAGCCGTCGGCCTGTGCCGTGCGCAGCGCCTGCCAGACCTCGGCATCGTCCACGTCCGCGCCGAGGGTCACGTTGCCCCGGACGGTGTCGTCGAAGAGGAACGCCAGCTGGGGCACCAGGGCCGCGGTGCCGGCGAGCTCGCCCCGGGCCAGCTCGCGCAGGTCGACGTCGTCGACGAGGATGCCGCCGCGGTCGGGGTCGACCAGCCGGAACAGCAGGGTGGCCAGCGTGCTCTTGCCCGACGCGGTCGCCCCGACCAGGGCGGTGGTCCGGCCCGGCTCGACGGTGAAGGTCACGTCCCGGAGCACGTCGGGGCCGTCGGCGTACCCGAAGCCGAGGTGACGGACCTCGACGCGGGCGCCGGCGGCGGTGGGCGGCAGGTGACGGGCACCGAACTCCATCTCGCCGGTCTCGGCGAGCACCGAGCGGACCCGGTCGAACCCGACCACGCTGCGCGGGAACTCGCCCAGCAGCCAGCCCAGCGAACGGATCGGGAACGCCACCACGGTCAGCAGGTAGGCGATGTTGACGACGTCGCCGGCCTCGGTGTTGCCGGCCCGCACCTGGAACACGCCGACGGCCAGCACGGCCAGCACGCCGAGGTTCGGCAGCGCCTCCAGCACCGGGTCGAAGACCGCCCGGACCACCCCCGCCCGGATGCTGGTGTTGCGCAGCACCTGGGCCTTGGCCTCGAAGCGCGCCGTCTCCTCGCCCTCCCGGCCCAGCGACTTGACCACCAGCGCGCCGTCGAAGGACTCGTGGGCGATCTCGCTGAGCTCGGCCCGTAGGGCCTGGACCCGGGTCATCAGCGGCGACTGGAAGCGCTGGAAGACCAGGTTGCTCAGCACCACGAGCGGGAACACCAGCAGGCCGACCGAGGCGAGCACGACGTCGACGGTGAACATCTGCGCGACGGCGATCACCATCATCGCCACCGTCCCGACCGCCATCGGCAGTGGCGCGATGGGGGCCCAGGCGGCCTCGACGTCGGAGTTGGCGTTGGAGAGCAGCTGGCCGGTGGGGTGCTGCTGGTGCCACGACAGCGGGAGCCGCAGGTACTGCCGGGTGACCTCGCGCCGGTCGTGGGCCTGCATCCGGTACTGCATGACGCCGGCCCCCCAGCGCCGGGCGACGATGCTGGCCGCGCGGACCAGCGCGACCCCGACGAAGAGCGCCACGACGGTCACTGCGGCACCCGCGGGCACCCGGCCCTCGCGGAACGACGGCAGGATCACGTGGTCGGTGGACCAGCCCAGGACCCACGCGTCGGCCACGGTGAGCGCCCCGAAGAGCACAGCCCCGATGGTCGACACGGTGAACATCCACGGCTCGCGGCGTACGGCGACCCCGAGCACGCCGAACCCGGCACGCAGGGTGCTGGTCCGGGCCGACCGGCCGAGGGTCGGGCTGCTGGCGGGCACGGGGACTCCTGGGTCGGCGAGGAACGGGCTGGCTCAGCCTACGTGCGGGCACCGACCCGAACGCCCCCCGGCCGGAGGACGGGGAGGCGTCCGTAGGATCGGGCGGTGACCTCGTTCGCAGCCCGGGAACGCACCCTGCTCAGCGCCGCCGCCCAGCAGGTCGGCGCCGACGCCCGCACCCTGTGCGGCGACTGGACCGTCCGCGACCTCGTCGTCCACCTGGTCCTGCGCGAGGGCAGCCCCGCCGCGGCCGGGATCACGCTCAAGCCCTTCGAGGGCTGGCTGGAGAAGGAGTCGGCCCGGCTCGCCCGCCAGGACTTCGACCACCTCGTCAACCGGTTCCGGCACGGGCCCCCGCTGTGGTCGCCCTTCCGCCTGCCCAAGGTCGACGCGCTCGCCAACCTGCTGGAGTTCCTCGTGCACCACGAGGACATCCGCCGGGCCCAGCCCGACTGGCAGCCCCGCGAGCTCACCGCGGCCGACCAGGACCTGGTCTGGCGCGCCGTACGTCACGCCGGCCGCGGCCTGGTCCGTCACGCCGAGGTCGGGGTCGCGCTGGAGCGCCCCGACACCGGCGACCGGGTCGTCCTGTCCCGCGGCGACAGCGAGGTCGCCGTACGTGGCCTGCCGGTCGAGGTCACCCTCTTCGTCTTCGGCCGCACCTCGGTGGCCGACGTGGAGCTGCTCGGCTCCCCCGCCGACATCGACGCCCTCACCGCCACCCCCCTCGGCTTCTGACCCCTCCCCGTCGAGTGGGCCCCCGTTTCTCGTTGAGTGGGCGCGCGTTCTCCGTTGAGTGGGCGCGCGTTTCCGGTTGAGTGGGCGCGCGTTTCCGTTGAGTGGGCGCGCGTTCTCGCCTGTGGCGAGCCTGAGCCAGGTCGACCCGAAACGGGCGCCCACTCGAGGTGAAACGCGCGCCCACTCGACGTGAAACGCGCGCCCACTCAACCGGAACGCGCGCCCACTGAACGGGGGTCAGCGGACGGGGTGGCCGGCGGCGGCCAGGGAGGCCTTCACGTCGCCGATGCGCAGGGTGCCGAAGTGGAAGACGGTCGCGGCGAGCACCGCGTCGGCGCCGGCCTCGACGGCGGGGGCGAAGTGCTCCAGCGCCCCGGCACCGCCACTCGCGATGACCGGGATCGACACCTCAGCGCGGACCAGCCGGAGCAGCTCGAGGTCGAAGCCGTCCTGGGTGCCGTCGGCGTCCATCGCGTTGAGCAGGATCTCCCCGGCGCCGAGCTCGGCCGCGCGCACCGCCCAGCCGAGCGCGTCCAGCCCGGCGCTCTCGCGACCCCCGTGCGTGGTCACCTCGAAGCCGGAGTCGGTGCCGGGGGCCCGACGGGCATCCACCGAGAGCACCAGCACCTGGTTGCCGAAGCGGTCGGCGATCTCCGCGACCAGCTCGGGACGTCGGATCGCCGCAGTGTTGACGGCGACCTTGTCGGCGCCGGCCCGCAGCAGCCGGTCGACGTCCTCGACCGAGGAGACCCCGCCGCCGACCGTGAGCGGGATGAAGACCTGCTCGGCGGTGCGCGAGACGATGTCGAGCGTGGTGGCCCTGCCCTGGTGCGAGGCCGAGATGTCCAGGAACGTCAGCTCGTCGGCGCCCTCGGCGTCGTACACCTTGGCCAGCTCGACGGGATCCCCGGCGTCGCGGAGCTCCTGGAAGTTGATCCCCTTGACCACCCGCCCCGCGTCGACGTCCAGGCACGGGATGACCCGGACCGCGAGGGTCACGACGAGGCCCGTGGCAGCGTCAGGGCGAGCGCGTCCTCGAGGGTGAACCGGCCCTCGTACAGGGCGGTGCCGACGATGGCGCCCTCCACGCCGAGGCCGATCAGGCCCTGCAGCGCCTCGAGGTCGGCGAGCTCGGTGATGCCGCCACTGGCCACGACCGGGCGGTCGGTGGCCGCGCACACGTCGCGGAGCAGGTCGAGATTGGGGCCCTGGAGCATGCCGTCCTTGTTGACGTCGGTGACGACGTAGCGGGCGCACCCCTCGGCGTCGAGCCGCGCCAGGACGTCGTACAGGTCGCCGCCCTCGCGGGTCCAGCCGCGGGCCGCCAGGGTGCGGCCGCGGACGTCGAGGCCGACCGCGACCCGGTCGCCGTACTCGGCGATCGCCTGGGCACACCACTCCGGCTGCTCGAGCGCCGCGGTGCCGATGTTGACCCGGCGGCAGCCGGTGGCGAGCGCGGCCTTCAGCGAGGCGTCGTCGCGGATGCCTCCGCTCATCTCGACCTTGAGGTCGAGCCGGCCGACGATCTCGGCCAGCAGCTCCCGGTTGTCCCCCCGGCCGAAGGCAGCATCGAGGTCGACCAGGTGGATCCACTCCGCCCCGCGGTCCTGCCAGTTCAGGGCAGCCTCGACGGGATCGCCGAAGGCCTTCTCTGAGCCGGCAACACCCTGGACGAGCTGGACGGCACGACCGCCCTGGACGTCGACGGCCGGGAGGAGCTCGAGGTAGGAGGACATGGGTCCAACCCTAGGGCGGGCGCCGGGTCCGGGACGGCCGGCGTTCGGCGGCCGGACAGCAGCACGGCCGCTGCGGCGCCCAAACCCCCGACGACGACCGGAGCGAGTCCGGCGCCGAACAGGGCGGCGGTGGGACCGGCGAGCAGGGAGCCGACCGCGATCGCGCCCACGTTGACCTGGTCGTAGAGGCCGAAGACCCGGGCCAGGTGGGCCGGGTCGGCGCCGTCCTGGAGCAGGTGCACCGCGCCCACCTCGGCGACCAGCGTGGTCGCTCCCGCCAGCGCCCCCAGCAGTACGACGACCGGCAGCGTGCCGGTGCCACCGGCGAGCAGACCGGTGGCCGCGACCGCGCCGCCGAACACCAGCAGCGACAGTGCCACCAGCCACCGGACCTCGGGCCGCTCGACGAGCCGGCCGGCCGCCGTCATCGCAACCAGTGCACCGACGGTCAGGGCCGCGTTGAAGCCGGCCACCACGTCGGTCCGCGCCAGCAGGACCACGGCGACCACCAGGTAGCCGAAGAGCAGGTTGTCGACGGTCGCGAGCAGCAGTGGCACCCGCAGCGCCGGTCGCCGTACGACGAGAGCGACGACCTCGGCGAGGTCCCGACGCCACCCGGCGGTCAGGTCCGCCCGCGGGGGCGCGCCCAGGGCGACGGCACCGACCGCCCCCGCGGCGAGTGCGAAGCCGACGACCGCGACGGCCACCGCGCCTCGAGGTCCGACCCCGCAGGCGACCAGCACGCCGTACGCCCCCGGGCCGGCCATCCACGCCGCGTTCTCGGCGCAGGTCACCAGCGCGTTCGCCCCCGCTCGCCGCTCGGGGGCGACGCACTGCGGCACCGCAGCGGCGAGGGCCGGGTACGACGGCGTCGCGGCGACGGCGACCAGGGCCGCGAGCGCCACCAGGACCGGGACCGGCCAGCTGCCGAGGAGCCCGACGAGCAGCCCGGCCGACGCGGCGAGCCGGAGCAGGCACGACCCGAGCAGCACGGTGCTGCGGGACCGTCGGTCGGCCAGCACGCCGGCGGCCGAGGACAGCACGGCGTACGGCGCGAACGACAGGGCGACGCAGGCCGACACCCACCACCCCGACCCGGTCGCCTCGAGCACGTAGGCGCCCAGCGCCAGGGTGAGCACCAGCTGGGAGACGGTGGCCACGACGTGGGCCAGGACGAGTCGCCGCAGGGAGCGCCGATGACGTGCGTTGACCCTGCCCACGGGAGAGAGGAGGCCGCCGCGGCGGTGCTGATACGCCGACCCTCCCGAGATCGACCCTTGCCCCCGGCGAAACGCGCGCCCACTCAACCGGGAACGCGCGCCCACTCAACCGGGAACGCGCGCCCACTCAACCGGGAACGCGCGCCCACTCAACGGAAAACGCGCGCCCACTCAACCGGGGACGCGCGCTCAGCGGGGGACGACGAAGAGGCGCAGCACCGGGAAGGCGAGCACGGTGACCACGACGGCGGCGAGCCGGGCCGGCCAGTCCGGGCGGACCACCCAGACGACGAGGTTGGCGACCAGCAGCGCGAGCACCAGCAGGGTGGTCCGAGTCCGACGACGCTGGGCGAGCACACCCGTCGGCCGGCCGACGGGTGTACGTCGCCGCAGCCGGTCGGTCGTCGCGCGCCGCAGCGCGCGCTTGCGCGCGGCAAGGCGCTCACGCCGCTCCTGCTCCGAGGCGCGGGCGGCCTGACGCATCGCCGCCTCGCGCTCCCGCTCGGCGCGACGGCGCGCCCGCTCCTTGCTCACGACGCGCTCACGGGGCGCTCACGGGCGCGCTCGGCAGCAGGCGCTCACGGTCATGGCGGCCCGGCTCAGGCCGGGACGGCGACGGGCAGGGAGGCGACCCAGTTGCGCAGCAGGACCGCCCCGGCGTCGCCGGACTTCTCGGGGTGGAACTGGGTGGCGCACAGCGGCCCGTTCTCGACCGCGGCGACGAACCGGTCGCCGCCGTACTCGGCCCAGGTCACCAGCGGCGGCTCGGTGCGCCCGTTGGTGACCAGCTCCCAGGTGCGGACGCCGTAGGAGTGCACGAAGTAGAACCGCTCGCCCTCCACGCCGGCGAACAGGCGACTGCCGCCGGCGGCCTCGACGGTGTTCCAGCCCATGTGCGGCACCACCGGCGCCTGCAGCCGCTCGACCACCCCGGGCCACTCCCCGAGCCCTTCGGCGTCCACCCCGTGCTCGACGCCGTGCGCGAACATCACCTGGAGCCCGACGCAGATCCCGAGGACAGGCCGGCCCCCGGCGAGCCGCCGCCCGATCACCTCGTGACCGCGGACCGCGCGGATGCCCTCCACGCAGGCGGCGAACGCACCGACACCGGGGACGACCAGCCCGTCGCACTCCAGCGCCCGAGCCCGGTCCGCGGTCAGCTCGACCCGGGCGCCGGCCCGCTCCAGGGCCCGCACGGCCGAGCGGACGTTGCCGAAGCCGTAGTCGAGGACGACCACGTCCGGCGGCGGCACTGGCACCGGCACTGGGGTCACAGCGTGCCCTTGGTGGACGGCACCCCGGTCTCGCGCGGGTCGTAGGCGACCGCGTCGCGCAGCGCCCGGGCGACAGCCTTGTACTGGGTCTCGACGATGTGGTGCGGGTCGCGGCCCGCCAGCACCCGGACGTGCAGGGCGATCTGGGCGTGGTGCGCGATCGTCTCGAAGACGTGCCGGGTCAGCGAGCCGACGTAGGGCACGCCGGAGCCGCCGATCATCACGTAGGCCTGGGCTTCCGGCTCGCCGGTGTGGACGCAGTAGGGGCGCCCCGACACGTCCACGACGGCCTGCACGAGCGCCTCGTCGAGCGGGACGGTGGCGTCGCCGAAGCGGCGGATGCCCTTCTTGTCCCCCAGCGCCTCGCGCAGCGCGTCCCCGAGCACGATCGCGGTGTCCTCGACGGTGTGGTGCGCGTCGATGTGCACGTCGCCGTCGGTCTGCACGGTCAGGTCGAGCAGCGAGTGGCGCGCCAGCGCGGTGAGCATGTGGTCGTAGAAGCCGACGCCGGTGCTGATGTCGGCTCGGCCGGTGCCGTCGAGGTCGACCTCGACCAGCACCTTCGACTCCTTGGTGACCCGCTCGATCCGCGCGGTCCTGCTCATCGTGCGTCCTCTTCCCTGTCTCCGGCGGGCTTCCCGCCGGGCTGCTGCGCTGCCGGAGCGACCCCGCGCTCGTCCATCACCTCGAGCAACGCCGTCCGGAACGCGGCCATCTCGGCCGGGGTGCCGATCGACACCCGCAGCCAGCCGTCCGGGCCAGTCTCCCGGATCAGCACGCCGCGGTCCACGAGACCGCGGAAGACCGCGTGGCGGTCCGCGAAGGTCCCGAAGAGCGCGAAGTTGGCGTCCGAGTCGGCCACCGTCAGCCCCTGGGCCCGCAGCCAGGTGACGCAGGCGTCGCGCTCGGCGCGCAGGTCGTCGACCCGGGCGAGCAGCTCCTCGGCGTGCCGCAGCGCCGTCAGCGCGACCGCCTGGGTCACCGCGGAGAGGTGGTAGGGCAGCCGTACGACGCGCAGGGCGTCGCAGATCTCCCGGCTCGCTGCCAGGTAGCCGAGCCGTCCGCCGGCCAGGGCGAAGGCCTTGGACATGGTCCGGCTGACCACCAGGTTGGGGGTGGTCGGCAGCAGCTCCAGCGCGCTCGGGGTGCCGGCCCGCCGGAACTCGGCGTACGCCTCGTCGATGACCACGACCGCGGGCACCGGCAGCGCGGCCGCCGCGGCGCAGACGGCCAGCACGGTCGCCTGCGGCAGCGCGGTGCCGGTCGGGTTGTTCGGGCTGGGCAGCAACACCACCGTCGGCTGGACCCGCTCGATCGTGGCGACCGCGACGTCGAGGTCGAGGCCGAAGTCGGCCTCCCGCTTGCCGGCCACCCAGGTGGTGTTGGTGTCGCGGGCGTACTCCGGGTACATCGAGTACGTCGGGGCGAAGCTGAGCGCCGTCCGGCCCGGTCCCCCGAAGGCCTGCAGCAGGTGCAGCATGACCTCGTTGGAGCCGTTGGCCGCCCAGATCCGGTCGGCGGTCAGGCCCTGTCCCCCGTCGGTCTCCAGGTATGCCGCGAGCGCCTCACGCAGCGCGGTGAACTCCCGGTCCGGGTAGCGGTTGAGGCTGCGGGCCGCGCGCGCCACCGCGTCGGCCACGTCGGCCGCGACGGCCGCGGAGGGCCCGTAGGGGTTCTCGTTGACGTTGAGGCAGACCGGGACGTCGAGCTGCGGGGCGCCGTACGGCTCGATGCCGGCGAGCTCGCTGCGCAGCGGCAGCCGGAAGGGGACCGGTGCCGGGGTCTCCCGGTCGGCGCCCGCGGGGGCGCTCACCGGCCCTCGAAGCGGACCCGGACCGCGGCGCCGTGGCCGGGCAGGTCCTCCGCCTCGGCGAGGGTCACGACGTGGTCGGCCACGTCGCGCAGCGCCTGCTCGCTGTACTCGATGATGTGCACGGCCTTGCGGAACGAGCGCACCGACAGCCCCGAGGAGTGGCAGGCGCACCCGGCGGTGGGAAGCACGTGGTTGGAGCCGGCGCAGTAGTCGCCCAGCGAGACCGGGGCCCACGCCCCCACGAAGATCGCGCCACCGTTGCGGACCCGGCCGGCCCAGGTGGCGGCGTCGCGGGTCTGGATCTCGAGGTGCTCGGCGGCGTACGCGTTGACGACGGCCAGGCCCTGCTCGAGGTCGTCGACCAGCACGATGCCGGACTGCTGCCCGCCCAGGGCGGTGCGGATCCGCTCGACGTGCCGGGTCGCGGCGACCTGCTTCTCGAGCTCGGCCACCACGTCGTCGGCCAGCGCCTCGTCGGTGGTGACCAGCACGGAGGCGGCCATCGGGTCGTGCTCGGCCTGGCTGACCAGGTCGGCGGCCACGTGCGCGGCGTCGGCGGTGTCGTCGGCGAGGATGGCGATCTCGGTGGGCCCGGCCTCGGAGTCGATGCCCACGGTGCCCTTGACCAGCCGCTTGGCGGTGACGGTGTAGATGTTGCCCGGCCCGGTGACCAGGTCGACCGGGCGGCAGGGGCCGGCACCGTAGGCGAACATGGCGATCGCCTGGGCACCGCCGACGGCGTACACCTCGTCGATGCCGAGCAGCGCGCAGGCCGCCAGGATGGTCGGGTGCGGGAGACCGTCGAACTCGGCCTGCGGCGAGGACGTCAGCGCGATCGAGGGGACGCCGGCGACCTGGGCGGGCACCACGTTCATCACGACGCTGGAGACCAGCGGGGCGACCCCGCCGGGCACGTAGAGCCCGACCCGGTCGATCGGGACGAGCTTCTGGGTGACGCGTCCGCCGGGGACCACGTCGGTGACGACGTCGGCCTCCAGCTCGGCCTCGCACGTCCGGCGCAGGCGCGCGATGGACTCCTCCAGCGCGGCCCGGACGGCCGGGTCGAGCTGTTCCAGGGCGGCCGTGATCGCCGCGGTGGGCACCGCGATGTCGGTCTGGGTGACGCCGTCGAACCGGGCCGTGTACTCCACGACCGCCTCGACCCCGCGATGACGGACGTCCTCCACGATGGGACGGACGACGTCGAGGGTCCCCGCCACGTCGGTGTCGGCGCGCGGCACCAGCGTGCGGTAGTCGACGTCGCTCGTGAGCTCACCGGACGCGAGCCTGCCTCGGAGGTCGATGCGACGGATCATGGGGCCAGTCTAGGTTCGCAGCGTCCTCGACCCGGCGCGGTTGCCGGGGGGCGGACGCCCCGACCTCCCGACGTGGCTGGGCAGCTCGGGCGCGCGGCTCGGGCGCGGCTCGGTCCTGGGAGCGGGCGGCTACCTTGTGCTCGTGGCCGAGTCCTCCCACCCACCCCTGCCCGACCGTCTGCCGATCTTTCCGCTGAACACGGTCTGCTACCCGGGGATGGCGCTGCCGCTGCACATCTTCGAGCAGCGGTACCGGGCCATGGTCCGGCACCTGCTCGCCGTCGAGGACCCCGCCCAGCGGCTGTTCGGCATCGTCGCGATCCGGGAGGGCTACGAGGTCGGCAGCCACGAGTCCCGCTCGATGTACCGCACCGGCACGGCCATGCAGCTGACCGTGGCCGAGGAGTACGACGACGGCCGCTTCGACATCGCCTCGGTCGGTCGGCACCGGATGCGCGTGGTCGACACCGACGCCTCCGGGGAGTTCCTGGTGGCGCGGGTGGAGAACCTGCTGCCGGAGACGACGCTGCAGCCGGAGACCGCCGAGGGGGCCGCCCGCGCCCTGGCCATCTTCGAGGAGTACCGACGGACCGTCAGCGGGCTCCGCGGGGACGACGTGATGACCGGGCCGCTGCCACGGGACCCCGAGCTGCTCTCCTACGCCCTCGCCGCGACCTGCTCGCTGCCGCTGCCGGACCGCCAGCACCTGCTGGAGTCGCCGACGACGCTGGAGCGCCTCGGCCTGCTCCGTCGCCTGATGAAGGCGGAGCTGCGGGCCATGCGGGCGATCCCGTCCCTGCCCGCGACCGAGGTCGCCCGGTCAGGCTGGAGCCCGAACTAGCCCGCTCAGTCGGTGGTGAGCCGGAAGACCGTGTGCAGGGCGTTGCCCTCGACCCGGCTCGTCACCCCGAAGGCGCTCAGCGGGGCGACGTTGTCCCGGGTCTCGGCGGGCTCGTCGGCCAGGGCCCTGTCGAGCCAGCTCCCGGCGTCGAAGTCGACGTAGAGGGCGCCGGCGGAGTCGTCGGCGTCGGCCAGGGCGGAGCCGAACGCGGCGGTGTCGCCGAGCCCGCCCTTGCCGACCAGGGAGGAGACATAGTCCTGGTCGAGCCCGACCGCGACCACGCCGTCACCCTGGGCGGTGACGATGTCGGAGGCGCTGTCCCCGGCGGCCGTGAGGACCTTGTCGAGGGCCGGCTTGATGGTGGCGGGGTCGCCCACGATGCGCAGCCCGACCGGGATGGCGGGCTTCTCGGTGTCGGCTCCACCGAAGGAGAAGAGGCTCTGGAAGACCGCCTGGAGGTCGATCGAGGAGTCCACGGAGAGGGTCACGCCGTCGCCGAGGAGGTCCTGCAGGTCGCCGGGCAGGCTGAGCCCGGTCTCCTGCTGGAGCTGGTCGAGCCCGGACTGGTACTCCTTCTCCCCCACCCCGGACCGGATCGAGGCGAGCAGCCTCGTCGCGGTGTCGTCGGCGATGGGCACCCCGGCGGCGAACGCGGTGGTGGCGGGCAGGTCGCCGAGCCGGGTCGAGCCGTTGCTCAGCGCGGCCGACTCCTTCGGGGTGCCGGTGGCCAGCTCGCCCTCGAGCGCGCCGTCCTGGAAGCGGACCACCAGGGCCGCACCCTGGAAGTCGGCGAAGGCCTTGTCGAGGCCGTCCAGCCCGGGCAGCACGCCCAGCCCGCCCATGCCCATCCCGAGCCCGGCGAGTCCGCCCAGCCCGGCCAGCCCGCCCATGCCCATGCCGGGCATCCCGTTCGGGAAGTCGGTCGGGAAGTCGGTGGGGAGATCCGTGGGGAAGTCACTGGGCAGGTCGGTCGGGAAGTCGCTCGGCAGCTCCTGCAGCAGCTCGGTCGGGAAGTCGCTGGGCAGGGTGTCGAGGAGCTCGGTGGGGATCTCGCCGGGCTGCGGGCTCGCCTTGCCGGACCGCGCACGCGTCCCGAGCACCGGCGCGACCCGGCCGCTCATCTCGGTGGAGCCCTGGGCCGACAGGTCGTCGAACGAGCCCTGGACCTGGGAGCGCATCGTGTCGGCGAGCACCTTCGGCGCGGCGGGCGAGACGTAGCCGACGACGATGCCGGTGCCCCCGGCGGCGTCGGTCCAGCGCTGGTAGTCGTCGTCGGCGGCGAGCGTGCCCTTGCCGGTCGCTGCTGCGATCCGGTCCGCCTTCGCCTTGTCCTCGGCCAGGATCATGAAGCCGTCCACGAAGGCGGTCCCCGGCTGCGTGCTGCCCTGGTCGCCGCAGGTGGCGAGCAGCCGGATGCCGGCCCGGGCCTTGTCCTCGTCGGTGACCTGGACGACGCCGAACGGGAGGGGCTTCCGGGCGCCGTCGGGCGCCACGGCCACGGCGAGCTTGTCGCCCAGCCACGGCTCGACGTCACGGGTGTAGTCGACGTCGGTGCAGCCGGCGTCCTTGACCGCGGACTCGACCAGGGAGCGCCGCAGGTCGTCGCCGGACCCGAGGCCGAGCTCCTTCTTCAGCGCCGGGAACTTCTTGAGGGTCTGGTAGGCCTCGAGCTTCTGGGATCCGGCGGGGTCGAAGTCGACCGACAGGTAGGCCAGCGCGTTGCCCGGGACCGCGGTGGCCGCCGAGGGCCCGCCGCTGAGGAAGGAGGTCACCGCCCAGGCGCCCGCACCGGCCACGGCGACCGCGCCGGCGGTGCCACCGACGATGAAGCCCCAACGGCGGCTGCGGGGAGCGGTCCGCTCCTCGCCGAGGTACTCCATCGCGGGTTGCGGCGGGCCGGGCAGGTCGGAGCCGGGGCTCTCGGGAAGGTCGCTGGTCATCGGGTCCCCTTCGGTCATTCTGGCGGCGGTGCTCCGGGGGTCGCCGGGCCGCTCGCCTCGTCCGTCGACGCGGTCGTCTCGTCGGCCGTCGCGGTCCCCGCGTCGTCCGCGGCGGTCCCGTGACGGGAGTCGGATCGGCCGGGGAAGCCCACCAGGACGACGAACGCCCCGAGCACCGCCCCGATCGGCCACATGTAGTACGCCCCCGTGGACGTCACGCTGATCATGTCAGGCGCGGTTGTGCCGGTGGGCGAATTGCGCAAGACCGATACCGGGTCCGCAGGTCCCACGGCATGGCCCACCCGGGCCATCAGCCAGACCGCGGCGAACGACCCGGCCACCAGGGCGAGGAGGGTCACCATCTCCCGGGTGTGCCGCCACACGGTCAGCGCGGCCCCCAGCACGAGTCCGGCGAGGCCGCCGAGGATCGCGAACCAGGCGTCGTTGTCGAAGCGGAGCGAGAGGTCGACCTCGCCGGTGGAGATGCCCTGGTCGGTCTTGGTGACCTCGACGGGGGTGACCAGGTGCGGCCACAGCAGCCCGAGCAGGGCGCCGACCAGCAGGCAGAGCCCGACGACCACGAGCACGTCGCGCAGCAGCGCCGCGGCGGGCGCCGGCTCACGGGCGGCCGCCGGCAGCGAGCCGGCGACGTCGTCCTCCCCGGCGGCGCCACCGCCGGTCCCGAACCCCTCGAGGGTCCGGGGGCTCGCCTCGGCCCCCGGCTCGGCCGGGGTCGGGTCGGGGGTGGTCATACGCCGCTCAGGCAGTTCGGCCCCAGCAGGGCCTTGAGGTCCGCGTAGAGGGCCGGGGTGGGCTCCACCCGGAGCCGGTCGTCCAGCCGCATCACGGTGGTGGAGGTCCTCGTCATGAGACGCAACCGTACTTCGGTCACCCCAGGGTGGGTCGAGAGCACGTCCTTGAGCTGGTCCACGACCGGGGCGGTGCACCGGGTGGAGGGCAGCGAGATCACCACCGGCCCGGACGGCCCCTCCGAGAGGTCCGGCAGGCTGACCTCCTGGCCGTGGATCTCCGGCTGGTCCTTCTGGCGCGACAGCCTGCCCTTGACGGTGACGATGGCGTCCTCGACCAGCAGCGTGCTGGCCAGCTGGTAGGCGCTCGGGAACAGCAGCACGTCCACGGCCCCCTCGAGGTCCTCGACGGTGACCATCGCCCAGGAGTCGCCGCGCTTGGTGATCTTGCGCTGGATGCTCGTGACGAGCCCGGAGATCGCGACCGGCGCTCCGTCCTGACGCTCCTCGTCGATGAGCAGCTGGCCGATGGTGCAGTCGCTCGCGTTGGCGAGGATGTGCTCCAGCCCCATCAGGGGGTGGTCGGAGACGTAGAGGCCGAGCATGTCGCGCTCGTGACCGAGCAGGGTCATCTTGTCCCACTCGTCGATGTCGGGCACGGTGACCGACACCCCCCAGCCGGTCCCCCCGGCCGCGTCGCCGTCGTCGAGGCCGCCGAAGAGCGAGTCCTGGCCGATCGCCTCGTTGCGCTTGATGTCGACGTACTGCTCGACCGCGGACTCGTGGATCGCGACCAGCGCGCGGCGGCGGTGCCCGACGGAATCGAACGCGCCCGCCTTGACCAGCGACTCGATGACCCGCTTGTTGCAGACGACGCTGTCGACCTTGGACAGGAAGTCGTTGAAGTCGGTGTAGCGGCCCTTCTCGCGGCGAGCGGACACGATCGACTCCACCACGTTGCCGCCGACGTTGCGGATGGCGTTGAGGCCGAAGCGGATGTCGGTGCCGACCGGGGTGAAGTTGGCCGAGGACTCGTTGACGTCCGGGGGCAGCACCTTGATGCCCATCCGGCGGCACTCGTTCAGGTAGATCGCCGACTTGTCCTTGTCGTCCTTGACCGAGGTCAGCAGGGCGGCCATGTACTCGGGCGCGTAGTGGGCCTTGAGGTAGGCGGTCCAGTAGGAGATCAACCCGTACGCCGCGGTGTGCGCCTTGTTGAACGCGTAGTCGGAGAACGGCACGAGCACGTCCCACAGCGCCTTGATGGCGGCGTCGGAGTACCCGTTGGCCTTCATCCCGTCGGAGAAGGGGATGTACTCGGCGTCGAGGATCTCCTTCTTCTTCTTGCCCATCGCGCGGCGCAGCAGGTCCGCCTGGCCCAGGGTGTAGCCGGCGAGCTTCTGGGCCACCGCCATGACCTGCTCCTGGTAGACGATCAGGCCGTACGTCGTGCTGAGGATCTCCGCGAGCGGCTCCTCGAGCTCGGGGTGGATCGGCTTGATCTCCTGCTTGCCGTTCTTGCGCAGGGCGTAGTTGGTGTGGCTGTCCACGCCCATCGGCCCGGGGCGGTACAGCGCGAGCACCGCGGAGATGTCCTCGAAGTTGTCCGGCTGCATCAGCCGCAGCAGGCCGCGCATCGGGCCGCCGTCGAGCTGGAAGACGCCGAGGGTGTCGCCACGGCAGAGCAGCTTGTAGGCGTCGGGGTCGTCGAGGGTGAGGTCCTCCAGGACCATCTTCTCGCCCCGGTTGGCCTCGATGTTGCGGACCGCGTCGTCGAGGACGGTGAGGTTGCGCAGCCCCAGGAAGTCCATCTTGATGAGGCCGAGCTTCTCGCAGGTCGGGTAGTCGAACTGCGTGATGATCGCGCCGTCCTGCTCCCGGCGCATCAGCGGGATGATGTCGATCAGCGGCTCGCTCGACATGATCACGCCGGCGGCGTGCACGCCCCACTGGCGCTTGAGGCCCTCGATGCCGATGGCCGTGTCGACCACCGTCTTGACGTCGGCCTCGGCCTCGTAGAGCGAGCGGAACTCGCCGCCCTCGCCGTACCGGGCGTGGCTGGGGTCGAAGATCTGCTTGAGCGGGATGTCCTTGCCCATCACCGCGGCCGGCATCGCCTTGGTGATCCGGTCGCCCATGGAGAACGGGTAGCCGAGGATCCGGGAGGCGTCCTTGACCGACTGCTTGGCCTTGATGGTGCCGTAGGTGACGATCATCGAGACCCGGTCGTTGCCGTACTTCTCGGTGACGTAGCGGATCACCTCGGCGCGGCGGGAGTCGTCGAAGTCGATGTCGAAGTCGGGCATGGAGACGCGGTCGGGGTTGAGGAACCGCTCGAAGATCAGGCCGTGCTCGAGCGGGTCGAGGTCGGTGATCCGCATCGCGTACGCGGCCATCGAGCCGGCGCCCGACCCGCGGCCGGGGCCGACCCGGATGCCGTTGTCCTTGGCCCAGTTGATGAAGTCGGCCACGACGAGGAAGTAGCCGGGGAAGCCCATCTGGGTGATGACGCCGACCTCGAACTCGGCCTGCGCCTTGACCTTGTCGGGCACGCCCTCGGGGTAGCGGAAGTGCAGGCCCCGCTCGACCTCCTTGACGAACCAGGAGTCCTCGGTCTCGCCCTCGGGCACCGGGAAGCGCGGCATGTAGTTGGCGGAGGTGTTGAACGCGACGTCGCAGCGCTCGGCGATCAGCAGCGTGTTGTCGCAGGCCTCCGGCAGGCCGTTGCGCTCGGCCCACAGCTCGCGCATCTCGGCCGGGGACTTGATGTAGTAGCTGTCGCCCTGGAAGGCGAACCGCTTCCCGCCCTTCTCGTACGGCGGCTCGGTCATGCTGCTGCCCGAGGAGACGCACAGCAGGTGCTCGTGGGCCTTGGCGTCCTCGGGGCGCACGTAGTGGGAGTCGTTGGTGGCGATCATCGGGATCGACAGGTCCTTCGCGAGTCGCAGCAGACCCTCGCGCACCCGGTTCTCGATCGACAGGCCGTGGTCCATCAGCTCCAGGAAGTAGTTCTCCGGGCCGAGGATGTCGCGGAAGTCGGCGGCCGCCTGGCGCGCCTTGTCGTAGTCCCCGATCCGCAGCCAGGTCTGCACCTCGCCCGAGGGGCAGCCGGTGGTGCCGATCAGGCCGGTGGCGTACTCGGCGAGGAGCTCCCGGTCGGCGCGCGGCTTGTAGAAGAAGCCCTCGGTGCTGGACCGGGTGGAGAGCCGGAAGAGGTTGTGCATGCCGGCGGTGGACTCGGCGAGCAGCGTCATGTGGGTGTAGGCCCCGGAGCCCGAGACGTCGTCCTGGCCGCCGTCGTTCCACCGGACCCGCTTGCGCTCGAACCGGGAGGTGTTGGGGGTGAAGTAGGCCTCCATCCCGATGATCGGCTTGACCCCGTGGTTCTTGGCCTTGGAGTAGAAGTCGTAGGCGCCGAAGGTGTTGCCGTGGTCGGTCATCGCGATCGCGCCCATGCCCAGCTCCGCGGTGCGGGCGAACATGTCGTCCAGCCGGGCGGCGCCGTCGAGCATGGAGTACTCGGTGTGGACGTGGAGGTGGACGAACCCGTCCTGCGACCCTCGCGACATCGGCGTTCCCGACTCCTCTCCGACCTGGCTCTCGACACTCTCAGGGCACGGCGACAGACCCGGCTGGGCGACCGCCAGCCACGCCTCTGGGGAAGACGCTCAGCCTACGCGACCCAGACTGGCACCCGGCACCGACACTCCTGCCGGGCCTCGGGCCGGCGACAGGCCGGCGACAGACCGGCGACAGACCGGCGACAGACCGGCGACAGGCCGGCGACGGGCGGGCGACGCGAGGCGGTCCAGGAACGCCACCAGGACCGCCTCGCGCAGCGCCGGGGCGGCCAGGTCGAGCAGGGCGTTGACCTCGGCCATCCGCTCCGGCAGGTCCAGCCCCGCCCCCGGGTCGGCGGACTCCCCCACCAACCCCGCCGCGGCCAGCAGCCCGTCGAAGTCGGCGTCCGAGAGCGTCGCCGGGTCCAGCGCGGCGACGACCGCGGCGACGCCCTCGTCGACGACGACCGGTCCGGCGGCGCGGGCGGCCTCGACCGCCGCGGCGAACGCGGTCAGGAAGTCCCCCACCCGCGGCGCCGTGGCCGCGCACAGGGTCAGGTGCAGGGTGGGTGGCCGGCCCGCGAACGACATCTGCGGCTGGACGTACCAGCCCCGCGCGGCCATCTCGTCGGCGAGGGTGAAGACGTCGCACGAGCCGTCGGTGGCCAGCGCGACCAGCGTGGAGTCCGGGGCGGCGACGACCTCGACCCCGGCGATCCCGGCCAGGCCCTCGACGAGCCGGTCGACCCCGGCGAAGGTGGACTCGGCCAGGCGCAGGTAGCCCTCCTCGCCGATCGTGGAGACCACCGCCCAGGCCGCGGCGAGCGGGCCGCCGGAGCGGGTCGACTGGGTGGTGGAGTTGAGCATCGTGTAGCCCGGCCAGCGCGCACTGGCGAAGTACTGGGCGCGCCGCAGCGCCGGGGTCCGGTGCAGCAGCAGCGAGGCGCCCTTGGGCGTGTAGCCGTACTTGTGCAGGTCCAGGGAGATGCTGGTGACGCCGGGCACCCGGAAGTCCCAGGGCGGCACCGGCCGGCCCAGCCGCTCGGCGAACGGGAGCACCCAGCCGCCGATGCAGGCGTCGACGTGGCACCGCACGCCGGCCGCCGCCGCGGCCGCGGCGATCTCGGGGACCGGGTCGACCACGCCGTGCGCGTACGACGGTGCGGAGGCCACCACGAGCACCGTCCGGTCGTCGATCGCGGCGGCGACCGCGGCCGGGTCCGGCCGGAAGTCGGCGCCCACCGGCACCACCACGGCCTCGACGCCGAAGTAGTGCGCCGCCTTGTGGAAGGCGGCGTGCGCGGTCTCCGGCAGCACCATCCGCGGGCGCTCCACCTCGGGGCGGGCGTCGCGGGCGGTCTGGACGGCGAGCAGCACCGACTCGGTGCCGCCGGAGGTGACCGCACCCACCGTGGAGGCGGGTCCGTGGACCAGCCCGGCGGCGACGCCGACCAGCTCGTTCTCGAGCGTCAGCATCGACGGGAACGCGGTCGGGTCGAGCCCGTTGGTGTCGGCGAAGGCGGCCAGGGCGGCCCGGCCGACGGCGTCGGCCTCGGCGAGCCCGCTGTCGTAGACGTAGGCCAGCGTGGTGCCGCCCTTGGTCGGCAGGTCGCCGGCCTGCAGCACGGCCAGCCGCTCGAGGACGGCCCGGGCCTGCTCGGTCCAGGCGGCGGGGTCGGGGTCGACGGTCACGGGGCCTCCTCAGGCCTGGGGCGAGGTGGCGGCGCGCACCTCGTCGGCGGTCAGGGCGTAGGAACGCAGCCAGAGCAGCGAGAGCGCGGCGAGCACGGCGGGCAGCAACGAGAACCCGAGGACCACCGCGGTCACCGCCGAGTGCGGCTGGGCGAGCCCGCCCCCGGTGGAGGACCGGTAGTGGCCCAGCGCGAGCACGAGCGCGAAGACGCCGGGACCGAGCGCGAGGCCGAGCGTCTCCCCGGCGGTCCACACCCCGGTGTAGACCCCGGCCCGGTTGGTGCCGGTGCGGTGGGCGTCGACGGCGGCCGCGTCGGGCAGCATCGCCATCGGGAAGACCTGGGCACCGGCGTACCCGGCACCGACCAGGGCGGTCGCGGCCAGCACCACCCCGAGCGGGGCGACCCGGGCGGTCACGAGCACCGCCGCCCCGGTCACGAAGCAGGCCGTCGCGGCCACGTACCCCTGCTTCTTGCCCACCCGCGCGCCGAACCGCTCCCAGACCGGGGTGAGCACCAGCGCCGGCCCGACGAAGCAGACGAACAGCAGCGTGGAGGCGCCCTCGCGCTCCAGCACCACCCGGGCGGTGTAGTCGACCCCGGCCAGCATCAGCCCGACCGCCAGTGCCTGCACCACGAAGGTGGTCAGCAGCAGCCGGAAGTCACGGGCGGCGGCCACCACCCGCAGCTGCTCGCGCAGGGTGCCGGTGCCCGCGTGGACGGTGCCGACCGGGGCGGCGCGGGTGCCGCGGTAGGCGGCGACGACGCCCAGGGCGATCACCGCGGCGACCAGGAGGCCCATCAGCCGGTAGCCGTCGCGGCCGCCGACCGCGTCGCGGACCGCGGGCGCACTGGCCCCGGTCACCAGGATGGTCAGGGCGAGCAGCGCGACCCGCCAGGTCATCAGCCGGGTGCGCTCGGTGTAGGAGGCGGTGATCTCGGCGGGCATCGCGACGTAGGGCACCTGGAAGAACGCGTACGCCGTCGCGCAGGCCAGGAACAGCACCAGCACCCAGGCGACGTCGGCGGCCTGCGACCCCAGCGGCGGCCCGGCGAAGAGCAGGGCGAAGCAGACCGCGAGGGTGAGCCCGGCCCGGATCAGGAACGGGCGACGGGGGCCGCGCGGGTCGGTGCTGCGGTCGCTGACCCGGCCGGCGACCGGGTTGAGCACCACGTCCCAGGCCTTCGGGGCGAAGACGACCACGCCGGCGGCGACCGCACCGACCCCGAGGGTGTCGGTCAGGTAGGGCAGCAGCATCAGGCCGGGGACCGTCCCGAACGCCCCGGTCGCGACCGACCCGTAGCCGTAGCCGCGGCGGACGGCGCCCGGCAGCGTCTCCCCCGGCCCGTCGTACGCCGTCACCCGACCTGTGCCTCCCACCCGGGCAATCTAGGGCACCGGTGGTCGGCAGCGCCCGGGCCGGACGACTCCGGCCGCCGGGTCCGTCCGGTCCGGCAACCTGCTCAGCGGTCGCGCTCGACGGCGTCCAGGCTGGCGCCGATCACCTCGTGCATGATCCGTGCGAACCCGGCCTCCCCGAGGCCGGGCGCGTGCGCGGCCATCCGGGCCGCGATCTCGGCCTCGCGCTCCGGGTCCCGTCCGGCATGGCCGGGCACCGCCTTGTACGGCTGCACGGCCGCGGTCAGGGCGGCGCGACGGCCGAGCAGCTGGGCCAGGTCCCCGTCGACCTCGTCGATCTGGGCGCGGAGGAACCGCAGCGGCTGCTCGCCGGGCCAGGCCATCCGCAGGTCCGGCGCCTGCTCCTCGTTGCCGCTGCCGTCGGTGTGGTCGAGCTCGACGAGGCCGTGCCGGCGGTAGAACGCGCGCGCCGGCGCGTTGCTCTCGAAGACCCACAGCGCGAAGCCGTCGGGCCGCAGCGACTTGGCCAGGTCGAGCAGGGCACTGCCGACGCCCTGCCCGGCGTGGTCGGGGTCGACGTAGAGCTGGTCGAGCCAGGTCGCGGTGAGCTCCATCATCGCCACCACCCGGCCCCCGGACTCGGCGACCCAGACGTCGCCGGCGGCGACCCGCCCGGCGGCCCAGGCGCGGGTCTCCTCGTCGGGGTGGATCGTCGGCGGCATCGCCGGCACGGCCGCAGCGCGGGCCCGCAGGTGCACCTCCGCCACGGCGGGGGCGTCCGCCTCGGTCGCCGGTCGCAGGAGCAGGTCGCGCAGGGAGTCACGGTGGGATTCGCGGAGTGGACCGGGCTCGGAGCCGTCCCCGGGGTCAGTGGAGGTCACGGACCACCTCCAGGGCGTGCTCCAGGTCCGCGGGGTACGGCGACTCGAACTCGACGTGCTCGCCGGACTCCGGGTGCTCGAACCCGAGCCGGACCGCGTGCAGCCACTGCCGGTCGAGGTCGAGCCGGGCCGCCAGCACGGGGTCGCCGCCGTAGAGGGGGTCGCCCACGCAGGGGTGCTTCAGCGCCTGCATGTGCACCCGGATCTGGTGGGTGCGCCCCGTCTCCAGCTGGATCTCCAGCAGGCTCGCGAAGCGGTGTGCCTCGAGGGTCTCGTAGTGGGTGACGCTGTGCTTGCCGTCGGCCATCACCGCGAACTTGTAGTCGTGCTTGCGGTGCCGCCCGATCGGCGCGTCCACGGTGCCGCGCAACGGGTCGGGGTGACCCTGCACGAGGGCGTGGTAGGTCTTGTCGATCTCGCGGCGCCGGAACGCGTTCTTGAGCCGGGAGTAGCCGTACTCGGACTTGGCGATCACCATCACCCCCGAGGTGCCGACGTCGAGCCGCTGCACGATCCCCTGTCGCTCGGAGGCCCCGCTGGTGGCGATCCGGAAGCCGGCCGCGGCGAGGTGCCCCACCACGGTGGGACCCTTCCAGCCGGGGCTGGGGTGGACGGCGACGCCCACGGGCTTGTCGATGACGACCAGGGCGTCGTCGTCGTAGATGATGCCGATGCCCTCGACGATCTCGGGCACGACGGCGACGGGGTCCACCAGGGCGGGGATGCCGACCTCGAGCATCGACCCGCCGTGCACCCGCTCGGACTTGGCGACGGCGTGACCGTCGACGACGACGTAGCCGCCGGCGACCAGCTCCGCGGCCCGGGACCGGGAGAACCCGAACATCCGGGCGAGGGCAGCGTCCACGCGCTCGCCGGCCAGCCCGTCGGGCACGATCACCGTGCGCTGCTCCACCGGGCCTCCTGCGGCTCCGGGGAGGCTCATCGGGGAGGTCATTCGCGGCCGGCTCCGTCGTGCGAGACCCCGCGCAGGGCTTGGAGGATGATCACCCCGGCGGCCACGTTGATGGCCATGTCGGCGACGTTGAAGACCGGCCAGTGCGGGAGCTGCAGGAAGTCGACGACGTGGCCGCGCCCGAAGCCGGGCTCGCGGAACAGCCGGTCGGTGAGGTTGCCCAGCACGCCGCCGAGCAGGCAGCCCAGCCCGAAGGCCCACAGCTTGCTGCCCAGCCGGCGCGACACCACCAGGACGACCACGATGGCGGTGACCGCGATGCCGGTGAGCACCCAGGTGTACGACGTCCCGGTGCTGAAGGCGGCCCCCGGGTTGCGGAGCAGGTTCAGCTGGAGCAGGTCGCCCACGACCGGGACCGGGTCACGCCCCTCGAGCTTGGCCACGGCGAGCGTCTTGGTGGTCAGGTCGAGCAGGTAGACGACCAGGGCGGTGAGGAGGAAGAGCCGGAGGGGTCGCCGTACGGCGGTGCCGTCTGCTGGGTCGCTGGGGTTCAGCGACGCTCCTCGCGCTGCTTGCATGACAGGCACAGTGTCGCACGGGGGAAGGCCATCAGCCGCATCTTGCCGATCGGCTGACCACAGCTCTCACACACGCCGTAGCTGCCGTCCAGGATGCGCTCCAGGGCGTGCTCGGTCTGCAGGAGCATGTCGCGGGCGTTGTTCGCCAGCGTCATCTCGTGGTCCCGCTCGAAGGTCGTCGAGCCGACGTCGGCCTGGTCGTTGCCCGCGCCGTCGCCGGCGTCGCGCATCAGGTCGTGCAGCTCGTGGGTGGCGAGGTCGAGCTCCTGGCGCAGCCGGTCCTGGTCGGCGACGAGCTCGGCCCGCACCTCGTCCAGCTCGGCCGAGGTCCAGGGGTCCTCGTTCTCCTTGACCGCCAGGTCGGCGGGCTTGCTCGTGGGTGCTTTGGACACGGCGGCGCTCTTCTTGCTCGTGGAGGCCCTCCCGGAGGAGGCGGTCTTCGTGGCGGGGACGGACCGGGCCGGCGTGCTCGCCGGCGCGGTCCGCTGCCTCGTCGTGGGGGCGGCGACCTTGGTCGCCGTGGCCGTCGCCCGCTTCGCCGCGGGGGTCGCGGCGCTGGCGGTCCGCTTCGCCGTGGAGGTCGCCTTGGTGGCGGCCTTCTTCGCCGGAGCGGCGGCCTTCGTGGCGGCCTTCTTCGCCGGAGCGGCGGCCTTCGTGGCGGCCTTCTTCGCCGGAGCGGCGGCCTTCGTGGCGGCTTTCTTCGCCGGAGCGGCGGCCTTCGTGGCGGCCTTCTTCGCCGGTGCAGCGGCCTTCGTGGCGGCCTTCTTCGCCGGTGCAGCGGCCTTCGTGGCCGCCTTCTTCGCCGGTGCAGCGGCCTTCGTGGCCGCCTTCTTCGCCGGCGCAGCGGCCTTCGTGGCCGCCTTCTTCGCCGGAGCAGCGGCCTTCGTGGCCGCCTTCTTCGCCGGAGCAGCAGCCTTCGTGGCCGCCTTCTTCGCCGGAGCCTTCGTCGCCACCTGGGCGGGGGCGGGGGCCTTCGCGGGGGCCTTCTTGGCGGGAGCCTTCGCGGCCGGAGCGGACGACGCGGAGGGAGTCGAGGCACGTCCCGCCGAGGCACGTTTGGCCACCGAGGAGGAGACCTTCTTCGCGGCGGCGGCGGTCCTGCTCGCCAGCTTGCCAGCGGTGGTACGAGCCATGACGAGGGCCCCTCTCCAGAGCGGTCGTGGCCAGAGGTCGACCCGGGACGAGCGCGTCGAACAACGTGGCGAATTGTGCGGTCCCTCGCCGCACGTGCCGCGAGGATATGCCCGCCTCCCCCGGCAGACAACCGGCCACGCCCATCCGACGCGGGCTCCCGCGGGGCCGTTGCCGGATCGATATCGACGCGCCGATCCCGGTGGCCCTCTGGCACACTGGTCCTTGCCGCACGGTGTGGACGGGACGAGTAGCCGAGAGCACAGCCGAGAGCGACCTGGGGACGGTGGGAGCCCAGGGGTGTTGTCCGAGGTGAAGATCAGCCCCGAGCCGCCGGAAGAGCGCACCCCCGCACCGGGGTGCGGGTAGAACCGGCCGCGGCAGGCAACGGAGTGGGTGCAGCGGGCCGTTCGGCCCGGAGCGCCAAGGAGGGTGGTACCGCGGGACCGCGAGGTCTCGTCCCTTCGTCAGAGCAGGACGACGACGAAGAGGACCCCCGTGAACCAGTACCGCCCCGTTCCCCCGCAGGTCGACCTGCCCGCCCTCGAGCGGGAGGTGCTCGCGTTCTGGGCCGAGAACGACACCTTCGCGAAGTCCCTGGAGCGCACCGCGGGCGCCGAGCCGTGGACCTTCTACGAGGGCCCGCCCACCGCCAACGGCATGCCCGGCACCCACCACGTGGAGGCCCGCGTCTTCAAGGACGTCTTCCCCCGCTTCCGCACGATGCAGGGCTACCACGTGGAGCGGAAGGCCGGCTGGGACTGCCACGGCCTCCCGGTCGAGCTGGCCGTCGAGAAGGAGCTCGGCTTCTCCGGCAAGGGCGACATCGAGGCGTACGGCGTCGCGGAGTTCAACGCGAAGTGCCGGGAGTCGGTGCTGCGCAACGTCGACCTGTTCCGCGCGATGACCGAGCGGATGGGCTACTGGGTCAACATGGACGACCCCTACACCACGATGGCCCCGGAGTACGTCGAGTCGGTGTGGTGGGCGTTGAAGGAGATCCACACCAAGGGCCTCCTGGTCGAGGACCACCGCGTCGCGCCGTACTGCCCGCGCTGCGGCACCGGGCTGTCGGACCACGAGCTGGCCCAGGGCTACGAGACCGTCACCGACCCCAGTGTGTACGTCCGCTTCCCGCTCACCTCCGGCCCGTACGCGGCCGGCGGCGGAGCCCTGCCCGAGGGGCGGAGCGCCTCGCTGCTGGTCTGGACGACGACGCCGTGGACGCTGGTGTCCAACACCGCGGTGGCGGTCAACCCGGACGTCACCTACGTCGTCGCCACGGACGGCACCGAGACGCTGGTCGTCGCCGAGCCGCTGGTCGAGAAGGTGCTGGGCGAGGGCTGGACCGTCGCGGGCACCGTCGAGGGCACCGCGATGGAGCGCTGGGAGTACCAGCGCCCGTTCGAGCTCGTCGAGTTCCCGGTCGCCGAGACCGGCCAGCCGGGCGGGCGGTCCCACTTCGTCGTGCTCGGGTCCTACGTGACCACCGAGGACGGCACCGGTCTGGTGCACCAGTCCCCCGCCTTCGGCGAGGACGACATGGTGGTCTGCCGGGCGTACGGCCTGCCCGTGGTCAACCCGGTGCAGCCCGACGGCCACTTCGGTCCGGACGTGCCCCTGGTCGGCGGCGACTTCTTCAAGCACGCCGACACCGCGCTGGTGCAGGACCTGGCCCAGCGGGGGCTGCTCTTCCGGCACGTCGCCTACGAGCACTCCTACCCGCACTGCTGGCGCTGCCACACCGCGCTGCTCTACTACGCCCAGCCGTCCTGGTACGTGCGCACCACCCAGCGCAAGGCCGAGCTGCTGCGCGAGAACGAGGCGACGAACTGGTACCCCGAGACGGTCAAGTGGGGCCGCTACGGCGACTGGCTCAACAACAACATCGACTGGGCGCTGTCGCGGCGCCGCTACTGGGGCACGCCGCTGCCGATCTGGCGCTGCGCCGAGGACCACCAGGTCTGCGTCGGGTCGCTGGCCGAGCTGTCGGAGCTGACCGGCACCGACCAGTCCGGGCTGGACCCGCACCGGCCCTACGTCGACGAGGTCACCTTCGCCTGCCCGACGTGCGGGGAGACCGCGACCCGGGTCCCCGACGTCATCGACGCGTGGTTCGACTCCGGGTCGATGCCCTTCGCGCAGTGGGGGTACCCGCACGTGGAGGGGTCGCAGGAGCGCTTCGAGCGAGCCTTCCCGGCCGACTTCATCTGCGAGGCGATCGACCAGACCCGAGGCTGGTTCTACACGCTGATGGCGGTCAACACCCTGGTCTTCGACCGGAACAGCTACCGCAACGTGGTCTGCCTGGGCCACATCCTGGCCGAGGACGGCCGGAAGATGTCCAAGCACCTGGGCAACATCCTCGAGCCGATCCCGCTGATGGACGAGCACGGCGCGGACGCGGTGCGGTGGTTCATGGCGGCCTCCGGCTCGCCCTGGGCGGCCCGCCGGGTGGGTCACGCCTCGATCCAGGAGACCGTCCGCAAGGTGCTGCTGACCTACTGGAACACGGTCGCCTTCCAGGTGCTGTACGGCCGGACCGCCGGATGGACCCCCGGCGACCCGGCTCCGGCCGTGGCCGACCGGCCGGTGCTGGACCGCTGGGCGCTCTCGGAGGCGCACCGGCTCGCGCTGGGGGTGACCGCCGCCCTGGAGGACTTCGACACCCAGCGCACCGGCACCCTGATCGCCGCCTACGTCGACGACCTGTCCAACTGGTACGTCCGCCGCTCCCGGCGACGCTTCTGGGAGGGCGACCCAGCGGCGCTGGCGACCCTGCACGAGTGCCTGTACGTCGTCACGCTGGTGCTCGCGCCGCTGGCGCCCTTCATCACCGAGCGGGTCTGGCAGGACCTGTTCGCCTCCACCTCCGATGAGCTGCCCGCGTCGGTGCACCTGGCGTCCTGGCCGCGCGTCGACGCCGACGGCGAGGGCTCGCTGGTCGACGACGAGCTCGCCGCCGGGGTGGACCTGGCCCGTCGTCTCGTGGAGCTCGGCCGGGCCGCCCGCGCGGAGGCCAAGGTCCGCACCCGGCAGCCGTTGCGGCGCGCCCTGGTGCCCACTGCGGCCTACGACCGGCTCAGCGAGGAGCTGCGCGCCGAGATCGCCGACGAGCTCAACCTGGGGGCCCTGGAGTCGCTCGCCTCGGCGGGCGACCTGGTCGACCACTCCGCCAAGGGCAACTTCCGGGCGCTGGGGAAGCGGTTCGCCAAGCGCACGCCGCTGGTGGCCGCCGCTATCGCCGAGGCGGACGCGGAGGCTCTGGCTGGCTCGCTGGCCGCCACCGGGACGGCCACCGTGGTCGTGGAGGGCGAGGAGGTCGAGGTGCTGGCCGAGGAGGTCATCGTCTCCGAGCGGCCCCGCGAGGGCTGGTCGGTGGTCAACGAGCAGGGCGAGACCGTCGCGCTGGACCTCGAGCTGACCCCCGAGCTGGTCCGCGCCGGGCTGGCCCGCGAGGTCGTCCGGCTGGTGCAGGAGGCCCGCAAGACCAGCGGCTTCGAGGTGGCCGACCGGATCACGCTGACGTGGTCGGCCGACGACCCCGACGGCGAGCTCGCCGCGGCGCTGCGCGAGCACGTCGAGGCGGTCGCCGGTGAGGTGCTGGCCACCGCGGTCACCGAGGGCGACCCGGCCGGCGGACCGGCCAGCGGACCGGCTGGGGTCCGGCGCGACGACGACCTCGGGCTGAGCTTCGCCGTGGCCCGGGTCTGAGACCGGAGCCGGCGACGCACGAAGGCCCGCCCCCGAGGGGGCGGGCCTTCGTCGTGCTGGGCGGTCGTGCTGGGTGGCCGTGCTGGGTGGCCGTGTTGGGTGGTCGTGCTGAGTGGTCGTGCTGGGGTGGCGGGGCTGCTCAGCCCTCGCCGCCCTCCTCGCCCATGATCGACTTCAGCCGACGCGGGGTCTCCTCGCCGAGCGAGGTGCCCACGGCGCTGCCCTCGAGGGCCTCGAGCTGCTGGTGGAAGTAGCTCTTCAGCTGCGAGCGGTACTCGCGCTCGAAGTTCCGCAGCCCCTCGATCTCGGCGTCGAGGTTGGACTTCTCCTTCTCGAGGTCGCCGAAGAGCTGCTGGCGGCGCTCGGCGGTCTCCGCGTCGAGCATCTGGGCGCGGGTGCGGGCGTCGGACTCGAGCCGCTCGGCCTTGGTCCGGCTCTCGGTGTCGAGCCGCTCGGCGTTGGCCTGTGCCTCGCTGACGAGGGCCTCGGCCTGGGCCTGGGCCTCGCCGACGAGCTCGTCGGCGTTCTTGGCCGCCAGCTCCAGGAGGCGGGTCGCGGCGGCGGAGGCCTCGGCGGTGGTCGTCACCGTGAGGGTCTCCCGACCGGCGACCGCGGCGACCGGCTCGGGGGCCTTCTCGACGACCGGCTCGGGCTCGGGCGCCTTCTCTACGACCGGTGCCGCGACCTCGGGCTCGGGGGCCTTCTCGACGGCCGGGGCGGGAGCACCGGTCTGAGCCGCCTCGAGCTTCGTGCGCAGCTCGTCGTTCTCGCGGTTCAGACGTTCCAGCTCGGACTCGACCTCGTCGAGGAACTGGTCCACCTCGGACATGTCGTAGCCCTCGCGCAGTCGGACAGCCGTAAAGCGCTTGTTGCTCACGTCCTCAGGCGTCAGCGGCATGACCTCACCTTTGTTCGTCGGGAAACTCTTCGGGGGGTTCGGGGCGGGCCGCCCGCAGCGCGGGCAACCCAGGGGTCACCGTACCGCCTGCCCGGCGGGTCCAGGAATCGGGCACCGGGAACCGGACGGTCCTCGCCGGTGGAGGTCCGAGCGGGCGCTCAGAAGAAGACGGCGCTGTTCAGGCCGAGCAGCAGGTACGTCGCGATCAGCACGATGATGAAGCTGGTGTCGAGCACGACCGAGCCGAGCCGCAGCGGCGGCACGAACCGCCGGACGAACCTGATCGGCGGGTCGGTCACCGAGTAGACGATCTCGAGCAGCACCAGCACGATGCCCTTGGGCGACCAGGAGCGGGCGAACACCTGCACCCAGTCGATGACGAACCGGACGAACATGAGGATGAGGAACGTCCTCAGCACCAGCTCGATGACCAGACCCACGTATTGCACGTGCGCATCCTACGGGGGTGTCGGGTCCGCCCTCCGCACCGGCGGAGACGGACGGGAGCGGTGCTCGGACGGTCGGGGGGTCAGCTCTGGTTGAAGAAGCCGCCCTCGGCGATGCGCTGCTTGTCCTCGGCCGCGACCGACACGTTGGCCGGCGAGAGCAGGAAGACCTTGGCGGTCACCCGCTCGATGGTGCCGCGCGTGGCGAACACGAGGCCGGCGGCGAAGTCGACGAGCCGCTTGGCGTCGCCGTCGTCCATCTCGGAGAGGTTCATGATCACCGGGATGCCCTCGCGGAAGTTCTCGCCGATCACGCGCGCCTCGTTGTAGGTGCGCGGGTGCAGCGTGGTGATCCGGGACAGCTCGGCCACGCGCGGGCCGGGCACGGTCGAGACGGGACGCGGACGGCGCTCGGCGAGCTGGGCGACCTGGGCGGTCCGCGGAGCAGCCGCGGCGACGCGCTCGGGCTCCACCTCGTCCTCGTAGTAGTCGTCGTCGTAGCGCTCCGTGTCCTCGAGCAGGCCCAAGTAGACACCCATCTTGCGCATCGCGCCGCTCATGACATCTGCCCTTCCGGTCCTACGTTTGCTGGTGCGTTCACTGGTGCGTTCACGGGTGCTGCGACTGCTACTTCCGACACTGCCGTCACTTCCGTCTCGATGAGGCTACCCGCGCGCGGGGCGGTTTCCGAGGACCGCGCTGCCGATCCGCACGTGTGTCGCGCCGGCGGCGACGGCCTGCTCCAGGTCCCCGCTCATCCCGGCCGAGACCCACGTGGCAGCCGGGTCGACCTCGCGGACCGCCAGGGACACCTCGGCCAGCCGCTCGAAGGCCGGCCGCGGGTCCTCGCCCCGGGGGGCGACCCCCATGACGCCACGCAGGGACAGGTGCGGGTCGTCGGCGACGAGCCTGGCCAGCGCCGGCACGTCGGCCGGGTCCGCGCCGCTGCGCCCCTCAGCCAGCCCGGGCGGGTCGAGGCTGACCTGGAGGAGCACCGCGAGCGGGCGGGCCGCACCGGCGCCCCTCGCCAGCGCCGGCACGAGGCGCTCCCGGTCCACCGACTCGACCACGTCGGCCCAGGCGGCCACCGTGTGCGCCTTGTTGGACTGCAGGTGCCCGATGAAGTGCCGGACCAGGTCGAGGTCCTCGGTGGCGGCCCGCTTGGCGACCGCCTCCTGGTGCCGGTTCTCGGCCACGTGGCGGACGCCGAGCCCGGCCAGCGCGCGGACGTCCGAGGCCGGGAAGTACTTGGTGACGACGACCAGGGTGACCTCGTCGCGGGGACGGCCGGCGGCCGCGCAGGCCGTGACGAGGCGCTCCTCGACCCGGGCCAGGTTGGCGGCGAGCTCGGCCACCCGCTCCGCCGTGGCCAGCTCGACCCCGGTCACGGGCGCACCCAGACCAGGCCGGCGTGACGACCGGACTCCGGGCCCTGGCGACGGTAGGAGTAGAGCTCGGGGTCCTCGTAGGTGCAGCGCGCCACCTCGACCACCTCGACCCGCTCGGCCCCCAGCTGGGCGCGCACGCCCGCCGGCAGGTCGAGGGCGGGGGTGCCCCAGCTGGTCTCGGACCGCGTGGCCGGCACCTGGGCGGCGACCTCGTCGCGCAGGTCGGCCGGGACCTCGTAGCAGCGACCGCAGATGCTGGGCCCGACCCAGGCGACCAGGTCCTCGGCCCCCAGGTCGCGCAGCGCCGCCACCGCAGCCGGGACGACGCCGAGGAGGACACCGTTGCGTCCGGCGTGCACGGCCCCGACCAGCCCGCGACCGGGGTCGGCCAGGACGAGGGGGACGCAGTCGGCGGCACGGGTGACCAGCACGGTCCCGGGCACGGCGGTGACCAGCGCGTCGGCGGTCGGCGCGGGCTCGGGGACTCGCCCGCCCACCACGGCGACGGTGGCACTGTGCACCTGGTCCATCTCCACCCAGCCGGGCGCCGGGCCGCCGCCGGCGAGCGCCTGCCGGACCCGCTCGACGTTCGCGGGCACCCGGTCGGCGTCGGCCTCGCCGTACGGCTTGAGGTTGAGCTCGGCGTACGGTCCCGTGCTCAGCCCGCCAAGGCGGTCGGTGAAGGCGACCTCCACCGCACCACGTCTCTCCTGGAAGGCGAACACGGGTCCGTACGCCGGCGTCTTACTTGAGGAAGTCGGGGACGTCGAGCTCTTCCTCGACCGGCCGGGTCGACGGCCGGAAGGTGGGCGCCGCGGCCGGGGCGGTGCCGCGCTGCGGCTCGGCCGGACGGGACGACACCGGGGTGGCCACGCGCGGAGCGGTGGCCGGCGCGGGCTGGCGCAGGCCGCCCTGGGAGGCGGCAGCCCGGGTCTCGGACTGGGTCTGGGACGGGACCGGCTCACGGTTCGCGTGGTGCATCTGCTCGCGCCGCTTCGGCATGCCGCCGTCGAAGCCGGCGGCGATGACGGTGACCCGGACCTCGTCCCCCAGCGCGTCGTCGATGACCGCACCGAAGATGATGTTGGCCTCGGCGTGCGCGGCCTGCGAGACGAGCGCGGCGGCCTCGTTGATCTCGAAGAGGCCGAGGTCCGAGCCGCCCGCGATCGACAGCAGGACGCCGTGGGCGCCCTCGATCGAGGCCTCGAGCAGCGGGCTGGAGACGGCCATCTCGGCCGCGGCGATCGCCCGGTCCTCCCCGCGGGCCGAGCCGATGCCCATGAGGGCCGAGCCGGCGTTGGACATCACGGACTTCACGTCGGCGAAGTCGAGGTTGATCAGGCCCGGGGTGGTGATCAGGTCGGTGATGCCCGAGACGCCCTGGAGGAGCACCTGGTCGGCCTGCTTGAACGCGTCGAGCACCGACACGTTGCGGTCGCTGATCGAGAGCAGCCGGTCGTTGGGGATGACGATGAGGGTGTCGACCTCCTCGCGCAGCTGCGCGATGCCCTCCTCGGCCTGGTTGGCGCGGCGGCGTCCCTCGAAGGAGAAGGGACGGGTGACCACGCCGATGGTCAGGGCGCCCAGCGAGCGGGCGATGCGGGCGACCACCGGAGCGCCGCCGGTGCCCGTGCCGCCGCCCTCGCCGGCGGTCACGAAGACCATGTCCGCGCCCTTGATGACCTCTTCGATCTCGTCGGCGTGGTCCTCGGCGGCCTTGCCGCCGACCTCCGGGTTGGCGCCGGCGCCGAGCCCGCGGGTCAGCTCCCGGCCGATGTCGAGCTTGACGTCGGCGTCGCTCATCAGCAGCGCCTGGGCGTCGGTGTTGATGGCGATGAACTCGACGCCCTTCAGGCCGACCTCGATCATCCGGTTCACGGCGTTGACGCCACCGCCACCGATCCCGACGACCTTGATGACGGCCAGGTAGTTCTGCGGTGCTGCCACGGCAGGTCCCTCTCGCTTGTGTGTTGGTGGTGCTCGTCTGCTGCTGCTCTGCTGCTGGGGAAGGGCCCTCGGTCGACTCGGTTCCGGTCCGGAACCCTAACCCTGAAGTAGAGGGTTATAGTTATGTCAACCTCGCGCCTGAGAGAGAACCTAGGCGGCGGGGTCGGGGAAACCCGTCAGACACGCAGGCGTGTCGACAAATTGCCGCGAGAAAGTGGCGGCAGGGGCAGCGCGTCCCGCGGTCGGCCCGCGGTCGGCCTGGGGTCGGCCCGCGGTCCTCACGGGCGAGCCGCGCTCAGGGGCGGATGGTCGGCCGACCCGGCGCGGTCACGTCGTAGACGCGCGCATCGCGCTTGAGCAGCACCTGCAGGACCTCGGCCTTGGCCGCGGACTCGTCCGCGCTCCCCCACGTCACCCGCGACCCGTTGCGGAAGGTGAAGGAGATGTCGTCGATCGTCTGCACGTCCAGGTAGGACACCCGGGTGAGGATCGCCGAAGGCAGCGCTGCCACCACCTGGGCCGACTCGGCCAGCGCGTCGACCGGGGTGGAGGCCTTCATCCGCACCTCGGGCAGGCCGGCGGGCCGCTTCGGGTAGGAGCGGAAGAGCACGCCCTCCTCGTCGAGCCCGCGCCAGACCCCCTCGCGCTGCGTGACCGCGACGGCGGTCCGCTCGGTGACGTCGATCCGGATCCGGTCCGGCCAGCTGCGCGACACCTCCGCGGAGGCCACCGGCGCGAGCGCCTCGACCCGGGCCTGGACCGCAGCCAGGTCGGCGGTGGCCAGCGGCACTCCGACGGGGACGTCGGCGACCTGCGCGACCTCGGCCTTCGACAGCACCGAGGTGCCCTCCACCACCGCACCCTTGACCGAGAGGACCGAGGAGAAGAACACCAGCCAGACCAGCGTCACCGCCGCGACGACGGGGAGCACGACGAGCAGCACCCGGCGCCAGACCAGCCAGCGGCGGGCGCGCTGGCGCCGCAGGAACCGCTTCCGGGTGACCTGCGGGTCCTGCCCCGGAGCGTCCTCGGCGTTCCTGTTGCGCGGGTCCAGCTTCAGCACCGGGTCACCTCTCCTCCTCGCGCTCCGCCAGCAGCACGAGCACCTCCGGACCGACCAGGGTCACGTCGCCGGCGCCGAGCGTCAGGACGAGGTCGCCCGGCTCGGCGAGCTGGACGAGCATCGCCGGGGTCAGCGACCACGACGGCACGAAGCGGACCTGCTCGGGAGGCAGCGGCACGTGGGCGGCGACCATGCCGCCGTTCACGCCCGGCTCCGGGTCCTCGCGGGCGACGTAGACGTCCATCACGACGACCTGGTCCGCGGCGCCCAGCGCCTCCCCCATGGCCGGGCCGAAGATGCGCGTCCGGGAGACCAGGTGCGGCTGGAAGGCGACGACGAGCCGGCCCTCCCCGGCCAGCGACCGGGCGGCCTGCAGGTCGCCGGCGATCTCGTTGGGGTGGTGGGCGTAGCTGTCGTAGACCCGGACGCCGTCGGCCTCGCCCTTGAACTCCATCCGTCTGCGGGTGCCGCTGAACGACTCCAGCCCACGGCGCAGGTCGTCGAAGCCGAAGCCGAGCTCGAGGCCTGCGGCGAGCGCGGCGAGGGCGTCGAGCACGTAGTGGCGCCCGGGGATGCGCAGGGTGACCTCGCCGAGCCGGCGTCCGCGGAGCACCACGGCGAAGGTCGTGGTGGCGCCGGCGAAGGTCAGCCCCTCGGCGCGCAGGTCGGCGGACTCGGACTCGCCGACGCGCACGGTGCGCAGGCCGCGCCGCGCCGCCTTCTCGCCCAGCGCGGCAGCACCGGGGTCGTCCTGGCAGACCACCAGGAAGCCGGCCGGGTCGATCCGGTCGAGGAACGCGTCGAACGCCGCCCGGTAGGCCTCCTCGGTGCCGTAGTTGTCGAGGTGGTCGGCCTCCACGTTGGTCACCAGCGCGCCGTACGGCGAGTAGACCAGGAAGGCGCCGTCGCTCTCGTCGGCCTCGGCCACGAAGACCTCGCCGCTGCCGTCGTGGGCGTTGGACCCGGACTCGTTGAGCTCCCCGCCGATCGCGAAGGACGGGTCGGCCCCGCACGCCTGCAGCGCGACGGTGAGCAGCGAGGTGGTCGTGGTCTTGCCGTGCGTGCCGGCGACCGCGACGACCCGGCGGCCCTGCATGACCGCGTCGAGCGCGGCCGAGCGCGGCAGCAGCCGCAGGCCCTGACGGCGCGCCTCGACGACCTCGGGGTTGTCCTCGCGGACCGCGGTGGAGACCACGACGGTGTCGACGTCGTGCACCTGCTCCGCGGCGTGGCCGACGTACACCCGGGCCCCCAGCACCCGCAGCGCCTCCAGGGCGCGCGACTCCTTGGCGTCGCTCCCGCTCACCTGGAGCCCGCGGGCCAGCATGATCCGGGCGATGCCGGAGAGACCGGCGCCGCCGATACCGATGAAGTGGACGCGCCCGAGCCTGTCCGCGGGCAGCAGCTCGTCGGGGACGGGGACGATCACGCTGCCCCTCCCCTGCTCCGCGCGGCCTCGAGGATCATCCGGGCCAGCTGCTCGTCCGCGTCGCGCGGGACCAGGCCCGAGGCGGCCTGCGACATCCGCGTCAGCCGGGCGGTGTCGGTCGCCAGGTCCGGCAGCGTCGCCGCGACCCACTCCGGGGTGAGCGCGGCGTCGTCGACCAGCAGCCCGCCGCCGGCCGCGACCACGCCGCGAGCGTTGAGCGCCTGCTCGCCGTTGCCGATCGGCAGCGGCACGAAGACCGCGGGGAGCCCCACCGCGGCGACCTCGGTCACGGTGTTGGCGCCAGCGCGGCAGACCACCAGGTCGGCCGCCGCGTAGGCCAGGTCCATCCGGTCCACGTAGGGCAGCACCACGTACGGCGGGTCGCCGGCGCGCAGGTCCACGCTCGCCTCGCCCTGCGGTCCGACCACGTGCACCACCTGGACGCCGGCCTCGGCGAGGGCACGCTGCGCGGAGGAGACCGACTGGTTGAGCCGCCGGGCGCCCTGCGAGCCCCCGGTGACCAGCAGGGTGGGCCGGTCCGGGTCCAGGCCGAGCACACTGCGGGCCTCGGCGCGCGCCTCGGCCCGGTCGAGGGTGGAGATGATCCGCCGGATCGGCAGGCCGAGGTACCGGCCGTGCCGCAGGTCGGTGTCGGGGAAGCTGGTCGCGACGTGGGTGGTGAGCCGGGCGCCGAGCTTGTTGGCGATGCCCGGCAGGGCGTTGCCCTCGTGCACCACCAGCGGGAGCCGGCGCCGGCGCGCGGCGAGGTAGGCCGGCACCGAGACGTAGCCGCCGAAGCCGACGACCACGTCGGGCTGGAGCCGGTCGACGACCTCCAGGGCGGCCTTGACGGCGCCCCGCAACCGCCCCGGCACCCGGGCCAGGTCGGCGCCGGGCCTGCGGGGCAGCGGCACCGGCGGGATCAGCTCGAGCGGGTAGCCCGCCTCCGGGACCACGCGGACCTCCAGGCCGCGCGGCGTCCCCAGCGCGGTGACGTCGACCCCGGGGTCCAGCCGGCGCAGCGCGTCCGCGGTGGCGAGCAGGGGCGAGGTGTGGCCGGCGGTCCCGCCGCCGGCCATCAGCACCCTCATCGGCGCCGCCGCGAGACCCCGCCCGCGGTGACCCCGGCCGGGGTCCGGCGCCGCCGGCGGGCCTTGAGCGCGGCCTGGGCGCCCGGCTCGGCGCGGGCGAAGGAGATCAGCAGGCCGAGCGCGACCAGCGAGGGCAGCAACGCGGACCCGCCGTACGACACCAGCGGCAGGGGCAGCCCGATGACCGGCAGCAGCGCGAGCACCATCCCGACGTTGATGACCATCTGGGCGGTGAGCCACACGGTGATGCCGGCGGCCATGTAGCGCGCGAACGGGTCGGCCGTGCGGCGGGCGACGCGGAACCCGGCGTAGGCCAACGTGAGGAACAGGCCCAGGACCAGCAGGGTGCCGACCATGCCCAGCTCCTCGCCGAGGACGGCGAAGATGAAGTCGGTGTGCGCGGCGGGCAGGTCGCCCCACTTCTGCTGGCTGGCGCCGATGCCCTTGCCGAAGATGCCGCCCGAGGACATCGCGAAGATGCCGTGCGCCGCCTGCCAGCCGGAGCCGCCGAAGGACTTGAACGGGTCGGCGAAGCTGGTCAGCCGGTCCATCCGCTCCTGGGACGTGCCGGCCAGCGTCAGCGCGGCGGCCGAGGCGACCAGCAGCGACCCGACGAACATCTTCGTGGGCGCCCCCACGGTCCACAGCAGGCCGAGCACGATCGCCATCAGCACCAGGGCGGTGCCCAGGTCGTGGCCGAGGACGACCAGGCCGATCAGCAGCCCGGTGACCGGGACGACCGGCACCAGGGTGTGCTTCCAGTCGCCGAGCAGCCGCTCCTTGCGGGCGTAGATGTGCGCGCACCAGAGGATCACCGCGAGCTTGGCGAGCTCGGCGGGCTGGATCTGCACGGGACCCAGCGCGAGCCAGTTCTTGTTGCCGCTGACCGTGACGCCCATGCTCGTCTGGGTCAGGGCGAGCAGCACGAGGGAGACGAGGATGCCGAGCCACGCGAAGCGGCGCAGCACCTGGTGCGGGATCCGGACCGCGACCAGCACGAACGGGACGGCGAGCACCACCCAGGTGAGCTGCTTGAGGAACACCGCGTAGCTGTTGCCGCCGTTGTGCTCGTAGGACCACACGCTCGAGGAGCTGAGCACCATCACCAGACCGATGGTCAGCAGCAGCCCGGCCGAGCCGACCAGCAGGTAGTACGACGTCAGCGGACGGTCCAGCGACTCCCGGACGGTCTCGACCCAGCCGCGCAGCGAGGCGCCGCGGTGTCCCGCGGGGTGACCGGCGGGCGGCGCGACCTGTCCGGGCTTCTCCGCCGTTGTCGTCACGTCGGCCCACTTCCCTTCCGGCCGGCGGAGCCGACGCTTGCCCTGCGGCGGTGTCCCGGCTCAGCCTTCCCGGAGCCGCGCGACCGCGGCGGCGAAGGCATCCCCGCGAGCTCCGTAGTTCGCGAACATGTCCATGGAGGCGCAGCCAGGAGCCAACAGCACGGTGTCGCCGGGGCCGGCGAGGTCAGCGGCAGCCTGGACCACACGGTCCATGGCAGAAGTGTCCGCTTCCGCCACTTCGATCACACGGACATCGGGCGCGTGTCGGGAAAGGGCCTGGGCGATCACGTCGCGGTCCCGGCCCAGCAGCACGACTCCGCGGAGCCGGTCGCGCACGGTGGTGACCAGGTCGTCGAAGCCGGCGCCCTTGGCCAGCCCGCCCGCGATCCAGACCACCTGCTCGTAGGCCTGCAGGGAGGACCGGGCGGCGTGCGGGTTGGTCGCCTTGGAGTCGTCGACGTAGCGGACCCCGGCCACCTCGCCCACGTCGGCGATCCGGTGGCCGTCGGGGACGAAGGAGCGCAGCCCGTCGCGGACCGCGGCGGCCGAGACGCCGTGCGCCCGGGCCAGCGCGGCGGCGGCCAGCGCGTTGGCGACGAAGTGCGGCGCCGGCGAGGCCAGGTCGGCCAGCGTGCACAGCTCCGCGGCGTTGTGCTGGCGCTGCTCGATGAAGGCCCGGTCGGCCAGCACGTCGTCGACCAGGCCGACCATGCCCGGCGCGGGGACGCCGAGGGTGAACCCGATCGCCCGGGCACCCTCGACCACGTCGGCCTCGCGGACCAGGTCCTCGGTGACGGGGTCGGCGACGTTGTAGACGCAGGCGCGCTCGACGCCCTGGTAGATCCGCCCCTTGTCGGCCGCGTAGTCCTCCATCGAGGAGTACCAGTCGAGGTGGTCCTCGGCGACGTTGAGGACGGCAGCGGACTCGCAGGCCAGCGACGAGGTGTAGTGCAGCTGGAAGCTGGAGAGCTCGACGGCGAGGACGTCGTACGGCGTCGGGTCCATCACGGCCTCGACGATCGGCAGGCCGACGTTGCCGCAGGCCACCGACCGGAGGCCGCCGGCGCGCAGGACGGCGTCGAGCATCTGCACCGTGGTGGTCTTGCCGTTGGTGCCGGTGACGGCCAGCCAGGGGGTGCGGTCCTCCGGGGCGACGCCGTGGTGGCTCAGGCGCCAGGCCAGCTCGACCTCGCCCCACACCGGGATGCCGCGGGCAGCGGCCTGCGCCAGCAGCGGGGCGTCCGGCCTCCAGCCGGGCGAGGTGACCAGCAGGTCGACGTCCTCGGGCAGCGTGGCCGTCGAGCCCGGACCGAGCCGGACGGTGGCGCCGAGGATCTCCAGCAGGGTCGCCTTCTCGGCGCGGTCGCCGGCCTCGGACTCGTCGAGTGCGGTGACGGCGGCGCCGAGGTGGGTCAGGTTGTCGGCGGCCGCGAAGCCGGAGACGCCCATCCCGGCGACCACGGCCCGCACCCCGTCCCAGGAGTCGTGGCGCCCCAGGGCGGAGAAGTCGCGTGCGGTCACGTGCCGGCCACCCACTCGGCGTAGAAGATGCCCAGACCGGTGGCCACGGCGATGCCGGCGATGATCCAGAACCGGATCACCACGGTGATCTCCGCCCAGCCCTTGAGCTCGAAGTGGTGGTGCAGCGGTGCCATCCGGAACATCCGTCTGCCCCCGGTGAGCTTGAAGAAGCCGACCTGCAGGATCACCGAGACGGCCTGGGCCACGAAGAGCCCCCCGAGGACCACCAGCAGGAACTCGGTGCGGGTCAGGATGGCGAGGCCGGCCAGCGCCCCGCCGAGGGCGAGCGAGCCGGTGTCACCCATGAAGATGCGGGCCGGGGAGGCGTTCCACCACAGGAACCCGAAGCAGGCCCCGGTGAGCGCGGAGGCGAGCACCGCCAGGTCGAGCGGGTCGCGGACCTCGTAGCAGGTCGGGCCCGGGGTGAGCTCGCAGGACTGGTTGTTCTGCCAGATGTTCACCAGCGTGTAGGCGCCGAAGACCATCATCGAGCACCCCGTCGCCAGCCCGTCCAGGCCGTCGGTGAGGTTCACCGCGTTGCTGGTCGCGGCGACCATGAAGAGGATCAGCAGCACCGCGACGGCGGCCGGCATCGTCCACCGCTCCCAGTCCCGGGTGAAGGACAGGAACCGGGAGGCCGGCGTCTGGCCGCGGTCGTCGGGGAAGCGCAGGGCGAGCACGCCGAAGACCACGGCGACGAGGACCTGGCCGATCATCTTCGCGCGGCTGCGCAGGCCGAGACTGCGCTGCTTGACGATCTTGATGTAGTCGTCGAGGAAGCCCACCCCGCCCAGCCCGACGAACAGGAAGAGCAGCAGCAGCCCCGAGGCGGTCGGCGAGTGCGAGGTGAGCAGGTTGGCCAGCAGGTAGGAGACCACCACCGAGGCGATGATGACGGTGCCGCCCATCGTGGGGGTGCCGCGCTTGACCGCGTGGGTGGTGGGCCCGTCGTCGCGGATCTCCTGGCCGTAGCCGCGACGGGACAGGATCCGGATCGCCCAGACCGTGCCCAGCAGCGTGAAGACCAGGGACAGCCCGCCGGACAGCAGGATCGCTCTCACCGGTGGGCCTCCTGGGTCGGGCGGGGCTCGTCGGCGAGCAGTGCGGCGGCGACGTCGTAGAGGCGCGCGCCGTTGGACGCCTTCACCAGGACCACGTCGCCGGGGACCACGTGCTCGTGCAGCCAGGCGAGCGCCGCGTCGTTGTCCTCCACGAACACCGACTCCTCTCCCCAGGACCCTTCCAGGTAGGCCCCCAGGTGCAGCGGCCGGGCGGCCTGCCCGACGACCACCAGCTGGTGGATGTCGAGACGTACCGCCAGTCTGCCGATCGCGTCGTGCTCCTCCCGGCTCGACGCGCCCAGCTCGCGCATCTCGCCGAGCACCGCGACCGTGCGGGTCGACTCCCCGCGCCCCCGGCCGATTGCGGCGAGCGCCTTGAGCGCGGCCCGCATCGAGTCGGGGTTGGCGTTGTAGGCGTCGTTGATGACGGTCACGCCGTCGGCACGCTCGTGCACCTCCATCCGCCAGCGCGACAGCCCGGCGACCGCGGCCAGCGACCGGGCCGCGTCGGCCAGCGGGATGCCGACCGCGGTCGCGGCTGCGGTCGCCGCGGCGGCGTTCAGGGCCTGGTGCTCCCCGACCAGCTGCAGGACGACGTCGGCGGCGACGCCGCCGTGGTGCAGGGTGAAGGCCGGGTGCCCGTCGGCGTCCACCCGCAGGTCGTCGAGCCGTACGTCGGACCCGGCGGTCTCGCCGAACGACACCACCTGACCCGACGTACGCGACGCCATCGCGGAGACCAGCGGGTCGTCGGCGTTGAGGACCGCGGTGCCCTCGGACGTCAGCGCCTCGACCAGCTCACCCTTGGCCACCGCGATGTCCTCCTGGGTGCCGAACTCGCCGAGGTGCGCCTTGCCGACGTTGAGCACCACCGACACGTCCGGCCGGGCGATCCCGCACAGCTCGGCGATGTGCCCCCGGCCCCGCGCGCCCATCTCCAGCAGCAGGAAGCGGGTGCCCTCGTCGGCACGCAGCACCGTCAGCGGGAGCCCGAGCTCGTTGTTGAAGGACCCCTGGGTGGCCACCGTCGGCCCGGCGTCGGTGAGCACCGCGGCGAGCAGGTCCTTGGTGGAGGTCTTGCCCTGCGAACCGGTGACCGCGAGCACGACCGGGCCACCCTCGGGCCGCGCGCGCAGCGTCTCCAGCACGTGGTGCGCCAGTGCCTGCAGGGCCCGCTGCGGGTCGTCCACCACCACCGCAGGGCGCCCCACCGGCCGGGAGCACAGCACCGCCACGGCACCGGAGGCCAGCGCACCGTCGACGAAGTCGTGGCCGTCGCTGTGCTCGCCGACGAACGCGGCGAAGAGCCCGCCGGGCTCGACGTGCCGGCTGTCGATGCTCGCCGGACCGGTCACCGTCACCGTGGTCGCCCCCGGGGTCTCGTCGTCGTGGACGACGCCCCCGACGACCGCGGCGATCTCGGGCAGGGACATCGGGATCATCGGGTCACCGTCTCTCTCAGGGCCGCGGCGAGCACGAGCCGGTCGTCGAAGGGGTGCACCGTGCCGGCGACCTCCTGGCCGGTCTCGTGGCCCTTGCCGGCGACCACCACGCTGTCGCCCGGGCCGGCCGCTGCCACGGCGTAGCGGATCGCCTCGGCCCGGTCGCCGATCTCGTGCAGCTCGGCGGTCCCGCGGCGCGCCCCGGCCAGCACCTCGGCGCGGATCGCGCCCGGCTCCTCGGTGCGGGGGTTGTCGTCGGTGACCACGAGGACGTCGGCCAGCCCGGCGGCCACCTCGCCCATCAGCGGCCGCTTGCCGCGGTCCCGGTCGCCGCCGGCGCCGAGCACAGCGATCACCCGGCCAGCGGTCCGCTCGCGCAGCGAGCGGAGCACCGCCACGACCGCGTCGGGCTTGTGCGCGTAGTCGACCACCGCCAGGAAGGGCTGGCCCTCGTCGACCGGCTCGAGGCGCCCCGGGACCCCGGGCACCCGGCCCAGCCCGGCGGTGACCGCGTCGGCGTCGAAGCCGGCCTCCACCAGGCCGGCGACCGCGCACAGCGCGTTGGAGACGTTGAAGCGACCGGGTAGCCGGATCTCGCACGGCCACGAGCCGCCCGGGCCGTGCACCACGAACCGGGAGCCCGTGGCGGTGTCCTGCACGTCGACCGCCGTCCAGTCCGCGTCCGTCTCGAGGGCGTAGGTGCGGACCGGGACGACGGCCTCCCGGGCCAGTCGCGCGCCGTGCTCGTCGTCGACGTCGACGAGGCCGAGCCGGGCGCGGTCCGGGCCGAACAGCCGGGCCTTGGCCTGGTAGTAGTCCTCGAGGTCGGCGTGGAAGTCGAGGTGGTCGCGGCCCAGGTTGGTGAAGGCGGCGACGTCGAAGACCACGCCGTCGACCCGGCCCAGGACCAGGGCGTGGCTGGAGACCTCCATCGCGCAGGCGGCCACGGCCCGCTCCCGCATCACCGCGAAGAGGGCGTGCAGGTCGGGGGCCTCGGGGGTGGTCAGGGCCGTCCTGACGTCCTCGCCGTCGATCCGGGTGCCGACCGTGCCGATCGCGGCCGCCCGGACGCCGGCCGCCTGCAGGGCGCCCTCGGCCAGCCGGGTGGTCGTCGTCTTCCCCTGGGTGCCGGTCACCCCGAACAGCCGCAACGCGGTGGCGGGCTCGTCGTACAACCAGGCGCCGAGGGCGCCGAGGACCGCGCGCGGCGCGTCGACCACCAGGACCGGCAGCGGGGACCCGCCCGCCAGGGCCGCGCCCTCGGCGTCGGTCAGCACCGCGACCGCTCCGGCCTGCGCCGCCTCGGCGACGAAGCGCGCGCCGTGCGTGCGGGTGCCCGGTGCGGCGACGTACAGGTCGCCGGGGCGCACGCCCGCGGTGGTGACCGAGAGCCCGGAGACCTCCGTCGCGACCGTCCCCACGTCCGGCACCGGCACCTGCACCGGGACGCCCAGCCGCTCCGCGACCGCGCTCAGCGCACGGCGCGGCGGGTGCTGGGGGCGGGTGTCGATCACGTGCGGAATCTACTCGATCGGCGCCTCGGCGAGCCCGCCGTGACGCTCGCGAGGCGGGTGGCGATCGCCACGGTGGGTGTCGCCCGGGTCACCACTCGACGGGCGTGCGCTGCGGCGCGCTGCCGGTCGGCGGCACGGCGTACTTCTGCAGCAGGTAGCTCATGATCTTGCGGAACGCGGGGCCGCCGGTGCCACCGCCGCCGAGGCCGTTGGTGGGCTTGTGCACCACCACGTAGACGGTGAACCGGGGAGCGTCAGCGGGCGCGAAGCCGGCGAACGAGACCGTGAACTGGCGTCCGTAGCAGTGGCACCGCGGGTCGATCCGCTGGGCGGTGCCGGTCTTGCCCGCGACCCGGTAGCCGTTGATCGCCGCACCCGGGGCGGTGCCCTCCTCCGGGTCGGTCACCATCTCCATCATCTGGCGCACCTGGCTCGCCGCCTGGGGGCTGACGACCCGGTGGGTGCTGGAGCCGTCCGAGCCGACGACCTGGCCGTACGACGTGGTGGCCCGACCCTTGACCAGGCTGGGCTGCACGTAGACCCCGCCGTTGGCGATGGTGTTGACCGCTGCGGCCATCTGCACCGCGGTCACCGCGAGGCCCTGGCCGAAGGCGATGTTGTCGCGCTCGAGCTGGATCCAGTCCTGCCAGGGTGCCAGGCTGCCGGCGGACTCGCCGTACCCCTCGATGCCGGTCCGGGTGCCGATCCCGAACGAGCGCAGGTAGTGGTAGAGCCTCGGCGAGGACAGCTGCCGGGCGGCGAGCACGGTGCCGATGTTGGAGGACTTCGCGATGACCCCGGTCATCGTCAGCTTGATCCGGTCGTGCGGGAAGTAGTCGTGGATGTACTTGTCGGAGCTCTTCAGCGTCTGCGGCACCACCAGCCGGGTCAGCGGGGTGACCTTGTGGGAGTCCATCAGGGCGGCCGAGGTGAGCACCTTCTCCACCGAGCCGGGCTCGTAGATGTCGCGGAACGAGCGTGCGCCCAGCCGGTTCCGGTCCTTCTGGACCAGCTCGTTGGGGTCGTAGGTCGGGAAGTCCGCGTCGGCCAGGAGCTCGCCGGTCCGGGTGTCCATCACGATCGCCGACCCGGACTCCGCGCCGGCGTCCTCGACGGTCTGGCGCAGCACCCGCTGGGTGTACCACTGCACGTCGCGGTCGATGGTCAGGGTCAGGTCCTTGCCGTCCTGCGGGTCGACCACCGAGTTGTCCCCGAGCGGGATCCGGTTGCCGCCGCCGACGTCGTACGTCGCGGAGCCGTCCTTGCCCGACAGCAGCTTGTCGAAGAGCAGCTCGGCACCCTCGGCCGGCTTGCCCAGGGCGTTGGTGAAGCCGACCAGGTTGGCGGCCACATCCCCGCTGGGGTAGCGCCGCAGCGGGTCGCGCCGGGTGTCGAGGCCCTTGTAGCCCTTGCTGCGCAGGTAGTCCACGACGGCGGTCGCCTCGGTGCTCGGGACGCGCCGCGCCAGGTAGCGGAAGTGGGTGCCCTTCCAGCGCAGGTTCTTCACGGTCTGGATGTAGTTCAGGCCGAGGCGGTCCATCAGGACGGTCGCGATCGCGGCGGCGTCGTCCTTGGTCTTGGTCGGGTCGGCCACGATCATCAGCCCGTCGAGGGACTCGGCGAGCGGGATGCCGTTGCGGTCGGTGATGGAGCCGCGGGTCGCGGGCAGGATCTCCTGGACCGCGCCGACCGCCTTCGCCTTCTCGGCGTACGTCTTGGCGTCGAGGCCCTGGAGCTGGAAGAGCCGGACCGCGAAGACCGAGACGATCATCGCGATCAGCAGGAAGCCGACCCGCAGCCGCAGCATCGAGGCACCCCGGATCGCCGTCAGCGGCGCGGGACGCCGACGCGCCGGCCTGCTCGGCCTCGAGCCGCGATCGGGCCTGCCCTGCTGCACCATCCGCCGTCCCCTTCCGTGCGCCGTCTCCCGGCGCCTCAGCGCTGCTTGCTCTTTGTACCGGCGTCACCGGTGGCGCCGGTGGTTGCCTCGCCGTCGGCGGTCGACTTCGCATCGCCGGACGCGGTCGCAGCGGCGTCTGCGGCCGCGACGTCCGTCGGCGGCACGACCACCGGGTCGGGGCGGAACGAGGCCGGCATCTTCGGCGGCAGCGGGGTCAGCCGCTGCCGGTCCTCGCCCTTGGCCGGGAGCGCGTCGCCCAGCACGGTGCCGTCCGCGAGCCGGATGAATGCCGGGTTGACCAGCGGCACCATCCCGAGCGACTCCGCCTTCTGGGCGACCCGCTGCGGGTCGCGCAGCTTGTCGAGCTCCATCCGCAGCTGCTGCTCGCGGGCGTGCAGGCTGGCCGCCCGGCTCTCCATCGACGTGGCCGCGAACGAGGCCTGCTGCATGTGGGTGTTGAACAGCAGCAGCCCGACGACGCCCCCGAGGAGCACCAGCGCGACCAGGATCATGAACGGCACCCGCGGTGCCTGCACCGACCGGCGCGGCACCACGGTCAGCCGCGCCCGCTCCACCGCGGTCTCCGCGATCCGCGGCATGCGCATCTTGGCCTGACCCATCCAGGTGCTCATCGGCGGACCCCTTCGTGACGTACGTGCTCGGCTGTGCTGGCGGTGGTGCTGGCGGTGGTGCTGGCGGTGCGGGTCCCGGTGCTCATGCGACGGCTCCGGACCGGACGCGCTCGGCGGCGCGGAGGCGGACCGAACGGGCGCGGGGGTTCTCGGCGACCTCGGCCTCGGAGGCCTTCTCGGCGCCCCGGGTGACCAGCCGCAGGATCGGCTGGTGCGACTCGGGGACCACCGGCAGGTCGTGCGGGACGTCGAGCCGGGAGTGCTCGGCGAAGACCTGCTTGGTCAGCCGGTCCTCGAGCGAGTGGTACGACATCACCACCACCCGCCCGCCGATCCCGATCGCGTCGATCGCGGCCGGCAGCGCCCGCCGCAGCACCGCGAGCTCGTCGTTGACCTCGATCCGCAGCGCCTGGAACGTGCGCTTGGCCGGGTGCCCCCCGGTCCGCCTCGTGGCGGCGGGGATGGCGTCGCGGACCAGGTCGGCGAGCCGCTCGCTGCGGGAGAAGGGCTCGACCTCGCGCGCCCGGACGATCCGGTCGGCGATCCGGCGCGCGAAGCGCTCCTCGCCGTACTGGTGCAGGATCCGGGCCAGCTCGGCGGCCGGGTAGGTGTTGAGGACGTCGGCCGCGGTCAGCCCCTCGGTGTCGTTCATCCGCATGTCCAGGGGCGCGTCCTCGGCGTAGGAGAAGCCCCGCTCGCGGACGTCGAGCTGCATGCTCGAGACGCCCAGGTCGAACAGCACGGCGTCGACGTGGTCCAGGCCCAGACCCTCCAGCACCTCGCCGATCTCGTCGTAGACGGCGTGCACGAAGGTGACCCGTTCGCCGAACCCGGCCAGCCGGTCGCGGCTGCGCTCCAGCGCGTGCGGGTCGCGGTCCACGCCGACCACGCGAGCCTCGGGGCACCGCGTCAGTACGGCCTCAGTGTGGCCGCCGAGACCGAGCGTCGCGTCGACCAGCACGGAGCCGGGCCGTTCGAGCGCCGGCGCGACGAGCGCGACGACCCGGTCGAGCAGGACCGGGACGTGGGAGGGGGCGGGCATCGGCGCGGACTACCTCGTGGCCCCGACGAGCGCGGCCACCACGGTGATGGCCAGGGCGAGGGCGGTGGAGGCGCCGACCGAGAAGCCGATCACCGCCAGGCAGTCGCGGGCCTCCTGGCGGACCCGGCGGTCGGTGCGGCGGTTCTGCAGCGACACCTCGCGGGCCTGGGCCGCCGCATCGCGCAGCGACCCGGCACCGGTCTCCTCGCGCTGGCGGCCCGGCTGATGGTCGGGCTGGCGTTCGGGGGCTCCGCCGCGCCACCGGTCCAGTGACCGGTGCGGCTGGTTGACCGCGACGCTCATGGTGTCGACCCCTCATGCGTTGCTGACAGCCGGGCTCGTACGACCAGGTCCCCGCCCGCTCCTCTGGGAGGGCGCCGTCTGGCACCGGGGAAGGTGTGCCAGCGATGGCGCGAGAAGCGGGCGCGAGCCTCGTCCTGCGAGACCGACTCTTGAGTTGTGCTGCTGGTGCTGCTGGTCCTGCTGGTCGTGCTGGGGGCGGCCCGGCTCAGAAGCCCGGGAACACCTCTTCGGAGAGCTCGGCGTACGACTCGGCCTGGGCCTCGGAGTACTCCTCCCAGGCGGCCTCGTCCCAGATCTCGAGGCGGGTGATGGCCCCGATCACGACGACGTCCTTGCTCAGCCCTGCGTAGTCCCGCAGCTTCTGCGGGATGGTGATGCGGCCCTGCTTGTCCGGAACCTCGTCTGCGGAGCCCGAGGAGAACATCCGGATGAAGCCACGGGCGTTGGGGTTGGACAGCGGAGCCTCACGCAGGCGCTCCGTCATCCGCTCCAGCTCCGCCTGGGGCCAGACGTAGAGGCAGTGCTCCTGCCCCCGCGTCACCATCAGCCCGTCCGCCAGCTGCTCCCGGAACTTCGCCGGAAGGATCAGGCGCCCCTTGTCGTCGATCTTGGGGTTGTAGGTGCCGAAGAACATCGACACCTCCCAGGACCTCGGTCAGCGGGGGCTCCCTCCTCCACTTCGCTCCACTTTACTCCACTTCCCTCCACCGTCAATCACCTTCGCCGGATCGGCCGCCCCTTTTCTCCCGTTGTTGGGAGCGGTGAGGTTGACTACGGGGAGGGGGAAACCACGCGAGGAGGAACGGCAGCAGTGACGACGGCACCTGCATCCGCGGACCTGGGCGAGCTGGCCCGGGTGACCGGACTGATCCGGACGAACATCGAGCGCGTGATCGAGGGGAAGCCGGACGTCATCCGCACGGCGCTCGTCGTCCTGCTCGCGGAGGGACACCTGCTCATCGAGGACGTGCCGGGCGTCGGCAAGACGATGCTGAGCAAGGCCCTGGCCCGCTCCATCGACTGCACCGTGCGGCGGGTGCAGTTCACACCCGACCTGCTGCCCAGCGACGTCACGGGTGTGTCGATCTTCAACCAGGACACCCGCGAGTTCGAGTTCCGCCCCGGCGGCGTCTTCGCCAACATCGTGGTCGGCGACGAGATCAACCGCGCCTCCCCCAAGACGCAGTCCGCCCTGCTGGAGTGCATGGAGGAGCGGCAGGTCACCGTCGACGGCACGACGTACCGGCTGGACGCGCCGTTCATGGTGATCGCCACCCAGAACCCGATCGAGATGGAGGGCACCTACGCCCTGCCCGAGGCGCAGCGCGACCGCTTCATGGCGCGGGTCTCGATGGGCTACCCGGTCGAGGCCGCCGAGATCGCGATGCTCGGCTCACACACCCGCACCAACCCGCTCGAGGACCTCGAGCCGGTGACCGACGCCGCCACCGTCGCCAAGCTGGTGGACCTGGTCAACGGCGTGCACGTCGCCGAGTCGGTGCAGCGGTACGCCGTGGCCCTGACCACCGCGACCCGCCGCTCCCCCGACCTCGTGCTCGGGGCCTCCCCGCGCGGCACCCTGCACCTGGTGCGCGCCGCGAAGGCGACCGCCGCGATCGAGGGACGCGACTACGTGATCCCCGACGACCTGCAGACGCTCGCGGTGCCGGTGCTCACCCACCGGCTCCTGCCGACGGTCGAAGCGGCCATGGGCGGACGCACCGCCCTGTCGACCCTGACCTCGATCGTCGCCTCCGTGCCGCAGCCGGCCCGGACCTGACGGGCGGCCCGGCACCGTGCGGATCCGCGCGACCCTGAGCACCCTGACCACCCGCGGCCGCGCGTTCCTGACCGCCGGGGTGACCGCCCTGCTCAGCGCCGTCGTCCTCGGGCTGGACGACCTGGGCCGGATCGGCGCGCTGCTGGTGCTGCTCCCCGTCGTGTCGGCGGTGCTGGTGACGCGCGGACGGCACCGGCTCGGGCTGCTGCGCACCGTCGAGCCCACCCTGGTGGCGGCCGGGCAGGTCGCCCGGGTCCGGCTCCAGCTCAGCAACGAGGGACGCGCGCCCACCGGCCTGCTGCTGCTGGAGGAGCAGGTGCCCTACACCCTGGGCGAGCGACCACGGTTCGTGGTCGACCGGATGGGCTCGGGCTGGCGCCGCGTGGTCACCTACGACGTGCGCTCGGACCTGCGCGGCCGGTTCACCCTGGGTCCGCTCACCGTCCGGGTCAACGACCCCTTCGGCCTGGTCCAGCTCGACCGGACGTTCTCCTCCAGCGCCTCGGTCGTCGTCACCCCGCGAGTGCACCCGCTGCCCCCGATCCCCCTGACCGGCGCCTGGACCGGATCGGGCGACAACCGGCCCCGGGACTTCGCCGGCGGCAGCGCGGAGGACGTCACCGTGCGCGAGTACCGGCGCGGCGACGACCTGCGCCGGGTGCACTGGCGCTCCAGCGCGCACGCGGGCGAGCTGATGGTCCGGCGCGAGGAGCAGCCCTGGCAGTCCCGCGCCACCGTCTTCGTCGACAACCGGCAGCACGTGCACCGGGGCAGCGGCCCCACCTCGTCGCTGGAGTACGCCGTCAGCGTGGCGGCATCCGCGGCGATGCACCTGGCCCAGCGGGGCTTCCGGGTGCGGCTGGTCACCGCCGACGGCGGTGAGGCGGGACGCTGGCACGAGCACGGCGCCCCGGCGTCGGAGACCGGCCCCCTGCTGGAGTCGCTCGCCGTGCTGACCGCCACCGAGCGCAGCCGCTGCGAGGCGACCTGGCTCAACGACGCCCACCAGACCGGGCTGCTGGTCGCGGTGCTCGGCGACCTCACCGGCGACGACCGGGCCATGCTCGACCGGATGCGCCACGCCGCCCGGACCCCGCTGGCCGTGGCGCTCGACGTCCGGGCCTGGGTGCCCCAGCACACCGGCAACGCGTTCGTCCCCGCCTCCGCACCCCACCCGGGCACCGCCCCCACCGGGGCCCTGCTCACCGCCCAGGGCTGGCGCTGCGTCACGGCCGGCCCCCGCGACGCCGTCCCGGCGGTCTGGCAGGAGCTCGGCCTGGTGGGCCGCCGTACCCGGGAGGTGGTCTCGTGACCCGGACCCGCTCGCTGCCGGTCGTCGCCCTCGCGGCGGCCGCGTCGTACACCACGCTGCTGTCGTGGTCGCGGCTCGCGGAGCACTCCGCGTCGTACCTCGTGCCGCTGTTCTGGCTGACCCTGCTCGTCGCGGCCCTCGGCGTCGGTCTGCGCGCCCTGCACCTGCCCCGGTGGCTGGTGCCGCTGCTGCAGGCCCTCGGCCTCGCCTGGGCCGTCGCCCTCATCGTCGCCCCCCTGGACGCCCTGGGCGGGGTGGTGCCCACGCCGGCGTCCGTCACCGGGGTCTTCTCGGCCCTCAACGACGCCGGCGTCGCCGCCCAGCAGTGGGCCGCCCCGATCCCCGCCGACGTCACCGACTTCGCGCCGCTGATGATCGTCACCGGGGCCCTGGTCATCTGGCTGGTGGACGCGCTGGCCTGCACCGTCCGCAACGTCCCCCTGGCCGGGCTGCCGCTGCTGGCGGCGTTCACGGCGCCGGTCAGCCTGGTCGACGGGGTCTCGTGGCTGACCTTCGTGCTCGCCTCCGGCTCGTTCGCCTTCCTGATGGTGGCCGACCAGGCCGAGCGCCTGGCCCCGTGGGGCCGCGGCGCCACCGCGGGCCAGACCTCGGGGCCGGGCGGCTTGCCGACCTCGTCGGGCACCCGGGTCAGCGACAACCAGCCGCACCGGGTCAGCATGTCGGCCCTGGTGCCGGCCGCCGCCACCATCGGGGCGATCGGCATCGGCGCCGCCGCCTTCGCGCCGGTCCTCATCCCGGAGGGCCTGGCCCTCTTCGACGGCAACGGGAACGGCAACGGCAAGGGCGACGGCGTCACCATCACCAACCCGCTGATCGACCTGCGCCGCGACCTGACCCGCGGCGTCGACGAGCCGCTGCTCATCCTGGAGACCGACCAGCCCGACCCGTCGTACTACCGGCTGACGGCACTGGAGAAGTTCGACGGCACCGCCTGGCGTCCCGGAGACCGGCGCATCCCGGAGTCGCAACGGGCGACCGGCGACCTCACCCCGCCGCCCGGCCTGGCGCCGGGCACCCCGCAGACGCCGTTCACGGCCCAGGTCACGGTGACCGCGGGGCTGCACTCGGTGTGGCTGCCGGCGCCGTACCCGCCGACCAGCCTGGAGGCGCCGGGCGACTGGCGCTACGACCAGACCACGCTGGACGTCCTCAACGCCGAGGAGGAGCCCACCCAGGGCGGGCTGGTCTACGACCTGGCCGGCCTGGACGTGGAGCCCACGGCAGAGCAGCTGGTCAACTCCGGGTTGCCGCCGACCGACATCGAGGTCAACGACACCAAGCTGCCCACGACGATGCCCGCCTACATCGAGAAGCTCGCCCAGCAGGTCACCCAGGGCGCGACCAGCCCGTTCGAGCGGGCGGTCCGCCTGCAGAACTGGTTCCGCCGCGACGGCGGGTTCACCTACACCCTCGACCGAGCCACCGGCAGCGGCCTCGACCAGCTCGCCAAGTTCCTGGGCACCGGCCCTGGCAGCCGACGTGGCTACTGCGAGCAGTTCGCCTCGGCGATGGCACTGATGGCCCGCACCCTCGGGCTGCCGGCGCGGGTCGCGGTGGGCTTCCTCGAGCCGGACCGTGCCTCCAACGGGCGGTACGTGTTCAGCAGCTACGACCTGCACGCCTGGCCGGAGATCTACTTCGCCGGCGCCGGCTGGACCAAGTTCGAGCCCACCCCAGGCGACCGCCCGTCCAGCCAGCCGCCGTCGTACACCCTCGGGACCGTCCCGCAGCCGACCGAGGCACCCTCGCCCACCGCCTCCGCCTCACCCGGCGACCCCGAGCCGACCAAGCCGACCGCGGCGCCGACGTCCCGGGACGCCAACGCCGCCGCGGACGCCGGATCGTCGGTCGGCATCTGGCTGGCCGGAGCGGCCGGGGTGCTGGTCCTGGTCGGACTGGTGCTGGCCCCCCGCACCGGGCGCTCGCTGGCGCGCCGACGCCGGTGGTCCGACGGCTCCGCCGCGGAACGGGTCGAGGCGGCCTGGGCCGAGGTGCGGTGTACGGCGCTCGACCTCGGACTGGGCTGGGACGACGGGGCCACCCTGCGCCGTCGCGCCCGGGGCCTCCTCCCCGCCCTGGGCGGTGACCCCGCGGCCGCGACGGCCCTGGAGGGGCTGGTGCTGCTGCTCGAGCGCGCCCGCTACTCCCGCGCGGGAGTCGCCGACGCCGGCGCAGCGGTCGAGCGGTCCCAGGTCGTCGTCGCGGCTCTGCTGGCGGCCTCCTCACCCTGGCAGCGACGCCGGGCCACCTGGCTGCCCCGCTCCTTGTGGGGTGCCCGACGCTGGTACGCCGGCTCCTCCGTGGGCCGCTCCGACCGCCTCGACGGCCTCGGCGGTCCAGGCTCCGGCTCCGGCGAGGAGTTCCTCGCCGGCTCCGGTCGCCGCGACGAGATGTCCGTCTGACCCCCTCGTTGAGTGGGCGCGCGTTTCGTGTTGAGTGGGCGCTCATTCCCTGTTGAGTGGGCGCGGGTTTCAGGCTGCCACCCTGCGCCGCGGCCGCCGCGGAGCTCGCGCCCGTGCTACTTGCCCTGATCGGCACCTCGACGCCGAACGAGTGCCCGCTCGACCTGAAACGCGCGCCCACTCAACGTGAAACGCGGGCCAACTCAACGGGGGCGGGGGGTGTGGACGTGGACGACGCCCGCGGACCGTGGGGTCGGCGGGCGTCGGGGTCCGGGTGGGTCACCTTGGGTGTGTCAAGTCGAGTGGCTGACCGGGGTGGGCCGGTTGGGCTCAGTAGCCGTTGCCGTTCTGGTCGCGGCGGCGTCGCCAGCGCTCCTCGAAGCGCTCCATCATGGTGCCCTGCTTGGGGGCCTTCGGGGCCTTGCCCCGCTTGGGCTTCTTGCCGCCCTGGATCACCCGGAGGCCGGGGCTCTCGGCGGTCTCGGTCTGGGAGAACGGTCCGGTGGAGGCGCTCCTCCACGACGTCAGGGTCAGGTACGCCGACCCCAGCATGACCACGAAGCCGAGCACACCCAACGGGATGATCCGCAGTACGGCGCCGGACATGAGAACGGCCACTCCGACGACGAAGACGAGGATCCCGGCGATCAGCCGGCGACGTGCGTGCTGGCGCATCCGGGTGCCCCGCAGGGTGGACGCGAGCTTGGGGTCTTCCGCGACGAGCGCACGCTCCATCTGCTCCAGCAGACGCAGCTCTTCTTCCGAGAGCGGCACGGTTTCCTCCAGGCGAACGGTTCCTAAGATCCGAGTCTAGGCATGTCCATCCAGCCGTGGTAGCGGTGATCAGAAAAATGGTCACGCTCGTGATGCAGGTCCCCTCCGGGCCCGACCGGTCCTGGGCCACAGGTCCCGAGTCCACCGCGCACCGGGTACGCCGGTCAGGTGCCCGACTCAGGCGATCCCGACCGGGGTGAGGCGGGAGGCGCCGCGGTGGAGCAGCGATGCGGGCTGGACGGCGGCGCTGCCGAAGCGGGTGACGGCTCGGTCGACGGCCTGGTCGGCGTCGCTCCACCCGCGCTCACGGGCGCCGAGGACGAGCTGGCGGTAGACGCCCTCCCGCGGGACCAGCCCCTCCACCCGGACCCCGACCAGCCGGACCCGGGCCCGCTGCAGTCCCAGGCGGGTGAACAGGGCGGCCGCGGTCTCGTGGATCTCCCGGGTGACGTCGGTGGCCTCGGGTCGCGTGCGGGAGCGCGTGATCGTGGTGAAGTCGGAGAACCGGACCCGCAGCGTGACCGTCCGGCCGGCCACCCCGGCCGCCCGCATCCGGCCGCCCACCTTGGCCGAGAGCCGCAGCAGCTCGCGGAGCAGCACCACCGGGTCGTCGGTGTCGCGGCCCAGCGTGACGTCGGCCCCCATGCTCTTCTCCGGGTCCTCCTCGGCCCAGCGCCGTGCCGTCACAGTCCGGCGGTCGTCGCCCCAGGCGAGCTGGTGCACCTGGCGGCCCATCGCGTCGCCGACCGCGCGCTGGAGGGTGGCCAGCGGGGTGTGGGCGACGTCCCCCACGCTCATCAGCCCGAGCCGGTTGAGCTGCTCGGTCGTCTTCGGCCCCACCCCCCACAGCTCCCCCACCGGCAGTGGATGGAGGAAGGCGGTCGTCTCCTCGGGCGGCACCATCAGCACCCCGTCGGGCTTGGCCAGCCGGCTGGCCAGCTTGGCGACCCCGATCGTGGCGGCCACCCCGACCGAGCAGGTGATGCCCTGCTCGTCGGCGACCCGGGCCCGGATGCCCTCGGCGATTTCCCGGGGCGCGCCCAGCCGGCGTACCGCCCCGCTGACGTCCAGGAAGGCCTCGTCGAGGGAGACCGCCTCCACCGCAGGCGTGACGTGGCGGAAGATCTCCATCACCGAGGTGGACACCTGGGAGAAGGTCTCGTAGTCGGGGCGGACCACGACTGCCTCCGGGCAGAGCCGCCGCGCCCGGGTCGACGGCATCCCGGACCGGACGCCGCTGCGCCGGGCCAGGTAGTTCGCCGAGAGGACCACGCCGCGATGACCTCCTCCGACGATGACAGGCAGGTCGGCGATGTCGGGGCGGTCCCGGGTCATCACCGACGCGTAGAAGGCGTCCATGTCGACATGGAGCAGGTGACAGCCGGCCATCGTCACCCCGCGCCCCTGGGGTCGAGTGCGGGGTCGCTCGGGTCGGAGTCAGCCGTGGGTGGCGAGGGCGTGCACCTGGGTGGCCAGGGCCAGGTACTCCGGCCGCGTCGCGACCGCCCGCTCGAGCTCGGCGAGGGCGAGGCCGGCCCCCGGCTCCAGGTCGACCAGCGCGCTGGGGACCAGGTCGCTGAACACCCGCACGGCGTGCAGGGTGACCCCGGTGAAGCCGGAGACGGTGAGCAGGTCGAGGAGCTCCTCGGCGGTGAAGCGACGCGACACGCCCTCGGTCCGTACCCCGTCGAGCAGGTCGCGGGCCTGGCCGAAGTGACCGGCCATGGCCTTGGCGACCACGGCGGCGTGACGCTGGTTGACCAGGAGGCTGAGCGAGCCGCCGACGCGCAGCATGGTGGCGAGGGTGGCGAGGGCCACCGCCGGGTCGTCGACCACCTCGAGCACCCCGTGGCAGAGCACGACGTCGACGCTGTCGGGCGTGACGAGGGCCGGGAGCGAGGCGAGGTCGCCCTGGATGCCGGTGACCCGGTCGGCGACCCCGTTCTCCTCCGAGCGTCGGTCCAGGATGGCGAGGGCGTCGGGACTGGGGTCGACCACGGTGACCCGGTGGCCGAGCTCGGCGACGCGGACGGCGAACCCGCCGGTGCCGCCGCCGACATCGAGGATGCGGGCCTCGTCGCGCCCCTCGAGCACCTGCTGCAGGGCCTCCCAGACGACGGCGGTGCGGGCAGCGCTCCGGCGCTGGTAGCCGCTCTGCGTGCTGGGTCCGGAGGCAGGTCCGGGAGCAGGGGCCGACATGGCGACCACCCTAGGACATCCCCCGCCGGCGCCCCCGCGCGCCCGCGCCCCCGACCGCCGGCGCGCTCGGGTCTCCTCATCGTCCCGAGCTCCCGGGCGAGGAGTGCCACAGCTTGCGCGAGGAGCTGATCGTGGCGTCCTCGCCGGCGGGCTTGATGTCGGCGTACGGCGACATCGTGAAGCCGCTGGAGTGCACCAGCACCCGCCGGGGCCGACCCTCGCTCGGCGCCGGGGCGGCCGGCCCGTCCGGACGCGGCGGGTCCATCAGCGCGTGCACGGCGTCGAGGCCGCCCGTGCGCCACGCCTCGGCGAGGGCCCCCAGCTCCCAGCAGCCGGTCGCTCGCAGGGACACGCCGCGCCGTCCGGTCCGACGCAGCTCGCCGCGCACCACCAGCAGCCAGGAGTGGAAGACCGTCGCGGCGTACGGCCCCAGCGCGTCCTCGAAGAAGGTGGCGTCGACCGGCCCGGTGGAGTCGTCCAGCGTCAGGAAGACCACCCGCCGACCGGACCGGATCGGCGGGGTCTGGGTGGCCACCTTGACCCCGGCTACCAGGAGCTCGGCCCTGCTGCGCGCGGCGAGCAGGCCGCTGGACCGGGTCACCCCGAGCGCCTCGAGGAGGTCCTGGTGGAAGTCCATGACGTGGCGGCTGGCGTCCAGGCCGAGCACCTCGAGCTCGGCCCGGACCCGGGCCGACGCGTCCATGTCGGGCAGCCCGGAGGACTCCTTGCTCCGAGGGTCGCCGGGAGCGTCGCCCAGGTCGAGGGTGAGCTGGACGGAGGCGACCGGCTGCGGCGGCGGGGTGGCGCGGGACTGGGCGCGAGCCAGCCCCCAGATGGTGCCGTGCCCCGCGGTGTCCGCGGCTCGGTCGGGTCGAGCGGGCAGGACCGCGGGAGCTCGGCGGGACCTGGCGCCCGCTCGGGCGACGGCCCGCGAGTACCGATCGAGGTCGGCCACCTGGAGCAGCAGGTCCCGTCGGGTCACCGCTCCGTGGCGGCCCACCCCGGAGCCCGGGCCGATCCCGTAGACGCTGTCGAACCCTCCGGCCAGCACGAGCCTCTCCACGACGGGCCGCGACACCCCGGCCCGGTGCCAGAAGTCGCTGAGCGAGCGGAACGGACGACCCGCCACGATCCTGGTCACCTCGCTCTCGGAGATCCCCTTGACCTCGCCGAGGGCAAGCCGGATGCCGTACCGGGAGGGCTCGTCCGCAGCGGCCTCGGGGGGCTCGGCGGGCCCGCTGCGCTCCACGACGTAGGCCTGCTCGCTGCTGTTGACGTCGAGCCCGAGCACCTCGATCCCGAGCTGGCGGGCGTCGTCGAGGATCAGCCGCTTGGGGTACATGCCGGGATCGTGGGTGAGCACCCCGGAGAGGAAGTGCGCCGGGTAGTGCGTCTTGAGCCAGGCGGACTGGTACGTCGGCAGCGCGAAGGCCGCCGCGTGGGCCTTGCAGAAGCCGAAGGAGGCGAAGGCCTCGAGCACCTTCCACACTGTCTCGACCTCGCCGGCGGTGTACCCGTTGCCCATCGCCCGCGGCCGGAACCACATCTTGGTCTCGGCCATCCCCTCCGGGGTGCCGAGCGCCCGCCGGGCCTCGTCGGCCTCGGCGAGGGTGCAGCCGGTGAGCTGGGCGACCATCTCGATCACCTGCTCGTGGAAGACGACCACCCCGCGGGTGTCGGCCAGGATCGGGCGGAGGTCGTCGTGCAGGTAGCGCGGCATCCTCCAGCCCTGCTTTGCCTCCAGGTACGGCGTGATCATGTCGCTCTTCACCGGCCCGGGCCGGAAGAGCGAGATGTCGGTGATGATGTCGCCGAAGGTCTCGATCCCTGACTTGCCGACCAGCTCGCGCTGGCCGGGCGACTCGATCTGGAAGCAGCCGAGCGTGCGTGCACTGCTGATCAGGTCGAAGGTCCGCTCGTCGTCGAAGGGCACCTGAGCCTCGTCGTCCAGGTCGACCTCGACCCCGTCCACCCGACGGATCTCGACCACCGCGTGCGCCATCGCCGACTGCATCCGGATGCCGAGGACGTCGAGCTTGAGCAGGCCGAGGTCCTCCACGTCGTCCTTGTCGAACTGGCTCATCGGGAAGCCGGCGAAGCTGGCCTCGACCGGGGTCCGGTCCAGCAGGGTGGCGTCGGAGAGCAGCACGCCGCAGGGGTGCATCGCGATGTGCCGGGGAAGCCCGTCGAGCTTCTCGGCCAGCCGGAAGAGCAGCCCCAGGCTCTCCTCCCCCAGGCCGGCGGCACGGAGCTCGGGCAGCTCGCGCAGCGCGATCCGGGCGTCGCGGGCTCGGATGTGCGGGAAGGCCTTGGCGATCGCGTCGATCTCGCCGGGCGGCATGCCCAGGGCGGCGCCGACGTCACGGATGGCGTGGCGGACCCGGTAGGTCTCCCGCATCGACACCGCCACGCAGCGCTCCCCGCCGTAGGCGTCGAGGATCGCCTCGTACACCTCGAGCCGCCGGGCGGACTCCACGTCGAGGTCGATGTCGGGCAGCGCGCGCCGCAGCGGGGACAGGAACCGCTCCATCAGCAGGCCGTGCCGCAGCGGGTCCACCCCGGAGACCCCGAGCAGGTAGTTGACCAGGCTGCCGGCACCGGACCCGCGGGCCGCGGACCGCACCCCCAGGTCCCGGATCATGGTGCAGACGTCGGAGACGGCCAGGAAGTACGACGCGTAGCCGAGGCCGCTCACCAGCTGGAGCTCGTCGTCGAGCCGCTTCCAGATCCGTTGACGCGGGGCGTTGCCGTACCGGCGCCCGATCCCGGCCTCGCACCGGAGCCGCAGCGCCTCGTCGGCGTCGCGGGCGGCACCGGTGACACCCTCGCGGCTCACCTCGAACTCCGGGAAGTGGACCTCGCCCAGGCCCAGGTCCTCCCGCGGGTCGACCGCGCACCGGTCGGCGACCAGCCGGGTCCGGGAGAGCAGCTCGAGGGGCGCTCGCCCCCCGAGGCCGGCCAAGCGGCAGACCTCCTCGGCGACGGTGAGCATCTCCTTGCCCGACTTGAGGTAGCCCTCGGCGTTACCGCGGTCCACGTGCCGCAGGTCGAGTGGGACGAGGCGGCGGGCGGCGTCGAGCAGGTCGACCACGACCGCGTCGGCCCGGTCGGCGTAGCGGACGGCGTTGCTCAGCACCGTCGCGATCCCGTGGGCGCGAGCCACCCCGAGCATCCGGGCGGCGTGCCCGGCCGAGCCGGGCCCGCTCCCCCCGACCCGGTGGTCGACGACCTCGACGACCAGGTCGGCCGGGTCGAGCAGCGCACGCCACGGAGCCAGCGCGGCCGCTGCGAGGTCGTCGCGGCGCAGGGTGGCGGCCGCGCCGAGCTCCGAGGCCGGGCCGAGCAGCACCAGCACGTCGCGCCCGGCGGCGTGCTCGGCGACCAGGTCGAGGCTGCACACCGGGTCACCCCGCTCGCCGGCGAGGTGGGTGGCCGAGACCAAGCGGCACAGGGCTCCCCAGCCGCGCCGGCTGGCGGCGAGCAGCGTCACCCGGGGCAGCCGCCGGTCCCGGAAGGCCCCTCCGCGCACCGGGGTCCGGGGAGCGGCCCCGCCCCGCCCGGCCCCCGCGACCGGGGGCAGCGGCACCCGGCCGGTCGGGGCGAAGGCGAGGTCGACCCCGAGAACGGGCCGGACGCCGTACCGATGGCAGGCCTTGGCGAAGCGGACCGCGCCGTAGGTGCCGTCGCGGTCGGTGAGAGCGAGGGTGTCCATCTCGTGCTCGGCGGCCCGCTCGACCAGGACGTGCGGGTGCGAGGCGCCGTACTGCAGGGAGAAGCCGGAGGCGACGTGCAGGTGGACGAACGGGTCGGGCAACTCCTCACCCCACCTGGAGCACGGCGAGCTGGGCGGGCACCGGCAGGTGCCGGTGCAGCCCCAGGGACTCCTCGACCAGGCCCAGGAAGCGGTCGGCGTCGCGGACCAGGTCGTCGGCCTCGCGGTCGGTGACCGCGTGCCGGGACCCTGCCTCGGCCGCAGCCCGCTTGGGGGCGCCGGCGGAGAAGAAGTCGGCCCACTCCGCGAACTCCGGAGCGACCCCGGCCAGCAGCACCCAGGCGTTGCGCTGGACCGCCCGGCCGCGGCGCGGGGCCGGGCGGGCGCGGGCGGCGAGCAGGGCGGCGGTGGCCCGCAGCGCAGCGACGTGGGCGTGGGCGTACCGCAGGCCGGCGTCGTCGCTGGTGATGGCCTCCCGGAGGGAGGACGCCGACCGCTCCAGGTAGGCGAACGTCGCGGCCGGGACGTCGAAGCCGGGCAGGCCGATCCGCCCGGTCGGGGCGGGGGCGTCGGAGGAGATGCGGGGAGCCGGGGCTGTGGGAGCGCTGGGTCGCACGGGTTGCGTCATGGTCGGCCCCTCAGTCCAGGCACCGGGTGAGCTGCCAGCTGCCCTGGGCCCAGTCGAAGGCGAGGTCGAAGAGCCCCTGACCACCGGCGTCGGTGGTGGCACCGCGGCCCGCCTCGACCCGCCACACCTCGCGCTCGGCGAGCAGGTCCGGAGACCCCGGGGCGCCCGCCCCGGCGGACTCGGCCGCGGTCTGCCACCAGGGCCCGGTCTCCACCCAGTGCGCGACCACGTCGCGCACCTTCCACAGGCGCCCCCTCCACAGGAACTGCTCGGGTCCCTCGACCGGTCCCCGCGCACCGGGCACCATGCCCTTCCGTACGTCCACCTGGTCGTCGTAGCGGCGCATCCTGGTCCTCCGTGGGTCGTCGTGCCTGCTCCGCGGAGCGGCACGGTGATGTGCTGGACTGCTCGACCCCCCGACCCCGGTGCTGCATCGCGGCCGCCGTCCACCACCGTGATCTGCCGCGGCGTGAGACGTGCGACCTGGGCAGGGGTGGGGGTCGAGGTCACCCCTGCCCAGGTTCGTTCGAACACCTGTTCGAACACGACCACCGTACCTCGCCCCACCGACGGGCCGTCAAGCCCACCTCCGAGAATGGGGAGATGAGCCTCCCGAGCGACGCGTCCGGCAGCGACCCCGACGCAGGCGAGCACGCCTCCATCCGCAGCTTCCGCGCCGCCCTGGCCGCCGCCGGCGGCACCGGCAGGGTCGTGGTGCTCCCCGACTCGGTGCACACCGCCGCCCTCGCCGCGGAGGCGCTGGGCTGCGAGGTCGGTGCGATCGCGAACAGCCTGGTCTTCGACTGCGCGGGCGCGCCGGTGCTGATCCTCACCAGCGGCGCCCACCGGGTCGACACCGCGAAGGTCGCCGCGGACCTCGGCCTGGCCGAGCTCCGCCGGGCCCGGCCCGAGTTCGTCCGCGAGCACACCGGCCACGTGATCGGCGGCGTCTCCCCCCTCGACCACCCGCGTCCGGTCCCGACGTACCTCGACACCGCACTCCGGGCGTACGACGTGGTGTGGGCCGCGGCCGGCCACCCGTCCGCCGTGTTCAGCAGCACCTACGACGAGCTGCTGGCGATGACCGGCGCCACCGAGATCGAGGTCGACTGAGCGGACCACGGGCCGCGCCCGACCCCCTAGGGTGGCCGCCATGGCACGCGTGGTGGTGATCGGTGGCGGGCTGGCCGGGTCCGCGAGCGCGGCGCGGCTGGCCAAGCTGGGGCACGAGGTGACGCTGCTGGAGGCCCTGCCCGGTCTGGGCGGCGCGATCGGCACCCTGGAGCAGGACGGCTACCGCTGGGACACCGGCCCCAGCGCGACCGCGCTCCCGGCCGTGGTGCGCGACCTCTTCCGCAAGTCCGGCCGGCCCCTGGAGAAGGAGGTCGACCTGGTCCCGGTGGAGCCGATGCGCCAGCACCGCTTCGCCGACGGGACCGTGCTCACGATGCCGTCGGGCAGCCGGGCCGCCCAGCTCGAGGCCGTGGACGCATCGCTGGGCGCGGGCCTGGGCCGGCTCTGGGTCGACTACGTGCACGACTTCGCCGAGCCCTGGGACCACCTGCGCCGGGACTGGTTCGAGCGCCCGTACACCGCCGGGGTGGCCTCGAAGGAGACCGAGTCGCTGCTGCGCACCCGCCGGACCATGGCCCGCAGCGTCACCCGCCGGTTCCGCGACAAGCGGCTGCGCACGCTCGCCTGGCACCACGTCGTCCAGGGCGGCCACGACCCGCGCAACGTCCCGGACTGGTTCGGTCTGGTCGACTACCTGGAGCAGAACTTCGGCACCTGGACGATCCCCGGTGGCCTCGGCACCCTGGCCGACCTGCTCACCAAGCGGCTCGCCGAACGCCGGGTCACCGTCCTCACCTCGACCGAGGCCACCGACCTCGTGACCGGCCCGACCGGCCCGGTCGCGGTGCGCACCGCCCACGGCGAGGTGGAGGCCGACGTCGTGGTCGTCGCGATCGACCCCCGCCGGCTGCCGGCGCTGGCCCCGTTCGTGCAGCGCACCATGCCGGCCATCCCACCGGCGGTCACCCACCTCGGTCTGGCCGGCGGGGTCCCCGATCTGCCCTCGGAGGTCGTCGTCCACGACGACTTCGTGGTCACCATCCGCACCGACGGCACCGCGCCGGACGGACGCGCCGCCTGGACCCTGCTCGGGCGCGGCAAGCTCTCGGAGGACCTCGTCGTCGCGCTGGCCCGCAAGAAGATCGACATCCGCGACGCCATCGAGCTGCGGATCGACCGTTCGCCGGTCGACCTGGTGCGGCACTGGTCGGGCTCACCGGCGGGCGTGCTCTGGCAGGGCCGGTCCACGGTGCGCGACCGGCTCGGTCCCACCACGCCGCTGCCCGGGGTGTACGCCGCCGGGGCGCACACCGGGGGCGGCGGCTGGGTCCCGTTCGTCGGCCTCACCGCCGCGCTGGTCGCGCAGGAGATCGGCCCGGCCTGAGCGGACCGGAGCGGCCCGAGCGGCGAACCGAGCCGATCGGCGGACCTCAGGCCTCGGTGACCACCCAGGTCACGCTGATGGTCGAGCTGACGCCCTGGGTGCCGGGCTCGAACGTCGTGTCGCCCATCGCCTTGGCCGCCATCGGCCGCGGTCCACCGACACCCCCGTCCCCGAAGCCCTCCTCGACCCGCACCACGTCCCCGAGCCGGACGCCGGCCAGCGAGGCGAGCTCCTCCGCCTTGGCCTCCGCCGCGGCGAACGCGCGCGCACGGGCCTCCACGCCGAGCCGCTCCGGGTCGTGCAGCCGGGGCTCGATGCCGTCGAGGTGGAACGCGTCCTGCAGCTCGACGGACAGCGCATCGACGACGGCACCGGCGCGGCTCAGCACCGGGCAGGCCACCCGCAGCGAGTGACGGGCCTCGTAGCCGGTCGGCACGCCTTGGTTGTCCCGCTGCTGCCAGACCTGCATGCCCGTGCTGCCGACGGTGACGCCGGGCTCGGTGCTCCGGGCGGCGTCGCCCACGCGGGCGACCAGGCCGGCGACGGTCTGCAGGGCGTCGGTGACCGAGGGGGCGACCGCGACGGCGGCGATGCGGAGCACCATGGTGTCCGGGGTCCCCTCGGCCGCACCGGTGCCGAGGGTCGTGATGGTTCGCTTCATGTGACTCAACGTAGACCCGTGCCCCGGTCCGTGCCGGAGGTTCGCCGGGATCGGCCGTCAGCCGACGGTGAGCGCGAGGTTCGCGTAGATCTCGCGCGTCGCCTTGGAGCGGTTCAGCGTGTAGAAGTGCAGCCCGGGAGCGCCACCGCCGAGCAGGTCCTCGCACAGCTCGGAGGCCACCTGGATGCCCTCGCTGCGGACCGCCTCCGGGTCGCCCTCGAAGCGCGCCACCCGGGCCACGACCTCCTCGGGCACGGCCCGGCCGGACAGCTCGGCCATCCGTCGGATCTGGCCGAGGTTGGTGATCGGCATGATGCCCGGGAGGATCGGCATGTCCACGCCCGCGGCGCGGGCCCGCTCGACCAGGCCCTGGTAGTCCGCTGCACGGAAGAACATCTCGGTGATCGCGAACGCCGCGCCGGCGTCCTGCTTGAGGCGCAGCACCCGGACGTCGGCGTCGAGGTCGGCAGCCTCCCGGTGGCCCTCCGGGAACGCGGCCACGCCGACGCTGAAGTCGCCGAGCGAGCGCACCAGCGCGACCAGCTCGCTGGCGTAGGTCAGGCCGTCCTCGGTCGGGGTCCAGGGCGTGCCCGGCCCTCCGGGCGGGTCGCCGCGCAGCGCCAGCACGTCGAGGATCCCGGCGGCGGCGTAGGAGCCGACGACCTGACGCAGCTCGTCGCGGGTGTGGCCCACGCAGGTCAGGTGCGCGATCGGGGTGAGCGTCGTCTCCCGGACGATGCGCTGGGTGATGCCCACCGTGCGGTCGCGGGTCGAGCCGCCGGCGCCGTAGGTGACCGAGACGAAGGTGGGGTGCAACGGCTCGAGCTCGCGGATGGCTCGCCACAGCTGCAGCTCGCCGGCGTCGTCCTTGGGCGGGAAGAACTCGAGGGAGAACGACCGCTGCCCCGCCGCGAGCAGGTCGGGGATGGTGCGGGGACCGCCGGGGGTGCGGGCGTGGGGTCCGGAAGGCATGCGCACACAATAGGGCGGGGGTCCCGGTCCGTCCCGATACGTCCACGGGGAGACCACGCTGAGCCCACGGGCCGGCCGGGCGCACCGGGCACCCGCGCGTACGATCTGCCGGTGACCTCAGCCCCTCCGCCGACCACGCCCTCCGGCCCCTCCGACCACGAGGACGCGCCCTGGGACGGAGCGGCGTTCCGGGACCGCGTGCAGCAGGTCCTCGACGCCTTCGTGGACGAGCAGGCGAGCCGCCTGCACGCGCTGGGCCCCGACGCCGACCGGCTGGTCGCGGCGGTCCGCTCGGCCGTCGGCGGCGGGAAGCGCTTCCGGGCGATGTTCTGCTACTGGGGGTTCCGCTCGGTGCGGCCTCCTGTGGACGCGGCCGAGGAGCACGCCCTGCTGCGAGCGGCGGCGGCCCTGGAGCTGCTGCACGCCTCGGCCCTGGTCCACGACGACTACATGGACGCCTCGGACACCCGCCGCGGGCAGCCCTCGGTGCACCGGGCCTTCGGGTCCCGGCACCGCGCGTCGGGCTGGCGCGGCAACCCCGAGCAGTACGGCGCCGCCGCGGCGATCCTGCTGGGCGACCTGCTGCTGTCCTGGGCCGACGAGCTGCTCCGCACCTGCGGGCTCCCCCCCGCCGTGGTGCTACCGGCCCTGGGCTGGTTCGACACCACCCGGACCGAGGTGATCCTCGGACAGTTCCTCGACGTGTCGGTCCAGGCACGCGGCGACGCCGACGAGGAGCAGTCCATGCGGGTGCTGCGCTACAAGTCGGCCAAGTACTCGGTGGAGCGCCCGCTGCACGTGGGCGCCGCGCTGGCCGGCGGGTCCGACCACGTCATCGGCACGCTCAGCGCGTACGGCGTCCCGCTCGGCGAGGCCTTCCAGCTCCGCGACGACCTGCTCGGCGTGTTCGGCGACCCCGCGGTCACCGGCAAGCCGGCCGGCGACGACCTCTCGGAGGGCAAGCGCACCGTGCTGGTCGCCCTGGCGCTGCGCGGCGCGTCGGCCGAGGACGCCAAGACCCTGGACTCCAGCCTGGGCCACCCCCTCGACGGTCGTGAGGTCGCCGAGCTGCAACGGATCATCGAGCGCTCGGGGGCGCACGCCGAGGTCGAGCAGCGCATCGAGAGCCTCACCCGGCAGTGCCTCGCCGTGCTCGAGGCCGACGGGCTCGCCGAGGACGCCCGCCAAGTGCTCACGGACCTGGCGGCGGCCGCGACCCAGCGCGTCGTGTGACCCCTCCCCGCTCGGGCCACTCCGAGCCGGGACGGGACCACGTCCGATCGCTGCGGGTCAGTGCTTGATCGGCAGCTCGGGGAGCGACAGGTCGGGTCCCTCGCCGCGCAGGCACACCGCGAAGGCGCAGGACCGCGCGGAGTCGGCGCGCTCGCGGAGCACGTCGAGGACCTGTTCGAAGGTCTCCTCGTCGTGCCGGGCCAGCGGGCTCCAGCCGTCCCAGAGCAGGACGATGCCGTGGGTGCTGCGGCCCTTGGCGTCGACGGCGGCCACGTCACCGAGGCAGTCCGCCAGCGCGTCCAGGTTCTCGCCGAACCAGGCCGGGAATTCCAGCTCGGAGGCGATGGACTTCAGGAAGGTGTGCTTGTCCTCCACCGTCCAGCCGTCCAGGTGCCGGAAGGTCCAGCCGGCCGTCTCGACCGCGTGCTGGACGTCGGCCACGGCGGCCGCGTTGTGCCACCGGTAGACCCCGGGCTCCGTGTGCCCCGCAAGCAGGGCTGCCATTCCACTCATCGGTTCTCCTCTCCTCGACGGTCCGCTCAGCCGCGGACGACCTCCACGAACGACCGGTAGTGGTCGTCCGAGTAGAAGTAGGTGGTGCCGTCCCCCGGCGCCGCACCGGGGGCGCCCCCGACGACCAGGCGCCGGGCGCCGCGGTCGGCGGAGCCGGGGGTGGGCACCGTGTACTCGCGGTAGTGGCCGCGGGGCTCGGCCGGCAGCAGCCGCTCGCGGTTCTCGAACGTGACCCCGTCGCGGCTCGACGGGAAGGGGCCACCGCGGTCGACGAGCCGCAGCGTGGCGCGGGCCTCGCTCGGCAGGCTGCTCTCGGGCACCCGGGTGATCGCGCCGTCGCCGGCGTGCTGCGAGGAGGACGTGCCGAACGGGCTGGGCAGCGCGTCGTCGTCGTGGCTGCCGATCCACCAGGTGACCACCGCCAGCAGACCGGCCAGCGCGATCGCCAGCGGGCGCGGGTCGTGGCGCCGCCGCGCCTCTCCGGCCCGGGGGTCCCGGGTCTCGAGCGGCTGCTGGCGGCTGGTCATCTCAGAAGGCCATCGACTGCGCCCGGCGCTTGACCTCGGCCCCGCGGTTCTCCCGCAGCGCGTCGATCGGCCTCCCGGGGAGGGTGTCGTCGGAGGTGAACAGGAACCGCAGGATCTGCCGGTCGTCGTACCCGCCGTCGTGCAGCAGGGTCAGCAGCCCGGGGACGCCCTTGACGATCTCGCCGTCCTGGACCAGGTCGGCGGGGACCCGCTGGCCGGCACCGGGGCTGGGCACGGCTGCCGCCAGGTGGTGCTCCCGGATGAGCTGGCGCACCTTGCTGACCGAGACCCCCAGGGCCTGCGCGCAGGCGGCCCAGTCGAGCCAGCTGCCGACGACCTCGCCGAGGTCGTCGGGCGGCGCGTCGGGAGACCCCTCCGGGGATCCGTCGGCGGTCTCGTGGCTGGCGTCGGGGGCGATGTCGGTCACGGTTCTCACTGTGCCACTCGTCACCCCCTCGGCACGAGTCGGGACCCGGTCCCGCCTGGGTCCCGCCCTGGTCCCGGCGCGACGGGCCCTCCGGCAGCCCCGCCCCGGCGTGACGGACGCCACGCCCGGCCCGTCGCGGGGCGGGTCCACGGCCCCGGTCGACCTAGAATCGGTCTCGCGCGCTGTCGGGGTCGAGCCGTTCTCCGACGTATTCCGGACCGTGGTGGGAGGACGTCGTCGTGGCCAGAGATGCCGACCCGATGACCGGGCGCGTCCTCGACGGCCGCTACCGGGTCGGCCCGCGGATCGCCCGCGGCGGGATGGCCACCGTCTACGAGGCCCACGACCTGCGCCTGGACCGCGAGTGCGCGGTCAAGGTGATGCACAGCGACCTGGGCGACGACCACGACTTCGCCTCCCGCTTCGTCCGCGAGGCCCACGCCGCCGCCCGGCTCTCGCACCCCAACGTCGTCTCGGTCACCGACCAGGGCGACGACGAGGGGGTGCTCTTCCTGGTGATGGAGCACGTCGACGGCCGCACCCTGCGCGACCTGATCCGCGAGGAGGCGCCGCTGTCGCCCGAGCGCGCCCTGGCCCTGCTCGAGCCGGTCCTGCTGGCCCTGGCCGAGGCGCACCGGTCCGGCATCGTGCACCGCGACATCAAGCCGGAGAACGTGCTGATCGCCAACGACGGTCGGGTCAAGGTCGCCGACTTCGGGCTGGCCCGGGCCGTGAACGCCAACAGCCAGCACACCCGCACCGGCAGCGTCCTAATCGGGACCGTGTCCTACCTGGCCCCCGAGCTGATCGTCAACGGCCGCGCCGACCCCCGCGCGGACGTGTACGCCGCCGGGGTGCTGCTCTACGAGATGCTCACCGGCCGCAAGCCGCACGAGGGCGAGGGCGCGATCCAGATCGCCTACAAGCACGTCAACGAGGACATCCCGCCTCCCTCGGAGGCCACACAGCAGCGGATCCCGCCGTACGTCGACGCCCTGGTGGCGCGGGCCACCGCCCGCGACAAGGACCGCCGCCAGGCCGACGCGAAGGTCTTCCTGCAGCAGGTGCGGCGCGTCCGCGCGGCGCTCGAGGCCGGCGAGCTCGACGACCCCGAGCTGACCGAGGACCTGCTGCCGACCGCGATCGTCCCGGTGCACGGCATCGACTACGTCGACGACGGCACGATGACGATGGAGCCCGTGGAGGCCCGCCACGGCGAGGCCGACGCGGGCGAGGCGACCACCGTGATCGCGGCCGGGGCGCTGGTGGGCGGCGCGCCCGCACCGGCGGCCGGTGCGATGCCGCGCCTGACCGGCCCGCGCGAGCACGACACCCTGGACAACGTGGAGGCCGCGGCCGCCACCCGCACCACGCCCGCCGTCCCGCCCACCGGTGCGGGCGCGCCGCCCCTGGTGCCGCCCCGCGGCTCGGGTCGCCGCCCCAGCGCCGCCGCCCCCGTCGAGCCTGCGGCGAAGCCGCCGCGGTCGCGCCGGAGCCGGCGCGGCCTGGTGCTCCTGACCCTGCTGGCCGTCCTGGTCGCCCTGGCGGCGTACGGCGGCTGGTACCTCGGCGTCGGGCGCTACACCTCGACCCCCGGGGTGATCAACCTCAGCGTGAGCGACGCGAGGGCGAAGGTCGAGAAGGCCGGGCTGGGCTTCACCGTGGCCAAGGAGGAGTTCTCCGAGACGGTGACCGCGGGCTCGGTCATCAGCACCGACCCCGGGGCCGGCTCGCGGATCCTGGAGAGCGGCACCGTCAAGGCGGTGGTCTCCAAGGGCCCCGAGCGCTACGAGGTGCCCAAGCTCCGCGGGGTGAAGTTCACCGAGGTCGCCGGCCTGCTGGAGGAGAACAACCTCACCGTCGGCGAGGTCACCGAGAAGTACGACGAGCAGGTCCCCGACGGCGTCGTCGTCTCGGCCTCCCCCTCGGCCGGCACCGAGCTACGCCGTGACACCCCGGTCGACGTGGTCGTCAGCAAGGGGCCCAAGCCGATCAGGATCCCCGACTTCACCGGCAAGAGCGCCGAGCGGGCCGAGGCCCGGCTCACCGAGCTCGGCTTCACGGTCGAGAGGTCCGAGGAGAACAGCGACACCGTCGACAAGGGCGACGTCATCTCCCAGGACCCCGACAGCGGCAAGGGCTTCAAGGACGACACCGTGACCCTGGTCGTCTCCAAGGGCCCGGTCCTGGTCCAGGTCCCCGACCTGCAGGCCAAGAGCGTCAGCGACGCCACCTCGGAGCTGGCCTCCCTCGGGCTCAAGGTCTCGGTGGTGCGCACGCAGTTCTACATCGGGCTGGACCGGGTGGCCCGGCAGAGCCCGGGTTCCGACGAGGTCGTCCCGAAGGGCAGTACCGTCACCATCTATGTCGTCTGACGTCCCCTCCGGGCCCGCGCTCACCACCGAGCGGCTGGTGCTGCGCGACTGGACGACCGACGAGGTGGACCGCGCGTTCGACCTCTACTCCCGCTGGGAGGTCATGCGCTGGCTGGGCGCCGACCCGCAGCCCCTGGAGGAGCGCGACCGGGCGCGGGCGATGGTCGAGCGCTGGGCCGCCGTCAACGCCGCGGAGCCCGTCGGCGGGCTGTGGGCCGCGGAGCGTCGCGACACCGGGGTGGTCACCGGGACCGTGCTGCTCGTCCCGCTGCCCGATGGCGACGGCGAGTACGAGGTCGGCTGGCACCTCCACCCCGACAGCTGGGGTCACGGGTTCGCGACGGAGGCCGCGCGCGGCGTCCTGGACCGGGCGTGGGAGCGCGGGCTGGCGGAGGTGTTCGCGGTGGTCCGCCCCGACAACGACCGCTCGACCGCGGTCTGCGCGCGGCTGGGGATGGAGGACCTCGGCACCACCGACCGCTACTACGGCGCCACGCTCCGGTTCTTCCGGGCGATCCCCTGACACCTACGCTGGACCCCGTGCCCACCGCCCTGACCGAGCTCGACCCTGCCCTGCGCAACCCGGTGGGCACCCACGTGCAGGTGGGCAGGGGCCTGGTCGCGGGCGCGTTCGCGCAGGGTCGCCTGATCGGCGCGGAGGTGCTCCAGGTCTTCGCCGGCAACCCCCGCGGCTGGGCGCCGTCGGCCGGCGACCCGGTCGGCGACCGTGCCTTCCGGTCCGCCTGCGAGGAGTCCGGCACCCGCGTCTTCGTGCACGCGCCGTACCTGGTCAACCTCGGCAGCCCGACCCCGGCGACGTACGACCGCTCGGTGGCCTCGGTCGCGCACCAGCTGCGCCGGGCCCGCGAGCTCGGAGCCGAGGGCGTCGTGGTGCACACCGGCTCGTGCGTCGACGACGGCATGTACGACGCGGCGCTGCGGCAGGTCCGCGCCGGGCTGCTGCCTCTGCTCGACGGCCTCGGCGAGGCCGACCCGTGGCTGCTGCTGGAGCCGACCGCGGGCCAGGGGCGTTCCCTGTGCGGCACGGTCGCCGACCTCGAGCCCTACCTCGCCGCCCTGGACGACCACCCGCGGGCGGGGATCTGCTTGGACACCTGCCACGTCTTCGCCGCCGGTGAGCCCCTCGACGAGCCCGGCGGGACCACGGACACCGTCGACCGGTTGGTGGCGGTGGCCGGCGAGGGCCGGCTCCGCCTCGTCCACGCCAACGACTCGAAGGACGTCCGCGGGGCAGGCAAGGACCGGCACGAGCGGATCGGCGAGGGCCACATCGGCATCGGCGCGTTCGCCGAGCTGGTGGCGCACCCGGCGACGGTGGGCGTGCCCTTCGTGCTGGAGACCCCGGGGTCCCGCGACGCCGGCGACGCCGGCATCCCGCTGCTCAAGCAGCTGCGTGCCCGGGCCGCGGCGGGCCGGGGCGAGAGGACGCCGACGTGAGCGGGCGTCCCGCAGCCGAACGCCGGACCACCCTGCTCGCGACACTGGCGCTGCTGGCCCTGACCGCGTGCTGGGGCAGCACCTTCTTCCTGATCAAGGACCTGCTCGACCGGGTGCCGGTGCTGGACTTCCTGGCGGTGCGCTTCGCGATCGCGACGGTGGCGCTCGCGGCCCTCTTCCCGCGCGCGCTCGCCGCCACCAGCAGCGCGGCCCGCCGGCACGCCCTGGTCCTGGGCGGCCTGTACGGCGTGGCCCAGATCCTGCAGACCGCCGGCCTGGCCCGCACGCCCGCCAGCGTCTCGGGCTTCATCACCGGGATGTACGTCGTGTGCACGCCGTTGCTGGCCGCCGTCCTGCTCCGGCAGCGCATCGGCGCCCTCACCTGGGCGGCGGTCGCGCTGGCCGTCACCGGCCTCGGGGTGCTCACGCTCAGCGGCTTCAGCGTCGGCCCGGGTGAGGCGATCACGCTGCTCGCCGCGGTGCTCTACGCCCTGCACATCGTCGGGCTCGGCGCGTGGAGCACCGCCGAGGAGGCGATGGGGATGTCGGTCGTGCAGCTCGGCACGATCACCGTGATCTGCTTCCTGGCGACCGTCCCCGACGGCATCGTCCTGCCCGCGACGACCGGCGACTGGCTCAGCGTGCTCTACATGGCCGTCTTCGCGGCGGCGCTCGCCGTGGCCGGCCAGACGTGGGCACAGGCGCACCTGCCGCCGACCCGGAGCGCGATCATCATGAGCATGGAGCCGGTGTTCGCGGCCACGTTCGCCGTGCTCCTCGGCGGGGAGGAGGCCACCGCCCGGATGCTGCTCGGGGGCGGCCTCGTGCTGACCGCGATGCTGCTGGTCGAGGTGGTGCCGCGGCGGCGCGTCGAGGCCGAGGTGCCCCACCTCGCAGTGTGAGGCCCACTCAGACGGCGAGCTCCCGGGTGAGCGCGGTCAGGGCGAACCGGACCGCCCAGGCCCGGGTCCTTCCCGGCGTGCCCATCAGGATCTCCAGTGCCAGCCCGTCCATGGTGCGGCAGAACCGGTAGCCGAGCTCGGCCGGGTCGTCGCACACGAAGGCGCCCGCGCCGACGCCGCGGGCGACCACCTGCTCCAGGGCCGCCGACCAGCCGGCGAGCACGTCGGCGAGCACTCGCCGGGTCGGGGGGTCCGTGGGCGGACTGGCGATCAGCTGCGCCCAGAGCTTCCAGCGGACGTCGTCGGGGCCGGTCGGGAGGTAGAGCCGGACGAAGCGCTCCGCGGCCTCGACGGGGCCGGCGGCCCGGGCGAGGCGGCCCTCGAGCTCCTGGCAGAGCTCGGCCTCGCTGGCGAGCAGGACGTCGACCAGGATGCGCTCGCGACGCCCGAAGTAGTACATGACGTGACCGGTGCTCATGCCGGCGCGATCGGCGATGAGCTTCACCGTGACCCGGTCCGGCCCCACCGCGGCCACGGTCTCGCGCGCCGCCTTCATGACCTTCGCCCGGCCCGGTCGCCGCACCGTCGACCGGTCTGGTCCGCCTGCAGGCATCCGCCCTCCTCCACCCCGTGTTAGAACGTCACTCTAGACTAGCGTTCTAACTCGGGCTAGCCTCCAGGGACACTCCCGGGAGGACCCCATGGACACCCACGCGACCGCCGGCCCCGATCAGCACGGGCCCGAGCAGCACGGCGTCGACACCATCCCCGAGCACGAGCGGCTGGCCGGTCCCCGCGACCTGGTCGTCTTCCTCGTGGGCGCGAACCTGTCCCTGTCCGTCATGGTGTTCGGCTGGCTCGCCGTCGTCGCCGGCCTGAGCTGGTGGTCGTCGGTCAGCGCGATCCTCGTGGGCACGCTGGTCGGCACGACAGCCGTCACGCCGCTCGCCCTCCTCGGCTACCGCTCGGGGACCAACAACTCGGTGTCCAGCGGCGCCTACTTCGGGGTGCGCGGGCGGTTGATCGCCTCGGTGATCGGGCTGCTGCTGACGCTGGTCTACCTGGCCCTGACGGTGTGGACCGGAGGCGACGCCGCCGTCGAGGGCCTGGCGCGGGCGGTGGGCTTCACTCCGACCGACGTCGAGCTCGCGATCGGCTACGCCGCCATCGCCGGGCTGGTCGCCGTCGTCGCGATCTACGGCTTCCGGTGGCTGCTCGGTCTCAACAAGCTCATCGTCCCCGTCGTGGGGCTGACCATGGTGCTGACCGTGGTCGCCCTCGCCGGCCGCTTCGACGCGTCGTACGCCGGCACCCCCAACGCCTACGCGCTCGGCTCCTACTGGCCGACCTGGCTGCTGGCCGCGATCTCGGCCGGCATCGCCGGCCCGGTCAGCTACGTGACGATGCTCGGCGACTGGACCCGCTACATCTCGCCCCAGCGCGTCTCCCGCACGCGGCTGCTGGGCGCCACCTGGCTGGGGATGTTCGTCGGACTGGCCGTGCCCACCCTGTTCGGTGCGTTCGTCTCGGTCGCCGCCTTCGACCCCGACAGCATCGTCGGCGGTCTCGTCGCGGCTGCGCCGTCGTGGCTCCTGCTGCCGATCCTCGCCACCGGGTTCGTCGGGAGCCTCGGCCAGGGCGGCGTGAACCTCTACAGCATGGGCCTGGACCTCGACGCGATCCTGCCCCGGCTGACCCGCGTCCAGTCGACCTCCCTGGTCGCCGCGCTTGCGACGGTGCTCGTCTTCCTCGGGCGGTTCGTGTGGGACGCGGAGACCTCCGTGACCACGTTCGCGGTCGCCGCCACCTCGCTGGCCACCCCCTGGGCGACCATCACGCTGATCGGGTTCTGGCAGACCCGGGGTCACTTCGACGAGCCGAGCCTGCAGGTCTTCAACCGTCGTGGCACCGGCGGTGCCTACTGGTACAGCCACGGCTGGAACATCGACGCCACGGTGGCCTGGGCCCTCGGAGGCGTGGTGGGCGTGCTGTCCAACTCCACACAGACCTTCGTCGGCCCGGTGGCGGCGTCCCTGGGCGACCTGGACGTGTCGGTGCTCACCTCGACCCTGACCGCCGGCGCGGCGTACCTGCTGATGGTCAGGCTGCGGCCGCATGCCCACGCGGACCGGCCCGCTCGTCGGGTGCTGACGACCACCTCGGCCTGACGACGCCACGGGTCGGGGACCCGCTGGCCCTCAGGCGGATCGGGACTGCCGCTGCGCCACGATCGCCTCGACGCCGGCGATCAGGCCCCGGGCGACCTCGCCCTTGTCCAGGTAGCCGTCGGCACCCCGGGCCGACGCGGCGTCGAGCATCACCTGGGTCGGGAAGGCGCTGAGCATCACCAGGGTCGCGTCGGGGGCGGCGTCGCGCAGCAGCGGCAGCGCCTCCAGGCCGTCCATGACGGGCATCGACAGGTCGAGCAGCACCACGTCGGGCGCAGTCGCCCGGGCGACCTCGACGGCCTCCCGACCGTTGCCGGCCACCCCGGCCACGGTCCAGCCGGGGTCGTGGCTCTCCACCAGGAGGGAGAGCAGCATGCGCAGGTCCTCGTTGTCGTCGGCGATCAGGATCCGCATCAGGGCTCCCCGGCGAGGGGGCCGACCGCCTGTCGGCCGGGCAGCGGAGCGCTGCTCGGATAGGTGCGGACCAGGTCGCCGTCCCGGGTCGGTCCGGCCGCGCGCAGCATCTCCCCCACCCACCGGCGAGCCCGGCGCGACGCGTCCGCGAGCAGCCGCTGCGCGTCCTCCACCCGGCCCATGTCCAGTGCCATCTCGGCCGCCACGACGGCCTGCACCACGTCGTCGTTCATCTCGCGCGCGTGCCGCAGCTCGCGCGTCGCGCGCCGCTGCTCCTCGGTGCAGTCGAGCACGACGAACATCACCCGGTCCCGGTCGATCCGGACGGCGCGCAGCTCGACCCAGAGGTCCTGGGCCCGGTGGGTGCAGGCCAGGAAGCGCCGGTCCCGCGCCAGCGCCCCCCGCTCGGTGGGGCAGTCCCGGACGGTCTCGACGAGCCCGGGTGCCACCACCTCGAGGAGCGGCAGGAGCGAGCTCATCCGGTTGGTCGTCACGGCGTCGCCCAGCGGTGCCAGCAGCCGGACGGCCATCGGGTTGATCTTCTGCACCTGGCCGCGGTCGTCGGTCTCGACCAGTCCGACCGGGCTGAGGTAGAAGAACTGGAGGAGCTCCTCGAGCTCGGTCTCGACCATCATCGGGGGCGCACCAGGAGGAACACCCGGGCCGATGCGGGACCGGCCAGCAGCCGCAGTCGCACCGGGGTCGGGGCCATCCGCAGCGTGAAGACGTAGTCGAGCTCCTCGTCGAGGTCCTGGCCGAGCTCGAGGGCGTCGACGTAGCGCTGCGAGACGAGGTAGTTGTTGGTGCACGGTGCGACCTCGTCGAACAGGTGCCGCCCGAGCACCCGCTCGGGGCTGATGCCGGCCCGGGCGGACTCGTAGGCGTTGTAGGCGACCACGCGGTGGTCGAGGTCCCCCACGATCACCCCGAAGTCGAGCAGGTCGAGCTCGTCGTCGCGCATCGCCGCGAGGCGGACAGGAGGTCCGGGTCGCTGAAGCCGAGGCGCGCGTCGGACCGGGTGTCCGAGGACGTGTTCACCCCGTCAGGTTCGGGCTCGCCGGGCGGGGACTGCCAGGGTCCAAGGTCGGTGAGTTCCGGTCTCGCCGCGGCCGACCGGCCGACCGGCCGCCGGGCGCTCAGGCCTCGACGACGACCGGGATGATCATCGGGCGCCGGCGGTGGGTGTTGCTGACCCACCGGCCGATCACGCGTCGGATCGTCTGCTGGAGCTGGTGGGCGTCGCTGGTGCCCTCGCGCAGCACGGCGTCGAGCGCGTCGACGATGGGCTGCTTGATCTCCTCGAAGACGTCGTCGGTCTCGGCGAACCCGCGGGCGTGGATCTCGGGTCCGGCGACGACCTTCCCGGTGACCGAGTCGACCACCACGATGACCGAGATGAAGCCCTCCTCGCCGAGGATGCGACGGTCCTTCAGGTCGGCCTCGGTGATGTCGCCGACCGACTGGCCGTCGACGAAGACGTAGCCGCAGTCGACCTTGCCTGCGATCGAGATCTTGCCGTCCACCAGGTCGACGACCACGCCGTCCTCGGCGATGACGACGTTCTCGTCCGGCACGCCGGTGAGCTTGGCCAGGGCTGCGTTGGCCTGCATGTGCCGGATCTCGCCGTGCACCGGCAGCACGTTCTTGGGCTTGACGATGTTGTAGCAGTAGAGGAGCTCGCCGGCGCTGGCGTGCCCGGACACGTGCACCAGGGCGTTGCCCTTGTGCACGACCTTGGCCCCCCAGCGCGCCAGCCCGTTGATCACCCGGTAGACGGCGTTCTCGTTGCCCGGGATCAGCGACGAGGCGAGCACGACCGTGTCGTTCTCGTCGATGTGCACGAAGTTGTGGTTGCGCTGGGCGATCCGGCTCAGCGCGGACAGCGGCTCGCCCTGCGACCCGGTCGAGATCAGCACGGTCCGCTCGGGCGGGTAGCTGCCGATCTCCTTGGTGTCGACCAGGGTGCCCTCGGGCACGCGCAGGTAGCCGAGCTCGCGGGCGACGTTCATGTTGCGGATCATCGAGCGGCCGACATAGGCCACCTTGCGGTCGTGTGCGACCGCGGCGTCGAGGACCTGCTGGACGCGGTGCACGTGCGAGGCGAAGCAGGCCACGATGATCCGGCCGTCGCTCTTGTGGAAGACCCGGTCGATGACCGGCCCGATCTCGACCTCGGAGGTGGTGAAGCCCGGCACCTCGGCGTTGGTGGAGTCGGTCATGAAGAGGTCCACGCCCTCCTCGCCGAGGCGGGCGAAGGCGCGCAGGTCGGTGATCCGACCGTCGAGCGGGATCTGGTCCATCTTGAAGTCGCCGGTGTGCAGCACCAGCCCGGCCCGGGTGCGGATCGCGACCGCGAGCGCGTCGGGGATCGAGTGGTTGACCGCGACGAACTCGAGCTCGAAGGGGCCGAAGGTGATCGTCTCGCCCTCGGTGACGACGTACTGGGCGGTCTCCTTCAGCCGGTGCTCCTGCAGCTTGCTGCGCAGCAGCGCCAGGGTCAGCTTGGATCCCACCAGCGGGATGTCCTGCCGCTCGCGGAGCAGGTACGGCGTCGCGCCGATGTGGTCCTCGTGGCCGTGGGTCAGCACGAGCGCCTCGACCTGGTCGAGCCGGTCCCGGATCGGCTCGAAGTCGGGCAGGATCAGGTCGACGCCCGGGTGGTTCTCCTCGGGGAAGAGCACCCCGCAGTCCACGATCAGCAGCCGACCGGCGTGCTCGAAGACGGTCATGTTGCGACCGACCTCGCCGAGCCCGCCGAGCGGGATGATCCGCAGGGCGTCGTCGGCGAGCGGGCCCACCTCGGTGAGCTCGAAGTGTGGATGGCTCATGCGTTCTCCCCCAGCAGACCCAGATCGGACATCGCCGCCCGCAGCACGGCCACGTCCTCGTCGGACGCGGGCACCAGCGGGAGGCGCACGTTGCGGTTGTCGAGCACCCCGAGCAGCTGCATGGCCGCCTTCGCGCTCATCGCGCCGGGGACCCGGCCCATCACGGCCTCGACCACCGGGACCAGGGACTCGTAGATACCGTACGCCGCGGCGAGGTCACCGCGCGCCACCGCGTCGTGCATCGCGGCGTACTGACGGCCCGCGACGTGGGCGACCACCGAGACCACGCCGCAGCCGCCGTGCGTGAGCCAGCCCAGGTTGAGCACGTCGTCGCCGGAGTAGAAGGCCAGCCCCGTCTCGCGCATGATCCTGGTGCCGCGGTAGAGGTCGCCGACCGCGTCCTTGACCGCGACGACCCGGGAGTCCTCGGCGATGCGGGCGTAGGTGTCCGGGGCGATGGCGATGCCGGCCCTGCCCGGGATGTCGTAGAGCATCACGGGCAGGTCGCCGGCCGCGGTGACCGCCCGGAAGTGCGCGAGCACGCCGTCCTGGGTGGGCTTGTTGTAGTACGGCGTCACGATCAGCAGACCGTCGGCGCCGAGCTTGGCGGCCTGCTCGGCCAGCTCGACGGAGTGCGCCGTGTTGTTGGTGCCGACCCCGGCCACGACCGTGGCCCGGTCGCCGACCGCCTCGATCACGGCCGCCAGGATGCGGCCGTCCTCCTCGGTACTGGTGGTGGGCGCCTCGCCCGTCGTGCCCGAGACGACCAGGCCGTCGTTGCCGTGCTCGACCAGGTGGGCCGCCACGGCGGCGGTCCCGTCGAGGTCCACCGAGCCGTCGTCGTGGAACGCCGTCACCATCGCAGTCAGGACACGCCCGAAGGGGCCGGTTCTGGGCAGGGGGGCACTCATGGGGCCAGGCTATCGGTAAGCGTCCCTGGCACCCGGATCGAGTCCGGGGCGCGGCTCTCGCCCCCTGGAGACTAGGAGCTCCTCATGCACACCATGCCTCAACGACTCGCCGCAGAGCTGTTCGGCACGTTCTGGCTCGTCTTCGCGGGCTGCGGCAGCGCCGTGCTCGCCGCGGGCGTCCCCGACGTGGGCATCGGCTTCGCCGGTGTCGCGCTCGCCTTCGGCCTGACCGTGCTGTCGATGGCCTACGCCGTCGGCCACGTCTCAGGTGGTCACTTCAACCCGGCCGTGACGATCGGCCTGGCCACCGCGAAGCGCTTCGACTGGAAGGACGCTCCGGCCTACATCGTCACGCAGGTCGTCGGCGCGATCGCGGCCGCGACGGTGCTCTTCGTGATCGCCAACGGCGTCGACGGGTTCAGCGCCTCCGACAGCGGCTTCGCCACCAACGGGTACGGCGACCACTCCCCGGGCGGGTACTCGCTGCTCGCGGTGCTCGTCTGCGAGGTCGTGATGACCGCGTTCTTCCTCTACATCATCCTGGGCTCGACCGACACCCGGGCCCCGAAGGGCTTCGCCCCGATCGCCATCGGCCTGGGCCTGACCCTGATCCACCTGGTCTCGATCCCGGTCTCGAACACCTCGGTGAACCCGGCGCGCTCGATCGGCCCGGCCCTGTTCGCCGGGGGCGACGCGATCTCCCAGGTGTGGCTGTTCATCGTGGCCCCGGTGCTCGGCGCCCTCATCGCCGGCGGCAGCTACGCCGGCCTCTTCGGCAACGGCGAGTCCCCGGCCCCGCTGACCGAGGCCACCGAGGCCTGACCGGCTCGACCCGGGTGACGTCCCGCGGCCCGGCGACGCCGTACGGCGGGGGCGGGCGTCACCCGGCGCGGGTCAGGTGAACCAGGTCGTAGCCCTCGCGCGGCTCGCGCGACTGCTCCCGCCACGCCGACCCCAGCTCCGGGAAGTGCACGTCACCCGCGGGCTCCTGGTCGATCTCGCTGATCCACGCCTCGTCGGCGTGCGGCAGCATCGCCCGGTAGACCTCGCCCCCGCCGGCCACCATGACCGCGCCCGGGAGGTCGTCGGCGGCCGCGAGCGCGGCGGCCACGTCGAGGGCGACGACCACGCCCTCCGCGCTCCAGCCGGGGTCGCGGGTGAGCACCACCGTGCTGCGGCCCGGGAGCGGTCGCCCGATGGACTCGTACGTCGTACGGCCCATCACCAGCACGTGACCCCAGGTGATCCGCTTGAACTCGGCCTGCTCGCCGGGCACCCGCCAGGGGATGTCCGGCCCGTCGCCGATCACGCCGTTGCGTGCCACCGCGGCGACCAGGGCCACCGTCTTGCCTGCGGGGGTCACCTCAGACCGCGATCGGGGCCTTGATCACCGGGTGCGGGTCGTAGCCGTCGACGCGGACGTGCTCGAGGTCGAACCCGTCGATGGTGCGCACCCCCGGGTCGAGCCAGAGGGTCGGGAGCGGCCTCGGGTCGCGGGTGAGCTGGAGGCGGGCCTGGTCGAGGTGGTTGGAGTAGAGGTGCGCGTCGCCCAGCGTGTGCACGAAGTCGCCGACCTCCAGGTCGCAGACCTGGGCGACCATGTGCGTCAGCAGGGCGTACGACGCGATGTTGAACGGCACCCCGAGGAAGACGTCCGCGGAGCGCTGGTAGAGCTGGCAGCTGAGCCGGCCCCTGCCCGAGGAGGAGTCGCTGGCGGCGGGCGCGACGTAGAACTGGAACATCGTGTGGCACGGGGGCAGCGCCATGTCGTCGACGTCGGCGACGTTCCAGGCCGAGACGATGTGCCGGCGCGAGTCGGGGTTGGTGCGCAGGCTCTCGACCACGGCGGCGATCTGGTCGACGTGGCGGCCGTCGGGGGTGGGCCAGGAGCGCCACTGGTAGCCGTAGACGGGGCCGAGGTCGCCGTTCTCGTCGGCCCACTCGTCCCAGATGGTCACGCCCCGGTCCTGCAGCCACTTCACGTTGGTGTCGCCCCGCAGGAACCACAGCAGCTCGGCGAAGACCGAGCGGGTGTGCACCTTCTTGGTGGTCACCAGCGGGAAGCCCTGGGTGAGGTCGAAGCGCATCTGGTGCCCGAAGACGCTGAGCGTCCCGGTGCCGGTGCGGTCGCCCTTGGCGACGCCCTCGTCGAGGATGCGGGTCACGAGGTCCAGGTACTGCTGCACGCGGGCCAGCCTAGCCGCCGCGGGGGCCGGTCGGGTCGGTGCAGCGCCGGGATGGGCGGGAGTCGGGCCAGGTCGACGGGCCGGGTGGACGGGTCGGGGTGGGGTGGTGCGGCCGACCGGGGAGAATGGCGCTCATGACCGACTCCCCGCGACCCGCAGGCTCCCCCACCGCCGACGTCTCCGTCCGGGTCGGGTGGGCCGACGACGCCCCGGGGATCGCGGCGGTGCAGGTGGCGGCCTGGCGACGGCAGTACGCCGGCCTGCTGCCCGAGGAGGTGCTCGACTCCTTCGAGCCGGAGGCCTTCGCGGAGGCCTGGCATGCCGCCCTGACCCGTCCCACCGACGCCCGCAACCGGGTCCTGGTCGCGCTGGAGCGCAACACCGTCCGAGGGTTCGCCGTGACGGCGCCCTCCCCCGACCCCGACGCCGACGCGGTCCTCGACGGCGAGGTCAGCGAGCTCGTCGTGCACCCCGACCACGGCCGCCAGGGCCACGGGTCGCGGCTGCTGCACGCTGCGGTGGACACCCTGCGCGCGGACCGGTTCCGGCGCGCGACCCTCTGGCTGACCACCGAGGACGACGTGCTGCGCGCGTTCCTGGACGCGTCGGGCTGGGGCGCCGACGGAGCGCATCGCGAGCTCGACCTGCACGGCGACGGCACCGTCCGGGTCAAGCAGGTCCGGCTGCACACCGACCTCACCGAGGACTAGCCGTGCGTCCAGGCGTCGGCCCGGGCGTGGGCGTCGGCCGATGAGCGTCGAGCCGCGACGGGGGATCGTCCGCGACGGGGTCGCGGTCGGGCTGGCCACCGGTGCCTACGGGCTGTCGTTCGGGGCGATCGCGGTGACCGCCGGGCTGTCGGTGCTGCAGAGCTGCGCCCTGTCGCTGCTGGTCTTCACCGGCGCCTCCCAGTTCGCGCTGGTCGGCGTGGTCGCCTCCGGCGGCGCGGCCCTGTCCGGCGCGGCCACCGCCCTCCTGCTCGGCGTCCGCAACGGGCTCTACGGGCTGCGGCTCGCCCCGCTGCTGGCCTGGACCGGGTGGCGCCGTGCGGCGGCCGCCCACCTGGTGATCGACGAGTCCACCGCGATGTCGGTCAACCGGGGCGACACCGAGGACGCCCGCACCGGCTTCCTCTCCGCGGGAGTCTCGGTCTTCGTGCTCTGGAACCTGGCCACGCTCGTCGGGGCGGTGGCCGGCACCTCGCTGGGCGACCCCCGCACCTACGGCCTCGACGCGGCCGTCGGGGGCGCGTTCCTCGCGCTGCTGTGGCCGCGGCTGGGCAGCACCACCAACCGGGTGGTGGGGCTGCTCGCGGTCGCCGTCGCGCTCGGGCTGGTCCCGGTCACCGCGGCGGGCTTCCCGGTGCTGGCCGCTGGGGTCGTCGCCGTCGTGGCAGGGGTGCTGACCCGTGGCCGCGCCGACCCGTCCGAGGTGCCCGAGGTCGACGACCTGCCGGGCGGAGGGTTGCACCCGTGACGTGGCTGGCGATCGCGGTGGCCGGGGTCGGCTGCTACCTGCTCAAGCTGGCGGGCCTCTCGGTGCCGCCCTCGGTCCTGGAGCACCCGGTGATGGAGCGGGTCGCGGACCTGCTCCCGGTGGCACTGCTCTCGGCGCTGATCGGCGTGCAGGTGCTGGCCGACGGCCAGTCCCTCAGCGTCGACGCCCGGCTGCTCGGGCTGGGGGCCGCCCTGGTCGCCCTGCTGCTGCGGGCCCCGTTCCTGGTCGTGGTCGCCGTCGCGGCCGGCGTCGCCGCCGGTGTCCGGCTGCTCTGAGCGCCACGCCCCGGTGGGGCTCCCTGCCGCGGCGGCGGTGGGCCATGCTGGGCGGGTGAGCGAACGCAACGTGCTGGGCGAGGCCCTCGAACCGTGCGGCACCGACCCGCTGACCGGCTTCTTCCGCGACGGGTGCTGCAGCACCGGACCCGCCGACCAGGGCAGCCACACCATCTGTGCGGTCGTCACCGCCGAGTTCCTCGAGCACCAGCGCAGCATCGGCAACGACCTGTCGACCCCGATGCCGCAGTACCGCTTCCCCGGGCTGGTCCCCGGCGACCGGTGGTGCGTGACCGCCACCAACTGGGCGCGCGCCTACGACGACGGGGCGGCCGCCCCGGTGGTGCTCGCCTCCACCAACGAGGCGGTCCTGCGGATCGTGCCGCTCGAGGCGCTGCGCCGGCACGCCGTCGACGTGCCCTCCGACCCGGGGTCGCTCTCGGGCTGAGGACCCCTGCCGCGTCAGGCGTCCGGGTCAGGGCGCCGGGTCAGGCGCTGCGCAGCGCGCGCAGGTAGCGCCGGGTCATCAGGTCCTGGAAGCGCGCGGTCAGCGGACCTCCGGCCCGGGCGAGCCGGGAGGCGCGCTGGGAGAACGCGGTGACGGTGAACCACACCGCGCCGTCGGCGTCGCGGTGCAGCACGAAGCGCTCCTCGCCGCTCTCCGGGTGTCCGGGCAGCGTGCCGTAGGAGAACCCGCGCACCTCCTCCTCCTCGATCACCTCGAGGACCCGGCACGGGATCCGGATCGAGGCCCGGCCGGGGCCCAGCCGCATCAGCACGACGGTGCCCGCGGTCAGGGGCAGCTCTGAGGTCCACACCCGCAGCCCGGACCGCTCCTGGACCCGCCAGGCGAAGAGGTCGGCTGCGGCGGCGTCGAGGTCGCGTCCCACCACCGCGGTCCGGGAGAACCAGCGGTGGTCCGCCGGAGGGTCGCCCCCGGTCGCCCCGACGTGCGCGTAGGTGTACGGCGCGGCCCGGAGGATGCGGGCGGTCTCCTGGTCGAGCAGCTCGACGGTCATCGGCCCGGCGCAGCCTTCCAGCGCGCGATGGCCGCCCGGGTGGCGCCGCGCGCGCGGGTGCGGTCGCCGGCGGCGTCGTACGCCACGGCGAGCCGGTACCAGCCGCGCCAGTCGTCGGGGTCCGCGTCCACCTCGGTGCGGATCCGCGCGAAGAGGGCGTCGGCGGCGCCGCGCTCGACCCGGCCGGAGGGGCGCCGCGGCAGGTCGTCGACGACCAGCCGGCCCTCGCGCTCGAGCTGGTCGGCGAGCTGCTGGGAGGCACGGCCGAACTGCAGCTCCTTGACGACGAGGAAGAGCCCCAGGAACGGCATCACCAGCAGGGCCAGCCCGAGCAGGACCCCGACCACGCCGCCGTGCCGCAGCAGCAGGACGCCGCGCAGGCCGATGGCGTAGGAGTAGAAGACGACCGCGACGACGAGCAGACCGATGAGGACCTTGGTGCGCACCGCTCAGCCCAGGCCGAGGAAGTGCTCCAGGCCCACGGTGAGCCCGGGGTGGTCGGCGATGCTGCGCAGCCCGCGCAGGACGCCGGGGGTGAACGAGACCCGGTCCAGCGAGTCGTGCCGGATCGTGAGGGTCTCCCCCAGGCCGCCGAGAACGACCTCCTGGTGCGCGACCAGCCCGCGCACCCGCAGCCCGTGCACCCGGATGCCGTCGACGTCGGCCCCGCGGGCGCCCTCCAGACCGGTGGAGGTCGCGTCCGGGATGGGGGCCGAGCCGGCCTCGCGGCGCGCTGCGGCGACCAGCTCGGCGGTCCGTCGCGCGGTCCCCGAGGGGGCGTCGGCCTTGTCGGGGTGGTGCAGCTCGACGATCTCGACGGACTCGAAGAACGGGGCGGCCTCGACGGCGAAGCGCATCATCAGGATGGCGCCGATGGAGAAGTTCGGGGCGATCAGCACGCCGGTGTCGGGTACACCGGCCAGGGTCTCGCGCAGGACCGCGAGCCGGGCCTCGTCGAAGCCGGTGGTGCCGACGACCGCGTGGATGCCGTGGCGGATGCAGAAGTCGAGGTTGCCCATCACGACGTCGGGGTGGGTGAAGTCGACGACCGCCTGCGCCCCGGCGGAGACCAGGGACTCCAGGTCGTCCCCCAGGTCGACCTCGGCGACCAGCTCGAGGTCCTCGGCGGCGGAGACTGCAGCGCAGACCTCCCGACCGACCTTGCCGCGCGCGCCGAGGACGCCCACCTTCATCGCACTCACGGCACGAACCCTAGTCGCCGCGGGGGCGGCGCCGGTCACCCGGCTCAGCGGCCGGAGCCCGCGGGACCGACGATGGCCAGCGTCTCGGGCTGCCGGAAGAGCGAGCGCGCCAGCGCCTGGACGTCGTCGAGGGTGACCGCGTCGATCCGGTCGACGATCTCGTCGATGCCGGGCAGCTCGTCGTAGAGCAGCTCGGCCTTGGCGATCCGCGACATCCGGGCTGCGGAGTCCTCGAGCCCCAGCACCAGCCCGCCGCGCAGCTGTCCCTGGCCGCGGACCAGCTCCTCGGCGGAGATCCCGTCCTCGGCGAGGCGGTGCAGCTCGGAGCGGACCACCCTCAGCAGCTCGTCGAGCTTGCCGGGCACGCAGCCCGCGCCGACGCAGAACGCTCCGGCGTCGGCGTAGTGGGCGGCGTAGGAGTAGACCGAGTAGGCCAGCCCGCGCTGCTCGCGGACCTCCTGGAACAGCCGCGACGACGGGCCTCCGCCCAGCGCCGCGTTGAGCACCCCGAGGGCGTAGCGACGGTCGTCGTTGCGGGCCAGCGCGTTGACGCCGAGCACCACGTTGACCTGCTCGAAGGGGCGTGAGACGAAGGCGTTCCCGACCGCAGCCCGCCGGAACCGGGCCCCGCGCCGGACCGGGGCGGGGCGCGCGGCGGGGTCGGCCAGGAAGCTGGCCCGGGAGAACGCCTTGCGCACCTGGCGTACGACGGCGGCGTGGTCGACGTTGCCGGCGACCGCGACCACCATGTTCTCCGGCCGGTAGGTGCTCCGGTAGAAGCGGGTGATCTGGGCCCGGGTCAGCCCGGTGATCGAGTCGTGGGTGCCGGCGATCGGCCGTCCCAGCGCCGAGGTGCCCCAGGCGGTCTCGGCGTACAGGTTGGACACGACGTCCTCGGGGTCGTCGTCGTGCATGGCGATCTCGTCGAGGATCACCTCGCGCTCGGCCTCGACGTCGGCGGCGCTGATCACCGAGGAGGTGATCATGTCGCCGAGCACGTCGACCGCGAGCGGCAGGTCCACGTCGAGCACCCGGGCGTGGAAGCAGGTGTACTCCTTGGCGGTGAACGCGTTGAACTCGCCGCCCACGGCGTCCAGCGAGACGGAGATGTCCATCGCCGAACGGGTCGGGGTGCCCTTGAAGAGCAGGTGCTCCAGGAAGTGCGAGGCACCGTGCAGGGTGGGCGACTCGTCGCGCGAGCCGATGCCCACCCACACCCCGATGCTGGCCGACCGGACGCCGGCCATCGCCTCGGTGACGACCCGCAGCCCGCCGGGGAGGACGGTCCGGCGGACCGTGGAGACCACGGATCCGCCGGCGTCCTTCTCGACCAGGAGCGTGCGGGTCGTCCCGGGCTTCTGCTGAGCAGAGGCGACCAAGTTACTCGGCCGCGTCCTCGGAGCCCTCGGCGGACTCCTCCGAGCCACCGTCCTCCACGACCGGGACCAGCGACAGCTTGCCGCGGTCGTCGATCTCGGCGATCTGGACCTGGATCTTCTGGCCCACCGACAGGACGTCCTCGACGGCCTCGACGCGCTTGCCGCCGGCCAGCGGACGCAGCTTGCTGATGTGCAGCAGGCCGTCCTTGCCCGGGAGCAGCGAGACGAACGCACCGAAGTTGGTCGTCTTGACGACGGTGCCGAGGTAGCGCTCGCCGACCTCGGGCATCGTCGGGTTGGCGATCGCGTTGACCGCCTGGCGAGCGGCCTCGGCGGCCTCACCGTTGATGGCACCGATGTAGATGGTGCCGTCGTCCTCGATGCTCAACGAGGCGCCGGTGTCGTCCTGGATCTGGTTGATCACCTTGCCCTTGGGGCCGATGACCTCGCCGATCTTGTCGACGGGGATCTTCACGGTGATGATCCGGGGCGCGTGGATGCTCATCTCGTCGGGAGCGTCGATGGCCTCGGCCATCACGTCCAGGATCGCGAGGCGGGCGTCCTTGGCCTGGTTCAGCGCGGCGGCCAGCACGTCGGCCGGGATGCCGTCGAGCTTGGTGTCGAGCTGCAGCGCGGTGACGAACTCGCGCGTGCCGGCGACCTTGAAGTCCATGTCGCCGAAGGCGTCCTCGGCCCCGAGGATGTCGGTCAGCGCGACGTACTGCGTCTCGCCGTCCACCTCACCGGAGATCAGGCCCATCGCGATGCCGGCGACGGCGGCACGGAGCGGCACACCGGCCTGGAGCAGCGACATGGTCGAGGCGCAGACCGAGCCCATCGAGGTGGAGCCGTTGGAGCCCATCGCCTCGGAGAGCTGGCGGATCGCGTAGGGGAACTCCTCGCGGGTGGGCAGCACCGGCAGGATCGCCCGGCGCGCGAGCGCACCGTGGCCGACCTCGCGGCGCTTCGGGGAGCCGACCCGGCCGGTCTCGCCGGTGGAGAACGGCGGGAAGACGTACTTGTGCATGTAGCGGCGCGTCTTCTCCGGGGAGAGCGTGTCCAGCTTCTGCTCCAGGGTCAGCATGTTCAGCGTGGTGACCCCGAGGATCTGGGTCTCGCCGCGCTCGAAGAGCGCCGAGCCGTGGACGCGCGGGATGACCTCGACCTCGGCGTGCAGGCTGCGGATGTCGGTCAGGCCGCGGCCGTCCATGCGGACCTTGTCGCGCAGGACGCGGTCACGGACCAGCTTCTTGGTGACCGAGCGGAACGCGGCGCCGAGCTCCTTCTCGCGACCCTCGAAGCTCGGGGCGACCGAGGACAGCACGCTGTCCTTGACCTCGTCGAGCTTGCTCTCGCGCTCCTGCTTGCCGGTGATCGTCAGCGCGTCGGCCAGGCCGGCCGACAGCGCGGCGGCCTCGACGGCGGCGTAGGCGTCGTCCTCGTAGTCCAGGAAGATCGGGAACTCCTGGACGGGCTTCGCGGCCTGCTTGGCCAGCTCGACCTGCGCGTCGCAGAGCTGCTTGATGAACGGCTTGGCCGCGTCGAGGCCACCGGCCACGACGGCCTCGGTGGGGGCCTGGGTGCCCGACTGGACCAGGTTCCAGGTCTCGTCGGTGGCCTCGGCCTCGACCATCATGATCGCGACGTCGCCGGTCTCGGTGACACGGCCGGCGACGACCATGTCGAAGACCGCGTTCTCGAGCTGGCTGTGCGACGGGAAGGCGACCCACTGGCCCTCGATCAGGGCCACCCGGACGCCGCCGACCGGGCCGGAGAACGGCAGGCCGGAGAGCTGGGTGGACATCGACGCGGCGTTGATCGCGAGCACGTCGTAGGGCTGGTCGGGGTCGAGCGCCAGGACCGTGATGACGACCTGGACCTCGTTGCGCAGGCCCTTCTTGAAGGTCGGGCGCAGCGGCCGGTCGATCAGGCGGCAGGTGAGGATCGCGTCCTCGCCCGGGCGGCCCTCGCTGCGGAAGAACGAGCCGGGGATCTGGCCCACGGCGTACATCCGCTCCTCGACGTCGATCGTGAGGGGGAAGAAGTCGAAGTGGTCCTTGGGCTGCTTGCCGGCGGTGGTCGCCGAGAGCAGCATCGTGTCGTCGTCGAGGTAGGCGGTGACCGAGCCGGCCGCCTGGCGGGCCAGCAGCCCGGTCTCGAACTTGATGGTGCGCGTGCCGAACTTGCCGTTGTCGAGAACGGTCTCGACGGCAGAGATGACGGGTCCCTCCATGGGGTGTCCCTTTCTGTGACACGGAGCAGTCACAGCGGGGCGCCATTCGCCTTCGGCAGCGCGGCCCACGAGAGGCGGGCCTCACTGAGGCGGGGGCCGGTCTTCGATCGAGGCCTGCGGGTGCTCCGGTCCGACGGTCGTCGGGTCCGGGGAGACCCCGAGGGCCACTACCGAGGACCGGGCCTGACGTCCGCGGTCGCTCCTGGTGACTGGATGTTGAGTTGTTGTTCAGTGCTGAAACTAACCGGAGCGGCTGCCCTTGTCAGGCAACCGCTCCGGGAAGGTCAGCGACGCAGGCCGAGCCGCTCGATGATGGAGCGGTAACGGTTGATGTCTTCCTTCTGCATGTAGTTGAGAAGTCGACGACGGCGACCGACCAGCAGCAGCAGGCCACGACGCGTGTGGTGGTCGTGCTTGTGCTGCTTGAGGTGCTCGGTCAGGTGGGCGATGCGGTGGGTGAGAAGCGCGACCTGGACCTCGGGCGAACCGGTGTCGCCCTCGCTCAGGCCGTACTCGGCGACGATCTTCGCCTTGGTAGCAGCGTCAGTTCCAGCAGACAACGTGGTCCCTCTCAAGGTAGGTTGCGCGGCGCGCCGGGGCCTGTTCACCCGGGCACTCTCGATCCGCGGCCGTCAGACGGCAACCGCCCAAGACTACCGACAGCGCCCCTCTGCACCCAAATCGGCGCATGGGACGATGCTGCGATGGCGACGACCCACGGCGTGTGCAACCTGTGCGAGGCGATGTGCGGCCTCCTCCTGACCCTCGAGGACGGCCGGGTGACCGGCGCCCGGGGCAACCCCGACGACCCGCTCTCCCGCGGTCACATCTGCCCCAAGGGCACCGCGCTGGGCGACCTGCACGCCGACCCCGAGCGGCTGCGGCGGCCGGTCCGCCGGACCCCGGACGGCCGCTGGGAGGAGCTCGGCTGGGACGAGGCGATCGCGTACGCCGTCACCGGGCTCGCCGACGTGCAGGCCCGTCACGGCCACGACGCCGCCGCGGTGTACCTGGGCAACCCCAACGTGCACAGCCTCGGCTCGATGACCCACGGACCCCAGGTCATCAAGGCCCTGGGCTCGCGCAACACCTACTCGGCGACCTCGGTCGACCAGCTCCCCCAGCAGCTCGTCGCTCACCTCGTCTTCGGTCACCAGCTGCTGCTGCCGGTGCCCGACGTCGACCGGACCCGGCTCCTGCTGGTCTTCGGCGCCAACCCGATGGCCTCCAACGGCAGCCTGATGACCGTGCCCGACTTCCCCCAGCGGCTCCGCGACCTCAAGGCCCGCGGGGGTCGCCTGGTCGTGCTCGACCCGCGTCGCACCGAGACCGCCCGGGTCGCCGACGAGCACCACTTCGTCCGGCCCGGCACCGACGCCGCGGTGCTGCTGGCGATGGTGTACACGCTCCTCGCCGAGGACCTGGCCGCGCCGGCGCCGTACGTCGACGGCGTCGAGCAGGTCCGGGCCGCGGTCGCGCCGTTCACCCCCGAGCTGGCCGAACGGGTCTCCGGCGTGCCCGCGGACGTCGTACGACGGCTCGCGCGCGAGCTCGCCGCCGCCGGCGCCGCGGAGGGCGGCGCGGCGTACGGGCGGATGGGGGTCTCGACCCAGGAGTTCGGCACCGTCTGCGCCTGGGCGGTGCACTGCCTCAACGCGCTGACCGGCAACCTGGACCGGCCCGGCGGGGTGATGTTCACCCGCCCGGCCATCGACATCGTCGGCCGCGGCATCGTCGGGCGCGGCCACCACGACCGGTGGCGCAGCCGGGTCCGCGACCTGCCCGAGACCGCCAGCGAGCTGCCCGTGGCCACCCTGGCCGACGAGATGCTCACCCCGGGCGAGGGGCAGGTCCGCGCCCTGCTCACCCTCGCCGGCAACCCGGTGCTCTCCACCCCGGACGGCCGACGCCTCGGCGAGGCGCTCGAGGACCTGGAGTTCATGGTCTCGGTCGACATCTACCTCAACGAGACCACCCGGCACGCCGACGTCATCCTGCCGCCCACCGGCGCCCTGGAGCGGGACCACTACGACCTGGTGCTGCACGCCCTCGCGGTGCGCAACACCGCGCGGTTCACCCAGGCCGTCTTCGAGAAGCCCGCCGGCAGCCGGCACGACTGGGAGATCTTCCGCGACCTGGCGCTCGGCCTGCTCGCGCGCTCCGGACGCAAGCAGCCGCTGCGGAAGCGGCTCACCACGCAGGCGCGGCTGCGCCTGTCCCCCACCCGGCTGGTCGACGTGCTGCTGCGGACCGGCTGGGCGCGACTGTCGGTCGGCGCGCTGCGCAAGCAGCCGAACGGCGTCGACCTCGGCCCGCTGGAGCCCTGCCTGCCGGACCGGCTGCAGACCCGCGACCACCGCGTGCACCTGGCCCCCGCGCTCGTACTCGACGACCTGGCCCGGGTCGCGGAGCGCCTCAGCGGCCAGGACGTGCCCGCCGGGGACGAGCTGCTGCTCATCGGCCGCCGCCACCAGCGCGACTGCAACAGCTGGATGCACAACACGCCGCGGCTGACCAAGGGGCGCCCGCGCCACCAGCTGCTGATGCACCCCGACGACCTGGCCGCGCGCGGCCTCGCCGACGGCACCCCGGTCGAGGTGCGCTCCCGCGTCGGGTCCGTCGTCGTCGAGGTCGCCGCCACCGACGACGTGATGCCCGGGGTCGTCTCGCTGCCGCACGGCTACGGTCACGCCGCCAACCCCGGCATGGCCCACGCGGCCACGGTCCCGGGCGTGAGCATCAACGACCTCACCGACCCCGAGCGCCTCGACGTCTCCGGCAACGCCGCCTTCAGCGGGGTGCCGGTGACGGTCACCGCGGGCTGAGCCCGGTCTCAGCCGGCGAGCACGGCCCGCACCGCGGCACGGGCCTCCTGGGGACCCTCGGCCGCCAGCGCGGCCTCGGCGGCCCGGGCGCACTGATCGGAGGTCACCGAGGCCAGCTGGGCACCGACAGCCCGGACCGCGGCGGGCGCCATCGACAGCGACGTGATGCCCATGCCGACCAGGACGGCGGCGAGCATCGGGTCGGCGGCGGCCTCGCCGCACACCCCGACCGGCTTCCCGTGCCGTACGCCGGCCTGCGCGGTCAGGTTGACCAGGTGCAGGACGGCGGGCTGCCAGGCGTCGGTGAGGTGCGAGAGCGAGGTCGACATCCGGTCCGCGGCCATCGTGTACTGGGTGAGGTCGTTGGTGCCGATCGAGAGGAAGTCGACGACCTCCAGGAAGCGGTCGGCCAGGAGCGCCACCGAGGGCACCTCGACCATCACGCCCGGCTTGAGGCCGCGGTCGCGGACCTGCCCGGCGAAGGTGCGCGCCTCGTCGAGGGTGGCCACCATCGGCGCCATCACCCACGGCGCGGTGCCGGTGTCCTGCGCCGCCTGGGCGATCGAGTCGAGCTGGCGGGCGAGCATCGCGGGGTCGTCGAAGGAGAGCCGCAGGCCCCGCACGCCGAGCGCCGGGTTCTCCTCGGTCTGCATGTTGGCGAAGGCGATCGGCTTGTCGGAGCCGGCGTCGAGCGTGCGCACCACGACGTAGCGGTCCTCGCCGGCGAAGGCGCTCAGCACCTCGCCGTACAGGGCGGCCTGCTCGTCGACGGTCGGCTCCTCGGCCCGGTCCAGGAAGCACAGCTCGGTGCGGAACAGGCCCACGCCCTCGACCGGGGCGTCGGAGGCCTTGCGGGCCGACGCACCGTCGGCGACGTTCGCGAGCACCTTGACCGCGGTGCCGTCCGCGGTGGCCGCCGGGCCGGTCCACTCGGCCAGCGCCGCCCGCCAGGCGCGGTCGGCCTCCACGGCGCTCCGCGCGGCCGCCTCGTCGGGGTCGACCGCGATGGTGCCGGCGGTGCCGTCGACCAGCACCCAGGTGCCCTCCTGGAGCGTCTCGGCCTCGCCTGCGCCCACGATGCAGGGGATGCCGAGCTGCCGGGCGATGATCGCGGTGTGGCTGGTCGGGCCGCCCTTGAGCGTCACCAGCGCCACGATCAGGGCCGGGTCCAGGCCCGCGGTGTCGGCGGGCGCGAGGTCCTCGGCGACCAGGATGGAGGGCTGCGACGGGGTCGGGATGCCCGGCTCGGGAGCACCGACCAGGTGGGCGACCAGCCGCTTCTCGATGTCGCGCAGGTCGGTGACCCGCTCGGCCATGAGGCCGCCCATCTGGGTGAACAGGGCCGCGAACTGGTCGACGGCGCCCGCGGTCGCGGCCAGCAGCCGGTCCCCGCCCTTGAGGCGCTTGGAGACCGCCGAGCGCAGACCCTTGTCGCGGACCAGGGACGCGGTCGCGATCAGCACCTCGGACGCGGCACCGGAGGCCTTCTCGGCCCGCCCGGCCAGCGAGGAGGAGACCGCCTCGACCGCAGCGTCGTACAGCCCGAGGGCCTCCTCGGGCTCCCCGGCCGGCTGGGCGTCGAAGCGCTCGACGGCGTCGGGCTCGACCTCGCCCGCCGTGCGGAGCACCGGGCCCCAGGCGGCGCCGGGGACGACCGGCGTCCCGGTCAGCACGGTGCCGGTCGCGGCGTTCGCCTCGACGGTCGCGGCTCTGGCGGCAGGGACCGTGGCGGCCCCGGTGGGGGCGGTCGTGGGGGCGGTGGTGGTGCCGGTCGTGGTGGTCTCGCTCGCGCTCATGGACCCAATGTAATCCGCGTCACCCCTTGACAGTCAACACGTTCGGGCATAAAACAACAGATACAAAGTCCAGAACCCACCAAGGAGGAGCGGTGTACGCCGAAGAGCGCCACCAGGCCATCGCCGCCCTCGTCGCCGACCGCGGACGGCTCTCGGTCGCCGAGCTCGCCGGACACTTCGACGTCACCACCGAGACCGTACGCCGCGACCTGTCCGCCCTGGAACGGGCCGGTCTGGTCCGGCGGGTCCACGGCGGCGCCGTCCCGGCCCAGGCGCTCTCGGTCCTCGAGCTCGCGGTCAACGACCGCGACCGCACCCGCGGCCCCGAGAAGGACCGGATCGCCCGCGCCGCCCTCGACCTGCTGCCCGTCGGCGGCTGCATCGCCCTCGACGCCGGCACCACCACCGCCCGCCTGGCCAACCTGCTCCCCCCGGAGGCACGACTCACGGTGATCACCCACTCGGTCCCCATCGCTGCACGGCTCGCAGGCACCCCCGGCATCGCCCTGCACATCCTCCCGGGGCGCGTCCGGGCCACCACCCGCGCGGCCGTCGGCGAGGAGACCATCGCCTCGCTGTCCCGGCTCCGCTTCGACGTCGCCTTCGTCGGCGCCAACGGGCTGTCGCTGCGGCACGGCCTCTCCACCCCCGACCACAGCGAGGCGGCCGTGAAGCGGGCGCTGATCGCCTCGGCCGACCGGGTCGTGGTGCTGGCGGACTCCACGAAGTACGACCAGGAGCAGCTGGTCCGCTTCGCCGACCTCGACGAGGTCGACACCTTGGTCACCGACGCGCAGCTGGGCCGCGCCGACCTCGTGGCCCTCGAAGCCCGGGGCCTCGAGGTCGTCGTCGCATGATCATCACCCTGACCGCCAACCCGTCCGTCGACCGGACCGTCCACCTGGCCGGTCCGCTGGAGCGCGGCGGCGTGAACCGGGCCTCGACGGTGACCAGCCAGTCGGCCGGCAAGGGCGTCAACATCTCCCGGGCCGCCGTCGCCGCCGGCACCCCGACCGTCGCGGTACTCCCGGCCGAGGCGACCGACCCGTTCGTCCGCGACCTGGCGGCCGACGGCATCCCGTGCCGCCCCGAGCTCCCCTCGGGACCGATCCGGGTCAACCTGACCGTGACCGAGCCCGACGGCACCACCACCAAGATCAACGCACCGGGCGCCGTCACCGGGCCCGAGACGCTGAGCGCGCTCGCGGGGGCGGTGACCACGCTGGCGGCCGACGCGGACTGGGTGGTGCTGGCCGGCTCGCTGCCGCCCGGCGTGCCCGACGGCTGGTACGCCGACCTCGCGGCCTCCCTGACCGGCACCCGCGCGCGGGTCGCGGTCGACACCTCGGAGGGACCGCTGCTCGCCCTGGCCGACCGGTTCGAGCAGGCCCGCCCCGACCTGATCAAGCCCAACGCCGAGGAGCTGGCCCAGATCACCGGCCACGACGCCGCCGACCTGGAGTCCGACCCCACGCTCGTGGCCGTCGCCGCCGCCCAGCTGGTCGCCCGCGGGGTGGGCACCGTCCTGGTGACCCTGGGCGCCCACGGCGCGGTCCTGGTCGACGCCGACGGCGCCTGGCACGCCACCCCTCCCCCGACGGTGGTCGTCAGCACGGTCGGTGCCGGCGACTCCAGCCTGTTCGGCTACCTGCTCGGCGACCTCGCCGGGCAGTCCACCCCTGACCGGCTCCGGCTGGCCGTGGCCTACGGCAGCGCAGCCGCAGGTCTGCCCGGTACGACGATCCCGCACCCGGATCACACCCATCCCGAGCTCGTCGGCATCACCGAGCTCGCTCCACTGATGAAGAACTGAGGGAGAGTCCATGTCCATCATCGAAACCGGTCTCGTCCGGCTCGATGTCTCGCTCGGCGCCGACAAGGAAGCGGTCATCCGCTCCCTGGCCGGCATCGTGACCGAGGCAGGCCGCACCACCGACACCGCGACGCTCGCGGCCGACGCGCTGGCCCGGGAGGCGACCTCGCCGACCGGCCTGCCCGGCGGCATCGCGATCCCGCACTGCCGGACCGCGGCCGTCGAGGTGCCGACGCTGGCGTTCGCCCGGCTGTCGCCGCCCACCGACTTCGGGGCCAAGGACGGCCCCGCCGACCTGGCCTTCCTGATCGCCGCCCCCGAGGGCGGTGACCAGACGCACCTCCAGCTGCTCACCAAGCTGGCCCGCGCGCTGGTCAAGAAGGACTTCGTCGAGGGGCTGCGCAACGCGCCCGACGCCGAGGCGGTCGTCGCCCTGGTCGCCGGCGTGGTCGGCGAGGCGCCCGCGCCTACGACGGCCCCCGCCGCTGCCGCCACTGCCGCCCCGGCTGCTGCGGCCGCCGGTGCTCCGGCAGCCAGCGCTCCGGCAGCTGCCGCGCCCACGGCCTCCGTCCCGGCCCAGTCGACCCGCAGCCTGGTCGCGGTCACCGCGTGCCCCACCGGCATCGCGCACACCTACATGGCCGCCGAGGCCCTGGAGGCCGCCGCCGCGCGGGCCGGCGTACGGATCGAGGTCGAGACCCAGGGCTCGGCGGGCTCCAAGCCGCTCGCCACGGCCACCATCGCGGCGGCGGACGCCGTCATCTTCGCCACCGACGTGGGTGTGAAGGACCGGGTCCGGTTCGCCGGCAAGCCGGTCGTCGCCTCCGGCGTCAAGCGCGCCATCGACGACGGCGACGGCATGATCCGCGACGCCCTGGCCAACGCCGACAACCCGTCCGGTCCCCGCGTCGAGGGCACCGCCGGTGCGGCCGCCGCGGCGAGCTCGCACCAGGGTGCCGACGAGAGCCTCGGGCTCACGATCCGCCGCGTGCTGATGACCGGCGTCTCGTACATGATCCCCTTCGTCGCCGCCGGCGGCCTGCTGATCGCCCTGTCGTTCCTCTTCGGCGGCTACGAGATCGCGCTGGGCACCGCGGACGGCAAGGGCGGCGTGGCCGGCCAGATCGTCGGCAGCTCCGGCATCTTCAACCTGCCGGACCCCAAGGCCTACGACCTGGTCAACGGCGCGGTGCTGCCGCACGGTGCGTTCCTGACCTACCTCGGTGCGCTGCTGCTCACCCTGGGCGGCGCGGCGTTCAGCTTCCTGGTGCCGGCCCTGGCCGGCTACATCGCCTACGGCATCGCCGACCGTCCCGGCATCGCGCCCGGCTTCGTGATGGGCGCCATCGCGCTGAGCATCAACTCAGGCTTCCTCGGCGGCATCGTCGGTGGTGTGCTGGCCGGTGTCATCGCGCACTGGATCGCCGGACGTAGCGTGCCGCCGTGGCTGCGGGGCCTGATGCCCGTGGTCGTCATCCCGCTCGTCACCACGCTGGTCGCCGGTCTGATCATGCTGGTCGTCCTCAACAAGCCGCTGAGCTCGCTGATGACGGCCCTCAACGACGGCCTCAACAACATGGCCGACGGCGGTGCGGGCATCGTGCTGGGCATCGTGCTGGGCCTGATGATGGCGTTCGACATGGGCGGCCCGCTCAACAAGACGGCCTACGTGTTCGCCACGACCGGGCTCGGGGCGGCGGCCACCGCCGGGTCCGACGCTCCGCAGCTGAAGATCATGGCCGCGGTCATGCTCGCCGGCATGGTGCCGCCGCTGGCGCTGGCGCTGGCCACCGTGCTCCGCAAGGACCTGTTCACCCTCCCCGAGCGGGAGAACGGCAAGGCCGCCTGGCTGCTGGGGGCCTCGTTCATCACCGAGGGCGCCATCCCGTTCGCGGCGGCCGACCCGCTGCGCGTGATCCCCTCGATCATGGCCGGGTCCGCAGTCACCGGCGCCCTGTCGATGGGCCTCGACGTCACGCTGCGGGCCCCGCACGGCGGCATCTTCGTGCTGTTCGCGGTCGGCAACATCATCGGCTTCCTGATCGCCCTGGCGGCCGGGGTGCTGGTGGCCACGGGCCTGGTGATCGCCCTGAAGTCGATGACCGAGTCGAAGGACGAGCTCGACGAGCTCGCCGCAGTAGCCTGACGGTCAGCCCGCCGGGCTGACCCGACACGACAACCCCCGAAAGGAACCCCATGCCCACGAGGACCGTCACCGTCGGCTCGGCCGTCGGCCTGCACGCCCGCCCCGCCGCCCTGATCGCCGAGGCCGCCGGCGACCTCGACTCCGAGGTCACCCTCAACGTCCCCGGCGGCGAGCCGGTCGACGCGAGCTCGGCGCTGCTGATCATGACGCTGGGCGCCGGCAACGGCGACACCGTCGAGGTCTCCGGCGACGACCAGGAGGCCGTCGACAAGATCGCCGGCCTGGTCGAGCAGGACCTCGACGCCTGACCCGGGTCCCCGGTGCCCCGCAGCCCCCGCGGCTGCGGGGCACCGTCGCGTCCGGGGGGTGAAGAATCGTCGATCTGGACGACGTCAGGCGGCGTCGTACGCCGTGCGGAACCGCTCGGCGGCGGCGGGGCCGTCCACGGCGAGCAGCCGGGCGGCGCACCGCTCGACGTCCTCCACGGCGGCGCCGGTTCCGGAGCGGTCCCAGCCCAGGACGCCGGTGACCGACCCTCCGGCCCAGAGCACCTGCTCGGGTCCGAAGGCGCCGTGGCTCAGGGTGGGCGACGCGGCGGCGTGCACGTGGGCGAGCACGACGCCCAGCGCGTCGGCTGCCGCCAGCGGGTCCGGGTCCCGCTCGGCACGCCCCGGCAGGAAGCCCTGCAGGACGCACGGGAGCCCCGCCAGGGTGCCGTCGACGTCGTAGCCCAGCAGAGGCGGCGCGGGCACCGAGGAGCCCGCCAGGGCCGCCAGCGCCGCGGACTCCGCCCCGGCCCGCAGCGAGGCGTCGGGACCGTCGTACCGGCGCAGCACGACCGAGCGGTTGTCGACCAGCTCGAGCCGCAGCACCGTCAGCCCGGAGTCCTCGGCGAGGACGCCGAGGGTCATCACGCCCGAGCCGAGCACGGACTTCGCCCAGGCGGCGTTCTGGCCGGTCAGCACGGGCCGCCTCCGCGGGTCGGGGTCATGGGAGGCCGAGCAGGCCACGGGTGCGGGCGACGTCGCCCTTCATCGCGACCAAGAGCTCGTCGACGCCGTCGAAGCGCTGCATGCCGCGCACCTTGGCCACGAAGCGGACCTCGACCTCCAGGCCGTAGAGCTCGAGGTCGGTCCGGTCCAGCACGTAGGACTCCACCCGCCGCTCCCGCTCGCCGGCGAAGGTCGGGTTGGTGCCGACGCTGATCGCGGCCGGCAGCAGCTGCCCGTCGGGCAGGACCCGCAGCCACCCCGCGTAGACGCCGTCGGCGGGCACGGCGACCACCCCGCCGGCGGGCACGTTGGCGGTCGGGTAGCCCAGCTCGCGACCCCGCTGGTCGCCCCGGACCACGGTCCCGGTCACGGTGAAGGGCCGGCCGAGCGCCTCCTCGGCGCCCTCGACGTCGCCGGCGGCCAGACAGGCGCGGACGTACGTCGAGGACCACACCTGCGGTCCGCCGTCGAGCGGGATCCCCTCGGTGACGAAGTCGTGCACCGCGCCGAGCTCGCGCAGGGTCGAGACGTCCCCGGAGGCACGGTTGCCGAAGCGGAAGTTCGCCCCGACCACGACCGCGGAGGCGTGCAGCGTGCCGACCAGGATGTCCTCGACGAAGCGCTCCGGGGTCCACGCGGCGATCTCGCGGCTGAACGGGACCACCAGCACGTCGTCGACCCCGGCCCGGCGCAGCAGCTCGACGCGCTCCTCGACGGCGGTCAGGGAGAGCGGGGCGTGCTCGGGGCGCAGCACCGCGATCGGGTGCGGGTCGAAGGTGACCGCGACGACGTGGTCGAGGTCGAGCCGCTCGGCCTCCGCTCGCGCCCGCGCGATCACGTGCTGGTGCCCGAGGTGCACGCCGTCGAAGTTGCCGATCGTGACGACCGTGCGGCCCAGGTCCGCCGGGACCTCCTCCAGTCCCCGCCAGACCCGCACCGAGCCGGATCCGCTGGTCATCGGCGCACCTCTCTCATCCGGTCCTGTCCTCCCCGCTCACCGGGGGTCGCTGACGACGAGCCTGCCACACCCGGTCAGACGAACACCGCGACCGGGTGCGCCGTGAACGCGTCGTCGGCGCGGGGCTCCCCGCCCACCCGCGGGTCGGCCGCCTCGTAGAGCGCGAGGAACGCCCCGTCCGGGCCGAGCACGGCACTCGGTCCCCCGGGGCGCAGGGTCAGGTCCAGCCGCCGTCCGTACGAGACGGCGCGTGCCCCGTCCGCGTCGACCCGGACGACGGGGAAGAACCGCTCGGCGACCTGCTCCAGGGAGAGCAGCGGGACCTCGCCGCTGCGCAGCAGGTCCTCCAGCGGGGTCGCCTCCGCCAGCGTGACGCCGCCGACCTCGGTGCGCCGCAGGGCGGTCAGGTGGCCGCCGACCCCGAGGGCCTCGCCCAGGTCGCGGGCCAGCGCCCGCACGTAGGTGCCGCTCGAGCAGCGCACCGACACCGCGACGTCGAGCACCGCACCGTCCTCGGCGGGCTCGACGGAGCGGACCTCGAAGGAGTGCACGGTGACCGGCCGGGCCGCGAGGACCACCTGCTCGCCGGCACGGACGCGGTCGTAGGCGCGTCGTCCGTCGACCTTGACCGCCGAGACGGCCGACGGGCGCTGCTGCAGCTCACCGACGAAGCCGGCGACCGCGGTCCGGACCGCGGACTCGGTGAGGCCCGCGACGGGTGCTCGGGCGACCACCTCGCCCTCGGCGTCGTCGGTGGTCGTGGTCGCGCCGAGCCGGACCACCGCGTCGTAGGACTTGCTCGTCAGCGCGAGGTGCCCGAGCAGCCGGGTGGCGCGGTTGACCCCGACCAGCAGGACGCCGGTCGCCATCGGGTCCAGCGTGCCGGCATGCCCGACCTTGCGGGTGCGGGCCAGCCGGCGCACGCGGGCGACGACGTCGTGCGAGGTCAACCCGGCGGGCTTGTCGACGACGACGAGCCCCGAGCCGACGGCGGGCGCCGGCTCGGGGTGGTCGTGGCTCACTCGTCCCTGTCGAGGTCGACGAGGAGGTCGTCCTCGTCGTCCTCGTCGTCGTCCTCGTGCGGCTTCTTGTACGGGTCGGCATCGCCGGCGTACGTCGCTCCCGCCGAGGCGGCGGCGACGGCCGCGTCGGACTCGCGCACCTGCAGCAGCAGGTCGTCGAGGTGGCGGGCGGTCTCGGGCAGCGCGTCGTGGATGAACTCCAGCGACGGCGCGTGCCGGATCCCGAGCTGCTTGGCGACCTCCGAGCGGATCAGCCCCTTGGCCGACTCCAGCGCGACCGCCGAGTCGGTGACCTGCTGCTCCTCACCGAGCACGGTGTAGAAGACGCTGGCGTGCTGGGTGTCCCCGCTGACCCGCACATCGGTGACGGTGACGAAGCCGAGCCGCGGATCCTTGATCCGCCGCTCGAGCATCTCCGCCACCGTCACCTGGATGCGGTCGGCGATCTTGCGAACGCGTGGGTTGCTCACGAGCGCGGGATCTCCCGCATCTCGAAGGCCTCCACCACGTCGCCGATCTTGATGTCCTGGAAGTTCCGCAGCACCAGACCGCACTCGAAGCCCTCACGGACCTCGGCCGCGTCGTCCTTCTCCCGCTTGAGCGAGGCCAGGTCGAGATTGTCCGCCACGACGTTGCCGTCTCGGATCAGACGCACCTTGGCGTTGCGGCGCAGGACACCCTCGGTCACCATGCAGCCGGCGATGTTGCCGATCCGGCTGGAGCGGAAGATCTCCCGGATCTCGGCGGCACCGAGACGGGCCTCCTCGAACTCCGGCTTGAGCATGCCCTTGAGCGCTGCCTCGATCTCCTCGATGGCGTTGTAGATGACCGAGTAGTACCGGATCTCCACGCCTTCCTTGTCCGCCAGCTCCGTCGCCTTGCCCTGCGGGCGGACGTTGAAGCCGATGATGATCGCGTCGGAGGCGGCCGCCAGCATGACGTTGGTCTCGGTGATCGCACCGACACCGCGGTCGATGACCCGCAGCGAGACCTCGTCGCCGACGTCGATCTTGGCCAGCGAGTCCTCGAGGGCCTCGACCGAGCCGGACACGTCGCCCTTGAGGATGAGGTTGAGCTCCTGGCTCTCGCCCTGCTCCATCGACTTCATGAAGTCCTCGAGCGTACGGCGGACCCGGCGCTGCGCCTGCATGGCGGCCCGCTCGCGGGCCTCCCGCTTCTCGGCGATCTGGCGGGCCATCCGGTCGTCCTCGACGACGAGGAAGTTCTGACCGGCTCCGGGGACCGCGGTCAGACCGAGGACCATCGCGGGGCGCGACGGGTCGGCCTCGTCGATGTTGTCCCCGTGCTCGTCGAGCATGGCGCGGACCCGGCCGTGCGCCGGGCCGGCGACGATCGAGTCGCCCACCCGCAGCGTGCCGCGCTGGACCAGGATCGTGGCCACCGGGCCGCGACCGCGGTCCAGGTGCGCCTCGACGACGAGGCCCTGCGCGTCCTGGTCGGGGTTGGCCCGCAGGTCGAGCGAGGCGTCGGCGGTGAGGACGACGGCCTCGAGCAGCTTGTCCAGGTTGAGCTCGGACTTCGCGGACACGTCGACGAACATGGTGTCGCCGCCGTACTCCTCGGGCACCAGGCCGTACTCCGTCAGCTGGCCACGGACCTTGACCGGGTCGGCGTCGGGCTTGTCGATCTTGTTGACCGCGACCACGATCGGCACGCCGGCCGCCTTGACGTGGTTGAGCGCCTCGACCGTCTGCGGCATCACACCGTCGTCCGCCGCCACGACGAGGATCGCGATGTCGGTGGCCTGGGCACCACGGGCACGCATGGCGGTGAACGCCTCGTGGCCCGGGGTGTCGATGAAGGTGATCCGCCGCTCGGAGCCGTCGACGTCGGTGGTGACCTGGTAGGCGCCGATGTGCTGGGTGATGCCGCCGGCCTCCTTGTCGACCACGTTGGCGTTGCGCAGGGCGTCGAGCAGCTTGGTCTTTCCGTGGTCGACGTGACCCATCACGGTCACGACCGGCGGCCGGATCGCGAGGTCGGAGTCGTCGCCCTCGTCCATGCCGAACTCGAGGTCGAACGACTCGAGCAGCTCGCGGTCCTCGTCCTCGGGGGAGACGACCTGGACGACGTAGTTGAGCTCCTCGCCGAGCAGCTCGAGGACCTCGTCGTTGACCGACTCGGTCGCGGTGACCATCTCGCCGAGGCTGAAGAGCATCTGCACCAGCGAGGCCGGGTCGACGCCGATCTTCTCCGCGAAGTCGGTCAGCGACGCGCCGCGGGCCAGCCGCACCGTCTCGCCGTCGCCCTTGCGGACGCGCACGCCGCCGATGGTCGGGGCCTGCATGTTGTCGAACTCCTGGCGGCGCTGCCGCTTGGACTTGCGACCACGACGCGACGGACCACCGGGACGACCGAAGGCACCCTGGGTGCTGCCGCGGCCACCGGGACGACCCGCGCCGCCACCGCCACCGGGACGGCCGGGAGCACCGCCGCCCGCGGGGGCACCGCCACCGCCGGCGAAGCCGGGACGACCGGCACCGGCACCGCCGGGACCACCGGGACGACCGGCACCGGCACCGCCGGGACCGCCCGGTCGACCGGCACCGCCGGGCCCGGGACGACCGGCTCCGGGGCCGCCGGAACCGCGACCGGGGGCACCGGTACGACCGCCGGGGCCGCCACCGAAGGCGGCCGGGGACTTCGGCATCATCGCCGGGTTCGGCCGGGGCATGCCGGGGCGAGGGGCGCCGCCGCCGGCGGGCAGGCCACCGGTCCGGCCGGGTGCGCCGGCCCCACCCTCACGGGCGGCCGGCGGACGCGGAGCGCCGGGCACGCCGCCGGGAGCCGGCGACGGACGGCGACCCATGCCCTGGGTCGAGGAGAACGGGTTGTTGCCCGGGCGCGGTGCGCCGGGGCGGGGGCCGCCACCGGGACGCGGACCGGTGCCGCGGGCAGCGCCACCGTCCTCGCCCGCGCTCTCGGCGGGAGCCGCCGGAGCCGCCGGGGCGGCGGACGCCGCCGGCGCCTGCACGGCCGGTGCCTCGGGCTGGGCCGGGGCGACCTGCACGACCGGTGCGGGTGCCTCCTCGACGGCCGGCTTCGGCACGCGCGGGCCCGGACGCGGCCCGGAGGGCGCGCTCGGAGCAGCCGGCGCCGCAGCGGCCGGTGCCTCGGCAGGCGCAGCCGGAGCGGCAGCGGTGGGCGCCGCAGGAGCCGCTGGGGCGGCAGCCTCGGGAGCGGCCTTCTTGGCCGCAGGCTTGGACTCGGTCGCCGAGCGGAGCTCGGGACCGAACTTGTCGGTGAACCTCTTCACCACGGGGGGCTCGACCGTCGACGACGCCGACTTGACGAACTCCCCCATCTCGCTGAGCTTGGCCAGGACGACCTTGCTCTCGACTCCGAACTCCTTGGCGAGTTCGTGGACTCGGACCTTTGCCACGCTTTTCCTCCTGGTCCGAGTCGAGTGACGCGGACCTACTCGTTGATGTGCATGCTCATCGGGAAGTACTCATCGAGTGCTCATGAGCTCATGCTCCAGTTCCTTGTCGGTCAACACGGTCGTCACGCTCCACCCCGGTCGGGACCGGCGACGGCGGCGCTTCGTACTGTTCCACATAGTTCCGCAGCCGCTCCGTCCGAGGACCCACGGCGAGCCGCAGCGCTCGGGTGAACGCTCGCCGCCGCAGTGCCGCCTCGAGACAGCCGGGGTCCGGGTGCAGGTGCGCTCCTCGGCCCTGAGCACGCCTGCGGGGGTCGGGCACGAGCTCGGGGCCCGTGTCGGTGACCTCCGCGACGACGCGCAGCAGCTCGACTCCAGCAGCCCGCTGCCGGCATCCCACGCAGGTGCGCATCGGCGGTGACGACATACCTCAGCGCATTCCATGGGGGTCGGGGAGCGGACTGCCGTCCCGAGTCTAACCCTCTCCCGGTCGTGGGCCGAACCGGGTCGGCCTGCCGGCCCCACGAGCCCCGTACGACACTCCCGTCACGGACTCCTGGGCTGTCGGCGGCGAGGTCAGGAGGTGGGCGCCTCGTCGGAGCGGATGTCGATGCGCCAGCCCGTCAGCCGCGCCGCCAGGCGGGCGTTCTGGCCCTCCTTGCCGATCGCCAGCGAGAGCTGGTAGTCGGGCACGATCACCCGGGCCGCCCGGGCTGAGGCGTCCACGACCTCGACGCTGGTGACCCGCGCCGGGGACAGCGCGTGGGCGACCAGCTCGGCCGGGTCGTCGGACCAGTCCACGATGTCGACCTTCTCGCCATGCAGCTCGTGCATCACCGCGCGGACCCGCTGGCCCATCGGGCCGATGCAGGCGCCCTTGGCGTTGACCCCCGGCACGGTGGAGCGCACCGCGATCTTGGTCCGGTGGCCGGCCTCGCGGGCGATCGCGCAGATCTCCACGGTGCCGTCGGCGATCTCGGGGACCTCGAGGGCGAAGAGCCGCTTGACCAGGTTGGGGTGGCTGCGGGACAGGTTCACCTGCGGGCCGCGCAGCCCGCGTCGCACGCTGATCACCAGGGCCTTGATCCGGATCCCGTGCTCGTAGCGCTCGCCGGGCACCCGCTCGGCGACCGGCAGGCTCGCCTCGAGGCGGCCCAGGTCGACCAGGACGTCCTGGGGGTCGCGGCCCTGCTGGATGACGCCGGAGACGATGTCGCCCTCACGGCCGGAGAACTCCCCGAACTTGACGTCGTCCTCGGCGTCGCGGAGCCGCTGCAGGATGATCTGCTTCGCCGTCGTCGCGGCGATCCGGCCGAACCCCTCGGGGGTGTCGTCGTACTCGCGCAGCACCTCGCCCGCCTCGTCGGTCTCGGCGGCCAGCACGGTGACCCGGCCCGACTTGGGGTCCAGCTGGACCCGCGCCTTCGGCTGCGCGCCCGGGGTCTTGTGGTACGCGGTGAGCAGGGCCTGCTCGAGGGCGTCGACCAGGATGTCGAAGGAGATCTCCTTCTCGCGCTCGAGCGCCCGCAGCAGTGCGATGTCGATGTCCATGGTGCTCAGTCGTCCTTCCGGTTGAACTCGACCTGGACGCGGGCCGAGGTGACGTCGCCGTACGCGACGGTGGTGAGGGTGCCGTCGACGTCGAGGACGGCCCCGCCGGAGGCGTCGTCGTCGGTCTCGGTGATCCGGCCGGTCACGGTGCCGCCGCCGGCGAGCGCGACCTTGACCAGGCGCCGGGTGTTGCGGCGCCAGTGGCGCGGCAGCGTCAGCGGGCGGTCGATCCCCGGGGAGGTGACCTCGAGGGTGTAGGGCTGCTCGCCCATCACGTCGGAGTCGTCGAGGATACGGGAGACCTCCTTGGTCGCCTCGGCGACGTCGTCGAGGGTCACCCCACCGTCCTTGTCGACGGCGACCTTCAGCACGCGACGACGGCCCGCGGGGGTCAGGTCGAGCACCTCGAGGTCGAGGCCGATGGCCAGCAGGGGCTCGGTCAGCTCCTCGACGAGCCGGTCCCGGATCCGATCGACTGCCACCGGTGTCCTCCTGCTGTGCGGTTGTGGGCGCGTCGCGGTGAGCGACGGCTGCTGCCAGGAGACTATCCGACGGCGCCGACCGCGGCCGTTACGCTCCTGCCATGCGTGCCGCACCCCTCCGCACTGCCGGCGTCCTGCTCGCCGGGGCGTCGCTCGCCCTCACCGCCGCGTGCGGTGGCGACGACACGCCCTCGGCGTCCCCGAGCCCGTCGGGCACCAGCGCGTCGGGCTCGTCCTCGGCGAGCGCGAGCCCCTCGACCACGGCGACCGCCACCCCGACCGCGACTCCGTCGCCGACTCCTCCGGCGGTCCCCGCGTTCGCTGCCACCCCCGCCGGCCGGAAGGCGTTCACCCGCTTCGTGGTGGAGCGCTGGGGCTACGCGCTGGGCACCAACGACGCAGCCGCGCTGGTCTCGCTGAGCCCGAAGGGCGAGCGGTGCGGCGGGTGCCAGGACCTGCAGGCCGAGCTGGCCCGTCGCACCCGCCAGGGCTGGCACGTCGACTTCCCCGGCGCCGACGTCCGCACCGTGACGGTGAAGGCGGACGGCGCCGCCGGTCCGCAGGTCTACGTCGGGACCGCGAAGGTGGACATCCCGGCGTCGCGCTCGTTCTACGACGACGGCAGCTACCGCAACGACAACGACGCCCACCCCGGGGCCACCTTCACCGTCCGGATGGGCGAGACGAAGCGGAAGTTCGTCCTGCTCGCCTTCACGGTCCGGTGAGGGGCAGTGACCAGGCGGTGACGGGCCGGGACCGGTCCGAGCCGCCGACCCTGGGCCGCCGGTCCGTCACCGGGGTCGCGCTGGCCGCGAGCCTGACCGGCCTGAGCGTGCTCTCCGGCTGCAGCAGCAGCGCGCGCGGGACGGCCGGGACCGGCGCCAACGCACGCGACGCCAGCCGGTCCGGGGCCGACCCCGACCTCGACCTGGTCACCGCGGCGCTGGCCGCCGAGAGCGGCCAGCTGGCGTTGCTCCAGGCCCACGCCACCGCACACCCACGGCTGGACCTGGCGTCGGCGACCGCAGCCCACACCGCCCACGTCGAGCTCCTGCGCCGCGCCTCCGACGGGGCGGGCGCTCCGGCCACGACCCCGGTCACGGTCGCCGGCGACGCCGACAGGGCCCTGGCCGCCCTGGCCCGGGCCGAGGGGCGCCTGGTCCGGCTGCAGGCCGAGTACGCCGCCGCGGCGGCCAGCGGGAGCTTCGCCCGGGTGCTCGCCTCGATGGCCGCCTCCGCCGCCCAGCAGCAGCAGCTCCTCAGCGCGGCCCGGGCGGAGGGCCCCCGGTGACGCCGGACGAGGCACTGCAGGCCACGCTCGCGGCCGAGCACGCGGCGGTCTACGTGTACGGCGTCCTCGGCGGCCGGGTCTCGGTCACCCGGGCGGCGGACACCGCGGACCTGTTCCGGGCGGCGTACGACGTGCACCGCGGACGGCGCGACCTGCTGCGCTCGCGGCTCGCGGCGCTCGGGCAGACCCCGGTGCCGGCGTCCGCGGCGTACCGGGTGGAGGCGCGCAGCCGGGCGACCCGCGCGCTGGTCGCGGTCGCCCGCACCACCGAGCAGCGCTGCGCGGAGACCTACGCCCAGCAGGTCGCCTCGACCAGCGACGCCGACCGGGCCTGGGCGGTCGAGGCCCTCACCGACGCCGCCGTGCGCCAGCTCGGCTTCGGCGCCGGCGCCACCGCCTACCCCGGGCTCCCGTCCCTGGGCTGAGCCAAGCCCCAGCCGTCAGCCGTCAGCCGTCAGCCGACGCGTTCCAGGCCCTCACCACGGCGTCGATCTCGGAGAGCCGGTGCACCACCGCGTCGGGGTCGCCCTCGGTGTGGCCGATCTGCTCGGCGGGGATGTCGGAGTGGGGCACGTGGATGGTCCGCAGCCCGGCGTTGGCCGCGCCCCAGATGTCGTCGAAGAGCCGGTCGCCGACGAACACGCACCGCGACGGGTCGGTCACGCCGACGACGTCCAGGGCAGCCCGGAAGGCCTCCGGGGCGGGCTTGGTCCAGGGGATCTCGCTGGAGTAGACGGCGCCGTCGATGAGGTGCAGGACGCCGTCGCGCTCGAAGAACTCCTCGTGCCAGGCCCGCGGCCACACCGTGTTGGACAGCACCCCGACCTTGATCCCGGCGGCCCGCAGGCTCTCGAAGAGCGGGCCGACCTCCGGGTCGGTCAGCGTGTGCGGCTCCCAGAACTCGCGGTAGGCGGTCAGCATGCCCTCGTCGTGCACCAGCCCCGCCTCGGCGAAGATGTCGGCGATGGTGGCGCTGGTGTGGTGGTCGCGCGACCTGGTCCACACGCTCTGACCCGCGCGGTGGAGGTCGAGGTGCGCCTCGTCGTGCGGGTCACGGGCGGCCTGCGCGAGAGCCCGTGACTCCTCCCCGAAGTCGATCGTGTGCCAGGGCGTCAACGTGCCGCCCCAGTCGAAGATGACGGCCTCGATCGTCCCCACGCTCTGCCCCCTCCCGGTCAGCCCCGGACCAGGGCGACGACGTGGTCGACGACCGCGTCGAGGGCCACGTCGGCGCGCTCGCCGGTGGCCCGGTCCTTGACCTCGACGACGCCGTCGGCCAGGCCCTTGCCGACCACGACGATGGTGGGCACGCCGACGAGCTCGGCGTCCTTGAAGCGGACGCCGGGTGAGACCTTCGGACGGTCGTCCAGCAGCACGGTGACCCCCCGCGCCGAGAGCTCCTGCGCATAGGTCTCGGCCTGCGCGATGACGGCCTCCTCCTTGCCGGCGGCGACGACGTGGACGTCGGCGGGAGCGACCGCTCGCGGCCACGCGAGCCCCAGGTCGTCGCAGGTGTCCTCGGCGATGGCCGCGAGCACACGCGAGGGCCCGATGCCGTAGGAGCCCATCGTGACGGTGACCAGCTTGCCGTTGACGTCGAGCACCCGCAGGTCGAGCGCCTCGGCGTACTTCTTGCCCAGCTGGAAGATGTGGCCGATCTCGATGCCTCGGGCCGCCTCGAGCACGCCCTCGGCGCAGTCGGGGCAGGGGTCGCCAGGGCGGACCTCGGCGGCCTCGATCGTGCCGTCGCCGGTGAAGTCCCGGCCGGCGACCAGGTCGACGACGTGCTGGCCCTCGACGTCGGCCCCGGTCACCCAGCGCGTCCCGGGAGAGACGCGCGGGTCGAGCAGGTAGCGGATCTTCGAGGCCTGCTCCTCCCCCAGCACGCCGGGCCCGATGTAGCCCTTGACCAGTGCGGGGTTCGCCGCGAAGGCCGCCTCGTCGAAGGCGGCGACCTCGGCGGGCTCGACCTGGGCCGTCAGCCGCTTCTCGTCGACCTCGCGGTCGCCGGGCACGCCGATCGCGAGCGGCTCGCGCCGGCCGTCGGGGTGGACGAGCGTCACCAGCACGTTCTTGAGGGTGTCGGCGGCGGTCCAGGGCCGGTCGTCGCGCGGCAGCTTCTCGTTGAGGTGGGCGACCAGCGTCTCGATGGTGGGCGTCGCCGGGGTCTCCTCCGCGTGCGCGGCCGGGACGTCGTCCCAACCGACGGGGGCGGGCGCGGGCACGCGGACGGCCTCCACGTTGGCGGCGTAGTCGCAGGCCGTGCACCGCACGTAGGTGTCCTCGCCGACCGCGGCGTTGGCCAGGAACTCCTCGCTGGCCGAGCCTCCCATCGCGCCGGCCATGGCGCGGACGATCACGTAGGAGAGCCCGAGCCGGTCGAAGATCCGCACGTAGGCCGCGCGGTGCGCGTCGTAGGAGGCCTGCAGGCCGGCGTCGTCGACGTCGAAGGAGTAGCTGTCCTTCATCCGGAACTCCCGGCCGCGCAGCAGCCCCGCCCGGGGGCGCGCCTCGTCGCGGTACTTGTTCTGGATCTGGTACAGCGAGACCGGCAGGTCCTTGTAGGAGGAGTAGAGGTCCTTGACCAGGAGGGTGAACATCTCCTCGTGCGTGGGCCCGAGCAGGTAGTCGGCGCCCTTGCGGTCCTTCAGGCGGAAGACGTTGTCGCCGTACTCGGCCCAGCGGTTGGTCGCCTCGTAGGGCTCCCGGGGCAGCAGTGCGGGCAGCTGCACCTCCTGGGCGCCGATGGCGTCCATCTCGTCGCGGATGACGTCCTCGACCCGGCGCAGCACCCGCAGGCCGAGCGGCAGCCAGCTGTAGACCCCCGGGGCGTTGCGCCGGATGTACCCCGCCCGGACCAGGAGCCGGTGGCTCGCCACCTCGGCGTCGGCGGGGTCCTCCCTCAGCGTGCGCAGGAACAGGGTCGACATCCGCAGGATCATGGGGATGAGGCTACCCAGCGGGGCACGAGCCGAGCGACCGGGTTCCGCGGGGCCCGAACCCCGCCCGACCCGGCCCGGGTCAGGCGCGGGAGGCGCGCAGCGCGGCTCGGATCATCGGCAGCTGCAACGGCAGCCGGCCGAACGCGGCCGCCTTGAACGCGGTGTTCGTGGTCCGGGTCGAGTCGACCGCCATCTTGAGGTTGCCGGGGAAGACGCCGACCAGCAGCGCCGCGCTGGCCAGACCGGCGGGCCTGCGGGTGGCCGGCAGCAGCATCCCGGCCGCGCAGGCGATCTCGGCCACCCCGGAGGCCAGGATGACCTCGCGGTGGGCGGGCACCCACGCCGGCATCAGCGGCTCGTACAGCCGGGGCCGGGCGAGGTGGACGAGGCCGGAGACGGTGAAGATGCCGGCGAGGAGGGCGGCGTCACGCGGAAGCGAGGAGGGCATGGGGCGACCCTAGGGCAGCACCGGTGGTCGCCGCCGGTTCCCGGCCCCTCTGCAGAGCTCTGCAGAGCTCGGCAGAGCTCGGCAGAGCTCGGCAGAGCTCGGCAGGGCTCAGAACAGCACGGTCGAGAACGTCGCGGTCTGCCGGAAGCCGACCCGGTCGTAGACCCGGCGCGCGACGGTGTTGTGGGCGTTGACGTAGAGCGAGACGACCGGAGCCACGTCGCGCAGGCACTGGTCGACCACCGCCGCCATCCCCGCGGTGCCCAGCCCGGTACCGCGGCAGGCGGGGTCGACGTACACCCCCTGGACCTGGCACGCGTGCGGCGTCACCGCGGCCACCTCGGCCTTGAAGACCACGCGCTCGCCGTCCAGCCGCACGAAGGACCAGCCCCGGGAGATCAGCTGGGCGATCCGGGTCCGGTACGCCGCTCCGCCCCCACCGAGCTCGGGCGACAGCCCGACCTCCTCGGTGTACATGGCGACCGCGGCCGGGTAGACCAGGTCGAGCTCGTCGGCGGTGCTCCGGCGCACCTCGGGGTCCGGGGCGACCAGCGGTGGGCCGTCGATCTCGAGGTGCGGCTGTGCCAGGCGCAGGTCGCGCGGGGCGGGCCAGTGGTGCCGCAGCCGGTCCCACAGCAGCTCGACCGAGGCCGAGGGGCCCACGATGGTCGAGCAGCGCCGCCCCTGGTGCAGGGCCCGGGCCGCGAAGTGGTCGAGCGCCGGCGGGGTCGCCAGGGCCGGGATGAGGTTGGCTGCCGAGTGGCAGACCGAGACCAGGCCGCCGTCCTCGTAGTAGCCCCACATCTCCCCGCCCAGCCAGCGCGGCTGCATCTGGGTGGTCCGGGCGCGGTAGTCGGGCACCACGTTGACCACGGGGTCGCTCGCCAGCAGGCCGGTGACCTCGGGAAGGTCCCCCGGGCCGAGGAGGCGCAGCGAGCGCTGGGTGCCGAGCACGGAGGCAGCCTACCCGCGGAGGGTCCCGGCGGTGGCTCCGGTGCGGGGCTCTCGTGAAGGCGTCAGATGCGGCAGCCGCAGCGGCTACCGTGCGAGGGTGCCCTGCGCCCCCGCCCGCCGCCTGCTCGTCGCGACCGCCCTGGCCCTCGGCCTCGGGGGCGTGGCAGCCTGCGGCTCGTCGGGAGGGTCCGGCGGTGCGGCCGCGGACGACGCCGGCTGCCGCCGCGACTGGGCTGCGGAGCTCCAGACGCTCGGGGAGAACGGGAACCCCTCACCGCCGGGGACGGTGCTGGCCGACCGGTACGACGCCGAGGTCGCCTCCGCGGAGGAGCTGGCCCGGCACGCGACCGCAGCGGACTGCCCGGACCGCCTCGAGCGCCAGGAGGCGCGCTTCGGCTCGTTGCTCACCCTGGGGGCGGCGGTCGACCAGAACGACATGGCGCGCCGGCTGGCGTTCGCCGAGCAGGAGCTCCGGCACGCGGTCCGCACGCGCAGCTACGACCCGCTCCCGGCCGAGCTCGCCCACCTCTTCGCGGGACTGCGACGGCACGCCCCGGGCGCCTCCTACGACGTGGCGCCGGCGGTGGCGGCGGCCTCGCAGGTCGACCTGTCCGACGCCTCCGCGGTGAAGGCGGCCGTGGCCGACCTGGACCGGGCGGCGGACCAGAGCGCCGACGTGGCCACCTGCCGGGCCCTGCTGGAGCGGATCGGCCGCTACGAGCTCGACGAGGAGTGAGCCCCGCTCAGCTGGGGCCCGCTGTGGCCGGGGGGCTCAGGAGACCGAGACGGTCGGCTCGGCACCCTCGACCGGCTCCATCGACTCGGCGATCCGCATCGCCTCCTCGATCAGGGTCTCCACGATCTGCGACTCCGGCACGGTCTTGACGACCTCGCCCTTGACGAAGATCTGGCCCTTGCCGTTGCCGGAGGCGACGCCGAGGTCGGCCTCGCGGGCCTCGCCCGGGCCGTTGACGACACAGCCCATCACGGCCACGCGCAGCGGCACCTCCAGGCCGTCGAGCCCCGCGGTGACCTCCTCGGCGAGCTTGTAGACGTCGACCTGGGCGCGGCCGCACGACGGGCAGGAGACGATCTCGAGCTTGCGGGGCCGCAGGTTGAGCGACTGCAGGATCTGGATGCCGACCTTGACCTCCTCGACCGGGGGGGCCGACAGGGAGACCCGGATCGTGTCGCCGATGCCCTGGGAGAGCAGCGCCCCGAACGCAACGGAGGACTTGATCGTGCCCTGGAACGCCGGGCCGGCCTCGGTCACGCCCAGGTGCAGCGGCCAGTCGCCGGCCTCGGCGAGGAGCTGGTAGGCGCGGACCATGACGACCGGGTCGTTGTGCTTGACCGAGATCTTGAAGTCGTGGAAGCCGTGCTCCTCGAAGAGGCTGGCCTCCCACTTCGCCGACTCGACGAGCGCCTCCGGGGTGGCCTTGCCGTACTTGGCCAGCAGGCGCGGGTCGAGCGACCCGGCGTTGACGCCGATCCGGATCGAGGTGCCGTGGTCGTTCGCGGCCCGCGCGATCTCCTTGATCTGGTCGTCGAACTTCTTGATGTTGCCCGGGTTCACCCGGACCGCGGCACAGCCGGCCTCGATGGCGGCGAAGACGTAGCGGGGCTGGAAGTGGATGTCGGCGATGACCGGGATCTGCGAGTGCTGGGCGATCTCGGCCAGCGCGTCCGCGTCGTCCTGGCTCGGGCAGGCCACCCGGACGATGTCGCAGCCGGCGGCGGTGAGCTCGGCGATCTGCTGCAGGGTCGCGTTGACGTCGGAGGTCAGCGTGGTGGTCATCGACTGCACGGAGATCGGCGCGTCGCCGCCCACGAGCACCTTGCCCACCTTGATCTGGCGGCTCTTCCGGCGCGGCGCGAGGACCGGCGGCGGGGCCGAGGGCATTCCGAGACTGACCGAGGTCATGGGCGTTCCTTTGCTGGCGGGACTGCTCCGGCCACGGTAGCCGAGGGCCGTCCGAGGGTCATCCGAGGCTGACGGGGGCGACGATGTCGCCGGCGATGAGCACCAGGCTCATCACCAGGAGCAGCCCGGCCATCACGTACGCCACCGGCAGCAGCTTCGCCACGTCGACGAAGCCGGGGTCGGGGCGACCGCGCAGGCGGGCGAACCCGCGTCGTGCGGCCTCGTAGAGCGCACCGGCGATGTGGCCGCCGTCGAGCGGCAGGAGCGGGATGAAGTTGAACATCCCGACGAACAGGTTCAGCCCGGCCAGCAGGCTGACCAGGAAGACCAGCCGGTCGGTGAGCGGGTTGGTGGTGTCGGAGGCGACCTCGCCGGCGATGCGCCCGGCCCCGACCACGCTCACCGGGCTGTTCTGGTCGCGCGGCTCCAGGCCGAGTGCCGCCTTGCCGACGCCGACGACCTTGCCGGGCAGGCCGGCGAGGGCCTGGACGGTGTCGACGGTCATGATCCGCATCTGGTCCAGCGTGTAGAGCAGGCCGTGGTGCACGATCCGGGTGGTGCTCTCCACCCCGAGGAAGCCCGCCTTGAGGAACTGCTGGTCGGCCCGCGCGTCGAGCGAGCGGACCACCTTGACGGTGGTGTTGGTGGTCGCGGTCCGGCGCACACCGTCGCGCTCGTAGCCGATCACGGCCTGCCCGTCGGCGTTGTCGCGGATCAGCCCGACGAGCTCATCCCAGCTGTCGATCGTCGTGCCGTTGAAGGACACGATGACGTCGCCGGGGAGCAGCCCGGCCGCCAGGGCGGGGCTGCGCGGGTCGGCGGCGGTGCAGGACCGGGTGGGCTCGGCCGAGGAGATCACGCACTTGCTGACCGCCTCGACCGTGGTGGTCGGCTCGGCGGTGCCGTAGATCCCGAAGATGCCGGCGAACAGCACGAACGCGATGACCAGGTTGACCGTGGGGCCGCCGGCCATCACCACGACCTTCTTCCACCACGGCAGCCGGTAGAAGAGCCGGTCCTCGTCGCCGGGCTGGACGTGCTCGTACTCGGCCGAGCGGGCGTCGGAGATAAGCTGGGAGAAGATGCCGGTGTTGCCGGCGCGTACCTTGCCCTCGGCGTCGCCCTTGGCCGGCGGGAGCATCCCGACGAGCTTGACATAGCCACCGAGCGGGACCGCCTTGAGGCCGTACTCGGTCTCGCCGCGACGGGTCGACCAGACGGTGCGGCCGAACCCGACGAAGTACTGGGTGACCTTCACCCCGAACCTCTTGGCGGGGTAGAGGTGCCCGACCTCGTGCAGCCCGATGGACACGGCGACGCCGACGGCGAACAGCAGCACGCCGAGCAGGTAGAGCAGGGGGGTCATCGCCGGACGGGGCCTTTCGGGGACGGGTCGAGGTCAGGACGGGTCGAGGTGGAGCACGGACCGGGCCCGGGCGCGCGCCCAGGCGTCGGCGGCGAGGACGTCGTCGACGGTCAGGTCCGACGGGTCCACCACTGTCGAGGGTACGTCGTGCTCGGTCAGCACGGCCTCGATCGTGGAGACGATGTCGGTGAACCGGATCCGGCCGAGCCGGAACGCCTCGACGCAGACCTCGTTGGCGGCGTTGTAGACCGCCGGGGCGGTGCGCCCCGCCGAGCCCGCCCGCCGGGCGAGCCGCACCGCAGGGAAGGCCTCGTCGTCGAGCGGGAAGAACTGCCAGGTCTCCGCGCGCGTCCAGTCCACGGCCGGGGCGGCGTCGGCGACGCGGTGGGGCCAGCCGAGCCCGAGCGCGATGGGGATCATCATCGACGGCGGGCTGGCCTGCACCAGGGTCGAGCCGTCCACGAACTCGACCATCGAGTGCACCACGCTCGTCGGGTGGACCACCACCTCGATCCGGTCGAAGCCCAGGCCGAACAGCAGGTGGGCCTCGATCACCTCCAGACCCTTGTTGACCAGGGTGGCGGAGTTGATCGTCACGACCGGCCCCATGTCCCAGGTCGGGTGCGCCAGCGCCTGCTCGGGAGTGACCTCGTGCAGCTCGTCCCGGGTCCGGCCACGGAACGGTCCCCCGCTCGCGGTCAGCACCAGCCGGCGCACCTCCTGCGCGGTGCCGCCCCGCAGGCACTGGGCCAGGGCGGAGTGCTCGGAGTCCACCGGGACCAGCTGGCCCTCGCCGGCGATCCGGGTGACGACCGGGCCGCCGATGATCAGCGACTCCTTGTTGGCCAGGGCCAGCACGTTGCCGGCCTCGAGCGCGGCGATCGTGGGGCGCAGCCCGACGGCCCCGGTGATGCCGTTGAGGACGACGTCGCAGCCGCGCGCCGCCGCCTCCACCGAGGCGTCCTCGCCGAGGCCGTGGAAGGCGGGCGCGAACTCGGCGACCTGCTCCTCGAACAGCGCCCGGTTGCCGCCGCCCGCGGTCAGCGCGACGACGCGGAAGCGGTCGGGGTTGCGGCGGACCACCTCGAGCGCCTGGGTCCCGATCGACCCGGTCGACCCCAGCACCACCACGTCGCGCCGCTCCAGCACCCCTCGGCTCCTCTCGCCCCGGACCACCCGTCGGCCGCCTGCCGGCTGCCGCTCGCCGGCCATCCTCGCAGCAGACCTCGCCAATGCCGTCCGCGGAGGGGCCGGTCGCCCTATCCTGAGGAGGTTCTTCAGCGAGGGAGGATGCCGTGGGCGTCTCCATGATCGGGCAGGCCAACCGCGCCGCCCAGGCGCGCTACATCCTGGCGACCATGCTCGTCTTCGGCACGCTCTTCTACTTCTTCTACGGCCCGCCGCTCACCAAGAAGTTCCGCGAGGCCGCCATGGAGCAGTGCAACCAGCTGACCGGGGGGAGCTACCGCACCTACCGCCTGGAGTGGCGCACCACGACGTACAAGTCGATCGACGTGCCGCACTGGACCTGCTTCGACACCCAGACCCCCGAGAAGCCGCCGGTGAACCTGGGCTGGTGGGTCGGGGTCTGACCCCGGCTCCCCGTTCAGTCGTCCCGCTCAGTCGTCGCGTTGGCCCCAGGGGCTGCCGTACTCGGTGAGCAGGTCGAGGAACGGGACCGCGTCGAAGGCCTCCGGGCCCAGCACGCCCGTGCCCTTCCAGACGCCGGTCGCGACCAGCTCGAGGGCGACCACCGGGTTGACGGCCGTCTGCCAGACCACGCACTGGTGGCCGTACTCGGCCATCGTCCACTCGTTGTCGACCACGTGGTAGAGGTACGTCGAGCGGGGCTCGCCGTCCTTGCCGGTGCCGGTGACCCAGAGCCCGGCGCAGGTCTTTCCCCTCATCCGCGGTCCGATCGCGGCCGGGTCCGGGAGCACCGCGGCGACGACGTCGCGCGGGGAGACCTCGACACCCTTGACCCGCACCTTCTCGGTGCGGTCCAGGCCGAGGGTGTGGAGCACCTTGAGGATGCCGATCATCTCCTCGCCCAGGCCGTACTTGAAGGTGGCCCGCCGGCAGTCGACCCACCGCGGCATCAGGAGCACCTCCTCGTGCTCCACGTTGACGCACTCCACCGGGCCGATGCCCTCGGGGAAGTCGAAGACCTCGGGCTCGGAGAACGGGGCGGTGGTGAACCAGCCGCCGTCGACGTCCGCGCGCGCCTTCTCGTACACCACCGGCGGGTTGAGGCACTCCTCGATCGTGGTCCACATCGAGAACGAGGGCGCGAAGATCTCCTGCCCGTCCTCGTCGGTGACGACCAGGTTGGCGCCGTCGCGGGTGCCGAGCTCGTCGATCTCGGAGAACAGGTGGTCCGCGGCGTAGCGGGCGAACACGTCGGAGAGGCCCGGCTCGACGCCCATGCCGACCAGCGCCAGCCGGCCGGCGGCCTCCCACGCGGGGGCCTGGGCGAACTGCTCGTCGCCGAGCTTGACCCCGACCCGCTCGTACGGCGCGTCCGGGTGCCGCTGCGACAGCGACATCGCCATGTCGACGTAGTCGGCGCCGGCCGCGAAGGCTCCGTCGAAGACCGGCATGTCGAACACCGGGTCGACCGCGTTCATCACGTGGGTGATGCCGTGCTCGCGGCACAGCGCGGTGACCGACGCCGCGTCGGAGGCGTCGATGCGCGCGGACACGAAGCGCTCGTCCGCCTCCGCGGCGCGCGCGGCCTTCGCCTCGTCGTAGTCGGCCACGACGATCGTCTCGTAGAAGTCGCGCCGTGCCGCGATCGCGGCGAAGGCCCCGCCCACGCCACCGGCCCCGACCAGCAGGATCCTCATCGTCACTCCTCGCCGACGTAGGACATGACGTGCTTGATGCGCGTGTAGTCCTCGAAGCCGTACATGGACAGGTCCTTGCCGTAGCCGGACTGCTTGAAGCCACCGTGCGGCATCTCGGCGACGAACGGGATGTGCGTGTTGATCCACACCACCCCGAAGTTGAGCCGCTTGGACATCCGCAGGGCGCGGCTGTGGTCCTTGGTGAAGACCGAGGAGGAGAGCCCGTACCGGACGCCGTTGGCCCAGCGCAGCGCCTCGGCCTCGTCGGCGAACCGCTGCACGGTGATCACCGGCCCGAAGATCTCCTCCTGCACCTGCTCGTCGTCCTGCCGGAGGCCGGAGACCACGGTCGGCTCGTAGAAGAAGCCGCGCTCGCCCTGGCGCCTGCCGCCGGTGTGGAGGGTGGCGTGGTCGGGGAGCCGGTCGACCATGCCGCTGACCCGCTCGAGCTGGCCGGCGTTGTTGAGGGCGCCGTAGAGCACGTCCTCCTCGGGCATCCCGGTCCGGGTCTCGCGGGCCGCCGCGGTCAGCGCAGCGACGAACTCGTCGTGGATGCCGGGGGCGGCCAGCACCCGGGTCGCCGCCGTGCAGTCCTGGCCGGCGTTGAAGTAGCCACCGGTGACGATCGCCTCGACCGCGCCGGCGATGTCGGCGTCGTCGAACACGATCACCGGCGCCTTGCCGCCGAGCTCGAGGTGGACGCGCTTGACCTGCGCGGCGGCCGAGCCGGCGACCTCCATGCCGGCGCGGACCGACCCGGTGATCGCGACCAGCTCGGGCGTCGGGTGCTCGACCAGCGCGCGCCCGGTGGTGCGGTCACCGCACACGACGTTGAAGACGCCGGGCGGCAGGAACTCCTGCGCGAGCTCGGCGAGCAGCACGGTCGAGGCCGGCGTCGTGTCTGACGGCTTGAGGACCAGGGTGTTGCCTGCGGCGAGGGCGGGTGCGATCTTCCAGATCGCCATCATCAACGGGTAGTTCCACGGGGTGACCTGTCCGACGACGCCGATCGGCTCGCGGCGGATCACCGAGTTGTGGTGGCGCAGGTACTCCCCCGACGACCGGCCCTCGAGCACCCGCGCGGCGCCCGCGAAGAACCGGAGCTGGTCCACGCAGGGCGGCAGCTCCTCGGACTCGGTCAGGGCGATCGGCTTGCCGGTGTTCTCGCACTCGACCTTGACGAACTCCGCGGCCCGGGTCTCCAGCGCGTCGGCCATCCGGAGCAGCGCGACCTGACGCTCCGACGGGGTGGTGTCCCCCCAGGTCTCGAAGGCCTTCGCCGCGGCGGCGTACGCCCGGTCGACGTCCTCGGCGCCCGAGGCGGGGGCGGCGGCGTACACCTCGCCGGTGGCGGGGTTCACCACGTCGTAGGTCGCGCCGGAGACGGCGTCGACGAGCTCGCCGTTCACGACGTTGCGGAAGTTCTGGGTCATGGCGGGCAGCCTAGAGGAGCAGAACGGTGGAGGGGTAGCCATCTGGCGACGAAATCCGTAGCAATTCCGAGTTGTTATCGAGGATCAGGCTAAGAATCGGGCTCACCTACGACGGATTCACTTGCCTTGCCCGAGCCGGTGGGCCAAGATGGGAGGCACCTGACTTCCGAGGAGAGACCGTGCCGTCAGCACAGACCCCCATCACGCCCGAGCAGTACGCCCACCTGCAGGGCTCGGCCCGCGACCACCTGTGGATGCACTTCACGCGGATGTCGACCTACGACAACGCCGACGTCCCGATCATCACCCACGGTGAGGGCGCCTACATCTACGACGCCAAGGGCAAGCGCTACCTGGACGGCCTCGCCGGCCTCTTCGTCTCCCAGGTCGGCCACGGCCGCACCGAGCTCGCCGAGGTCGCCGCCAAGCAGATGGCGAACCTGGCCTTCCACCCGCTCTGGTCCTACGCGCACCCCAGCGCGATCGAGCTGGCCGAGCGCGTCGCCGGCTACGCGCCGGGCGACCTCAACCGGGTCTTCTTCACCACCGGCGGCGGCGAGGCCGTGGAGTCGGCCTGGAAGCTGGCCAAGCACTACTTCAAGCTGACCGGCAAGCCCACCAAGCACAAGGTGATCAGCCGCTCGATCGCCTACCACGGCACGCCGCAGGGCGCCCTGTCGATCACCGGCATCCCGGGCATGAAGGCGATGTACGAGCCGCTGGTGCCGTCCACCTTCCGGGTGCCGAACACCAACTTCTACCGGGCGCCGGAGCACGGCGAGGACCTGGAGGCCTTCGGCCGCTGGGCCGCCGACCGGATCGCCGAGGCGATCGAGTTCGAGGGCCCCGAGACCGTCGCCGCCGTCTTCCTGGAGCCGGTGCAGAACTCCGGCGGCTGCTTCCCGCCGCCGCCCGGGTACTTCCAGCGGGTCCGCGAGATCTGCGACGAGTACGACGTGCTGCTGGTCTCCGACGAGGTCATCTGCGCCTTCGGCCGGCTGGGCCACATGTTCGGCGCCGACCGCTACGGCTACCAGCCCGACATCATCACCTGCGCCAAGGGCCTCACCTCCGGCTACGCCCCGCTGGGCGCGATGATCGCCAGCGACCGGCTGATGGAGCCGTTCCTGCAGGGCACCAACACCTTCCTGCACGGCTACACCTTCGGTGGCCACCCGGTCTCGACGGCCGTGGCGCTGGCCAACCTGGACATCTTCGAGAAGGAGAAGCTCAACGAGCACGTCCGCGACTCCGAGGGCGCCTTCCGGTCGACGTTGGAGAAGCTGCAGGACCTCCCGATCGTGGGCGACGTCCGCGGTGACGGGTTCTTCTACGGCATCGAGCTGGTGAAGGACAAGACCACCAAGGAGACGTTCAACGACGACGAGTCCGAGCGCCTGCTGCGCGGCTTCCTCTCCAAGGCGCTCTACGACGCCGGCCTCTACTGCCGCGCCGACGACCGGGGCGACCCGGTCGTCCAGCTGGCCCCGCCGCTGATCGTCGACCAGAGCCACTTCGACGAGATGGAGCAGATCCTGCGCTCGGTGCTGACCGAGGCCTGGAGCATCCTGTGAGGCGTTGACCCCTCGAGGGGAAGACCCGTCCCGTGACGGGTGGGGAGGGAGGCCTGGCGCCGGTTCGTGGGGGACCTGCACCAGGCCTCCTGCCCCCGGTCGCCGAGGCGACGTGCGCGTCGGCGATCCGGTCCAGCGGGTAGGTCGCGGCGACCTCGACCCGCAGCCGTCCCTCGTCCACCAGGCCCGCGAGCACGTCGAGCGTCGCGGCGTCGGGCTGCGCGAACGAGAACGTGCCGCCCAGGCCGAGCACGGCCGGGTCGACGATCGAGACCAGGCGCGCGGGGTCCTTGAGCTGACCGGTGGCGTCCTGCAGGGCCGCGCCGCCGACCAGGTCAAGGACGACGTCCACCGGGGTGCCGAGCTGGGCGCTGACCGGGCCACGGGTGTGGTCCAGGACCTCGGTCGCGCCGAGCCCGCGCACGAAGTCCACGTTGTCCGGTCCGCAGGTGCCGACCACCTCAGCGCCCAGGGCCCGCGCGAGCTGGACCGCCAGGTGGCCGACCCCGCCGGCGGCCGCGTGGACGAGCACCCGCTCCCCCGGCTGCACCGCGGCGTCCCGGACCAGCGCCTGATAGGCCATCACGCCGGCCAGCGGGAGGGCGGCCGCCTCGATGAGGCTCAGCGACGCGGGCCGGCGTCCCACCGCGGTCGCCACGGCGAGCTCGGCGCTGGCCCCGAAGTGCAGCGGCGAGGTCATCACATAGGCCCAGACCGGGTCCCCGGGCAGCAGGTCGGTGTCGACCTCGGCGCCCACGTGCTCGACCGTCCCGGCCACGTCGACGCCGGGCACGATCGGGAAGTCGTAGCCGAAGGCGTCGCCGGTCAGGCCGGCCCGGATCTTCCAGTCGACCGGGTTGACGCTGGCCGCACCCACCCGGACCAGGAGGTTCCCCGCGTCGCGCGGGGGCTCCTCGAGGTCGCGGACCTTCAGGACCTCGGGTCCCCCGAACGCGTCGTACACCGCAGCGCGCATGTGCCACCCCTCACCTCGCCGTACGACGAGGCTAGGCGTGGGGGGTCGCGGCGACGAGGCCGGACGAGACCACCTGAGCGCTGCTGACGTTCAGACCGTGACGGGCTTCTCGCGGATCCTGCGGACCACCTGGCCACCGACCACCAGGGTGAGCGCGAGCAGGAACATGATCGTGCCGATCACGTTGATCTGCATCGGGATGCCCTTCTGCGCGGCACCCCAGACGAACATCGGGAAGGTCACCGTCTGCCCCGAGTTGAGGTTGGTGATGATGAAGTCGTCGAAGGAGAGCGAGAAGCTCAGCAGCGCGGCCGAGACGATGCCGGGCAGCACCAGCGGGAAGGTGACCCGCCAGAAGGTCTGGTACTCGTTGGCGTACAGGTCGGAGGCGGCCTGCTCCAGCCGTGGGTCCAGCCCGGCGAGCCGGGCCTTCACCGTGATGACCACGAACGACAGGCAGAACATCACGTGGGCGATGAAGATCGTCCAGAAGCCGAGCTGGCCGGCGAAGCCCCCGTTGACGAAGAGCGCGAGCAGCGAGGAGCCGAGCACGATCTCGGGGGTCGCCATCGGCAGGAAGATCATCAGGTTGGCCGCGTCCCGGCCGCGGAAGCGGTGCCGGACCATCGCGAAGGCCATCAGGGTGCCGAGCACGGTGGCCAGCAGGGTGGCGAGCAGGCCGATCATCAGGCTGGTCTTCACCGAGTCGCACAGCTGGTAGGGCCCGCAGATGTTCGTCCAGTTGTCGAGCGTGAAGCCCTTGAAGGAGTAGCCGCGCTTGACCTTCTGGTTGAAGGACATCAGCACCACGACGAAGATCGGCGTGAACATGTAGAGCAGCACGACGAGGGCGAAGAGCAGGACGATGTGCTCGCCCACCCAGTTCTTGGCGCGGGTCAACGGGTTCACACCAGCTCCTCCGTCCCGGCCTTGCGGATGTAGACGAGCACCATCGCGATGATGGCGGCCATCAGGATCGTGGACAGCGCCGCCGCGGTCGGGATCGCCCCGGCCGAGAACAGGTCCTGGATGTCGTTGCCGATCATCCGGGTGCGCGGGTTCCCCAGCAGCTCGGAGTTGATGTAGTCGCCGGCTGCTGGGATGAAGGTCAGCAGGGTGCCGGCGACCAGGCCCGGCATCGCCAGGGGCAGCGTCACCTTGCGGAAGGTGGTGAACGGCGAGGCGTAGAGGTCGCTGCCGGCCTCCATCAACCGGGGGTCGACCTTCTCCAGGCTCGCGTAGAGCGGCAGCACCAGGAACGGCAGGAAGTTGTAGGTCAGGCCGGTGACCACCGCCACCGGGGTGGCCAGCAGGCGGGTGTTGTCGGGCACCAGCGGGATCGCGTTGACCACCTGGACCAGGAAGCTCTGGTCGCCGAGCAGCAGCTTCCACGACAGCGTCCGCACCAGGAAGCTGGTGAAGAACGGCGCGATCACCGCGATCAGCATCAGGTTCTTCCAGCGCCCGGCCTTGAACGCGATCGCGTAGGCCAGCGGGAAGCCCAGGATGATGCAGAACACGGTGGCGAGGAACGCGTAGACGAACGAGCGCACGAAGACCGGGAAGTAGGTCTGGATCGCGTCGGTGTAGTTGCTGAAGCTGAAGGTCTGGTCGTAGCCCTCGAGCAGCGAGCCGCTCTGGTCGTAGAGGCTGCTGCCCAGCAGCGTCACGGTCGGGATGACGAAGAACAGGATCAGCCAGACGGTGCCGGGGACGAGCAGCAGGTAGCCGGTGAGGCCACGCTTCTGCTCGGTGTCGCCGGCGACGACGGGGGCGGGCGTCGGAGCGGAGGAGGGCGCCGGCGCGTGTCCGAGGGCGGTCACCGGCTGCTCACCCAGCCGTCTCGAGGTCGGCGCCCGCGTCGGCCGCCTGCGCGGAGTCGAGCAGGAAGGTGTGGTCGGTCATCCAGGTCAGGTCGACCTGGTCGCCGACCCGGAACGGCTTGCGCTCACCGGTGTTCTGCTCGAAGGCCATCAGCTCCTGGCCCCAGGGCATCCGGGTGAGGTACTGCGTGCTCACCCCGACGAAGCTCACGTCGGTCACGACGCCGCCGCCGAGCCGGTTGAGGCCGTCGCGCAGGCCCTCGCCGGGCGCCTGCAGGCTCACCTTCTCCGGACGTACGCCGACCCAGACGTCGCCGTCGACCTCGGTGTTGGTGACCTTGGAGGCCCACACCTTGGCCTCGTGGACGGTGGTGGTGAACTCGTCGCCCTGCTTGGTCACCACCTGTCCGGGGAGCAGGTTCGACTGGCCGAGGAAGTTGGCCACGAAGGTGGTGCGGGGGTGCTCGTAGAGGTCGCCGGGGTGGCCGAGCTGCTCGATGCGGCCCTTGTTCATCACCGCGATGGTGTCGGCCATCGTCATGGCCTCCTCCTGGTCGTGGGTGACGTGCACGAAGGTGATGCCGACCTCGGTCTGGATCCGCTTCAGCTCGATCTGCATCGCCCGGCGCAGCTTGAGGTCCAGGGCCCCGAGCGGCTCGTCGAGCAGGAGCACCTGGGGCCGGTTGATCAGCGCGCGTGCCAGCGCGACCCGCTGCTGCTGGCCACCGGAGAGCTGCGCGGGCCGGCGGCCGGCGTACTGGGCGAGCTCGACGAGCTCGAGCATCTCCTCGACCTGCTTCTTGACGTCCTTGATCCCCTTGCGGCGCAGGCCGAACGCCACGTTCTCGAAGATGGTCAGGTGCGGGAAGAGCGCGTACGACTGGAAGACCGTGTTCACCGGGCGCTTGTAGGGCTTGAGCGTGGTGATGTCCTGGTCGCCGAGGTGGATCTGTCCCCGGGTGGGGGTCTCGAGCCCGGCGACCATCCTGAGGGTGGTGGTCTTGCCGCAGCCCGAGGCTCCGAGCAGCGCGAAGAACGAGTTCTCCGGGATGGTCAGGGTCAGGTCGTCGACGGCGGTGAAGTGGCCGAAGCTCTTGGTGACGTTGGTGATCTGGAGGTCGGTGGTCATCTCAGGCTCCCGCCGCGAGGGAGAAGTCAGTGTCGTACTGCTTCTGCTGGATCTCATCGAGTGGCATGAACTGGACGGTCTGGGCGAGGAACTCCTCGTCGGGGAAGATCAGCGGGTTGTCGACCAGGGACGAGTCGATCTTGGTCATCGCCTCCTTGGCTCCCTCCACCGGGCAGATGTAGTTCACCCAGGCCGACAGCGTCGCAGCCACGGTGGGCTCGTAGTAGTAGTCCATCAGGGCCTCGGCGTTGGCCTTGTGGTCGGCGAGGTTCGGGACCAGCATGTTGTCCGACCAGAGCATCGCCCCCTCCTCGGGGACGACCCACTTGATGTCGGGGTTGTCGAACTGCATCGCGATCACGTCGCCCGACCAGGCCTCGCAGGCCAGCAGGTCGCCGGAGTTGAGGTCGTCGACGTAGTCGTTGCCGGTGAACCGACGGATGTGGCCGTTGCCGACGAACTTCTCCAGCTTGCCCACGGCGCTGTCCCACTCGTCGCTGCTGAAGTCCGACGGGTCCGCGCCGCCCATCAGCAGCATGAAGCCCATCGTGTCCCGCATCTCGCTGAGCACCGAGACGCGGCCCTTGAGGTCCGCGCGGGTCATCAGCTCCTCGAAGCTGCCGACCGGGCCGGTGTACTTGGCGTTGTAGGCGATGCCGGTGATCCCGGTCTGCCAGGGGGCGCTGTAGTCCCGGTTGGGGTCCCACGAGGGCGACTTGAGGTTCTTGACGAGGTTGGCGTCGATGTTCGGGATGTTGGCGTGGTCGAGCTTCTGCAACCAGCCGAGGTTGACGCAGCGGGCGGCCTGCCAGTCGGTGAAGACGATGATGTCGCGGCCGATCGGCTCGCAGTTGCCCATCTGGTTCTGGATCTTGGCGAAGAACTCGTTGTTGTCGTTGATCTCGGCGTTGTACGTCACCGCGATCCCCGACTCCTTGGTGAACTTCATCAGCGACGGCATCTTGCCGGCGTCGTTGACGTCGATGTACTCGGGCCAGTTCGAGAAGAACACCTCCCGCTGCTTCGGCGAGAGGTCGGTGCTCGGGCAGGACTCCGCGGTCTGCTTGGCGCCCTCGATGCCGCAGGCCCCCAGCAGGCCGGCTGCGCCCAGACCGAGGCCGGCCAGGCCGGCGCCCCGGAGGACGGATCGGCGGCTCAGGTCAGGAAGGGCTGCGGGTTGGGGCGGTCGGGGGTTCCGTCGCGCACGCGACACGTCTGGCCTCCCAGAACAGTTCGACAGCAGTTGGTGGCGATCCTGTCATGTGATCTGGCTCATGACAATCGAATCCGTGGTCAAGTTTGGATTACGCCACGGAATCGATTGCGAAACGCCGCGGAAACCTTTGCAGGTGACGTTGGGGGGTGGAAGGATCGCGGCTGTGACCAAGCCACAGCCGCGGGGGGACCGCACGACCCGGACCGCACTCGACGACGTGTCCAAGGCGATCATCGAGCAGCTGCAGCAGGACGGCAGACGTTCCTACGCCGCGATCGGGAAGGTCGTCGGGCTCTCCGAAGCCGCGGTCCGTCAGCGCGTGCAACGCCTCATCGACAACGGCGTGATGCAGGTGGTCGCCGTCACCGACCCGCTCGAGCTCGGCTTCAACCGCCAGGCGATGATCGGCATCCGCGCCACCGGCGACCTCGAGCCCGTCGCCGAGGCCCTGGTCGCGATGGACGAGGTGGACTACGTCGTGGTGGCGGCCGGCTCCTTCGACCTGCTCGTGGAGGTCGTCGCCGAGAGCGACGAGCACCTGCTCGAGATCGTCTCCAAGCGCATCCGCACCATCCCTCAGGTGCTCTCGACCGAGACCTTCGTCTACCTGCAGCTGCGCAAGCAAACCTACTCGTGGGGTGTCCGCTGAGCTACCGCACCCTCTCGCTCTGGCACGACACCGCCGGCGACGACTGGGCTCCCCGCGCTCCCCTCCCTGCTGACGCCGACGCGGACGTGGTCGTCGTCGGCGCCGGCTTCACCGGCCTCTGGACCGCCTACTACCTGTTGCGCGAGGACCCCTCCCTGCGGGTCGTGGTCGTGGAGGCCGAGACCGCGGGCTTCGGCGCCTCCGGGCGCAACGGGGGGTGGGTCTCCGCGCTCTTCCCACTCAGCACGGCCCGGCTGGCACGGCTCCCCGGTGCCGACCGGGCCGCAGCGCTGGCCCAGCACGAGGCCATGTGCGCGGCGGTCGACGAGGTCGGCCGGGTGGCCGACGCCGAGGGCATCGACGCCCAGTACGCCAAGGGCGGCACCGTCGTCGTCGCCCGCACCGACGTCCAGCTGGCCCGGGCCCGCGCCGAGGTGGAAGCCGCGCGGGCGTGGGGGCGGGGCGAGGAGGGGCTGCGGCTGCTGGACGCGGCCGAGACCCGGTCGCGGATCGGCGTCCCCGACGCCCTCGGCGCGACGTACACCCCGGACTGCGCGGTGGTCCACCCCGCCCGGCTGGTGCGCGGGCTGGCCCGGGCGGTCGAGCGGCTGGGCGGCAGGATCCACGAGGGCACCCGGGCCCTGACCGTCGAGCCCGGCCGGGTGGTGACGCCGTACGGGACGGTGCGCGCCGACGTCGTCGTCCGCGCCACCGAGGCCTACACACCGCGGCTGCCGGGCCACCGCCGCGTGGTGGCACCCGTCTACTCCCTCGTGGTCGCCACCGAGCCCCTGCCGGCAGAGGTCTGGGACCGGATCGGCCTGGAGGGCCGGCCCTCGTTCTCCGAGCACCGCCACCTCATCGTCTACGGCCAGCGCACCGCGGACGGCCGGCTGGTCTTCGGGGGTCGGGGCGCGCCGTACCACTACGGCTCGTCGGTGGCCTCGGGCCACGACCGCGACGACGCGGTCTGGGAGGGCCTGCGTCGTACCGTGCGCGAGCTCTTCCCGGTGCTGCGCGACGCGCGCTTCACCCACGCTTGGGGCGGTCCGCTGGGCATCCCGCGGGACTGGTGCGCGTCGGTGGGGCTCGACCACAGCACCGGGATGGCCTGGGCCGGGGGGTACGTCGGGGACGGCGTGACGACGACCAACCTCGCCGGCCGCACCCTGCGCGACCTGGTCCTGGGACGGGCCACCGACCTCACCGCGCTGCCCTGGGTGCAGCACCGCTCCCGCCGGTGGGAGCCCGAGCCGCTGCGCTGGCTCGGCGTCAACGCCGGCCTGAGGGCGATGACCTTCGCCGACGCCGAGGAGCAGCGGACCGGCCGCCCCAGCCGCGTCGCCGCCCTGATGTCCCCCCTCCTCGGCCACTGACCGTTCAGTGGGCGCCAGTTCCAGGTCGAGTGGGCGCCCGTTTCATGTCGAGTGGGCGCCCGTTTCACCGCGGCGGAACGCGCGCCATCTCAACCCGGAACGAGCGCCCACTCAACCGGAAACGCGCGCCCACTCAACGTGGAATGCGCGCCCACTCAACCTTCGCGGAGGAGGGTGGGGCGGAGTCGGTCGAGGACAGCGACGTCCTCGATGGTGGAGGGCAGCACGGCGTCCTTGCCGTCGGCGATCTCGCGCATGGTCTTGCGCAGGATCTTGCCGGAGCGCGTCTTGGGGAGCCCACCCACGACGCTGACCTCCTTGAAGGCGGCGACCGGGCCGATCTCGTCACGCACCTTCGCGACCAGCTGGCGCCCGATCTCGTCGGGGTCGTCGGTCACCCCGGCCTTGAGGACGACGAACCCGCGCGGCACCTGGCCCTTCATCGCGTCGGCCACGCCGATCACCGCGCACTCGGCCACCGCGGGGTGGGCGGCGATGACGGCCTCCATCGAACCGGTCGAGAGGCGGTGCCCGGCGACGTTGATGATGTCGTCGGTGCGGCCCATCACGTAGACGTAGCCGTCCTCGTCGACGTAGCCGCCGTCACCCGAGACGTAGTACCCGGCGTAGGTGGAGAGGTAGGAGGTGATGTACCGCTCGTCGTCGCCCCACAGCGTCGGCAGGGTGCCGGGCGGCATCGGCAGGCGCAGGCAGATCGCACCCTCCTCCCCTGCCGGGACCGGCGCCCCGGTGGAGTCCAGCACCTGCACGTCGAAGCCCGGGACGGGCACCGACGGCGAGCCCGCCTTGATCGGCATCGGGGCGAGCCCCCGCAGGTTGGAGGCGATCGGCCAGCCCGTCTCGGTCTGCCACCAGTTGTCGACCACGGGCACCCCGAGCGTCTCGGTCGCCCAGGTGTAGGTGTCGGGGTCGAGCCGCTCGCCGGCCAGGAACAGGTGCCGCAGCGAGGACACGTCGTGCTCGGCGAGCAGGGAGCCGGTCGGGTCCTCCTTCTTGATCGCGCGGATCGCCGTCGGTGCCGTGAAGAGCCCCTGCACGCCGTGCTCGGCGATGACCCGCCAGAAGGCGCCGGCGTCGGGCGTCCCGACCGGCTTGCCCTCGTAGAGCACGGTGGTCGCCCCGCAGATCAGCGGCGCGTAGACGATGTAGGAGTGGCCGACGACCCAGCCGACGTCGGAGGCGGCCCACCACACCTGGCCCGGCTCGATGTCGTAGATGTTGGGCAGCGACCAGGCCATCGCGACCGCGTGGCCGCCGTTGTCCCGGACGATGCCCTTCGGCTTCCCGGTGGTGCCGGAGGTGTAGAGGATGTAGAGCGGATCGGTGGCGGCCACCTCGACGCACGGCGCCGGGTCGGTCCGCCCCGCCTTGACCGCGAGGTCCCAGTCGACGTCGCGCCCCTCGGTCATCTCCGCGGTCGCCTGCGGGCGCTGCTTGACGATGACCGCGGCGGGCTGGTGCTCGGCCAGCGACAGTGCCCGGTCCAGGAGCGGCTTGTACTCCACGACGCGGCTCGGCTCGATCCCGCACGAGCCGGCGACCACGACCTTGGGCCGGGCGTCGTCGATGCGGACGGCGAGCTCGTGGGCCGCGAAGCCGCCGAAGACCACCGAGTGCACCGCGCCCAGCCGGGCGCAGGCCAGCATCGCGATGACCGCCTCCGGGATCATCGGCATGTAGACGATGACCCGGTCGCCCTGCTCCACCCCGAAGCCGCGCAGCGCGCCCGCGAAGGCGGCGACCTGCTCGAGCAGCTCGGCGTAGGTGTACGTCGCCTGCGTCCCGGTGACCGGGCTGTCGTAGATCAGCGCCGCCTGGTCGGCCCGGCCGTTGACGACGTGCCGGTCCAGGGCGTTGTAGCAGGTGTTCAGCGTGGCGTCGGGGAACCACCGGTAGAACGGCGGGCGGCTGTCGTCGAGGATCTGGCCGGGCTTCTTGAACCAGTCGACCAGGGCCGCCTGCTCGCCCCAGAAGGCGGCGGGATCGCCGATGCTGCGCTTGAACACGTCGGGGTAGCTCGTCATGGGGCCATCTTGGCGCCACCGTGGTGACGGGCACCACAGCCGGAGGGCCCCCTGAGACGGCTGGCACTCCGGCTGCGACGAACGGTCGGCACGCCCACCCGGGAGTGGCACCGAGCTGACCGGAGCACTCAGGGAGCGAGCGAGCCCAGGCCGTTCGCCTCGGTGTCGGCGGGCTGGGCGACGTCGTCGAGCCAGTGCGCGAAGAAGTCCGTGAGGTCCTGGCCGCTGACGTCCTCGGCGAGGGCCCGGAACTGGTCCCCGGTGGCGTTGCGGCCCGCGTGCGCGACCACCCACTGCCGCAGCAGGGCGTCGAGGTCGGCGTCCCCGACCACGTTGCGCAGCGCGGCCAGCATCATCGCGCCGCGCTCGTACACCGCCGTCGACCACATCAGGGCCGGGGTGGGGTCGCTGACCTGCACCTCCCAGAAGCCCGGCTCGTGGCCGCCGTCGTACTCGTCGCGGAGCCGGGCGTCCACGCCGGCCCCGCCGTGCGCCTCGTCGTAGGCCCACTCCTCGTACGTCGCGAAGCCCTCGTTGAGCCACAGGTCCTGCCAGCGTCGCAGCGACACGTCGTCGCCGAACCACTGGTGGGCCTGCTCGTGGACGACCAGCGCGGTGTCCTCGGCGTCGGTGCCCTCGAACGCCCCCCAGGGATAGGTGGGCCGGGTCTGGGTCTCGAGCGAGTAGCCCGCCGCCAGGTCGACCACGACGCCGCCGGAGGTGGCGAACGGGTAGTGCCCCAGCTGCTGGCCCAGCCAGTCCACGATCCCGGGGGTGCGGTCGAGCACGTCGCGCGCGGCCGCCTGCTCGTCGGTGCTCAGCCGCCGCGAGACGGCGTAGGTGTAGGGGCGGCCGGCGACGGTCACGGTGCGCACGTCGAAGCGGCCGGCGACGAAGAAGGCCAGGTAGGTCGTCATCGGCTCGTCGGCGCGCCAGTGCCAGGCGGTCAGCCCGTCCCGGCGCGACCGTCCCAGCAGGGTCCCGTTGCTGACCGCCTGCTGACCTCGGGGCACCCGCACCGTGACGTCGAAGGTGGCCTTGTCGGCGGGGATCTCGTTGGCGGCGAACCACCACGGCCCGTTCTGCGGCTCCCCCATCGCCGCGGTCTCCCCGGGCTCGTGGAACCACAGGTCGACCCCCGGGGTCACCCCGTCGGCCCGGACCGACGCGGGCCGTCCGTGGTACCGCACCACCACGCGGAACCGCTCCCCCGACCGCACCGGCGTGCGGGGCGCGACCCGGAGGTCGTGCTTCGACACCTTCCGGTACGCCGCGCGGGCGCCGTCGACGAGCACCGCGTCGGGGGTCAGCGCGAGGTCGAGGTGGAAGGCGGTGAGGCGCCGGCGCGCCACCGCCGTGACGGTGGTGCGCCCGGTGAGCCGGTCGGTGTCGGGGAGGTAGGTGTCCACCACGGCGTAGTGGCGGACGTCGTACCCGCCGTTGCCGTCGGCCGGGAAGTAGGGGTCGCCGCCGCCGACCGAGCCGACCGAGGTCGCCCGCGCGGGGACCGCGCCGGCACCACTGACGGCACCGCCGAGCCCGGCCGCCAGGGTCGCGAGCACAACCACCCCGACCACGGACGGGCGGGCAGCGGGACGACGCACGGGGCGGACCTCCGACGGTGTGGGTGCGGAAAATCGGTTGCGGGTCGGCACCCGCCCCTGTGACGCTACCGGCGCAGGACGTCGCTGTCCTGGGCTCGGCGCATTCGCCGACCCCCGTCGGAGGGAAGGAGGACCCCATGGCTGTCGTGGACCGCTGCCGCACGTCCCTCCTCCCGACCCTTCGACCCTGGAGTCCTCACCATGTCCTTCCCGGACACCTTCCCGGTCGCGGCCGACACCGCTGACCCTGCACGACCCGCAACCCCTGCACCGCCCACCGACCGTCCCGGCCGGATCACCTTCACCCTCGACTTCGACGTCGTCGACGACCTCGACGACGGCCAGCGCTGGAGCACCTATCTCGACGTCGAGCGCCTCTGCCGCGGCCCCGAGCCCCTGCCCGACTGGGTCGTCACCGACCGCGCTGCGGTGGACACCGAGCTCGGTGTCCTCAAGACCGGCAAGGAGGCCGACGTCTTCGTCGTCCGCCGGGCCGTCCCGGGCACCGAGGGTGCCCTGATGGCCGCCAAGCGCTACCGCGGCGAGGAGCATCGCACGTTCCACCGCAGCAGCAGCTACACCGAGGGCCGCCGGACCCGCAACTCCCGGGACGCCCGTGCCCTGTCCCGCAAGAGCGCGTTCGGCCGCGAGGTCGCCGCCGGCCAGTGGGCGTGGGCCGAGTGGCACGCCCTCAAGCGGTTCTGGGCGGCCGGGGTGCCGGTGCCCTACCCGGTGCAGATCGACGGCACCGAGCTGCTGATGGAGCTGATCACCCATGACGGCGAGGCCGCCCCGCGCCTGGCGGCCACCCGCCCCGACCGCGACCTGCTCGGCCACTACTACGACCAGCTCCGCGACGCCCTCGGGGCACTGGCCCGCGACGGCGTCGCCCACGGCGACCTGTCGCCGTACAACGTGCTGGCGGCCGGGGAGCGGCTGGTGGTGATCGACCTGCCGCAGGTCGTCGACCTGGTCGCCAACCCGGCCGGCGCCGACTTCCTGCTGCGCGACTGCCACAACCTGTGCACCTGGTTCCAGCGGCGGGGGCTCGACGTCGACGAGCACGACCTCTTCGGCGAGGTGATCGCGCAGGCCTACTGAGGCACGGCAGGCTGGGGACGTGAGCGCCGACAGCAGACCACGACCCGCTCGGGCCCCCTCGGTCGAGGTCGAGTCCCTGGAGCAGTTCGACGCCCTGGTCGCCGGCGGTGCCCGGTCCATGCGCGGCTGGCGGCTCCAGGACCTCGACCTCACCGGTCGCGGTCCGGCGCTGCGCCGGCTGGACCCGGCCGGCGCGCTCGTGCTCGGCGGGCGCATGGCCACCGCCGACGAGGAGTCACTGCGCCACCGCGGCGCGCTGCTGTTCCCCTCCCTGCCCGACCTGCCGTTCGACGCCTACCGCAGCACCCTCTACAGCCCCGAGGACCTGTACGCCGGGCTGGAGGACGGCTACGACGCGTCGTACGACGGCCGGGTCTACGCCTGGTCCCTGACCACCGGCGACCCTCGGGGCGACACCCGGGGCGACACCCGGAGCGACGTGGTGGCCGCCCTGGCCCGCGCCCTGCACGACCACGCGGTCGACGACGCGCTGGAGGAGTACGTCGCCTCGCGGCGGCTGGTCGGGGTGATGGGCGGGCACGCCGCCGACCGCGGGACCGCCGGGTACGCCGAGGCCGCCCGGCTGGGCCGGCTGCTGGCCGCCGGCGGGCTCGAGGTGATGACCGGCGGCGGCCCGGGGACGATGGAGGCCGCGAACCTCGGCGCCTTCGCCGCCGGGCTCGACGAGCCGGACCTGCAGCACCTGCTGGACCGGCTGGCGCGGGTGCCGTCGTACCACCCGTCGGTGACGGCCTGGGCCGAGGCCGCCTTGGAGGTGCGCGCCGCCGTGCCGGCGCCGGGGAACGGCTCGCTCGGGGTGCCCACCTGGTTCTACGGCCACGAGCCGCCCAACGTCTTCGCGTCCCGGATCGCCAAGTACTTCCGCAACGCCTTGCGCGAGGACACCCTGCTGCGGCTCGCCGACGCCGGCGTGGTCTTCCTGCCCGGCGCGGCCGGGACGGTGCAGGAGGTCTTCCAGGACGCCTGCGAGAACTACTACGCCGCCCCCGGCGCCCGCGCGCCGATGGTGCTGGTGGGGAGGCGTCACTGGACCGAGACGCTCCCGGCGTGGCCGCTGCTGGTCGCGCTGGCCGCCCAGCGCGACCTGGAGCACCTGGTGCACCTGGTCGACTCCGTCGAGGAGGCCGCCGCGGTGGTCCTGGAAGACCCCCCGCGCAGGGCGTGACCAGCGTCACCCCGGCGGTCGTCGCTCGTTGGGGGCACATGAACCTGTCTCGACGTCATCTCCTGCGCGCCACCCTCGGCCTCGGCGGCGCCGGCGCCCTGACCGGGCTCGGCCTGCTCGACGCGCCCGGAGCGCTCGCCGCCTCCGCGGTCAGCAGCGCCCGCACCACGACCCTGGCCGTCACCCTGCGGCGCGGCGCCGCCGGCGTCGGCGGGTACGCCCCGGTCGTCGCCGGCCCGGGCGAGCCGCACACCGTCCGCGAGGACCTCGGCATCCGGGCCCAGGCCGGCCGAGACACCCGTCGCGTGGGCGTGCTGGCCTTCGCCCAGCTCAGCGACGTCCACATCGTCGACGCCCAGTCGCCCCTGCGCACCGAGCCGCTCGACCGCTTCGACGACCGCTACGTCGCCGGCGACCCGACCTCAGGGCTCACCTCGGCCGCCTACCGGCCGCAGGAGGTGCTGTCCGCCCAGGTCGCGGACGCCATGGTCCGGGCCGTCAACCAGGCCGGGTGCGGGCCGGTGACCGGGCTGCGGCTGGCGCTGGCCCTGCAGACCGGCGACAACTCCGACAACTCGCAGTACAACGAGGTCCGCTGGAACATCGACGTGCTCGACGGCGGCGGCACCGTCACCGTGGACTCCGGCGACCCGACCCGGTTCGAGGGCGTCGCCGACGGCGACCCGACGACGTACGACCCGCACTACTGGCACCCCGACGGCACCCCGACCGGCAAGCAGGACGACCTGCACCGCGCGCAGTACGGGTTCCCGGTCGTGCCCGGACTGCTCGACGCCGCGCGCCGCCCGTTCAGCCCGCAGGGCCTGGCGATGCCGTGGTACACCGCGTTCGGCAACCACGACGGGCTGGTGCAGGGCAACTTCCCCAGCAGCACGCTGCCGCTCGGGCTGGTCGCCACCGGCTCGCTCAAGCTGGTCTCACCGCCGCCCGGGGTCTCCCAGGCCGACCTGCTCGCGGCGGTGCGCGGCAACTACGCGCTCTTCCTGGCCGGGCTGGTCGCCTCGCCGTACGTCCGGAGCGTGAGCGCCGACCCGAACCGCCGCCTGCTGAGCCGGCGCCAGACCGTCGAGGAGCACTTCACCACCCGCGGAACCCCGGTCGGGCACGGGTTCACCCAGACCAACCGGCTGCTGGGCACGGCGTACTACACCTTCGACAAGGGCGCGCTGCGCTTCGTCGTGCTCGACACCGTCAACCCCAACGGGTACTCCGACGGGTCGATCGACCAGGCCCAGCTCGCCTGGCTGAAGGGGATCCTGGCCGCCACCAGCGACAAGTACGTCGTGATCGCCAGCCACCACACGGCGGGCACGATGGGCAACCCGCTGGTGCTCGCCGGGGGCGACCTCAGCCCCCGGGTGCTCGGCGACGAGGTGGTCGCGACGCTGCTGGCCAACCCCCGGGTCATCGCCTGGGTCAACGGGCACACGCACGTCAACCAGGTCTTCCCGCACGCCCGCACCGACGGCACCGGCGGGTTCTGGGAGATCAACACCGCCTCGCACTGCGACTGGCCGCAGCAGGCGCGGCTGATCGAGGTGGCCGACAACCGGGACGGCACGCTGTCGATCTTCGCCACGATGCTCGACCACGCCGGACCGGCGTCGTCCGGCGGGAGCACGGCGTCGGCGACCGCGCTGGCGGGGCTCTCCCGCGAGCTGGGCCTCAACGACCCGCAGGAGCGGACCACCGGACGTGAGGGCGTGGTGCAGGACCGCAACGTGGAGCTGCTCGTCCGCAAGCCCTGAGGCGGGACCCGATCCCCGACGGTCAGGTCGAGGGCGTCGCGGCCAGCTGGCCGCAGGCGCCGTCGATCTCCCGGCCACGGGTGTCGCGCACGGTGGTCGGCACGCCCTTGGCCTCCAGCCGGCGGACGAACTCGCGCTCGTCCTCGCGCCGGCTCGCGGTCCACTTCGACCCCGGCGTGGGGTTCAGCGGGATCAGGTTCACGTGCACCCATCCCCAGTCGCCGTAGGACTGGAGCACGTCGGCGAGCAGGTCGGCCCGCCAGGCCTGGTCGTTGATGTCCTTGATGAGGATGTACTCGATGGAGACGCGGCGCTTGGTGTCGCGCGCGTAGTGCCAGGCAGCCTCGACGACCTCGTGCACCTTCCACCGGGTGTTGATCGGGACGAGCTCGTCGCGCAGCTCGTCGTCGGGGGCGTGCAGGGACAGGGCCAGCGTGACCGGGATGCCCTCGCCGGCGAGCTGCTCGATCCGCGGGACCAGCCCGACCGTGGAGACCGTGATGCCACGCGCGGACATGCCGAGTCCGTCGGGGGCCTTGTCGGTGAGACGCCGGACGGCGCCGATCACCGCCCGGTAGTTGGCCAGCGGCTCCCCCATGCCCATGAAGACGACGTTGGAGACCCGTCCGGGTCCCCCGGGGACCTCGCCCCGGCCCAGCGAGCGGGCCCCGGCGACGACCTGCTCGACGATCTCGGCGGTGCTCATGTTGCGCTGCAGCCCGCCCTGTCCCGTCGCGCAGAACGGACAGGCCATCCCGCAGCCGGCCTGGGAGGAGACGCACAGGGTCGCCCGGTCCGGGTAGCGCATCAGCACCGACTCCACCAGGGCGCCGTCGAAGAGCCGCCACAGCGTCTTGCGGGTGGTGCCCGCGTCGGCCGACTGCACGGTCAGCGGGGTCATCAGCTCGGGCAGCAGGTCCGCCACCAGCTCGTCGCGGTGCGCGGCGGGCAGGTCGGTCATCTCGGCGGGGTCGTCGACCAGCCGGGCGAAGTAGTGGGTGGCGAGCTGGCGGGCCCGGAACGCGGGAAGCCCGAGGGCGACGGCGGCGTCCTTGCGCTCGGCGGGCGTGAGGTCGGCGAGGTGCCGCGGGGGCTTGCGGCGACCCTTCGGCTCGTCGAAGACCAGCGGGAGGGACAGGGAGGGCTCAGACATGACTCCCCAGTGTCCCACCCGGGTGGGTGGGCGCCGAATCGCCTCAAAAGCCGGGCTTGGGCGAGACGTCGACCAGGTAGTAGAGCAGCAGCCAGACCGGGGCGACGGTGGCGAGCAGCGAGTCGAGCCGGTCCATCAGGCCGCCGTGGCCGGGGATGATCTGGCTCATGTCCTTGATGCCGAGGTCGCGCTTGATGACCGACTCGCACAGGTCGCCCAGCGTCGCGGTCACAACGGCCGCCGCGCCGATCAGCACGCCGACCCACCAGTCGCCGTCGAGCAGGTAGGTGACGGTCAGCCAGCCGACCACCACACAGCCCGCCGCGGAGCCCGCGAAGCCCTCCCAGGACTTCTTCGGCGAGATCACCGGCGCCATCGGGTGACGGCCGAAGAGCACACCGGCGGCGTACCCGCCGATGTCGGAGGCGATCGTGACCAGGATGAAGGTCAGCACCCGCCAGACGCCGTCGTCGGCCCGCAGCAGCAGCACGACGAAGCCGGCCAGGAACGGCAGGTAGACGGCCAGGAACACCCCCGACGTCGCGTCGCGGACGAAGCCGTCGACGCCGTCGCGCAGCCGCCACAGCATGACCACCAGCGCGGTGATCGCCATCGCGGCGACCAGGGCCGCCGAGCCGCCGTACCAGGCCGCGAAGAGCATCGCCGGCACGCTGAGCAGCACCGGCACGTAGGGCAGCGCGATGTCGCGCAGCGCCAGCGCGTTGCGGAACTCCCACACACCGATGCCGATCGCGGCGGTGACCAGGAAGACGAACGGGAACCCGTCGAGGGTCGCCAGGCACAGCGCGATGGCGACCAGGAGCACGACCGCCGAGGCGATCGCCGCCGGGAGGTCGCGTCCGGCGCGGCTCTTCTTCGGCGCCGGCGCGGCGGCGTCCGCAGGGGTGGTCATCGGGGCGGCTCAGACTTCGAGCAGCTCGGCTTCCTTGTGCTTCACCAGGTCGTCGATGGCATCGGTGTGCTTCTTGGTCAGCGCGTCCAGGCGCTTCTCCGCGCCGGTGACGTCGTCCTTGCCGACCTCACCGTCCTTCTCGAGCTTGTCGAGGGCCTGCTTGGCGTTGCGGCGGATGTTGCGCACCGAGACGCGCCCCTCCTCCGCCTTGTGCTTGGCGAGCTTGATGTACTCCTTGCGTCGCTCCTCGGTCAGCTCGGGCAGGGTGACCCGGATGACCTTGCCGTCGTCGGTCGGGTTCACGCCGAGGTCGGAGTCGCGGATGGCGCGCTCGATGGCGCCCATCGCGCTCTGGTCGAACGGCGCGATCAGGATCACCCGCGCCTCGGGCACGGTGAACGAGGCCAGCTGCTGCAGCGGGGTGGGGCTGCCGTAGTAGTCGGCGGTGATCTTGTGGAACATCTGCGGGTGGGCCCGACCGGTCCGGATCGCGGCGAAGTCCTCGCGGGTCACCTCGACGGCCTTGTCCATCTTCTGCTCGGCCTCGTTGAGGGTCTGGTTGATCACCGGTGCTCCTTGGTCATGACGGTGCTGCGTGTCGGGTGCTGCTGGGTCCTGCGGGTCGTGCTGGGTCGTGGCGGGGGGCGTCTCAGACGTCCCGGGCGAGCGTCGTGCCGATCTTCTCACCACTGACGACACGGGCGATGTTCCCGTGCTCGGAGAGGTTGAAGACGACCATGTCGATGTCGTTGTCGCGGCACAGGCTGACCGAGGTGGCGTCGGCGACCTTGAGCCCGCGCTGGAGGAACTCGTCGTAGCTGAGCTGGTCGAACTTGACCGCGCTGGCGTCCCGGTTGGGATCGGCGTCGTACACGCCGTCGACGCCCTGCTTGCCCATCAGGATGACCTCGGCGCCGATCTCGAGCGCCCGCTGGGCGGCCACGGTGTCGGTGGAGAAGTACGGCATGCCCGCGCCGGCGCCGAAGATGACGACCCGGCCCTTCTCGAGGTGGCGGATCGCCCGGCGCGGGATGTACGGCTCGGCGACCTGGCCCATGGTGATGGCGGTCTGCACGCGGGTGCCGACGCCCTTCTTCTCCAGGAAGTCCTGCAGCGCCAGGCAGTTCATGACGGTGCCGAGCATGCCCATGTAGTCGGCGCGCGAACGGTCCATGCCGCGCTGCTGGAGCTCGGCGCCACGGAAGAAGTTGCCGCCGCCGACGACGATGGCGACCTGCACGCCGCCGCGGACGACCTCGGCGATCTCGCCGGCGATCTCGTTGACCACGTCGGGGTCGACGCCGACCCGCCCGCCCCCGAACACCTCGCCGCTCAGCTTCAGCAGGACCCGCTTGTATCCACTCACCGTTCGCTCCCCTCGTTCACTCGCTGCGTCCTGGCTCGTCCGGTGTTCCCGGCCCGGTCCGGGGCATGCCCCGGACGTGACGAGAGGCCGGTCGGCGGGGGTCTGTCGCACCCTCCACCAACCGGCCTCCTCGTCGTCCACGTCCAGGCAACCCTAGTGGATCGCCTCCGGCGTGAGTCAGGCGCCGACCTCGAACCGGGCGAACCGCTTGACGGTCACGCCGGCCTCGTCCAGGACGGCCTTCACGCTCTTCTTGGACTCGGTCACCGACGGCTGCTCGAGCAGGCACACGTCCTTGAAGAAGCCGTTGACCCGGCCCTCGGTGATCTTCGGCCAGGCACCCTCGGGCTTGCCCTCCTCCTGGGCGGTGGCCAGGGCGATCTCGCGCTCCTTGTCCACGACCTCGGCGGGGACCTCGTCCCGGGTGACGTACGTCGGACGCATCGCCGCGACCTGCATGGCCGCGCCGCGCGCCGCCTCGGCGTTGTCGCCCTCGTACTCCACCAGCACGCCGACGGTCGGCGGCAGGTCGGCCGCGCGGCGGTGCAGGTAGACCACGGTCGGGCCCTCGAAGTAGGCGACCCGGCCGAGCTCGATCTTCTCGCCGATCTTGACGGCCAGCGCGTCGACGGTCTCGCCGACGGTGCTGTCGCCCAGCGCGACGGCGCGCAGCGACTCGGCGTCGCCGGCACCGGCAGCGGCCGCGGCGTCCGCGACCTTCTGGGCGGCCTCGACGAACTCGGGGTTCTTCGCGACGAAGTCCGTCTCGCTCCTCAGCTCGACCAGGGCGCCGCCCGAGGTGGCGACGAGGCCGGCGGAGGCGGTGCGCTCGGCGGCGCGGGCCTCGGCCTTCTTGCCGCCCTTGATCCGCAGGATCTCGCTGGCCTTCTCGAAGTCGCCCTCGGCCTCGGTCAGCGCCTTCTTGGCGTCCATCATGCCCGCGCCGGTGAGGTCACGGAGCTTCTTGACGTCTGCAGCAGTGATGCTCATGACTGGGTTGGTCCTCCTCGTGGAAGTGGTCGGTCAGGCGTCGGCGGCGGGCGCGTCAGCAGCCTCGGGGGCAGCCTCCGGAGCAGCCTCGGCAGCGGCCTCCGCGGGGGCCTCGACGGCCTCGGCGGCGGGCTCGGTGCCCTCGCTGCTCGCACCGGTCGCCTCGGCGGCCGGGGTCGCCTCGGCAGCCGGGTCGCCACCGGTCGCGGCCACGGCGACCTCGTCGGCCTGGCCGGAGAGGAGCTCGCGCTCCCACTCGGGCAGGGGCTCCTCGGCACCGAGCTCGGCACCGGTCTCGACCTCACCGGAGCGGACGCCGGCGCGGGCCATCAGGCCGTCGGCGACGGCGTCGGCGACCACGCGGGTCAGCAGCGCGACGGCGCGGATCGCGTCGTCGTTGCCCGGGATCGGGAAGTCGACCTCGTCGGGGTCGCAGTTGGTGTCCAGGATGCCGATGATCGGGATCCGGAGCTTGCGAGCCTCCTCGACGGCGAGGTGCTCCTTCTTGGTGTCGACGACCCAGACCGCCGAGGGGGTCCGGGTCATCTCCCGGATGCCGCCCAGGGTCTTGTCGAGCTTGTCGCGCTCCCGCTTCATCTGCAGGAGCTCCTTCTTGGTGCGGCCCGAGCCGGCGACGTTGTCGAAGTCGACCTCGTCGAGCTCCTTGAGGCGGTTGATCCGCTGGTGCACGGTCTGGAAGTTGGTGAGCATGCCACCCAGCCAGCGCTGGTTGACGTAGGGCATCCCGACGCGGGTCGCCTGCTCGGCGATCGCCTCCTGGGCCTGCTTCTTCGTGCCGACGAACATCACGGTGCCGCCCTTGGAGACGGTGTCCTTGATGTAGGCGTACGCGCGGTCGATGTAGGCCAGCGACTGCTGCAGGTCGATGATGTAGATGCCGTTGCGCTCGGTCATGATGAAGCGCTTCATCTTCGGGTTCCAACGGCGGGTCTGGTGCCCGAAGTGGACGCCGCTCTCGAGGAGCTGACGCATGGTGACGACGGCCATGGCCTTCGACTCGTTTCTTTCGTGACCCCTCGCACGCTGCCGCTCGGCCGGCCCTGTCGGACCGCACCGTGGGGCGCCGTGGTCGGCGTCTGTCCGGTTGTCGCAGGTCGCGGATGCTCCCTGCCCTGACGCCCGGCGGGAGCCCCACCCTCCGGCAGGTGCCGGGGGACCGAGCGGCTCCGCCCGCGGGCCCGGCCCCGTCGAGGACGTGGTCGGACGCTGTGCGGTTGGACGGACGTGCGATAGTCGACCCGCACGCGCGGGTCGCCACCGGCGAGTGTAGTCGAGGCGGGCCCCTCCACGCGAACCGGCCGACGTCCCCAGGACGGCGCCACCGCGCCCTCTCCCCCGGGCCGCCGCCGACGGCCCCGCCGAGCGTACGACGCGCGCAGGCTCGGGCCCATGACGACGCCCCTCCCGCTCCTGCTCGGCTCCCTGGTCGGCCCGCTGGCCCTCGCCCTCGCCGCCTCCTCCACCACCTCCTCCACCATCTCGTCTGCCCCCTCCCCGGCCACCCCCTCCCGGGTCGTCGCCGCCGGTCGAGCGGCGCCGGAGGCCGCCACCGGGGTCTGGCCGCTGGACCCTCGCCCCGAGGTCGTCCATCCCTTCGCCCCGCCCGTCGAGGTCTGGGAGGCCGGACACCGCGGCGTGGACCTGGCCGGCTCCGTGGGCCGGCAGGTCCGCTCCGCCCTGGCGGGTCGGGTCGCGTTCGTCGGGCGGATCGCGGGACGCGGGGTGGTCGTCGTCGACCACGGGCGGACCCGGACGACGTACGAGCCGGTGCGCGGGTCCGTCCGCGTCGGTGACCCGGTCAGCGCGGGCGCCGGGATCGGACGCCTGGAGTGGTTCGGCTCGCACTGCCTGCCCGCAGCCTGCCTGCACTGGGGCTGGCGGCAGGGCGACACCTACCTGGACCCCCTGGGGCTGGTCGGCGACGGGCCCCGACCGGTCCGGCTGCTGCCCCTGGGCGGCAGCCCGGCGACCTGACCAGCGGGGCCCCCGCAGCGCTGGCCCGGGGCGGAGTCCGTGCCGGGGGGTCAGGCGCGGGGGTGCGCCTGCTGGTAGGCCCGACGGAGCCGTTCGGTGGTGACGTGGGTGTAGATCTGCGTGGTCGCCAGGGAGGCGTGACCGAGCAGCTCCTGCACGCTGCGCAGGTCCGCGCCACCGTCGAGCAGGTGGGTGGCTGCGCTGTGGCGCAGCCCGTGCGGACCCAGGTCGGGGGCGCCGGGCACCTCGCCGAGCCGGGCGTGGACGAGCGTGCGGACCGCCCGCTGGTCGAGGCGACCGCCACGGGCGCCGAGGAAGAGGGCCGCTCCGGACCCGGGCCGGGCCAGCACGGGCCGGCCGTCGCGCTGCCAGCGGTCCACGGCGAGCTCGGCCGGTCGCCCGAACGGGACGGACCGCTCCTTGCGGCCCTTGCCGAGCACCCGGACCACCCGGCGCTCCCGGTCGACGTCGTCGACGTCGAGGCCGACCAGCTCGCCGACCCGGATGCCGGTGGCGTAGAGGAGCTCGAGCACGGCCAGGTCCCGCAGGCCCACCGCACCGCCGTCCACGGCATGCTCGGCGGCCGCGTCGAGGAGCAGCCGGGCCTCGTCCTGGCGCAGGGCCGGTGGCAGGGTCCGGTGCGCCTTCGGGGACCCGAGCGAGGCTCCCGGGTCGGCCGGGACGCGGCCGGTGCGCGCCAGCCAGGCGGTGAAGACCCGGACCGCGGTCGCCCGACGGGCCAGCGTGGTGCGTGCCCGACCGCGGGTCTGCTGACCGGCGAGCCAGCTGCGGAGGGTGCGCAGGTCCAGGGTGGTGACGTCGGTGTGGCCGTAGGCCACCGCGTGCTCGAGCATCGAGGCCACGTCGCCCTGGTAGGCCCGCACCGTGTGCGGGGTGAGGTCCCGCTCGGCGACCAGGTGCCGCTCGTAGTCGGCCAGCACCTGCGCCAGCGGCTCCGGGAGTCCCGCCGCGTCGCTCATCGGGTCAGCGTAGGCGCCCACCGGCACCGGTCCCGGGAGGCGCGTCGCCCCGCTCAGGGACCCTCCAGGCCGGGGAGGGTCTCCGGGGTGCGGCCCCACCGTTCGGCCTCGCCGTCCGCGCGCCGCACCCAGCCCTGGTCCCGGAGGCGCTCCAGCGACGCCCGGGCCTCGTGCTCCGCGACCCCGGCGGCGCGGGCGATGGACCGGGTCGGAGCGGTCACCGCCAGCGGCACCGCCTCGAGCACGACGGCGTCGGTGCGCGGAAGGCGGTCCCGGGCCGTCTCCTCCGCCCGCGGGCGCTCGAGCAGCTCGCGGCCGGCGCCGGCGACGGCCTCCAGCACGTGCTCGGGGCGGGTCACCAGCAGGGCCTGGCCCTGGCGGAGCAGCTCGTGGACGCCCTCGGACGGCGCACTGGTCACCGGACCCGGGACGCCCATCACCACCCGGTGGAGACCGGCCGCCCAGTTGGCGGTGTTGAGGGCGCCGCTGCGGATCGCGGCCTCCACCACCACGGTGCCCGCCGTGAGGGCGGCGATGAGCCTGTTCCGCGCCAGGAAGCGGACCCGGGTCGGCGCGCAGCCCGGCGGCAGCTCGGAGACCACGCAGCCCTGCTCGGCCAGGTGGTCCAGCAGCCGGGCGTGCGCGGCGGGGTAGGCACGGTCCACCCCGCAGGCGAGCACCGCGACACTGGGCCCGTCCACGGCCAGAGCACCGCGATGGGCCGCCTGGTCGATCCCGAACGCAGCCCCCGACACCACGGTCACCCCCGCGCCGGCCAGCCGCGCCCCGAGCGTGCCCGCCACCGACGCGCCGTACGACGTGGCGCTGCGCGAGCCGACCACCGCCACGGAGCCGCGGGAGGCGACGCCGAGGTCGAGCGGGCCTCGGACCCACAGGCCCAGCGGGGGCCCCTGCAGCCGGTTCACCGGCTCGGACCAGGACAGGTCGTCGACCGACGCCGGCCACTCGGGGTCCCCCGGGACGACGAACCGGATGCCGTGCCGGTGGTAGCGCTCGAGCATCCGGACCGGCTCGACCTCGGAGAGCCGGGCGGCGACCTGGCTGCGCAGGCCTGCCAGGTCGGTGTCGCGCAGCAGCCGGTCGTACAGCTCGACCGGCCCGAAGGTGCCGAGCAGCCGCGCCACCCGCGGGTCTGCCGGCTCGGTGATCACGTTGAGGGCGAGCCGCGCCAGTCGCTCGGGCTCGTCCCCCGGTGCCCGTGCCGGCGCCGACGCCGGTGCCGTTAGGCGTGCGGCGTCCTCGGGGGCGCTCATCCGGCCCGCCGGTCGATCGTGGCAAGGGGCAACGGGTCACCGCTGCGCAGCAGCAGCGCGACCTCGACGTCGCCGAGTCCGGGGCGCCCCGCTGCGTCCCGGAGGTCGGCCACCGTCCACGCCAGCCGGTGCACCCGGGTGGCACCGCGCCGGGTGAGGGCGCCGCTGACGAGCTGGTCCTCCACCAGCAGCTGGGCGTCCTGCTCGAGCGGCCAGCGCCGGGTCAGCTCCGGGCCGGGCACGTCGGCGTTGAGGCGCCACGGGGTGCCGTCCAGACGCCGCTCCTGCCGACCCCGGGCCGCGGTCACCCGGGCGCGGACGACGGCCGACGTCTCGGGCACGGCGAGCCGGTCCCGGACCTCGTGCGGCGGGGTCGGCCGCACGTGCCGGGTGATGTCGATGCGGTCGACCACCGGGCTGCTGATCCGGGACCGGTACTGGCGGCGGCGCACCTCGGGACAGGTGCACCGGTCGTCGCGGGCGTCCGGGTCGTAGTCGCCGCACGGGCAGGGGTTGGCGGCGAGCACCACCATCGTCCGCGCCGGGAAGCTCGCCACCTCGGCGCCCCGCGCGATGGTCACCTCGCCGGCCTCCAGCGGCTGGCGGAGCGCCTCGATGATGTCGGAGGCGAAGAGAGGGAACTCGTCGAGGAAGAGCACCCCGTGCAGCGCCTTGGAGATCTCGCCCGGGTGCACCCGCCCGGTCCCGCCGCCCAGCAGGCTCGCCTTGGAGGCCGCGTGGTGCGGCGCCCGGAACGGCGGCCGCACCGGGAGCCCCTCGGGGCTCCCGGGGTCGCCGGCCAGGGAGGTGACCGCCGCGAGCTCGAGACCCTCCTCGACCCCGAGGTCCGGCAGGAGCGAGGGGATCCGCTCGGCCAGCGTGGTCTTGCCGGCGCCCTTGGGCCCGCTGAGCAGCACGTGGTGTCCGCCGGCGGCGGCGACCTCCAGGGCGTAGCGAGCGTCCAGGGCGCCGTGCACGTCGGCCAGGTCGAGCTCGTCGGTGCGCCCCTGCCCGCGCCAGGCCATCACGCGCACGACGGGCGAGGCCGCCACGCTCGGGGCGTCGGGCACCTCGCGACCGGTCAGCCGGGCCACCACCTGGGCCAGGGAGCGGGCCCCGACGATCTCGACCCCGGGCACCGCAGAGACCTCGGGGACGTGGATCTCGGGCAGGACGACCCGCCGGAGTCCGTGGCGCCGCGCGGCCAGGACCATCGGGAGGGCGCCGGTCACCGCCAGGAGGCGACCGTCCAGGGTGAGCTCGCCGAGGAAGACCGTCCCGTCCAGCAGGTCGGGGGTCAGCCCGTGCCGGCGCTCCCGCGCGCGCCGGCCCTCCTCGGCTGCCGCCAGCACCGCCAGCGCGATGGCGACGTCGAGGTGCGAGCCGCGCTTGGGCAGGTCGGCCGGGGAGAGCAGCACCGTGACCCGGCGGGTCGTGGGCCACTCGAAGCCGCTGTTGGTCACCGCCGACCGGCAGCGGTCGCGGGCCTCGGTGACCGACGCGTCGGGCCGGCCGACCAGGGTGGTGCCGACCACGCCCGCCGAGACGTCCACCTGGACGTCGATGAGGTGGCCGGCCAGGCCGGTCAGGGAGACGGTGCGCGCGGTGGCCCAGCCCATCAGCCGACCCCGGGCACGTGCTGGCAGCGCTGGTCGGCCGGCAGGTCCAGACGCACCCCGACCAGGTCGATGCGGACCTCGCGGCAGCGGACCCCGTGCTCGCGCATCCACCGGGCGCCCAGCCGCCGCAGCCGCGCGAACTTCGCCGGCGTCACGGCCTCCAGCGGGTCGCCGAACGCCGCGGTGGCGCGAGTCTTGACCTCGCAGAAGACGAGCACCTCACCGTCGCGGAGCACCAGGTCCAGCTCGCCCAGCTCGCACCGCCAGTTGCGGTCGAGCACCGCCATCCCGCGCTCGACCAGGTAGCGGGCGGCGCAGGTCTCGCCGTACCCGCCCAGGGCCAGCCGCTGTCGTGCTGTCGCCATGAGCACCTCCTCGCGGACGAGGATCGCGCCGGACGCCCGGCCCGGGGGCAAGGGTCGCCGACCCTGGGGAGGGGTGGCGGGGACACCGGCCCGGGGACGGATCCGGTCAGGGGTTGCCCGGGCCGTCGCAGGGCACCGGGACCGCCGGCACGTTCTCCACCCGGGCCGTGTAGCGCTCGGTGACCCGGCCGTGGTCGGGCAGGGGGATCAGCGGGACGCCGAGGACGAGGGACTGGAGGGCGACCGTCACCTCGACCAGGTCGCCCACTCGTGCTGACGGTCAGCGAACCCGTCGAGTGGAAGCGACCTTCGCTTGCCGGTGGCCGGGCCGCCCGAAAGGCGAACCGATCCAAGGCGACTCTGTAGAGGCGTCTGTGCAAACGTCGAGCACGTCGAGGTTCTCGGCGGGGTCTAGTTCTACTTTCCGGCCGCTGCGGACACTCGGTGGTCACCCACCCCTTGGCTGCTGTGCACCGGCAACCTGAACCCGGGCTGCGGCCGTCAGCGCACTCGGAGTTCTACTTCTGCGAGGCCTACTGGCCCGACATCCGGCTGGTGGACATCCTGAGCCGCGCGGGGAGGCCCACACCTCTGAGAGCACCGGCCCGACGTCGCTGCTCAAGGAGCACATCATGGCCGGGGGTCCTCCCTGCCAGCGACTTCGAGCCGACGTTGCGTCGGGTAAAGGGGTTCAAATCCCTTCTGCTGAGCGGCGATCTGCATCAACTTCGCCCGCGAGGAGGAGAACAAGGCGTCGGAAAACAACATCACCCGCTGAGCGTGACTTAGAGCCAGAATCCAGCGTCATGGGTACGAAAACGCGAGCGTCGCGACCGGTACCACACGGCACCGAACACCCCCTGACTCGCAGGTTTCGGGGCCCGCGAGCGGCAAGATCGTCGGCCTGGGTGTGGACACTTAGTGAACGGCCAGCCACCGACCCCGGCAGCCGTGGAAGGCGGGAAGCTCATGAACCAGATCACGTTGCTCCTCTTGGCTTCTATCGCCGCGCCCGCTGCGAAGCACCTGGCGCAGATCGTGACGTTCCTGTTCGCGGCGCTGCTGTCGATGTTCGTCATGGCGATGACCCGCAAGCCCGAGGACATCGACCACGTGTCCGGGCTACTCGCCGCGTCGCACAAGCCGCCCGCTCGGCGACGTAATCGTTCACCGCGAGGCGGGAGCCACAAGTCGTGAGCGGGACAAGCGGACGATCCGTCGCGGTCATTGCGCTCGCCACCGCTCGCTCTCGGTCTCGCTGCCGATGGTCGGACGTCACGTTCGTGACAGCCTGTCGACTGCCAACACGCCAACTCGACTGCCGTCGCGGATGCGGCGGCACTCTGACCCTGATCGATAAGGGCATGGCACTCTCCGACGGCGACACGTTTTGGTTAGTCGACAAGGTCGCCGGATGCACCAACGGTTGCCTTGCCAGCGTCCCTCTGCCGCCGTGATGTCCACAGGACGCCCTCGCGGCGATCTGACACGCTCGATCAGGCGCGGCGAGGTTTCTTCTACCGCGAGCCTGCGGGCTTTGAGAGGCTTGTCGCAAGCGTTGGCTGACACTAGGGGGATTCGTAGATGGGCCTGCTTTTAGAGGACGGTGCGGGATTCTGCCCGTGGCATGGGAGAGACAGCTCCTTCCAACTGGCGGAGGAGATTGCCTACGCATCACCCACGCACTACTCGCAGCACATATCGGGGTTTGCCAGTCCACCCGATCACCCCGTCAGGCAAGGCATCTCGGTCTTGGAGTGCCTGCATTGCTTCAAGACCGTGATCGTCCTCGACACTTTCATGAGTCTGCCCAAGGGAGATGGAGGACAGAAGGACGTCCTAACGGAACGCACCATGGTGTTCCCGAAGGAGGCTCCGCGGGAACTGCAGCAAACCGCTCCCATCGCCCTCCGGAGCCTCTTCGCCGAAGCAAGCACCTGCGAGAAGGCGGGAGCTTTTCGAGCCGCGGGCGTGATGTACCGGGCCGCTGTCGAGGAACTAGTGAAGGACCAAAGCGCACAAGGAAAGGACCTGTGGGCCAAGATCGAGAGCCTCAAGGGCAAGTTGTCCGAGGAACTGGTCCAGGACTTGCACGAGGCCCGGATGCTCGGAAACGACAGTATCCATCAGGGTCTGACCTACTCCGCAGCTGAGGTAGACGACGTGGCCGGTCTCATAGAGGAGGCCGTCCTGGTGCTGTACGTTCAGCCCGAGCAGAAGCGCGCCATGCGTGAAGCCCGAAAGGCTCGACGCGAAAGCGCGAAGGGCCAAGCGGACACGTGACCGGCATCCTGACCACCCTCGGGGCGGTGCTCGCGGTGGCAGTTTCCGGGGTGGGCCTAGTCGTCACCATCGAGCAGGTAACACTCCGCGCTCGCCTCCGCAAGACCATCGAGACTTCTAAGGCACTCGCGGAGCACGAGGAAGGCGAGCGGAAGGCCATCCTCACTTCGATCCACGACGTCGCTGTTGCTCGTCTGACAGCTGGCTGGCTCATACCCGGGTGGAGGTTCGCCGAGGCCGGGTTCTGGCTCCTCGGTGCGCCGCTCGCTCTCGGAATCACCACGTACCGGGAAGGCCTCACCAGCCAGACGTGGACCTTCGCCTTCGCGGCGTTGGTGATGCTCGGGCTGTCGAACCGGCGTGCCTTGCGGCTCGTCCTCGAACGGCAGCGGATCACTCGCCAGTACCTACGAGGAGAGCGGGTAGGGCCACCGAGGGTGGGCCTGATCCATCAGATGGAGGGCGGTACCTGGCGAGAGTTCGGGTTCGGCGCGATCGGCAGCCTCGGGGCGCTCATGATCGCCCTAGGCTTCGGGGATCTGGCACACGATCCGACCACCCCCTGGCCCATTGGGCTTGTGCTCGGCGGACTGGTCGTCACGTCGGTCACGTTCGACTTCATTAAGACCGGAGCCGCGCGTCCGGCCGAGGGTGCGGGGCGGATCAGCCCACCGAAGTGAGGCGAAGCAGGTCTTGCGATGCTCTCTAGCGTGGACCCGGGCGAGGCGGACCTTGATGCGCCCATCGACGTACAGCGGACCGCGTAGCGGGCGGCGCAGGTCTCGCCGTACCCGCCCAGGGCCAGCCGCTGTCGTGCTGTCGCCATGAGCACCTCCTCGCGGACGAGGATCGCGCCGGACGCCCGGCGCGGGGGCGAGGGGCGCCGACCCTGGGGAGGGGCGCCGGGGACGCCGGCCCGGGGACGGATCCGGTCAGGGGTTGCCCGGACCGTCGCAGGGCACCGGGACCGCCGGCACGTTCTCCACCCGGGCCGTGTAGCGCTCGGTGACCCGGCCGTGGTCGGGCAGCGGGATCAGCGGGATGCCGAGGTCGAGGGACTGGAAGGCCACCGTCACCTCGACCAGGTCGCCCACCTGCGGCGGCCCGGTGACCGTGGCCCCGGCGTCGTCGGTCCACCGGTAGCCGACCGTGATGGTGCCGGTGCCGATCGCGGGCCCCTCGGCGTGGGTGATCGCCCAGGCCTGGGCGCAGGTGGCCCATGGGGTGCCCACCGACATCCGGCGGGCGGCCTCCCGGGCGGTCGCCGACGCGGTGGTCAGCGACCAGAACTGGTAGCCGTACTGGACCAGGCCGAAGATCATCAGGAACATCAGCGGGGCCACCAGGCCGAACTCGAGCGCGGTCGCCCCGCGCTCCGAGCGACCGGCGGGTCGGTGCCGGCTCACCGGACCAGCCGGATGATCTTGGGCCCGACGCCGAGGTAGTCGGTCAGCGGTCCGTGGTAGCTGCGTCCCGGGCGTGGCAGGGCGTCCGGCGCCACGGTCATGAAGCGGGCGGCCTTGAGGTGCCCGCCCTGCAGGACCAGTCCGGCCTTCTCGGCGCCCAGGTCCAGGCCGAGACTCGTGCCCAGGGTCGACAGGATGCTCGAGGTGCTCCCGTTCCCGGTGAGCACCGCGGAGATCCCGAGGCTGGCCAGCACCGGGTCCAGGACGCCGGAGAGCACCCCCAGGCTGGAGCGCACCGCGTCGACCGCCTGCTGCACGGCGGTGCGCAGGTAGGGCGCAAGCCCGTCGACGACGCCGGAGGCGTTGAGGCCGGCGATCTTGAGGTCCTGGGCGGTCCCGTTGTCCAGGAAGACCGGGCGGAAGGTCAGGATCGGGTACGACGCCGGCTGGGCCGAGTTGAGGTCGACGGTGCTGAGCACGGGGACCCAGGCGAACCTCGGCGAGGAGTAGAGCGACTCCTTGAGCTTGTCGTTCGGGGTGACCAGCGGCAGCCCCGGCAGCAGGTAGGTGTCGAGCGCGAACGCCAGGTTGGAGTCCAGCACCGTGCCCGCTCCGCCGGTGACGTAGTCGGAGAAGGCGTCGTTGTTGTAGGTGCCGTTGAACCCGGGCAGCGTGGTGGTGGCGCCGGGGCAGGCCCCGGCGCGGGCGCAGCTCAGCCGGCCGTAGCCGGGGCTGGCGCCGTTGCTGGGGGTGTCCTTGAGCAGGCCGTCGGTGAAGAGCTGCTCGGCGTCGGACGCGGTGTAGGTCCGCGCGCAGTTGGCCGGTGCGCCGCCGCTGCTCTGCGTCGCCTGGTAGGTGGCGACCGTGTCCAGCCGGTTGTACGTCGACCCGGCACAGCCGGTCAGCGCGTACGACGGGTCGGCGATCACGCCGGCCACCGACGTCGAGAGCGCGCCGGCCAGCCCCTGGGCGGAGCCGTTGAGCGGCAGGCTCAGCGTCGACAGGACCTGGACCAGCGCCTGGTTCCGGGTCAGCGGGTGGTCCAGCCCTTCCTGCAGGTTGCGGGTGAGCGCCGGCGTCCCACCGTCCCCCACCCGGGGGCTGTCGAGGAGCCGGCCGCAGGCGAGGAAGTCCCTGAGCGAGAGCAGTCCCGACAGCGTGCTGGTCAGCGAGCCTGCGACCGTCCCCTGGTCGGGGTAGACGGTGACGGACACGTCGAGGGCGGACCACTTCGGGTTCGTCCCCACGATGCCGAGGTTGAGCAGGCTGCCGGTGAAGAGCTTGACCTTGACGTGCCACACACCCGGGGTGCTGCTCACCGCCGCGGGGAGCCCCACGACCAGGGTCCCGCCGAGCAGGTCGAGGCTGCTGGCCGCCACCGGGCCGACGGTCGTCGTCCCTCGCTTGAAGACGACCTCGTTGCCCCCGGTCAGACCGTTGAGGGTGGGCAGCAGCCCGGGTGAGCTGACCTTGAGGGTCAGCGTGGAGCCGCTCAGGGACGGTGTCGCGACGGTGACCGCGGCCGAGCTGTTGGTGCCGGTGTAGGTGGCTCCCCACGCCTCGAAGGCGGGCTCGGTCCAGGCCGAGGGCGTCGTGGTGCTGCTGGTCGCGCCGGGGGTGATGTAGCTGAGCGGCAGCACCCCGTTGACCACCCCCGAGAGGGCCCCGAGAGGGGCGTTGTTGACGATGCCGGCCAGGCACTGCAGCGACAGGCCGACCGGCAGCAGCGACCCGGGTGAGGACACCTTGGCCGTGGCGGCCTTGGCCTGCACGGCGTTCTTGACGCCGACCGCGCCGGCGAAGGCGAAGTCGACCTTCGACGACGGGGTGATCACCTGGACCTGGGTGCTGGAGGGGAAGGTGACCAGGCCACTGGAGAGCAGGAGCCGCGCGTAGACGTCGAGGGCGCTGGACCGGGTGCTGGAGGGGCAGGGCGGGACGGCGGGGTTGAGTGCCGCCTGGCCGGCGACCGGGTGGCAGGCGAGGTAGTAGGCGGCGCGCCGGGCGACCGCGAGCCGGGTGGCGTCGTCGGTGGCGGGGAGGTCCTCGGCGGCGAAGAGCGCGGCCTTGTCGGCCTGCTCCTGCAGCTGTCCGCGGCGCAGCCAGGTGCCGCCCAGGTCGACGACGAAGGCGCACACGACGAGCAGGGTGCCCGCGACCAGCCCGGCGACCAGGGCGATCGCCCCGCTCTCGTCCCGGGTCCGGGGGCCGCCGCCCGACCCGTGCCCGACCGGCACGTCCGCTGACCGCACGGGACCTCAGCAGCCCTGGACGGAGAGCCGGACGTTCTCCAGGCGGGTGAGCGCCTCGGAGACGACGTCCCCGTGGTTGGGCAGCAGGGCGTCCACCGAGGACGCGACGACCGGCACCCGCACGCTGACCCGGACGTCCACCCCAAGCGTGTCCGGCAGGTAGTCGACGACCTGCGCGGTGACGTCGTCGAGCGTCACCCGCGTGCTGCCCGAGGCGTTGTTGACGTCGACCAGCACGGTGTTGCGGACCGCGGTGAGCAGGTCCTGGCAGCTGCCGTAGAGCCCGACCAGGCTGGACTGGGTGACGTGCGGCGCGTAGGCGCTCAGCCGTTGGGCCTGCCAGAAGTAGTTGCCGTAGAAGAGGACTCCGACCAGCATCGGGCTGAGCAGGCTCATGATCAGGCCGGCCTCGACCGCGGCAGTGCCGCGCTCGCCCCGGCCCCGCGACCGGGTCGCGGAACGGTGCGCGGGCATGCGTCGTACAGCCATCACGGTCTCCCCTCCCAAGGACCAGGTGGCGTTGCGGCTCCCATCCGCAGGACGTCTCCCGGCGGACCACGTCAGCCGGCAGGCTCGACGGTGGTCCGAAGTCCAGAATAGACCGAATTATGGTTTTTGTTAATCTTGTCGGAATCTTGTCGGACGGCGCCGGATCAGGGCTGGTCAGGGCTGGTCAGGGCTTGGGCGGCTCGAGGTCGGACTCGGCCAGCTCCTCGACGTTGACGTCCTTGAAGGTCAGCACCTTCACGTTCTTGGCGAAGCGGGCCGGCCGGTACATGTCCCAGACCCAGGCGTCGGTCAGCGAGACCTCGAAGAAGACGTCGCCGGCCTCGGTCCGCGCCTTCACGTCGACCTGGTTGCAGAGGTAGAAGCGCCGGTCGGTCTCCACGACGTACTTGAAGATGCTGACGACGTCGCGGTACTCGCGATAGAGCTGCAGCTCCATCTCGGTCTCGTACTTCTCGAGATCCTCCGCGCTCATCGCGCCTCCTCCAACGCCCGGGGTAGGTCGTCGTCATTCTCACGCACGGTCCCCGGCGGCCCGGCACACGCCGCGCCCTCCGCCGCCACCGCTGTGCCGGTGCCCTCCACCCGGCGCACGTTGACGAAGCAGCGTCGGTGCACCGCGCTGGGCCCGTGCTCCTCCAGAGCGGCGGTGTGCGTCGGGGTGATGTAGCCCTTGTGGGTCTCGAAGTCGTAGACGGGGTAGTCGTGGTGCAGCTCGCGCATGATCCGGTCCCGGGTGACCTTGGCGAGCACCGACGCCGCGGAGATGCAGGCGGCCACCCGGTCGCCCTTCCAGACCGCGAGCCCGGGCACGCCGAGCCCGTCGACCCCGAACCCGTCGGTCAGCACGTAGGCGGGCCGCACGTCCAGGCGCGCCAGCGCCCGGCGCAGCGCCTCCACGTTGGCCACGTGCATGCCCAGTCGGTCGCACTCCTCGGGCGGTACGACGACCACCGCCCAGGAGAGCGCGCGGCGGACCACCTGGTCGTAGCAGCGCTCGCGGGCCCGCTCGGTGAGGAGCTTGGAGTCGGCCAGCCCCGGCACGACGCCGCGAGCGCCGGCCGGCAGGATCGCGGCGGCGGCCACCAGCGGCCCGGCGCAGGCGCCGCGACCCGCCTCGTCGACCCCGGCGATCGGGTCGAGCCCGTGGCGTCGCAGCGCCCGCTCGTAGCCGTACAGCCCGGCGTCCCGGCGCACCGAGCTCCCCTTCGGCAGGTCGGTCATGGCATCCCCGGGGACACGGCGCTCACCGGTCCAGCGCCTCGAAGGTGGGCGGGCGGTGCAGCAGGGTGGCGTGGCTCAGGGGCCAGACGACGGAGAACACCTTGCCGACCACGTCCTCGACCGGGACCATCCCGCCTCCGGGCTGGCCGAGGTGCGCGCGGCTGTCGGCGGAGTGCGAGCGGTTGTCGCCCATCACCCACAGGTACCCCTCGGGCACCTTCACGTCGAAGGTCACCAGCGACGGCTTCTCCCCGGCGGCCAGGTAGGCGCGCTCGGCCAGCGGCCTGCCGTTCACGGTGAGCCGGCCGCGGGAGTCGCAGCACCTCACCTCGTCGCCGCCCACGCCGATCACCCGCTTCACCAGGTGGCCGCCGGTGGGGAAGAGCCCGAACAGCTCCAGGCCCTTGGACAGCACCGTGCGCGGCTGCGGGGTGTCCGCGGCGTCGAGCCAGCCGCCCGGGTCGGCGAAGACGACGACGTCCCCGCGGCGCGGGTCGCCCCCGCCCCAGTAGGAGACCTTCTGCACCAGGATCCGGTCGTTGAAGACGAGGGTGTCGTTCATCGAGCCCGACGGGATGTAGAACGCCTGGAGGAAGAAGGCCTTGATGCCGAGCGCCAGCCCCAGGGCGACGACGAGCAGCAGGACCAGCTCCTGCCAGAACGGCCGGCTGCGACGACCCGCGGACGACGTCGACCGCGGGTCGTCGGCACCGCCCTCGAGGGGCAGCCCGACGTCACCGCGGTCGTCGTGTTCGCTCACCTGGTGAGCCGTCGGAGGAGGACGAGTCTCAGAACTCGCGCTTCTCCTTGATCTTGGCCTTCTTGCCGCGGAGGTTGCGCAGGTAGTACAGCTTCGCGCGGCGCACGTCACCGCGGGTCACGACCTCGACCTTGTCGATGATCGGGGTGTGCATCGGGAAGGTCCGCTCGACGCCGACACCGAAGGAGACCTTGCGGACGGTGAAGGTGCGGCCGATGCCCGAGCCCTGGATCCGGATGCAGACGCCCTGGAAGACCTGGACGCGGGAGCGGTTGCCCTCGACGACCTTGACGTGGACCTTCAGGGTGTCGCCGGCGCGGAAAGCCGGGATGTCGTCGCGCTTGGTGCCCGCGGCGATCGTGTCGATGACGTTCGTCATGATCTGCTCCTCGTCGGCGCCACAGGTCGCCCACGGATGTGGGTGTCTCGTCAGTCTCGGTGGTCCCGCTGCATCCTCGCGCGGCGTGCCCCCTGTGGCAGGTGCACCGCCGACCCCCAGGCCATGTGGGCAGGGCAGGTCGTCGAGGTCGTGGACCAAGGGGTGATTCTGCCACAGCGGACCCCGCCGGCCGAAATCAGCGACGCCGCTTCACCAGCACCGCGACGCCCTCGGGGTCACCCTCGCGGCGGGCCACCGGCCGGTAGCCGGCCTTGCGGTAGAGCCGCTGGTTGCGCTCCGAGCGGGCCCCGGTGAACAGCCGGAAGGCGCGCGTCCCCGGCACCGCGGCGGCCTCGACGTGGGCGAGCAGCAGCCGGCCCAGCCCGCGACCCTGCAGGTCCGGGGCGACCATCAGCCGCCCCACGTCCCACTCGTCGCCGTCGGGGCGACCGCGCACGGCACCGACCAGCCGGCCGTCGGCGGAGCGCAGGACGAAGGTCGTCCAGACCGCGAGGTCGGCCTCGACGGCGGCCAGGTCCTCGTGCAGCGCCGGGATCGCCAGGGTGTCGTTGACCAGGGCCTCCTGGACCCAGCAGCACCGCTGGAGCACGAGCAGCTCGCCCGCGTCGGCCCGCGTGGCGGGCCGCAGGACCAGCTCCGCGCCGCCGGCCCGGACCGTCCGGCTCGGGTGGGCCAGGTCGGGGCGCCGGGCGACGGTGCGCGCCAGCGCCTGCTCGTGGCGCCAGGCCGCGATCCGGCCGTGGTCGCCGGAGAGCAGCACGTCGGGCACGTCCAGGCCCCGCCACGAGGCGGGCTTGGTGTACACCGGGTACTCCAGCAGCCCGTCGGCGTGCGACTCCTCGGCGAGCGACTCCGGGTTGCCCATGAAGCCGGGCAGCAGCCGGACGACGGCCTCCACGACGACGAGCACGGCCACCTCGCCGCCGTTGAGGACGTAGTCGCCGATGGAGACCTCCCGGACCCGGACCCGGCCGGCCGCGTGGTCCGCGACCCGCTGGTCGATGCCCTCGTAGCGCCCGCAGGCGAACATCAGGTGCCGCTCGGCGGCCAGCTCGGTGGCGAGCGCCTGGGTCAGGGGCTCGCCGCTCGGCGTGGGCACCACCAGGACCGTGTCGTCGGCGAGCAGCTCGTCGAGCGCCTCGCCCCAGGGCTCGGGGCGCAGCACCATGCCCGCTCCCCCGCCGTACGGCGTGTCGTCGACGGTGCGGTGCCGGTCGTGGGTCCAGTGGCGCAGGTCGTGCACGTGCAGGTCGACCAGCCCGCTCTCCTGGGCCTTGCCGGGCAGGCTCAGCCCGAGCGGCTCCAGGTAGCCGGGGAAGATCGTGACGACGTCGAGGCGCACGTCAGCCCTCGGCGTCGTCGAGCGGCTCGAGCAGGCCCGGGCGGTCGGCGACCACGAGCCGGCCGCCCGCCAGGTCGACCTCGGGCACCAGCGCGGTCACGAACGGGACGAGCGCGTCGTCGCGACCCTCCCGCCGTACGACGAGGAGGTCCTGGGCCCCGGAGTGCACCACCTCCGCGACGGTGCCCACGGCGACGCCGTCGGTGGTCACCACGGCCAGGCCGATCAGCTGGTGGTCGTAGAACTCCTCGTCGTCCTCGGGCGACTCGTCGGCCGGGACCACCGTGGCCAGCACGAGACCCCGGGCGGCCTCGGCCTGGTCGCGGTCCGCGATCTCGGCGAACCGGACCAACAGCCGGTCCTGGTGCCACCGCACGGTCTCGAGCGTGAGCCGCTCCGGGGTGCCGGGGCGCGGTGAGCGGGCCGGACGCCGCACCAGCAGCACCGTGCCGACGGTGAACCGCCGGTCCGGCTCGTCGGTGCGCGGCTCGACGACGACCTCACCGCGGACCCCGTGGGCGCGGGCGACCCGTCCCACCACGACCTCGACGTCGCCCGAGCGTTCCGGTGTGCTCATCTGTCCTCCTGGGACGGGTGGAGACGACTGTGGGGAGGCCCGAAGGCCTCCCCACAGCGTGACGTGTCGTCGGTGTACTCGGTGTACTCGGTGATGCTCGGCGTGAGGAGTCAGCGCCGACGGTCGACGTCGACGAAGTCCACCCGGACCGCACCCTTGCCGCCGATGGCACCGATGACGGTGCGCAGGGCGGTGGCGGTCCGGCCGTTGCGGCCGATCACCTTGCCGAGGTCCTCGGGGTTGACCCGGACCTCGAGCAGCGAGCCACGGCGCAGCTGCTTGTCGCGCACGCTGACGTCGTCGGGGTTCTTCACGATCCCGCGGACGAGGTGCTCCAGGGCGTCGGCCAGCATGCGGCTCAGGCCTCGGTGCTCTCGGCGGCGGGCGCCTCGGTCGTCTCGGCGGCTGCCTCGGGAGCAGCCTCGGCGGCGGGCGCCTCGGCGGCCTCCGCGGCAGCCTCGGGAGCAGCCTTCTCCTCGGTCTTCTTCGGCGCCTTCTTGGTGACGGCCTCGGTGCCGATCTCGCCGTGCGACTCCTTCAGGATCTCGTTGAAGATGTCCTGCTTGGAACGCTTCGGCTCCTTGACCTTCAGGGTGCCCTCGGCGCCGGGCTCGCCCTTGAAGCGCTGCCAGTCGCCGGTCACCTTGAGGATGGCCTCGACGGCCTCGGTGGGCTGGGCGCCGACGCTCAGCCAGTGCTGGGCCCGGTCGGACTTGACCTCGATCAGCGAGGGCTCCTCCTTGGGGTGGTACTTGCCGATCTCCTCGATGACGCGGCCGTCGCGCTTGGTGCGGGAGTCGGCGACGACGATGCGGTAGTACGGCGCACGGATCTTGCCCATGCGCTTCAGGCGAATCTTGACGGCCACGAGTGTGGTGTCTCCTTGGGATGTCGTGTCGGTGAAACTCACGAACCAGGTGGGGTTACCGGTCGTTCGGTTCGGGGTGCCTGCTCGACGTCGGGTTAGAGGGTCCGGTCGGGCAGGACTCAGCGCGACATTCTGCCAGACCACGCCGCCCGGACTCCAATCGGGTCCCGGTGCAACCGGATACCGCTCTCGGGCGTAGGAGAGGTAGAACGGTACGCGGACCACAGGGGGAAACAGATGGACACCAGCACCGAGCAGCCCGGCACGGGGTCACCGACGGCTCCGGCGACGCCCGTCGAGGCGTTCCGGCCGCCCGAGCGGCTGGCCGACCGGATGACCGCACCGCCGCGGCTCAGCGCCCGCTACCCGGCGCTCTACCCGCTGGCGGTGCGCCTGCACCGGGCCCGCCGCCGGCTGCGCTGGACCCTGCGGCCCGAGCAGTGGGCCCGCCGGCGCAGCGACCTGGTGCTGCCCGTCCGGGTCAAGCGCCACCGCTCGCTGCTGCGCCGCGAGCTGGGCGACTCCGAGATGTGGCTCCAGCACAACAAGGTCACCAACCTGCGCCTGGCGGCCGCGCGCATGGACGGACTGGTCATCGGCCCCGGCGAGGTCTTCTCGTTCAACCGGGTGGTCGGCAACTGCACCCGCCGCAAGGGCTACGTCGAGGGCATGCGCCTGTCCAACGGGAAGGCCCGCCCGGGCGTCGGCGGCGGCATCTGCCAGCTGGCGAACCTGCTGCACTGGATGTTCCTGCACGCGCCGGTGACGGTGGTCGAGCGCTCCGAGCACAGCTTCGACCCGTTCCCCGACAACGGCCGGGTGCTGCCCTGGGGCGTGGGGTGCTCGATCGTCTACAACTACGTCGACCTGGTCGTGCGCAACGACACCGACCTGACCTTCCGGCTGTCGGTCTCGGTCGGCGAGCGCTACCTCGAGGGCGAGCTGCGGGCCGACCGGTCCCCGGCCCACTCCTACCGGGTGTTCGCGCGCGACGAGGAGTTCCTCCGGTACGGCGAGGACCACTACCGGCGCAACGAGATCTGGCGCACCGTGGTCGACCGGCGCACCGGGGACACCGTCGGCGAGGAGCTGCTCAAGCGCAACCTCGCCCTGGTCACCTACCGGCCCGACGGCGTCCCGGTGCGCGACTGCACGCCCGGGGTCCCGGCCCAGCGCACCGGCTGAGCCGCCCCGTCAGGGCCCGACCCGGCGCCCGCGGAGCACCAGGTGGCGCGGCGAGCGCAGCACGCCGAGGTCGGCCAGCGGGTCGGCGTCGTACACCACGAAGTCGGCCTCGCTGCCCTCGGCCAGCGACCCGTCGAGCCCGAGCCACTCCCGCGCCCGCCACGACGCCGCCCCCAGGGCGTACGCCGCCGGCAGGCCCAGGTCGGCCATCGCCAGCACCTCGCCGGCCAGGTTCCCGTGCCGCGAGACGCCGCCGCCGTCGGACCCGGCGTACAGCGGCACGCCGGCCTCGTAGGCCCCCATCAGGGTCGCCCGACGCCGGGCGAAGAGATCGCTCATCGTCGCCGAGTACGCCGGGAACCGGGCTGCACCCGCCTCGGCGTACTCCGGGAACTTCTCGAGCTGCATCACGGTCGGGACCAGGGCGACGCCCCGCTCGACCATGGTCGCGACCAGGTCCTCGGTCAGCCCGGTGCCGTGCTCGATGCAGTCGATGCCCGCCTCCAGCAACCCCTCCAGCACGCCCGTGCCGAAGCAGTGGGCGGTGACCTTCGCCCCCTCGGCGTGGGCGGCGGCGATCGCGGCGGCGAAGGCGTCGGCGGGGAAGGACGGGGCGAGGTCGCCCTCCTCGCGTGAGATCCAGTCGCCGACCAGCTTGACCCAGCCGTCGCCGGCCCGGGCTTCGGCGGCGACCACCTCGGCGAGCTGCTCGGGCTCCACCTCGTGGGCGTAGTTGCGGATGTAGCGGCGGGTGCGGCCGACGTGGCGCCCGCACCTGACCAGCCGGGGCAGATCCTCGCGCTCCTGGAGCCAGCGGGTGTCGGCCGCGGAACCGGCGTCGCGGATCAGCAGGGCGCCGCCGTCCCGGTCGGCGAGGATCTGCTCGAGCTGGCCGTCGGGACCCACCGGCCCGTCCTCGTCCAGCCCGATGTGACAGTGCGCGTCGACCAGGCCGGGCACGATCCAGCCCTCGGCCACCAGCTCGGCCCCGGCCTGCGGCTCGTAGGTGACCCGGCCCTCGACGACGTACAGGTCGCGCGTCTCGCCGTCGGGCAGGACCGGACCCCGGAACCTCAGCGCAGTCATGGCCGCGACCCTACCCACCTCGGGACCGGCGCGTTTCGGAGCACCGTCTAGCGTGGGGAGGTGAGCATCCCCAGCACCGGCACGGCTCCCGGTGGCCCCCCGAGCGACCGGCTGAGGGACCGGCTCACGGACCGGCACCGCCGCGACCTCGGCCAGCTCGTCCGCTTCTGCCTCGTCGGCGCCACCGGCGTCGTGGTGAACCTCGCGGTCCTGGTGCTGCTCAAGCGGCTCGGCCCGCACCCGGAGGCCGTCGTGCTCGCCCTGCGCCCCACCGAGTTCAACGTCCGGTGGTACCACCTGTACTCGACCGCGGCGTTCCTGGTCGCGAACCTCACCAACTTCCAGCTGAACCGGTGGTGGACGTTCCGCAGCGCCGGGTCGGCACGCTGGTGGCGCGAGTACGGCCCGTTCCTCGCCGTCGGCCTGGTGTGCCAGGCGCTCGGGCTGCTGCTGCTGACCCTGCTGATGAACCGGGCCTCGCCGCTCGCGCTGCCCACCGACCTGCTCGACGACTCGACCGGGCTGCGGACCCGGCTCTACTGGGCCCAGCTGATCGTGATCGGGGTGGTCACCCCGCTGGCTTTCGTGGTCAACAAGCTGTGGACCTTCGCCGCCGTCCGCGACCACAGGCTCGCGGACGCCCCACCGGCCCCCTAGAGCTGGTCGAGCAGCCAGCGCGGGCTGAGCGTGGTCGCGCCCAGCCCCTCCACCCGGGCCCGCAGGAAGCGGTCCGCGGTCACCACGGTGACCGCGTCGCCGCGCTCGGTGGCCGCCCGGACCTCCTGCACCAGGGCGTCGTCGCCACTGCCCCGGGCGTGCACGGTGCGCAGGTGGCCGTCGCGTCCGGCGGGGACGCCGCCCTTGGCAGCGCCCTCCAGGACGAGCACCACCCGGTCGTGGGAGGTGTCGGCGACGGCGAGCGCCTGGTGCAGCCGCCGCCCGGCCCCGGCCCGGTCGCGCCACCACCCGTCCGGCCGGCTGCCGACCACGTTGGCGGCGTCGACCACCAGCACCGTCGTCACTGCTGGAGGTACTTGGCGACCTCGGGCGGCAGGTTGAAGTCGGCCGGGTCGATCGCGTCGGCGCCGCCCTGGGGCAACCCGAACGGGTTGGCGGGCGCTCCCCCGCCCTGGGCGGCCTTGTCGCGGGCAGCACGCTCCTGGGCGGCCCGCTTGGCGGGGTTGCCCGAGCCGCGCGAGGGCTTCTTCCTGGTCGACTGCTGGCGGGCGCCGGCCCGCTTGCCGCCGCCGGGCATGCCGGGCATGCCGCCGCCCTTGGCCAGGCTCATCATCATCTTGCGGGCCTCGAAGAACCGCTCGACGAGCAGGTTGACCTCCGAGACGTGGACGCCGGAGCCCTTGGCGATGCGGGCCCGCCGGGAGCCGTCGATCATCTTCGGGTTCTGACGCTCGCCGGGCGTCATCGACTGGATGATCGCCTGGATCCGGTCGATCTCGCGCTCGTCGAAGTTCGCGAGCTGGTCGCGGAACTGGCCCATCCCGGGCAGCATCCCCATGATCTTGCCGAGCGAGCCCATCTTGCGGATGGCCTGCATCTGCTCCATGAAGTCCTCGAGCGTGAACTCCCCGCCCTGCCCGGTCAGCTTGGCCGCGGCCTTGGCCGCCTGGTCGGCGTCGAACGCCTTCTCGGCCTGCTCGATCAGGGTCAGCACGTCACCCATGTCGAGGATGCGCGAGGCCATCCGGTCGGGGTGGAAGAGGTCGAAGTCGTCGAGCTTCTCGCCGTTGGAGGCGAACATGATCGGGCGGCCGGTGAGCGAGCGGATCGACAGTGCGGCACCACCGCGGGCGTCGCCGTCGAGCTTGGTGAGCACGACGCCGTCGTAGCCGACCCCGTCGAGGAAGGCCTGCGCGGTGGCGACGGCGTCCTGGCCGATCATCGCGTCGACGACGAAGAGCACCTCGTCGGGGTTCACCGCGTCCCGGATGTCGGCGGCCTGCTGCATCAGGTCGGCGTCGACGCCGAGCCGACCGGCGGTGTCGACGATGACCACGTCGTGCAGGGTGCGGCGGGCCTCCTCGACGCCGCCGCGGGCCACCGCGACCGGGTCGCCCACGCCGTTGCCGGGCTCGGGGGCGTAGACCTTCACGCCGGCCCGCTCCCCGTTGACCTGGAGCTGGTTGACCGCGTTGGGCCGCTGCAGGTCGGCGGCGACGAGCAGCGGGCTCATCCCCTGGCCCTTCAGCCACAGCGCGAGCTTGGCCGCCAGCGTCGTCTTGCCGGCGCCCTGGAGACCGGCCAGCATGATCACCGTCGGCGGGTTCTTGGCGAAGCGGACCCGCCGGGTCTCACCACCGAGGATCTCGACGAGCTCCTCGTGGACGATCTTGACGACCTGCTGCGCCGGGTTCAGCGCACCGCTGACCTCCTCGCCACGGGCCCGCTCCTTCACCGCGGCCACGAACTGCTTCACGACCGGCAGGGCGACATCGGCCTCGAGCAGCGCGATCCGGATCTCGCGGGCGGTCGCGTCGATGTCCGCCTCGGAGAGCCTCCCCTTGCCGCGGAGGTTCTTGAAGGTGTCGGCGAGACGGTCGGAGAGGGTGGCGAACACTGGTGGGGTCCTCAGGGTCGTCGGTCCGCGGCGCGCGACCGGGGGTCACGCTGCGGTGGTCGGCAGGGGTGCGTCAAGCGTCAAGGGTAGCCGCGGACTCGAGGGCCTCGCGTACCGCGTGGGCCGCGGTGGCCGCCCGCTCGTCGGTGAGCGCACCCGCACCGGGCTCCTGCACGTAGAAGACGTCGAGCACCTGGGGGCCCAGCGTCGCCACGTGCGCCGAGCGCACCGACATGTCGAGGGAGGCCAGGGCCCGGCAGGTCAGGTAGACCACTCCTGGACGGTCCGCGGTCCGCACCTCCAGCACCGTCGCCTCCCGGGACGCCTCGTGCCGCACCGTGACCACCGGCGGGAGCGTCCCGGCGCGGCTGCGCAGCCGGGCGGCCGGGTCGAGACGCCCGGAGGCCACCGCCTCCAGCCGGGTCCGCAGGACGGCGTCGTCGGCGTCGGCCCGGTCGACCTCCCAGACGCTGACGGCGATGCCGTCGAAGGTGCCCGCCCTCGCGGAGCGGATCGACATCCGCATCACGGCCAGGGTGCCGGCCACGTCGGCCATCAGGCCGACCCGGTCGGTGGCGGTCACGGTGAGCCGGGCGCCGTCGACCTCGCGCTCGAGCCGCAGCCCCAGGTACGACGGGTCCTGGCGCAGCGCGTCGGGAACCTCCGGCTCCTCGGTCATCCCGGTGACCAGGTGGACCGGCTGTCCCTGGAGGACCTCGCGGACCTTGCCGGCGAGGTCCTCGACCAGGCCGGCACGCCAGTTCGTCCAGGCCTTCGGTGCGGTGGCGCGGGCGTCCGCCTCGGTCAGCACGGCGAGCAGCTCGAGCTCCTCGGCCGAGGCCAGCCGGGAGGCGACGTGCTGGACGGTGGTCGGGTCGTCGGGGTCGCGGGTGGTGGCGGTCTCGGCGAGCAGCAGGTGCCAGCGGACGAGGTTGCTGATCGTGGTGACGTCGGCGTCGTCGAAGCCCATCCGGCGGGCCGCCCCGGCGGCGAGCGGGACCCCGGCGACGCTGTGGTCGGTGAGGCCGCCCTTGCCGAGGTCGTGCAGCACCGCCGCGACCAGCAGGACGTCGGGCCGGGCGACCTGGCGGATCAGCTTGGCGGCCTCCACGCAGGTCTCCACGAGGTGCCGGTCGACGGTGAACCGGTGCACGACCGAGGCGTGCGGCAGCAGCCGCACCCGCTCCCACTCGGGGAGCAGCAGGTCGAGCGCGCCGGTCTCGTCGAGGGTCTCCCACACGCCGAGCAGGGACGGACCGGAGGCGAGCAGGCGGACGAAGAGCTGGCGGGCCTCGAACGGCCACGGGTCGGGCAGGGGCGCGGCCTCCGCGGCCAGCCGGGCCGCCGTGGAGGGCGCCAGCATCAGGCCGCGCTCGGTGGCGGCCACCGCGGCCCGCAGCAGCAGCAGCGGGTCCTGGGCGGGCTCCGCTCCCCGTGCCAGCACCACCTCGCCACCGGAGAGGGCCACGCCGGGCGCGACCTGCTCGAGCTGCGGGGCGCGCCCGCGCACGATCGGCGCCGAGGGCGCGAGCAGCCGGTCCACCCGGCTCCAGGTGAGCCGGGACAGGTGGGCGGTGCGGCGCCCGACCACCCGCAGCAGCCGCTGGGCCGCGTCGGCGCCGCCGACACCGAGTCCGTCCCCGAGCGGCTCCCACATCTCGGGGGTCACCCGGTCCGAGGCGCGACCGTTGAGTCCCTGCACGACGTCGCGGATGTCGAGGAGCTGGAGCCGGCACCGCTCCAGGTCCACGTGCGGGACGTCGACCAGCCAGGTCGCGACCAGCGCCTTGAGCACGGTGGCGTCACGCAGCCCCCCGGAGGACTCCTTCAGGTCGGGCACCGAGGCGTGCGCGAGCTCGCCCTGCTTGACGGCCCGGTCGAGCGCCTGCTGCCGCAGCTCGGGCAGGTTGCGGCGGGCGTCGCGCCGCCAGTGCGACAGGACGTCCGCGCGCAGCCGCAGGCTCACCGCGGTGTCCCCGGCGAGGTGGCGCGCGTCCAGCAGGCCGAGCGCGACCCGGACGTCGGCCGCGGCGGCGTCGAGGACCTCGTCCAGGGCGCGCACCGAGTGGTCGAGCGCCACCCGCGCGTCCCACAGCGGGTACCAGAGGTTCTCGGCGACCGCGCGGACGTCGACGCCGGTCTCGTGGACCAGCACGAGGTCCAGGTCGGAGAAGGGCGCGAGCTCGTGACGGCCGTAGCCGCCGACGGCGACCAGGGCGATCCCGAGCCCGGGCTCGTCGGCCGGACGGTCCCCGAGCGCGGCCTCGAAGGCCGACCGGCACAGCCGGTCCGCCTCCTCGGTACGGCTCAGCCGCTCGGCCACGGTCATCGGACCGTCCTCCTCAGTCCTGGTCCCCGAGGCTCAGATCGCCGACTCGTCCTCGTCGCCGGTACGCACCCGGACCACCTGGTCCAGCGTGCTCACCCAGACCTTGCCGTCGCCGATCCGACCGGTGCGGGCGGACTCGACGATCGTGCTGACGACCGTCGCGCAGTCGTCCTCCTCCACGGCGATCTCGATGCGCACCTTGGGCACCAGGGAGATGTCGTACTCCGCACCGCGGTACACCTCGGTGTGGCCCTTCTGGCGGCCGTAGCCGCTGACCTCGCTGACCGTCATCCCGGTGACGCCGGCGGCCTCGAGGGCCGAGCGGACGTCCTCCCACTTGTGCGGCTTGATCACCGCGGTCACGAGCTTCATGCCTGGTCCTCTCCTGCTCCGGTCCCGACCGGGGCGTGGCTGGTGGCTGGCTGGCGGGTCGTGCTGTGGTGGAGCCGTTCCCTCACCGGCCTCGTGGGGCTCATCATGCCGTCGTGACGACCGTCACCCGGACAAGCCCCCTCCGTGACCGAAGTGCGGGCGGGCCCCGCCGCCCCCGGCCGTGTGCAGGTCGTACGCCGTCTCGGCGTGGATCTCGAGGTCGACGCCGCTGAGCTCCAGGTCGCGGTGCACCCGGAAGCCGACGGTCCGCTCGAGCACGGTGGCGAGCACGGTGGTGACGACGAAGGAGTAGACCAGCGTCGCCCCGACCGCGACCAGCTGCCGTCCCAGCTGGTCGACCCCGCCGCCGTGGAGCAGGCCTGCGACGCCCTGCGGGGCGGCCGTGCTGGCGAGCAGGCCGATGCCGAGGGTGCCGACGATGCCGCCGACCAGGTGGACGCCCACGACGTCGAGGGAGTCGTCGTACCCGAAGCGGTACTTCAGCCCGACCGCCAGCGCGCACACGGTCCCGGCCAGCACGCCGATGGCCATCGCCCCGAGCGGGGTGACCGCGCCGCAGGACGGCGTGATCGCGACCAGGCCGGAGACCGCGCCCGACGCGCCGCCGAAGGAGGTGGCGTGACCGTCGCGGAGCCGCTCGACGAGGAGCCAGGCCAGCAGGCCGGTGCACCCGGCCAGCAGCGTGTTGACGAAGACGACCGCGGCGGTGTTGTTCGCCGCCAGCGCGGACCCGGAGTTGAAGCCGAACCAGCCGAACCAGAGCAGGCCCGCCCCGAGCATCACCAGGGTGAGGTTGTGCGGCTTCATCGGGTCGCGGCCGAACCCGATCCGCGGGCCCAGCACGAGGGCGACCGCGAGCCCGGCGGCTCCGGAGTTGATCTCGACCGCGGTCCCGCCGGCGAAGTCGAGCGCGTGCAGCCGGTTGGCCATCCAGCCGCCGACGTGGTCGCCGGCGGAGAAGTCGAAGATCCAGTGCGCGACCGGGGCGTAGACCAGGACGGTCCACAGGGCGCAGAAGACGAGCCAGGTGCCGAACCGGGTGCGGTCCGCGATCGCTCCGGCGATCAGCGCGACGGTGACCACGCCGAAGAGTCCCTGGAACACCGCGAAGAGGGTGATCGGCAGGCCGCCGGAGGTGCCGGTCACGTCGGGCAGCATGCCCCGGAAGGCGAGGTACTGGGTGGGGTCCCCCAGCAGGCCGCCGCCGAGGTCGTCGCCGAAGGCGAGCGAGTACCCGACCAGGACCCACACGACCGGGACGACGGCCAGGGCCCCGAAGACCATCATGATCATGTTGAGCACGGTGCGGCTGCGCACCATGCCCCCGTAGAAGAGCGCCAGCCCCGGCACCATGAGCAGGACCAGGGCGGACGCGGCGAGGAGCCAGGCGGTGTCACCGGTGTTCACCCCCGACACCCTAGGGGCGTTTGTTTCGGCGAGGGACACGCCGTGTTACACGCGTGTGAACCAGCCCTCCCCCACCCCCCGGGGAGAGCTGGTCCACGCCTGCGTCGAGAGGTCCGGCCCTCAGACCGCCGCCTCGTCCTTGTCCCCTGTCCGGACGCGGACGATGGTCTCGACCGGGGACACCCAGACCTTGCCGTCCCCGATGCGGCCGGTCGCCGCAGCCTTCACGATGATGCCCACCACGTCGTCGGCGTCGACGTCGTCGACCACGATCTCGACGCGGATCTTGGGCACCAGCGCGATGTCGTACTCCGCACCGCGGTAGACCTCGGTGTGGCCCTTCTGGCGGCCGTAGCCACTGACCTCGCTGACGGTCATCCCGGTGACGCCGAAGGTCTCGAGGGCGGCGCGGACGTCCTCCCACTTGTGCGGCTTGATGACCGCGGTGACGAGCTTCATGCCAGTGCTCCTTCCGTGCTCTTGGAGGCGGCGTGGCCCGTGCTGAGGACCGAGCCGCCCGAACGGTTCGCCAGGTCGTACGCGGTCTCACCGTGCTCGGTGAAGTCGATGCCCTCGACCTCGTCCTCGGTGCTGACGCGCCAGCCGAGCGTGTACTTGATGGCCAGGGCGATGATCGTCGTCCCGACGCCGGTCCAGGCGATCGCGATCAGCACACCCAGGGCCTGGTCGCCCAGGGACCCGAGGCCGCCGCCGTAGAAGAGGCCGTCGATCCCGGCGGCACCGTCGGAGGTCGAGAAGAACCCGATCAGCAGGGTGCCCAGGATGCCGCCGACCAGGTGGACGCCGATGACGTCGAGCGAGTCGTCCAGCCCGATCTTGTACTTCAGGCCCACCGCCACGGCACAGGCCGCGCCGGCGATGGCGCCGATCGCGATGCCTCCGACCACGTCGACCGCGCCACAGGCGGGGGTGATCGCCACCAGGCCGGCCACGATGCCCGAGGCCGCGCCGAGCGAGGTCGCCTTGCCGTGCAGCATCCGCTCGACCAGCAGCCAGGCCAGCATCGCCGCCATGGTGGCGATGGTCGTGTTGGTGAAGGTGCGGCCGGTCTCGCTGAGGAACTGGGCCTGCAGCGCGTCCGGGTCCGCCAGGGAGTCGGCGCTGAGGACGATCGAGCCCACGTTGAAGCCGTACCAGCCGACCCACAGCATGCCCGCGCCGATCATGGTGAGCGTCAGGTTGTGCGGACGCATCGGCTCCTTGGGCCAGCCGACCCGCTTGCCGATGACCAGGGCGAGGATCGCGCCGGCGACACCGGCGTTGATGTGCACGACCGTGCCGCCGGCGTAGTCCTGGGCGCCGATGGTCTTGCCGATCAGACCGCCGCCGAAGACCATGTGGGCGAGCGGGAAGTAGCAGACCGTCACCCAGATGGGCAGGAAGACCACCCAGGACGAGAACTTCACGCGGTCCGCGATCGCGCCCGAGATGAGCGCGGCGGTGATGGCCGCGAAGGTCAGCTGGAACATCACGTAGATGTAGTTGTCCGTGGTGATGCCCTTGAGCCCGAACTGGGTGAAGGGGTTGGCCAGCAGCTTGCCGTCGCCGCTGAAGCCGTCGCTGAACGACATCGACCAGCCCCAGAGCACGTAGACGAGGCCGACGACTCCCACCGAGACGAACGACATCATCATCATGTTGAGAACGGACTTGGAACGGGTCATTCCGCCGTAGAAAAGTGCCAGGGCGGGCGTGGTCATCATCAGGACCAGCAGCGTGGCCACCAGCATGAAGGCGTAATAGCCGTCCATCTCACCTCCAGGTGTCAGGTATCAGGGGGCTCCGCCGCCCGGACAGCACTGTCGCTCTGGGCGGAACCGCAGTGGGACCTACCGTCGTCGGCTCACGTTTCGCCGGACGGCTGAGGTCGTTACACCCAGGTAACGGTTGACGGCGCCGTGTTTCGGCCACGTGTCCGAACAGCAGCGCTGAGGGCCGTTCCGTGTCACGCCGCCTCACGCCGCCCCGCCCGGAACGGGCCACGCCCCCGGGAGCGGTGCTCCGGGGGCGTGGGTGGAGTGTGAAGAAACGCCGGCGCTCAGCCCTCGAGGCCCAGGAGCGCGTCGACGAAGGCCTCCGGGTCGAACGGGGCGAGGTCGTCGGCCCCCTCGCCGAGGCCGACCAGCTTGACCGGCACCCCGAGCTCGCGCTGCACCGCGACCACGATGCCGCCCTTGGCCGAGCCGTCGAGCTTGGTGAGCACGATCCCGGTGACGTCGACCACCTCGGAGAACACCCGCGCCTGGATCATGCCGTTCTGACCGGTGGTCGCGTCGAGCACGAGCAGCACCTCGGTGACCGGCACCTGCTTCTCCACGACCCGCTTGACCTTGCCTAGCTCGTCCATCAGGCCGGCCTTGTTCTGCAGCCGGCCGGCGGTGTCGACCAGGACCACGTCGGCCTCCTGCTCGATGCCGGTGCGGACCGCCTCGAAGGCGACGCTCGCGGGGTCCGACCCCTCCGGCCCGCGCACGGTGTGGACGCCGACCCGCTCGCCCCAGGTCGACAGCTGCTCGCTGGCGGCTGCGCGGAAGGTGTCCGCGGCCCCGAGCACGACGTGCTTGTCGTCGGCGACCAGCACCCGGGCCAGCTTGCCCACGGTGGTGGTCTTGCCGGTGCCGTTGACCCCGACCATCAGCACCACCGCGGGGTGTCCGTCCCGCCGCTGCACCCCGAGGGTGCGATCCAGGGTGGGGTCGACCAGGGTGAGCAGCTCCTCGCGGAGCACCTGCTGGACCGGGGCGGCCGCGGCGCCCTCGACGCGCAGCCTGGTGCGCAGCCGCTCGACGAGCTGCTGGGTGGGGCCAACGCCGATGTCGGCGGTGATCAGGGTGTCCTCGATCTCCTCCCAGGTGTCCTCGTCGATGCGGTCCCGGGAGAGCAGGGCGAGCAGCCCCCGTCCCAGGGCGCCCTGGGACCGGGAGAGCCGCTGCCGCAGCCGGACCAGCCGGCTGGCCACGCCCTCGGGACGCTCCAGGACCGGGGTCGGCGCAGTGTCGGGAAGGGTGTCGGGGAGCGTGTCGGGGAGGAGCGCCTCCTCGATGGTGCGCGTCGGGGTGTCGCGCGGCACCTCCGCGTCGTCGCCGACCTTCGGCTCGGGGGCCGGTGGGGCGAGGACGTCGGTGCCGCCACGCGGCGGCTCGAGCCGGGTGCGTCCGCGGCGGGAGCCGGTGGTGACGAAGCCGACGACGACGGCGATCGCCACGACGGCGATCGCGATGACCAGGTAGAGGAGCTCAGGCACGTCGCTATCCCATCACAGATGCAGGGGCGCCCCGGACGGCCCGGCTGCGGTGGCCGGACGGCCGGGTCGGACGGATCGCGCGGGTCAGCCGCGCAGTGTCGGGAGCCGGTCGACGGCGCGCTGCAGGGCGTCGCCGGCCCAGGCGGCGTGCGGGACCTCCCGGCCGCGGCGGGGGAAGGCGACGAAGAGAGCCACCGCACCGGCCATCAGCAGGATCAGGACCATGGACGTCAGGATGAAGGCCATGGCTCCAGGCTGGCACGGGCGGCCACGGCTGCCGTACGGCGTGCGCCTGCGGTGTGAGCACTCTCACCGCGCGGGCAGGACCAGCCCCTCCACCACCCGGCGGACCTCCGGCGGGACCGGGACCACCGGCCGCGTGCCGTCGACGGTGTTGTCGACGTAGACGTGCACGAAGCGGCCCTCCGCGTTGGCCTCGTCCCCGTCGCCCTGGAACAGGCCGATCCGGTAGACGACCGACGAGGTGCCGAGCCGCTCCACCACCAGCCCGATCTCGACCGGCTCGGGGAAGCCCATCTCGGCGAAGTAGCGGCAGGACACCTCGGCCACCACGCCGATCGCCGGGAGGGCCCGGATGTCGGTGCCGGTCGCCTCGAGCAGGTGGGCGTTGACCGCGGTGTCGATCAGCTCGAAGTAGCGGGCGTTGTTGAGGTGCCCGTAGACGTCGTCGTCGGCCCAGCGCGTGGTCGCCGTCCGCCAGACCGCGTAGTCGGCGCGGGTGGGACGGGGAGGTCGCTCCCCCATCAGGCGGGCTCGGGCTCGCGCAGCCGCTGGCTGATCACGGTCGAGACGCCGTCGCCGCGCATCGTCACGCCGTACAGGGCGTCGCCGACCTCCATCGTGCGCTTCTGGTGGGTGATCACCAGCAGCTGGGAGCTGTCGCGCAGCTCGGAGTAGATGTCGAGCAGACGCCCGAGGTTGGCATCGTCGAGCGCCGCCTCGACCTCGTCGAGGATGTAGAAGGGCGACGGCCGGGCCTTGAAGAGCGAGACCAGGAAGGCCACCGCGACCAGCGACCGCTCGCCGCCGGAGAGCAGCGAGAGCCGCTTGACCTTCTTGCCGGCCGGGCGGGCCTCGACCTCGATGCCGGTGGTGAGCATGTTGGACGGGTCGGTCAGCACGAGCTTGCCCTCGCCGCCGGGGAAGAGCCGGGCGAAGACGTGGTCGAACGCGACCCGGACGTCCTCCCACGCCTCGGTGAACACCTGCTCGACGCGCTCGTCGACCTCCTTGACGATGTCGAGCAGGTCCTTGCGGGTGCGGCGCAGGTCGTCGAGCTGCTCGGTGAGGAACTTGTGCCGCTCCTCCAGTGCCGAGAACTCCTCCAGTGCCAGCGGGTTGACCCGGCCGAGCAGGGCCAGCGCCCGCTCGGCGGCCTTGAGCCGCTTCTGCTGCTCCTCACGGACGAACGGGACGGGCTCCTGCTCCGAGACGCTGCCGTCCTCGGCGGCGACCAGCACCGGCACCAGCAGGTGCGGGCCGTACTCGGCGACGAGCCCCTCGACGTCGAGGCCGAGCTCCTCCATCGCCCGCTCGCCGAGCTGCTCGAGCCGCATCCGCTGCTGGGTGCGCGCCATCTCGTCACGGTGGACGCTGGTGACGAGCTCGCCGAGCTCCTTGTCGAGCTCGCGCAGGGTGGCGCGGACGGCGAGCAGCTCCTCCTCCCGGCCCCGGCGACCGGCCTCGACCGCCTCGCGGGCGACGGTCGCCGCAGCGACCGAGACCTCCAGCCGGGCCAGGACCGCGGTGACGCCGTGCTGCACGGCGGCGGCGACGGCGCCCTCGCGACGGACCCGCTCGCGGTGGGCGATCGCCCGGGCCCGGGCCTCGCGCTCCTGCTGCGCGGCACGGAGCAGGGCGTCGGCCCGGCCGTTGACCGCGCGCGCCCGCTCCTCGGCGGTGCGCAGGGCGAGCCGGGCCTCGGTCTCGGCGCCACGGGCCGCGCGGGCGGCCTCGCCGAGCTCGTCGCGCCGGCTGGTGTCGGGCTCCTCGTCGCTGCCGTCCTGCGCCGCGGCGAGCCGCTGCTCGAGCTCGGTGAGCCCGGCCAGGTCGGCCTCGCGGGCCTGCTCGGCGGTCCGGATGGCCGTGGTCAGCCGGTCGGCCTCGCCCTTCGCGGAGCGGGCCAGCGAGCCGAACTGCGCCAGCTCCTCGGCGACCGCGGCGAGGTGGGCGTCGGACTCGTGCAGCTTGGCCAGCGCGACGTCGACGCGCTGCTGGGCCTCGTGCCGCTCGTTCTCGAGCCGGTTGAGCTCGAAGCCCAGCCGCTCGGAGACCCGGGTGGCCTCGGCGAGCTGCTCGGTGGCCTCGTCGACCGCGGCCTGCACCTCCAGCAGGCTCGGAGCCGACGTCGAGCCGCCGGCGGCGAAGTGGGCGCCGACCAGGTCGCCCTCCCGGGTCACCGCGACCACGTCGGGCAGCGCTGCGACCAGCGCCCGGGCGTCGCCGAGGTCCTCGACCACGGCGGTCCTGGACAGCAGCCGCTGCAGGGCGGGGCGCAGCGCGTCGGGGCACTCCACCACGTCGAGGGCGTACGTCGCGCCCGCGGGCAGCGTGGGCCACGCGGTCGCGTCGTACCCGGCACTGCCGAGCAGCAGCCCGGCCCGGCCGAGGTCGGCGGTCTTGAGCACGTCGATGGCGGCGACGGCGGAGTCCAGCCCGTCCAGGGCGACCGCGTCGGCGGCGGTGCCGAGCGCGGCGGCGACAGCCGTCTCGTAGCCGGGGCGGACCGAGAGCAGGGCGGCCACCGAGCCCAGCAGGCCGGAGACCGGCTCGGTCGCGGCGAGCAGCGCGCCGGCGCCGTCCTTGCGGTTGAGGCCGAGCTCGAGCGCCTCACGTCGCGCCGTGAGCGCCGAGCGCTCCCGGTCGGTGGCCTGGGCCTCCTCGCGGGTCTTGGCCAGCCGCTCCTCGAGGTCGGCCAGCACCATCGACGCCGCCTCGTGCTCGGCGTCGAGCCCCTCCTCGCCGGCGTCGAGCCCGGCGACCTGGGTCTCCAGGGCGGTGAAGTCCCGGGTGGCGCGCTCGGCGCGGGCAAGCGCCTCGGTGCGGGCCAGCGTGAGCCGGCCCAGCTCGTCCTCGGTGGCCGCGGCCCGGCTCTTCTTGGCGTTGACCTGGCCGTGCAGCCGGGCCAGGCCCTCGCGCCGGTCCGCCGCGGCGCGGACGAGGGCGGCGACCCGGCGCTCCTCCTCGGCGTGCGCCTGCTCGGCCTGCTGACGAGCCGCCAGGGCGGTGTCGAGGGCGACCCGGTTGCGCTCGACCTCGGCGTTGGTCTGGTCCTCCTGGGCCCGGGCGCGCTCGGCCTGGGCGACCAGCTCGTCGGGGTCGCGACCGGAGGGGATCTCGGGCTCGGTGGCGGCGTTGCGGACCCGCTCGGCGGCCAGCGACGCGGTCCCGCGGAACCGCTCCCGGAGCCCGGACAGCGCGTACCAGGTGTCCTGGGCCGCCTGCAGGGCCGGCAGGTCCTCGCGCAGCGCGGCCTCCAGCGCGGCCTCGGTGGTCCGGGCGGCGGCCAGCGCGGCCTCCACCTCGGCCCGGCGCTCCAGCAGCACGGTCTCGTCGGCGAGCTCCTGCTCGAGCGCCTGGCGCACGGTCACGAGCTCGTCGGCGACCAGCCGGGCGCGGGCGTCGCGGACGTCGGCCTGGACGACCGCGGCCTTGCGCGCCACCTCCGCCTGCCGTCCCAGCGGCTTGAGCTGGCGACGGATCTCGCTGATCAGGTCCGAGAGCCGGGTCAGGTTCCCCTCGGTGGAGTCGAGCTTGCGGAGCGCCTTCTCCTTGCGCTTGCGGTGCTTGAGGACCCCCGCGGCCTCCTCGATGAAGCCGCGGCGCTCCTCGGGCGTGGCGCGCAGGATCGAGTCGAGCTGGCCCTGGCCCACGATCACGTGCATCTCGCGGCCGATGCCGGAGTCGGAGAGCAGCTCCTGGACGTCGAGCAGGCGGCACGACTGCCCGTTGATCGCGTACTCGGAGCCGCCGTTGCGGAACATGGTGCGGCTGATCGTGACCTCGGCGTACTCGATCGGCAGCGCACCGTCGGAGTTGTCGATCGTCAGCGCGACCTCGGCCCGACCCAGCGGGGGGCGGCCGGAGGTGCCGGCGAAGATGACGTCCTCCATCTTCCCGCCCCGCAGCGACTTGGCGCCCTGCTCGCCCATCACCCAGGCGAGGGCGTCCACGACGTTGGACTTGCCGGAGCCGTTGGGGCCGACGATGCAGGTGATGCCGGGCTCGAGCTGCAGGGTCGTCGCCGAGGCGAACGACTTGAACCCGCGGAGCGTCAGGCTCTTGAGGTACAAGGTGGAGATCTCCCCTCACGGAGGTGCAGGGTCACGTGAGCCCGACCCTCGGGGTCGAGCGGCGCCGCGGGGAAGTGGCAGCGGCCACACCTTACCCGCCCGTCGAGCCTTGACCGTGCAGGCCCGCCGAGCCCACCCGGACCGGCGACGGCCAGACCGGAGGCGGGCGCGGGTTAGCCGCCGACGACCGCGGGGTATGCCCGGCGTACCGCCCCGCCGTGGGCGGCTCGTCGAGAGAGGACACCACCGTGACCCCACCCCACCGCCGGGCGAGGCTGGCCGCCACCGCGGCCGCCGTGACCGCCGCCGCCCTGGGCGCCGCCCCGCTCGCCCTCGCGGGCCCGGCCGACGCCCGCGACCCGGCGCCGACCGCCGCCCGGCCCGCACCCGCGTCCGGCACCACGGCCGCGAAGGCCACGGCCCGCAGGCTCCGCCCGATCAAGCTCGACCTGCTCGCCATCAACGACTTCCACGGCCAGCTCGAGGTGGTGCCGCCGACCAGCTCCTCGGGACGGATCGCCACCCCGACCGGCAACGTCCCCGCGGGCGGCGTCGCCTACCTGGCCACCCACCTCGACCAGCTGCGGCGCGAGGCCCGCGCCAGCGGCGAGCACACCGTCACCGTGGCGGCCGGCGACCTGATCGGCGCCACCCCGCTGCTCTCGGCCGCCTTCCACGACGAGCCCACCGTCGAGGCGATGAACCGCGTCGGCCTGCAGGTCACCAGCGTCGGCAACCACGAGTTCGACGAGGGCTACCGCGAGCTGCTCCGCATGCAGCGCGGCGGCTGCCTGCCCGACGGTCCCGACGGCCTCGCCAACCAGAACTCCTGCCCGGACCCGGCCCACCCGTTCACCGGCGCGCGCTACCGCTACCTCGCCGCGAACGTGAAGTACGCCGGCACCAAGCGCACCGTGTTCCCGGCGTACACGATCAAGAAGTACGGCACGGCCAAGGTCGCCTTCATCGGGATGACGCTGAAGGACACCCCCAACATCGTGACCCGCTCCGGTGTGGAGGGGCTGCGGTTCACCGACGAGGTGCGGACCGTCAACCGGCTCGTGCCCGGCCTGAAGAAGCGGGGCGTCCGCTCGATCGTGGTGCTCCTGCACCAGGGCGGCACCCCGGCAGACGCCACCGCCTACAACAGCTGCGGCGGGGTCACCGGCCCGGGCGTGGACATCGCCCAGCGCCTCGACCCGGCCGTCGACGTGATCGTCTCGGGCCACACCCACCAGGCCTACAACTGCACCGTCAGGGACCCGGCCGGCCACCCGCGCCTGCTGACCAGCGCCTCCTCGCTGGGCCGGCTGGTGACCGAGGTGCGGCTCAAGATCGACCCGCGGACCAAGGACGTGATCCGTCCCTCCGAGCGGGCGACCAACCACATCGTCACCAACGCCGACGGCACCGCCCCGCGACCCGACCTGCTGGACCTGATCGCGCGCTACCGCACGCTGGTCGCCCCGATCGCCAACGAGGTGCTGGGCCGGATCGTGCCCGCCGACAGCACCAACGCGCTCACCCGTGACCCGGACCCCGACGGCGGCGACTCGCCCCTGGGCAACCTGATCGCGGACTCCCAGCTCGCGGACGGGTCCGCCATCGGTCCCGGTGGGGACACCCCCGTGGTGGCGCTGATGAACCCGGGCGGCATCCGGGCCGACCTGGCCGAGGACGCCAGCGGCAACGTCACCTACGGGGCCGCCTTCTCGGTGCAGCCGTTCAACAACTACGTCGACTCCCTGACCCTGACCGGCCAGCAGCTGCTCGACGTGCTCAACGAGCAGTGGAACGGCAAGAACGAGGGCACCGCCAGCAAGATCCTGCAGGTGGCCGGCCTGAGCTACCAGTGGGACCGCTCGCAGGCGGCGCTGGAGGACACCGACGCGATCGTGCCCGGCAGCGTCCAGGTCGACCTGGACAAGGACGGCACCCCGGAGACCCCGCTCGACCCGGCGGCGTCGTACCGGGTGGTCGTGAACTCGTTCCTCGCCGACGGTGGGGACAACTTCACGACCCTGGCGGACGGCACGAACCGCTACGTCGGCGGGCCCGACATCGACGCCCTGGCGTCGTACCTGTCGTTCCACGACCCGTACACCCCGGTCCCGACGACGCGGATCAGCGCCGTCGACTGACCCGTCGACCGGCCCGTCGACCGGCCGGGACAGCGAAGAGCCCGGGGACGCTCAGAGGAGGGTTCCCGGGCTCGTCGACGTGGTGTCGGTCAGACGGGCTGCATCTGGTCCGGAACGGTGAGAAGCGGCGACGGGTGCGCTGCGGCGGCGAGCGCGTCGTTCTCGGCGGAGAGGCGCATGATGAGCGCCTCCAGGTCCTCGACCTGCTGCCGAAGTCGCCTGTTCTCCGCGGTGAGCGAGGTGACGACGCGGGGGTCGGTCCCGTTCATGTACCCGAGGAGGGCCTTGGCCATATTCATATCCTTCGAGGCTGAGATGTAACTCGATGTGACGTGAACGCACCCCTGCTGCGGCTCCTGAGGAGCCGAGTGATAGAGGGGTGGTTCATTCAAGAGTCTCACGCAACGTCGAAACCGGTCAATCCTGCCTGGGACGGTGGTCCAGGGAGCGTGGGAACCTTTACCGGAGACGTGTTCCGGACCGGTCCGCGACCACCCTTCCGGCCCGCCGGGCGCGGGGCCGGGGCTGGCAGCGGGGGCACCAGTACGACGACCGGTTCATGAACGCCGAGCGGACCACGAGGGTCCCGCAGCGCGAGCACGGGCGGCCCTCCTGGCCGTAGACCTCCAGTGAGCGGTCGAAGTAGCCGCTCTCGCCGTTGACGTTGACGTAGAGCGCGTCGAACGACGTACCGCCCTGCGCGAGGGCCGCGCCCATGACCTCCCGGGCGCCCGCCAGCACGGCCAGCACCTGGCCGCGCGTGAGCCGGTCACCGGGACGCTCGAAGTGGACGCGTGCCCGCCAGAGCGCCTCGTCGGCGTAGATGTTGCCGACCCCGCTGACCGTCGTCTGGTCCAGCAGCAGCCGCTTGATGCCCGAGGTGCTGCGGCGCACCCGGCGGACGAACGCGTCCTCGTCGAACTCGGGGTCCATCGCGTCGCGCGCGATGTGCGCGATCTCCGCGGGGAGCTCGGCCCCGCCCACCGCCAGGGACAGCCCGCCGAACATGCGCTGGTCGACGAAGCGGAGCTCGCGCGGGTCCTCCCCCGGCAGCGGCTCGAGCGAGAACCGCACCCGCAGGTGGCGCTCGGCCGGGGCGGCCGGCGGCTGCACGAGCATCTGCCCGCTCATCCCCAGGTGGGCCATCAGGGCGTCGCCGTCGTCGAGCGGCAGCCACAGGTACTTGCCCCGCCGCCGCGCCCCCACCAGGGTGCGCCCGGTCAGAGCGGCCGCGAAGCCGTCGGGACCGGTCAGGTGTCGGCGCACCGGACGCGGGTGCAGCACCTCGACGCCGGCGACCCGTCGACCCACGACGTGGGCCTCCAGGCCGCGACGGACGACCTCGACCTCGGGGAGCTCGGGCACGGCGTCGGACCGGCCGGCTCAGTCGGCGATGTCGGGGACGGGGATGCCGCCGCCGACCTTCGCCACGATCTCCCGGTACGCCGTCTCGGCGGCCTGCTGCTCGGCCTCCTTCTTGGACCGGCCGGTGCCGTGGCCGTAGCGGCCGTCGCCGACCTTGACCTGCGCGGTGAAGGTCTTGGCGTGGTCGGGTCCGTCGTCCTCGATGAGGTACTCCGGGACGCCGAGGCCGTGCTCGGCGGACAGCTCCTGCAGGCTGGTCTTCCAGTCCAGGCCCGCCCCGAGGCCCGCGGCGGCGTCCATCAGCGGGTCGAAGAGCAGGTGCACCACCTGCCGGGAGACCTCGAAGCCACCGCTGAGGTAGACCGCGCCGATCACCGCCTCGACGGTGTCGCTCAGGATCGAGGCCTTGCTGCGGCCGCCGGTGATCTCCTCGCCACGGCCGAGCTTGATGTGCTGGCCCAGCCCGATCGTGCGCGCCACCTCGGCCAGCGCACGCGCGTTGACGACCGCGGCGCGCAGCTTGGCCAGCCGGCCCTCGGAGAGCTCGGGATGGGTCAGGTAGAGCGTCTCGGTGACGATGATGCCGAGCACCGAGTCGCCGAGGAACTCCAGCCGCTCGTTGGTCGGCAGTCCGCCGTTCTCGTAGGCGTACGACCGGTGCGTCAGGGCACGGTCGAGCAGCCCGGCGTCCAGCAACGGGTCACCGAGTGCCTGACGCAAGTCGTCGTACGACTCGCCCACGGGGTCGGCGCTCAGAGGACCTGGCGACGCGCGCCGCGGGCGCCGTACTGGCCGCACTGCGGGCAGGCGCGGTGCGGCAGGTGCTTCGAGTCACAGGCCGGGTTGGCGCAGGTCACCAGCGACGGGGCGACGGCCTTCCAGGCAGAGCGGCGGTGACGGGTGTTGCTCCGCGACATCTTCCGCTTCGGGACAGCCACTTGGTACTCCTCTGTCGGGCCGCGTGCGCGGCCGGCTGGATCATGCTTCTGGTTGTTGCTGGGCTTGTGGTGGGGACTCCGCCAGCTGGTGCAGGGCGGCCCAGCGTGGGTCGACCGGCTCCTCGTGCCGATGGTCCGGGTCGTCCGCGAGCCGCGCGCCGCACTCGACGCACAGGCCCGGGCAGTCGTCCTGACACAACGGCTGGAACGGTAGCGCAAGCACCACCGCGTCCCGCAGCACGGGCTCGAGGTCGAGCAGGTCACCGACGAGTCGGCTGGTCTCCTCGTCCTCGGCGTCCTCCGACTCGTCGTCTGCGTCGTCGTAGACGTAGAGCTCCTGGAAGCGGGCAGTGGTCTCACTGCTGATCGCCTCCAGGCACCGGACGCACTCGCCCTCCAGCACCGCCTGCGCGGTGCCGGTGACGAGCACTCCCTCGACCACCGCTTCGAGCCGGATGTCGAACTCGACCGGTGAACCCTCGGGAACACCCAGGACCTCGATCCCCAGATCTGCCGGTGCCGGCGCGGTCAGCGTCACCCGACGCTCCGACCCCGGGCGGCGGCCGAGCTCGCGGGTGTCGAGCACGAGCGGCGCTCTCGGGTCGAGACGCACAGGGACCACGTTCCTCGTCGGCGGACAGATCAGGGTCCCCATCCCGACCCATGCACAGCAGGCTGCACCGAGACCGACACGAGGACCGTCGACCAGGATACCGCCCGAGGGCGGACTGGACCAAAACGCCGGGACCGGCCGGACGAACGGCTCGAGGACCGGCCCGGACTCACTCGTGGAAGTGGTCCGGCAGCCGCAGGTCGTTCTCCCCGTCGGCGAGCCCGTCGAGGTCGCTGCGGCCGGCCAGGGTGTCGCGGCCCCGCTGGACCGCGGCCAGGGTCTTCTCCAGGGTGATCTGCAGCCCGGCGAGCCGGCCGTCGACGTACTCGTCGGTCTCCTGGCGCAGCGCCTCGGTCTCGGTGCGGGCTGCGGCCAGCGTCTCCTCGGCCTGACGCTGGGCGAGCCGGAACACGTCGGTGTCGGAGACCAGCCGCTCCTGCTCCAGGCGCGCCTCGGCCAGGATCTGCTCCGCCTCGCGGCGGGCCTCGGCGACCAAGTCCTCCCGCGAGTCCAGCACCGTTCGGGCCTCGGACAGCTCGGTGACCACCGTCTCGTCGAGGGCGGCGAGCAGGTCGAGCACCTCGGAGCGGTTGACCACCGCCGAGGAGGACATCGGCATCGAGCGGGCCTCGGTCACCAGGGCGACGAGGCGGGCGATCTGGTCCCGGGCGTTCACGACCCGACCTCCTTCAGGCGCGCCAGCAGGCGCTCGAGCACGAACGGGGGCACCAGTCCTGAGACGTCGCCCCCGAAGGAGGCGACCTCCTTGACCAGGCTCGAGGCGAGGAAGGAGTACTCCGGGCTGGTCGGGACGAACACGGTCTCCACCGGCGCCAGGCTGGAGTTCATCTGCGCCATCTGCAGCTCGTAGTCGAAGTCGCTCACGGCGCGGAGCCCCTTGACGATCGCCGAGATCCCGCGCTCCTGGCAGAAGTCGGTGAGCAGGCCGGTGAAGCCGTCGACGACGACGTTGGGGTACGGCGCGACGGCCTCGCGGAGCATGTCCATCCGCTCGTCGGCGGCGAAGAGCCGGTTCTTGGACTTGTTCACCCCGACCGCCACGACGACCTCGTCGAAGAGCGCGGCGGCACGGCCGATGATGTCGATGTGCCCGTTGGTCACGGGGTCGAAGGACCCCGGACAGGCGGCTCGTCGCACGTGACCCTCTCCCTCAGCACGGTGGTCCGGGACCCGGGCGCGGTGTCCGGCCGGACCGCGCGAACCTATCGCAGCACGCCGGCGGTGCCGAACGCGAGGGCGGTCTCGCCATAGCTGCGGACCCGGCCCGGCTCGACCCCGGCCGGCCACGTGAGCGGCTCCCCACGGGTCGAGCGCTCCACCACGACCGAGGCGTCCGGGGCCAGCCAGCCCCCCTCGGCGAGCGCGGTCAGGTCGGCCGAGACCGCGAAGGCCTCCAGCGCGTAGGGAGGGTCCAGGAAGACCACGTCGTACGGCGAGGGGCTGCCGGCCAGGAAGCGCGCGACCGGCGCGCAGACCACGTCCACCCCGGGCAGCGCCAGGTCAGCTGCGTTGGCCCGCACCAGCGCGGCCGTGCGACGGTCCTGCTCGACCAGGGTGACGCGCACCGCCCCCCGGGAGGCGGCCTCCAGCCCGACCGCGCCGGACCCGGCGTACAGGTCGAGGAAGGCGACGCCGGCCAGCGACCCCAACGCGGACTCCCACGCCGAGAAGAGCGCCTCGCGGACGCGGTCGGAGGTCGGCCGGGTCAGGTCGCCGCGCGGGGTCTGCAGCCGCCGCCCGCCGGCGACGCCCCCGATGATCCGGGTCATGCCAACGCCCCTCTCACGCCTTGTCCAGGTAGTCGGTCCGCTCGCCGCTCTCCAACCGGAGGATCTCGGCCCGCAGGTCGGGGGCGCCACCGAGCTCGGGGTCCTCCTCGACCAGGACGGCGGCCGCGGCGCGGGCCTCCTCGATCACGTCGACGTCGGTCAGCACCGAGAGCATCTGGAAGGTGCGGCGCTTCCCCGACTGGCTCGAGCCGAGCACGTCGCCCTCGCGGCGCAGCCGCACGTCCTCCTCGGCGAGCACGAACCCGTCGAGGGTGGAGGCCACCACGTCGAGCCGCTTGCGTGAGCCGGACTGGGCCGGTGCGTGGGACACCAGCAGGCACAGGCCCGGGTGCCCGCCCCGGCCGACCCGCCCGCGCAGCTGGTGCAGCTGGGAGATGCCGAACCGGTCGGCGTCCATCACGACCATCGCGGTGGCGTTCCCGACGTCCACGCCGACCTCGATGACGGTGGTCGACACGAGCACGTCGACCTCGCCGGCGGCGAACCGGGTCATCACCGCGTCCTTGTCGGCCGGGTCCATCCGGCCGTGCAGGGCCTCGACCCGCAGCCCCTGCAGGGCTCCGGCCGCCAGCCGCGGGGCGAGCTCCTCGACGGCGGTGAGCGGGGGGCGCGGCGGCGCCCCGGCGGGCTCCTCGTCGGGGGGCTCGTCCTCGAGCAGGTCGGCGTCGTCCTCGACGGGCCGGTCGCCGTCGGCGCTGATCCGTGGGCACACGACGTACACCTGCCGGCCGGCGGCCACCTCCTCGCGGACCCGCGCCCACACCCGGTCGACCCAGGCCGGCTGCTCGGCGACCGGCACCACGGTCGTCTGGATGGGGGCACGACCGGCGGGCAGCTCGCGCAGCACGGAGGTCTCCAGGTCACCGAAGACCGTCATCGCCACCGTGCGCGGGATCGGCGTCGCGGTCATCACCAGCACGTGGGGCGGTCCGCCGGCGCTCTTGGCACCGAGCGCCGCGCGCTGCTCGACGCCGAACCGGTGCTGCTCGTCGACGACGACCAGGCCGAGGTCGGCGAACTGCACGACGTCCTCGAGCAGCGCGTGCGTGCCGACCACGATGCCCGCCTCGCCGGAGGCGATCTCGAGCAGGGCGGCCCGCCGGGCGGCGGCGTTCATCGAGCCGGTCAGCAGCGTGACCCGGGTCGCCTCGGGCGCGCCACCGAGCATCCCGCCCGCCGCCAGGTCGCCGAGCATCCGGCTGATCGAGCGGTGGTGCTGCTGGGCGAGCACCTCGGTGGGCGCGAGCAGGGCCGACTGGCCGCCGGAGTCGACCACCCGCAGCATCGCCCGCAGCGCCACCACGGTCTTGCCGGAGCCGACCTCGCCCTGCAGCAACCGGTGCATCGGCCGGGCGGACGTCAGGTCGGCGACGATCTCGGCCTCGACAGCCCGCTGACCGGCGGTCAGCTCGAACGGCATCCGGTCGGCGAAGGCGTCGAGCACCCCGCCGGGGCGGCCCGGCCGGGCGGTGCTGTGCAGCCCGCGCTGCTGGTGGCGGCGCCGGGCCAGCGCCACCTGCAGGACGAAGGCCTCGTCGAACTTGAGCCGCTTGCGGGCGGCGCCGAGCTGGGCGTAGTCGTCGGGGAAGTGGACCCAGCGCAGCGCCTGGTCGGCCGGGACGAGCCGGTGCCGGCGCGCCATCTCCTCCGGGACGCGGTCGGGCACGCGCTCGACGACGTCGAGGGCGAGGCGCACCGAGCGCTCGAGGTCCCAGGAGGCGAGCTTGCCGGTGACGCGGTAGACCGGCTGCAGCGGCGAGAGCTCGCGCTCGGTGTCGGTGTCGAAGAGCGGGTGGGTCAGCTCCCAGCGGTTGTTGCGGTAGCCGTTGCGGGTGGCCTTGCCCGACACCAGCAGCCGGTGGCCCGGCCGCAGCACGGACAGCCGGCTGTCGCTGTTCCACTTGCGGGTGTCGAAGAAGGTCATCCAGACCTCCTCGCCGGAGACCTGGGCCTTCACCTCGGTGCGCCAGGCCTGCCGGCCGGTGCGCCGGTCCCGGTAGGGGTGGACGTTGGCGGCCCGGACCTCGGCGACCAGGGTGGCCTGCTCGCCGACCAGGAAGTCCTCGGTGCTCGAGGTCTCGCCGCGCGCGACCCACTGGCGCGGGTAGTGCGAGAGCAGGTCGCCCACGGTGGCCAGACCGAGGCCCTTCTCCAGCTCGACGGCGGTCTTGTCGCCGAGCACGTCGACGAGCCGGGTCGTCCACCCCACTCCGCCGGCCGCGCTGTTGGTCACGGGCTCACTCCACCCCGATCAGCAGCGGGTACCGCTCCTGCCCGCCGTCGTACACCATCACCTCGACGGTGGGGTGCTGGGCGGCGAGGTACTCCACGCAGCGCTCGGCCAGCTCCTCGCCTCCGCCCTGCCCGTGCACCACGGTGACGAGCTCGCCGCCACCGCCGAGCATCCGGTCGACGACCTCGACGGCGACGGCGAAGAGGTCCTGGCCGACGACGGCGAAGTCGCCCTCGATGGCCCCGAGCACGTCGCCGGGCTCGCAGGCGCCGGCGGTGGTGATCGCCTGGCGGACCGCGACGGTCACCGCCCCGTTGCGGGCGTGCCGGGCGGCCGCGGTCATCTCGACCAGGTCCTGGTCGAAGGGCCGGCCCGGCTCGTGCACGGCGAGCGCGGCCATCCCCTGGACCGAGGCGTACGTCGGGATCACGGCGACCCGGATCCCGTCGTCGTTCTGGGCGATCCCGGCCGCCGCGTTGGCCGTCGGCATCACGTCGCGGTCGTTGGGGAGCAGCACCACCTCGGCGGCACCGGTCGCGCGGATCGCCGCGAGCAGCTCCCCGGTCGAGGGGCGACGGGTCGGCGTGGCCGCGACGACGTGCGCGCCGGCTTCGGTCAGCACCCGGGCCAGCCCGTCGCCGAAGGCGAGCATGACCACGGCCCGCCCGGTGCGCGGCCCCTTGGCCAGCGGCTCCTTGCGGTAGCGGGCGGCGGCCTTCTGCTCGGCGAAGTGGGTCACCCGGACCCGGTGCGGGCGGCCGGCGACGATGCCGGCCTCGATGGCGGCCCCGACGTCGTCGACGTGGACGTGGACGTTCCACAAGCCGTCCCCGCCGACCACGACCAGCGAGTCGCCCAGGGCCTGCAGGCTGCGGCGCAGCCCGGGCACCACCTCGTCGACCGCGTCGAGCAGGTACATCACCTCGTACGCCGGGCCGTCCTCGGTCAGGTCGTCGGCCGGCACCGGGATCGGGATGGCCCGGGTGCCCAGCGGCGCGTGGCGGACCAGCTCGCGCCGTCCGGTGTAGGCCGACTCGGCGGCGTCGAGCACGATGCACAGCCCGCGCCCGCCGGCGTCGACCACCCCGGCGTTGCGGAGCACGGCGAGCTGGTCGGGGGTGCGGGCCAGGGCCTCGCGGGCGGCCGTCGCGCAGGCCGCGAGCACCTGCGCGGTCCGCACCGCGGGGTCGGCGACCTGGCGGCGGGCCTCCTCGGAGGCCTCGCGGGCGACGGTGAGCATGGTGCCCTCGACGGGCTCGCCGACGGCGGCATAGGCGGCGGCGGTCGCGGCGACCATGCCGTCGGCCAGCACCTGGGCGGCCCGGTCGTCCGGCGCGGCCGCCGCGAGCGACTTGAGCAGGGCCCCGACGAGCTGGGACATGATCACGCCCGAGTTGCCGCGCGCGCCCATCAGCAGCCCGCGGGCGTAGGCCACGACGCTGCGGACCAGGTCGGCCTGCTCGACCCCGCCCTGCTCCTCGACCGAGGTGACCAGGTCCTGGTGGGCGGCCTCGAAGGTGAGGAACAGGTTGGTGCCGGTGTCCCCGTCGGGCACCGGGTAGACGTTGAGGGCGTCGATCTCCTCGCGGGCGTCGGTCAGTCCCTGCAGCGCGAACGTCGAGAAGCGCAGCAGCGGCCCCACGCCGAAGCCCTCGCTGGCCCGCTCCATCCCGCTCCTCCGCTCGGTTGCGACGCGACGCGCGAGCAGTCCCCGCCGCGTCCAGCGTCAGGGTAGTCGCCGCCTCCCCCCAGCCGGCCCAGGCGCGGTGCCGGGTGGGGAGACGGCTCGATTGGCGTGCCCCTCGGCCGATCGGTTACGCTGACGCGGTTGTCCGGCCACGTGAGTGCCCGGACCCCCGTTCTGACATCGAGTGGTAATCCAGGAGTTCACGGTGGCTGCCGTCTGCGACATCTGCGCCAAGGGCCCGGGCTTCGGCAACAACCGGCCATGGTCCCGCAAGATCACGAAGCGACGCTTCGACCCCAACATCCAGCGCGTGCGCGCGACCGTCAACGGGACGCCGAAGCGTCTCAACGTCTGCACCGGCTGCCTCAAGGCCGGCAAGGTCTCCCGCTGACCGCACGCTGAACCCGCACGACCTGCTGAGAGCCGCCCCTCGGGGCGGCTCTTCTGCTTGTCCGGCGGCTGCTTGTCGGGCGGGCCGCCAGCCGGGGCTCAGAAGTGCCGCCAGCCCGCGACGCCGTCGTACGCCGCTCCGTCGACGGTCACGCCCTCCCCCTCGGCCACCGTGCCGATGTGGCGCCAGGTGTCCGGGAGGGCCACGTTGAGCGGGAACGTCGCCACCAGCGCGTGGTCGTCGCCGCCGCCGAGCACGAACTGCAGCGGGTCGACCCCGAGCGCCGCCCCGACCGCCTGCAGCGGCTCGTCGATCTCGAAGGAGTCCGTGCGGACGTCGATCGCGACGCCGCTGGCGGTGGCCACGTGGCCCAGGTCGGCGACCAGGCCGTCCGAGACGTCCACCAAGGAGGTGGCGCCGAGCAGCACCGCCTCGGGGCCGGCGCCGTACGGCACCTCGGGACGCCGGTAGGCGTCGACGAGCTTGCGGGGTGAGCGGAAGCCCCGTCCCAGCACGGCCAGCCCGCCCGCGGCCCAGCCCTGCCGGCCGCTGATCGCGACCAGGTCCCCCGGCCGCGCGCCCGAGCGTCGTACCGGCTCACCGTCGACCGAGCCCAGCGCGGTCACCGAGACGACCAGCACGTCGCTGCGGGTGACGTCGCCCCCGACCACGCTCGCGCCGACCAGGCCGCACTCCTCGACCAGGCCGTCGACGAGCTCGAGGACCCACGCCACCTCGAGGTCGGCCGGGGCGGCCAGCCCGAGGGTCACCGCGGTGGCCCGGCCTCCCATGGCGTTGACGTCGGCGAGGCTCTGGGCCGCGGCGCGGTGGCCCACGTCGGCGGCCGAGCACCAGTCGCGACGGAAGTGCCGACCGTCGACCAGGACGTCGGTGCACAGGACCGCGCGGCCGCCGGCGACCCGCACCTCGGCGGCGTCGTCGCCCGGCCCGAGCAGCACGTCGTCGCCCTGCGGGAGCCGCGGCGTGATCAGGTCGATGAGCTCGAACTCCCCCAGTCCGGCCAGGGTGGTCCCCGCAGGAACGGCGGTCGCAGAGGTGGGGAGAGGACTCATGGCACGCATTCAAGCCGATGCCGCGGCGCGGGTTACGACCGGCCCACGACGTCGGCTAGGTTGAGGGCGGCTCGTCCGGGCGGGCCCGTGTCATCACGGGGACACCCGCCGGTCGGAGGGACTCATCAACGACTCGTCGAGGGGCGGGTCGAGGGAGAAGGAGCACCGTATGACCGTGCAGGCCTACATCTTGATCCAGACCGACGTCGGCAAGGCGGCCGAGGTGGCGGCGTCCATCGCCGAGGTCTCCGGCGTGACGCTGGCCGAGGACGTCACCGGCCCCTACGACGTGATCGTGCGTGCGGAGGCCACCAACGTCGACGAGCTCGGCAAGCTGGTGGTCGCGCGGGTGCAGGCGGTGCCGGGGATCACCCGGACGCTGACCTGCCCCGTGGTCCACATCTGAGCCACGCACCGCACCCGTCGCCCCGCAGTGCCACAGCGCCCCGTTCGGCCGGACGCGGGCGCTGTCGCACGTCCAGGGCGGCTCGCCGTCGTGGCGGGGGCGCTGCTGGTCCTGGTGGCGGGCTGCGGCGGGCCCGGCCCGGTCGCGGTCAGGGCCCCGTCGCTCGACGCCGCGGACGCCCGGACGTGCCGTGCGCTCCTCGACGCGCTGCCGGCGACGGTCGCCGACGGCGAGGCCCGCGAGGTCACCCCCGAGGGCGTCCTGGGCGCCGCCTGGGGTGACCCCGCCATCGTGCTGACCTGTGGCGTCCCGGTCCCCCGCGGCTTCGACACGCTGTCGTCGTGCACGGTCGTCGACGGCGTCGACTGGTACCTCCCGCAGGACCAGCTCGAGTCCCCCGACCCGGGCGACACCACCTGGACCGTGGTCAACCGCGAGGTGGCCGTCCGCGTGCTGCTGCCCGAGGAGTACGGCGTCCCGGCCGCCATGCTGGCCGACCTCTCCCCCGTCGTCGCGAGGGCCGTGCCCGCGAAGCCCTCCGGCCTCTGCGCGTAGCCCCCGTCGAGGTCAGCGCAGGCCGGTGGGGCGCGCGAGCGCCAGCTGCACGAGCCGGTCCACCAGCTGCGGGTAGGCCAGCCCGCTGGCGGCCCACATCCGCGGGAACATCGAGGTCGGGGTGAAGCCGGGCATGGTGTTGATCTCGTTGACCACCAGCGAGCCGTCGGGCAGCACGAAGAAGTCCACCCGGGCCAGGCCCTCGCAGGAGAGCGCCTCGAACGCGTCCGCCGCCAGCGCCCGGACCCGGGCCGTGGTGGCCTCGTCCAGGTCGGCGGGGACGTCGAGGCGGGTCTGCTCCTCGGGCAGGTACTTCGCGGCGAAGTCGTAGAAGTCGTGGTCGCCCTCGACGGTGATCTCCGCGACCACGCTGGTCTCCGGGGCGGCACCGTCGAAGCCCTCGAGCACCCCGCACTCGACCTCGCGCGCACCGTCGCCGGCATATCCCTCGACGATCACCTTGGGGTCCCAGCGCCGCGCCTCCTCCACGGCCGCGTCGAGCTCGTCGCGCGAGGCCACCTTGCTGATGCCGATCGAGGAGCCGCCCCGGCACGGCTTGACGAACACCGGGTAGGACAGCGCGTCGACCCGGGCCCGGCAGGCCTCCGGGTCGCTGCGCCACTGCCGGTCGGTCAGCACGACGTACGGGAGCCCGGGCAGGCCGGCGGCCTCGAAGACGACCTTCATGTAGTGCTTGTCCATGCCCACCGCGGAGGCGAGCACCCCGGCCCCGACGTAGCGCAGGTCCGCCATCTCCAGCAGCCCCTGGATGGTGCCGTCCTCGCCCCAGGGGCCGTGCAGCACCGGGAAGACGACGTCGACCTCGCCGAGCACCTGCGGGATGCTGCCCGGCTCGGTGACGGTCAGTGCGGTGTGGGAGCCCTGGTGGCTCAGCGCGACGAGCTCGCGGGTGCCGTCGACCTCGGGCAGGGTGTCGGGTCCGGTGATCGCGAGCCGCCCGGGCTCGGCCGACTCGAGCACCCAGCGGCCGTCGTGCGCGATGCCGATCGGCACCACGTCGTACGTCGCGGGGTCGAGTGCCTGCAGGACGCTCCCGGCGGTGACACAGCTGATCGCGTGCTCGCTGGAGCGGCCACCGAAGAGGACGGCGACCCGGGGCTTGCGGGCGGGGAGGTCGTTCATGGTGCCCTGACCCTACCTGCCTAGGCTGGCCTGCATGCCTGCCCCCGAGCCCACCCCGCGCCCGCTCTCCCGCGCCACCCTGGCGGTCACCGCGGGGCGTCCCGGCCACGAGCCCGACCAGCCGTTGAACGTGCCGGTGACGCTGGCCTCGACGTACGTCGGCGGCGGCGACCTGGAGTACGGCCGCTATGCCAACCCGACCTGGACCGCGTTCGAGGATGCGCTCGGAGCCCTGGAGGGCGGGCGCTGCCTGGCGTTCGCGAGCGGTCTGGCGGCCCTGGCGACGGTGCTGGACCTGGTCGGCCAGGACGCCGTGGTCGTGGCACCGCGGCACTCCTACAGCGGCACCGTGATGCAGCTGGCCGACCTCGAGGCCCGCGGCCGGCTGCAGGCGCGCCTCGTCGACGTCACCGACACCGAGGCGCTGCTGGCGGCCTGCGACGACGCGGCGCTCGTGCTGCTGGAGTCGCCGACCAACCCCGCGATGGAGGTCATCGATCTCGAGCCGGTCATCGCCGCGGCCCACGAGGCGGGGGCCCACGTCGTGGTGGACAACACCTTCGCGACGCCGTTGCAGCAGCTGCCGCTCGCCCTCGGCGCCGACCTGGTGCTGCACTCGGCGACCAAGTTCATCGCCGGCCACAGCGACGTGCTGATGGGGGCGCTGGTCACCGGCTCCGACGAGCTCTTCACCGTCCTCAAGCAGCGCCGCGACCTGGTCGGCGCGGTCCCGGGCCCCTTCGAGGCCTGGCTGGCGCTGCGCGGGCTGCGGACGCTGGCGGTCCGGCTGGACCGCGCGCAGGCCAACGCCCAGGTCCTCGCCGACCGCCTGGCCGCCCACCCCGCTGTCGCCGAGGTCCGCTACCCGGGCTTCGGGGCGATCCTCTCGGTGGTGCTCGGCCAGGGTGCACTGGCCGCTGACCTGCTCACCCGGTCGACGGCGCTGTGGGTGCACGCCACCAGCCTCGGCGGGGTGGAGTCCACCTTCGAGCGACGGCGACGCTGGAAGGCCGAGGCCGCGACGATCCCGGACGGGCTGGTCCGGCTCTCGGTGGGCATCGAGGACGTGGAGGACCTGTGGGCCGACCTGGTCGGGGCGTTGGACTCCCTTCCCGCACCGCAGGCCGGGTCCGGCGGCCCTGGCATGATCGAGCCATGAGCGTCATCAAGATCAACGCGATCACCGTCGACCCCGACAGCGGCGACGAGCTCGCCCACCGCTTCGCCGCCCGGGCCGGCGCGGTCGACGACCAGGACGGCTTCGAGGGCTTCGAGCTGCTCAAGCCGACCGACGAGCGCAACGTGTGGCTCGTCGTGACCCGCTGGCGTGACGAGGACGCCTTCTCGGCCTGGATGTCGTCGGCGGCGTTCGGCGCGGGCCACGCCCAGGCGGGCGGTGCGCCCGCCGGACACGGGCACGGCCACGGACACGCCGAGGGCGAGACGCGGAAGCCACCGGTCTCGGTCAAGGCCGAGCTGTGGTCGTTCGAGGTGGCCGGCGGGTCCACGCCCGCCTGAGCCGTCGTGCGGTCTCAGTCGCGCTCGTGCTTGGTCTCGCGCGACAGGAAGCTCTCCATCATCTCGCCGGTCGTCATCGTGCCGACCACCACGGCGTGGACGGCCTGCACGAGCGGGGCGTAGATCTCGTTGCGCTCGGCCAGCTCCAGCAGTGACGCACAGGACTTCACGCCCTCGGCCACCTGCCGGGTGGACGCCGTGATCTCCTCGGTGCTCAGACCCTGGCCGAGCTTCTCGCCGAAGGTGCGGTTGCGGGAGAGCGGGGAGGAGCAGGTGGCGACCAGGTCGCCCAGCCCCGCCAGGCCCATCAGCGTGATCGGGTCGGCGCCGAGCCGCACCGCCAGGCGGGCGGTCTCGGCCAGCCCGCGGGTGATCACCGACGCGGTGGTGTTGTCGCCGAACCCGAGCCCCACTGCCATGCCGACACCCAGCGCGATCACGTTCTTGTAGGCGCCGCCGAGCTCGCAGCCGACCACGTCGGTGCTGGAGTAGGGCCGGAAGTTGGGCCCGGCCATCAGCTCGCGCAGGTGGGCGGCCACGCCCTCGTCGGCGCACGCGACCACGGACGCGGCCGGCTCGCGGGCCGCGATCTCACGGGCCAGGTTGGGGCCCGAGAGCACCGCGATCCGCTCGGGGCCGGCGCCGGTGACCTCGGCGATCACCTCGCTCATCCGCTTCAGCGAGCCGAGCTCCACGCCCTTCATCAGCGACAGCATGACCGCGTCGGGGGCGAGGACGTCGGCCCAGTCCTGCAGGTTGGCCCGCAGGGTCTGGGACGGGACCGCCAGCACGACCACCTCCGCGCCCGCAGCTGCGACGGCCGGGTCGTGCGAGGCCCTGATCGTGCGCGGCAGCTCGATCCCCGGCAGGTAGTCGGTGTTCTCGTGGCGCTCGTTGATGGCGGCGCAGAGGTCCTCCCGCCGTCCCCAGATGGTGACGTCGTTGCCCGCGTCCGCGAGCACCAGCGAGAAGGCCGTCCCCCACGAGCCTGCGCCGAACACGGCGACCTTCGTCATTCGCTCTTCCTCCTGGGGTGGTGGTGACGCGAGGGGTCCGCGTCGTGGGGGTTGCCGATCACGCGCAGCCCGGCCTTGCGCGGGTCGAAGCGCACGGCCGGTGCGCGCTCGCCGCGCAGGTCCTCGAGCAGCGCGGTGATCGCGCCCATGATCCGGTCCGTCGCCTCGCGCAGCACGGCCGGGGTGGTGCCGACATCGCGCAGGTCGTCGAGGTCGACCGGGTCGCCCACCTTGGCGTGCACGGTGCGCCTCGGCAGCAGGTGGGGTCGCTTCGCGTACGGGTACAGGATCTCCTGGGCGCCCCACTGGGCCACCGGCACGACCGGGACCCCCGCAGTCAGGGCGATCCGGGCCGCGCCGGTCTTGCCCACCATCGGCCACAGGTCCGGGTCACGGGTGATCGTGCCCTCCGGGTAGACCACGACGACCTTGCCCTCGCGGACCGCCTCGACCGCCGCGGTGAAGGCCAGGGACGCGTCGGTGGAGAGGCGTCGTACGGGGATCTGGCCGGCGCCCTCGAGGATCCTGCCGATGCCGCGGACGTCGAAGAGCTCCGCCTTGGCCAGGTAGCGCGGCAGCCGGCCGTGGTCGTAGACCAGGTGCGCGAAGGTGAGCGGGTCCACGTGCGAGATGTGGTTGGCGGCGAGGACCGCGCCCCCGTGCGCGGGGATCTTCTCCCCGTCCACCCAGTGGTGGCGCGTGAAGGCCAGCAGGGTCGGCTTGACGATGCTCACGGCGAACGCGAACGACGCCCCACGGTGCTCGCTCATCCTGCGTGGCTTGCCCACCCGTCCCCCTTCCTCGCGGCCTCCGGTGCTGCCCGCGGCGTCCGGTCGCGGTGGGTTCCGACCCTACTGCCCGGGCGCCCCGGGAGGTGAGAGGTCGGCCGGGTCGGACCACCCCGTCCCGTTCGCGCGCGAGGCTGGCAGGATCGGCAGGGCCATGAGCACCTCCCCCGCCCCCGTCCGCTTCGGCGTCGTCGTCCCGGTGAAGCCGTTCGCCGTGGCGAAGTCGCGCCTCTCCGAGCTCGGCGACGACGTACGACGGGACCTCGTCGGAGCGTTCGCCGTCGACACCGTCACCGCCGCCCTCGACTGTCCTGAGGTGGCCGCCGTCCTCGTGGTCACCGACGAGGTCGCCCTGGCCGGATCGCTGCGCGAGCTCGGCGTCGCGGTGATCCCCGACGGTCTCGCGGGTCAGCTCAACGGGTCACTGGTCCAGGGCGCCGCCGAGCTGCTGCGGTTGCACCCGGGGCTGCGGCCGGTGGCGATCTGCGGAGACCTGCCGGCGCTGCGGGCCGACGAGCTCGGCGAGGCGCTGGCGCTGGTCGGCACCCATGCGGCCGGCACGGCGGCGTACGTCCCCGACGCGGCCGGGATCGGCACCACCCTCTACACCGCGCCCGACCTGGCCGGCTTCGACCCTCGCTTCGGAGCGGCCTCGCGCGCGGCCCACCGTGCCGCCGGTGCCGTCGAGCTGCCCGTGCCCGCAGGCTCGTCGGTACGCCGCGACGTGGACACCCCCGAGGACCTCGACGACGCCCTGCGTCTGGGGGTCGGCGCGCGGACCAACCTGGTCGCGACTCTCACCGGCCTCGGCTGACCGGGGCCGCGCGCACAACGAGGCCCGTCCCCTGTCGGGAGGACGGGCCTCGTGGTGTGTCGGAGCGGACCCCGTGGGCTCAGGCCTTCTTGGCCGGAGCCTTCTTGGCCGCGGGGGCCTTCTTGGCGGCCGGAGCCTTCTTGGCCGGGGCAGCCTTCTTGGCCGGAGCGGCCTTCTTGGCGGCCGGAGCCTTGGTGGCGGTGGCCTTCTTGGCCGGGGCGGCCGTCTTGGCCGGCGCCTTCGTGGCGGTGGCCTTCTTGGCCGGGGCCGCCTTCTTGGCGGTCGCGGCGGCGGTGGTCGCGGCCTTCTTTGCCGGAGCAGCAGCCTTCTTGGCAGCAGGGGCGGCCTTCTTGGCGGCGGAGGTCGCGGCCTTCTTCGCCGGAGCAGCAGCCTTCTTGGCAGCCGGAGCGGCCTTCTTGGCGGTCGCGGCCGCCGGAGCGGTGGCCTTCTTCGCAGCGGCGGTGGTCTTGGCCGGAGCCACCTTCGGCAGCTTCTTGGCGCCCGACACGACGGCCTTGAGGTCAGCACCGGCGGTGAACTTCGGGATGGCCGTCTTCTTGGCCTTGATGCGCTCGCCCGTGCGGGGGTTCCGCACGAAGCGGGCCTCGCGGACTCGCTTCTCGAACGACCCGAACCCGGTGATGGCGACCTTCTCGCCCCGGGCCACCTCACGGGTGATGACGTCGAGAACCGACTCGAGGGCGTGCGCGGCAGCCTTGCGGTTGCCTTCGTAGCGTGTCGACAGAGCGTCGATCAGCTGAGTCTTGTTCACCAGAATCCCTTTCGTGAACGACTGGGGCCGAACCTATGCTCGGCGTTTGCCTTGCACGCTAGGGAAATATGCGGGTCCTCACAACGATATCGGGGTCTTTTCCCCAAGTTTTTCGGGCGATTCTGCGGCGTGTCCGTTGACGACCGACGCGATCAGAAGGCACGCGCGCGGGCGTCGTACGACGACCAGCGACGCTGGATCCCAAGCAGGTAAGGCGAAACCCCACCGACACACAGGCGTCGGTGGGGTTTCGCAAGCCTCGGGAGCGGTCCCGGACGGTCAGAGGGTGACCGGCTTCCAGGAAGGGCGCGTGGCCTCGAAAGCGGTGATGTCGGCGTCGTACGACAGCGTGATGCCGATGTCGTCGAGACCGTTGAGCAGCCGGTAGCGGGTGTAGTCGTCGATCTGGAAGGGCGCGACGAGCTCACCGGCCGACACCTGGCAGGTCTCGAGGTCGACGGTGACCGGGGTGGTGGGGTCGGCCTCGACCGCTGCCCACAGCTGCTCGACGACGTCCTGGTCGACCTGCGCGGCCACCAGGCCGGCCTTGCCGGAGTTGCCGCGGAAGATGTCGGCGAAGCGGCTGGAGATCACGACCTTGAAGCCGTAGTCCATCAGGGCCCAGACCGCGTGCTCCCGGGAGGATCCGGTGCCGAAGTCCTGCCCGGCCACCAGCACCGAGACCCCGGCGTACTCGGGCTTGTTGAGGATGAAGTCGGGGTCGTTGCGCCAGGCCCCGAACAGCCCGTCCTCGAAGCCGGTGCGGGTGACCCGCTTGAGGTAGACGGCCGGGATGATCTGGTCGGTGTCGACGTTGCTGCGGCGCAGCGGCAGCGCGGTGCCGGTGTGGGTGGTGAAGGCGTCCATGACGGGTCTCCTGGTCTCCTGGTCCTCAGACGGCGGGCAGGTCGGCGGGGCTGGCGAGGTGACCGAGCACCGCGGTGGCAGCGGCCACCGGCACCGACACCAGGTGGGTGCGGCCGCCCTTGCCCTGCCGTCCCTCGAAGTTGCGGTTCGACGTCGACGCGCTGCGCTCGCCGGGGGCGAGCTGGTCGGGGTTCATGCCCAGGCACATGGAGCAGCCGGCGCCGCGCCACTCCGCACCGGCGGCGGTGAAGACCTTGTCCAGGCCCTCGGCCTCGGCCTGGAGCCGGACCCGGACCGACCCGGGGACGACCAGCAGCCGGGTGCTCTCGGCGACGGTGTGGCCCTCGAGGATCTGTGCGGCCAGGCGCAGGTCCTCGATCCGGCCGTTGGTGCAGGACCCGACGAAGACGGTGTCGACGGCGATCTCGCGCATCGGGGTGCCGGCGGTCAGACCCATGTACTCCAGGGCCTTCTGGGCCGCGACCCGCTCGGACTCCTCGGCGAAGTCCGACGGCGTCGGGACGACCCCGCCGAGCTCGACGCCCTGACCGGGGTTGGTGCCCCAGGTCACGAACGGGGTCAGCTCGCCCGCGTCCAGGACGATCTCGGCGTCGAAGGTCGCGTCGTCGTCGGTGACCAGGGTCTTCCAGTGCGCCAGCGCAGCGTCCCAGTCGGCACCGGTCGGAGCCTCGGGCTTGCCCTCGATGTAGTCGAACGTGGTCTGGTCGGGCGCGATCAGACCGGCCTTGGCGCCCCACTCGATCGACATGTTGCACACCGTCATCCGGCCCTCCATCGAGAGCTCGGAGATGGCCTGGCCGCGGTACTCCACGATGTAGCCCTGGCCGCCACCGGTGCCGGTGCGGGTGATCAGCGCGAGGATGAGGTCCTTGGCGGTGACCCCGGCCGGCAGCGACCCGTTGACCGTCACGGCCATCGTCTTGGGGCGGGCCTGGGTCAGCGTCTGGGTGGCCAGCACGTGCTCGACCTCGGAGGTGCCGATGCCGAAGGCGATCGCCCCGAACGCGCCGTGCGTGGAGGTGTGCGAGTCGCCGCACACGATCGTCATGCCGGGCTGGGTCAGGCCGAGCTGCGGGCCGACCACGTGCACGATGCCCTGCTCGACGTCGCCCAGCGGGTGCAGCCGCACGCCGAACTCCGCGGCGTTCTTGCGCAGCGTCTCGACCTGGGTCCGGCTGACCGGGTCCGCGATCGGCTTGTCCCAGTCCACCGTGGGCACGTTGTGGTCCTCGGTGGCCAGCGTCAGGTCGGGACGCCGTACGCGACGGCCGGCGAGCCGCAGCCCGTCGAACGCCTGCGGTGAGGTCACCTCGTGGATGAGGTGGAGGTCGATGAAGAGGAGATCGGGCTCCCCCTCGGCACTCCGCACGACGTGCTCGTCCCACACCTTCTCTGCAAGGGTCCGCCCCATGGCGCTCTCCTCCACCTCGTCGTCTCTCACCGCGTTCGGGCTCATCTCCGAGTGTGACCAGAACCGCGGATCCTGCACCTGCCGCCCTCTTGCAATATCAGTATGCGAGACGGCATTATCAGATGATGGACAACTCTAGCGGAGTCGGAGTTCTCGACAAAGCCGCTCTCGTGCTCTCGGCCCTGGAGTCCGGACCGGCCACCCTGGCGGGTCTGGTCGCCGCCACCGGGCTGGCCCGACCGACGGCGCACCGGCTCGCCGTGGCCCTGGAGCACCACCGCCTGGTGGCCCGCGACATGCAGGGCCGCTTCGTCCTCGGCCCCCGTCTCGCCGAGCTCAGTGCGGCCGCCGGTGAGGACCGGCTGCTCGCCGCCGCGGGCCCCGTCCTCGCCCGGCTGCGCGACATCACCGGGGAGTCGGCCCAGCTGTGGCGCCGCCAGGGTGACTACCGCGTCTGCGTCGCGGCCGCCGAGCGCCCCTCCGGTCTGCGCGACACCATCCCCGTCGGGTCGCAGCTCACGATGCGCGCCGGCTCCGCGGCCCAGGTGCTGCTGGCCTGGGAGGACCCCGAGCGGATGCACCGCGGCCTGCAGAACGCCGCCTTCTCCGCCACCGCACTCGCCGGGATCCGCCGGCGCGGCTGGGCGCAGTCGATCGGCGAGCGTGAGGCCGGCGTCGCCTCGGTCTCCGCGCCGGTCCGCTCCCCCAGCGGCAAGATCATCGCCGCCGTCTCCGTCTCCGGCCCGCTGGAGCGGCTGACCCGGCAGCCCGGCCGCATGCACGCCCCCGCGGTCCTCGCCGCCGCCGAGCGCCTCTCGGAGTCCCTGCGCCGCGCCAACGGCGACGCCTGACCCCCGAGACGACACCAACGCACCCTCCCCCCTCGGCGAGACGACACGAGCGCACGGTCAAGGCCCGGCGAGACGACACCAACGCACGCTTCCCCATCGGCGAGAGGACACCAGCGCACGTCGGATCGACACCGCGGGCGCGCGTTGGTGTCGTCTCGGTCGGGAGCAAGCGCGCGTTGGTGTCGTCTCGGCCGTGAGCAAGCGCGCGTTGGTGTCCTCTCGGCCGTGAGCAAGCGCGCGTTGGTGTCGTCTCGGCCGTGAGCAAGCGCGCGTTGGTGTTCTCTCGGCCGTGAGCAAGCGCGCGTTGGTGTCGTCTCGGCCGTGAGCAAGGGTGCGTTGGTGTTCTCTCGATTAGAAGAGGGCGTCCTGCTCGAGCTCGAGGAGGAGCTGCTTGCGGGCCATCCCGCCGCCGTAGCCGGTGAGGGCACCACTCGCCCCGACGACCCGGTGGCAGGGGATCACCACGGGGATGGGGTTGCGGCCGTTGGCCAGGCCGACGGCCCGGGCCGCGTGGCCGGTCATCCCCAGGCCACGGGCGACCTCGCCGTACGTCGCGACCTCGCCGTACGGGATGGCCTGCAGGGCCGTCCAGACCCGCACCTGGAAGTCGGTGCCCACCGGCGCCAGCGGGAGGTCGAACTCCTTCAGCTCACGCGCGAAGTACGCCGCGAGCTGGCGCACGGCCTCGCGCAGCAGCGGGTCGTCGTCGGCGCGGTCGCCGAGCGGCAGGCCGTCGGGCCGTACGCCGGCGGCGGCGCGCTCGGCGGCCCGCTGCACACTGCGGCTCTCACCGGGACCGGAGGGCATCTCGCCCAGGAAGTCCACGGCGCTCAGGGCGCCCTGGCGCTCGACCAGGCACAGCGGCCCGACGGGCGAGGGGGTCGTGGTCCACATCAGCGGGATCCTTCCGTCACAGGGGGTGAGGTCACAGGGGGTGAGGTCACCGGGGGTGAGGTCACAGGCGGTGCGAGCACGGTGGCCCACAGGTGCATGAGGGCGTAGGAGCGCCACGGGCTCCAGCGCCGGCTGCGCTCGGTCGGGTCCTCGACGCCGAGCCGCGTCAGCACCCGTACGGCGGCCGCGTCGGTCAGCAGCATCACGTCGGGGTCGCCGAGGGCCCGCAGCGCCAGGTAGTCGGCGGTCCAGGGGCCGATCCCGCGCAGGGCGAGCAGCCGGTCGCGCGTGGTGGCCCGGTCCACGCTGCGGTCCAACGCGACGGTGCCGTCGGCCAGCGCCGCAGCCAGCCCCACCAGGGCGGCCGAGCGTGACCGCGGCATCGGCAGCAGGGCCGGGTCGAGCTCCGCGACGGTCGCCGCGGCGGGGAAGAGCCGGTCGAGACCGTCCTCCTGCAGCGGCACGGCCAGCGGCTCCCCGACCAGGTCGACGAGGCGGGCGGCCAGCGCGTTGCCCGCCGCCAGGGTGACCTGCTGACCCAGCACGGTCCGCAGCGCGACCTCGTCGCCGTCGATCGACCCGGGCACGCGCAGGCCCGGCCGGCTGTCGACCAGTGGCGCGAGCAGGGCGTCCTCGGCCAGGGCGGCGTCGACCGCCCCGGGGTCGCAGTCGGCGTCGACGAGCCGGCGGCACCGCTCCAGGGCGGCGGTGACGTCGCGCAGGTCGGTCACCCGCAGCGTCACCGGGAGGTGGTGCACGCCTGCGGTGCCGTGGTCCACCTCGGCCAGTCCCAGCCGGACGGTGGCGTGGCCGTGCGGCAGCCGGACGGTGCGGGCGTACCAGCCCGGGCCGGTCGCCTCGACGCCCGGGACGACGTGGGCCTCCAGGAAGGTCCACAGCGCCCCCGCGTCGAACGGCGTGCGGACCGGGAGCCGGACCTGGAGGGTGACCGGCAGTCCCGGCGACGTGGCGACCCCGCCGCGGGGCCCTCGTGCCCGGAGCTCACCCGGCGTCGCGCCGTACACCTCGCGCACGGTGTCGTTGAACTGGCGGACGCTGGCGAACCCGGCGGCATACGCCACGTCGGAGAGGCGCAGGTCGGTCGTCTCCACGAGGACGCGGGCGTTCTGGGCGCGCTGCGCGCGGGCCAGGGCCAGCGGGCCGGCGCCCAGCTCGGTGGTCAGGACCCGGGTCAGGTGGCGGCTGGTGTACCCGAGGCGGCGGGCGAGGCCCTCCACGCCCTCCCGCTCCACGGTGCCGTCGGCGATCAGGCGCATCGCCCGGCCGGCGGTGTCGGCGGCCAGGTCCCACTCCGGGGAGTCGGGCGTGGCGTCGGGCAGGCAGCGCTTGCACGCCCGGTACCCGGCGGCCTGCGCGGCAGCCGCGGTGCGGTGGAAGGTGACGTTGCCGCGGTGCGGGGTCCGGGCCGGGCAGGAGGGCCGGCAGTAGATCCCGGTCGTGCGGACCGCGGTGTAGAACTGCCCGTCGAAGCGGGCGTCGCGGCTCTGCACCGCCCGGTAGCAGGCGTCGGGGTCCTGGAGGTCCATGACCCCATCCTCCGGGACCGTGCGCGGGTTTCCTAGCGGGAATCGGACACGGCCGTGCGGGTGCCAGGCAAGCACGAAGGCCCGGTCCGTGGTGGACCGGGCCTGTCGCTGGTGTACCCCCGACCGGATTCGAACCGGCGCTACCGCCTTGAGAGGGCGGCGTGCTAGGCCGCTACACAACGGGGGCGTGAATCGGTCGAAACTCTAGCGGTTGCTGGAGAACCGACCAAATCGCTGGGGTACTAGGACTCGAACCTAGACTGACGGAATCAGAATCCGGCGGGCTGCCAATTACCCCATACCCCATGGGATCAGGCTTCTTGCGAAGCCCGGAAGAGAATACACGGCCCGGCACCGGTCACGAAATCGGGACAGGCTCGACACCCGCCGTCCCGTCCGGAGCCGCCTGCGGCGGTCGGGTCCGGGTCTGCAGACCCATCCGCGAGGCGACCCACGCCACCAGGCCGGCGTACACCAGCGACTGGGTCAGGGTCACCGGGATGTTCCACCAGGAGACCTCCGAGATGTTCAGCGTGGAGCTGATGTCACCGAAGGCCAGCGCGGCCCCGAAGGCCAGGTAGTTGTTGAGCACGTGCATCGCGATGCCCGCCTCGAGGCCACCGGTGCGGATGACTAGCCAGCCGGCGATGAGCCCGAACATGAAGCGGTCGAAGAACAGCGGGAAGTTCTGCAGGCCGTGGGCCAGCGCGAACGCCGTCGAGGTGACCAGGATCGCGACCCACCGGCGCCGGGTCAGCGAACCGACCGCCTGGAGGAAGTAGCCCCGGAAGGCGTACTCCTCCCCCGCGGCCTGCAGCGGCGTCGTGACCAGGACGATCACGGCCAGCAGCAGGGTCCGTCCGGTCAGCGCGTTGAGGTCACCCGAGAGCCCCTCGTCCCCCGCCTGCGGTACGACGAGGCTGACGGCCAGCTGCGCCACCAGGGCGACCACGGCGAGGCCGAGGCAGACCGCGAAGAACCGCCAGCGCATCCGCGGCACCACCGAGCTGAGCCAACGTGGGCGGAGCTGGTGCAGGACCCGGATGATCCCCCAGGTCCACAGGATCATCCCGGCCAGCGTGAGGTTCAGGTAGAGCAGCCCGGCGGGGGTCAGCTCCTGGAAGGTGCCTGCCGAGAGGAAGGCGTCCAGGAAGTCCTGGTCGCCCCCCTGCAGCAGCACGCCGACCACGAGGATCGGCAGGCAGAGCAGGGGCAGGACGATCACCAGGCCGACGACGAGCGCGACGATGCCGACCACGGGACGCCACCAGGCGTAGGTCCAGGTGCGCAGCACGAGGTGGTAGGGCTGCGGCTCCGCGTGCGGGAACGACGGACGCGGCGTCCACGCGACCGGCTGCTGGGGCGCCGGCGGGTAGGGGCCGGGCGGGTAGGGCCCGGGCGGGTACGGGCCGGGCGGGTAGGAGCCGGGGGCCCAGCCCTGCGGGGGCGCGGCAACCGGCCACACCTGCTGAGGCGGGTACGGCCGGTACGGCGGCGCAGGCTGCGGCGGCGGACCCCAGCCCGCCGGCGGCTCCTGGGGCGGCCCCTGGGTCATGCCTGCGCGGCCTCGTCGAGCCGGGCCAGGGACCGCTCCCGCCCGAGCAGCTCGAGCGACTCGAAGAGCGGCGGCGAGATCCGCCGGCCGGTCACCGCCACCCGCACCGCCCCGAAGGCGTTGCGCGGCTTGAGGCCGAGCTTCTCGATCAGAGCCTCCCGCAGGGCCTCGTCGATCGCCGTGGTCGTCCACTCCCCCAGCCCGGCGAGGGCGGCGTGGGCGGCGGCGACGATCTGGCGGCCGTCGTCGGTGGCGAGCAGCTTGGCGGTGTCGTCCGGGTCGCGGACGAACGCGGGCCCGTCGACGAAGAGGAACCCGAGCATGTCGACCGACTCCCCGAGGGTCATCATCCGCTCCTGCACCAGCGGGGCTGCCTCGAGCAGCAGCGCATGCTGGGCCTCGGTCACCTCCGCCGTGAGGACCCCGGCGGCGCGCAGGTAGGGCACCATCCGCTCGGCGAGCTCCTCGACCGGCAGCGCCCGCAGGTGCGTGGCGTTGATGGCCTCGGCCTTCTTGAGGTCGAAGCGCGCCGGGTTGGGGTTCACCCGGGCGATGTCGAAGGCGGCCACCATCTCCTCCATCGAGAAGATGTCGCGGTCCTCGGCGATCGCCCAGCCGAGCAGCGCCAGGTAGTTGAGCAGGCCCTCGGGCAGGAAGCCGCGGTCGCGGTAGCCGAGCAGGTTGGACTCCGGGTCGCGCTTGGAGAGCTTCTTGTTGCCCTGGCCCATCACGTAGGGCAGGTGGCCGAAGCGCGGGGTGGTGCCGTTGCCGACGCCGATCTCGGCCAGCGCGTCGTACAGGGCGAGCTGGCGCGGCGTGGAGGAGAGCAGGTCCTCGCCGCGCAGCACGTGGGTGATCTCCATCAGCGCGTCGTCGACGGGGTTGACCAGCGTGTAGAGCGGGTGGCCGTTGCCGCGGACCAGGACGTAGTCGGGCACGTGCTCGGGCTGGAAGGTGATCTCCCCGCGGACGAGGTCGTCGAAGGTGAGCGGGCGGTCGGGCATGCGCAGCCGGACCACCGGCTTGCGCCCCTCCGCGTCGTACGACGCGACCTGCTCGGCCGAGAGCTCACGGCAGTGGCCGTCGTACCCGGGGGTGCGCCCCTCGGCACGCAGCCGCTCGTTGCGGGCGTCGAGCTCCTCGGTGGAGCAGTAGCAGTGGTAGGCCCGCCCGGCCTCGAGCAGTCGGCGGGCGACGTCGGCGTAGAGGCCGTAGCGCTCGGACTGCCGGTACGGCGCGTGCGGGCCGCCGACCTCCGGCCCCTCGTCCCAGGTGAACCCGAGCCAGCGCATCACCTCGAGCAGCGTCTCGTAGGACTCCTGGGAGTCGCGCGAGGCGTCGGTGTCCTCGATGCGGAAGACGAAGGTGCCGCCGTGGTGGCGCGCGAAGGCCCAGTTGAACAGGGCGGTCCGGGCCAGGCCGACGTGCGGGGAGCCCGTCGGGGACGGGCAGAACCTCACCCGGACGGCGTTGTCAGTCACGCGAGACCACCTTGTTCGTCAGAGTGCCGAGTCCTTCGATGACGACGTCCACCTCGTCGCCGACCTCCATCGGGCCGACGCCCTCGGGGGTGCCGGTGAGGATGACGTCCCCGGGCAGCAGCGTCATCACACTGGAGACGTGCGCGACCAGCCGCGGCACGTCGAAGATCAGGTCCTTCGTCGACCCGTCCTGCTTGAGCTCGCCGTTGAGGTAGGTCTGCACCCGCAGGGCGCTGACGTCGAGCTCGGTCTCCACCCAAGGCCCGAGCGGGCAGAACGAGTCGAAGCCCTTGGCGCGGCTCCACTGGCCGTCGCTGCGCTGCAGGTCGCGGGCGGTGACGTCGTTGCCGATGGTGTAGCCGAAGACGACGTCGCCGACCTTCTCCTCGGGCACGTCGCGGCAGATCCTCCCGATCACCACCGCCAGCTCGCCCTCGTAGTGCACGTTGCTCGACTGACGCGGGTAGAACACCGGGTCCCCGGGTCCGACGACGGAGGTGTTGGGCTTGAGGAACATCAGCGGCTCGGCCGGCACCTCACCACCCATCTCGGCCGCGTGCGCGGCGTAGTTCTTGCCGATCCCGACGACCTTGCTGCGCGGCAGCACCGGCGCCAGCAGCCGCACGTCGGCGAGCCGGAACTCCTGCTCGGTGAGCTTGACGCCGACATAGAGCGGGTCGCCGGCCAGGGCGACCACCACGGCGTCGGGGTCCAGCTCCCCGTGCTCGTCGAGGTCGCCGGTGACGACGCCGAACTGGGGGTCCTCACCCGTGGTGAATCTCGCGATGCGCACCCGCCGAGCCTACCTGCGCGGCCCTCTCCGGCCGGTGGCTACCCTCGCGGGTGTGGAGCAGGCGGAGTGGCGGGCGCGGGCCCTCGCCCACGAGGAGCGGGTCCGGCCCTGGGTGGCGCCCCATCTCGAGCGGCGCCGCTCCGGACGCAGCCACCCCGTCGAGGACTTCCTGTTCACCTACTACGCCCACCGGCCCGCACAGCTGCTGCGCTGGCACCCCGGGTACGGCGTCGTGCTGGAGGAGGCGACCGAGTACGCCGGGCTGAAGGGCTACGCGACCGGTGCGGACGGCGGGGTCGCCGTGACCCGCGCGCACCTGGCCTCCCAGCGGGTGCTGCTCGAGACGCTGCGCCGGCTCCTCGCGGCGACGGCCGCACGCCCGGCGACGCTGGGCTGCTTCGGCCTGCACGAGTGGGCGATGGTCTACCGGCTGGACGCCGAGGCGGTGCGGCACAGCGCCTGGCCGTTGCGGCTGGGCGCGGCCGGCACCGACGAGGTGGTCGAGAGCCACCGGGTCAGCTGCTCGCACTTCGACGCGTTCCGCTTCTTCACCGAGCCGGCGCGGCCGTTGAACGCGCTGCGGCCGGGGCGCGACGACCGGGCCGACTTCGAGCAGCCGGGCTGCCTGCACGCCGGGATGGACCTCTACAAGCACGCGTTCCGGCTCTCGCCGCTGGTGCCCTCCGAGCTCGTCGCGGACTGCTTCGCGCTGGCCCGGGACATCCGCACGCTCGACATGCGGGCCTCGCCGTACGACCTGGCCGCGCTGGGCTACGAGCCGGTGGCGATCGAGACCCCGGAGGGCAAGCAGGCGTACGTCGCGGCGCAGCGCGCCTTCGCCGAGCGCGGAGCGCCGCTGCGGCAGCGACTGCTCGCCGCGTGCGAGGAGCTCCTCGCCGCCGGCTGACCCCTCACGCCTCGTGGTGCAGGAACCAGCGGTGACCGAACGGGTCGCGCAGCACGGCCACCCGCCCCACGCCGCCGTCCTCCGGACCGCGGTCCAGGAGGGCGCCGCCGGCGACCATCCTGCTCGCGAGGGCGTCCACGTCGGCGCCCTGGTCCACCTCGAGGTGGAGGGTGACCGCGGCGCCGTGCCCGGGGACCGGGGCCTCGGCCTGGATCTCGGGGTGCTCGTCGGCCATCATCCATGCCGCGTCGCCCACCGCGAGCTCGGTGTGGCCGACCCGTCCGTCGGGCATCACGATCGGCGGGTAGGTGACGCGGGCACCCAGGTGCTCGACGTACCAGGCGGACGCAGCGCGCGCGTCCCGGACCGCGAGGTACGGCGTGAGCCGGGCCATCAGTCGTCGCCCCCGCCGTCGCCCCCGCCGTCGCCCTCGCTCTGGGAGCTGAACCGGGGGGCGCCCCCGGAGCACTCGGCGCGCACCTTGGTCTGCTGCTCGGACGAGCCGTCGCCGGTGCTGAACTCCACCTCGACCTCCTCGGGTCCGCGGCTGCCGACGTCCACGCCCCACCCGTCGGCGGGCGTGGCCGACTGCAGGGAGATCGTGTCGCCGTCGCAGCGCGCGACCACGGTCCCGGCCGCGCCGCGCCAGGTCCGGGTCTGGGCCACGGGTTGGGGGTCGGGCGGTGGCGTGGAGCCCGACCCACCGGTGCTGCTGTGCTGGGTCGTCGCGGAGTCGTCCGCTCCGCCCTCGTCGCGGACCGCGGGGGTGGGCCGGCCGGACGGGGTGCCCGCGGGGGACGCTGTGGCAGCACCGGCACTGGAACCGACACCGCCGGCCGTGGCCGGCCTGGTGGCCCGAGGCCGCGGGCTCGCACCGCCGGGCCCGCTCGACGGCGTCGTCGAGGGCGCGGCCGACGGCGTGCTCGGCGACGGCAGCGCGTCGCCGGCCGAGGTGGTGCCCAGGACGTCGCGGCCGGCCGCGTTGATGACCGTCCAGGTGACGACCGAGACGACGACCACGACGGCGAGCCAGGCCAGCCCGGCAACCGTCCACGACCGTCGGGTCATCGGTCACTCCTTCGTGCTGAACGTCACGTTTCGTCCTCCAGTGTGCCGTAGCGTGCCCACGTGACCAGCATCTTGGTCGTCGAGGACGACGACGCGATCCGCGCCGGACTGGTCCGCGGGCTGGGTCAGCGCGACATGGCGGTCCTCTCGGTGTCCGGCGGCCTGCCGGCGCTGGAGCTGGTGGTCAAGGAGAAGCCCGACGTCGTGCTGCTGGACCTCGGTCTGCCCGACATCGACGGCATCCGGGTGCTGGCGATGATCCGCTCGGTCTCGCAGGTGCCGGTGATCGTGGCGACCGCCCAGGACGACGACCGGCTGATCGTGGCGGCCCTGGACGGCGGGGCGGACGACTACGTCGTCAAGCCGTTCGGCGTCGACCAGATGGCCGCCCGGATCCGCGCGATCCTGCGGCGCGGCGGCTCGAACGCCGCGGCGTCGCCGTACGTGGTCGGCGAGCTGGTGGTCGACCCGCGCACCCGGACCGCCTCCCTGCGCGGCGAGGCGCTGGAGCTCTCCCGCAAGGAGTTCGAGCTGCTGCTCGCCCTGGCCGCCCGCAAGGGCGAGGTGGTGACCAAGCGCGAGCTGCTGGTGGAGGTCTGGCAGCAGCCGTACGGCGGCGGCGACCGGACCGTCGACGTGCACCTGTCGTGGCTGCGACGCAAGCTGGGCGAGACCGCCGCCGAGCCCCGCTACCTGCGCACCGTGCGTGGGGTGGGGATCCGGCTGGTGGACCCCGACGAGCCCGGCTGATGCGCCGCCGGATCGCCCTGCTGGTCGCCGCGGTGACCTCGGCGGTGGTGCTGGCCTTCGTGATCCCGCTCGGCCTGCTGGTCCGCACGATGGCCGCCGACCGGGCCCTGCGCACCGGTGACGACGAGGCCCGCTACGCCGCGATCGTGGTCGGCGGCTTCCACGGTGACCCCCAGCTGGCCGACACCCTGCGCCAGGCGGACGCCCGGACGCCCGCGGTGACCTCGGTGCTCGCCCCGGACGGCTCGGTGCTCGGCGCCGCTGCCCCGGACCTGGCGGCCGACGAGGACGTCCGCACGGCACGCGACCAGCGGCGGGCCTTCACCGACATCGACCCCGGCGGGGGCGCGGTCCTCATCCCGGTGCTCACCGAGGACGGCACCTACGTCGTCCGGACCACGGTGACGACCGAGCAGATGCGCCGAGGCGTCTACCGGGCGTGGGTCAGCATCGGCCTGCTCGGGGCTCTCCTGCTCGGGCTGGCGGTGCTCATCGCGGTGCGGATCGGTCGCCGGGTCAGCACCCCGGTCACCGACCTGGCCCGGGTCGCCGAACGGCTGCAGCAGGGCGAGCTCGACGCCCGGGCGGCGTTGCAGGGCCCGCCGGAGACCGTCGAGCTCGCCGAGACGATCAACCGGCTCGCCGACCGCATCGTCGAGCTGCTGGCCGCCGAACGGGCTGCCGTGGGCGACCTCTCCCACCGCCTCCGCACGCCCGTGACGGCCCTGCGGCTGGACGCCGAGTCGGTCGCCGAGCCCGACCTCGCCGACCGGCTCCAGGAGCACATCGAGCAGCTGCAGCGCACGGTGGACGCGATCGTGCGCGACGCCCGACGGCCCTTGCACGGCAACCTGGCGTCGAGCTGCGACGCGACCGCGGTGGTGGAGGAGCGGGCGGCGTTCTGGTCGGCGCTGGCCGAGGACCAGGGCCGGCCGGTCACCGTCGACCTGCCCGACCACCCGGTCACGGTGGCGCTGGAGAGCACCGACCTGACCGACCTCATCGACGTGCTCGTGGACAACGTGTTCGCCCACACGGCCGACGACGTGGCCTTCTCGATCCGGCTCCTGGAGACGGCCGAGGGTGCGGTCCTCGAGGTCGCCGACACGGGCACCGGGATCGTCGCGGACGCGGACCGCCAGCCCGGCGAGCCGCGGCCGGGCACCACCGGGCTGGGGCTGCAGATCGTGCGGCGTACGGCGGCCCGGGTCGGAGGCCATCTCAGCCTGACCGACGGCCGTCCCGGCCTGGTCGCACGGATCGTGCTGCCGCACGCGGACTCGGGCTCACGCGCCTGACGCCGCGGCGACGTGCCGCTCAGTCGTCGCCGGGCTCCTCGTGCTCGCCGCCGTCGTCGTCGCCGGGCTCCTCGTGCTCGCCGTCGTCGCCGGGCTCGGCCGCGTGGTCGTCGCTGCTCTCGTGGTGGCTGCTGTGGCTGTCGTCGTCACCGTGGTGCGACGGACCGGAGCCGCCGCCGTCCTGCCGCGCGGGCGCCGCGACCGGGGCGGGTGCGGCCACAACGGGGGCCGGCTTGACCACGGTGACCACGACCGTCCGTTGCACGATGCGCTCGCAGGCGCCGTCGTGCAGGTGGAACCCGCGCGGGCACCGCTCGAACCGGATCCGGACCTTCGGGGTCGGAGCGACGGGCTTCGCGACCGCGGTCGACTCCTCGGCGGCGGTGTTGCGCCAGGTCGGGTGGGCCATCACGGACTGGTAGCCGGCCACGGCGCCGACGGCCCCGAGCAGGCCGGCCGCCCCTCCAGCGACGAGTGTCCTCAGTTTCATGGAACAAATAGTGCACTTGCGAACATCATGGATACCTCGGAACAACGTTAAGTCCTCGTCAAACGACTCGCTCCCGCCCCCGGAGACCCTGATTCTGGACCCATGCCCCCGCACCGGGGACCTGTCCTGGGAGGACCTCCGATGTACACCGCCCGCACCCGCAACGGCTTCCGGATCCTGGTGACCGCGCTGACCGGTCTCGCGACCGTCGGCACGGCCACCGCCGCCGGCTACGTGACCGGCGTGGCCGCGCGCGACACCGAGGCCAAGCAGGAGGTGCAGCAGGCGCAACAGGCCGCTGCCACCCGGGCCGCCACCCGCAAGGCGTACGACGCCTGGCTGGCCAAGCAGCCGCGGGTGGTCGTGCGCTGGAAGAGGCACCCGCGCCGGACGAAGGTGCACACCAACGTCGTCTACCGCACCGTCTACTCCGGCACCGCCGTGGGTGGCGGGTCGGTCGCCAGCAGCTCGGGCGGGACCAGCCACTCCTCTGGTGGCGTCTCCCACCCGTCCGGGTCGGGGGGCGGTGGCTCCGCGGGACCGCGACCCAGTGGGTCCGGCGGAGCGGGAGGAGGCGGTGGGTCCTCCCACCCGGCGCCTCCCCCACCCCCTCCGCCGCCGGCGCCCTCTGCGGGCTCGTGAGCCGACGATGTCGCACCCCCCACCCACGAGCGACCGCTGGTCGCTGTGGAGCACCGACGCCTTCCTCGCGGTCGACGACGCCGCGGCACTGACGGCCGCCCGTGCCGTGGCCGACGACGTGCTGGCCGAGGTCGAGCAGGCCTGCAGCCGCTTCCGGTCCGACTCCGACCTGAGCGAGGTCAACCGCCGGCCGGGCCAGTGGGTCCGCGTCGACCCCCTCCTGGTCGCGGCGACCCGCGTCGCGCTGCGGGCCGCCGCCGCCACCGACGGCCTGGTCGACCCGTGCCTGGGACGCACGCTCGTCGCGCTCGGCTACGACTCCGACCTCACCGACCTCGCCCAGCTCGCCTCGCGCACGCCGGACACCCGGCCGGCACCGCACGACCCCGATGCCTGGCGCGAGGTCGCCTGCACCGAGGACGCCGTCCGGATCCCGCCGGGCGTCGCCCTCGACCTCGGCGCCACCGCGAAGGCCTGGGCCGCCGACCTCGTCGCCGGCGCCGTGGTGGACGCGCTGGGCTGCACCTGCGTGGTCAGCCTGGGCGGCGACCTGCGCGTGCTCGGACCCGAGGGGACCGAGGCGTCCTGGCCGGTGCACGTCTCGGAGGTCCCCGGCACCCCCGGGGTGCCGGTCGTCGTGACCGGCGGACTGGCCACCTCCACCACGCTCGTCCGCCGCTGGGGCAGCCCGGAGCGACCGGTCCACCACCTCCTCGACCCGCGCACCGGAGCCCCGGCTCGCGAGGTGTACCGGACCGTCACCGCGACCGGGGAGACCTGCGTGGCCGCCAACACCGCGAGCACCGCCGCCCTGGTCCTGGGGGCCGAGGCGCCGCACTGGCTGGGCCGGCACGGCGTCCACGCCCGCCTGGTCCGCGCCGACGGGTCCGTCCGCCTGGTCGGCGACTGGCCCGCCCCCGACCCGACCCTCCCTCCGACAACCCTGGAGGCACGATGACCGACGGTCCGCTGCTCTGGTACCTCAACCGCAGCACCGGCCTGGTGCTGCTGGTCCTGCTCACCCTCACGCTGGTGCTCGGCGTCGTCGCCACCCGGGGCGACCGTGCCCCGGGGCGCCGGACCCGGGTGCCCCGGTTCGTCACCCAGTCCCTGCACCGCAACCTCGGCCTGCTGGCCACCACGCTCCTGGTGGTCCACGTCGCCACCGCGGTCCTCGACGAGTACGTGGACATCCGGTGGTGGCAGTCCGCGCTGCCCTGGCACCTGCACTACCGGCCCTTCTGGCTGGCCCTGGGCATCCTCGCCCTCGACCTGATGCTGGCCGCCGTGGCCACCAGCCTGGTGCGGGAGCGGATCGGTCCGCGGGTCTGGCTCGCGATCCACCTGACCACCTACCCGGTGTGGGCACTCGCGCTGGCCCACGGGCTCGGCATCGGCACCGACACCGGCGCCGGGTGGGCCCGCGGGGTGTACGTCGGGTGCGGGGTGGCCGTCGTGCTGGCCGGCGCCCTGCGCCTGCTCGGGCGGCGCCGCACCACCGCGGCGACCACGACGCCCGCCCCGACCGTCGAGGTGGACGAGCCGAGCACCGTGTCGGGGTGGCTGCGATGACGACGTCGGCCGAGCGCAGCACCGTCCCTCCCGGCACCAGCAGGTCGGTGGCGCTGGCGCACGCCTCGGTCAGCGTGACGCCCGGACCGGCCCTGCTGGCCGGGCTCGGCGACGGTCCCGCGCTGGCGGCCCACGAGCTGCGCTACGGTCCGCTGCCCTCGCTGGACGCCCGCGACCTCGCCGTCCTGGCCGAGACCCTGGACGTCCGCGGCCGGGGCGGGGCGGGCTTCCCGTTCGCCCGGAAGGTCGTCGCGGCCGCCGAGACCCGCGGCCGTGCCGTCGTGGTGGTCAACGTCAGCGAGGGCGAGCCGGCCAGCCACAAGGACGCGGTGCTCGCCCTGGTCGCCCCGCACCTGGTCCTCGACGGCGCCGCGGTGACCGCCCGGGCGGTGGGGGCCGGCACGGTGCACCTGGTGGTGCCGCGCGAGCAGCCACGGGTGCGGCACGCGTTGGAGCAGGCCGTCGCCGAACGCGCTGGGGACCGCCGTACCGGCCTGTTCGGGCGCGGCCACGGCGCGGCTGGTCGTGACCGCGGGCTCTCCTGGACCGTGCACCTGGCCGAGGACCGCTTCGTCGCGGGCCAGGCCTCGGCCGTCGTCGAGCTGATGTCGGGTCGGCCCAACCTGCCGGTCACCGCCTGGCAGCCGGTGACCGTTGCGGGCTACAAGGGCCGACCGACCCTGCTCTCCAACGCCGAGACCTTCGCCCATGTCGGCCGCCTGGCGCTCACCGGCCTGGCCGACGCGCACCGGCTGGGCAGCCGTCGCGAGCCGGGCACCACCCTGCTCACCGTGGACGGCGACGCCGTCCGGGCCTCCTCGGGACCGCGGGTCGTCGAGGTGCCCCTGGGCACCCCGTGGCACGACGTGCTCTCCCCGGAGGACCTCGCGTCCCCGGTCCTGCTCGGCGGCTACCACGGCACCTGGGCCGCGCCGGGGCTGCTGGGCCGGCTCACCGTGTCCCGGACCGAGCTCGCCGCGCACGGCCTCTCGCTGGGGGCCGGGGTGGTGCTCCCGCTGCGCAGCGGCTGCCCGGTGGACCACACCGCCCGGGTCGTCGGCTACCTCGCGTCCCAGTCCGCCCGGCGCTGCGGCCCCTGCCTGAACGGGCTGCCGGCCCTCGCCTCCGCGCTCGAGGGCGTCCGCGACGGGCGAGGAGGGGTCGAGGAGGTCGAGCGGCTGGGGTCGATGGTCACCGGCCGCGGCGCCTGCGCGCACCCCGACGGGACGGTCCGCCTGGTGCGCTCCCTGCTCACGTCGTACGGCGAGGAGCTGGGACGCCACGCCCAGCACCGCTGCGGCTACGCCGCACCCGGTGGAGCAGCCGGCCAGGAGCCCCGATGAGCGCCCCGATGAGCGCCCCCGCCCCGGCCGCACGCACCCTGCGCGTCGACTGGCCCAGCTGCACGGCGCGCGGCCTGTGCTACGAGCTGCTGCCCGAGCGGATCCACCTCGACGACTGGGGCTACCCGGTGATCGAGGGCCCGGTGACCGAGGAGCTCCTCGCCGACGCCCGCGAGGCGGTCCGGTCCTGCCCGACCCTGGCCCTGCGCCTGGTCTGAGCCCGGCGTACGTCAGGCCGTGATGGCCGCCCCGCCGTCCTGCAGCCCGGAGGCGGCGCCGAGCAGCCCGTCGCGCAGTGCGACCAGGGACCCGACCGCGTCCAGGAACCGCACCGTGCTCTCGCCGACCTGGAGGTCGTCGAAGTAGTGACGGCGCATCGCCAGCCGGGCCAGGTGGTGCTCGTCGTGCTCGAGCCGGGCGACCACCAGGTCGGTCAGGCAGCCCACGTTGTCCACGTCCACCACGTCCGCACACCTGCTCACCGGCACCTCCCGGCGCAGCCGCTCGGGGTCGCGGTGCCGGTCGGTCAGGAAGATCGGCTTGTCGGTGCGCAGGTAGAGCCAGTCCAGGCCGACCGACGACACGTCGGTGACCATCGCGTCGCAGTCCGGCACCACGGCCAGGATGTCGCCGTTGGTGATCGCCTCGTGCCCGGCGCCGGGCTCCGCGAGCACCGCGCGGGTGACCAGCCGGAGGATGTCGTGGTGGGCCTCGCGCACGGCCGGCGTGGTGCTGGTGACGACCTTGGGGTGGGGCTTGTAGACCAGGCGGGCGTCCGGCACCGCGAGCAGCGCCCGGACCACGTCGACGCCGAGCACGTCCACCGAGGTGTAGTCGTTGTAGTCCGCGTCGCCCTCCCAGGTGGGGGCGTAGAGGATGGTCCGGCGGCTGCTGGGGGCCAGCAGCGGTGTCGGCCGCAGGTCGAGCTGGGGGCGGCCGGTGCGCACCAGCCGGGCGGTGTCGAACTCCAGCAGGCCGGCGGCGTGCCGGCGTACCGCGGCCTCACCGGCGACGAAGACGCGGTCGTAGGCCTTGGCGTTGTTGCTCGCCATGCTCTGCTTGTCGCTCTCGCCGTGGTTGACGTGCACGTGCAGCATCCGGCTGTTCAGCAGCGACTGGAAGTTCAGCATGGAGTTGTTGCAGTAGAGCGCGACCTTCGCGTCGAGCTCCTCGTACAGCCCGGTCAGCTCCGGGAAGCTCGGCGCGGTGAAGACCGGCAGGCAGGTGGCACCCTCGAGCACCCGGGCCGAGGCAGGGTCGCGCACCACGACCGCCACCGGGTGCTCCTCGTGCAGGATCTCCAGGACCGGGAGCCACTGGACGAGCTGGTAGATGCGGGTGGGGTCGTCCGCGAAGTAGGCGATGACGGAGACCTCGTTCATCCCCGGATTCTAGTCCGGCCCCGGAAGTCCCCCGGCCTCCCGGGTGGACGGGCGGAACATCCACGGTCCCGGGCCGGTTGTCCCGGCATGGCACTGACCGGAGAGTACGAGCCCAGCCCGCAGCAGTGGGTCCGCGACCAGGTGGCCGAGTACGAGTCGTCCGGAGGCACGCGCGCCAACACGCTGCGCGACACCGGGCTGCCCGTCGTCATCGTGACCTCGGTCGGGGCGCGCAGCGGCAAGCTCCGCAAGACGCCCCTGATGCGGGTCGAGCACGACGGCAGCTACGCGCTGGTGGCCTCCCAGGGCGGCGCGCCCACCCATCCGACCTGGTACTTCAACCTGATGCAGCACCCCCACATCGACCTGCAGGACGGGCCCGCCCCGCAGGAGATGACGGTGCGCCTGCTGGAGCGCGAGGAGAAAGCGGCCTGGTGGGCCCGCGCGGTGGAGGCGTTCCCCAGCTACGCCGACTACCAGCGGAAGACCGACCGGGAGATCCCGGTCTTCCTGGCCGAGCCCGCCTGAGCGAGCCGCCGCCGATGCATTGACAGCCGCGGTGTCGCGGGCGTCGGATGGACGGCAGCCGGGACACACGGGGGTGTCCCGCCTCCGAGGGGGAACGCCGTGCGTCGACACCGCTCCAGCCAGTCCGGCTCCATCCGCACGATCGGCACCGTGGGGGCCGCGATGGCGACGGTGCTCGCGCTCCTCGGCGCCGGGCTCGGCGGGAGCGCCGCCGCCGCGCCGCCGACGCCGCACCGGTCGTCCCGCCCGGCAGGTCCCACGGTCTACGTCGGCACGTTGACCCTCGCCCAGGTCGGCGAGGTCCGCCGGGCCGGGGGCCTGGACCGCGAGGACCTCGCGGTGACGAGGCCGGCGTCCGCGCGGGGCGGTCGGGTCGGGGTCGAGGTCGTGCTCTCGCGCGGCGTGGCCGGCAAGCTGGTCGCCGCCGGGGTCCCGCTCACCGAGAAGAAGGTCGACGGCACGCCGGTCTCGCGCCTGCTGGCCCGGGCCGCCGACCCGACCGTGTTCCGGTCCTACAGCGAGCCCGGAGGCCTGCGTGACGAGCTGGTGCAGGTCGCCGCCGACCACCCCGGCCTGGTCAAGCTCGAGTCGCTGGGCCGCACGGTGCAGGGCCAGCGCCTCTACGCGGTCAAGGTGACCCGCCACGCCCGCCGGGTCCGCGACGGCGCCCGCCCGGCCGTGCTGTACTCCGCGGCGCAGCACGCCCGCGAGTGGATCACCCCGGAGATGGACCGGCGCCTGCTGCACTACCTGCTCGACCACGCCGCGGACCCGCAGATCGCCCGCCTGCTCGCCACCACCGAGCTGTGGTTCGTGCCGGTGGCCAACCCCGACGGCTACGACTTCACCTTCACCGAGGGCAACCGGCTGTGGCGCAAGAACCTGCGCGACAACGACGGGGACGGCGTGGTCACCGAGCAGGACGGGGTCGACCCCAACCGCAACTACCCGACCAAGTGGGGCTACGACAACGAGGGCTCCTCACCGTCGTACGGGAGCGAGACCTACCGCGGCAGCGCCCCCGCCTCGGAGCCCGAGACCCGCGCCCTGGACGGGCTGATGCGGCGCGTGCGCTTCGCCTTCCAGGTCAACTACCACTCCGCCGCCGAGCTGCTGCTGTACGGCGTCGGCTGGCAGGTCTCCACGCGGTCGCCGGACGACGAGATCTTCGAGGCCCAGGCCGGTGACGACGCCCACCCGGCGGTGCCCGGCTACGACCCGGACCAGTCCGCCGAGCTCTACACCACCAACGGCGAGACCACCGAGCACGCCCACGACGTCTACGGCACCCTGGCCTACACCCCGGAGATGTCGACCTGCGAGACCGCCAGCGCCGTCGACCCCGATGACGCCTTCGACCCCGCCGACTGTGAGAGCGTCTTCAACTTCCCCGACTCCGAGGCGCTCGTGCAGGCCGAGTTCGAGAAGAACCTGCCCTTCGCGCTGGCCGTCGCCCGCTCGGCCCACCGCCCGGCCCACCCCGTGTCCCCGGTCGGGCGGACCGCCCCCGACTTCGACGTGCACTCGTTCGCCGTCTCCTACGGCGACCCGCAGACCGTCGCGGTGACCGCGCGGCGCGAGCTGCGCCGGCTGGTGGCCCGCTACCGGATCGGCGACGGCCCGGTCCGCACCGTGCCCACCAAGCTGTGGAAGGGCGGCGAGCGGTACGGCGACGAGGGCACGACCTGGTACGGCGAGTACCGCGGCACGGTGCGCGGCGCCCGTCCGGGCGACCGGGTGACCGTCTGGTTCACCGCCCGCGGACCGGGCGGGGGCTTCCGGCGCAGCGACTCCTTCACCTACCGGCTGGCCGAGGACACCCGGCACCGGGTCATCGTGCTGGCCGACGAGGACTACGACGGCGTCAACCCGACGTACGACCCGCCGCTGAGCGCCCCGAAGCACGCGGCCACCTACCTGGACGCGCTGCACCGGGCCGGGCTCGACGCGTCGGTCTGGGACGTCTCACAGCAGGGCGTCCCCGACCCGCTCGGGGTGCTGAGCCACTTCCGCGGCGCCGTCTGGTATCTGGGCGACAACCGGCTCACCCAGGACCCCGAGGACGAGGTGACCCAGACGTTCTTCGGGGACCTGCCGGACGCGGCGGTCGCCGAGCGCGAGCAGGACCTCACGATCGCGGTGCGCGACTTCCTCAACGAGGGCGGCAAGCTCGTCGACACCGGCGAGACGGCCACCTACGACGGCGTGCTGGGCTCGGCGATCGGGGGCATCTACTACGGCCTCAACGGCGACCCGACCGCCGACTGCGTCGTCACCGCGGACCCGTTCAGCGACTGCCTGCTGCTCGCCGACGACTTCGCCCAGTACTACCTGGGCCGCTGGGCCCGCTCGGCGGTTGACGGCGCCCCCGGGTTCCAGGGCGCCGGCGCGCTGGCGTCGACCTCGGGCACCTTCGGCGGCCCGGCGGTGGCGGCGAACCCCGTCGACGAGGCAGGGCTGTTCCCGCCGACCAGTGCGGTGCTCGACCCGGCCACCTTCCCCCGCTTCGCCGGTGCGACCGCCGGTGAGTACACCGGGCCGCCGGGGCCGTTCGACCCCGTCGAGGGCGACTGGTACGTCGGCTCGGTGCACGTCGACGACTCCTACGTCCGGCTCGCCCGCACCGTGGACCTGACCGGCGTCCCCGCCGGGCAGACGCCCACGCTGGCGACGAGGCTCTCCTTCGACACCGAGCCGGGCTACGACCACGTGGTGGTGGAGGCGCACACGGTCGGCCAGGACGACTGGACGACGCTGCCCGAGGCGGGTGGCCTGACCAGCACCGAGGTGCCCGCCGACTGCGACCAGGGCTTCCTGCTGGCCGAGCACCCGTTCCTCACGCACTACCTGACCCTCGGCACGCCGTGCACCGGCACCGGGACGACCGGGGCGTGGAACTCGATGACCGGCAGCTCCGACGGGTGGCAGGACGCGTCGTTCGACCTGTCGGCGTACGCGGGCCACCGGGTGGAGGTCTCGATCACCTACGTCACCGACCCGGGCACCGGCGGCACCGGCGCCTTCGTCGACGACACCCGGCTGCTCGTCGGCGGGTACGCCGTCGACCACGAGGGCTTCGAGGGCGGGCTGGGGTCGTGGTCCCTGCCCGGTCCGCCGGCCGGGAGCTCGCCGGGCACCGGCCGGTTCGTGCGCTCGACGCGGCTGTTCTCCCCCGCGATCCGGACCCACGACTCGGTCCTGCTCGGGTTCGGCGTGGAGCAGCTCGACTCCGCGGCTGACCGCGCCCGGCTGCTGGGCACGGCCTTCGACTCGATCGGGGTGCGCTGAGCGCGACTAGCGTGGGGGTCATGAGTGGCGACCTCACCGACGTGCCCGGCCTGCGGGTCGGGCACTGGTCGGACCCGGTGGGCCGGACCGGGTGCACGGTGGTGCTGCTGCCCGAGGCCGGGGCGGTCGCCTCGGTCGACGTCCGCGGGGCCGCGCCGGGCACCCGCGAGACCGACCTGCTCACCCCCGACGCCACCGTCCAGGTCGCCCACGCCGTGCTGCTCACCGGCGGCTCGGCCTTCGGGCTCGCGGCCGCCGACGGCGTGATGGCGCGGCTCGAGGAGCGCGGCCTCGGGGTGCCCACCCAGGCGGGTGCGGTGCCGATCGTGCCGGCAGCGGTGCTCTACGACCTCGCCGTCGGCTCGTCTGCGGCCCGTCCGGGCCGCGAGGCCGGGTACGCCGCCACGCTGGCCGCGGAGGGCGGCGACCCGTGCGGGTCGGGTCCCCACGGCGCCGGGACGGGCGCGACCGTCGGGAAGCTGTTCGGCGCCCCGGTCCCCGGGGGCCTGGGCACCGCCTCGCTGCGGCTGCCGGGCGGCGCGCACGTCGGTGCCGTCGTCGCGGTGAACGCGGTCGGCGACGTCGTCGCGGACGACGGCGGTGTGCTGGCCGGGGCCGACACCGTGGCCCGGGTGCTCGCCGGGGAGACCCCTCCGCTGCCGCCGCCTCCTCCGGGGAGCAACACCACGCTCGCCCTGGTGGCCACCGACCTGCCGCTGACCAAGACGCAGGCGCACCGGCTCGCGGTCGTCGCCCACGACGCGCTCGCGCTGGCGATCCGCCCGGTGCACACCGCGTTCGACGGCGACACGGTGTTCGCGGTCAGCACGGGGGCCGGTGCCGGGTCGGGGGCGCCGCTCGACCCGTGGACGCTGCTCACGCTGGAGACCGCGGCGGTGGCGGTGCTGGCCATGGCGATCCGGTCCGCCGTCGGCTGACCCGCCCGGTCAGCGCCCGGTCAGCGCGTGCTCAGCGGTGCGCGGCGTACGCGTGCAGGTAGCGCGCCAGGACCGTGCCGCTGACCAGGCCGAGCACCACGAACATCAGCGACCCGGCGAGGGTCGCCCAGTCCGAGGCCGGGTCGGCGCGGTGGCCGAGCCACTGGTCGAGGGCCACCCCGAACGCCTCGAGCACCCAGAAGGTCAGCACCGCACCGCCGAGCAGACCCGCCCACGCGTCGGTGGCGTGCCGGCCGGGGTGGCGGGTGCACCACAGCCAGACGCCGACGAGCACCGGCACCGGCAGCCAGAAGGCCAGGTCCTGGACGTAGAGCGGGCTGGTGGTCAGGCCGGAGCCGGCCAGGAACGAGCGGTCGTCGTGCAGGACCGCCGGGAGGACGACCCGGAGCCAGGCCAGCACGTTGAGCCCGGCGACGACCCAGAGGTAGACCGCGAACCCGGCCAGGCTCCGGGGCGGGGTGAACGCGTGCTCGCGCTGGGCGGGCACCAGCCCTGCCAGCGCGGCGACGAGGGTGGCGATGCCCAGGCCGAGCTGGGCGACGTACGCCGGGAACGCCGGGTTGAAGGGGGTCGCGAAGCAGAACAGCACCGCGTTGTAGACCAGGTGCGCCGTCGCCCCGAGCAGCAGGAACAGGCCGGCCGGCACTCCCCGGAGGGCGAGGCGACGGCCGAGCAGCAGGGTCGGCAGGGCCAGCACGAGCACGCCGACGGCGGTGCCGCGGGCCGACCCGTTCATGACCGCAGTGCCGGCGAGCAGGCCGGGCACGAGGGTCGCGATCCCTGACGCCGCCGCAGCCACGGCCAGCAGGAGCACCCATCTGGCGGCCGTCCGGCCCAGCAGGGCGGGGCGGTGGGTGGCCGGGCTCGCCAGGCTCGCGGCCGGGGGGTCGGGGTTCCTCGTGGGGATCCGGGTGGTCGACATGGGTCGCCTCCTTCACCCCCACACTCCGCGCACCCGGCGACGTCCGGCAGGGCCCTTGGACCATGGGTGACGCAGCAGACACGGGCCACGGCTTCCCAGGGCATGTGGACGCCTCGCAGGGCTCCTGCGCCTTGTGGAGCGTCGGTAACCCCGCGTTACAGGGGCGCGGGGAGGGGGTGCTCGCCGTGGCGGCGGAGGCCGAAGGTGACGCCGTCGAGCAGGGCGCCCCAGGACGCCTCGATGATGTTGGCGCCGACGCCGACGGTCATCCAGGAGGACTGCCCGTCGGAGGTCTCGATCAGCACCCGGGTGACCGCGTCGGTGCCGTGGCCCTGGTCGAGGATGCGCACCTTGTAGTCGATGAGCTCGAACTTGGCGACCTCCGGGTAGGCCTGCACGATGGCCTGCCGCAGCGCGTGGTCCAGCGCGTTGACCGGCCCGTTGCCCTCCCCGACCGTGACGATCCGTGCGCCGCCGGCACGCAGCTTCACGGTCGCCTCGGAGAGCGCCTCGTCCCCGGGGGTGGAGTCGGTGATCACCCGCCAGGACTCGACCTCGAAGTACGACGGGCGGACGCCCTCGACCTCCTCGACCAGCATCAGCTCGAAGGACGCGTCGGCGGCCTCGAAGGTGAACCCGCGCGCCTCCATCTCCTTGACCCGGCCGGTGACCCGGGTGACGAGCTCCCTGTCGCCGGCGAGGTCGAAGCCGAGCTCACGCCCCTTCAGCTCGATGGAGGCCCGGCCGGCCATGTCGGAGACGAGCAGCCGCATGTCGTTGCCGACCAGGCTCGGGTCCAGGTGCTGGTAGAGGTTCGGGTCGACCTTGATGGCGCTGGCGTGCAGGCCGGCCTTGTGCGCGAAGGCGCTCACCCCGACGTACGGCTGCCGCGCGCTGGGCGGCACGTTGGTGACCTCGGCGACGGCGTGCGCGATCCGGGTCGCCTCGCGCAGCGAGCCGCTCGGCAGCACCGGCCGGTCGAGCTTGAGCTCCAGGTTGGCGACCACGGCGACCAGGTCGGCGTTGCCGGTGCGCTCGCCGTACCCGTTGAGGGTGCCCTGCACGTGGGTGGCGCCGGCCTCGACCGCGGCCAGCGAGTTGGCGACCGCGCAGCCGGTGTCGTTGTGGCAGTGGATGCCGACCTTGGCCCCGGTGGTGCCGATGACGTCGGCCACGACGTCGGCGACCCAGCCGGGCAGCATCCCGCCGTTGGTGTCGCACAGCGCGACCACCTCGGCGCCGGCCTCGGTGGCGGTGCGCAGCACCTCCAGGGCGTAGGCGCGGTTGGCGCGGTAGCCGTCGAAGAAGTGCTCGGCGTCGAGAAAGACCCGCTGCCCCTCGGCCGTCAGGTGGGCGACGGTGTCGCGCACCATCGCCAGGTTCTCCTCCAGCGTGGTCCGCAGGGCCAGCTCGACGTGCCGGTCGTGCGACTTGGCGACCAGGGTGACCACGGAGGCGCCGCTGTCGCGCAGCGCCGCGACCAGCGGGTCGTCCGCGGCGGCGACCCCGGCCCGCCGGGTTGCCCCGAAGGCGGCGAGCTGGGCGTGCTCCAGCTTGAGCTCCTCCCGGGCCACCCGGAAGAACTCGGTGTCCTTGGGGTTCGCCCCCGGCCAGCCGCCCTCGATGAACCCGACGCCGAGCCCGTCGATCGCCCGCGCGATGTGCAGCTTGTCGAGCACGGAGAGGTTGAGGCCCTCCTGCTGCGCGCCGTCCCGCAGGGTCGTGTCGTAGACGTGGAAGTCGGTCATCGTGAGGGTCCTGCCGTCGGAAGGTGGCCGTTCGATCGTCTCGTCGTCGGCACGCTCGGGCCGGGCAACAAAAAGACCTCCCGTGGTCACGAGAGGTCAGCGCGCCCGGGGCTCGGGCGCGCTAGTCGATAATGATCGCCGGCTGCTGCACGCGCCGATTCTACGAGAGGGGTCCGCGATGCGGAACAGGTGTCTCGCCACGCGTCGGCAGGCGCTCCGGTGACCGGGCGGGCGCTCGTCCTCGGCGGCGGCGGGGTGACCGGGATCGGCTGGATGACCGGGTTGCTCGCCGGGCTCGCCTCGCACGGCGTCGCGCTCGCCGACGCCGACACCCTGATCGGCACCTCCGCCGGCTCGGTGGTCGCGGTGCAGCTGGCCGCGGGCCGGTCGCTGCCCGACCTGTACGCCGTCCAGCTGCGACCGGCCGAGGGCGAGCTCGCCGCCCGGTTCGGGCTGCGCGAGCTGCTCCGGCTGGCGCCCCTGGTCCTGCGCCCCGGCGACGGCACCGCCCGGGCGCGTCGGATCGGCGCCGCGGCGAAGGCCGCCCAGCCGGGTCCGGCCGAGGCGCGCGTGGAGGTGATCGCCGGGCGGCTCCGGCTCGAGGCGTGGCCCGACCGCGACGTCCGGGTCACCGCGGTGGATGCCGACACCGGCGAGCTGGTGGTGCTCGACCCCTCCGGCGGGAGCGACGTTCGCCGGGCCGTGGCCGCGAGCTGCGCGGTGCCGCTGGTCTGGCCGCCGGTGCCCCTGGACGGGCCGGGCCGGGGGCGGCTGCTGGTCGACGGCGGCGTGCGCTCCCCGGCGAACGCCGACCTCGCGGTCGGTGCGGAGCGGGTCGTCGTGCTGGCTCCGATCCCCCGCGCCACCAGCCGGGAGCACCGGCTCTCCGCGCAGCTCGCGCGGACCGGCGCCCGCCACACCGTGGTGGTGGTCCCGGACGACGCGGCCCGCCGGGCGATCGGACGCAACGTGCTCGACCCGGCCCGCCGGGCGGCCGCTGCCCGCGCCGGGTTCGCCCAGGCACAGGCCGAGGTCGACCGGGTCCGTCGGGTCTGGGAGGGCTGAGCGGGCGGGTCAGCCGGTCAGCGGGTCAGGGGCGCGAGGATCCCCGGCTGCTCCCGGGAGGAGGCGTCGGCCGGGGTGGTCAGCGCGAGGCCGCCGGCGACGAGCACCAGCGCCGCCAGGGCCGCCCAGCCCGTCCAGGCGCTGCGCCCCACGGCCGCGGTGACCCGGCGGACGGGTCGCCGGACGCGGGCCGCCGCGGGCCCGAGCCAGGTGAGCAGGGCGAGCACGACGCCGCCGGCCACCAGTGCCCACGGACGCGGTGCGCCCAGCAGCTCGGACCCGGCCACGGTCAGGCCCGCGCCGAGCCCGGCGAAGGCGAGCAGGATGACGGCGCCGCCGGAGCCCAGCAGCGTCTGCCACGGGTAGGACACGACGGTGAGCGGGGCGTCGTACCACTTCCGTCCGCCGCGGCGCAGCCGCCGCATCCAGCCGTTGTCCGCGGCCCGGGACTGCCCCCGCAGCAGCAGCACCCCGACCGCCAGGACCAGGAAGGTGTCGATCGGGCGGCGGGTGAACGCGACCACCAGCACAGTGGCCAGCCCCAGGGCCAGCAGCCGGGCCCGCAGCCGGCCCGCGGTCTGCGGCGTCGGTGCGGGGGGCGGCAGGACGGGGCGGGGCGGGGTGCCCGCGGTCGCCGGCACGGGCGCCACCGGCACCGGGGCGGGGGCGACGACGGTGTAGGGCCGGGTGGGCGGGTTGACCGGGGTCGACGGAACAGCAGCCGGGGCCGCCGCGACCTGCCAGGGCAGGGTGACCTGCGGGGCGGGCACCGGGTCCGGGGCGACCGGCGGGGCCGGCGCCGGGGGCAGTGGCACGTGCACGGTCGGGCCGGCGGCGGCCGCCGCACCCCCCAGCGCGACCAGCGCCTCGGCCAGGGTGGGCCGGTCGAGCGGGTCGGGGGCCAGCGCGTCGGCGAGCACCGGCCGTAGCGCGGCCGGCACCTGGCGCAGGTCGGCCTCGCCACGCCGGGTCCGGTCCAGGACGGTCATCGTGTGGCCCCGCCCGAAGGGTCCGGTGCCGGTGGCGGCGTAGGTCAGCGTGGCCGCCCAGGCGAAGACGTCGCACGCGGGGGTCGGGTCGTCACCCCAGAGCACCTCCGGCGCGAGGTAGCCGGGCGTGCCGAGCATCCACCCGGTCACCGTGAGGCGCGGGTCCTCGGCCATCCGGGCCAGGCCGAAGTCGATGAGGACCGGCGCGCGGCCCTCCATCAGCACGTTGGACGGCTTCACGTCCCGGTGCAGCACCCCGGCCGCGTGGACGTCGCGCAGGGCGAGCAGCAGCTCGTGCGCCACGTGCAGCAGGTCGACCTGCGGGACCGGGCCCTGGTGCTCGACGTGGCTGTAGAGCGACAGCCCCGGAACGTAGCGGGTGACCAGGTAGGGCGTCTCGCCAAACGGGTCGGCGTCGAGGATCTCGGCCACGTGACGGCTGTGCACCTCCCGCAGCGAGGCCACCTCACGGGCCAGCCGCCGGCGGGCCTCGTCGTCCCCGACGACGTGCGGGCGCAGCACCTTGAGCGCGACCCGGCGCCCCTGGGCGTCCTCAGCGAGATGGACCACCCCCATGCCACCCTCCCCGATCCGGGTCAGCAGCCGGTAGCTCCCGAGCCGGGTCCCGCCCGTGGCCGGGCCGGTGGGGTGCGAGAGGGTCACCGGACAACGGTAAGCGACGACGGCGCCGGATCCAGGCCCGGCGGGCCTCAGCGTGCGTCGAGCTCGGCGAGCAGGCGTGCGGCGGCCACCCTCCGGTACGACGTCTCGACCAGCTCGGCCACCTCCGCCCAGTCGGTGTCGGGACCGTCGACGTCGAGGCCGAGCCACCCGTACGGCCCGACGTAGGCCGGGGAGAAGAACCGGTCGTCCTCCTCCAGCGCACCCCGCTCGGTCTCGTCGGGGAAGAACAGCACGGCGTACGGGTGCCGCTCGTGCTCGCCGGGCCGGACCTTCCGGCTGCCGCCGTACATCGCGAAGACCTTGCCCTTCTCGCCGGCCTTGAACTGCGGTCGGCCGTGCGCGACGGACTCGACCGCGCCGGGCAGGGCCCCGCAGAGGTCCCGGAGCTCGCGGAGCCCCGGGTCCTCGTCGGTGAACATGATCGGGTGGGCCATGGTCGCTCCCGTGGTCTCAGACCAGGCGGTGCATCCAGCCGAAGGTGTCCTCCGCGCGGCCGTACTGCAGGTCGACCAGGGCGGTGCGGATCGCCGTGGTGACCGGGCCGATCTCGCCGGTGGGGCTGGAGTCGACCTCGCCGTCGCTCCACGCCAGCCGACCGATCGGGGTCACGACCGCGGCGGTGCCGCACGCGAAGACCTCGGTGATCCGCCCGGAGGTGACGCCGTCGCGCCACTCGTCGATCGAGAAGCGGCGCTCCTCCACCTTGTGGCCCAGGGTGCCGGCGAGCTCGATGATCGAGGAGCGGGTGACGCCCTCGAGGATCGTGCCGGTCAGCTCGGGGGTGACGATCGAGCCGTCGTCGTGGACGAAGTAGAGGTTCATCCCGCCGAGCTCCTCGACGTAGCGCCGCTCGATCGCGTCGAGGAAGACGACCTGGTCGAAGCCCTTGCCCATCGCCTCGAGCTGCGGGGCCAGCGAGCTGGCGTAGTTGCCGCCGGTCTTGGCCGCGCCCATCCCGCCGACCGCGGCCCGGGTGTAGTGCTCGCTCACCATGATCGAGACCGGCTTGAGGCCCTTGGCGAAGTACGCCCCGGCCGGGGACGCGATGACCATGTAGGTCACGTGCTGGCTGGGCCGGACGCCGAGGAAGCTCTCCGAGGCGATCATGAACGGCCGCAGGTAGAGGCTCTTCTCCCCCGCCGGGTCGGGCACCCACCGCTCGTCGACGCGCACCAGCGCCTCGATGCTGGCCAGGAAGTCCTCCACCGGCAGCTCGGGCAGCGCGAGGCGGTGCGCGGAGCGGGCCAGCCGGGCGCCGTTCATCTCCGGGCGGAAGGTCCACACCGAGCCGTCTGCGTGCCGGTAGGCCTTGAGCCCCTCGAAGATCTCCTGGGCGTAGTGCAGCACCGCGGTGGCGGGGTCCAGCGTCAGCGGCCCGTACGCCGCGACGCGGGCGTCGTGCCAGCCGGCGTCGGGCGTCCACACGCTGGTGAACATGTGGTCGGTGAAGTGGGTCCCGAAGCCGGGGTTCGCGAGGATCTCGGCGAGCCGGGCGTCGGAGGTGAGGTCGGACCTCGGGGTGACCGTGATGTCGAGCGGCATGGGTTTCACGCTACCTGTCGTGCCAGGGGTCGGGCAGGGGGACGAGGGTGTCCGGTTTCCCAAGGTATGCAGGCGTTCTGCCTCTGCCCATGGCGTACGCCCCATGGGGAGTGGCAGTTTGCCGACATACCTTGGGAAACCGGGTCAGCCCGCTACTCGCTTGGCGATCGCGTCGCCCACCTCGGAGGTACGACGGGCGGAGCCGTCGCGCTCGGAGAGGTCGGCGATCACGGCGTCCTCGATGCGCCGGGCCGCCTCGGGCAGGCCGAGGTGGTCGAGCATGAGCGAGGCGGAGAGGATCGCGGCGGTCGGGTCGGCCTTCTGCTGGCCGGCGATGTCGGGCGCCGAGCCGTGCACCGGCTCGAACATCGAGGGCGCGGTGCGGTCGGGGTTGATGTTGCCGCTCGCTGCGAGCCCGATGCCGCCCGTGATCGCCGCGGCCAGGTCGGTGATGATGTCGCCGAACAGGTTGTCGGTGACGATCACGTCGAAGCGGGCCGGGTCGGTGGTCATGAAGATGGTGGCCGCGTCGATGTGCAGGTAGTCGACGGTGACGTCGGGGAACTCCGCGGCGACCTCGTTGACCAGGCGCGACCAGACGGCGCCGGCGTGCACCAGCACGTTGGTCTTGTGGACCAGGGTGAGCCGGCGGCGGGGCCGCTGGGCGGCGCGGGCGAAGGCGTCGCGGACGACCCGCTCCACGCCGAAGGCGGTGTTGACGCTGACCTCGGTGGCGACCTCGGCCGGGGTGCCGACCCGGAGCGCGCCACCGTTGCCGGTGTAGGGACCCTCGGTGCCCTCGCGCACGACCACGAAGTCGACCTCGCCCGGGTCCGCCAGCGGCGAGACCACGCCCGGGAAGATCCGCGAGGGGCGCAGGTTCACGTAGTGGTCGAGCTCGAAGCGCAGCCGCAGCAGCAGGCCGCGCTCGAGGATGCCCGGCGGCAGGTTGGGGTCGCCGGGCTTGCCGCCGACCGCCCCGAGCAGGATCGCGTCCTGGCCGCGGATCTCCTCCAGCACCGAGTCCGGGAGCACCTCGCCGGTCGCCAGGTAGCGCTCGGCGCCGAGGTCGTAGCGGGTGGAGGCGAAGGTGACGCCGGCGGGCGTCGCGGCCTCGAGCACCTTGAGGGCCTCGTCGGTGACCTCCCGGCCGATGCCGTCACCGGGGATGACGGCGAGGCGGTAGGACGTGGTCGATGGGGTCTGGGTCATGGCCCGGAAGCCTAGTTGTCGTCCGGACGGTCGCCCTCGGCGTCTCGTTCGGTGGAGGAGGTCTCGAGGGTGGCGGTGGCAGGGCCGGTGCCAGTGCCGGTGGAGGTGGCGGCGGCGTCGCGGTGGCGGGCGGGGCCCCACTCGGTGAAGGTGTCGAACATGGTCGGTCTCTCGTCTGGTTGCCGGGAAGGTCCCACAGCGAGAGGAGACGGACGCGAGCTGCGTCGTGGTTCGCCGCGGAACGGTTCGCAGGGCCGAGACACGCCAGACACCGCGGCGAGGTGGCCCTACCTAGCAGGCCCCGCCACGGCGGCTGATGACTACGACGACCATGTTCCGCATGATGCGTCGAGTGTAGGGACCGGAGCCCTGCCCGGGCAGGGGCTTCGGCTCACGTTCTTGCATGGTGAGACACGCATTCGGATCGCGGACAGCGCGGCTGCGGGTGCGAGACTCGGAGGATGAGCGCACCCCCCGAGCTGCCCGAGGTCGTGTCGCGCGCGTTCGACGTCTCCCGACGACGGGGCTACGCCTCGTTCTGCCGCAACGAGACCGGCCGGCTGCTGGCCACCCTGGCCGCGACGCGCGACGGCACGGTCGCCGAGTTCGGCACCGGCTGCGGGGTCGGCACGGCCTGGCTACGCAGCGGGGTCCGCAACGGCACCCGGATCCTCTCCGCCGAGCTCGACCCCGAGCTGGCCAAGGGGGCGGCCGAGATCTTCTCCGAGGACGAGACGGTCGAGGTGCTCGCCGCCGACTGGTCCACCCTGCGCGACCGCGGCCCGTTCTCGCTGCTCTTCCTGGACGCCGGCGAGCCCAAGGCGGCCGGCGCCGACGCGGTGGTCGACCTGGTCGAGCCCGGGGGCGTGGTGGTGCTCGACGACTTCACCCCCTGCGACACCTGGCCCCCGGTCCACGCCGGACGGGTGGACCTGCTCCGCGAGCGGTGGCTGACCGACGACCGCTTCACCACCGTCGAGGTCATGGTCGCCTCCGACGCCTCCGTCCTGATCGCCACGAAGCGCTGAGCGGGCAGGGGGGCACCGGATGGCGCTGCGTTTGCCCCCCCGAAACATTCCCGTGACGCAGGTTTCCTAGGGTCGACCCATGGAGGACCTCTTCGCACCCCGACGCGGTGCCTCGGAACGCGCGACGTTCGACGAGATGTTCGCCGACGGCCCCGACGGTCCGGTCGTGCGCGAGGAGTACGCCGCGGTCTACGCGCTGTTCACCAAGATGGCCAACGAGGAGGCCGTCGCGCGGGCGGACAACCTCGCCTCGACGTACCTCGACCAGGGCGTCACCTTCGGCGTCGGCGGCGAGGAGCGGCCGTTCCCGCTCGACATCGTCCCGCGGCTGATCGCGGCCCGGCAGTGGGCCGAGGTCGAGGCCGGGGTCAAGCAACGGGTGCGCGCGCTCGAGCGGTTCCTCGACGACATCTACGGGCAGGGCGCGTGCCTGACCGACGGCGTGATCCCGCGCTCGGTGGTCGCCACCTCGCCGCACTACCACCGGGTGGTGGCGGGCTTCGCGCCGCCGAACGGCGTCCGCGTCCACGTCGCCGGCGTGGACCTGATCCGCGACGCGGACGGCAGCTTCAAGGTGTTGGAGGACAACGTCCGGGTGCCCTCGGGGGTCTCCTACGTGATCACCAACCGCCGCGCCCTGGCCAGCGCCCTGCCGGAGGTCTTCAGCGAGCACCGCATCGAGCCGGTCGCCGGCTACCCGAGCCGGCTGCTCTCCGCCCTGCGCGCCGCGGCGCCGGTCGGGGTCGCCGACCCGACGGTGGTCGTCCTCACGCCCGGCGTCTACAACTCGGCGTACTTCGAGCACGCACTGCTGGCCCGCCTGATGGGGCTCGAGCTCGTCGAGGGCCGCGACCTGGTCTGCCGCGACGGCCGGGTCAGCATGCGCACCACCAACGGGCTGCGCCCGGTGCACGTGATCTACCGCCGCATCGACGACGACTTCCTCGACCCGGTGCACTTCCGGCACGACTCGATGCTGGGCGTGCCGGGCCTGATCAACGCCGCCCGGGCCGGCCACGTCACCATCGCCAACGCGGTCGGCAACGGCGTGGCCGACGACAAGCTGCTCTACACCTACGTGCCGGACCTGATCCGCTACTACCTGCACGAGGAGCCGATGCTGCACAACGTCGACACCTGGCGTCTGGGCGACCACGACGCCCGCGAGGAGGTCCTGGACCGTCTCGACGAGCTGGTGCTCAAGCCGGTCGACGGGTCCGGCGGCAAGGGCATCGTGATCGGGCCGAACGCGTCGCCCGCCGAGCTCGACGAGCTGCGCGGCAAGATCCTCGACGACCCGCGGGCCTGGGTGGCGCAGCCGGTGATCTCGCTGTCCACGGTGCCGACGCTGATCGACGGCGCCGCCTGCCCCCGGCACGTGGACCTGCGGCCCTTCGCGGTCAACGACGGCGACGACGTGTGGGTGCTGCCCGGCGGGCTGACCCGGGTCGCGCTGCCCGAGGGCGAGCTGATCGTCAACAGCAGCCGGGGTGGCGGCTCCAAGGACACCTGGATCGTGGGCGACGGCAGCGTCATCGAGCCGCCGGAACCGGAGCCGGTCAAGAGGTTCACCAAGCACCGGGTCGCCGAGCCGGGCCACGGCTCCGACCCCGGTCCGGCCTACGCCGAGCCGACCGTGCACCAGCCCCAGCAGCAACAGCAGCAGCAGGCGGGAGGCCGGACGTGCTGAGCCGGATCGCGGAGTCGCTCTTCTGGATCGGCCGGTACGTCGAGCGGGCCGACGTCACCGCACGGATCCTCGACGTGCAGACCCAGCTGCTGGTCGAGGACCCGTTCGTGGTGGAGGAGGAGTCCTGCCGCCAGCTGCTCAACATCATGGGCGTGGAGTACGAGGGACCGCTGGACCAGCGGACGCTGATGAACCTGATGCTCTACGACCCCAAGTCGGAGGCGTCGGTCGCGGCGAGCCTGTCGGCGGCGCGCGAGAGCGCCCGGCGTGCCCGGGAGACCCTGTCGAGCGAGATGTGGGCGGCGATCAACACCACCTGGCGCTCCATCACGGTCGGGCGGGTCCGGATGATGCGGCGCGACGCGGCGTTCTCGTGGGCCCGGGAGCGGACCGCGGTCATCTCCGGCATCGCCGACTCCACGATGAGCCGCGACGAGGGCTGGCACTTCCTGGTCCTGGGCCGCAGCCTCGAGCGCGCCGACATGACCGCGCGACTGCTGACCACCACCGCGATGTCGGGCTCGCCGGCCGGCGGCTGGCAGTCGGCGCTGCGGGCCTGCGGTGCCTACGAGGCGTTCCTGCGCACCTACCGGGGCGTGGAGGCCGACCGCGACGCGGCCGAGTTCCTGCTGCTGGACCGGCTCTTCCCGCGCTCGATCATGTCCGCGCTGCGGATGGCCGAGGAGTGCCTGGAGGAGCTGGAGACCGCGGGACAGCAGGGCGCGTCCCGGATCGGCTTCGGCGACGAGGCGCAGCGGATCCTCGGCAAGGCGCGGGCGGACCTGGAGTACCGGCGGTTCAGCGAGATCCTCGCCCAGCTGCCGGACGAGATGGAGGAGCTGCAGGTCGCCTGCAGTGACGTGGCCGAGGCGGTCGGGAAGCGCTACTTCGACATCGTCGAGGCGATCAGCTGGGCGGGAGGACTGTCATGACGATGCGGATGCGGGTCACCCACGTGACCGGCTACAAGTACGAGGGCACGGTGTCGGCGTCGTACAACGAGGCCCGGATGACGCCGGTGACCGGGCCGGGCCAGCTGGTGCTCAACACCCGGCTCGACGTGACCCCGTCCCCGTGGACCTACCGGTACAAGGACTACTGGGGCTCGATGGTGACCTCGTTCGAGGTGCACGAGCCCCACCACGAGCTGCTGGTCTCGGCGACGTCGTCGGTGCAGGTGTCCCGGACGCCGGTGCAGCCGCGGATGCTCGACTGGGACGCGGTGCACACCCCCGCGGTGGCCGACGAGCTGTGCGAGTTCCTCGACGTCAGCGACCGGGTCGAGCCCGGCGAGGAGCTGACCGGTCTGCTCGGCCCGCTGCGGGTGGAGGCCGACACCCCCACGGCGTACGCCCGCGCGGTCTGCGCGCTGGTGCACCGGGAGATGGAGTACGTCGTCGGGTCGACCCAGGTGCACGGCACCGCCGCGGAGGCCTGGGCGGACCGCAAGGGCGTCTGCCAGGACCTCGCCCACCTGGTGATCGGCGCGCTGCGCGTGCAGGGCGTCCCGGCCCGCTACGTCTCGGGCTACCTGCACCCCTCGGCGGAGCCGCAGGTCGGGGAGACCGTCGTGGGCGAGTCGCACGCCTGGATCGAGTGGTGGGACGGGGCCTGGGTGGCCTTCGACCCGACCAACGAGGTCGAGCCCGACGACCGCTACGTGATGGTCGGCTCGGGCCGCGACTACGTCGACGTGGCTCCCCTGGCCGGCATCTTCGCCGGCGGGGAGACCTCCTCGCTCTTCGTCGAGGTCTCGCTCACCAGGAGCGAGTGAGCGCCTGGTCGGAGGCCGGCCGGCGGTACTCCCGCAGCCACTCGCGGTAGGAGTCGTCGCGTCGAGACCGGACCAGCGGGACCAGGGTGCGCGGCAGGAACACCTGCAGCAGCGGGCCGATCGCCAGCGCGTAGAGCACGGTGCCGAGGCCGACGGTGCCGCCGAGCAGGAAGCCGACGGCCAGCACGGTGACCTCGATCGAGGTCCGCACGAGCCGCACCGACCAGCCGGTGCGCCGCACCAGCGCCGTCATCAGCCCGTCGCGGGGACCCGGGCCGAGCTGGGCGCCGATGTAGAGCGCACCGGCCAGGCCGTTGAGGACGATCCCGCCGACGAGCAGCGCGGCGCGGTCGGCCAGGGCGTCGGGCCGCTGGAGCCAGCCGATCGTCAGGTCGGAGGCCACGCCGATGACGACCACGTTGGCGACCGTGCCCAGCCCGGGGAGCTGGCGCAGCGGGATCCAGAGCAGGAGCACCAGCACGCCGACCAGGATGACCACGGCGCCGAACGAGAGCGGCAGCCAGCGGGCGACGCCGTAGTGGAAGACGTCCCACGGGTCGAGGCCGAGGTGCGACTCGACCATCATCCCCATGCTGACGCCGTAGAGCACCAGGCCGACCATGAGCTGGGTCAGCCGGCGCGGCAGCCGCGGCGCGCGCAGCTGCTGGAGCGGGGTGAGGTTGGCGAGCTGGTCCATGCAGTCCAGAGTGAGACCAACTGGCCTTCTCTCAAATAGCCAATCGTGGAATAGTGGCCTGCATGGAACGACGCATCTCCGCCGACCGCACCGCCGCGCTGCTGGGCGGCGGCGCCGGCCCCTGGACGACCACGGACCAGCCGGCGTACGTCGCGATCGCCGACGGACTCCGACTGTTGGTCTCCGACGGGCGGATCCCGCCCGGCACCCGGCTGCCCAGCGAGCGCGAGCTCACCGTCGCGCTCGGGGTCAGCCGGACCACCGTGACCCGGGCGTACGCCCGGCTGCGGGAGCGCGGCTACCTCGCCTCCCGCCAGGGCTCGGGAAGCGTCGCCGCCGTCCCCCACGCGGCCGGCGTCCGCGACACCCTGCTCGACCCCACCCCGATCGACCCCGAGCACGGCGACGGCGGGGCCATCAACCTCAGCTGCGCCGCGCCCACCGCCGCCCCCGGCATCCTCGCGGCCTACGAGGCGGCGGTCGCCGAGCTGCCGGCCCACCTGCCCGAGTTCGGCTACTACCCCTCCGGCCTGCCGGCGCTGCGCGAGGCCATCGCCCGCCGGTACGCCGAACGCGGCCTGCCCACCGACACCGAGCAGATCCTGGTGACCTCCGGCGCGCTGTCCGCCCTCGCGGTCGTCGGCCGGGCCTTCGTCGGCCCGGGCGACCGCGTCCTGACCGAGTCGCCGACGTACCCCAACGCCATCGCCACTCTCCGGGCCAGCAGCGCCCGGCTGGCCGGGGCCGACCTCGACCGGTCCGGCTGGGCGACCTCCAGCCTGGTGGACGCCGTGACGCAGGTGCGCCCCGCCACGGCGTACCTGATGCCGGACTTCCACAACCCCACCGGCGGCCTGATGGACGACGACGAGCGCGGCCGCCTGGCCGCGGCGCTGCGGGCGGTGGGCACGCTGACCGTCGTCGACGAGACGATGGCCGAGATGGCGATCGACGAGGTGGCGATGCCGCGCCCGTTCGCGTCGTACTCCCCCGACACGATCACGCTCGGCAGCGCCAGCAAGGCCTTCTGGGGCGGGCTGCGGATCGGCTGGATCCGCGCGCCGCACGCGCGCGTCGGAGCGCTGGTCGCGGCCCGGCTCAGCCTGGACCTCGGCGCCCCGGTGCTGGAGCAGCTCGCGCTGACCCACCTGATGGCCCGGCGCGAGGAGGTCCTCCGGGTCCGCCGCCAGCAGCTCGCCGCGTCCCGGGCCGCCCTGGTCGCGGCGCTCGCCACCGAGCTGCCGTCGTGGCGGTTCACCGTGCCGGCCGGAGGCCTGAGCCTGTGGTGCGAGCTGCCGCGTCCGGTCTCCTCGACGCTGACCGCGGCGGCCGAGCGTCACGGCGTCCGGCTGGCCGCCGGACCGCTCTTCGCGCCCGAGGGAGGGCTCGAGCGCTTCGTGCGGCTGCCCTTCACCCAGAGCCCGGACGTGTTGCGCGAGGCCGTCGCCCGGCTCGCCGCGACCTGGCGCGAGGACCTCGCCCCCGCGCCTGCGCGCACCACCCGCGGCGCCCGCGCCCTCGTCACCTGACGACGGCGGCCGGCGTCACTCGGTCAGGTCGACCGCACGGACCTCGACGGCGTTGATCGAGGTCCGGATCTCCTCCAGCGCGCCCACCGGGATGGCGCTGTCGACCGACAGCGCCACCAGGGCGTGGCCGCCCTTGGCGTCGCGGCAGACCTGCATGCCGGCGATGTTGACCGCCGCGTCGCCGAGCACCCGGCCGACGGTGCCGACCATGCCCGGACGGTCCTCGTAGCGGAAGAAGGCGAGGTGGTCGGTGGGCTCGATGTCGACGGCGTACCCGTCGACCTCGACGAGCCGCTCCCGCATGCTGATCCCGATCAGCGTGCCGCTCACCGACACCTGGCTGCCGTCGGCCAGGGTGCCGCGGATGGTGATCAGGTTGCGGTGGTCGGGGCTCTCGCCCTCGGTGACCAGCCGGACCGCGACGCCGCGCTCGGCCGCCAGCAGCGGCGCGTTCACATACGAGACGGCCTCCTCGACGATGTCGGCGAAGACCCCCTTGAGGGCGGCCAGCTCGAGCACCTTGACGTCGTACTGGGTGATCTCGCCGCGCACCTCGACGTCGATCTGCTGCGCGACCTCGCCGGCCAGCGCGGTGAAGATGCGGCCGAGCTTCTCGGTCAGCGGGATGCCGGGGCGCACGTCCTCGGCGATCACCCCGCCCTGGACGTTGACCGCGTCGGGCACCAGCTCGCCGCTCAGCGCCAGCCGCACCGACTTGGCCACCGCGATGCCCGCCTTCTCCTGGGCCTCGTCGGTCGACGCGCCGAGGTGCGGGGTGGCGACCACGTTCTCGAACTCGAAGAGCGGGGAGTCGGTGCAGGGCTCCTTGGCGAACACGTCGAGCCCGGCCGCGGCGACCCGGCCCTCCTTGATCGCGTTGTAGAGCGCCTGCTCGTCCACGATCCCGCCCCGGGCGGCGTTGACCAGCACCAGCGAGGGCTTGACCTTGGCGAGCTGCTCCTCACCGATCAGCCCGACAGTCTCGGGGGTCTTGGGCAGGTGCACCGACATGAAGTCGGCCTCCTCCAGCAGCTCGTCGAGGGTCACCAGGCGCACCCCCATCTGTGCGGCCCGGCCGGCCTGCACGTAGGGGTCGTAGGCGATCACCTTCATGCCGAAGGCGGAGAGCCGCTGGGCGACCAGGACGCCGATCCGGCCGAGGCCGACGATGCCGACGGTCTTCTCGTAGAGCTCGATGCCGGTGTACTTGCTGCGCTTCCACTCCCCGTCCTTGAGGGCGGCGTTGGCCGGCGCGACGTGGCGGGCGGCGGCGAGCATCAGCGCAACGGCGAGCTCGGCGGCCGAGACGATGTTGGAGGTCGGCGCGTTGACGACCATCACGCCGTTCTGGGTGGCGGCCTTGACGTCGACGTTGTCGAGCCCGACCCCGGCCCGGGCGACGACCTTGAGGTTCTTGGCGGCGGTGAGGGCCTCGGCGTCGACCTTCGTGGCGGAGCGCACCAGGATCGCGTCGACCTCGGCGATCGCCGGGAGCAGCTCGGCGCGGTCCGCCCCGTTGCAGCTCCGGATCTCGAAGTCGGGACCGAGAGCGTCGATGGTGGCGGGGCTCAGCTCTTCGGCGATCAGTACGACGGGCTTGCTCACGTCTGGGTTCCTCACATGGGTGTCGGGGCGAGAGAGGTCGGAGCCGTGCACGACGTTGTGCCCGCCGGCCATCCTAACGTCTGCTCAGCAGCCGGCCCCGTCGAGTCCGCACACGTCACCGGTGCCCCCGGCGAGCACCTCGACGGCCGGGTGGGAGTCGGCCCAGGCCCGCTCGAGCAGCTGGGCGAACACCTCGACGGGCTGGGCCCCGGAGACGCCGTACCGCTGGTCCACCACGAAGAAGGGCACCCCGGTGGCGCCGTACGCCCGGGCCTGCGCCACGTCGGCCTCGACCGCCTCGGTGTACGCCGAGCCGGCCAGCACCTCGGCCACCCGGTCGCCGTCCAGGCCGGCCTCGCCGGCGACCTCGGCGAGCACCGCGTGGTCGCCCATCGACCGGCCGTGCAGGAAGTACGCGGCCAGCAGGCGCTCCTTGAGGTCGCGCTGCAGGGCAGGGCCGCCGGTCTCCAGGGCCAGGTGCAGCAGCCGGTGCGCGTCGACGGTCTTGGTGTGCGTGACGTCCTCGTAGTCGAAGGCGAGCCCCTCGGCGGCGGCCAGGTCCGAGACCCGGCCCATCATCTCGCGGACCTGCTCCGGACCGGCGCCGTACTTGCTGCCGAGCACCTCGCGGATCGACGCGGTCCCGACCTGCGGCGCCGTCGGGTCGAGCTCGAAGGAGCGGTAGACGACCTCGACGTCGTCGGCGTGCGGGAAGCCGGCCAGGGCGGTCTCGAGGCGTCGCTTGCCGATGTAGCACCACGGGCAGACGACGTCGGACCAGATCTCGATGCGCATGTCAGGTCGAACCCGCGAGGACGGGTGGTTGTTCCCCGCTCAGCCCAACAGGCGGGAGGCCAGCACGTCCTCCAGCCGGCTCGAGGTGGAGGTGTCCTCGGTCACCGCGGCCAGCTCCCGGCGGGCCACCGAGAGCCGGTTGGTGATGATCGCGTCGGCGCCGTCGCGGAAGTAGCCGCGCATCGCCCGGGGGTCGTTCACGGTCCAGACGAAGATCCGCACGTGCTCGGCGCGGGCCTGCTCGGCCAGGCGCCGGGTGTAGGAGAAGTCCTCGAGGGTGACGAAGTCGGCGTCGGTGCGCGGCAGGTCGCCCACGTTGAGCGGCACGACGAGGCCGGTCTCGATGGTGGGGTCCAGCGCGTGCACCTGGTCGAGCAGCCCGGGGTCGAGCGCCTGGACCAGCGCGTCCTCCGCCATCCCGTGCGCCTGGAGCGCCGCGACCACGTCGGGCACGTACGACGCCGTCTCGCCGCCGTGCGGCTTGAGCTCGACCAGCAGGTCGACGCCGAGCTCGCCGGCGCGCTGGAGGTAGTCGTCGAAGGCGGGGATGGTGCCGCTGAGCCCGCCGGCCCGGACGGTGGTCGCGGTGAGCTCGGCCAGCGTGCTGCCGGCCACCGTCCCGCTGGTGCCGGCCAGCCGCCGCAGGCTGTTGTCGTGCATCACGACCAGCCCCTCGTCGGCGGTCTGCATCACGTCCAGCTCGACGTACGCCGGGTGCAGCACGGCGGCCGCCTCCAGCGACTCGATGGTGTTCTCCACCCCGCCGGCGGTGTAGCCGCGGTGGGCGACCAGCTCGGTCCGCGGCTCGTCCTCGAGGCCGCGCAGCAGGGCCGCGTCCCGGACGGCGAGGACCCCGAGCAGGACGACCAGCCCGACCAGGCCGACGGCGCGCTGCCGGCGTGTGGGAGGTGCGGCGAAGCGCACGGTCACCGAGCTCGCCTCCGGCTGCTCCCCCTCGGCCTCGAGCAGGGCGAGCGCGACGTGCGAGAGCAGCGCGGCGAGCAGGCCGACCACGACGAAGGCGGCGACCTCGACCAGGGCCAGCGACAGCCCGGCCACCGCGGTGGCCAGACCGGGGTGACGGGTCTCGACGTACCGGGTGGGCAGCACGCCGAGGGAGGAGATCCCGGCCAGCCCGACGGCGCCGACCAGGACGACCGTGACGGCGACGGCGGTCAGCCGCCAGAAGCGCCCGCGGGTGACGCGCCACGCGTGCGCCAGCGCCTCGGACGGGAGGTCCCCGCCCAGCAGGCAGGCGATCGTCGGCAGGGTCCGCACCGCGAGCACCAGCACCCCGGCGAGCAGCGCGCCGTACAGGACGGTCCCGGGGGTGGACTTGAGCAGCTCCCCGCTGATGAAGTCCGGCAGCCGCAGGTCGCGCAGGAGCAGGGTGAGCGTGCCGGCGCCGGTCAGCGGGATGAGCACGAGCACGTAGGGCACCAGGAGCAGCGTCTGGGGCGTCCAGAGCCGCCGGGTCAGGGCGACCAGGTCGGCCGCGAGCTCGGCGGGGCCGTCGGGCCGCCCGGCCCGGTGCCGGGCGGCCAGCGCCGTCACGACCGCGAGCTCCAGCACCACGCCGGTGGCCAGCAGGACCAGGACCAGCACCGCGAGCAGCAGGCTGACCGGGTCGGTCAGCAGCCGGGCGAGGTCGAGCTGGGTCAGGCTCGGCAGCCCCAGCCGGCCCAGCACCCGCCGGAACAGGAACCGGACCAGCGGCAGCACGACGAGGGCGAGCCCGAGCTGGAGCGCCAGCACGGCGCCGAGGTAGGAGGGCGCCCGGCCGACCAGGTGGGTGGCGGCGACGGTGAGGGTGCGGCCCACCCGCAGCTTCGGCATGCGGCGGATCATCCCACCCGCGGCGGGTGGACCGGCGTCGGCGTCAGCCGGCGAGATCGGCGGACCAGCGCTCCTCGATGCGGCCGAACCGCCACACCGCGAGCGCCACCAGCCAGGCGCCGAGGAAGAGCCCGACGATCGCGTAGCCGGCGTAGTCGAGCGGGATGTCGGCGACGGCAGCGAGCGGCCCGGAGGTGATGTTCGCCTGCTCGGCCAGCACCCCGACGAGCTCGATGGTGCCGATCAGCAGGGCGACCGCGACCGAGATCGAGGTGATGGTGATGTTGTAGAAGACCTTGCGGACGGGCTTGGCGAACGCCCAGCCGTAGGCCGCGTTCATGAAGACCCCGTCGACGGTGTCGAGCAGGCTCATCCCGGCCGCGAAGAGGACCGGCAGCACGAGGATCGCGTAGAAGGGCAGGTCGAACGCCGCCGCTCCCCCGGCCAGCACCAGCAGGCCGACCTCGGTGGCGGTGTCGAAGCCGAGGCCGAAGAGCACCCCGATCGGGTAGATGTGCCACGGCTTGCGCACCGACTTGGTGAGCCCGCCGAGGAACCGGTTCATCAGGCCGCGGTTGTTGAGGTGCTCCTCGAGCGCGGCCTCGTCGTACACCCCGCGACGCATGTCGCGGAAGACCTTGAGGATGCCAACCAGGACGGCGAGGTTGAGGATGCCGAGGATCCAGAGGAAGACGCCGGACACCGACGCTCCGATGACGCCGGTCACCGAGTGCAGCGTGGAGGCGTCGTCGGCGACCGGGTCGACCAGCGCCTTGACCCCGAGCGAGAGCAGCAGGGCGAGGGCGAAGACCACGCTGGAGTGGCCCAGGGAGAACCAGAAGCCGACCGAGAGCGGCTTGCGGCCGGTGCCGTTGGCCAGGTCGTCGGCGAGCAGCTTGCGGGTGGTGTTGTCGACCGCGGCGATGTGGTCGGCGTCGAAGGCGTGCCGCATGCCGAAGGTGTAGGCCAGGATCCCGACCCCGACCGTGAAGACGGGGCGCTCGCCGCCGAGTGCGAGGTGCTGGGGGACGACCAGCCCGAGCAGCAGGCCGAAGCCGACGACGTGCAGCAGCACCACGAAGGCGGCCATCCCCGCCAGCGAGCGCCGGTCCGCGGCGCTGAGGCTGCGCCGGAACTGCTGCCAGGACGAGCCGGGGGACGCCTGCGTCGGCGTCGGTACGACGGTCGCTTGGTCAGCCATCGGTCCTCCTGCTCGTCACCCGAGCGACCCGTTGCTGCGGGTCACTCCTTGTTGCGAACTATAGGCAACAACACAGGGTTCGCCCAGGGCGGCCCGGCGGATCGCTCCGGGCCCGACCGGCCTGGACCGCTGGGGTCAGCGCGTGACGGCGCCGTCGTCCCCGTGGTAGGCGGCGTAGCCGGGCACCCACGAGACGTCGAGGTCGGTGCGCTGCTCCCGGGTCTGCCGGGTCTCCTCGTCGTCGGCGAACGACCCGGACAGGATCAACCGGTCGCAGTACGGGGTCCACTCGCGGAAGGGCTCCGGCTGCGACGGGCGCGGGGTCCGACGCCAGAACGGCATCTCCCCACGGTACGCCGCGGGGAGATGCCGTGTGCAGGGGGCTCAGCGGGTGGCGGTGCCCTCGACGTAGTCCGAGTCGTGGCTCTTGACCCAGCTCATGAGCTTGCGCAGCTCACGGCCGGTGGCCTCGATCGGGTGCTGCTCGCCCTTGGCGCGCAGCTCCTTGAACTCCGGCGCGCCGGCGTCCTGGTCGTCGATGAAGCGCTTGGCGAAGGAGCCGTTCTGGATGTCGGCGAGGACGGCCTGCATGTTCTGCTTGACCCGCTCGTCGATGACCCGGGGACCGGAGACGTAGTCGCCGTACTCGGCGGTGTCGGAGACCGACCAGCGCTGCTTGGCGATGCCGCCCTCGTACATGAGGTCGACGATCAGCTTGAGCTCGTGGAGGCACTCGAAGTAGGCGACCTCGGGCTGGTAGCCCGCCTCGATCAGGGTCTCGAAGCCGTACATCACCAGCTGGCTCGCACCCCCGCACAGGACGGCCTGCTCGCCGAACAGGTCGGTCTCGCACTCCTCGGTGAAGGTGGTCTTGATGCCGCCGGCACGCAGGCCGCCGATCGCCTTGGCGTAGGAGAGCGCGAGCTCCCAGGCCTTGCCGGTCGCGTCCTTCTCGACCGCGACGAGCACCGGGACGCCGCGGCCCTCGGAGAACTCGCGGCGGACGAGGTGGCCGGGGCCCTTGGGGGCGACCATGCACACGTCGACGCCCTCGGGCGGGGTGATGTAGCCGAACCGGATGTTGAAGCCGTGCCCGAAGAAGAGCGCCTTGCCCGGGGTCAGGTTGGGCTCGACGGACTCGGCGTACAGCTTCCGCTGCACGTGGTCGGGGGCGAGGATCATGATCAGGTCGGCCTCGGCGCACGCCTCGGCCGGGGTGAGCACCTTCAGGCCCTCGGCCTCCGCCTTGGCGCGGCTCTTGGAGCCCTCGGGCAGGCCGACCCGGACGTCGACGCCGCTGTCGCGCAGGGACAGCGAGTGCGCGTGGCCCTGGCTGCCGTAGCCCAGCACCGCGACCGTACGGCCCTGGATGACCGCCAGGTCGGCGTCGTCGTCGTAGAACATCTCAGCCACTTCAGGGCTCTCCTTCTGATTGTTTTTCGGGGTGGTTCAGACTGCGGCGGGGGGTGCCGGGACCGGCACCGGCTTGAGGGTGCGCTCGGTGATGGACCGGGAGCCCCGGCCGATCGCGACCATGCCGGACTGGACGAGCTCGCGCACCCCGAACGGCTCGACGACCCGCAGGAAGTCGCCGAGCTTGTCGGCGTTGCCGACGACCTGGATGGTGACGGCGTCGGTGGCCACGTCGACGACCTTGGCCTTGAAGAGCTGGACGATCTCGAGCACCTGGCCGCGAGTGGCGTTGTCGGCCTTGACCTTGACCAGCAGCAGCTCGCGGGCCACCGAGGCGGAGCTGTCGAGCTCGACGATCTTGATGACCTCGATCAGCTTGTTGAGCTGCTTGGTCACCTGCTCGAGCGGGGAGCCCTCGACGCTGACCACGATGGTCATCCGTGAGACCTCGGGGTGCTCGGTCGGGCCGACCGCCAGGCTGTCGATGTTGAAGCCGCGACGGCTGAACAGGCCGGCCACACGGGCCAGCACGCCGGGCTTGTTCTCGACCAGGACGGAGAGGGTGTGCTTGCTCATCTGTGCAGTCGTCCTCAGAGCTCGTCGGCGTCCCATGCGGGGGCGAGGTCCCGCGCGAACTTGATGTCGTCGTTGCTGGTGCCGGCCGCGACCATGGGCCACACCATCGCGTCGCGGTGCACCCGGAAGTCCACCACGACCGGGACGTCGTTGATCTCCATCGCCTTGGCGATGGTCGAGTCGACGTCGTCGGGCGAGTCGCAGGCCAGACCCACGCAGCCGTAGGCGTCGGCCAGCTTGACGAAGTCCGGGATCCGCTTGGACTGCAGGTCGGTGTTGGAGTAGCGCTCGTTGTAGAAGAGCGTCTGCCACTGCCGGACCATGCCGAGCGACTCGTTGTTGATGATGGCGACCTTGATCGGGATGCCCTCGATCGCGCAGGTGGCGAGCTCCTGGTTGGTCATCTGGAAGCAGCCGTCGCCGTCGATGGACCACACGGTCGCCTCGGGCCGGCCGACCTTGGCGCCCATCGCGGCGGGCACCGAGAAGCCCATCGTGCCCAGGCCGCCGGAGTTGATCCAGGTGCGCGGGTTCTCGTAGCCCACGAAGTGGCTGGCCCACATCTGGTGCTGCCCGACGCCGGCGACGTAGATCGCCTCGGGCCCGGCGATCCGGCCGAGCCGCTCCAGCACGTACTGGGGGGCGAGCGAGCCGTCGGCGGGGGTGTCGTAGCCGAGCGGGTACTTCTTCTTCATCGCGGCGAGGTCGGCGACCCAGCCCTCGTAGTCGCCCTCGCGGCCGGCCTCGTTCTCGGCCTGCAGCGCGACGATGAGGTCGGCGATGACCTCGCGGCAGTCGCCCACGATCGGCACGTCGGCGTACCGGTTCTTGCCGATCTCCGCGGGGTCGATGTCGGCGTGGATCACCTTGGCCAGCGGCGCGAAGCTCGACAGCTGGCCGGTCACCCGGTCGTCGAAGCGGGCGCCGAGGCTGATGATCAGGTCGCTGCGCTGGAGCGCGCCGACCGCGGCGACGGTGCCGTGCATGCCGGGCATGCCGAGGTGCTGCGGGTGGCTGTCGGGGAAGGCGCCGCGCGCCATCAGCGTGGTGACCACCGGGATGCCGGTGGCCTCGGCCAGCATCCGCAGCTCCTTCGCGGCGCCGGAGCGGATCACGCCGCCGCCGACGTAGAGCACGGGCCGACGGGAGTCGACGATCAGCCGGGCGGCCTCGCGGACCTGCTTGGCGTGCGGGCGGGTCACCGGGCGGTAGCCGGGCAGGTTGAGCTCGGTCGGCCACCGGAAGGTGGTCATCGCCTGCATCGCGTCCTTGGAGACGTCGACCAGCACCGGGCCGGGGCGGCCGGTGGAGGCGATGTAGAACGCCTCCGCGACGGTGCGGGGGATGTCGGCCGGGTCGGTGACCAGGAAGTTGTGCTTGGTGATCGGCATCGTGATGCCGCGGATGTCCGCCTCCTGGAAGGCGTCGGTGCCGATCGAGCTGCTCGCGACCTGGCCGGTGATCGCCACGATCGGGACCGAGTCCATGTGCGCGTCGGCCAGCGGGGTGACCAGGTTGGTCGCCCCGGGCCCGGAGGTGGCCATGCAGACGCCGACCTTGCCGGTCGCCACCGCGTAGCCCTGGGCCGCGTGGCCCGCGCCCTGCTCGTGGCGCACCAGGATGTGGCGGAGCTTGACCGAGTCGTAGAGCGGGTCGTACGCCGGGAGGATCGCGCCACCGGGGATGCCGAAGACGTTCTCGGCCCCGGCGGCCTCGAGGGCCTTGATCAGGCTCTGGGCGCCGGTCACCGTCTCCGTCGCCGGAGCGGAGTGCTCGCTCATTGCTCGCCTTCCTGGTTCGTGCTGGTCGACATGCCATTCTCACCCAACAAAAAACCCTCGCTACCCCGGAGGGGCGTGCGAGGGAGGACGCGCTAGTGGCCCGTGCGTGGTGTCCGGGGCCGTCAGACGCGTCGCGCCGGTACGAGAAGGTGGGAACGCATGGGCCAACGGTCCCTGTCCCGACCGTCCTCCGTCAAGGAAGTGTGGCACGCGTCCCAAGATGTGGAACGCCCGTCCCGTTCCGTGGACGCTGGCTCAGGGGTCGAGGTCGCACCGGGTGAGCTCGCCGGTCTCCTTGACCAGGTAGTCGCCGAGGACGTCGAGGTCGTCGAGGTCCAGACCGCGGACCGCGTTGAGCCGGCGGCGGTAGCGGTGGGCGGCGTCGGCCAGGTCGTCCTCGGCGATCCCCAGGAACTCCGCGCGCCGCTTGAGCAGGTGCAGCGGCTCGGGCTCGCCCTCGATGAGGTGCCGGAACAGCACCGCGAGCCGGTAGCGCAGGGCCGAGGACATCGGGGCGTCCTTCATGCCCAGGTAGCTGCCCGCCTCGGGCACCGGCTGGCCGTCGATCCGGCTGTCCACGACGTACGGGAGCAGCCGGTCGTCCATCCGTCGGGTCCGGATCGTCACCCCGACGGTGAGCGGCTTGTCCAGGTCGGGCCAGGAGACGCGGACCTCGCCGCGTTGGAGCATCGCGATGCCGCCGGTGAGGAGCTGCAGGTGGCCCACGTCGACCCAGTCCGACTCGACCCGCATCCGGCCCCGGTGGTGGTTGGTGACCAGCCACCCCTCCTCGACCGGCTGGAACGAGGCCAGGTCGAGCGGCGCCCACTCGCTGGTGAGCGCGAAGCCGTGCCGGTCGCGACGCCCGAGCGAGACCTCGGCCCGGCGCGGCAGCCGCCGCTGGGTCAGCGGCAGGGCGCCCCCGCGCACGACGACGACGCCGACGAGGCTGGCGGAGCGGTCAGGAGGCACGCCCCCTCATCGGCAGGCCCCGGCGGATCCTTAACCCCGACGGCTACTGGTAGCTGACCAGGCTGACCCGGGGTCGCACGGCCAGCACGTCCCGGGCGTGCAGGAGGCGCCGGTCCTCGTCGTAGAAGAGCTTGAAGCCCATCCGGAACCGACCCGGGCGGGCCACGTGGTGGTACGTCGCGAGCTTCTGCTGCCGGGTGCCGAACCCGTCCACGTGCTGCACCAGCACCAGCCCCGGCCGGGCCCGGACGCGAGCCAGGTCGGGCACCATCTCGCGCCGGAACTGGTGGACCAGGACCAGCTTCTGCGGCAGCCGCTCGGTGCGGACCAGCCGGGCGAGCCAGCCGGTGGCGGCGTCGATCTCGGCGGCCGAGGAGTGACCGACCACCTCGGCGGGGCGGTGCGGCGCACGGACCCGCCACTCCGGGTCGAGGGCCAGGCCGACCCACGGGTCGCGCAGCGCCCAGGCCCAGCGGCGGACGAGCGGCAGGAAGCGCGAGCGCCCCGGCTGCACGTCGAGGACGAGGAGCACGCCGAGCCGGTGCGCGGCCCGGACGTAGCGGGCGACCTGGGCGCGGCCCAGGTCGTGGCTGAAGTCGCGGTCCGGGCCCGGGCTGCGGTCGGCGATGCTCACGATCAGCTCGAAGACCGGCTGCACCCGGCGCCCCGGACCGGCGTACGGCGCCGCGGCCCGGCGCAGCCGACCGATGATCCGCTCCGGGGAGGCCTCCCCCAGCACGCCCAGCGACCCGGTCCCGGCGGTGCCGTAGTACGCCACGAAGAAGAGGTCGGGCGGCAGGGTGCGACCCCCGAGCGGGAGCCGCGCGGCGGCCGGGCGGGGCCGCACGACGGTGGCCGGGGCGAGCACCCACGGAGGACGGGCGGCGACCCCGCTCGTGGGGGGCGGCGAGGTCGGGGCGGACGTCGGGGCCGCGCTCGGGGCGGCGGCGGTGGTGCCCAGGACGCCCGCGGTGGCCAGACCGACCACGAAGCCGGCGACCCCGGTGGCCGCCACCGCAGCGGGCCCGAAGCGGCGGCGTACCGGAGCGGAGGCGGGAGGGCTCACCCGCTCACGGTAGGGCCGCGCCGCCCCGGACCGTGGGATCTCCTCAGATGACGCCCTCGGCGTCGGTCTCGTGGGGCGCGGGTCCCACCGGGCGGCCGCTGTGCACGGCCTCCTCGATGCGCTTGGCGATGTCGGCGTCGACCGCGGCCCAGTAGGCGTAGACCCGCGGCAGCATCTCCTCGCTGACCCCGCCGAGCAGGTGGCCGGCGACGTTGTCGACGAACCGGTCACGCTGGGCGTCGTCGAAGACCTCGGTCAGCAGCACGCGGGCCTGGCTGACGTCGTCGTCGTCCTCGCGCAGCGTGTAGGCCTGGCGGACCATCTGGCCGTCGGCCTCCCAGCCGTCCTCGACCGCGCCGGTCTCGTCGCTGTAGCCGCGCCCCTGCGAGTTGGGGGCGTAGACGGCCTGGTCGCCGGAGTGCTCGTAGGCCATCGGACCGTCGAAGGTGTAGGTGTTGTGGCCCTCGACGCGCGGGCGGTTCACCGGCAGCTGGAGGTAGTTGGGCCCGATCCGGTAGCGGTGGGTGTCGGAGTAGGAGAAGACCCGGCCCAGCAGCATCTTGTCCGGGCTGAACCCGATCCCGGGCACGACCGCGCTGGGCTCGAAGGCGGCCTGCTCCACCTGGGCGAAGAAGTTGTCCGGGTTGCGGTTCAGCGTCATCACGCCGACCTTGGTCAGCGGGTAGTCGGCGTGCGGCCAGACCTTGGTCAGGTCGAACGGGTTGAGCCGGTAGGTCCGGGCGTCCTCGTAGGGCATCACCTGGACGAAGAGGTCCCACTGCGGGAAGTCGCCGTCGGCGATGGCCTGGTGCAGGTCGCGGCGGTGGAAGTCGGAGTCCTCGCCGGCGAGCCTGTTGGCAGCCTCCTGGGTCAGGTTCCGCACGCCCTGGCGGGAGTGGAAGTGGTACTTCACCCAGCTCCGCTCGCCTGCCCCGTTGACCCAGAGGAAGGTGTGCGAGCCGTAGCCGTTCATGGTCCGGTACGACGCCGGGATGCCGCGGTCCCCCATCAGGTAGGTGACCTGGTGGGTCGACTCCGGGTTGAGCGTCCAGAAGTCCCACTGCATGTCGTTGTCGCGCAGCCCCGGGCCGCCACGGCGCTTCTGGGAGCGGATGAAGTGCGGGAACTTCATGGTGTCGCGGATGAAGAAGACCGGGGTGTTGTTGCCGACCAGGTCGTAGTTGCCCTCGGTCGTGTAGAACTTCAGCGCGAAGCCGCGCGGGTCCCGCCAGGTGTCGGGCGACCCCTGCTCACCGGCCACGGTGGAGAACCGGGCGAGCATCTCGGTGGTCACCCCCGGCTGGAACAGCGCGGCCTTGGTGAGGTGCGAGACGTCCTCGGTGGCCTCGAAGACCCCGAAGGCGCCGGAGCCCTTCGCGTGCACGTTCCGCTCCGGCACCCGCTCGCGGTTGAAGTGGGCCATCTGGTCGAGGAAGTGCCGGTCGTGGAGCAGGATCGGCCCGTCCGCGCCGAGGGTGAGGGAGTTGCGGTCGCTCCCGGCGGGGGCGCCGGTGGTGGTCGTGGATCCGGTGCGGACGTCGTCGTCGCTCATGGGGTCTCCTGGGGTCGGTGTCCCCCAGGACGTACCCCCGACGGCGTCCGAGGAACGCCGCCGGGGGTCAGGTGACCTCAGGTTGGCTCAGGCGACGTCGTACCGGTCGAGGTCCATGACCTTGGCCCAGGCGGCGACGAAGTCGGCGACGAACTTCTCCGCCGCGTCGTCACTGGCGTAGACCTCGGCGACGGCGCGGAGCTCGGAGTTCGAGCCGAACACCAGGTCGGCCCGGGTGCCGGTCCAGCGGACCTCGCCGGTGGCGGCGTCCCGGCCCTCGAAGGTGTCCTCCGCCTCCGACGTCGCCGACCACCGGGTGCCCAGGTCGAGCAGGTTGACGAAGAAGTCGTTCGTCAGCGTGCCGGGGCGCTGGGTGAGGACGCCGTGCGCAGACTGGCCGGTGTTGGCGCCGAGCACCCGCAGCCCGCCGACGAGCACGGTCATCTCGGGGGCGCTGAGGGTGAGCAGGTTGGCGCGGTCGATCAGCAGGTACTCGGCGGGCAGCTTGTGGGCCTTGCCGAGGTAGTTGCGGAAGCCGTCGGCGGTCGGCTCGAGGGCCGAGAACGACTCCACGTCGGTCTGCTCCTGGGTGGCGTCGGTGCGTCCCGGGGTGAACGGGACCTGCACCGAGTACCCGGCGTCGGCGGCGGCCTTCTCGACCGCAGCAGCGCCGGCGAGCACGACGAGGTCGGCGAAGGAGACCTTGGTGCCGTCGGTGCGCCCGGCGTTGAAGGACTCCTGGATGCCCTCCAGCGCGCTCACCACGGACGCGAGCTGCTCGGGGTCGTTGACCTCCCAGCTGCTCTGCGGCTGGAGCCGGATCCGGCCGCCGTTGGCGCCGCCCCGCTTGTCGCTGCCCCGGAAGCTCGACGCGGCCGCCCAGGCGACCGACACCAGCTGGGAGACGGTCAGGCCGGAGGCGAGCACCTGCTCCTTGAGCGAGGCGACGTCGGCGGCGGTGACCAGCTCGTGGTCGCGGGCGGGCACCGGGTCCTGCCAGAGCAGGGTCTCCTGCGGGACCTCGGGGCCGAGGTAGCGCTGGATCGGGCCCATGTCGCGGTGGGTCAGCTTGAACCAGGCGCGGGCGAAGGCGTCCGCGAACTCGGCGGGGTTCTCCAGGAAGCGCCGCGAGATCGGCTCGTAGATCGGGTCGAAGCGCAGTGCCAGGTCGGTGGTGAGCATGCTCGGGGCGATCCGGGCGTCGGCGTCGTGCGCGGCGGGGACGGTGCCCTCGCCGGCGCCGCCCTTCGGCTTCCACTGCTGGGCTCCGGCCGGGCTCGTCGTGAGCTCCCACTCGTAGCCGAAGAGGTTCTCGAAGAAGTTGTTGCTCCAGCGGGTCGGGGTCGTGGTCCAGGTGACCTCGAGGCCGCTGGTGATGGTGTCGGCGCCCGCCCCGGTGCCATAGCTGTTCTTCCAGCCCAGGCCCTGCTCGGCGAGCGGGGCGCCCTCGGGCTCCCGGCCGACGTACTGGTCCGGGTCGGCCGCACCGTGGGTCTTGCCGAAGGTGTGGCCGCCGGCGATCAGGGCGACGGTCTCCTCGTCGTTCATCGCCATCCGGCGGAACGTCTCGCGGATGTCGCGCGCGGAGGCCAGCGGGTCGGGGTTCCCGTTGGGGCCCTCGGGGTTCACGTAGATGAGCCCCATCTGCACCGCGGCGAGCGGGTTCTCGAGCTCGCGGTCGCCGGTGTAGCGCTCGTCGCCGAGCCAGGTGTCCTCCGGACCCCAGTAGACGTCCTCGTCGGGCTCCCAGACGTCGGCGCGGCCGCCGGCGAAGCCGAAGGTCTCGAAGCCCATCGTCTCCAGGGCGACGTTGCCGGTGAGCACCATCAGGTCGGCCCACGAGAGCTTCTGGCCGTACTTCTTCTTGACCGGCCAGAGCAGGCGACGGGCCTTGTCCAGGTTGGCGTTGTCGGGCCAGCTGTTGAGCGGCGCGAAGCGCTGCATGCCGGCGCCGGCTCCGCCCCGGCCGTCGCTGATCCGGTAGGTGCCGGCGCTGTGCCAGGCCATCCGAATCATGAACGGCCCGTAGTGGCCGAAGTCGGCGGGCCACCAGTCCTGCGAGGTGGTCAGCACCTCTGCGATGTCCTGCTTCACGGCGGCCAGGTCGAGGGACTCGAAGGCTGCGGCGTAGTCGAAGTCGCCGCCGAGCGGGTTGGCGACCGGCGGGTTCTTGCGCAGGATCTTCAGGTTGAGCTGCTCGGGCCACCAGTCGCGGTTGCCCGCTCCCTCGGTGGGGTGCTTGGGAGCGTGGGCGACGGGGCAGCCCTCGCTCTCCTCCGAGTTCATGTCGCCGACGACGGCGTCGTGCTCAGCCATGGGAGTTCCTTCCGGTTCGGTGTCGGGTGGTGCAGGTGGAGCACAGGCCCCAGTAGGTCACCTCGGCCTCGTCGACGACGAAGCCGGGCGAGGTGACCTCGAGGCCGGAGGGGGTGAGGCAGGGCGTCGTGCCGGTGGCGCAGTCGATGTCGCCGACGGCACCGCACTCGCGGCAGACGACGTGGTGGTGGTTGTCGCCGACCCGGAGCTCGTAGCGGGCGACCGAGCCGGCCGGCTGGATCCGGCGGACGATGCCGGCGTCGGTCAGCGCGTGCAGCACGTCGTACGCCGCCTGGGTGGAGAGGGAGTCGACGGCCTGGCGGGCGCGGCCGATGATCGCGTCCGCGCCGGCGTGCGGCTCCGCGGCCAGCGCCTCGATCACGGCGACGCGCTGCCGGGTCACCCGAAGACCGTGCTCGCGCAACAGGTCCGTCGGGTCGATCCGCATGCCGCCGACACAACCACCTTTTCTGGAACGAGTCAAGAAAACGATCCGGTCTCCGGTCTACGCTGACGGCCGTGCCCGCCAGCCGTGTCGCCGAGGTGCTCGCCGCGCTGTCGCTGACCACCGACCTGGCCACCGGGATGCCGTTCGAGAAGGGCCTGCGGGTCTGCCTGGTGGCGGACGGTCTGGCCGCCGCGCTGGACCTCGAGCCACCCGTGCGCGCGACCCTGTTCACCAGCGCGCTGCTCTACGCGGTCGGGTGCACGGCGCACGCCCCCGAGAACGCGTCGTGGTTCGAGGACGACACCGCGTTCCAGCGGGCCTTCCACACGCTGGACCCCGGCGACCCCGAGGTGTTCGGCACCCAGCTCGCCCGGTTCGGCGAGTGGGGCTCCGCCGGCAACGAGATGGCCAGGACGTTCCTGGAGATCGCCCCCACGGTCGGCCCGGTGGCGACCGGGACCGGCTGCGAGGTCAGCGAGCGGCTGGCGCCGGTGATGACCGGCTCCTCCGACGTGGTCGCGGCACTGCGCCACGTGTACGAGCGGTACGACGGCCACGGACTCCCCCACGGCCGGTCGGGGGCGGAGCTGCCCGTGGTGACCCGGCTGCTCCACGTCGCCGAGCAGGGCGTCCTCGCCGCCGCCGGCCTGGACACTCCCGGTCGCACCGGGGCGGCCGCGGCTCGGGACGAGGTGCGCCGACGCGCCGGAGGGCAGCTGGACCCGGTCCTTGCCGAAGCCTTCGCGGAGCGGGCCGAGGAGCTGCTCGCGGCGACTGCCGAACCGGACCTGCTCGAGGCCGTGCTCGGGCGGGAGCCCGAGCCGCACCAGGTGGCGCAGGGCGCGGACCTGGGGCGGCTGGCCGGCGTGCTCGGCCTGGTGGCGGACCTGAAGAGCACCCATCTGGTGGGGCACAGCGCCCAGGTGGCGTCGCTGGCCGGGCGGGCCGCAGCGGCCGGGGACCTGACCGCCGAGGAGACCGCCGCCGTGGTGTGTGCGGGCCATCTGCACAACCTGGGCTGCGTCGTGGTCCCGAGTGCCGTGCTGGACCGGGCGGCGCCGCTCGGCGTCGCCGACCGGGAGCGGCTGCGGCTGCACGGCTACTGGACCCGGCGCATCCTCGAGCGCTGCCCGTCGCTGCGCGAGCTCGAACCGCTGACCCGCGGGGCGGCCGCGCACCACCCCGCATTCGCCGAGGGCGGTTACCGCGGCTGGGAACGCTCCCCCGAGCTGCCGCCCGCACGCGCGGTCCCGCGCACCGCCAGGATTCTCGAGGCGGCCGAGGCGTACGCCGGCTGGGTCGAACCGCGTCCCGGACGAGGGGCGCTCGCGCCCGCGGAGGTCGCGGACCGGCTCCGGTCGGCGGTCGCCGCCGGCCTGCTTGACGGGGAGGCGGTCGACCTCGTCCTCGCCGGGTCCGGCCGGCCCCCGGCACGACGCCCGGCACCCTCCGCTCCGGCCCTCTCCGCCCGCGAGGTCGAGGTCCTGCAGCTCACGGCCCGCGGCCTGACCAACCGGCAGATCGCGGCCGAGCTGGTCATCTCCGAGCGGACGGTCGGCCACCACCTCGCCCACGTGTACGACAAGACCGGGCTGCGGACCCGCGCGGGCGTCGCGGTCTGGGCGGTCGAGCACGGGCTGCTCCCGCCGGCCCCGCCCGGATAGGTCATCCGACCGATGCCGGGTCGGGCCGCCGCGCGGGAGGGTCGTCGTACGGGCTCGACCGAGCCCGGATCCCGACCCGAGGAGCCTCCGATGACCACGACCACCACCCCCGGCACCCTGCCCGGCACCGCGCTCGCCACCGTCAGTGCCGTCTACGAGGCGTTCGGCCGCGGCGACGTCCCGACCCTGCTGGGCCTGCTCGCCGAGGACGCCGTCTTCGACGACGACGCCCTGCCCACCAGCACGCAGCGGGCGGGACACCCGCTGTTCGTCGCCCGCCGTGGCCACGAGGAGATCAGCGGGTTCTTCGCCGAGCTCGGCCAGTACCGCATGGAGCACTTCCGGGTGGTCGACCTCGTCGCCGACGAGCACACGGTGGTCGCCTTCATCGACATCCGGACCACCTCCCCGGCCGGCGGCACGATGCAGGATGACGCGATCCACGTGTGGAGGGTGAACGCCGACGGCCTGGTCACCTCGATCCGGCACTACGTGGACACCGCCAAGCACCTGGCCACCTGGAAGGGAGAGTCCACCGACTGAGCCGCCCCCTCAGGCGGTGAGGACGTGGCTGCGGGTGGGTCGGGGGGTGCGTTGCTGCTCGATGATGGGTGGGGTGTGGGTGCCGAGGGGTCGGGTGCCGTGGTGGTCGACCTGGTACCAGCGTCCGGTGGGGGTCTTCCAGAGGAAGAGTCCGGGCAGGGGTTGGTGGTGTTCCCAGCCGGGGGCGTGGGTCTTGAGGTTGTGCTGGTGGCGGCCCAGGGGGCCGAGGTTCCCGGTCGCGGTCGGCCCGCCCCTGCTGTTCCCGGTGCTGCCTGTCCCTGTTGGCTGGTAGGGGATGGTGTGGTCGTGGTCGGTGGCGCGGCTGGGGCAGGTGCCGTAGGGGAAGACCTCGACGGGGTGGGTGAGGATGACCTGCTCGCGCAGGCGGCGGGGGATCTCGTAGGAGGCCGCTGACATCTGGGCGTTGAGGTCGATGACCGGCCGCAGGGTGACCCGGGACCCGGTCAGCCACTCGCGGACCTGGGTCAGGGTGGCCGGTCCGAGGCTCTGACCGCGGGGGCCCTCGCCGCGGGCGACCTCGGTGCCGGGCACCCCGGCCACCGCCTCGGCCGCGACGTGGAGGTAGAGGGTGGTCTTCGGGGCGACCCGCTGTGCCAGCTGAGGCCCGGACAGGCCGGTGAGGTCGCGCAACGCCCGACCCATGGCGGCCGCGAGGTCGACCAGGGTGGCCTCGGGGAACTCCTCCCGCACCCGGGCCAACACCGTCCCAGGATCCGCCGGCCTGGCGGGCCCGGCGGGCCCGGCGGGATTGGCGGGCTCGGCAGGCTCGGCAGGATTGGCAGGGTCGGAGGCGCTGGCAGGAGGGCTGATGCCAGCGCGGGTGGCCAGGGCCAGGCACGCTGCGGCTGGGTTGGCCAGCAGTCCCAGCGCCGCGGAGCGGCGGGCGTCCTTGTCGGCCTGCTCGTCGGCCTGCCTGCCTGCCGTGTCGGTCTGCTTGCCGGCCATGTCGGCCTGCTTGTTCGCCCGGTTGGGCCGGTCCGTCGGCTGGTGGGGCTGGTCGGCCCGGTGGGTGGCCTCCGAATCCTGCTGGTCGGTGGGGTCGGGGTCCTCGAGGAGGTCGGCGAGGGTGTCGAGGATGGCGTCGAGGCGGGCGGCGTCGGGGGCGGTGAGGCGGGCGATCAGGTGGCGTAGTCCGTGGTCGGTGGAGCGGCCCAGGGAGACGTAGCGGCGTTCGGCCTCGACCCGGCGGCGTTCCTCGGCCGCGGCCGGGTCGGCGGCGATGATCGCGGCCCGGACGGCCTCCTCGGCGCGGTCGTAGGAGAACCCGACCAGGACCTCCACGGTGACAGCGT
>JBGAFN010000001.1:0-577412 GCA_044227235.1 Marmoricola sp. | reverse complement strand
ACCCTGCCCTATGCGGTGGCGCTGGCGAACAAGGGCTGGCAGGCCGCGTGCCGCGAGGACCACTCCCTGGCCCTGGGCCTCAACACCCACGACGGTGCCCTGACCAACGCCCCCGTCGCAGGAGCCCACGGCCTCGACTCGGTCTCCCTGGAGACGGCGATCGGCTGACCCGACCCCCCGTAGGTCAGCATCCGCGCCCCCGACGAGCACCGCTCGTCGGGGGCGTCGGCCTCTCCGGCCGTCGCCCCGGGACGCGTTGGGCGTGCCTGGCATGATCGGCCCGTGCACCTGCTCCTGGACCGCGAGACCGGCCGTGCCCCGGACGGGAGCGACCTGAGCGACGACGACCTCCGGTCCCTGTACGACGTGCCGCGGACCCCGTGGCTGCGGGTCAACTTCGTCTCGACCGTCGACGGCGCCGCGCAGGGGTCCGACGGCCGCAGCGGCGGCATCAACAACGAGGCCGACGGGCGCGTCTTCCACCTGCTCCGCGGCTCGGCCGGCGCCGTGGTCGTCGGGGCCGGCACGGCGCGGACCGAGGGCTACGGACCGTTCGACAAGCCCCTGGTGCTGGTCTCCCGCCGCGGTGAGGTGCCCGAGCGGCTGCAGGGCGCGCGGCCCGGGGCCGTGCTGCTCGCCACCTGCGCCGCCTCGCCCGGTCTCGCCGCCGCCCGCGACCTGCTCGGCGAGGACCACGTCGTCGTCGCCGGCGACGACGAGGTCGACCTGGCCGCCATGGTCGCCGCCCTGCACGGGCGCGGGCTGCGGCTCCTGCACAGCGAGGGCGGCCCGCACCTCTTCGGCGACCTCCTCGCCGCCGGCCTCGTCGACGAGCTGTGCCACACCCTCGTGCCCCGGCTGGTCGCGGGGGACCACCTCCGCCTTGCGGCCGGCCCGGACCTCGACGCGACCCTGGACCTGCGCGTCCTGCTGGAGCAGGACGGCACCCTGCTGGGACGCTGGTTCGTCCGGCCGTCCTGACCGACCCCGCCCGTCCCCGACACCCCGAGGAGCAGCACCGTGGAGAAGACCGACGTCGTCGTCGTGGGGGCCGGCCTGGCCGGGCTGACCTGCGCCCGCGCGCTGGTCCGCGCCGGACGCAGTGTGACCGTGCTCGAGGCGGCCAATGCCGTCGGCGGCCGCATCCGGACCGACCGGGTCGACGGGTTCCTGCTCGACCACGGCTTCCAGGTGCTCAACGACGGCTACCCCGAGGTCCGCGAGGTCGTCGACGTCGCCGCCCTCGACCTGCGCCGGATGGACGACGCGGTGGTCGTCCGCCGCCACGACCGGCTCGTGCGGGTGGGCAACCCGCTGTCCGCACCGACGGACGCCTTCGCCCTGGCCACCTCGCCGCTGCTGGACCTGGGCCAGAAGCTGCGGCTCGGGGCGTACGCCGCCGCCTGCGCCGCCCTGCCCGCGGACCGGCTCCGCGCCCGCCCCGACCTGCCCGCCAGCGAGGCCTGGGCCGAGGCCGGGATCAGCCAGGAGACCGTCGAGTCGGTGCTCCGCCCGTTCTTCACCGGCGTCGTCCTGGAGACCGAGTTCACCACCTCGCGTCGCTTCCTGGACCTGATGATGCGGATGTTCGCCCGCGGCCACTCCACCGTCCCCGCCGCAGGCATGCAGGCGCTCCCCGAGCAGGTCGCCGCCGCGCTGCCCGCGGGCGCCCTGCGCCTGGGCACGCCGGTCACCGCCGTGCGCTCCGACGGCGTCGACACCGCCGCCGGCCCGGTCGCCGCCGACGCGGTCGTGGTCGCCGCCGACGCCTGGAGCGCCTCCCGGCTCGTCCCCGGGCTCGGGACGCCGCCGGAGGCCCGCGGCGTCACGACGGTCTACCACGCGGCGCCGGTGTGGCCCGACCAGCGCAGCACGCTGGTGGTGGACGCGGACGGGTCGCCGGTGGCCAACACCATCGTGCTCTCCGCGGCCGCCCCGTCGTACGCGCCGCCGGGGCGCGCCCTGGTCTCGACCTCCGTCGTGCACGGGGCCGGGCGGACGGTGCCCGAGGAGCCGGCGCTGCTTGAGATCCTCAGCCAGCTGCACGGCCAGGACGCGACCGGCTGGGAGCGGATCGCGACGTACGACGTGCCCCACGCGCTGCCCGCGATGACCGCACCGCACTCCTTCCGCAAGCCCGTGCGGCTGACCTCGGCCGGGGAGACCCTCTACGTCGCCGGGGACCACCGCGACACCAGCTCGATCCAGGGCGCCCTGGTCTCGGGGCGCCGGTGCGCTCAGGCGGTGCTCGCCGACCTGTCGTGAGGCGGCCGGAGGTCGAGGTGCGAACGCGCAGCGTGAGCCACGAGACCCGGTGAGTCGCCCGCTCAGCTTTCCGAGCGCAGGTGACGGGCGCGGCGGCGACAGAAGTCGAAGCCGAAGGCGCCGAGGCCGAAGCCGGTCAGGCAGGTCCACAGCCACCAGCCGCGGCCGGCGTCCTGGAGCTGGCCGTAGAACGGCAGCAGCATCACGAAGGCGAGCCCGAACAGCAGCGTGCCCACCCCGATCGTGCGCACCCCGGTGACGTCGAGCGGCGCGACGTCGGCGATCAGGTAGGTCCGGTTGCCGATCTCGTGGGTGCCGGCGACGGGGACGGCGTCGCCGGCGGGCGCGACGGGGTCGGTCGGGTCGAGGGGCTCCACGGGTCCGACGCTAACCCAGGACCGGAAACACCGGCGACATCGGTGTCTGGCAACATGCCTCCCACACCTGCCCGGCCGCTGGGCCCGGCATGCCCGGCGTGCGAGAGGACCACGAGCAGTGGACGAGTTCTTCCGGATCAGCGAACGAGGATCCACCGTCGGCCGCGAGGTCCGCGGTGGCGTCGTCACGTTCTTCACGATGGCCTACATCATCGTGCTGAACCCCCTGATCATCGGCACCGTCAAGGACGGCACCGGACGCTTCCTGGGCGGCAGCACCGAGGCGCCCAACCTCGCGCTGGTGGCCCTGGCCACCGCGGTGGTCGCGGGCCTGATGACGATCCTGATGGGCGTGGTCGCCACGTACCCGTTGGCCCTGGCCACCGGTCTGGGCCTCAACGCGTTCGTGACCTACTCGATCGCCACCAAGTACAGCTGGACCGAGGCGATGACCTTCGTCTTCCTCGAGGGCGTGATCATCCTGGTCCTGGTGCTGACCGGCTTCCGGACCGCCGTCTTCCACGCCGTGCCGACCTCGCTCAAGACCGCGATCAGCGTGGGCATCGGCCTGTTCATCGCGCTGATCGGCTTCGTGGACGCCGGCTTCGTGCGGCGCACCGGGACCGGACCGGTGCCGGTGGAGCTCGGCGTCGGCGGGGTCCTCGACGGCTGGCCGATCCTCGTCTTCTGCGTCGGGCTGGTGCTGGTCGTCACGCTCTACGTGCGCCAGGTCAAGGGCGCGATCCTGATCGCGATCCTCACCACCACGATCCTGGCGATCATCGTCGAGAAGGTCGCCAAGGTCGGACCCTCCTTCGACGCGGCCACCGGCGACGTCAACCCCAAGGGCTGGGGCCTCAACGTGCCGAAGCTGCCGAGCGACATCGGCAACATCCCCGGGTTCTCCGACGCCAAGGACCTGTGGCACCTGTCGATCTTCGACGACATCGGCGGGCTGGGCCACGCGCTGGGCTCCTACGACGCTGCGGCGTACGTCGGCATCGCGCTGCTGATCTTCACTCTGATGCTGGCCGACTTCTTCGACACGATGGGCACGATGACCGCGATCGGCGCCGAGGCCGGCCTGCTCGACGCCGAGGGCATCCCCCCGAAGGCGGAGGCGATCCTGATCGTCGACTCGATCGCCGCCGCCGCCGGTGGCGCGGCGTCGGTCTCGTCGAACACCTCCTACATCGAGTCGGCCTCCGGCGTCGGCGAGGGCGCCCGCACCGGCCTCGCCTCGGTGGTGACCGGTGCGCTCTTCCTGCTCGCGACGATCTTCACCCCGCTGGTCGAGGTGATCCCCTACGAGGCGGCCACCCCGGCCCTGGTGCTGGTCGGCTTCCTGATGATGACGCAGGTCAAGAACATCGACTGGGACGACGTCGAGGTGGCCATCCCGGCCTTCCTGACCATCGTGCTGATGCCGTTCACCTACACCATCACGGTCGGCATCGGCGCCGGCTTCATCGCCCACGTCGTGGTCAAGATCGCCCGCGGCAAGGTGCGCGAGATCCACGGCCTGATGTGGGTGGTGGCCGCGCTCTTCGTGGTCTACTTCGCGATCGACCCGATCCGGCAGCTCTTCGGGGTCAGCTGAGCACCGTTCGGTCGACGGGGTCGGGGGCCAGCAGGCCCCGGATCCGGCCCAGCGCCGAGCGCCCCTCCGCGGTCCAGTGGGCCACGGGGTAGACGTGGAACCCGTCCGGCTCGACCGTCGCGCCGCCCGGGTTCCCGGCCGCGGTCAGCCGGACCAGCAGGTCGTCGACGTCGGCGGCGAGCAGGTCGCGCCCGCCCTGGAAGACGTGCACCGGGGGCAGGCCCTCGACCGACCCGGCCCCCGGGCTGACCCGGGGGTCGGCCGGGTCCAGGTCGCGGGCCCACAGCCGCCCGGCCGCGACCAGGGGGTCCACCCGGAGCATCGCGTCGCGGCGGGCGAGCTCGGGCACCCGCGGGTGGCTCAGCGTGGCGTCGAGCCAGGGTGCGATCAGGACCACCTGGCGGGGCAGCGGCCGGGCGTGGTCGCGGTACTGCTGGGCCTGGCCGAGTGCCAGGGCGCCGCCGGCGGAGTCACCGGCCAGCGTGACGTGCTCGGCGCCGGCCTCGGCCACCACGTCGTCGTACACCTGGGCGAGGAAGGCGTAGGCGCCGGCGGCGTGACCCTGGGGGGCGAGGGGGTAGAGCGGCACGGTGAGGGTCAGCCCGGTGCCGCGCAGGAGGCGGGTCAGCATCCACCAGTGCGCCGCCTGCAGCGGCCCGGTGTAGCCGCCGCCGTGGGTGTAGACGAGGTGCTCCCCGTCGGGCTGGTGACGCGGGGTCAGCCGCAGCACGCGGCAGCCGGCCACCAGGGTCTCCCCGAACAGGTGGTCGCGCAGCGCTGAGGGCGGGGGGAGGGCCGGCTCGGGGATGCCGGGATCGGCGGCCCGTCGCTCGGCGACGGCGCGGCGCAGACGGAGGACGGTGTCGGTCGTGCGCATGGCCAGGCTCATCCCGCGATGCTACGGGGACGGTCGCGGGGGCTCAGGCGGCGACGACGGCGTCGTGGCAGTCGCAGAGCACGCCGGCGACCTCGTCGGCGCCGAGCTGGTAGGCGCACAGCAGCGGGAAGGGGGCGCGGCCGCGCAGGGCGTCCCAGCACGTCTCCAGCTCGACGGCCAGCGCGCCCTCGCCCTCGCGCCAGTAGAGGTCGACGATCTCGCCGAACGCACGCACCCCGGCCCACCGCGAGCGCACCCGCTCCAGCGTGCCGCCGATCAGCTCCTCGAAGCGCGCGGGGTCGATGTGCCGTCCGTGGCGCAGCTCGCGGTGCATCTGGCTCGCGTCGACCGGCACCAGCTGGCCCCGGGCCACCGCCGCGTCGTAGTCGACGCCGAGGTGCTCCAGGTGGGCGCGCAGCCAGCCGTGGTGCTCGCCCGTGCAGGCCACCACCACCGCCTCCCCGCGCGAGAGCCCGTGCGCGGTGTAGTCGCCCATGCTGCGCGCCAGCTCGTCCTGCTGCTGCCAGAACGACACGGTGTGGCCCTCGTCGGCGACGTCCGGCCCGGGCTCGGACCGGAGCTGCTCGACGCCGGGCAGCTCCACGGTGAAGTGGGCGCCCTCGCCGTCGGTGGGGCGGTAGTGGACCGTGCCTCCCTGGGCCCGGCACAGCTCGCGCACGATCGCCAGGCCCAGGCCGCTGCCGCCGACGCGGTTGGACTCCGGTCCGCGCACGTAGGGCTCGAACAGCGTGTCGAGGATCTCCGCGGAGACCCCGGGGCCGTTGTCGATCACCTCGAGCAGGCACGTCCGGGTCTGGCGGGTCACCCGCACCCTGACCTCGGTGCCGCCGTACCGGATGGAGTTGCTCAGCAGGTTCTCGAAGATCTGGGTGAGCCGGAGCGGGTCGCCGAGGACCGCCGCGTCCTCGGCCAGCTCCAGCACGACGCGCACGCCGGGACTGGCGGTCCGCTCGCCGAGGGCGCTGCGGACCAGGGCGGCCAGGTCGACCCGCTGCAGCGCGACGGTGAGGTCGCCGCGGTCGACCTGGTGGACGACCGAGAGGTCGTCGATGAGCCGGACCAGGAGGTCGCTGCGCCGGGCGACCATCTCGGCGAGCCGGCGCTGCATGCCCGGGGAGAGCGCGTCGTAGTTGTCGTGGAGCTGGACGGCGGCTCCGCGGATGACGGCGGCGGCGTTGCGCAGCTCGTGGATCAGCTGTGCCTCTGCTCGTTTCATGGCCCCTCCCGATGGCGATGCTGAGCGGCGCCCCGAGGCTCCGGCCAGGATGCCCCCTCCGGGACCGGTCCCGGGACCAATTCCTGACGGAACCATCCCAACGGACAGCGATGTCCGTTTCGTCCTGGCCCGTTGTGACTAGCACCGGCATTTGATTAGCAAGGCTAATGAGTTAGGCTAAGGACATGCCCACCGTCGAGAAGGTCTCCCGCTCCGACGCCGGCCTGGCGTCGTCCCTGCGGGTCTCCGTGGCCCGGCTCAACCGGCGCCTGCGCACCGAGAAGGCGCCCGAGCAGGCCGATCCCGAGGTCAGCGTCGGGGCGATCGGCGTGCTGGCGCTGCTCTACCGCGAGGGTGGGCGGACCCTGGGTCAGCTGGCCGCCGCCGAGCGCGTGCAGCCACCGTCGATGACCCGCACCGTGGGCTGCCTGGAGGCCGACGGCCTCGTCGAGCGGCACCCCCATCCCACCGACGGCCGGCAGGTCGTGGTCCGGCTGACCCCGGCCGGCGAGGCCGCCCTGCTGGCCGACCGCCGCCGCCGTGACGCCTGGCTCGTGCACCGCCTGCGCGAGCTCACCCCCGACGAGCGTGCCCTGCTGCGCGCCGCCGCCCCGATCCTCGAGAGGCTGAGCAACGCTTGAGTCCGACCTTCCGCGCCCTGTCCCACCGCAACTACCGGCTCTACGCCGCCGGCGGTGTCGTCTCCAACGTCGGGACGTGGATGCAGCGGGTCGCCCAGGACTGGCTCGTCCTGCAGCTCAGCCACAACGACGGCACCGCGCTCGGCATCACCACCGGGCTGCAGTTCCTGCCGATCCTGCTGCTCTCGCCGTACGCCGGGTCGGTCGCCGACCGCTTCCCCCGCCGCCGCCTGCTGCAGGTGCTCCAGGTGGCGATGGCGGTGCCGGCCGCGGTGCTCGGCGTGCTCGCCGTCACCGGGGTGGCCCAGCCGTGGCACGTCTACCTGATCGCGCTCGCCTTCGGCACCGCGACGGCCTTCGAGGCCCCCGCCCGGCAGTCCTTCGTGGGCGAGCTGGTCTCCCCGGAGGACCTGGGCAACGCGGTCGGCCTCAACTCGGCGTCCTTCAACGCCGGGCGCATCATCGGCCCGGGCGTCGCCGGCCTGATGATCGCCGCGCTCGGCTCCGGGGTGAGCGCCACCGGCTGGGTGATCCTGATCAACGCGGCCAGCTATGGAGCCGTCCTGGTCGCCCTCCAGCTCATCCACGGCGACCGCATCCTCGCGACCGTGCCCGGTGGCCGGCGCAAGGGGATGATCCGTGACGGTGTCTCCTACGTCCGGTCACGGCCCGACCTCCTGCTGGTGCTGGGGGTGATGGCCTTCGTCGGCACCTTCGGGCTCAACTTCCAGCTGACCTCGGCGCTCATGGCCACCGAGGTCTACGGCAAGGGGGCCGGCGAGTACGGGATCATCGGCTCGGTGATGGCGCTGGGCTCGCTCACCGGGGCGCTGCTCGCCGCCCGTCGGGGCAGCCCCCGGCTGCGGCTGGTCATCCTCGCCGCGGTCGCCTTCGGGACCATGGAGCTCGTGATCGCGCTGATGCCCACCTACCCGACGTTCGTGCTGCTCACCCCGCTGCTCGGCATCACCGCGATGACCACCATCACCGCGGCGAACACGACCGTGCAGCTCACCGTGCCCAGCGAGCTGCGCGGCCGGGTGATGGCCCTCTACCTGATGGTCTTCATGGGCGGCACCCCGATCGGCTCGCCCCTGGTCGGGTGGGTCGGAGAGACGTTCGGGGCCCGGTGGGCGCTGATCGGCGGCGGCCTGATGTCGATCGGCGGCACCCTGCTGTGCGTCGCCCTCTACCTGCGGGCACGCGGCACGTCGTACCGGCAGGCGGCCCACGACGTCCGCCAGGGTGTCCGGCGAGACCCCGAGGCCGCCCTCCTAGACTCGCTCCCGTGAACCCCCGCTACCGCCGCCTGGTCATCCCGGGTGCGCTCGTGCTGCTGATCGCCATCGTCGTGGTCTCGTCCCTGCTGCGGGGCTGAGCGGTGGCCGTCGAGCTCGAGACGGGGCTGGCGCGGGTCCGGTCCGCGCTGCTGGACGCCGACGGGCTGGTCCGCGCCGTCGCTGCGGGACGCCGCCGGACCGCGGTCCCGGCCTGGCGCCGCGTCGAGCTGCGCTACGTGGACCTCAAGGCGGGCCGCCACCTGCAGGTCACCCGGTACGACGCCACCCAGGCGTTCACCGCGAACGCCCCGCTCGCCGAGGCGGCCGCCGCCGTCGACGAGCTGCTGGCCGAGCCGTTCGGCAACTGGCACGCCGAGACCGCCGCCGGCACCCTGCAGCTGCGGGTCACCAAGAAGGGCGAGGCCGTGGTCCACGCCGGCCGCAGCGCCGCCCCGCCGACGGCCGCCCCCGACCGCGCCCACGACCGCCGCAAGGACCGCCTCCTCGAGGAGGACGACCCGGTGCTCGTGGCCCTGGGGATCTCCGACCAGCGCGGCAGGGTCAAGCCGAGCCGGCAGGACAAGTACCGTCAGGTCGAGGAGTTCCTCCGCGCGCTCAGCGCCGCCCTCGACGACGCCTGGGCGGCCGGTGCGCTGCGCCGACCCACCGAGACAGAGCCGTTGCAGGTCGTCGACCTCGGCTGCGGCAACGCCTACCTGACCTTCGCCGCCCTGCGCCTGCTCGGCGACGTCCGCGGGCTCCCGGTGCGGGTGGTGGGCGTCGACGTCAAGCAGCAGTCCCTGGAGCACAACGCCCGGGTCGCCGCTGGGCTCGGCCTGGGTGCGCGGGCGACATTCGTCCAGGGCGCCATCGGCGAGGCCGACCTGCCGGTGCGCCCCGACGTCGTGCTCGCGCTGCACGCCTGCGACACCGCCACCGACGACGCGCTGGCGCAGGCGGTGGGCTGGCAGGCGCCGCTGGTGCTCGCGGCCCCCTGCTGTCACCACGACGTCGCCGCCCAGCTCCGGCGGGCCCGCGGTGCCGAGGGCGGCCCCGCGCCGTACGCCGCGCTGCTGCGCGACGGCATCCTGCGCGAGCGCCTGGCCGACACGCTCACCGACGCGCTCCGGGCGGCGACCCTGCGCCTGCAGGGCTACCGGGTCGACGTGGTCGAGTTCGTCGAGAGCCGGCACACGCCCCGCAACACGCTGCTGCGCGCCGTCCGCACGGGCGCCCCGGCGACCGCCGAGGCGCGCGCGGAGCTGGACGACCTGCTCGGCCTGTGGCCGGTGACCCCGCGGCTGCTTGAGCTGCTGCGGTGAGGCAGCTGCGTCCCTCCCTGCTCGCCGCCGCCGTCCTGACGGTCCTGGCGGTGCCGCCCGCGCTGGCCGACCAGGGCAGCGGGTTCGAGCGGCTGTTCCGGTTCCAGGACCCCCGCATCACCGAGTCCAGCGGGCTGGTGGCGCGCACCGGCACCATGCTCACCGTCAACGACTCCGGCGACGGGCCGTACGTCTACGTCGTGGACGACCGGACCGGCGAGACCGTCGGCGTCACGACCTACAGCCCGGACCCGGTCACCGACGTCGAGGCCATCGCCCCGGGGCGCGACGGCACGGTGTGGGTCGGCGACATCGGCGACAACGCCGCCGTGCGCGACCACGTCTCGGTCTACCGGCTGGACCCCGTCACACCGGGGGACCGCACGGTGGCCGCCACCCGCTACGACCTGGCCTACCCCCGCGGCGCCCGGGACGCCGAGTCCCTGCTGGTCGACCCCGTCACCGGTCGGCTGCTGGTGATCTCCAAGGGCCTCTTCGGCGGGGCCGTCTACGAGGCCCCGACGGAGCTGCGCCCCGACCGGGTGAACCGGCTGCGCCAGGTCGGCGGGGTGGCCGGGCTGGTCACCGACGCCGCCTTCCTGCCCGGCGGCCGGTACGCCGTGGTGCGCACCTACGCCGACAGCGTCCTCTACGACACCCGCGACTGGTCCGCCGTCGCCGAGGTGCCGCTGCCGGACCAGGAGCAGGGCGAGGCGGTCGCGGTCCGCCCGGACGGCACCTCGCTCGCCGTCTCCTCGGAGGGCGAGCATGCGCCCGTCTACGCCGTCGCGCTGCCCCCGGCCCCGCTGCGGGTGCTGGCCGGGAACGGCGACGGGGCCGCGACCCCCACCCCGACTCCGGGAGGGGACGCGACCCCGTCGGCGGACCCCGCCCAGCCCCAGCAGGGCAGCGACGTCAGCCGGGTGCTGCCGTTGGCAGCGGTGGTGCTGGCCGCCGCGCTCGGGGTCCGGGTGCTCTTCCGGCGCCGTGCGCGACGAGCCTCCTGAGCTCAGAGACGGTCGACGACGTACTCGATGCAGCCGGTGAGGGCCTCGACGTCGCTCGGGTCGATCGCCGGGAACATCGCCACCCGGAGCTGGTTGCGGCCGAGCTTGCGGTAGGGCTCCACGTCGACGATGCCGTTGGCCCGCAGGGCCTTGGCGATCGCGGAGGCGTCGATGGCGTCGTCGAAGTCGATCGTGCCGATCACCAGCGAGCGCTCGTCCGGGTTCGCGACGTACGGCGTGGTGTAGGAGGTCTTCTCCGCCCACCCGTAGAGCGCGTCGGAGGAGGCGGTGGTGCGGCCGACCGCGAACTCCAGGCCACCCTGGCTGTTGAGCCAGTCGAGCTGCTCGGCGAAGAGGAACAGCGTCGACAGCGACGGGGTGTTGTAGGTCTGGTCGAGCTTGGAGTTGTCGATCGCGGTGACGAGGTCGAAGAACGGCGGGATGTAGCGGCCGCTGCCCTTGATCTCGGTCGCGCGGGCCAGGGCGGCCGGCGACATGATGCTGACCCAGAGGCCGCCGTCGGAGGCGAAGCACTTCTGCGGGGCGAAGTAGTAGGCGTCGACCTCGGCGAGGTCGACCGGCAGGCCGCCCGCACCCGAGGTCGCGTCGACGAGCAGGAGCGCGCCCTCGTCGGCGCCCTCGACCCGCTTCACCTCGGTCATCACGCCGGTGGAGGTCTCGTTGTGGGCCCAGGCGTAGACGTCGACGCCGGCCTCGGCCTGCGCGACGGGACGGGTGCCGGTGGCACTCGAGATGACGGTGGGCTCGGCCAGCCAGGGAGCGGCCTTGGTCGAGGAGGCGAACTTGGAGGAGAACTCGCCGAACACCAGGTGCTGGCTCTTCTCCCGGACCAGCCCGAAGGCGGCGATGTCCCAGAAGGCGGTCGCGCCGCCGTTGCCGAGGACGACCTCGTAGCCCTCGGGCACGGAGAAGAGGTCGCTCAGCCCGGTGCGCACCCGGCCGACCAGGTTCTTCACCGGGGCCTGGCGGTGGGACGTGCCGAGCAGCTTCGAGCCCTCGGTGGCCAGGGCCTGGACGGCCTCCTGGCGGACCTTGGACGGTCCGGCGCCGAAGCGGCCGTCGGCGGGCTTGAGCGAGTCGGGGATGGTGATCGCGTCGGTCACAGCACTTTCCTCTGGGGTGGTGAGCAGTGGGGGGAGCGGACTGACGACGCTGTCAGGGCGTGTTGCACCATTGTCACACCCGGTTCACACGCCCGCGACAGAGGGGAGCCCCGATGGACGGCCTGCGGCTGGAGCGGGTGCCCTTCGAGCACCCCGACGCCGTCGCGCTGGTCGCCGAGGTCCAGGCGGAGTACGTGGTGCGCTACGGCGGCCCCGACGAGACCCCGCTGGAGGCCGACGTGTTCGCGCCCGGCGCCGGGGCCTTCTTCGTCGGCTACCTCGACGAGGTCGCCGTCGCGATGGGCGGGTGGCGCTTCCGGACCGACGTGCAGGCGCTGGGACGGACCCGGGCGGCCGAGATCAAGCGGATGTACGTCGCGCCCGGCGCCCGGCGTCGTGGCCTGGCGCGCCGGGTGCTGCGGCACCTGGAGGAGACCGCGCGCGACGAGGGCGCCGACCTGCTGGTGCTGGAGACCGGGAGCCGCCAGCCCGAGGCGATCGCACTGTACGAGTCGGCCGGCTACGAGCCGGTCACCCGGTTCGGCTACTACGCCGACTCCGAGCACGCCCGCTACCTGGGTCGGCGCCTCTGACCGCGGGTCCGGCTCAGAGGCGCACCTTCCGGATGAGCTTCGCCGCGGCGTACCTCGGGGTGTCCTTCGTGGTCACGACGAACGTGTGGCGCCCCTTCAGACGCGGGTAGGCGAAGCGGACCTTGCCGGAGGCGGGGACCTTCACGGCCTTGCCCCGCGCCTTTCCGTCGATGCGGAGCAGGACCTTGACGCCGCGCACCCCGACCGTGACGGTGGCCGCGCTCGCGCCCGCCTTCAGGCTCAGCCGCGGCAGGCCCGCGACCGTGCGGACGTCGCTGGTGCTCGGGTTCAGCACCAGGTCCGGGGTCGACGAGCCGGCCGCCCGCCACTGGAAGCGGGTGGTTCCCGTCAGGCGCACCGCGGTGCTGACGGTGCCGGAGGCGTCGGTGGTCAGCGCCGTGCCCACCGCCCGGTAGATGCCCGTGCCGACGGCGGCGTAGAGCCGGAGCGAGCCGCCCTCGACCGGAGCCCCACCGGTGCGGGTGAGGGTGCCGCGGACCGTGACCCGCTTGCCCACCACGCCACGGGTCGGCGCGGTGGCCGTGGTCGTGGTGTCGACCTGGGCGGCGGTGACCGTCACCGTGCTGGAGTCGGTGGAGACCTGCTGGGAGCTGTCGGTGGCGTGCACGGCCACGGCCTGGTCCGCGGCGACCATCGTGTGCGCAGCGTCCGCGGTGCACACGCTGCTGAGCAGGTCGACGGTGCCTGGCACGGTGGTGGAGCCGACGCTGAAGCTGCAGGTCATCGGGCCCGGGCTGACCGAGTGCAGCTGCGCGGCGAAGGTCACCGGGGTGCCCGAGGTGTACGTCGCGCCGTCGACGGGCGTGGTCACCGCCGCGGTCGGCGTGGTGAGCGCGGTCAGCTCGGCGGAGCAGGCGGTGGCGCTGGCGAACGCGGAGTGGAACGCCGCCTGGGCGTCGCCCGAGAGGCTCGCCCACGACAGGTCGCCCGCGCCGTAGGAGCCCCAGTCGGCGGCCGGGGCGCCGACGCACATGGCGGTGGCACCGGTGCCGGCGTCGTGGAAGTAGGAGTGCGCTGCGTCGGCGACGGAGAAGCCGGCGTAGTCGTCGAGGAAGGCGCAGCCACCGTCCAGCACGCAGGTGCGGGACGTGGCTCCGGACTGCTCGACCCAGTGGAAGGCGCAGCCGGCGTCCGCGGTGCTCCCGTCGCAGACAGCGACCGGCGGGGCGAAGACGGTGACGACCTGCTGCACGGCGGTGGCGAGCGCATAGGTCACGTTGCCGAGCTGGGTGGCCACCAGCGTGCACTGGCCGGGCGCCAGGAAGGTCACCGTGCCCCCCGCGAGCGAGCAGACCGCGCTCGAGGACGGGTCGACGGCGAGCGTCGGGGTGAGGCCCGAGGTGGCCGAGGCGACCACGTCGTAGGTGTCACCCGGCAGGGCCCCCGAGGGCGGCGTGCTCGCGAACGACAGGAGCTGGGCGGCCTTCACGTGGATCACCTGCTGCACCGACCCGGGCAGGTAGAGCAGGGTGCCCAGGGCGCTGGCGTTCAGCACGCAGTCACCCGGGGCCAGGAAGCTGACGGTGCCCGAGGCCAGGGAGCAGACGGCGCTGGAGGCCGGGTCGACCGCGAGCGTGGTCGGCAGGCCGGCGGCGTTGAGGACGGTGGGCTGGTAGGTGCCGCCGACGAGCGGGGTGGCGGGCGGGCTGCTGACGAAGCTGAGCACCTGCTCGAGCAGGGGCCCGAGCGCGGTGATGGTGACCTTGCCGTTGCCGGAGACGATCCCGCGGACGCCGTCGACCAGGGTCGCGGCCGGGGCGGCGAAGCCGGCGCCGCCGCCCCCACCACCGGCCAGCAGGGAGGAGAGCAGCCCGACGCTGCCGCCGCCACCACCGGCGAAGTAGCCGCCCCCGCCGCCGGCGCCGGAGGTCAGGGCGCTGCCGCCGCTGCCGCCGACCGGCATCGAGCCCGGGAAGCCTCCGGAGCCGGCCAGCCCGGCGACCGAGCCGAGCACACCGGCCGCTGCGCCGCCGAGACCGTTGGCCACCGCGGTGGCGGGCTGGCCGCCGCCCGCGCCCGAGACCGGGGAGGTGCCGGCGGTCGCCAGGGCGCCGACGGCGCCACCGAGGCCACCGGCGGCTCCCAGGGTGCTGCCCCCGCCGCCACCGGCCGCGACCAGCAGGCTGCCGGCCGCGTCGTACAGGAAGGAGCCGCCGCCCCCGCCGCCGGAGGGGACGCTGAGGAACGAGCCGGCCTGACCGCCGCCGCCGAAGGCGTGACCGAGCAGGGCGAGCACGCCGCCGGTGCCGCCCTGGCTGCCGACGACGACGTCGAGCACGTCGCCGGGGTCGACCGCGACGACGGCGCTGGTGCGTCCCCCCTTGCCGCCGGCCGGGCCGAGGGGGAACCCGCCGCCCTGGGCGCCGTCGACCTGCACCTGGAGCCGGGTCGCGCCGCTGGGGACCGTGTAGTGCTGCAATGCCCCGGTGGCGTCGAGGACCGTCGTACAGGAGCTGCCGCAGCCCAGCCCGGTCGCCGAGGCGGGGGAGGGGGACACCGCCAGCGTGGTCAGCATCCCCGCCACCAGGGCGAGCGTGGTCGAGAGCGGGGTGCGCAGCCGCATGGGTCCTCCGGGGGCGTCGGGCAGCGTGCGTCCACGCTGCGCCCCCGCAGTGCCCTTCATCGGCGGGAGGGGGCGCGACCTGAGAAGTGCGGCGCCGACGGCTATTCACTCTGTGTATTCATTGTGTGTATAGTCCTGGTCATGACCGTCGCCCACGTCCTGCTGGGGGTCCTCGCCGAAGGACCCGCCCACGGCTACGACCTCAAACGCGCCCACGACGAGCGCTTCCCCGGAGCCCGGCCGCTGGCCTTCGGGCAGGTGTACGCCGCGCTCGGCAAGCTCGAGCGGGACGGCCTGGTGGAGGTCGCCGAGACGCTCCGGGACGGGGGTCCGGAGCGGACGACGTACGCCCTCACCGAGGCCGGCCGCACCGCGCTCGACGCGTGGCTCGGTGCGACCGAGGCGGCGGGGCCGTACGCGGCCGACGACCTGGTCCGCAAGACGGTCACCTCCCTGCGGCTGGGGGCCGACGCGGCCGGCTTCCTGGCCCGGCAGCGCCAGGTCCACCTCGCCGCCATGCGCGAGCTGCTCGTGCTGCAGGACGCCACCGCCGACGTGGCCGCCCGCATCGTCCTCGACCACACGGTCGCCCACCTCGACGCCGACCTCCGGTGGCTCGAGTCCGCCGCGGCCCGCATCGCCGCCGACAGGAAGGTCCCCGCGTGACTCCGCTGCTGCAGGCCCGAGGGCTGCACAAGTCGTTCGCCCGCACCGAGGCGCTGCGCGGCGCCTCCCTCGAGGTCCGGGCGGGGGAGCTCGTCGCCGTCACCGGTCCGTCCGGCAGCGGCAAGTCCACGCTCCTGCTCTGCCTGGCCGGAGTGCTGCGCCCCGAGGGCGGCGAGGTCATCTACGACGGTCGGCGCCTGGACGTGCTCGGCGACGCCGAGCGCACGGTGCTGCGACGTCGCGAGATCGGCCTGGTCCTGCAGTTCGGCCAGCTGGTGCCCGAGCTGACCGCGGCGCAGAACGTGGCGCTCCCGCTGCTGCTGGAGCGCCACGGCCGCGCGGAGGCCGAGCGCGCGGCGACCGCCTGGCTCGAGCGCCTCGGCGCGGCCGAGATCGCCGGTGCGCTGCCCGGGGAGCTCTCCGGGGGCGAGGCCCAGCGGGTCGCGGTCGCCCGCGCGCTGGTCACCGGGCCGCGTCTGCTGCTGGCCGACGAGCCGACCGGAGCCCTGGACACCGTCGCGGGCGAGCAGGTGCTCGGGCAGCTCCTGGAGGCCGTCCGGTCCACCGGCGCCGCCCTGGTCATGGTCACCCACGACAACCGGGTGGCGGCACGCGCGGACCGCGAGGTCGTCCTCCGCGACGGCCGGGTCTCGGTCGCCGGAGTCGTGGCATGACCTCGGTGACCCTGACCCTGGTGGGGTCCTTCCTCCGCTCCGGCGGTCGCTCCCGTGCCCTCCTGGTCGCGTCCTGCGCGGCGATCGTGGCGGGCCTGCTGCTGGTGGCGGTCGCGGTCGCCCAGGTCGGGTCCGCCGGCGGCTACCGGGTCGTCGAGGACGGCGGCGTCGCGACGTACCCGGGTCGCGAGGTCTTCGGCAACCTCGTGGCCGATCCCGGGGTGCGCGGCGGCTACGTGTTCGCGCTCGTCCTGATCTGCATCGCTCCGCTGGCCCTGCTCGCCCAGGCGGTCCGCCTGGGCACGGCCAGCCGCGAGGTGCGCCTGGCGGCCCTGCGCGTCGCCGGCGCCACCACCCGCGACGTCCGTCGGATCGGGGCGGTCGAGGTCGGGCTCCCGGCCCTCGTCGGAGGCGTGGCCGGCTACCTGGTCTACCTCGTGCTGCGCGGGCTCTTCGGCGGCCTGCCCGAGTCACGAGGGGCGGTCAGCGGCCTCGTCCGGGAGACCCGGCTGGTGCCCACGACGATCACCCCCTCCTGGTGGCAGGTGCTGCTGGTCGCCGTGGGGGTCGGGCTGCTCGGCGTCCTCGTCGGCGCGCTCGCGACGCGCCGTGTCCTCGTCTCGCCCCTCGGCGTCACCCGACGGACGGCGGGACGCCCGCCCCGTCCGTGGGGTCTGCTGGCCCTCGCGCTGGCCGCCGTCCTGCTGGGGGTCGAGGTCTCCGCCGGCGGAGGCGAGGACGTCGTCGGGATGGTGATGGTGCTCGCCGCCGTGCTCGGGGTGCTCTCCCTCGCGCCGTGGTGCGCCTACCGCCTGGGGCTCCTCGTGTCGGCCCGCGCGACTTGCGCCCCGGTGCTGATCGCGGCCCGCCGCCTCACCACCGACCCCCGCAGCGTCGGTCGCGCGGCAGCGAGCGTGGGCGCGATCGCGCTGACCGCCTCGGTCGCCGGGTCACTGATGGTGGACGCGATCCAGGGCGCCAGCGCCAACGGCTACACGGTCGAGGCGATGTACGCCGTCCCGACCGCGCTGGTCGGCGTCGTCCTCGTCGTCGCGCTCGTGCTGGTGATGTTCGCCCTCACCGTGCACGGCGTCGAGAACGCAGCCGACCGGCGGCGCTCGCTGGCCTCCCTGTCGGCCCTCGGCCTCCCCGTGGACGCCCTCGAGCGCGTCCAGCGCTGGGAGTCGGGGCTGGTGGCCCTGCCGATGGCCGTGGGCGGGGTCGCCCTCGGGTCGGTGCCGGCGCTCGCCCTGGTCGACGGCGGCACCGCGGCGCTCTGGCTGGTGCCGGCGGTCGACGTGGTGACCGTAGGTCTGGTCGGGCTGGCGGTGCTGGGCTCCGCCCGGCTGACCCGGCCGTGGCTGCGACGGGCGTCGGCTCCGGAGAACCTCCGCACCGCGTGACCCTCACGCGGACCGGGTGTCGGGGGCGCCCCCGAGCAGTGCCTCGATCCGGTCGACCAGGATGCGCGGCCCGGCGGGCTTGTCGACGTAGGCGTCCGCCCCGGCTGCGAGCAGGCGGCGATGACCGCTCTCGTCGGCGAGGGCGCTGAACACGACGATGGGGACGTCGGAGCAGGCCGTCGACGCCCGCAACGCCCGGACCAGCTCCTCCCCGTCCATCCGGGGCATCATCACGTCGGTCACCACCACGTCGGGCACGACGCTCAGCGCCGTCCGCACCCCCCTCCTCGCCGTCCGCGGCGCACGACATCTCGTAGCGCTGGGAGAGGACCTGGCAGAGGAGCTCGCGCAGGTCGGGGTTGTCCTCGACCACCAGCACCCGAGGCCGTTCGCCGGCGGCGCGAGGCCGCTGTCCGCTCAGCCGCGGTGTCGACGCCCGGGCCGGCTCGTCCTGCGGGGGCCCGGCCACCGGACTGCGCCGAGGGAGGCGGACGGTGAGGAGGGCACCGCCCTCCGGGGCCAGCGCCGCGTCGACCGTGCCCCCCATCAGGCCGACGAGCTCGCGCACCAGGGTCAGGCCCATCCCGGTGCCGCCGCCCTTGACCGCCCGAGGAGCGCTGCCGGTCCGGAACCCGTCGAAGACCCGTGCACGCTCGTCCTGGCCGATGCCCGGACCCGAGTCGGCCACCTCCATCACGACGAGGTCCTGCTCGAGCCGGCAGCCGACGCGCACGGTCCCGCCGTCGGGCGTGAAGGAGACCGCGTTGGTCAGCAGGTGGCCCAGCACCCGGCGCACCTTGTCGGCGTCGACATGGGCGGGAGCGGGCTGCGTCTCCGTGACGACGCTCAGCCCCCGCTCCGCCGCGTCGGCCCGCACCGCCGCCACGGCCAAGCCGACGATGTCGGCGACGTCGACGTCCGAGGGCTGCACGACGAGGGACGCCGAGGCGAGCTGAGCCGCCTCGAGCAGGTTGTGCACGTGCCGGGTGAGGATCCGGGCGTTGCGGATCGCGGTGAGGACCAGCTCGCGGTCGGGGTCGTCCTCGACGAGGTGCTCGAGCTGGAGCTCCAGCGGCAGCGTGATCAGGGTGAGCGGGGTCCGCAGCTCGTGGCTCACGTTGGCGAAGAACTCGGACTTGGCCACGTCGAGCTCCCGTGCGCGCTCGAGCAGCTGGAGCACCTCGTCGCGGGAGGCGGCGATCGTCCGGTTCGCCGCGGCCGTCTGGGCCAGGGCGAGGCGGCTGGAGTCCTCAGCCCGGCGGAGGCGCTCGCCGAAGACCGCGAAGACCACGCCCATGAGGGTGAACATGTAGACCGAGAGCTGGATCCCGGAGTGGAAGCCCTGCCAGGTGAACCGAGGGGGGACGAAGCAGAAGAACCCGAGCACCGCTGCCTCGACCGTGGCGGCCACCGAGTAGACGAACGGCCCGAGCAGGGCGCCCACGAAGACGGCCGGGTAGAAGAGGAACCACACCAGACCGGTCAGCCGGTCCCACAGCGCCAGCTGCACCCCGCACGCGACCCAGGGCAGCGCCAGGGTCGTCCCGGCCCGCAGGGCCGGCGGCAGCGAGCGCGCGGAGATCGTCACCACGCTCCGAGCATGCGCGGCTCCGACCGCGTGGGGGATCCTGGCGGGTCAGCCGATGACGAAGGTCACCGAACTGTGCCCGGAGTGCCCATCAGGCCCAGTCCGGGTTCCAGCCGTCGACCTCGTCGGGCTTGCGGGCCGACGGGCCGGCGTAGATCGCCGAGGGGCGGATCAGCCGGCCGGTCCTCTTCTGCTCCAGGATGTGCGCCGACCAGCCGCCCGTGCGTGCGCAGGTGAACATCGAGGTGAACATCGGCGCGGGCACCTCGGCGAAGTCCAGGACGATCGCCGCCCAGAACTCGACGTTGGTCTCCAGCACCCGGTCCGGGCGGCGCTCCCGCAGCTCGGTCAGGGCCGCCTTCTCCAGCGCCTCGGCGACCTCGTAGCGCGGGCTGCCCAGCTCGCGGGCCGTGCGGCGCAGCACGCGGGCGCGCGGGTCCTCGGCCCGGTAGACCCGGTGCCCGAAGCCCATCAGGCGCTCCCCGGAGTCCAGCAGACCCTTGACGTAGGCGCGGGCGTCGCCGCTGCGCTCGACGTCCTCGATCATGCCGAGCACGCGGGACGGGGCGCCACCGTGCAGCGGGCCCGACATGGCGCCGATGGCACCCGAGAACGCGGCCGCGACGTCGGCCCCGGTGGAGGTGATGACCCGGGCGGTGAAGGTCGAGGCGTTCATGCCGTGCTCGGCCGCCGAGGACCAGTAGGCGTCGATCGCCTTGACGTGGCGCGGGTCCGCCTCGCCCTTCCAGCGGATGAGGAACCGCTCGGCCAGCGTGTGGCCCTGGTCGACCTCGCGCTGCGGCACGATCGGCAGGCCCAGCCCGCGGGCGGCCTGGGCGGCGTAGGAGAGGACCATCACCGCGACCCGGCTCAGGTCGGTGCGGGCCTGCTCGTCGGAGATGTCGTAGGTCTGGCCCATGCCGAGCATGGGGGCCAGCATCGCGACCCCGGCCTGGACGTCGGCGCGGACGTCGCCGGTGTGGATCGGGATGTTGTAGGGCTCGGCCGGCGGCAGGCCGGGGGTGTAGGTGCCGTCGATCAGCAGACCCCAGACGTTCTCGAACGGGACCCGGCCGACCAGGTCCTCGATGTCCACGCCGCGGTAGCGCAGCGCGGAGCCCTCCTTGTCCGGCTCGGCGATCTGGGTCTCGAAGGCGACGACGCCCTCCAGGCCGTGGTGCACCTCGGTCATCTGCGACTCCTTCGTCCCGGGCGGGCCCCCGGGGTCCGCTGCCGGGCATTCTGCCGCACCCCCTCGGGCGCAGGGAGGGCGGTCGTAGATTGACCCCCATGAGCGACCCCGCCCTGGACCGGCTCGCCCACCTGCGCGAGGACTACGCCCTGGGAGGGCTGCTCGAGCAGGAGGCCGACCCCGACCCCTTCGTGCTGCTGCGGCGCTGGCTCGACGACGCGGTCGAGGCCGGTGTGTACGACCCGACGGCGATGGTGGTGGCCACCGTCGCGGCCACGGGTCGGCCGTCGGCGCGGATGGTCCTGCTCAAGGGGCTCGACACCGGGCTGGTCTTCTACACCAACTACGCCTCGCGCAAGGGCGAGGAGCTGGCCGGCTCCCCGGAGGTCGCGGTGGTCTTCCCGTGGCACGCGCTGCAGCGCCAGGTCCGCGTCGAGGGGATCGCGGAGAAGGTCGCCGAGGCCGAGAGCGACGCCTACTTCGCCAGCCGTCCGCGGGGCTCCCGCCTCGGGGCGTGGGCCTCGCCGCAGTCGAGGGTGGTGGCCGACCGGGCCGACCTCGACGCCCGGTACGCCGAGGCCGAGGCGCGGTTCGCCGACCAGGAGCCACCCCGCCCGCCGTCCTGGGGCGGCTACCGGATCGTGCCGCGGTGCTTCGAGTTCTGGCAGGGCCGCACCGGGCGACTGCACGACCGGTTGCGCTACACCGCCTCGCCCACCACGCCGGACCGACCCTGGCACCGGGAGCGGCTGGCTCCCTGAGTCGGCCTCCTGAGAGGGTGGCGCCATGGTGTGGGAGTCCCTGTCGTTCGCGCTCGGCATCGCGCTGTCGCCGTTCCCGGTGATCCCGGTGCTGCTGCTCCTCTTCACCCCGCGGGCCCGCGCCGGCTCGACCGGGTTCGCGCTCGGGTGGACCGGGGGCATCCTCCTCGGCGTCGTCCTGGCGACCGTCCTCGGCGACCTGCTCGACTCGGGCGGGTCCACCCCGACCTGGGTGGCGGTGGTCAAGGTGCTCGGTGGGGCGGGGCTGGTCGCGCTCGGCGCTCGGAAGTGGCTGGCCCGCGGCAAGGCGACCGAGATGCCGTCGTGGATGATCGCGGTGCAGACCGCGACCCCGGCCGGCGCCGCGCGGATCGGCTTCCTGCTCGCGGCGGCCAACCCCAAGATCCTGCTGCTCGCCGCGGGGGCGGGCCTCGTCATCGGGGCCGAGTCCGCGACGACCGGGGCCGAGATCGTCTCGGTGGTGGTCTTCGTGCTCCTCGCCGCCCTGCCCGTGCTGCTGCCGGTCGGGCTCTTCCTGATGCTGGGGGAGCGGGTGCTCCCGCCGTTCGCCCGGGCCAAGGACTGGCTGGAGGCGCACAACGCCGCGGTGATGGCCGTGGTGCTCGTCGTGATCGGCCTGGTGCTGCTCCGCAACGGCGTGGCTGGTCTGGTCTGACGGAGACCCGTTTGTCTGAGTGAGTGCTCACTCATATGATGGTGGGGTGCAGACCAGACGCGGCCGAGCCGCCCCGATGTCACCCGACGAGCGCCGCCAGGCCATCGTCGACGCGGTGATCCCGCTGCTCACCGAGCACGGTGCCGGCGTCACCACCAAGCAGGTCGCCGAGGCGGCCGGCATCGCCGAGGGCACGATCTTCCGGGTCTTCCCGGACAAGCGGGCCCTCTTCTTCGCCGCCACCAAGCACGCGCTGCAGCCGCCCGGCTGGCGCGAGGAGCTCGCCGCCCTGATGGCGGCGGAGCCCGAGCTGCGCGACAAGGTCGTCGTCGTGTCCGGCCGCATGCGTGCCCGGACCCGCCAGGTGATGCTGGCGATGATGGCGCTGCGCCAGATCTTCATGACCGAGGGCCCGGGGAAGGTGCACGACCAGCACCACCACGGACCGCCGGCCTTCCTCACCGACGCCGCCGCCCAGCTGCTCGACGCGCTGGCCACCGACGTCTTCGCTCCGCACGCCGCCGAGCTCCGGGTCACCCCGGAGGTCGCCGCCGTCGCGCTGCGCAACCTGGTCATGGGCGGGATGGGGCCCGGGACCGAGAGCTCCGACGTCCTCACCGACGAGGTCGTCGCGGACCTGCTGCTGAAGGGGGTGCAGGCCTGATGCTGGTGCGCCTGCTCAAGGGCGGCCTCGCGCCGTACCGGACCTGGCTGGGGATCATTGTGGTCCTGCAGTTCGTCGGCACGATGGCCTCGCTGTTCCTGCCGTCGCTCAACGCCGACATCATCGACAACGGCGTCGCCCAGGGCGACACCGGCTACATCGTGCGCACCGGCGGGCTGATGCTCGCGGTGTCGCTGATCCAGATCACCTGCTCGGTCATCGCCGTCTACTTCGGCGCCCGCACCGCGATGGCGTTCGGTCGCGACGTACGGCGCGACCTGTTCCACCAGGTCGGGTCCTTCTCCACCCGCGAGGTCAACCACTTCGGGGCGCCGTCGCTGATCACCCGCACCACCAACGACGTGCAGCAGGTCCAGATGCTGGTGCTGATGAGCGCCACCATGATGGTCTCCGCGCCGATCATGATGGTCGGCGGCGTGCTGATGGCGATGCGCCAGGACCTCGGCCTCTCCTGGCTGCTGGCCGTCTCGGTGCCGCTGCTCTTCCTCTCGATCGGCTTCGTGATCAGCCGGATGGTGCCGGGCTTCCGGGTCATGCAGGAGCGCATCGACGCGGTCAACCGCATCCTGCGCGAGCAGATCACCGGCATCCGCGTGGTCCGGGCGTTCGTCCGCGAGCCCTACGAGACCGAGCGCTTCGGGGACGCCAACGCCGAGCTCACCGCCGTCGCGGTGCGCACCGGGCGGTGGATGGCGGCGATGTTCCCGATCGTGATGCTGATCCTGAACTTCTCCATGGTCGCGGTGATCTGGTTCGGCGGGCACCGCGTCGACGACGGCACGATGCAGGTCGGCTCGCTGACCGCCTTCATGGCCTACCTGATGCAGATCCTGATGGCCGTCATGATGGCCACCTTCATGCTGGTGATGATCCCGCGCGCCGCGGTCTGCGCCGACCGGATCACCGAGGTGCTCGACACCGACACCTCCGTGGTGCCCCCGGCGACGGCGGTCGTCCCGGAGCGGGTCCGCGGCGAGCTCGAGCTGCGCGCCGTGGAGTTCTCCTACCCCGGCGCGGAGGACCCGGTGCTCGGCGACATCAGCTTCACCGCGACCCCCGGCACCACCACCGCCGTGATCGGGTCCACCGGGGCCGGCAAGTCCACCCTGGTCAACCTCGTCCCGCGCCTCTACGACGCCACCGGGGGCAGCGTGCTACTCGACGGCGTCGACGTGCGCGACCTCGACCCCGACGCGCTCTGGGCGACCATCGGGCTGGTCCCGCAGCGGGCGTTCCTGTTCTCGGGCACCGTGGCCTCCAACCTGCGCTACGGCCGCCCCGACGCGACCGACGAGGAGCTCTGGGAGGCCCTGCGCCTCGCCCAGGCCGAGGACTTCGTGCGGGCCATGCCCGAGGGGCTCGAGGCCCCCATCGCCCAGGGCGGCACGAACGTGTCCGGAGGGCAGCGCCAGCGGCTCGCGATCGCACGGGCGCTGGTGAAACGACCGCCGGTCTACCTCTTCGACGACGCCTTCTCGGCGCTCGACGTGGCCACCGACGCCCGGCTGCGGCGCGCCCTGCGGCCGCTGTTCCGCGACGCGACCGTGGTGATCGTCGCCCAGCGGGTCTCCACGATCCTCGAGGCCGACCAGATCATCGTCCTCGAGGACGGCCGCATCGTCGGCCGCGGCGACCACCACACCCTGCTGGAGACGTGCCCGACGTACCAGGAGATCGTCCGGTCCCAGCTCTCGGCGGAGGAGGCGGCATGAGCACCACCACCAGGCCCACGGGGCAGATGAAGGAGACCGAGCGGGTCGTCCAAGGCCCCGGTCCCGGGCGCGGTCCCTTCGCCGGCGGCATGGTCGGCCAGAAGTCGATGGACTTCGGACCGTCGGCCAAGCGCCTCGTGCGGCAGATGGCCCCCCAGAAGGTCAAGGCCGTCGGCGTGGTGCTGCTCGCGGTGGTCTCGGTCGCGCTGTCGGTCACCGGCCCGCGCATCCTCGGGCACGCCACCGACCTGGTCTTCCAGGGCTTCGTCGGGCGCCAGCTGCCGGCCGGCGCGACCGTCGACCAGGTCGTCGCGAACCTCCGCGCCGACGGGCAGGGCACCTTCGCCGACATGGTCGCCGCGATGGACCACCTGGTGCCCGGGCAGGGCGTGGACTTCTCGGCCGTCGGTGCGGTCCTGCTGATGGTGCTGGCGATCTACCTGGTCTCCTCGCTGGCCGGCCTGCTGCAGGGCTACCTGCTCAACGACGTCGTGCAGAGCACGGTGCAGCGGATGCGCAACGACGTCGAGGAGAAGATCAACGGGCTCCCGCTCAGCTACTTCGACCGCCAGCCGCGCGGCGAGCTGCTCAGCCGGGTGACCAACGACATCGACAACGTCAGCCAGTCGCTGCAGCAGACGATGAGCCAGATGATGACCTCGCTGCTGACCGTGGTCGGCGTGCTGTCGATGATGCTGTGGATCTCGCCGCTGCTGGCCCTGGTCGCCCTGGTGACCGTGCCGCTGTCGATCGTGGTCACCAGCCGGATCATGAAGCGCTCGCAGGGCATGTTCATCCAGCAGTGGCGTCGGACCGGCAAGCTCAACGCGCACATCGAGGAGACCTTCACCGGCCACGACCTGGTCAAGGTGTTCGGCCGCCAGCGCGAGGTCGAGCAGGTCTTCGCCACCGAGAACGACGAGCTCTACCAGGCCTCGTTCGGCGCCCAGTTCGTCAGCGGCCTGATCATGCCGGTGATGATGTTCATCGGGAACCTCAACTACGTGCTGGTCGCCGTCCTCGGCGGGCTGCGGGTGGCGAACGGCTCGATGAGCCTCGGCGACGTGCAGGCGTTCATCCAGTACTCGCGCCAGTTCACCCAGCCGCTGACCCAGCTGGCCTCGATGGTCAACCTGCTGCAGTCCGGGGTCGCCTCGGCCGAGCGGGTCTTCGAGCTGCTCGACGCCGAGGAGGAGCCGCCGGTCGTGGACGCCCACGCGCCCGCCCCGGTGTCGCGCGGCGAGGTCGTCTTCGAGGGCGTGTCGTTCTCCTACGACCCCGAGTCGCCGCTGATCGAGGACCTGTCCCTCGTCGTCCAGCCCGGCCAGACCGTCGCGATCGTCGGCCCGACCGGCGCCGGGAAGACCACGCTGGTCAACCTGGTGATGCGGTTCTACGACATCGACGCCGGCCGGATCACCCTGGACGGCGTCGACATCGCCGCGATGAGCCGGCACGGGCTGCGCGACCAGATCGGGATGGTGCTGCAGGACACCTGGCTCTTCGAGGGGTCCATCGCCGACAACATCGGCTACGGGCGCCCCGGTGCCAGCCGCGAGGAGATCGTCGCGGCCGCCAAGGCGACCTTCGTCGACCGCTTCGTGCACACGCTGCCCGACGGCTACGACACGGTCATCGACGAGGAGGGCTCCAACGTCTCGGCCGGCGAGCGCCAGCTGATCACGATCGCCCGGGCGTTCCTCTCCGAGCCGGCGCTGCTGATCCTCGACGAGGCGACCTCCTCGGTCGACACCCGCACCGAGCTGCTCCTCCAGGAGGCCATGTCGGCGCTGCGGTCGGACCGGACGTCGTTCGTGATCGCCCACCGGCTCTCCACCATCCGCGACGCCGATCTCATCCTCGTGATGGAGCAGGGCCGCATCGTCGAGCAGGGCACCCACGAGTCGCTGCTGGCCTCCGGTGGGGCGTACGCCGCCCTGTACGCCGCGCAGTTCGCCGCCCCGCTCGAGGTCGCCTGACCGTCCCGCAGGTCGAGGTGCGAACGCGCAGCGTGAGCGGTCCGCGGAGGTCGAGGTGCGAACGCGCAGCGTGAGCGGTCCGCGGAGGTCGAGGTGCGAACGCGCAGCGTGAGCCACGAGACCAGGTGCGGCGCTGACGGGGTCTCGTGGCTCGGGCTTCGCCCTCGCACCTCGACCGCCGGTGGTGGTGCGGTGCTCGACCTCCGGTGCTACGGGAGGGGCTCGAGGACGCCGTACTCGCCGAGGTGCTCGGACAGGGTGGCGAGCTGCGCGCGGCCGTCGCCGAGGACGTGGTCGATCGCGATCAGCCGCATCGTGTAGTGGCCGACGGCGTACTCCATGGTCACGCCGATGCCGCCGTGCAGCTGGATAGCCTCCTTGCCGATGTGCCGGCCGGCCTTGCTGGTCTGGTAGCGCGCACGGCTGGCGGCCACCACGGGGTCGATGCCCTCGCCGCCGTCGAGCAGCACGAGCGTGGCCCACTCGGTGACCGACCGGGCCAGCTCCAGCGAGACGTACATGTCGGCGGCGCGGAACGTCAGCGCCTGGAAGGTCTTGAGCGGCACGCCGAACTGCTTGCGGGTCTTGAGGTACTCCGAGGTCATCGACAGGGCCGTCGACATCGCCCCGACCGCCTCGTGGGCGTAGGCGACCTGCGCCTCGGCGATGGCCCGGTCGATCAGCGGCTTGGCGTCCACGGTGGGGTCGCCGAGCGGGGTGGCCGGCGTCGCGGTGAAGGTGACGCGGGAGGCACGACCCCCCTCGAACGTCGCGTACGACGTCCGCTCGGCCTCGGCGCCCGGGACGGTGAACAGAGCCCACTGCTCGTCGACGAGCGCGGTGACCACCAGCACGTCGGCCCGCGCCCCGTTGAGGACCGGCTCCTTGACGCCGTCGAGCACCCAGCCGTCGGCGGAGCGGACGGCGTGGACGAGGCCGTGGTGGGCGAAGGCCGGGACCACGGTGCCCTCGGCGACACCGGACACGTCGGCCCCGGTGGCGGCGAGCAGACCGCCGGCGAGCACGACGGCCTCCACGAACGGCTCGGGTGCCAGCACGCGTCCCAGCTCGCCGGCGACCAGGCCGACCTCGACGGGTCCGGCCCCCATCCCGCCGGCCTGCTCGCTGAAGGGCAGCCCGAGGACGCCCATCTCGGCCAGCCGCTGCCACATGCCCTCGTCGAAGCCGGGGTCCTTGGCGGTCGCGGCCCGGCGCCCGTCGATCGAGGAGTACGACGTCGCCAGCAGCCCGCGGACGGCGTCGCGGAGGGCGATCTGCTCGGTGTCGAGCTCGAAGTCCATGTCGTGTCTCTCTCGTCGTCTCAGAGCCCGAGGATGGTGCCGGCGATGATCTGCCGCTGCACCTCGTTGGAGCCGCCGTAGATGGAGGCCTTGCGGAAGTTGAGATAGCGGGGCGTGGCGACCTGCGCCCAGTCCGGGACCCCGGCGCCGTCGCCGGCCAGCCCCGCCGGGCCGGCCAGGTCCACGACGAGCTCCATCACGGCCTGCTGGAGCTCGGTGCCCTTGAGCTTGAGGACGCTGGAGGCCGGGTGGGCCTTCCCGCCGGAGGAGTCGGCGACCACGCGCAGGGCGGTGAGCTCGAGGGCGAGCAGCTCGTTCTCCAGGTCGGCGAACTCCGCGGCGACCAGCGGGTCGGCCAGCCGGTCACCGGCCCACTCCTTGGCCTGGGCCAGCAGCCGCTTGGTCGCCCCGACCGGGGCCACGCCGACGCGCTCGTTGCCCAGCAGGAACTTGGCGTAGTCCCAGCCCTTGTTCTCCTCGCCGACCAGGTTGTCGGCCGGCACCCGGACGTCGTCGAAGAAGACCTCGTTGACCTCGTGCCCGCCGTCGAGCAGCTGCACGGGTCGCACGGTCAGACCGGGCGAGGTCATGTCGATGAGCAGCATCGAGATGCCCGCCTGCCGCTTGGGCGCCTCGGGGTTGGTGCGGACCAGGGTGAAGATCCAGTCGCCGTACTGGCCCAGCGTGGTCCACGCCTTCTGGCCGTTGACGACGTACTCGTCGCCGTCGCGGACCGCGGTGGTGCGCAGCGAGGCCAGGTCCGAGCCGGCCTCCGGCTCGGAGAAGCCCTGGGACCACCAGATGTCCAGGTTCCGGGTGGCCGGCAGGAAGCGCTCCTTGAGCTCGGTCGACCCGAACTGGGCGATCACCGGCCCGATCATGCTGGCGTTGAAGGCCAGCGGCGGCGGGACGCAGGCCAGCTGCATCTCCTCGTGCCACAGGTGCCGCTGCAACGGCGTCCATGAGGTGCCGCCCCACTCGACGGGCCAGTTGGGGACCGCGATGCCCGCGGCGTTCATCGCCCGCATCGACGCGACGATCTGGTCCCGGCTCAACTCGCGCCGGGCGGCGACCGTGTCGCGGACGTCCTGGGGGATCTCGGTGGTGAAGAACGTGCGCATCTCCTCGCGGAATGCCTCGTCCTCCGGTGACAGCCTCAGTCGCATGGGCCCACCCTAGGGCCGGGCGCAACCCCTGCCCCGGGACGCAGACGACCCCCAGGCGGTGTTCTCTCCGTCGGACTGAACGGAGCGCCTGGGGGCCCGGTGACTGCTTGGAATTGCCAGCGGCACTCTGGACGCCGATGGCACCTGGTGCACTGCTAGCGAGCAGCCACCTCACGTGTCCACGAACTCAATCGGACCACCTCCTTTCCCGTGTTGCACCACCGTAGGTCGCCGGGGCCGGAGGTTCAACGGCTTTCCGCCGCCGATCCGTCAGAGGCTCACGGCCACCGCGACGGCGAGGGCGGCCAGCCCCCACAGCGCCATGGTCACCGCAGCCCGCCGGACGGCGAGAGGGCGATCCGCGCCCGCCGCCCGGCGCCGGCGGAAGGTCCCCCAGCTCGCGACGTACGGCGCGGCGGCGAGGCCGAGGAGCCCGACGCCGTACGCCTCCTCGCCGAGGCGGGTCGCCCCGAAGCCGGCCGGGGCGGTGGCGTCGCCGACCAGCACCGCGACGCCGTGGAACAGCAGGATCGCGGCCGCGAACGTGGCGGGGGCGGTCGCCGAGCTGAGCAGCTGGACCGCCTGGCTCAGCGGGGTCCGCACCGGCGGGAACGGCTCCTCGGTCACAGGGCCATCCTGCCCCCACCTAGGGTGGGCGCATGGCGCGCTGGTCGGGACTTCTCACCGACCTGAGGCCCCTGCAGGCCTCGCCGCCGTTCCGCCGGCTCTTCCTCGGCACCGCGATCGCCCAGCTCGGCCAGCAGATGACCAACGTCGCGGTCGCGATCCAGGTCTACGACCTCACCCGCTCGTCGTTCAGCGTGGGGCTGGTCGGGGTCTTCGCCCTGGTCCCGCTCATCGCGTTCGGGTTGTACGGCGGGGCGTTCGCGGACGCGATGGACCGGCGGAGCCTGGCGCTGCTGGCGTCCTCGGGCCTCTGGCTGGTCTCGCTGGCCCTGGCCGTGCAGGCGGTCCTCGGCAACGAGCACGTCGGCGTGCTCTACGGCCTGATCTCGGTGCAGTCGGCCTTCTACGCGCTCAACAACCCCGCCCGCGGGGCGATGGTGCCGCGGCTGCTCGACAAGCACCTGCTGCCGGCCGCCGGGGCGCTCAACATGGCGGCGTTCAACCTCGGGTTCACCCTCGGCCCCGTGCTCGGCGCGCTGGCCATCAAGTGGCACGGCTTCGCCGCGGCTTACCTGATCGACGTGCTGACCTTCTCGGCGGCGATGTACGGGCTCTTCCGGGTGCCGCGGATGCCGCCGGACGGGTCCGCGCCGCGCGCCGGGCTGCGCTCGGTGGTCGACGGGCTCTCCTTCCTGCGCACCGCCCGGAACCTGCGGATGACCTTCGTGCTGGACATGTGCGCGATGGTGTTGGCACAGCCGCGGGCGCTCTTCCCGGCGCTGGCCGACAAGGTGTACGGCGGGGGAGCCGCGACCGTCGGCGTGCTGCAGGCGGCACCGGCCGCGGGCGCGCTGGTCGCCTTCGTCTTCTCCGGCTGGATCTCCCGGGTGCGGCTGCACGGCATCGCGATCGTCGCCGCGATCGCCCTGTACGGCGCGGCGGTCGGGGCGGCCGGGCTCACCTCGCTGCTGTGGGTCGCGGTCGCCTTCCTGGCCGTGACCGGGATGGCCGACATGGTCAGCGCGGCGTACCGCTCGACGATCCTGCAGGTCGCCGCCCCCGACCACCTCCGCGGACGGCTCCAGGGCGTCTTCCTCGTCGTCGTCGCCGGTGGGCCGCGGGCCGGGGACTTCCTGGCCGGGTCGGTCGCCAGCCATGTCGGGGAGCGGGCGGCGCTCGTGGTCGGCGGGCTGGCCTGCCTGGTCGGGATCACGCTGTCGCTGACGGTGCAGCCCGACTTCCTGCGCTACGACGACCGCGACCCCCGGCCGTGAGCCGACCGGCCCTGACCGGCCGTTGTCGGGGGCAGACAGACGTCGCGCGGTTATTTGGTGCTTGCAGTTACTAGGCAGCCGGGGCGGGCGCCGCCACGATGAGGACCATGACGCTGTTCACGCGTGCTCGCACCACGCCCGCGCGCCCGTCCGGCAGCAGGCGGGCCGGAGCGGGGGAGCCGGTGCTCCTGGTCCACCCGTTCATGCTGTCGCACCACTCCTGGCGGCCGGTGATGCAGCGCCTCTCCTCCCGCGGGTACGACGTGCTGGCCGTCAGCATGCCGGGCCACCACGGCGGCCCCGAGCTCGGGTGGCGCGGTGCGACTGTCGGCCACCTCGTCGACCACCTCGAGCGCGAGCTGGACCGGGCCGGCTTCGAGACCGCCCACGTCGTCGGCAACTCCCTCGGCGGCTGGGCGACGCTGGAGCTCGCCCGGCGCGGCCGGGCTCGCACCGCGATCCCGATCGCCCCCGCCGGAGGCTACGACGGGCTCGCCCTGCGCGACGTCGCGATGGGCCTGACCTTCGTCGGCGCGGCCGCGACCCGGCCGCTGCTGCGGGCCGCCACCCTGGTGCCGCCGGCGACCTGGCCGGCGCGTCGGCTGCGGCAGGTGGGGCTCAAGGCCCTGGCCCACGACCCGTCGCGGATCCCGGACCTCGACGCCCACCACGTGATGCGCTCGGCGCTGGCCGCAACGCACCCGCTGCAGGTCCTCGCCGCCTGCGTGCGCAGCATCCCGGCGGTCGGACTGGAGGAGATCGCGTGCCCGGTGCACCTCGTCTTCGCCGAGCGTGACCTGGTGATCCCGCCGCGCCTCTACGCGCCGTACTTCACCGAGCGCCTGCCGCACGCCGAGGTCACCACCCTGCCCGGGGTGGGCCACTGCCCGCAGGTGGAGGCGCCGGACACGGTGGCCGACCTGATCGTCGACACGATCGTGCGGCACTCCCCGGCCAGCGTCGCCGTCGCGAACTGAGCGGGGGTCGGCAGCCTCAGACCAGCTCGCGCTTGAGCACCTTGCCGGTCGGGTTGCGCGGCAGCTCGTCGAGGAAGACCACCTCGCGCGGGGTCTTGTATCGGGCCAGGTGGGCGCGGACGTGCTCCTGGACGGCCTCCTCGTCCAGGGTGGCGCCCTCCTGACGGACCACGAACGCCTTGAGCCGCGCGCCGAAGGACTCGTCGGGGACCCCGAGCACGGCCACCTCGACCACGTCGGGGTGCTGCTCGAGGAGCTCCTCGACCTCGCGCGGGAAGACGTTCTCGCCGCCGGAGACGATCATCTCGTCGTCGCGCCCGTCGATGAAGAGCAGGCCGCTCTCGTCGAAGTGGCCCACGTCGCCCGACGACATCAACCCGTCGAGGAGCTCCTTGGAGCCACCGCCGGTGTAGCCGTCGAACTGCACGCCGTTGCCGACGAAGATCCGCCCGGTGGTGCCCACCGGCACCTCGCGGCCGTGCTCGTCGACGATCCGCACGGTCGTCCCGCGCAGCACCCGGCCCACGGTGCTGGGCGCGACCCGCAGCTCCTCGGGGGTGGCGATGCTGGCGTAGGCCACCTCGGTGGAGCCGTAGAGGTTGTAGACGACCGGGCCGAAGGCCTCCATCGTCCGGGTGCACAGCTCGCTGCCCAGCTGCGACCCGGCCACGAAGACCACCGACAGGGCGGACAGGTCGAGTCCCTCCCGCGCCTCGGCCCCCAGGTCGAGCATCCGCTGCAGCATCACCGGGACGACGACCAGGCTGTCGGCGCGACGCTCGGCCAGGCTGGCCAGCGTGGCCGCCGGGTCGAAGCGGCGCCGCAGCACCAGGGTGTTGCCCAGCAGGAGCGCGAAGACCGAGGTGGCGAAGCCGAGGGAGTGGAACATCGGCGCGCACACCTCCATGGTCTGCCCGTTGCGGAACGGCACCCGGAGGAGCGGGGAGCCGATCGGCGCCAACGAGAGCCGCGGCACCGAGCGCGGCGCGCCCTTGGGGGTGCCGGTGGTGCCGCTGGTCAGCACGATCAGCTTGGCCTCGTGGGCCGGCTTCGGCGGCAGCGCGGTGGAGCCCTGCCGGGCCAGCCACTCCAGGGTGTCGTGCCCCGGGCGGTCGGCCCACGCCCGCCAGGTGCCGTGCCGCGGCTCGATCCCGGCCAGGATCTCGGTGTACTCGTCGTCGTGGACGAGCAGGTCGGTGCCCTCGCGCCCGGCGACGTCACGCAGCTGCGGGCCGGAGAACTCGGTGTTGAGCAGGATCACGCGGGCGCCGACCTTCGCGGCGGCGAAGAACGCCTCCAGGAAGTAGCGGTGGTTGCGCGCCAGGATCGCGACGCCCTCACCGGAGCGCAGCCCCCGCTCGAGCCAGCCGTTGGCGATCGCGTTGGAGTTGCGCTCGAGGTCCGCGTAGCTCAGCGCGCCCTGCTCGTCGATGACCGCGGTCCGGTCGGCGTACATCAGCGCGGCGGCGTGCCCGGCACCGGCCAGCGTGCCGTAGCGGACGAGCCCACGCACGATCGCGGCGAGCCGGTCCGGCGGCTGCGGGGTGATCAGGCCGCGGCGCACGCAGGCCGCCAGGTAGGCCGACTCGTCGCCGACGCGGGTCAGCGCGGCCTTGGCCAGGCCCGGGACGAGCGGCTCGACGAGCCCGGTCAGCGAGGCGGCGAGAGGGAGCCGGGAGAGCGGGGGGATGGTCATGCGCGCGGGCCTCCGAGACGTACGCCGGGTCGCATCCGCCCGGGCCAGACGCGATTGAACCAGCGGCGCAGGGGCGGTGGCGAGGGCCTGTGACCGACGCTGCACCGCCCGCGGCCAGACGGCCACGGGCCGGTGAGAGCGAGAACACAGGCCCGGCACCGTGCTGGGGTCCTCTTCCCCTGTCCGGGAGCGTGCGGCAGGTCGATGCTGGGAGGAGGAGCCGGACGCGTTCGAGGAGGTGGCCCTCATGGCCCAGCTGGTGGAACTGAGTGTCGAGGAGTGCCTGAGCCTGCTCGGGCAGCACGTCGCCGGGCGCATCGGGCTCCGCACGCCCCGAGGCCTGCGGATCTTCCCGGTCAACTACGCGATGTTCGGCAAGGTCATCGTCTTCCGGACGCTGGCCTACGGCGAGATCGCCGACAACGCCCACGAGGCCGAGATGTGCTTCGAGCTCGACGAGCTCGACCACGAGCACCAGCGCGGCTGGAGTGTGCTGGCCGTGGGTCGGTCGCGCCGGGTCGACGACCACGGCGAGGTCCGGCAGATCCGGGGCGAGTGGGACCCGCTGCCCTGGGTCGACGGGCAGCGCAACCTCTACTTCCGGCTCGACTGGACCGAGCTCACCGGGCGGCAGCTCGGCATGCCGGCCCGCCCCGGCCTGGTCCCCGTCCCGCGCACCGAGCTCGGCAGCCAGACCGTCTGAGCCGGTCCGCTCAGCGGGCCTTGGTCGCCTCGAAGCGGCGCAGCGACTCGGCGCGCTCGGCGGCATGGTCGACGATCGGCGCCGGGTAGCCCTCGACCGGACCGGGCTCGTGGATCTGCTTGGCCGGCACGTCGGCCAGCTCGGGGACCCAGCGCCGGATGTAGGTGCCGTCGGGGTCGAACTTCTTGCCCTGGCTGGTGGGGTTGAAGATCCGGAAGTACGGAGCCGCGTCGGTGCCCGATCCCGCCACCCACTGCCAGTTGTGCTGGTTGGAGGCGAGGTCGCCGTCGACGAGCCACTGCATGAAGTGCCGGGCACCGTGCCGCCACCACACGTGCAGGTCCTTGACCAGGAACGAGGCGGTGATCATCCGGACCCGGTTGTGCATCCGCCCGGTGGCGTGCAGCTCGCGCATCCCCGCGTCCACGATCGGGAAGCCGGTGCGGCCCTCGCACCAGGCCTCGAAGTGCTCGCCTGGCTCGTCGTACGTCATCGCGCCGAAGGCAGGACGCAGGTCCTCCCGGGCGCTGTCGGGGTTGTTCCACAGCACGTCGGCGTAGAACTCGCGCCAGGCCAGCTCCTTGCGGAAGGTCTGCGCGGCGACCGAGCGACGGTGGGCCAGGTCGGCCAGCAGCGTGCGCGGGTGGATCTCGCCCCAGCGCAGGTGGACCGAGAGACCGCTGGTGCCGGGGACGGACGGGACGTCGCGCGCCTCGTCGTAGGCGTCGAGCCGGTCGTCACGGAAGGCGGTCCAGGCGTCGAGCGCGGCCTGCTCGCCGGCCACCGGCAGGTCCATCCCCTCCGGCGCCTCGGCGTCGGGGAGCCCGTCGCTCTCCAGCCGCTTCCACCGGGGCCGGGTCGGTGCGTCCACCGGGCCCCGCCAGCCGTGCTCGGCCCAGGCGCGGGCGAACGCCGTGTAGACCTTGTACGACGACCCGCTGCCGTTCTTCACCCGCCCGGGCGCCACGGCGTACGGCGACCCGAGCCGCTCGAAGCCGACCTCGGCGCGGCCCAGCGCCTCCTCGATCTGGTCGTCGCGCGCGATCCCGTACGGCGCGTAGTCGGCCGCCAGGTGGACCGAGGCGGCGCCGACCTCCGCGGCGACGTCGGGGACGACCTGGGTCGGGTGGCCGTGCCGGACGACCAGGGCGCCGCCCATCGACGCGTCGAGCGCGGCCAGTGACGCGCGCAGGTAGGTGCGGCGGGCGGGGCCGGAGCGCTGCCACAGCAGCGGGTCGAGCACGAACAGGGGCACCACCTCGCCCGCCTCGCAGGCGGCGAGCAGGGCCGGGTTGTCCCCCAGGCGCAGGTCGCGCCGGAACCACATCACGCTGGTCGACGTCATGACCCCACCCTGCCAGCCGACCGGTGACGCGGGCGGGGGCCGGGGGTCGTCCCCCGATCGGACACAATGGCCCCGTGAGCGACCTCATCGACACCACGGAGATGTACCTGCGGACCATCTACGAGCTGGTCGAGGAGGGCATCGTGCCCCTGCGGGCGCGCATCGCCGAGCGGCTGCACCAGAGCGGCCCGACGGTCAGCCAGACGGTCGCCCGGATGGAGCGCGACGGGCTGCTCACCGTCGAGGGCGACCGGCACCTCCAGCTCACCGACGAGGGGCTGCGGCTCGCCACCCGGGTGATGCGCAAGCACCGCCTCGCGGAGCGGCTGCTGACCGACGTGATCGGGCTGCCGTGGGAGCTGGTCCACGCCGAGGCCTGCCGGTGGGAGCACGTGATGTCGGAGGCCGTCGAGCGCCGCCTGATGGAGCTGCTCGACCACCCGACCGAGTCGCCGTACGGGAACCCGATCCCGGGCCTGGCCGAGCTGGGGGCCGAGGGCGGCGCGGAGGACTTCATGGCCGACGTGGAGCCGCTGGACGTGGTGGCGACCTCGGCCGAGGGCCTGTGGGTGCGGATCCGCCGGATCAGCGAGGAGGTCCAGAAGGACGAGGCCCTGATGGCGGCACTGCGCCGCGTCGGGGCGCTGCCGGACCGCGAGGTCCGGGTCGCCGCCGGTCCCGAGGGCATCCTCGTCGGCAGCGTCGGCGAGACCGCCGAGATCACCCACGAGCTCGCCGCGCACCTCTTCGTCCGCCGCATCTGACCCGCCGCCCGACCCCGTGCGGGTCGCCTCTCGGTGGTCGAGTAGGGAGCGAGGAACGAGCGACCCTTCGAGGCTCGCTCCGCTCGCACCTCAGGGACCGCCTTTGTCGAGACCCCGTGAGGGTGGCGGGGTCTCGACACGCCGGCTCGTTCCTCGCCGGCTACTCGACCAGCGGGGGGTGCGGGTCGCGGGGTCTCGACACGCCGGCTCGTTCCTCGCCGGCTACTCGACCAGCGGGGGGTGCGGGTCGCGGGGTCTCGACACGCCGGCTCGTCCCTCGCCGGCTCCTCGACCAGCGGGGGTGGGGCGGGGCCGGTCAGCCGTAGCGGACCTGGGCCCGCGCCCTGGCCTTGGCGGCCTCGATGTCGCGGTCCTTGGGCGGGGCGGTGGTGACCAGGTGGTCGAGCAGCCGCTGGGTGGCCAGGGCGACCTCGTGCACCGCCCGGTCGAACGCCTCGGCGTTGGCCTGGCTGGGACGGGTCGACCCGCTCACCTTGCGCACGTACTGCAGCGCAGCCGCCTGGACCTCGTCGGTCGTGGCCGGGGGCTCGAAGTTGTGGAGCTGTCGGATGTTGCGGCACATACGGCCACTGTAGGCGCGCGTCCGCGGGTCTTCAGGCTGCTCAGGGCCCGACCGGGGTGACCAGCCGGACGTCCTGGCCGACGATCGCCACCCGGCCGTCGGGCAGCGGGAGGGCCCGGCCCAGGTCGCCCCGCCAGCGCGGCAGCGCCCAGCTCCCGGTCTCGGTCAGCGACCCGTCCGCGGCGACGCCGAGGGCGACGACCCGGGACCGGCCGCTCCAGTCGTCGTTGAGCGCGGCGAGCGCCGTCCCGCTGCCCGGGGTGTCGCCCGGCAGCCAGGTGAAGGTGCGCGGCTCCCAGCCGGCGACCGGGTCGGCGTGGGCGCCCAGCCCGAGCCGGTCGACGCGGCGGGGGTCGTCGAGGTCGGCGACGTCGAAGGTGCTCGCCTGGCCGCCGCGGGTCGTCCCGCGCGCGTCGGCGTCCTGGCCGAGGCCGAGGAGGCGGTCGCCGCCGAGGGGGTGCAGGTAGGTCGAGAAGCCGGGGATCTTCAGGGCGCCCCGCGTCCGCGGCGCGGTCGGGTCGCTCAGGTCGACGGTGTAGAGCGGGTCGGTCTGCCGGAAGGTGACCACGACGGCGAGGTCGTCGTAGAACCGGACCGCCTTGACCTCCTCACCGCGCCCCAGACCGGTCACCGAGCCGACCCGGCGCAGGTCGCCGCCGTCCTCGGCGAGCACCACCAGGCCGCTCTCGGTCGGGGTCCAACCCGGGCCGTGGGTGACCACGACGCGCAGGAAGCCCCCGGACACGTCCAGGCTCCACCGGTCCTTGACGGTGCCGGCGATGTCGCCCGAGGCGACGTACCGGGTGGCGGTCCCGTCGAGGGCGAAGGCGTGCAGCTCGGTGCGTGGCTGCTCGTCGGGAGCGACATCGGGTCCGACGGTCGAGGCCGACGCGTCCGGCAGCAGCAGCCCGGGGTGGACGACCTCCGGGTAGGTCGTGGTGGCCAGGTAGAGCCGGTCACGGGAGGAGTACACGACGTCGCCCGCGGCGGTGACCGCGGTGCTGCTCGTGGTGGACGGGTCGTCGGTGGGGAAGGTGACGACGGTCAGCGTGCCCAGCCCGGCACCCGTGCGGGGGTGCCGCACGTCGCCGCAGTCCACCAACGGTCCGGTGGCGCCACCGCGGTCGGTGACGGTCGGCAGCCAGGCAGACAGCGCACTGTCGCGGACGAGTCGTTTGTTCTCCTGCGTGGCCTCCCGCTCGGTGCGGTTGCGGTTGGGCGCCACGAAGTCGATCGCGGGGGAGCCGGTGCGCACCACGAGCCGGACGGCGCCGGGGTCGCCGTACTGGCGGGCGGAGACGAGCTCGCCGCCGAACGTCCGGTCGGACTCCACCGTGGGGGAGGTGGGGTCCGCCAGCGACACGGTGAGCAGCCGGGTGCGGTCGGGGACGCCGTACCCGGGCGGCATGATCCGGCCCACGAGGGGCCCGCCGCGGACCGTGTCGAGCTCGGGCCAGCCGCGGACGCCGACCGGGGAGCCCACCACGAACACCCGGTCGCCGGCCAGCAGCAGCTCGGCGTCCGCCAGGTCGGCGGGCAGCCGGAGCCGGCCGAGCTCGCGGGGCTCGGCGCCGGTGACGTCGGTGACCACGAGCCCGCGACCGTCGAGCCGCACCAGCAGGTGGCCGTCGGTCTTCGCGCGGTCCGGCTCGTCGACGTCGGCCTCCTGCACGTTGGTGCCGGTCTGGCTGGACTGCACCGCGTGGTCGGGGGAGGAGGTGAGCGCGTCGGGGGCGGAGCCGGTCGCGTTCACGATCCCGCCGGCCGACGGCTGGGCCGCCCGGAAGGCACCGCCGAGCGGCACCGCGTCCAGCTCCTGCCACACCGGGTAGATGCCGGGGCCTCCGTCGACCCCGTACGGGCCGACCAGCGGGAGGGTCTGGTCGACGTACCACTGCCGCAGCGCCTCGCAGTCGCGGAACGGCTGCAGCTCGTCGGCCGCGGCGGTGGGGGTGCGAAGCACCCCGCCGGTGAGCTGGGTGGAGGCGACCCCGGTGACGGCGAGGCTCAGCAGGGCGGTGGCCGCGAGACCCGCGGAGCCGAGGAGGAGGGTGTGGCGCATGCGGGTGTGACGCAGCACGCCTGGGCCTGGTTCCCGAACCCTGAGAGAGTGGGTACCGCACGTTCCCGTCCAGCCCAGGAGTCCCCGGTGCCGCAGCCTTCCACCCGCGAGTACGACGTCGTCCTCTTCGGAGCCACCGGCTTCACCGGCGGGCTGACCGCCGAGTACCTCGCCGAGCACGCCCCGGACGGCTGCCGTTGGGCCCTGGCGGGGCGCAACCTCGCCAAGCTGGAGGGCGTCCGGGACCGGCTCGCCGCGCGCGACGCCCGGCTGGCCGACCTGCCGCTGCTGCAGGCCGACGTCACCGACCCCGCCTCGCTCCGGGCGGTCGCCGAGTCGGCGCGGGTCGTGATCACCACGGTCGGTCCCTATCTCGAGCACGGCGAGCCGCTCGTGGCCGCCTGCGCGGCGGCGGGCACCGACTACGTCGACCTGACCGGCGAGCCCGAGTTCGTGGACCGGATGTACCTCGCCCACCACGCGACCGCGGTCGCCTCCGGGGCGCGGATCGTGCACTGCTGCGGCTTCGACTCCATCCCGCACGACCTGGGCGCGCTCTTCACCGTCCAGCAGCTGCCGGACGGTGTGCCGCTGACGGTGCGCGGCGTGGTGCGCAGCAACGCCGCGTTCTCGGGCGGCACGTTCCACTCCGCCCTGGGCCAGATGTCGCGCGGCGCGCAGATGGCGAAGGTCGCCGCGGAGCGCAAGCGCGTGGAGCCGCGACCCGAGGGCCGTCGCGTCCGCGCGGTCGGCGGACGTCCCACGAAGGACGACGTCCTGCCCTACTGGCTGCTGCCGCTGCCGACGGTCGACCCCACCATCGTGAAGCGGTCGGCCGCGGCCCGCGCCGACTACGGCCCGGACTTCACCTACTCCCACTACGCCGGGGTGGTCCGCCTCGTGAAGGCCGTCGGCGGTGCGGCCGGCGTGCTGGGTCTGGTCGGCGCCGCCCAGGTGCCGCCGCTGCGACGGGCGCTGCTCAAGCGCGTCCCGCAGGGGGAGGGGCCCAGCGAGGCCAAGCGCGGACGGTCGTGGTTCACCGTGGAGTTCGTGGGCGAGGGCGGCGGTCGCCGAGTGGTCACCAAGGTCGCCGGCGGTGACCCCGGCTACGACGAGACCGCGAAGATGCTGGCGGAGTCCGCGCTCTGCCTGGCCTTCGACGACAACCCGGTCACCGCGGGCCAGGTGACGACGGCGCAGGCGATGGGTGAACACCTCATGTCCCGCCTCGTGAAATCGGGCATTTCGTTCACCGTCGAGCGCTCCGACTCCTAGACTGGGAGGGCTCCCGACCCGTTGCCGCACCCGCGGCGAACGGGTCGGTCGTGCTGTGAGCGCTGTGAGGGAGTCCAACCGTGCCGTCCGAGGTCCGTCGCCGTCCGCAACGGCTGCTGGGAGGCCTCGCCGCCGCCGCACTGGCCCTGGGTTCCTGGGGTCTGATCCCGCTTTCCGCTTACGCCGAGGGGCAGGCCGTCAGCGCCGGTGCGCGGACGGGCGCCGATCTCACGGTGGCCCGCCAGGTCACCCTCGTGCAGCGCGTGGAGCGTCAGGTCACCCTGCACGCCCAGCGCGACCGCCGCAGCCGGCTGAGCGCGACCGGGCGTGACCTCTGGCAGATCAGCGAGCTCGGCAGCTTCGACGTGCCGCAGGCGGCGCTCACCGCCTACCAGCACGCCGCGTCCCGGATGGCGGCCAGCGACCCCGGCTGCCACATCCCGTGGACGCTGCTCGCGGGCATCGGCCGGGTGGAGTCCGACCACGGCCGGTACGGCGGGTCCGTGCTGGGCAGCGACGGGGTGTCGCGCCCGCTCATCATCGGGATCCCCCTGGACGGGCACGGACCCGTGGCGGCGATCCACGACACCGACCACGGGCGCTTCGACGGCGACAAGGTCTGGGACCGCGCGGTCGGCCCGATGCAGTTCATCCCGGGCACCTGGGCCTCGGCGGGCCGCGACGGCGACGGCAACGGCGTGGCTGACCCCAACGACCTCGACGACGCGGCCCTCGCGGCCGCCGACTACCTGTGCTCGGGCAGCGACCTGACCGACCCGGACACCATGCGGGCCGCGATCCTGCGCTACAACGCCTCCGACTACTACGCCGCACTGGTGATGGCCTTCGAGAAGGGCTACCGGACCGGCAGCTTCGTGATCCCCTCGCCGCCGCCTCCGCCGGGGGCGACCACGCCCGGGCGCCGTCACCACCACGGCCCGTCCGGGCACCGCGGCAGCAAGCACGCCCCGCAGCACAGCGCGCACCACGCCCCGCAGCACCACGGGGGGCACTCCTCGGGTCACCCGGCCGGGAACGGCGGCGGCTCCGTCACGCCACCCCCGACGCCACCCCCCACGCCGACGCCGACGCCGACCCCGGACCCGCCGCAGGACCAGCAGAAGACGGGTCAGCTGACCGCGTGCGGCGGTGGCTGGTGCCTCGACGGTCTGCACCTCGACCTCGGCGGCGCGAGCAAGCTGGCGGCTCAGGCGGCAGCCGACCTCGACGGGGACGGCACGGTGGAGAGCAACGCCGATGAGCTCACCGGGCTCGAGGGCAGGCAGGTCCAGGTGACCGTCCGTGGCGGGACCGACCCCGCCGTCGTGGTGCAGCTCGAGGGCCACGCCTACTGAGGGGTGCACAGGAGGACCAGAAGTTAGGTTAGCCTTAGTTAAGTAAGGCTTGCCTAACTCAAGGATCCCCTGTGCCTCGTCTCGCCCTCGCTCTCGCCGCGGCCCTCGCCCTGTCCACGCTGTCCGCCTGCGGCGAGTCCGGGGAACCGGCCGACGCCGCGCCCGCCGACGCCCCCTCCCTCACCGCGGCCCAGCAGGCGCTGGTCACCGCGGGGGCCGGGCGCTACGCGCGGTTCGTGCAGCGGGAGACCGACCAGCTGCTGAGCGGGACCGAGGAGTTCGTCGCCGCCTACACGGCCGGCCACGACGACCTCGCGCGCCGCCTCTACGCACCGACCCGGGCGCACTGGGAGGCCATCGAGCCGGTGGCGGAGACCTTCGGCGACCTCGACCCGAGGACCGACGCCCGCGAGGCCGACCTCGAGGAGGGGGAGGAGTGGACCGGGTGGCACCTGCTCGAGAAGGACCTGTGGCCCCCGGCCACCGGCTACCAGGCGCTCACGACCGGGCAGCGGGCGACGTACGCCGGACGGCTGCTCGCCGACCTGCGGCAGCTCGAGGGTGCGGTCGCCTCCGCGACGTACACCGGTGAGCAGATCGCCGACGGGGCCAAGGAGCTCCTCGACGAGGTCGCCCACGGCAAGGTGACCGGCGAGGAGGAGATCTGGTCGCACACCGACCTGGTCGACTTCCAGGCCAACGTCGACGGCGCTCGCCAGGCGTTCACGGTGCTCCGGCCGGTGGTGTCGCAGACCGACCCCGACCTCGAGGCCACCCTGACCGACCGGTTCGCGGCCCTGCAGGCGCTGCTCGACCAGCACCGCGACGGACCGGGCTTCGTCCCCTACACGGCGCTGGACGAGGACCAGGTCCGCGCGCTCTCCGACGCCGTCAACGCGCTCTCCGAGCCGCTGGCCCGGCTCGCCGCCGCCGTGTCATGAGGACGGGCGGGCGACACGGTTCCGCGGGCGCCGGGCCGTCGCGTCGTCGCGTGCTCGGGGTGGCGGGCGCCGGCGGGGTGGCCGGTCTCGCGGGCCTGACGGGTCTGGGCGTCGGCGTCGCGGTCGCCCGGGCCGAGGACCCCGCGGACCCGACGTACCCCTTCCACGGCGAGCACCAGGCCGGCATCGTGACCCCGGCCCAGGACCGGCTCGCCTTCGCCGCGTTCGACGTCGCCGCCACCTCGCGCGGCGAGCTCGAGGCGCTGCTGCGGCGGTGGAGCGCCGCGGCGGAGCAGCTCACCTGCGGCGAGCCGGTCGACGAGGGCGGCTCGGGCCGCACCAACGCCCCGCCGGGCGACACCGGCGAGGCGCTCGGGCTGTCCGCGGCCCGGCTGACCCTGACCTTCGGTGTCGGGCCGAGCCTGTTCGTGGACGCGCAGGGTCGGGACCGGTTCGGGCTGGCCGCCAGGCGACCGGCGGCCCTCGCGCGCCTGCCGCACTTCCCCGGCGACCGGCTCGACCCCCGGCGCAGCGACGGTGACCTGTGCGTGCAGGCCTGTGCCGACGACCCCCAGGTCGCCGTGCACGCGATCCGCAACCTGGCCCGGCTCGCGTTCGGGACCGCCTCGCTGCGCTGGTCGCAGCTCGGCTTCGGACGGACCTCGTCGACGGCGCGCTCCCAGCAGACCCCGCGCAACCTGTTCGGGTTCAAGGACGGCACGGCCAACCTCACCGCCGAGGACACCACCCTGCTCGACACCCACGTCTGGGTCGGTCCGGACGACGACCGCGGAGCGGCGTGGCTCGGTGGCGGCAGCTATCTGGTGGCGCGCCGGATCAGCATGAGCATCGAGACCTGGGACCGCACCTCGATCGGGGAGCAGGAGGCCCTGGTCGGGCGGGACCGGCCGCACGGCGCCCCGCTCAGCGGAGGTCAGGAGCACACCGAGCCCGATTTCGACGCCGTCCGGGACGGGGCACCGGCGATGCCCCTGGACTCGCACGTCCGGCTCGCCCACCCGAGCCGGAACGCGGGAGTGAGGATGCTGCGGCGCGGCTACAACTTCGCCGACGGCAGCGACGGGCTCGGTCGGCTGGACGCCGGGCTCTTCTTCCTGGCCTACGTCCGCGACCCGCTCACCCACTACGTGCCGATGCAGAGCCGGCTCGCCACCCGCGACGGGTTGCGGGAGTACCTCACCCACACCGGGTCCGCCCTCTTCGCCGTGCCGCCCGGTGCCCGGCCGGGCGGCTTCGTCGGCGAGACGCTGCTGGCCTGAGCGAGGACCGACCCCGACGGGCTGGACCGTCTCAGGGATCTCTCAGAAACCTGGTTGTGGGCCCCGGCGCGGGGTACGAGGCCCAGGCAGGACGCCGGTGTGGCCACGTCGCGCCGGTTCTCCCTGCCCGGGCGCGACAACGTCGTCGGGTCCGGTCGAGCACGACTGGAGGACGCATGAAGCAGCAGCTCGCGACCCTGGCGGTGGCAGCGGCGACGGCCCTGACCATGACGCTGGCCAACGGGAGTCTCCCGAACCGGGGAGCCCCGGCCGACGAGGAGGCCCTCGCCCCCGCGGCGAGGAAGCTCGACCGCGCGACGGAGCGCAGGATCGACGCCCTGGTGCGTCGGATGACCACCCAGGAGAAGCTGCAGCAGACGCAGCTGCTCTCCGACGGCCAGATCACCGACGCGGACGCCCGCGCCGGGGTCGGTGGCGTGTTCAGCCTGGTGGACCCGGCCAAGATCGACCACTTCCAGCACCTCGCGGTCGAGGAGTCGCGGCTGCACATCCCGATCCTCTTCGCCTACGACACCATCCACGGCTACCGGACGGTCTTCCCGGCCCCGTTGGCCATGGCCAGCTCGTTCGACCCCGCGGTCGCCACGGCCTCGGCCCGGGTCGGTGCGCGGGAGTCCGCCACCGTCGGCATCAAGCAGGTCTACGCCCCGATGGTCGACGTGTCCCACGAGCCGCGGTGGGGTCGCATCGTCGAGGGGAACGGCGAGGACCCCTACCTGGGCTCGGTGTTCGCCGCCGCCGCGGTCAAGGGCTCGCAGGGACGCCGCTACTCCGCGACCGACCGTGTGGTCGCCAGCCCCAAGCACTTCGTCGCCTACGGCCAGCCCGAGGGAGGTCGTGACTACAACACCACCGACCTGTCCGAGCAGCGGCTGCGCAACCTCTACCTGCCGCCCTTCAAGGCCGCGCTCGACGCGGGCGCCGACACGATGATGTGCTCGTTCAACGCGATCAACGGCGTGCCCGGCTGTGCGAACCACGACACCGAGACCCGGATCCTCAAGCAGGAGTGGGGATTCGACGGCTTCATCGAGAGCGACTACACCGCCGTCGCCGAGACCCAGGCCTGTCCCGCCGCCGACGGTGGGCCGTGCGGCCACGGCACCGCGGCCGACGGAGCGGACGCCGCGGCGAACGCGCTCAACGCCGGCACCGACCAGGAGATGGTCAGCACGCTGCTGCGCGACAACGGCAAGGCGCTGCTGTCCTCCCACCGGATCTCCGGCAAGCGGCTCGACGACGCCGTCCGCCGGATCCTGCGGGTCAAGTTCCGCGCCGGCCTCTTCGACCACCCCTATGTCGACCAGACCGCCGCTGCCGACGAGGCCAGCTTCGTCACCGCGACGGACCGTCGTCAGGCGCGTGCCGCGGCCGGCCGGTCCATGGTGCTGCTGAAGAACGACCAGGGCACGCTGCCCTTCAGCACCTCCGAGAAGACCGTCGTGATCGGCTCGCTGGGCGACGACGGGCACGACATGCTCGGCCCGTGGTGGGGCCAGGGTCGTGACGAGGACGCCGTCACCGTGCTGCAGGGCCTGAAGGCGCAGAACCCCGACACGACCTTCGTCGAGGGCTGCACCCGCACCAACGCCGACCCGCCGCAGGCCAAGGACGACGACGCCTGCAGAAACGCCGACCTCGACGCCGTCCGGGCAGCGGCCCAGTCCGCGGACCAGGTCGTGCTCGCTCTGGGGGAGACCCGGGAGATGAGCGCCGAGGCCAACGCCCGCTCGGACATCTCGCTGCCCGGTGACGGCCAGAAGATCATCGACGCGGTCAAGGCCACCGGGAAGCCGTTCGCGGTGGTGCTCTTCAACGGGCGCCCGCTCACGCTGCGGCCCGTGGTGGACGCGGCCCCGGCCGTGCTCGAGGCCTGGTTCCCCGGGGTCGAGGGCGGCAACGCCGTGGCCGACGTCGTCTTCGGCAAGGTGAACCCCGGCGGCAAGCTGCCGGTCTCCTTCCCGCAGACCGTCGGGCAGGTCCCGATCTACTACAACCACGAGCCCACCGGCCGGCCGTGCGACGTGAGCCAGAAGTACAACTCGCGCTACCGCGACCTTCGCACCTGCGACCCGCTGTTCCCGTTCGGGTTCGGGCTGAGCTACACGACGTTCGACGTCTCCTCGCTCACCCTCGACCACGCCACCCTCGGTCGCGGAGGCCGGATCAGGGCCGCCGTGACGGTGACCAACACCGGCGACGTGACCGGTGACGACGTGGTGCAGCTCTACCTGCACGACCCGGTCGCGAGCATCTCGCAGCCGGTGCGCCGGCTGCGCGGCTTCGAGCGGGTGACGCTCGAGCCCGGGCAGTCCCGCACGGTCCGCTTCACCCTGGACCGCTCCGACGTCGGCTTCTACGACAACAGCGGACGCTTCGTGGTCGAGCCCGGCACGATCGAGGTCTACGCCGGGGACTCCTCGGCAGCCGACCTGAAGGAGACGTTCACGGTCCGGTGACCGTGCTCGCCGCCGGTCCGGTGGGCCGCGGCCTCCCTCCTCGGTCGGGCAGGACCCGACCGAGGAGGGCCCCCTGCCCCGAGCCGGCTCCCGGGGGGCGGGAGAAGCCGGGCCGGGCGGCGGGGCGCCGGGTCAGTCGCGAGCGCTCGCGATGTAGGCGCGGCCCACGGCGGCGGTGGGACTGATCAGCACGGTGGCGTCAGGACACCACGACGGCACCGTGAGCCAGACCCGGAAACGGGCGTCGCCCTCGGGGACGCTGAGGGGCTGGGGTCCGCTGTCGGCCACCTGCATGCCCGCGCAGTAGAGCACCGCGTCGACGGAGGCGACCGGGTTGTCCTCGGTCCCGTCCTCGCGGGGGATCTGCAGGCCCTCGATCCGGACGTCGGTGCGGCCGTCGGCCCGCACCCGGACCTCGCCGCGGTCGAGCACCCACGGCGCCATCCCGGGGGCGATCTCGTTGATCGGGGCGTCGGTGGGCAGGCTCGGCACCAGGTCGGCGCGGAGCAGGTTGTGCCCGTGCTTCCCCTGCTGCTCGTGGTCTCGGGCCAGCGCGGGGGCGACAGTGAGCAGGGTCGGGGCGGTCGCGAGGGCCAGGACCGCGACGGCGGCCAGCGGGGAGCGCTTCATGGTGCCTCCAGCAGGGATGGGGAGCGTGCGGTGACGTGGGGGATACGTGGTGGCGCCGGGACGCGTTCAGCGGCTCCCGGCGGTCTGGTCGTCGTACGAGGATCGCGACGCGCACTGAACGATCCGGGCCCCGGCTCCGTACTCCTGAGGACCCCGGAGGTGCGCCCTGCCCGGACCGAACGACGGCCAGCCCCCGGCCGCAGCGACCGACCTGTCCTGCGAGCCCGGCCTGCGCACGGCCTGGACCCAGCACGCCGGCGAGCTGTTCGGGTACGCCGTCCGGGTGCTCGGCGACCCTGCGGCCGCGGAGGAGGCCCTGCAGGAGACGTTCCTGCGTGCCTGGCGTGCGGCCGACCGCTACGACCCCGACCGACCGCTGCGGCCCTGGCTCTTCGCCATCCTGCGCCACGTGGTCGTCGACGAGATGCGCTCCCGCGCTCACCGGCCCACGCCGGCGGAGGAGGTCGAGGCGGAGGACGCCGACCAGCTCGACCGGGCCCTGGACGGGTGGCTCGTGGAGGAGGCCTTCCGGCGGATCCGCCCCGAGCACCGTGAGGTGCTGGTCGAGACGTTCTACCGGGGCCGCCCGTATGCGGAGGTGGCCGCCGAGCTCGGCATCCCCGAGGGCACCGCCCGCAGTCGCGCCTTCTACGGGCTCCGGGCCCTCAGGCTGGCACTGGAGGAGATGGGGTGGGAGGGATGAGGCACGAGTGCGAGGTCTGGGCCGAGGACCTCGGGCCCTACCTGCTGGGTCAGCTCCCGGCCCCGGAGGCCGCCCGGGTCGCCGCGCTGGTCGCGGACTGCCCGACGTGCACCGCCGAGGTGGAGCGGCTGCGACCCGTCGTGCAGGCGCTGGGCACGATGCCGCTGCCCGCCGCGGGACCGGTACTCCCGGCCGTCCTCGAGCCGCCTGCTCCGGCGTTGGACCGTGTCCTCGCCGAGGTCCAGGCCCACACCCAGACGCAGACCCGGGCCCGGACCGCGGACGTGGCGCCGGTGCGCGCCGCCCGCCGCCCCGGTCGTCGCGTCGCCGTGCTCGCCGCCGCCTCGTTGCTGGGGGTCGCCGGCGCGCTCGCCGTCCTGCTCGGCCGCGGCGGCGAGGTCCGCACTGTCACCCTGGCCCGGGCCGACACCGCGCCCGGGCAGGCGGCCGGCTCCGTCGAGGTGGTCTCCCGTTCGTGGGGAACGGCGCTGACCGTCGAGGTCCGCGGGCTGCGCCCGGGCCGCACGTACGGCGCCTGGCTCGCCGACGAGAGCGGTCAGCGGACCCCGGCCGGCACCTTCCGCGCCGCCTCCGACGGGACCGCCGAGCTCGAGCTCGGCGCGTCGCTGGCTCTGGACGACGTCGGCTCGCTGGGGGTCACCCAGCTCGGCGGGGACGACGTGCTGACCGCCGACCTCTGAGCAGCGTCAGCCCTCAGGCGCTGGTGCCCGGCTCGAGCCGTGACCCCGGCGGCACGGTGGTCCTGCGGGAGACGGTGCTGTCCATGCCGACGAGCACGAGCTCGTCGTCGTGGACCGCCCTGCGCGTCGAGGGCAGGCCGACCACGGCGTCACGGTCCACGACGCAGCGGTCGTCGACGATGCTCGTGCCCACCTGGGCGCCGCGCCGGACGACGGTGTCCTCGAAGAGGACGCTGTCCACCACCCGCGCACCCGCCTCCACCACGACGCCGGGGCCCAGGACGCTGCGCACCACCTCGCCGGCGACGTCGCAGCCCGGCGAGAGCCGGCTGTCCTCCACCACGGCACCGCGGCGCACTCGCGCGGCCGTGCGGTCGGGCCAGTTGCTCAGCACGGGCCGGTCCGGGCGGAACACGTCGATCTTGCCCGCGAGCAGGTCGCGGTGGCCCTGCAGGTAGGCGGCGGGACGACCCAGGTCCTTCCAGTAGCCCTCCACCGGCACCGCCAGCACGCCACCGTCGCGGACCAGCCGGGGGAGCAGGTGCTCGGCGAAGTCGCCGATGCCGCTGTCGTCGCCCTCCGCCTCGCCGACCAGCTCGGCGCGCAGCTCTCGCAGGGTGGCGAGCAGGACGGCGGTGTCGTAGACGAAGACCTCGGTGAGGACGGTGCCGCTCGCCGGGTTGCTGGGCTTCTCGTCCAGACCGGTGACCCGCCCGGAGCTCACCTGCGCGACCACGTTCGACCGGGCCTCCTTCTTGCTGACCTCGGCCGTCAGCACGGTGGCGGCCACCCCGGCGTCCAGGTGCTGCTCGACCAGGGAGTCCAGGTCGGCGGAGAAGACGTGGTCGGCGCTGGTCACCAGCAGGGTGGAGGCTCCGTGCGCCTCGAGGTCGCGGGCCATCCGCAGCAGGAGGTCGCCGTTGCCGTGGGCGAACCGGTCCTCGGTCGCGGGACCGCTGCCGGTCTGGGGGACGATCCGGCGGAAGCCGCCACGGGAGCTGTCCAGGTCCCAGGGTCGCCCGCCGGACAGGTACTCGTCGATCGAAGCGACCTGGTACTCGACACTGACCCAGACGTCGCGCACCCGCGCGTGGACCAGGGCGGACAGGGCGAAGTCCACCAGCCGGTGGGTCCCACCGAAGGGCAGCGCGGGCTTGGCCCGCTCGCGGGTGAGCACGTCCATCCGGCCGCCCGCGCCGCCGGCCTGGACGACGGCCAGGACGTCGCGGTCCCGCGTCACGGCGTCCTGCGCCGACGTGACGACGCCGCGTCGTCGCCGGCGGCCTCGACCTCGGCCACCTCGAGGCCCAGGTCGTGCAGCAGCCCGGCGTCCTGGTCGGTGTTCACCATGCTCGGCAGCGAGCACACCGCCTCGGCCGCCCGGTCGTGCTGTCCCTTCGCGCGCAACAGGCGCGCGACCATGCGTTGGTCGATCTCCACGTACGTCCCTCCCATGGGCCCTCCGGCCCGGTCCATCCCCCTACTCGTGCCGTGCCCACTGGCCGACGTCTCATGCGGAACGGCGCCGACGGCTGGACCGGCTGGGGGATTCGGCCGCTGGGGTCCCCGGCGTCGCATGGGGCGGGGAGGGCCGGGTATGCCGCCGACATGAGAGCCGTCACCTGGCAGGGCCAGCACACCATGAGCGTCGACACCGTCCCCGACCCGATCCTCAAGGAGCCGACCGACGCCGTCATCGAGATCACCTCGACCGGGCTGTGCGGCTCGGACCTGCACCTGTACGAGACGCTGGCCCCGTTCATGACCCCGGGCGACGTCGTCGGCCACGAGCCGATGGGCATCGTCCGCGAGGTGGGGGCGGGCGTGACCTCGCTGCGCGAGGGCGACCGTGTCGTGGTGCCCTTCCAGATCGCCTGCGGGCATTGCTTCATGTGCGAGCGCCAGCTGCAGACGCAGTGCGAGACCACCCAGGTGCGCGAGCAGGGTACCGGTGCGGCGCTCTTCGGCTACTCGAGGCTGTACGGGTCCGTGCCCGGCGCCCAGGCCGAGTACCTCCGCGTGCCGCACGCCGACTACGGCCCGGTCGTGGTGCCGGACGGCCCCTCCGACGACCGCTTCCTGTTCCTCTCCGACGTGCTCCCCACGGCCTGGCAGGCCGTCGAGTACGCCGAGGTCCCGGACGGCGGAACCGTGCTGGTGCTGGGCCTGGGGCCGATCGGCGACATGGCCACCCGGATCGCACGGCACCGTGGCCACCGGGTCATCGGCGTCGACCTCGTCGACGAGCGGCTCGCCCGGGCGGCCGCCCGGGGCGTCGAGGTGATCGACCTGCGCGAGGTCGACGACGTCGCCGAGGAGGTCCGGAGCCGGACCCAGGGTCGCGGGGCCGACTCCGTGGTGGACGCGGTGGGCATGGAGGCGCACGGGTCTCCGGCCGCGCAGACCGCGCAGAAGGCCCTCGGCCTGGTGCCCCGCCGCCTGGCCGCCGCGCTGATGCAGCGGGTCGGCGTCGACCGGCTCGCCGCGGTGCACACCGCCATCGACGCCGTACGAAGGGGCGGCACCATCTCGCTGTCCGGCGTCTACGGCGGGCAGAGCGACCCGCTGCCGATGATGACGATGTTCGACAAGCAGGTGACCCTGCGGATGGGTCAGGCCAACGTCAAGCGGTGGGTGGACGACATCCTGCCGCTGCTGGTCGACGACGACCCGCTGGGCGTCGACGGCTTTGCGACCCACCACCTCAGCCTGGAGGAGGCGCCGCAGGCCTACGCCGACTTCCAGGCCAAGGCCGACGGCGCGGTCAAGGTGGTGTTCCGGCCGTGACGGTCCCGACGATCGGCTTCTTCCTCTCCACCGAGGAGTACACGCCCGCCGAGCTGGTCGAGCAGGCCCAGCTGGCCGAGCAAGCGGGGTTCGACGCGCTGTGGATCAGCGACCACTTCCATCCCTGGAACGACGAGCAGGGTCAGAGCCCGTTCGTGTGGGGGATCATCGGCGCGGTCTCGCAGGTGTGCGCGCTCCCCGTGACCACGGCGGTCACGTGTCCGACCATGCGGCTGAGCCCGGTGGTCACCGCCCAGGCGGCGGCCACGGCCGCCGTACAGTGCCGTGGCGGCTTCCGGCTCGGCGTGGGCAGCGGGGAGGCGCTGAACGAGCACATCCACGGCGACCCGTGGCCCAGCGCCGAGGTCCGGCTGGAGATGCTCGAGGAGGCCGTCGAGGTCATGCGGCGCCTCTGGAAGGGGGACTTCGTCAACCACCGGGGGACGCACTACACGGTGGACCACGCGCGGATCTACACCCGCCCGGACGTCCCGCCCGAGGTCTACGTCTCCGCCTTCGGCACCAAGGCGGCGCAGGTGGCTGGGCGGATCGGTGACGGCTTCATCTCCACCACGGTCGACGACGACGTGCTCGCCACCTTCCGCGAGGTCTCCGGCGGCAAGCCGACCACGGTCGGGTTCAAGGTGTGCTGGGCCGAGACCGAGGACGCCGGCGCAGCGGAGGCACACCGGCTCTGGGCGAACTCGGGCGTGCCCGGAGAGCTCGCCCAGGTGCTGCCCTCGCCCCGCCACTTCGAGCAGGTCAGTGCGCTGGTGACCGAGGAGATGACACGGTCCAGCGTGGTCTGCGGGCCCGATCTCGAGCGGCACGTCCGGGAGTTCGACCAGTACCTCGAGGCGGGCTTCGACGAGATCTACGTCGCGAACATGGGGCGTGCCTACCGCGAGATGATCCAGGCGTACGGCGAGGCCGTGCTGCCCGCAGTGCGGGCCGCCGCCTCGCGGGCCGTCGGCTGACGGGCGGCGCAGGTCGCGCCGGTCGGCTCAGGCGACCTGGTGGGTGGTGACCGGGCGGAGCCGGTCGACCACCTCGCGCTCGACCAGGATCGGCACGAAGTCGCGCACCTTGCTGCCCGCGTACTGCGCGAACACCTCGGTGACCTCGGTGGCGATGGAGTCGGAGCCGACCTGGGGGAGCTTCTCGCGGACGCGAGCGGTCACCTGGGCGACGATCACGGGATTCACGGGGGCATCCATACCTCCATTGGAACGTACCAATCGGCGCCCCGCCAGAGCCGTGAGCCGTGAATTCCGGCCCGCGACGCGGGTTGTGACAGCGGGGGCGAACGCGCGCCGAACGCCAGGTGAACAACAGGTGAACGAAGCGGTCCGGGTCAGCCGAAGCGCCCGTTCACGTAGGCGTGCGTGCGCTCGTCGCGAGGGCTGGAGAACATCGCGTCGGTGTCGCCCTGCTCCACGATGACCCCCGGGTTGCCCTCGGCGGCGAGGAAGAACGCACAGGTGTCGGAGACCCGCGCCGCCTGCTGCATGTTGTGGGTGACGATGACGATCGTGACGTCCCGGGCGAGCTCGACCATGGTCTCCTCGATGACCCGGGTGGAGGTGGGGTCGAGCGCGGAGCACGGCTCGTCCATCAGGAGGACCTGGGGGCGGACGGCGAGTGACCGGGCGATGCAGAGGCGCTGCTGCTGACCGCCCGACAGGCCCCCACCCGGAGCGTCGAGTCGGTCCTTGACCTCGCGCCACAGCCCGCCGCGGGTCAGGCAGGACTCGACCAGCTCGTCGCGCTCGTCCCGCGCGACCTTCGTGCCGGTGAGCCGCAGCCCGGCCAGCACGTTGTCGCGGATCGACATCGCCGGGAACGGGTTGGGCTTCTGGAAGACCATGCCGATCGCACCGCGGACCTCGGTCAGGCGACGCTCCCGGGCGTAGATGTCCTCACCGTCGAGAAGCACCTCTCCTGCGAGGGCGGCGGAGGGGACGAGCTCGTGCATCCGGTTCAGGGTGCGCAGGAAGGTCGACTTGCCGCAGCCGGACGGGCCGATCAGGGCGGTGATCCTGCCGGCGGGCATGACCAGCGACACCCGGTCGAGCACCTGGTGCGAGCCGAACCAGGCGGAGACCTCGCGGGCGGAGAGCTCCGCGGTGCCGGACGGGGGGACGGTGGTGACGGGGTCGAGCCCGGTGAGGGTCATCGGTGTCCTTCCAGGAGACGGGGCCGGGGGGGGGGGGGGGGGGGGGGGGGCGCCCCGGGGGGGGGGGGGGGGGGGCGGGGGGGCCGGCCGCCCCGACCGGGGCGGGCGGGGTGTGGCCCCGCCAGGGGTCACGAGATCTTGATGACCTTGGCGACCTGGGACCTGGCCGTCGTGGCGTTCCCGAGGTAGGTGAAGGTCAGCGACTGCCGGCCCTTCCTGAGGCCCTTGAGCGAGAGCACGACCTTGCCCTTGACCAGCTTGCCGGTGGCCAGCAGCTGGGAGCCCTTGAACGCCTTGACCTTGCCCTTCGCGTTCGCGGCACCGACCTTCACGGTGACCGTCGCCTTGACCGTCGCCCCGAGCTTGGCCTTGGCGGGCAGGGCCACGGTGGTCTTCGACGCCTTCGGCACGACCACGGTGACGTTGCTGGCCGCCGAGGTCGAGTCCGCGAAGGCGGCGTTCGTCGAGGTGTAGACCGCGGAGTAGCTGTGCGCCCCGGCGGCCACGCCGGAGACGCTGACCAGGCCCACGCCGCCGGCCAGGTTGGTGGTGCCGACCGAGGTGGCACCGTCGAAGAACTCCACGGTGCCCTCAGGGGTCCCGGTCGGCGCCGCGACGGTCGCCCGCAGCGTCACCTTCGCGCTCGCGGTGGTGACCTGCAGCGTGGTGCTGGTCGGCTGGTCGACCACCGAGGTGTTGACGTCGAAGTCGGTGGTGGCGGCCTGCGTCGCGCTGCCGCACACGCCGCCGTTGGCCGGGGTGGCGAGCTGGTCGAAGCCGGCCTTCTCGATCAGGGGCCGGCCGGCCGGGGAGCACAGGAAGCCGGCGCTGCCGAAGATCGGCGCGAACCAGGAGGCGGTCAGGTCGGCCTGCCGCACCACGTCGTACAGAGCGCGCTTGGCCTCGAACCCGCCGACGGAGGAGCCGCCCAGCAGGGTGATCGTGGTCAGCGGCTTGGCGCGACCGGTGGAGAACGGGGCGACCGCGTTGGCGTCGTTCTTGATCAGGCTGTCGTCGTGCTCCTGCGTCTCCACCACGTTGGGCCCGAGGACCACGGCGACGCCGCCGTTGGCGGCCTGGAGCTGGGCGGTGAAGAAGCTGCGGGTGCCCGAGCCGGACTGCGGGATGAGCGGGACGATGGTGCCGTTGCCGCCGCCGACCTGGTTCCAGTTGGTGGTCTCGCCCTTGTAGATGGAGACCAGCTGGGCCGGGGTGACGAAGGCGGGCGCGTTGCTGCCGGTGGCCTTCACCGCGAGCTTGAGCCCGTCGACGGCGAAGGGCACGGCCCAGAGGTTGTTGGACACCTCGGTGGTGTTGAGCGCGGAGGAGGACCGGGCGAAGTCGATGGCGGTGTTGCCGGTGTTGCCGACGCCGCCGTAGAGGAGGCCCTTGCCCGCCCCGGACCCGTTGGGCCGCACGATCTCGGCGGCGCCCTGCTTCGGGGTGATGTTGGCGCTGAGCCCGTCACCGATCGCGTCGAACGTCGCGATGCGTCCGGTCGCCTTGCCGACGTTGTAGCCGGCGACCGGCACCCCGTTGACGGTCGCGCCGTCGGCCAGGTAGTCGAGGGCGAACTGGGTGGTGTCCGAGCCCACGCCGACGACGTCGCCGGGCTGCGGGGTGAACGTGGGCTCGGCCGAGGCGGAGCCGGCGAGCGGGAGGGTGCCGAGGGTGCCGAGGGCGAGAGCCCCCACGAGCAGCCGGGCAGTGCGACGACGAGTCATCTCTGGACTGACCTCTTCTTTCCTTGTCGGGTCGACAGGCGTAATCAACGCGGGTCCGGATGCCGACCGGGCCGACGGGAGGTGAACACCCGATGACGAGTTGCGGTCGATTCGCCCGGTGCAGGTTTCGCCTTGCTGGACAGGGGAAAACGACTTCGCCGCTCGGCGGGTCGGACCGCTCACAGCAGGTTGGGGAGCAGCCGGACGGCGACGTCGGTGGTGGCCCACGCGAGGGCGACGACCGGCGGGGTCGCCACCACCCAGACCACGATGCCGGGGAAGCGGCGGCGCGCCACCACGACCCCCGCGGCGAGCGCGATCACCAGGGCGAGCAGGAGGACCAGCAGGGGAAGGGCGCCGGGGTCGGAGGCCATCGCGATCTCCGAGGCGGGGACGGCGGCCGGACGACCGGGCGGTGGCGTGAACGCCGTTCCGGCCAGGGTGGCGTCGACGTAGAGCACCGAGTGCGGACTCAGCACGGCCAGCCGGCCAGTGCCCTCCGCGCTCACCAGCGTGAGCCGACCACCGTCGGCGGCGACCGGTGCCGGGAGCGGGTCGCCGGCGCGGCGCAGCCCGGTCACCTTGTAGAGCGCGGGCCCCTGGGCGGTCTGGGTGCGGACCTCGTCGCCGACCCGGAGGTCGGCGAGGTGGCGGAAGGGGCCGCCGTACGTGGAGGCACGGCCGTAGACCAGGGCGACCCCGCGCTGGCCGGGAAGCACGGTGTCGCGCCGGTGGCCGGGTCCCGAGCGCAGGTCGCCGGACGCGGTGCCCTCGACGACGACCTCGTTGAGGCCGAGCGCAGGGATGGTCAGCAGCGCGACCGGGGTGCCGGGGTCGATCGCCCCGCCGGTGGGGGCGGTGGCGGCGGCAAGGGCGCCGCGCAGCTCGCCATAGAGCAGGTACTGCGCGCGCGCCTGACTGGTGCTGCTGAGCAGCAGCAGCTGCACCAGCACCCACAGGGCGACGACCGCGAGCACGGCGAAGCCGTCGCGCATGAGGGCCAGCCCCGTCGGCTCCGGACGGCTCGGCGCCAGCGGCGGGGCACTCGAGGTCTGGGTGCCGGGGGTCTGGGTGCCGGGGGTCTGGGTGCCGGGGGTCTGGACGGTGCTCATGGTCGCTGCCCCGGACCCTGGTGACGGCGCAGGGCGGTGGCGGAGAACGCCGAGGCCACCAGCCCGGTGAGCAGCAGGAAGATGACCGTCGGCAGCAGGGCGCCGGCGACCGCCGAGGTGGTCGCGACGGTGGGCACCGCAGCGACGGGAGCGGCGTCCGCCGACACGACGGGCGCACCCTTCCCGGAGGCCGAGGGGGCCGGGGCCGGCACGGACGACGCGGGGGACGTCGCCGTGCCGGCACCGGCAGGAGCCGGTCCGCCAGGGGGGAGGGGGGACCGGGTCGGCGTGGAGCCGGGAGACGCTCCACGCTGGGCGGCGACAGCGTCGCCCGCCTTCTGGGCGGCCCGGGCCAACGGCCCGGTCGCTCCACTCCGCACCAGGGGCAGGAAGCCCCGGGGGAGCTCACCGTTGCCGACACCGGGACGCTGGCCCTCGGTGGTGGCGATCCGGACGAACTGCGCCACCTTCGTCGCCTCGGCCCTGTCCAGCCCGTGCGTGCGGGCCGCGGTGTAGACGACCATCGTGCCGGGGTAGGCACCGGCGTCGCCGGCCAGTGCATCGGCGTCCAGCCGGAACGGCTGCAGTGCACCGGTCGGCCGGGCGTGGCGCAGCGCGGCGCCCAGGCTGGAGGTGGTGGGTCCGACGAAGTGACCGGGGGTGGTCTCCAGGGCCGCCGTGTCGAGTCCGAACCTCGCCGCATCACCGAGGCTGGTCAGGCCGAGCATGAAGCGGGTGCCCATGCCCTGGCGGTCGACCCGTCCCAGCTTGAAGGGGTCGGTCGGGGTCGGCCGGTCGCACCGGGTCTGCACGTTGGGCCACGCGTCGAGGACGGCCTCGGCGATGGTGCGCAGGTAGGACACCGGGGCGGCGACCTGGGACAGGTAGACCGCCGGGTTCTGCTTCAGGCACTCCTGCTCGGAGCTGGGCTTGAAGGTGTCGAGCATCGGCCACTCGGCCCGGGGCAGGTGGATCCCGCGGTAGCTCGGGTTGACGGTCATGCCCCACGGGTCGGGCCTGCCGGCGACGAACGCGGCCGCGTCCTTGTCGTGGGCGAGGTAGGAGGTGAGGGTGGTGATGACGTCGGAGGACTGGGACAGCGACAGCAGGGTGGCGGCAGCCTCCCGCGACCGGGTGTCGATCCCGGGGTTGAGCCGGACGAACTCGGGGTCGACGTTGAGCGACAGCGGGTTCTTCCCCATCCCGGGGTGCTGGGCTCCGAGCGCCGAGGCCGGGTACGACTGGGTGAGCAGCTTGGCGATCAGGCGCGCGTTGAGCCGCAGCCGGGTGTAGGGGCCGGCGTTGTCGGGGCGGTCGATGACGTAGGAGATGGCCAGCCCGGTGACGGCGGTGGGGGCGTAGGCCACCGGGTCGGTGCCCTCGACCGGGTGCCGGGAGGAGACGAACGCGGCCGGTGCTCCGCCGTTCTCCATCAGGGTGAACGCGGCCGGGTCCGACATCCGGTTGTGCTGGAACTTGAACCGGTCCTTGCGCAGGCAGTAGGCAGGGGCCCACTGGAGCGCAGCCTGGCTCATCAGCTCCGAGCCGTAGAAGGCGGTCGGGGCGCGCGAGTCGAGCACCGTGCAGGCGTCGGGGGGAAGCCCGAAGCGCAGCGGTACGGCGAAGCGGTTGCGCCAGTTGGAGGCCGACCACCAGTAGAGCGGGGAGACGGCGGCGTCGACACCGTCGCCCGCGAAGTTGCTCGAGCCCGGGGCGAACCGGCCGTACTTGGTGCACAGCGGGTCGGCGTCGATGCAGCTGATGCCCATGATCGGGACGACCACGAGGCTGCACGGGGTCGCGGTGTTGCAGCCCAGCGACTCGTTCTCCACGTCGGAGCGGACCTCGAAGGCGGCCGTGCCGTTGCCGTCGGAGTCGCTGAAGGCGGCCTGCTCCGAGGGCGGGTACGCCGCACCGACGGCAGCCTCGGGGGGCATCGTGTCGGAGGTGCAGGAGAGGTACCGCTTGCCCGAGGCGGCGACGAAGGGGGTGATGTGCGTGGACAGGAAGTCGACGTCCTGGCAGTCGGCGGCCGGGTAGGGGTCGACCCCGCTCTTGGCGCCACGGTCCGCCTCGGTGGCGTACGCGTCGTGCCGCCACACCGCCTGGTCCTCCGTCGCGGACTGCGTGCGCTGCTGGCGCGTCGCGGTCCAGCACGTCTCGGGGGAGATCTGCTTCGCGGCCGGCAGCGCGGGGTCGTCGAGTCCCCGGCACTGCAGGAGGACGACGGGGTACTCCTGCGCCATCCCGGACTCACCGAACGGGTTGACCGCCCGACCGCCACTGGGGTGGGCGCCGGACCAGCGCACGTGGATCCGCTGGCGGCCGCGCAGCTCGCGGGTCTGGTCGACGCTGACCGTGACGGTGCGGGTGTCGACCACCTTGGTCGTGCCGCCGACGTCCATCGTGCGGGTCAGGGTGCGGGTGGCCCGGTAGGCCCCCGGGTCGGTCGCCGCCGCCGCGCGGGGGCTGACGGCCTGGGCTCCCGTCGCCGGGACCAGCAGGGCCGCCAGGCCGGCGGCGACGAGGGCGACGCCCAGCCTGTGCCGGGCCCGGGGCTGCTGAGGGGTCCGGGTGCTCATCGCACGTCTCCTGCCACGCGGGCGCCGCGTCGGCGCAGGGTGAGGGCGACCAGGCCCGGGACGAGGATCACGGCGAGCAGCTCGGCGGCGGCGACGAGGCCGAACACGCGGGTGTCGGCCGGACGGGCCGCCGCGAGCTCGGTGGGCACGGCCGTGGAGACCTCGCCTCCGGCGACCGGGACGGTGCCCACGGCCTGACCGGTGTCCGGGTCGACGGCGGCCACGGCCGCACCGCCGGTGGTCGCGGTGACCGGGCCGCCCGAGGCCCCGCCCTTGGTCCCCGGCCCCGCGCCCCCGGTCGCCGTGGACCCGCCCGTGGTGCCGGTGGCACCCGAGGGCGTGTTGGTGCCCGTCTCGGTCCCGCACGGACCGGCGTCGAGCCGGTCACAGGCGGCCGGCTGCGGGGCGATCTCGGCCAGGCGGTTGCGGCTGAGGTTGCCGGCCACGAACGTCGGGTTGTTGCATTTCGTCGCGTCGCGGTTCTTCAGGTCGACCGCCGGGTCGGCCTGCCGGAGCTTGGCGAGCTGCTGGAAGCCCGCCTGGACGAGGTTCAACGGGAGGGGGGAGTACCCGTAGGGGCCGGCCTTCGACTGGCCCTCGCACAGCGAGTAGAACATGAAGTCGACCAGGGTCTGCCGCTTCGAGGTGGTCATGCGCCGGTCGTCGGCGCCGGTGGGCAGCAGCATGTAGGAGTACGACGAGAGCGGGTAGGCGCGCGGGTCGGTGGAGTTGTAGACGCCGTCGAGGATCTGGGTCAGGTAGGACTGCGAGGTCTTGTCCTGGTTGATCTTCGCCTTGGTCAGCGCGACCGCGGTGTTGTACTGCGTCGGCTCGACGAAGAACCCCGCCTTGTTGAGCACCTTCACCACGGGGAACTTCTTGTTCAGCGGGTAGGAGTACTCGATGTAGCCGATCGTGCCGTTGCCCGCGGCCCCCGCGATCGTGTTCATCACCTGGTCGGAGCCGGCGGCGGCGATCGCCCGCCCCTTGCGCGGGAAGTACGACGTCAGTCCGCTGCGCCCGAAGTAGGGCCGCCAGACCGAGGGGTACTGCTTGTCGAGCCAGGTCGTGAACTGGGCCGTCGTGCCGGAGCCGTCGGAGCGCACCACCGGCGTGATCGCCAACGACGGCAGGGCATGGCCGTTGTTGTCCTTGGTGATCGCCGGGTCGTTCCAGTTGGTGATCCGGTTGGTGAAGATCTTCGCGATCGTGTCGCCGGAGAGCCGGAGGTTCTTGACCAGCTGACCGCCGACCCGCACCTGGTAGGTGAAGGCGGTGCCACCGGCGACGATCGGCAGGTAGGCGAACTCGCGGCCGTTGCTGGTGTCCTGGTTCCCGAACTCGTCGACGCCCTGGTAGGGGATCTCGCTGATCCCGAAGTCGGTCACGTACTGCGCGAAGTTCTTCCGACCCTGGGACGAGCCGCCGCCGTTGTAGGTCACCTTCATGCCGTTGGCGTCGACGTCGGAGATCCACTGCTGCAGGATCACCTCGCTCCAGGTGGACCCGGACCCCTCGATCTGGGTGTACGACGCCGCAGCGGCCGGGCCGGCGGCTCCCGTCAGCACGGTGAGGACCACCAACCCCAGCGCCACCACCACCGAGCCGACGCGGACCCCGGAGGTCGAGGTGTGGGCGCGGCTCCCGGAGGTCGAGGTGCGAGCGAAGCGAGCCACGAGACCACTCACGTGGGGTTCTCCTGTTCGGGTGCGGGCACCGGCGCGGTAAGGGGCGCGGTGCGTCGGGAGGGGAGCGGGAGCACGAGCAGCCCGGCGCGCGGGCGCGGCAGCCGTCGGCGCGGCACCCCGGGTCGGGGCGGCCGGGCCAGGACCCGGGCGACGACGAAGAGGACGAGCACGAGGGCGAGCAGGATGGCCGCGGCCCCGAAGGCGCGGGCGATGTAGATCGGCTCGCCGCTGCGCACGGTGGAGAAGATGAACAGCGGCAGCGAGTTCATCACCCCGTCGGTCGGGTTCGTGACCAGGAAGCTGGCCGCACCCGAGGTCAGCAGCACCGGCGAGGTCTCGCCGACGCCCCGGGCCACGCCGAGGATCACGGCGGTGGCCAGTCCCGGGCGCGCCGTCGGCAGCACGACGTGCCACACCACGCGCCACCGCGACGACCCGAGCGCCAGGCCCGCCTCGCGCAGGCCGCCGGGGACGACGCGGAGCACGACGTCGGAGGCGCGGGCGATGATCGGCAGCATCATCACCGCGAGGGCGGCGGCAGCCGCCAGGCCGGAGCGGGGGACTCCGAGACCGACGATCAACGTGGTGTAGATGAACAGGCCGGCCACGATGGAGGGCAGCGCCGTCATCGCCTCGACCACCGTGCGGACGACGGTCGCGAACCGTCCGCCGACCTCGGTCATGAAGACGGCCGTCCCGATGCCGAGCGGGATCGTCACCGCGATGGCCAGGCCGACCTCGATCAGCGACCCCACGATGGCGTGCAGCACCCCGCCCCGGGTGAACGGGTCGCGTGGTCCGACGCCGGACATGTCGTCGACGTACAGGTTCAGGTGGGGGAGGGCCTGCGCGCCGCGCACGAAGATGAACACGACCGTGCTGACCAGGGCGGCGCCCACCACCAGCGCGCCCGCGTGCACGCAGGCGGCGGCGATGCGGTCGCCGACGTCGGCGAGGGTGCCGCTCAGGGCGGTGGCGACGGCCAGGACGGCCAGCCCGGCGACGAACCAGGTCAGCAGGAATGCCACGGCGCCGCTCCACGGCAGCAGCCGGAAGACCAGCAGCCAGGCGAGGGCGAGTCCCGAGGCCCAGGACCCGAGCACGACGAAGCGGTCGGTGGCCGTGGCCGAGCTCAGCGGTCGCAGCACGGGGCGGCGGGTGGTGAGCTGCTCCTCGGAGCGCAGCCGGGTCGCCACCGGGGGCTGGGAGTCCGGGGTCGGTCCGGGGTCCGGGGGCAGGAGCGGGCGTTCCTGCCCCTGAGGGCGTGCGGTCAGCGTCATCAGGCGTCCGTCCCGTGACCGGAGCGGCTGCGGGTGACGACCACGGCCGCGGCCGTGTTGATGAGCAGCGTGATCAGGAAGAGCACGAACCCGGCCGTCAGCAGGGCGGAGAGCTGGGCGGCCGACGCCTCCCCGAAGCGTCCCGCGATCAGCGCGGAGACCGTGTTGGTGCCGATCTCGAGCACGCGCGGCTTGAGGTCGAAGGCCGGGGAGATGATCAGCAGGACCGCGATCGTCTCGCCCAGCGCGCGGCCCAGCCCGAGCATGGTGCCGCCGATGATGCCGCCCTTGCCGAACGGGATCACGACCGAGCGGATCATCCCCCACCGGGTCGAGCCCAGCGCGTACGCCGCCTCGCGCTCGCTCTGCGGCGCTTGGGAGAAGACCTGACGCATGACCGCGCAGGCCATCGGGGTGACCATCATCGCCACCGCGATGCCGGCGATGAACGCCGAGGCCGTGTAGCGGGTCTGGTCCCACACGGCGGCGTCGGGGTCCGCGCCGACGTCGAAGATGGGGATCCAGCCGAGATTGCGGTGCAGCCACAGCGCGACCTCGCTGGCGTGGGGCTGCAGCAGGAAGAAGCCCCACAGTCCGTAGATGATGCTGGGGACGGCGGCCATCAGGTCGACCAGCGAGGTCAGTGGTCCCTTGAGCCGGTCCGGGGCGTACTCGCTGATGTACAGCGCCGTGGTCAGCGAGAGCGGGAAGGCGATGACGAGCGCGACCAGGGCGACGGAGAAGGTGCCGACCAGCACCGCACCGATCCCGAGCACGTCCGCCTCGGGCTGCCACTGGGTCTGGGTGAAGAACCCGACGCCGTAGCGCTTCAGGGTCGGCACCGCCTGGAGGGCGAGGAACAGCCCGATGCCGCCGGTGATGACGAGCACCGAGGCGCCGACGGCGCGGGCGGACATGGTGAAGACCCGGTCGCTGCCGGTCGCACCGGTGGCCAGCAGCCGCGGGACGGCGGGGCCGGACGACGGTGGTGCGTCGTCGCGCAGTGTGGTGCTCACCCGCGTTCCTTCCACGGTGGAGGGCCGGGACGCAGCGTCGTGCCCCGGTGGACGGGTGTGAACCTAGGGAGGGGCGGCGGACGGACGGCGTGCCCCAGGTGAATGGGACCTGAACAGTGCTCGACGTTTCGCGAGGCCGCGCATGGCCTGTGTGCGAAGGGGAAACGCCCTCGGTCCTCACCGGCCGGTGCTGTTCATCGGGCGTTCACCGGTCCGCCGCGACGGGTCCACCGGCCGCTGCGAGGGTCCCAGGGTCCGACTCCCTCAGACTCCCGCAGACACGAGGTCCCCCATGCGCTCCCGTCCCGTCCCCGGTGCACTCCTGCCCGCCGTACTCGCCCTCGGCATCGCCGTCGCCGCTCCCGCCGCGGCCTCCACCGCCCACCACGCGGCCGCCCGGTCGCACGCCGACGACGCGTTCAGCTATGCGGTCTACGGGGACGCGCCGTACGGCACCTCGCCGACCGACACCAGCGAGACCGACGCCACCCCGGCCTTCATCCGGACCGTGAACGCGGACCGGGCGGTGTCGGGGGTCCTGCACGTCGGTGACATCCACTCCGGCAGCCAGTACTGCACGCAGGCCTACGACCAGCAGGTCGCCGACCTGTGGTCCGCCTTCGCCGACCCGCTGGTCTACACGCCCGGCGACAACGAGTGGACCGACTGCCACAAGAAGAAGGAGGGCGGCGGAGCCTTCAACGCGACGACGGGGCAGATCGACTTCGTCACGGACCCGACCGGCGCGTCGGTCAGCTACGCCGGGGGCAACCCGGTCGACAACCTGGCGCTGGTGCGCTCGATCTTCTTCCCCACGCCCGGGGCGACGCTGGGCAGCGGCCGGCTGCGGGTGCTCTCCCAGGCGCAGGTCGACAACCGCGCGCACCCCACCGACGGCCAGTACGTCGAGAACGTGCTGTGGCAGCGCGACGGCGTGCTCTTCGTCAGCGTGAACGTGCCCGGCGGCTCCAACAACGACGCCGACCCCTGGTACGGCGCTCCGGTCGCGTCCCCGCAGCAGACCACCGAGGCGTCCAACCGGACCGGGGCAGCGCTGCGCTGGCTGGACCGGGCCTTCGGCACCGCGGCCAGGGTGGGTGCCCGCTCGGTCGTGGTGATGAGCCAGGCCGACCTGTGGGACCTCGACGGCAAGGACGTCTCGCACCTGGCGAACTACGAGCCGATCGTCGCGAGCCTGGCCGCGCACACCACGGCCTTCGGCAAGCCCGTGCTGCTGCTCGGCGGCGACTCGCACGTCTACCGCTCGGACAACCCGCTGCAGCAGGCGGCGCCGTGCACCGGCGACGCGGACGTCTGCTCCTACGACGCCTGGAACAGCCACCCGTCCTACGACGTGGCTAACTTCCACCGCATCGTCGTGCACGGCAGCACGGTGCCGCTGGAGTACCTGCGGCTGACCGTGGGACCGCGGGCGCGGGCGACCACGGCGACGAGCTTCGGCCCGTTCAGCTGGCAGCGCGTCACCGGCTGAGCCGCCCTGCGACGGACGGCCGGGGCCGGCGCGCTCAGGCCGTCCGGCGCAGCGCGGTGGTGAGGGAGCGGCCGTGCTCGGCGGCGAGGTCGGCGGCCTCGGCACGCACGGTCGCGGCGAGGTCGGCGAACTGGTCGAGGGCGGGGTTGACGCCGACCAGGGCGAACTCCTCTTCGACCACGCGCAGGTCGAGCCCCCAGACGTCTTCCAGGATGCGCCGCATCCAGGGCGTGGCGTGGTCCCAGCCCTCGCGGGGCGTGCCGGCGCCGTAGCCGCCGCCGCGGACGGTGGCGAGGACGGCGGGCCTGCCGGCGACGGCCGAGACCTGGCCCGAGGCCATCCGCGGGTCGGTGATCACCAGGTCGACGTAGGTCTTGAAGTGCTGGGAGACGCCGAAGTTGTAGAGCGGGACGGCGAAGACGAGCGCGTCCGCCTCGGCCAGCTCGTCGACCAGCCGTGCGGCCAGGGCGGCGGCGTCGCGCTGGGACGTGGACCGCTGCTCCGCGGGGACGTGGGCGCCCACGACCGCCGAGGCCCACGCGTCGGCGGGGATCGGGTCGGTGCCGAGGTGGCGTCGTACGACGGTGTCGCCGGGGTGCGCCTGGAGCCACTCGTGCTCCACGAGGTCGCCGAGGGCGCGGCTGTGGGAGCCCTCGGTGCGGATGCTGGCGTCGAGCCGGAACAGGGTCATGGGGTCTCCCGGAGCAGTAGGTTCAAGATTGAAATAATGTAGCATGAACAGTTCACGCATGAAATAACAGCGCTCGGTAACATCGCGCGGAGATCGACGGGAGGTGTCCGGTGGTGGACGAGGCGGGGCCTCGCTGGCTGTCCCTGGAGGAGCAGCAGGCCTGGATCGGCGTCACGGCCGTGATGTGGCTGCTGCCTGGTCCGCTCGACGCCCAGCTGCAGCGCGACAGCGAGCTGAACCTGTTCGACTACTTCGTTCTCAGCTCCCTGTCGATGGCCGAGGGGCGTGAGCGCCGGATGAGCGATCTCGCGGCCCGGTCGAACTCCAGCCCGTCCCGGCTCTCCAACGTGGTCAGCCGGCTCGAGGCGCAGGGCTGGGTGACCCGCCGGACCCACGAGAGCGACCGGCGCAGCACCGTCGCCACCCTGACCGACGCCGGCTGGGAGAAGGTCGTGGCTGCCGCACCCGGCCACGTCGCGGAGGTCCGGCGCCTGCTGATCGACCGGCTCACCCCTGCGCAGCTGGACGCACTCCGGGAGGTCGGTGCCGTCGTCGCGCGCGAGACGCTCGGCGACCGCTGCGCCGAGGCCGTGCTCCCCTCGGCGTCGGTCTAGTCGCCGAGGTCGGCGAGGGCGGCGTTGGCCGCCCGGGTGATGAGGTCCGGCAGGGCGAGGTCGTCCGAGGCCAGCCACTGCTCGTAGGCCGACAGTGCGATCGCCAGGGCGATGCGTCCGGTCAGCGACGGGACGAGGTCCTCGGGCTCCTCGCCGCGCCGGCGGGCGACGTAGCGCGCGACCACGGCCCGCCAGGCGGCGTAGCGCAGCTCGGAGTGGGCGAGCAGGGCGGGGGTCTGCAGCAGGAAGGTCATCCGGCGACGGTGCTGGGGCTCCCCGCCGTCGTCGAGCCGGTTGAAGGCGATGATCGCGTCGCGGATCGCGACCCCGAGCGGGACCTCGTCGCCGTTGGCGGCCAGGTGCGCCTCGAAGCTGCGCAGGCCCTCGTCGAACTGGCCCCAGAGGATGTCGTTCTTGGACGGGTAGTAGCGGAACAGGGTCCGCCGGCCGACGCCGACCGCAGCCGCGATGTCGTCCATCGTGGTGGCCTCGAAGCCGTGCTCGGCGAAGAGCGCGAAGGCCGCCTCCTCGATGGCGGCGTGACTGGTGGCCGGCGGACGCCCCTGAGCCCGGGGGGGAGTTCGCGTGGTCACGCGCCGAACGTAACAGAGGTCAAGACCAGGGGTTCCTTTTTGGCCCGGGGTGCCATTAGTGTGTCCCGGACCACACCAACGGCACTCGGTGCCACAACGAAGGAGGCCTGGATGACCGACCCCCGTGACGAGCAGACCCAGCAGCAGGACGCGCAGCTGGTGGCCGAGGACCTGATCGAGGAGGTCTCGATCGACGGCATGTGCGGCGTGTACTGAGCGGCTGGGAGAGATGACGATGCTCGACGAGCCCTGGACCCTGTCGCCCGCGGTCGCGCTGCGACCCGAGCCGTTCGGGGCGTTGGCCTACCACTTCGGCAACCGGAAGCTGACCTTCCTCAAGCGTCCCGAGCTGGTGACGGTGGTCCGGGTGCTCGCCGAGCATCGCGACGTCCGTTCGGCCCTGGTCGCCGCCGGCGTCCCGGAGACCCAGCACGCGGCGTACGGCGCGGCCCTGGCCGGTCTGGCCGCCACCGACATGATCCGACCACGAACGGGAGCAGCCGCATGACCCTCCTCACCGAACGAGCACCTGAACGCCCCTCCACCGTCCAGGCCCCCACCCCTGACAGGAGCGCGGCCCCCCCGACTCCGAAGACCCTGGTGCAGCAGTTCGAGCTCGGTCTGGACGCGCCGATCTGCCTGACCTGGGAGCTGACGTACGCCTGCAACCTGGAGTGCGCGCACTGTCTGTCCTCCAGCGGCCGGCGCGACCCCCGCGAGCTGTCCACCGCGCAGTGCGAGGCGGTGATCGACGAGCTGCAGCGGATGCAGGTCTTCTACGTCAACATCGGCGGTGGTGAGCCGACGATCCGCCCGGACTTCTGGCACCTGCTGCAGTACGCCGTGGACCACCAGGTGGGCGTGAAGTTCTCCACCAACGGGGTGCGGCTGACCCCGGAGCGGGCGGCCTTCCTGGCCTCCCCGGCCTGCAACGGCTACGTCGACGTGCAGATCTCGCTGGACGGCGCGACCGCGGAGGTCAACGACTACGTCCGCGGCCCCGGCTCCTTCGCCATGGCGATCACCGCCCTGGAGAACCTGCAGGCTGCCGGGTTCACGGATGCGAAGATCTCGGTGGTGGTGACCCGGCAGAACGTCACCCAGCTCGACGAGTTCAAGGCGCTGGCCGACTCCTACGGCGCGACGCTGCGGCTGACCCGGCTGCGCCCCTCCGGTCGCGGCGCGGACGTGTGGGACGAGCTGCACCCGTTGCCCGAGCAGCAGAAGGTGCTCTACGACTGGCTGCTCGCCCACGGGGAGGGCATCCTGACCGGCGACTCGTTCTTCCACCTCTCCGCCTTCGGGGAGACCCTGCCCGGGTTGAACCTGTGCGGCGCGGGTCGGGTGGTCTGCCTGATCGACCCGGTCGGGGACGTGTACGCGTGCCCGTTCGCGATCCACGACAACTTCCTGGCCGGCAACCTGCTCGCCGACGGCGGCTTCGGGGCGGTGTGGCGCGACTCGGCGCTGTTCACCGAGCTGCGGTCTCCGCAGACCGGTGGCGCGTGTGCATCCTGCTCCTTCTTCGACTCCTGTCGCGGTGGCTGCATGGCGGCGAAGTTCTTCACCGGCCTTCCCTTGGACGGCCCGGACCCCGAGTGCGTGCAGGGCTACGGCGAACAGGCCCTGGCAGGGGAGCGGACCGTCCCGGCCGCCAGCCAGGACCACTCCCGGACCGCGCCCGGGCGCAACCAGCCGGTGATGCTCCAGCTCACCCGACGACCCGACCTGGCCGGCCCGCCGGTCTCGGCCTGCGCCGAGAACCCGCTGGCCGGCTTCACCCCCTGACGCCGCGACCGTCCCGACCCTCCAGCACGTGCACCTGACCAGCGAAGGATCCTGACATGCCCCGACCGCAGTGGCTCGACCTGCAGTGGCTCGAGAACCCCTGGAAGCAGAACCCCTGGTTCGAGTCCGTCGCCGTGGCGCAGGCCCGGGCGAAGAAGCGCCTGCCCGCCCCCGTGTACTCCGCGCTGGTCGCGGGCTCGGAGCGCGGGCAGAGCGTGGACGAGAACGAGCAGGCCTTCCGCGAGCTGCAGCTGGCCCCGCACGTGGTCGGGCAGACCGCGGAACGGGAGCTGGGCACCACGGTGATGGGGCAGCCGGTGAGCCTGCCGGTGATCATGAGCCCCACCGGCGTCCAGGCCGTCCACCCCGACGGTGAGGTCGCGGTCGCCCGCGCCGCCGCAGCGCGGGGAACCGTCATCGGGTTGTCGAACTTCGCCTCCAAGTCGGTGGAGGAGGTCACCGCGACGGGGGCGACGACGTTTTTCCAGATGTACTGGACCGGGGAGCGCGAGGTGATGGTGCAGCGGATGCAGCGCGCGCACGACGCCGGCTCCCTGGGTCTGATCGCGACGTTGGACTGGTCGTTCTCGATGGGCCGGGACTGGGGCAGCCCGGAGATCCCGGAGAAGGTGGACCTGCGCACCAAGGTCCGGATGGCCCCGCAGGTGCTCACCCGTACGCGGTGGGCGTACCAGTTCGCGAAGGCCGGCATCCCGGACCTGACCGCCCCGAACCTCGCCCCGCCCGGTGGCGCGGCGCCGACGTTCTTCGGCGCCTACTACGAGTGGATGACCACCACGCCGCCGACCTGGGAGGACGTGGCCTGGATGCGGTCGACCTGGGCCGAGCTCTCCGGCGGCAAGCCGTTCATGCTCAAGGGCGTGTGCCGGGTGGACGACGCGCTGCGCGCCGTCGACGCCGGCGTCACGGCGATCTCGGTGTCCAACCACGGCGGCAACAACCTCGACGGCACCCCGGCCGCGATCCGGATGGTCAAGCCCATCGCGGACGCGGTGGGAGAGCAGATCGAGGTCGTCATGGACGGCGGCATCCGGCGTGGCTCCGACGTGGTCAAGGCCGTCGCGCTCGGAGCCCGGGCGGTGATGATCGGCCGGGCCTACCTGTGGGGTCTGGGCGCCAACGGGCAGGCGGGCGTGGAGAACGTGCTGGACGTGCTGCGTGGCGGCATCGACTCCGCCCTGCGGGGGCTCGCGGTCGCCTCGATCCACGACCTCACCCCGGAGCACCTGCTGGTCCCCGACCGCTTCCACCGCGCTCTCGGGGTCCCGGCCAGCGTCACCGCCGCACCGGTCCCTCCGGCGCAGCTCGCTGCGGCGCACGCCTGAGATGACGCGCCTGCTGGCCGACGAGGTCTGGCCCGACGTGCCCGGTGACGCCGTGGTGCTCGTGCCGGTCGGGTCCACCGAGCAGCACGGACCGCACCTGCCCACCGACACCGACACCGTCATCGCGCTCGCGGTCGCCCACAGGGTGGCCGAGCTGCTCGCGGACCCGCGGGTGCTGGTGGCTCCGGCAGTGGCGTACGGCTCCAGCGGCGAGCACCAGGCCTTCCCCGGCACGGTCTCGATCGGCACCGAGGCGCTACGGACTCTGTTGGTCGAGCTGGTCCGGTCGCTGCGGACCTGGGCGGGCCGGGTGGTCTTCGTCAACGCCCACGGCGGCAACGTCGCCGCGGTCGCCGACGCCGTCCGGCAGCTGTGCCGGGAGGGACACGACGTGGCGTGGCTGCCGTGCGCGACCGAGGACGTCGACCTGCATGCCGGTTACACCGAGACCTCGCTGCTGCTGCACCTGTGCCCCGACCGGGTCCGCCTCGACCGGGCCGAGGCCGGCAACACCGGGATGCTGCGCGAGATCCTGCCGACCCTGATGGCCGAGGGCGTCCGCGCCGTCTCGGCCAACGGCGTGCTGGGCGACCCGACGGGCGCGAGTGCCGCGGAAGGTGAGCGGGTGCTGGAGCAGATGGTCCACTGGGTGGCGGCACGGGTCCGGTCGGTGGAGCCGGTCGCATGAGGGTCGCCCTGGTCACCGGAGCTGCACGGGGCATCGGTGCCGCGACGGTGGCAGCCCTGTGTGCGCAGGGATACGGCGTGGCCGCGCTGGACGTCTGCTCCGGTGGCGACGTGCCGCCCGGGGTGGGGTATCCGCTGGCGACACCCGAGGACCTGCGGTCGGTGGCGGCGCGGTGCCCCGAGCAGGTGCTGGCGATCGAGGCCGACGTCCGCGACCCCGAGGCGCTGGCCTCCGCGGTCAACGCGACCGTGGTCCGGTTCGGTCGCCTCGACGCGGCGGTCGCCGCGGCCGGCACCGTGGTCGGCGGGCTGCCGCTGTGGGAGACCCCACCTGAGCACCTGAGCACGTTGCTGGAGGTCAACCTGCTCGGGGTGTGGAACACCGCCGCCGCGGTGGTGCCGACGATGCTGGCGGGCCCGGACCCGGCAGGCTGCCGCTTCGTGGCGATCGCCTCGGCCGCCGGGGAGCGGGGCCTGTTCCACCTGGCCGGCTACAACGCCAGCAAGCACGCGGTGATCGGGATCGTCCGCGGCCTGGCCGCCGACCTGGTCGGCACCGGGGTCACCGCCGTCGCCATCTCGCCCGGATCCACCCGAACGCCGATGCTCGCGGCGACCGCCGACCTCTACGGCACCACGCCCGGCGAGCTGGCGCAGCACCAGGGCATCCGGCGGCTGATCGAGCCCGAGGAGATCGCGTCGACCATCGTCTTGTGCTGCTCGCCGGCGGGGGCTGCCCTGAACGGGTCGGTGATCCGCGCCGACGGCGGCTTCGGCACATGACGACCCGTGCGGGCCAGCGCCCCGAGCTGCCGGTCGGGTTCCGGGTCCGCCTCCGCGAGGACCTCCAGCGCTCGCCGGCCGGGGACCTGCTCATCGGGGGCGCCCCGTTCCGGGTGCTGCGCCTCAGGCCCGCAGCCGCCGCGCTCGTCCGGGGCGGCGACCTCGTCGTCACCGACCCGACCAGCCGTGCCGTGGTCACCCACCTGCTCGAGGCCGACCTCGTCCTCCCCGTCCTCGACGACGTCGAGCCGGCTCCGACCCGGCTGAGCGTGGTGATCCCGATCCGCGACCGCGCCGAAGCACTCGACGCCCTGCTGCCCCTGCTGGCCCCGCTGCCCGTGGTCGTCGTCGACGACGCCTCCCACGACCCGGGCGCGGTCGGTCGCGTCTGCGAGCGTCACGGCGCCGAGCTGGTCCCGCTGGACCACAACGTCGGCCCCGGGGCGGCCCGCAGCATCGGGCTCCGCCACGTGACCACGCCGCTGGTGGCCTTCGTCGACTCCGACGTCACCGTGATTGCGGCCGACCTCGTCGCGCTCGCCCGCCACTTCGCCGACCCGGGGCTCGCCCTGGTCGCCCCCCGCGTGCTCGGCAGTGCGCCGGTGGACGGCGCGCGCTGGTTCGAGCGGTACGGCGCCGAGCGAGGCTCGCTGGACCTCGGCGCGGTCCCCTCGCTGGTCCGCACCGGTGCGTGGGTGTCGTACCTGCCCAGTGCCTGCCTGCTGGCCCGCGTCGACCGGCTCGGGGCCGGGTTCGACCCGACCCTGCGAGTGGGGGAGGACGTCGACCTGGTGTGGCGGGTGGAGTCCGCGGGGTGGCGGGTGCGCTACGACCCCGCCACGGTCGTCACCCACGCCGTGCGCACCAGTCTCAGCGGGTGGCTCGGCCGTGCCATCGCCTACGGCACCTCGGGAGCGCCCCTGGCCGAGCGTCACGGCGACCGGGTCGCCCCGGCCGCGTTCTACCCCGCCGCCCTGGCCGCTCTGGTGGCCCTGACCGCACAACGCCGCTGGTCGGTCCCGGTCGTGGCCGTCGCGGTCGGCTACGCAGGTGTCTCCGTACGGCGCACGATCGGCGAGGTCCCCGACCGCAGCACCACCGCCGCCCGAATCGCCCTGCGCGGACTGGGCTGGAGCGTGCGGCAGGAGGCGACGCTTCTGCTGCGGCACTGGTGGCCGCTGACCGTCGTGGCCGCGACCCGCTCGCCCGCGGTCCGTCGCGCCGCCCTCGCCGCCCTCGTCCTCGACGCCACCGACCGCGGCCCGGACCGGACCGTGGGCTGGCCGGCGTACCTGGTCGGGCGGCGGCTCGAGGACCTCGCGTACGGCGCGGGCCTCTGGTCCGGCGCCCTCCGGGCCGGGTCGGCCCGCGCCCTGCTCCCGCGCCTGGTGCGCGCGGGCGCGCGGAGGTAGGCGGGCGCTTTCAGTCGCCGCCGCGGCCCTCGGCCGGGGCGACCTCCCAGCGCTCCTCCAGTCGGCCGACCTTCCAGGCGAGGACGGCCACGGTCCACACCACCACGAAGGCGCCCACGATCACGAACCCGGCGGCGTTGAGGTCCACGGCCCGGGCGAGCGCCCACACCCCGCCGTCGAGGTGCAACCGGTCGGCGAGGACCTGGGTGATCTCCAGCCCACCCACGAACAGCGCCACGGCGACCGAGAGCCCCGTGACGGTCAGGTTGTAGTAGACCTTGCGGACCGGTCGGGCGAAGGCCCAGCCGTAGGCCGCGGTCATGAAGGCACCGTCGAGGGTGTCGAGCAGGCTCATCCCCGCGGCGAAGAGGAACGGCAGGCTCAGGATCGCCCAGAACGGCAGTCCCGCGGTCACCGTCGTCCCGGCCAGCACCAGCAGGGAGATCTCGGTCGCGGTGTCGAACCCGAGGCCGAACAGGATGCCGAGCGGGTAGAGCTTCCAGCTCGCGTCGATGGTGCGGGCGAACCGGCCCAGGAGGCGGTTGAGGAAGCCCCGGTGGGCGAGCTGGTGCTCGAGCTCCGCCTCGTCGTACGCCCCGTCGCGCAGGCGGCGCAGGATCCGCACCAGGCCCACCAGCACGGCGAGGTTGAGGGCACCGATGAGGAGCAGGAACCCGCCCGACACCGACGTGCCGACCAGCCCGGTCACCTCGTGCAGCGTCGAGCCGCCGTCGCGGACCTGGCCGTAGAGCGCCCGCAACCCGAAGCAGAGCAGCGCGGACATCACGAACACCACGGTGGAGTGCCCGAGGGAGAAGAAGAAGCCGGTCGCCAATGGGCGCTGCCCGCGCGCCATCAGGGAGCGGGTGGTGTTGTCGATCGCGGCGATGTGGTCGATGTCGAAGGCGTGCCGCAGTCCCAGCGAGTAGGCCAGCATCCCGGTGCCGAAGCCGATCGAGGACGCCGCCAGGCCGCGGTCGTCGTGCAGCCACGCGACGAGCAGGCCGAACCCGACCAGGTGCAGCCCGAGCACCGCCGCACCGAGGACGAGGAGCGTGCGCCGCTCGCGCGGGGTCAACCGCGCCCGTGACCCGGGTCGTGCCAGCTCGGTCAGCGCCATCGCAGCGCTCCTCTCGTCGGGGACGACCCCGACGCTATTGCGAGTGATGTGCAGCCACGACCGTCCAGCGGGGCACGTTTCCCACCCGACCGGGTAGGTCGGCGGCCAGCCGTTGGCAGGGTGTGCGTCGCGGTGACGAGCCGCGAGAATCCCCGACAGACCAGGGGGTTCGCCGACTCTCGACCGCGAGGGAAGCGACCACGTGCGGCTCCCACCGGCTCCTCGGAGCCGGCTCTGCGCAAGGAGCCTTCATGAGCCAGACCACCCTGCCCGTCGACCACGTCCCCGCCCAGCGCGCGGCGGAGCCGGCCGCCGCGCCACCCCCACCGGCGGGCAACCCGGCCGTCGTCGGCGTGCCCACCTTCCTGGTGGGCTCGGTCGCGCTCGGCCTGGTGCTCACCGGCTTCGTGCCGGCCGCCGCGGTGGGGGCCTCCATCCCGATCATCATGACCGCCACCGGCTTCGGCCAGGGGCTCGCCGCGGTCTGGGCGGCCCGGCTCGGGCAGGACGCGGTGGCGGCCATCTTCGGCATCTTCACCGGGTTCTGGACCAGCTACGCCGCCCTGGTGCTCGGTCTGACCCACGGCTGGTTCGGCATCGCGGCCGGGGACGCGGTCCGGGTGCAGGAGCTCTTCCTGGGCTCGTGGCTCGCCGTCGTCGTGCTGCTCACGCTGGCCACGCTGCGGCTGCCGTCGGCGTTCACGCTGCTCTTCACCCTGATCGACGTCGCCCTGCTGCTGGTGCTGCTCGGCACCGCGCAGGGGAGTGCGGGGCTGACGAAGGCAGGCGGAGCGGTGGTGTTCTCGTTCGTGGCGGTGGGCGCCTACCTCTTCCTGGATGCGATGAGCCAGGCCACCGGCGGCCGGGCGCTGCCGCTCGGCAGGCCGGTCATCGGGTAGGAGCAGCGCCGGGACCCTCGCGGCGGGCCTCGTCGTCGACCTCGTCGACGGCGGGGTCCGCCGCGTCGCGCTGCTCGGGGAGCGCGCCGCTGACGACCCCGCTGACGACCCCGCCGACGACCCCGCCGACGACCCCGTCGACCAGGTCGTCCAGCGACACCACGGTGACCGGGCGGGGCAGCGTGCCCTTGCTGGTGCGCACGGGACGGTTCACGGTCGTGTGCTTGGGCATCGGGGGCTCCTGGCGGTCGCGGCTGGGTCGTTGCTTCGACGCTACGAAGTCCGGCCCCGCCGGTCGCCGTCCGACAGTCTGGATCGACCTGTCCGATCGGGTAGGTCCGGCCCACTGCACGCGGACGGTTCTGCGATCCCGTCCTCCCCGGACCGGCTCGCGCCGCCGTACGTTCACGGCACGTCACCGATCGCCTCAGGAGGAAACAATGCAGGTTGACGAGCTGCTCAAGCCCTTCCCCATCAAGGAGTTCCACCCCTTCCCGCGGGCCCTGCTCGGCCCCGGCTCGCACGAGCTCATCGGCCCCGAGGCAATCAAGCTCGGCTTCACCAAGCCGCTGGTGATGACCTCGGGCCTGCGCGGGACCAACATCGTCCAGAAGATCGTGGACTCCCTGAAGTGGCACGGCCTGGAGTGCGTGGTCTACGACCAGGTGGAGTCCAACCCCAAGGACTACAACGTGATGGACGCGGTCGCGCTCTACCAGGAGAACCAGTGCGACTCCTTCATCTCGATCGGCGGCGGCTCCTCGCATGACGCCTGCAAGGGCGCCCGCATCTCGGTGGCCCACGACGGCCGCAGTGTCAACGAGTTCGAGGGGTTCAACAAGTCGGAGAACCCCAAGAACCCGCCGCACATCGCGGTCTCGACCACCGCCGGCACGGGCTCGGAGACCTCGTGGGCCTACGTCATCACCGACACCACGACCGACCCGGACAACCCGCACAAGTACGTGGCGTTCGACGACGCCTCCGTGGCCACGCTGGCCATCGACGACCCGGTGCTCTACTACGACTGCCCGATCGACTACACCGCCCAGTGCGGCTTCGACGTCCTCGCGCACGCCAGTGAGCCGTACGTCTCGCGCCTCAACTTCGAGCCCTCGCTGGGCAACGCGCTGCGGGCGATCAAGCTGACCTCGGAGAACCTGCGCCAGGCGGTGTGGAACGGCCAGGACCTCGCCGGTCGCGAGGGCATGATGTACGCGCAGTACATCGCCGCGCAGGCGTTCAACTCCGGCGGCCTGGGCATCATCCACTCGATCTCGCACGCGGTGAGCGCCTTCTACGACACCCACCACGGGCTCAACAACGCGATCGCGCTGCCCCGGGTGTGGGCCTTCAACATGCCCGCCCAGTACGGCCGCTTCGCCGACATCGCCGAGGCGATGGGCGTGGACACCCACGGCATGACCCGGCCGCAGGCCGCCGACGCCGCGCTGCGCGAGGCGATCCGGCTGCTGCGCGACGTGGGCATCACCGAGCGGTTCGTCGACGTCACCCAGGACACCTACTCCAAGAACCGGCTGGGCCAGGGTCCGACGCCGTTCTACGCCAACGCGAAGGTGATCAAGGGCGACGACGCCGACATCGACCGGATCACCAACCACGTCCTCGGCGACGCCTGCACCCCGGGCAACGCCAAGGAGTGCACCTTCGAGACGGTGCGCCCCGTGGTCGAGCACTGCCTGAACGGCGACCTGGACGACCTGCTGTCCTGACCCGCTCTCGGGTCGGTCCGGGGACCAGGTCGCGGCTCCCGGACCGACCCGACTCCAAGCCCGCACCACCTCGAGGAGTGCCGCATGCCCACCCAGCTGAACACCGTCCCCCTGACCGCCTCCGCCGACCTCGGGGACGACGACGTCCGCGAGGAGTTCGCCGACGTCGCCGAGGTCGTCGAGCGGTTCGCCGACGTCGGCTACCTGGCCGACGACCGGCTGGCGACCACGGTGTTCCTCCAGGCCAGGCTGGGCAAACCGGTGCTCCTCGAGGGGCCGGCCGGGGTCGGCAAGACCCAGCTGGCCAAGTCGCTGGCGGAGGTCACCGGCAGACGGCTCCTGCGCCTGCAGTGCTACGAGGGCCAGGACGAGACCACGGCGCTCTACGAGTGGGACTACGGCAAGCAGCTGCTCTACACCCAGCTGCTGCGGGAGAAGGTCGGGGAGGTCGTCGCCGACGCGCCCGACCTGGCCAGCGCGGTGGAGCGGCTCTCGCAGGAGGAGAGCGTCTTCTTCTCCGAGCAGTTCCTCGCCGCTCGACCGCTCCTGGAGGCCGTGAGGTCCGAGGAGCCGGTGGTGCTCCTCATCGACGAGGTCGACCGGGCCGACGAGGCCCTGGAGGCCGTCCTGCTCGAGCTCCTCGCGGAGTACCAGGTCTCCGTGCCGGAGATCGGCACCTACGTCGCCACCCACATCCCCTACGTCGTGCTGACCTCCAACAACACCCGCGACCTGTCCGCGGCGCTGAAGCGCCGCTGCCTGCACCTCTCCCTGGACTACCCCGAGGCGCAGCGCGAGCTGGACATCATCCGGTCCAAGCGCACCGGCCTCGCCGACGTGCTGGCCGCCCAGCTCGTCGAGGTGGTCCGCGGCCTGCGCCAGCTCGACCTGCGCAAGGCACCGAGCATCTCCGAGACGGTCGACTGGGCGCGCACGCTGGCCGTGCTGGGGGTCACCGAGCTCACCGCCGAGCGCCTCTCGGCCACCGCCAACGTGGTCGTGAAGTACGACCGCGACCTGCGTCGCACCCTGGAGGCGCTGCCGCGCCTGGTCGACCCGAACGCCACCATCCCGACCCAGCTGACGCCCACGCACGGCCACGGGCACGGCCATGACCACGGCCACGGGCAGGGACACGATCACGGGCACGAGGACGGCCACGAACACGACCACGGCCACCCGGGCGGTCACGACCACGACGCGGTGACCGGCGACGAGGACGGGGCCGCGGTCCGGCGGTCCAAGGACGAGCCCGGCCGGCACGACGACGGCTACTACGGTCCGGGCCGGCTCTCCCCGGCCCGCCGGGTGCCGACCGGGCAGGGCGCCCGCTCGTTCCCGACCCGCCGCCCGGTGTAGGCGGGCTCGTGGACAGCGCGATCCACCGCTTCGTGCGGCTGCTGCGCCTCGCCGGCCTGCGGGTCGGGATCTCCGAGGCGGTGGACGCCAGCCGGGCGGCCGCCGCCCCGGGCATCCTGGCCGACCGTGAGCTGCTGCGCTGCGCCCTGCGCGTCAGCCTGGTCAAGGACCGGCGCGACGAGGCCGAGTTCGACCGGATCTTCGACCTCTTCTTCGGGCTCCGCCGCGTGCTCGAGAACGACCGGGGACACGGGCACTCCCACGCCCACGACGACCTCTCCGACACCGGCGAGCTCGAGCGCTTCACGCTCTCCGACGAGCCGGGCACGGTGCCCGACCAGGGCCACAGCCACGGCAAGCCGGCCGACATCCGGGACTTCTTCCGCCCCGAGGACCTCGCCCAGCAGTACAACCTGCACCAGGAGGCCAACAAGCTCGACCTGGCCTCGATGACCGACGAGATCGTGCTCTCCAACGACACCCCCGGCAGCCGGGAGCAGGCCGCCCGCGTCCAGCTGACCACCTCCCGGCTGCACAACCCCGGCCAGCCGGGCCGGCTCGTCGACCAGCCCGGCACCCGCCTCGATGTCGAGCTCACCGTCGCCCAGGAGCTGGCCCTCCTGTCGTGGCTCGGGGCCGACGACGGCGACGACGAGGGTGACGCCGGGGCGGGCCTGGACAGCGAGGACATCGCCGCGCTGCGGGTCGCCCTGGCGGGGCTGCTCGACGGCCTCCCCGAGGCGCTGCGCCAGCACCTCGAGTCTTTGCTCGCCGGAGACCTCGCGTCGGAGTCGCCGGAGGTCATCGCGCGCGGGGTGGACAGCATCGACGAGTCCGAGCGGGCCGCGCTGGAGGAGGCGCTGCGGCGGCTCATCCGTGGCCTGCACGGTGCCCCGCGCTCACGACGCAAGCAGTCCGCACGCGGCTCCGTCGACGGGTCCCGCACGATGCGGTCCAACCTCCGCTACGACGGGGTGCCCTTCCGCCCGGTCACCGTCGCCAAGGTCGCGGACCGGCCGCGCCTCATGGTGCTCACCGACGTGTCCCTCTCGGTCCGCTCCGCGGCCCGCTTCACGCTGCAGCTCGTGCACGGGCTGCAGGGGATGGTGGCCCACGTGCGGACCTTCGCGTTCGTCTCGGACCTGGTCGAGATCACCGACCTGTTCGCCGAGCACCCGTTGGAGGAGGCGCTCTCGCTGACCGTCGCCGGCCTCCCCGCCGGCGGGGTCCTCGACGTCGACGCCGACTCCGACTACGGCACCGCCTTCGGCCAGTTCCTCGAGGAGTTCGGCGGCGGGCTCAACCGGCGTACGACGGTGCTGGTGCTGGGCGACGGCCGCGGCAACGGTCGCAACGCCAACGTGGCTGCCTTCGAGGAGATCGCCCGGCGAGCCCGGGAGACGGTGTGGATCACCCCGGAGCCCCGTTACTCCTGGGGTCTGGGGTCCTGCGACCTCCCGGCCTACGCCACCTACTGCGACCGGGTGCACGTGGTGCGGGACCTCTCCGGCCTGGACCGGATCACCCACCAGCTGTCGGCGGCGGGACGGTGACGATGACGACGTTGACCCCGCGACCGATCGACCCGCTGGGCGGCGCCCGCGTCGTGCACCGGTACGACGACGACGTCGTCACCGTCGAGCGCGGTGGTCCCGCGCGCAGCCACGCGGTCAGGACCGCCAGCTTCGCCACCTGGACCGAGGGCGAGCGGGTCCACGTGGTCCACGACCTCGCCCCTGAGGAGATCGACAACGACCTGGTCGGCCGGATCTCCCGCGAGCTGTTCGCGCCGGGGTGGCTCAGCGGCAGCGACGCCTTCGAACGGGTGCTGACCGGGATCGTGCTGACCAGTGCCGACGACGCCGCCGCGGCCTGGGAGCTGTTCTACCGCAACACCCTGCGCCGGCTGGGCGACGCCGATCCGGCCACGCCGGCAGGTGACCAGGGCACGGTCGAGGACTACGCGCCCGTCTACGCCCGGGCGACTGAGCTGGTGGCGGGCTCCTCGGTCCTGGAGCTCGGGTGCTGCTTCGGGTTCCTCAGCCTGCGGCTCGCCGAGCGGGCCCGGACCACGGCCAGCGACGTGACCCCGGGGACCGTGCGGCTGCTCGACACGGTCGCCCAACGGCTCGACGTGCGGCTGGACACGCTGACCTGCGACGCGGCCCGGGTGCCCCGGCCGGACGCGTCGTACGACACGGTGGTGGCGGTGCACCTGCTGGAGCACCTCGAGCCCGAGCACGGCGCCGAGGTGGTCGCGGAGATGCTGCGGCTGGCCCGGAGCCGCATCGTGGTCGCGGTGCCGTTCGAGGACGAGCCCTCTGCGGAGTTCGGTCACGTGCGCGTCTTCGACCTGGCCACGCTGGAGGCGCTGGGCAGGTCGACCGGCTGGCCGTTCCGGTGCTTCGAGCACCACGGCGGCTGGCTGGTCGCCGACCGCCGGTGCTAGATGAGGCCCTCCTTGCTGGCGACGTAGACCGCCTCGGCCCGCCGGGACACCCCGAGCTTGCGCATGATGTTGCCGACGTGGAACTTCGCGGTGGTCTCGGAGATGTAGAGCTGCTTGCCGATCGCCCGGTTGGACAGCCCGCGGGCGAGCAGCCGCAGGACGTCCTGCTCGCGCTCGGTGAGCTGGCGGTTCTCCCCGAGCGTCTCGGCGTTGATCCCCCGCACGATCGCGGCGGCGCTGCGGGAGTCGAACGCCGACTCGCCGCGGCTCACCGCGCGGATCGCCCGGACCAGCTCGGAGGTGTCGACCTCCTTCACGACGTAGCCCTTGGACCCGTTGTGGATCGCCTCCAGCACCAGCGCGTCGTCCATCACGGTGGTGAGCACGAGGACCCCGAGGCCGGGGTGGGCCCGGGTGAGGTCGGCGCACAGCGCGATGCCGTCGGTGTCGGAGGAGGGACCGAGTCGCAGGTCGAGCAGCACGACCTGGGGGCGGGTGGTGGCGACCACCGCGAGCGCCTGGGCAGCGGTCCCGGCCTCCCCGACGACCCGCAGGTCGGGCTCCCGCTCGAGCACCGAGCGGAGACCCTGCCGCATGATCGCGTGGTCATCGACCAGGACGATGCCGATGACGCCGACCTCCGGTGCGACCACGGCGGGGTTCTCCTCGAGGGTCAGGGACATGGCTGGTCTCCTTCGGTGTCGGCGTACGGGGGCGTGGGTCTCGCGACGGGGATGCGTGACTCGATCGCGACCCCGCCGGAGCGGGACCGGCGCACGGTGAGGGTGCCGTCGAGCCCCTCGGCGCGCAGCGCCATGCCGACCAGGCCGCGGTGGCGGCCGTCGGCGGTGCCCTGACGGGCCATCTTGATGGTGCGGCGCAGGGCCACCGGGTCGCCGCCGCCGTCGTCGCTGACCCGCAGCACCACCTGGTCGGGCAGGTAGCGCAGCCGGACCTGGGCGCGGGTGGCCCCGGCGTGGAGGACCACGTTGAACAGGGCCTCACCCGCGGTGCGGGCCAGGGCGTGCTCGGTGGCGGTGCCCAGCGGGACGGGACGTCCCTCGATGCGCACGTTGACGGGCAGGGTCGGCCGGTGCTGGGCGGCCATCTCGGCGAGCAGCTCCGGAAGGGTGGCGACACCGTCGGAGGCGCGGGTGTGGTGCAGCGCGTAGATGATCGAGCGCAGCTGCTCGGTGGCGGTCGCCATCAGCTGGCGGGTGGCGTCCAGGTCCCCGGCCAGGTCGGTGCCACCGGGCAGCGCGGCGGCCACGCCGCGCAGCACGTCGACCGACAGTCCGGCGACCAGCACGGTCTGGGCCACGCTGTCGTGCAGCTCGAGGGCGATCCGCCGGCGCTCGCCGTCCATCAGCTCGCGCTGGTCGGCGACGCGGAGCCGCTGCTCCGCCGCGCGCAGCTCCTCGGTGCGACCCGCGATGACGTGGGCCTGCAGCTCGACCTCGTCGAGCAGCTGCTGGGCCCGTCGCTGCTGACGCAGCGACGCCTCGTAGAGGTGCGAGGTGTGCATCGACACCGCGGCCTGGTTGGCCAGGATCCGCAGGACGGCCAGGTCGGCCGCCTCCACGTCGTCCAGTCCGGGCAGGGCCACCAGACCGCCCACGGGGCTGCCGTCCAGCGTCATGCGGACCCGCACCCAGCCGGCCCCGTCCCACTCGGGCGCCGCGGTGTCGCCGCTGCGCAGCAGGGCGACCTCGCGACGCGCGTCCGGGGGGAGGTGGTCGAGCTTGTCGAGCACCCGCCCGAACGCGTCGACGGCGACGAACCGGGGCCGAGCCCCCGGGAGGGCACGGTTGCGCAGCGCGATGACCGTCATGGACGACTGCAGGTGCTCGGCGGCGACCCGCACCACCTCGTCGATCAGGGTGCGCGGTCCCTCGGCGGTGCGCACGAGAGCGTGGGACAGCGTGTCCATCGCCGAGAGGGTGCGCTCGAGGCGCTCGTTGGAGCGTTGGTACTCGCGGTAGTAGGTCTGCTTGCCCGACCTGACCCCGGTCAGCGCCTCCAGGTCGGGGCGGCCCTCTCCCCGCCGCAGCAGGCCGTTCACCGGGGAGCGCACTACAGGGCGCTCCGGAAGATCGAGGCGATGTCCGCCTGGGAGGCGGCCCGCGGGTTGGTGGTCAGGCACGCGTCGCGCAGGGCGGTCACCGACAGCACGTCGATGTCGTCGGCGGTGACCCCGAGCTCGCCGAGGCGTCGTGGTGCGCCCACGGCGTAGGCCAGCTCGTGCACGTGGTCGGCCAGGAGCTCGGCCGCCTCGTCGGCCGGCATGCCCGCGACCGGCAGGCCCATCGCCGCTGCCAGGGACCTGAAGCGCTCCGGGACCACCGCGGCGTTGAAGCGGATCACGTGCGGGAGGAGGACGCCGTTGACCACGCCGTGCGGCAGGTCCAGCAGGCCGCCGACCTGGTGGCTCATGGCGTGCGTGGCGCCCAGGATGGCGTTGGAGAAGGCGAGGCCGGCCTCGAGGCTGGCCTGGGCCATGCTCAGCCCGGCGCGACGGTCGCCGGGCTGGCCGACGCTCCGCTCCAGGGTGGTGGCCACCAGCCGCGCGGCCGACAGCGCATGCCCGTCGGCCAGCGGGTTGTGCCCCAGCGAGACGTAGGACTCCACCGCGTGGGTGAGCGCGTCCAGGCCGGTGGCCGCGGCCAGGTCCTGCGGCATGGTGCTCAGGAGCCACGGGTCGGTGAGCGAGATGTCGGGCACCAGGGCGCGGCCCATGATCGTCACCTTCACGGCGTTGGCGGTGTCGGTGACGATGCAGAACTGGGAGACGTCGGACCCGGTGCCGGCGGTCGTCGGGATCATCAGCAGCGGGGGGATCGGCCGGGTCACCTGGTCGACGCCGGCGTAGTCGAGGATCGTGCCGCCGTTGCCCGAGAGGATGGCGATGCCCTTGGCGGCGTCGAGCGCCGAGCCTCCGCCGATGCCGACGATCACGTCGCCGCCGCTGGCGACGTACTCCCCGTAGCCGGAGGCCACCTCGTGGTCCTTGGGGTTGGGGGTGACGCCGGACCACACCGTCGGGCGGAGCCCGGCCTCGCGCAGGTGGGCGAGCAGCACGTCGACCCAGCCGGCCTCGATGATCCCGGGGTCGGTCACCACGAACGGTCGCTTCGCCCCGAGCCGCAGGGCGCTGTGCCCGGCCTCGGAGAGCGAGTCGAGCCCGAAGACCATCTCGGGGACGTGGAACTTGACCAGCCGGGACCCGCCGTAGAGCGCGTGCTCGTCGAGAGGGTCGTCCAGCTGCGGGTCAGCGTGGGCCGAGATCGCCACAGTCATCCTCAGGGAGTGGAGGCAAGGATGTGACCACGGTCACATTTGGACGGCGAGAATCGCATAGGCCTTAGGTCCTCGGTTGCGCAGGCGATCGGGCTGAGCCGGGTTCAGCGGTGCCCTGCGAAGGTAACCGGGATCACGTTGCGGCCTGGTTGCGCGACTGATTCAGGGTGCGCTAGGCGGGCTCAGCCCAGCAGCCCCCCCGCCAGCGCCGTCGCCAGCGACGGGGCGGACGGCAGCCGGGGGAGCAGCGTGGCCTGGACGGCGTGGTAGACGTCGGGCTTCCCGGGCCAGGTCACTCCCGACGGGCGCAGCCCGGGATCCAGCTCGTGCCACCACGACCCGCCGGCCTGGTCCAGCACGTCGGTCGCGATGTGGTCCCACCACGTGCGGTAGAGGGCGAGGTGCCGGGCGTCGCCTGTGACCCGGTGGACCGCCGCCGCGGCGTTGACGGCCTCCGCGGCGACCCAGTGCATCCGTTGGCGGACGACCGGGCGACCGTCGAAGTCGACGGTGTAGACGAAGCCGGCGGAGCCGTCGACCGACCAGCCCTCGCGCGCCGCGGTCTCGAAGAGCGCCACGGCGTCACCACGCAGGAAGCCCGGCGCTGCCTCACCGAGTGTGAGGTCGAGCTGGAGGCCCAGGCGAGCCCACTCGAACCCGTGCCCCACCGTCGCCCCGAAGGGACGGAACGGGTGGGCGGGCTCGTCGACGTTGTAGTCCAGCCGGGGCGCCCAGGTGACGTCGAAGTGCTCGGGCAGCCGCCAGCGCAGGTCCCGGCCGTAGCCGTAGGCGCGGGTGGTGATCCGCAGGGCGCGCTCGAGCAGGCCGGCGTCGCCCAGGACGTCGTACGCCGCGAGCAGCGCCTCGACCCCGTGCATGTTGGAGTTCAGCCCGCGGTACTCCTCGCACACCGAGAACGCCTCGTCCCACGCGTCCACCAGCATCCCGGCCTCGTCGTCCCAGAAGCGCTCCACCAGGACCTGCACGGCCTCGGACAGCAGCTCGTCGGCCCCAGGGCGGCCCGCCACGGCGGCCGACGAGGCCGCGAGCACCACGAACGCATGGCCGTAGGCCTCCTTCGTGCGCTCGAGCGGGGCACCCTCGTCGTCGACCGACGCGAACCAGCCGCCGTGCTCGGGGTCGCGGAAGAGACCCTCCAGGGAGCGGAGCCCGTGGTCCACCAGGGGGGCCGAGCCGGGGCGGCCCAGCAGGTGGGCCAGCGCGAACACGTGCGTCATCCGGCAGGCGATCCACAATGCCCGCGGGGTGCCCTCGGGACGACCGCCGGCGTCGAGCCAGGAGAAGCCCCCGCGCGGGTCCACCGACGCCTCGGCGAACCGCAGCAGCCGGGAGGTCTCGGCCTCCAGCCAGCGGTGGTGGCCGGGGGACCGGAGCCAGTCGAGTGCGTCGCCCATGTCCCGCATGCTCGCACGGCGCCGGGCGCTAGCCGGCCTGCAGCATCCTGCGCAGGAACTGGCGGGTGCGCTCCTCCTGCGGGTCGGTGAGGACCTCGGGGCCTCCGCGCTCGGCGACCACCCCGCCGTCCAGGAAGAGCACCTGGTCGGCGACGTCGCGTGCGAAGCGCACCTCGTGGGTGACGATCACCATCGTCCAGCCCTGCTGGGCGAGGTCGCGGACGACGGCGAGGACCTCGCCCACCAGCTCCGGGTCCAGGGCGGAGGTGGGCTCGTCGAGCAGCACCACCTCGGGCCGCAACGCCAGGGCGCGAGCGATCCCCACGCGCTGCTGCTGGCCTCCGGACAGCTCGGCGGGGTAGGCCAGCTCGCGGCCGCTGAGACCGACCTGCTCGAGCAGTGCCCGGGCGTCGGCCTCGGCCTCCTCGACCGGCCGGCCCTGCACCTGCACGGGGCCCTCGATCACGTTCCCGAGGACGGTCCGGTGCGGGAACAGGTGGTGGGACTGGAAGACCATGCCGCTGCGCGACCGCAGGGCGCTGATCGCGCGGCGGCGCTCGGCCTTGTCGGTGGGGAGCACGTCGAAGTCCACGGTGGCGTCCGCGATCCGCACGGTGCCGGCGTCGGGGGTCTCGAGCACGTTCATCGAGCGGAGCACGGTCGTCTTGCCCGACCCGGACGGACCGAGCAGGGCCGTCGCGGTGCCCCGCCGCGCGGTGAAGTCGACACCCCGGAGGACGGGTACGTCACCGAACGCCTTGCGGAGTCCTCGGACCTCGACCAGGTCGGTGCTGCTCGTCGGGCTGCTCATACGGCGTACCTGTTCAGTCGTCGCTCCAACCGGTGCTGCCCGATGCTCAGCAGGAAGCAGATCACCCAGTAGTAGAGCGCGGCGAGGGTGTAGATGGGGAGGTACTCGGTGCTGAACGACGCCGCCAGGTTGGCCTGGTGGAAGAGCTCGTTGACCAGCACGATCGAGGCCAGCGAGGTGTCCTTGACCAGCGAGAGCAGCGTGTTGGACAGCGGCGGTACGGCGTTGCGCGCCGCCTGCGGCAGCACGATCCGCCGCATGGTCTGCCGGTAGTCCATGCCGATGCTGGTCGCCGCCTCCGCCTGGCCCCGGGGGACCGACAGGATCGCGGCCCGGATGATCTCGGCCGCGTAGCCGCCGACGTTGAGGCTCAGGGCCAGGCACGCCGCGGCGAACCCGGGCAGCTTGATGCCGACCTGGCCGAGGCCGAAGAAGACGAGGAAGAGCTGGACGAGCAAAGGCGTGCCGCGGATGACCGAGATGTAGAACCGGGCCGGGAGGTCCAGCCACCGGATCGACGACAGTCGGGCGAGCGCGGCGGCCAGCGCGATCACGAGGCCGGCCGCGAAGCTGATGACCGTCAGCGGGATCGTGCCGAGGAAGACCGCCTTGAGCATCGGCCACGATGCGTTCCGCACGACCTCCCAGCGGCTGCGGCCGGTGTCGGACCCCTGGAGGTCGACCTTCCCGGCATCCTCGACCGACACGTCCGCGTCGAAGTAGCGCTTCGAGATCTTCGCAATCGTGCCGTCCTTCTGGAGCGTCGCGATCGCCTTGTCGGCCTGGTCGCGCAGCGCCGGGTCGGAACGCCGGAACACCAGTGCCTGCTTGCTGACCTCGTCGCCGGCGTCCCCGGCGATCCGGATGTCCTTCGAGCCCGTCGACGCGAGATAGTCCAGGACGGCGATGTTGTCGTTGACGATGGCGTCGACCCGCCCCTGCACGAGCAGCTCGACGGCCGGCGCGAAGCCCTCCACCGACTGCACGTCGGCACCCGCGTCACGTGCGACCTGGGCCCAGTTGCTGGTCTCCGACTGCGCGGTCTTCCGGCCCTCCAGGTCGGCCAGCGTGGTGATGTCCTTCGTGCCGGACGCGGTGACGATCACGCCGTGGGAGAAGGTGTAGGGCCGGGTGAACAGGTAGCGCGCCTTGCGCTCCGGGTTGATCGTGACCTGGTTGGCGATCACGTCGATGCGCTGGGAGTCCAGGGCGGGGAAGAGCGAGTCGAACGGCGCCTGCACGAACCGCAGGTCCCACCCGGCCTCCTTCGCGACCGCCCGCATCACGTCGATGTCGTAGCCGGTCAGCTGGTCGGTGCGGGGGTCGACGTAGGTGAACGGCGGGTAGGTGCCCTCGGTGCCGACCCGCACCACCGGCCGGTCGCCGTCGGCGTGACTCGCGGGGGCTCCCAGCACGAGGAGCCCGAGCGCGACCGCGACCAGCGCGAGCACTCGGGCAGCCCAGCGCGCTCCTGGTCCGGCTTCCACGGACACCTCAGTACCCCGACGTGCCGTGGGGCAACCGTCACGCCGCCGTGACCGCGGGAGGCCCCCGGCCGCCGCGCCGAGACGGGGGCGTGTCGACGCGGGGGAGGGCCGGGGGCCTCGGCGAGGTGTCGGCGACCTTGAGGTGCCCGCTCGGTCGCCTGTTCCCCACGAACGGGCCAACGCGGCGGGCAGGTCACCGCCCCACCCGTCAGGCGATATGCCCAGCCGAGCAGCAGCCCAAACCTCCGGTCGTCACCACGGTCGTCCGGCGGGTGTGCAAAGTGCCCGCCGGGCGCCGTGGGGCGGCGGCCTCATGTGGGAGCGGCCGCGACCGGTCCGAGAGCGATCCAGTACCGCCGCTTGCCTTCCACGGCGTGCTCGAACCGGCCGCCCTGGGACTCGATCGTGCGCGCCGAGGCGAGGTTCGTCTCGTCGCAGGTGAGCAGGACGGAGGTCAGCCCGAGCTCGCGAGCGCGGACCAGGGCCAGGGCGAGGGCCCGGGAGGCGTGGCCCTGCCGACGGCGGTCGGGCCGGACGGAGTAGCCGATGTGGCCTCCGAGGGTGCGCAGGAACTCGGTGTCGATCGAGTGCCGGACTGCGACGAACCCGACCATCTCGGCGCCGTCGACGACCCAGAAGTAGTCGCTGTGGACCGACCCGTCGGGCAGGACGCTCGAGGGGTCGGACTCGGTGCGGACCAGCGCCAGCAGTGCGTCGAAGGTCGGGCGGTCGGGGGCGAAGCCGGGGATCTTCCAGGAGCCCGACCCGTCCAGAGGCCCGTGACCGAAGGCGCGGACGCAGTCGAGCCACCGGTCGTAGAGATCCTCGGAGGGGACGGCGAGCGCGGTCATCCGCCCAGTCAAGCAGCCGGTCCAGGGTGGTTCCGGGTCGACCTGCGTCACGGGAGCTGGGCGAGGCCCTTGAGGGTGAAGAGCGCTCCGACCACCAGGCCCAGCACGATGCCCACCACCCGGTTGTGGCTGACCAGCCAGCCGCGGAGGCGCTCCAGCTGCCGGGTGGTGGCCTCACGGGCGACCACGTAGCCGAGCACGGCGCCGAGGGCACCGATCTGGATGAGCACGACCAGGAGCACGAGGGCCCACCACGCCTGGGCGGTGGGGAGGTCGGCATGGACGATCTGGGCCACGCCGCCGACGAAGATGCCCAGCTGCTTGACGTTGAGGACGGCGCTGACCAGGCCGAGGAGGGTCGCCTTGGCCGGGGACATCGAGTCGAGCGCGGTCATGACCTTCGGGGGAGCGGCGTCCGGGTCGGGTGACCCCAGCCACTGCTTGATCGCCAACAGCACCATCAGGGCCCCCAGGACCACCAGGATCGTGCCGGTCACGGCGGAGCCCTGGCGGTCGGATCCGGACGCCGAACCCCGACGTCATCTACCTGCTGACCTTCCACGACGCCTCCGCCGGTCCGGTGGTCCTCGAGGTCCCGGCGGCCGAGGGCGGTTCGATCACGGGGTCGGTGATGAACTGCTGGCAGGCGCCGTTGGACGACGTCGGCACGGCGGGGGCCGACGCCGGTCACGGTGGGCGCTACCTGATCGTGCCGCCGGGCTGGGACCAGCCCGTCCCCGAGGGCTACCTCGTGCTGCGCTCGGACACCGTCCGGGGCTACGGGCTGCTGCGCTCCATCCCGGCCGGTCCCCACGACCAGGACGTCGAGGCCGCGGTGGCCTATGCCCGTCGCGTCCGTCAGTATCCGCTCGACCAGGCGGCAGACCCGCCCGACCCGGTGTTCGTGGAGGTCCTCGACGAGGTCTTCGACTCCGCCATCCCCTACGACGCCCGCTTCTTCGAGGTGCTCGACTCGGTGGTCCAGGTCGAGCCGTGGCTGCAACGTGACCGGGTGATGATCGACCAGCTCGCCAGCCTCGGGATCCGGCGAGGAGAGCCGTTCGTCCCCGATGACGACCGGCGGCGGGTGCTGGCTGCGGCTTCCGCGGAGGCGCATGCGCTGCTGGACCACTGGTACGAGGAGGCGAACAGGCCGTACACGGACACCGCGCACTGGGGGGTGCCGGTGCGCCCGGAGTACCTGGAGGCGACCACCGACGGGTTCTCCGACCCGCAGGCCTACGCCGTGGACGGCCGCGCCCTGACGTTCAGCTTCGGGTTCTTCAGCGCCCGCCATCTCGGCCGCGGCCAGTTCTACCTGATGGGCACCCGCGACAGCGCCGGCGAACCCCTCGACGGGTCGCGCAGCTACCGGCTCCGGGTGCCCGCCGATGCCCCGGTCACCCAGTACTGGGCCGCCACCGTCTACGACCGCGACACCCACACCCTGCTGCGGGAGGTCCCTCGGGTCGGCCGCTCCTCGCTCAGCCCCGGCCTCGCCGTCGAGGACGACGGGTCGGTCGTGCTGCACGTCGCGCCCGCGCCACCGGAGGGACACGAGACCAACTGGGTCCCGACCCTCCCCGGCCGCCGCTTCGAGATCCTCTTCCGGCTCTACGGGCCCACCCAGGCACTCTTCGACAAGACCTGGCGCCTGCCCGACCTCGAGGCCTGACGCCCGGTTCCGTCGGCAGGGACCCTTCTTCGTTGCCGGCCGAGTAGCCCACCTCGTGCCGGTCCCCAGGCTCACCGGCGGGGCCAGACGCCCGAGCAGATCGCCGAACGACCGCCGGTCGGAGGACGACAGGGGTGCCCCAGGCCAGAGTCGAACTGGCGACCTTTCGCTCAGGAGACGGGTGATGGCAACGCGCTGACCTGCGGGAACATGGCGGGAACATCACTCTTGACAGAGGTCTCGCACAGCGAGGTCCGAACGGACGGCAACGGCTGACCTGCTGCAGCGACTCGGTCGTGGCAGCGCCGCTCACGAGCCGAGTCGGTCTGCTGCGATCTTCAACAGGTCCTCGTCGGCGCCGTCGCCTTCTTGGACGTCGACGATCGCGACGATCTCTTCCCCGACGCGGGCGTAGAAGGTGCCGTTCTCCTCCCAGGCGTCGTCGCCGGTGCCGGCGATGGGGCGCGGGTCGAGGCCGGGCTGGGCGACGTACCGGCTGGCGGGGAACTGGTGGAGCGTGAACTCGTCGTGTGCCCCGGTCGTTGTCCAGGCGTTGGTACACGTCCCGTCGTCGTGCGGGGTTGTGGTGACGACGTAGGTGGTGTGCTGGGCGCTGCGTTCGCCGAGGACCTGAGCCGCTTCCGCGGTGGTGACCAAACGGCACGCGTCGATGCTCTCGGCTCCGCCGGGGTCGCTTGCGACCCGTGCCTCATTCCGCTGACGCCGTCGTCGGCGCTGGTGCCGTTCCCGCAACCGGCGAGAAGCGTGAGAGCGGTGAGCCCCAGCGTTGCTCGTGTCCAGGACGTGGTCATCGGTCGGCCCCTCCGTTGCTGTGCCCGCCCAGGAGCGCGACGCTGGCGCTGGCGAACCCGATGGCGGTCAGGACATAGGCGAGCGCCGGGCCGGCGTTTCCGACGGTCGCGACACCTGCCCACTCGACCGGGACCGCCAGGAGCAGGCACACCGCCATCCAGCGGGGAGCGATGCGGGCGCGCCAGAGCACCACGCCCAGGGCGATGCGTCCCAGGGTGATCGCGAGAGCGAAGGGCAGGATCATCGCCGCGTAGAGAGGTGACGACTCCAGGGCCTTGCTCAGAGCGATGCCGGCGGCCTGGTCCAGGTGGTAGTGCGCTGTCAACCAGGTGATCAGCTGCGGTGCTGGCACCGCGGCGCCGAAGCAGGCGGCGACGACCCAGTAGCCGGTGACGATCGTGGCGCCTCTCCTCGCCCGGGGGCGGACCGCGACCAGCATGGCCAGTGCGGACGGCACCAGGGTGAGGCCGAAGACCGCACTGAGCGCGACTGCCCAGCTCGCGGCGGTGCCGTGCGCCGCGAAGCTGGTGAGCTCCTCCTGGGCTGAACCCCCCAGGGTGGCCGGGGTGATGGCGTTGGCCAGCGCGAGCGCGAGCCACGGCAGGGGGGCCAGCACTGCGAGTACCCGTCGGAACGGTCGCGTGGTCTCAGTGCTCGAGATGGGCGGGGTTGTGGTGGCGGTGCTCATGGGTCTCCTCGGAGCGGTTGGTGGTACGGATGGGGAATTCGAGAGTCGGGGCTGGCCGTCACGCCATGGCTTCTGCGAGCTCGGCTGCGGTGGGTCCGGGTGTCTTCGGTCGCCAGCCGCCTTCCAGCAGGGTGCGGACGTCTGGTTCGACGGGGTCGAGCACGGAGGGGCCGGCGACCATGCCCAGGTACATGCCGACGTGGGCGTTGAGGCGCGCGTCAGCCTCGACAGCGGCGCAGATGACGTCGGAGGGGATCGGCTCCCCCAGGTCCAGTGCCTCGCCCCGGTAGCGGCGCAGCAGCGTGCTGTCCCACCGGACGTGGTCCAGGAACCACGGGCGCAAGTGCTGCTCGGCCCAGGAGTCCAGCGCGAGCGAGGCATCGACCAGGTCTTGGTCCGGATCCTCCAACGTGCCCAGGAAGTGCTGCACGTGCGGAAGGAGCAACGCGAGGTTGCGGCCAGCCGCAGGGTTGGTCGTCAGCACGGTGTCACCGACGAAGAAGAGACCGGTGGCCGGAGGGAGGCCGAGCGCCGGTCCTTGCAGGCGGTAGGTGTTGGTCAGGTGTCCGCCGACGAGGACCCCGGTCAGCGGCTCGAACACGTCCGGGTCGGTCCAGGCAGCGAGGTTCGGGATGAGCCGGGCGGCACTCTCCATCCCGGCAGTCGTCCGCACGGCCTCGAACGCCGGGTCGCGTTCGGGATAGGCGATCACCACCGAGTGGGTGTCGTCGTCTGCGCCGATGACCACGGTGAGGTAGCCGGGCCCGGTCTGGAAGGAGGGGAAGCCGCGGTAGGCGTGCTCGCTGGACGTGGCGCGGTACACCCGCGTGACATAGGCGAACCCGCACGAGCCTCCTTCGACGGGACCGCGCAGGTCGTCGCCGAGCCCGCTGGCGCGTCCGGTGGCGACGATCACGACATCAGCGGTCTGCAGCTCGCCATCGACCACGAGTCCGGTTGCTCGCCCCTCCACGACCTCGACGCGGTCCACGTGGCCGGTCTGCCAGCTCAGGCGCTCCTCGTCACGGGCACACTCGCGCATCACCCGCTCCAGCACGGGTCGCCTGCAGGCCAGCGCCTCGATCTTCGGTATGCCCGGCAACGGCTCCAGACGTGCGCCGGCGTGCAGAAGCGCCTGGAGCACCTCGGGCATCTCGGCGCGCAGCGCGTCGACGACCTGAGGTCGCCAGCCGTGAGCATGCTCGAACTGCATGACTCCCGCCCGCTGCCACCGGCCGTCGGCACCCGGGCCCGGGTCACGGTCCACGACGGTCACCTCGTGGCCTCGCCGGGCCAGCGCGATCGCGGTGTAGGTCCCGACGGGTCCACCACCTGCCACCAGTACCTTCATCACTCCACCTCCGGGTCGCTTCTTCGGCGACGCTAGGAGGAGCCGGCAGGCGTCCACATGTGTAGAACTGTGCAGATCGATGTGCAGGTCGATGTGCAGGTCGATGTGCAGGTCGATGTGCGGCTCGACGTCGGCGCGGCCCGCGCCGACGTGGCAGCCTGGAGCCGCGTCAGTCGATCCAGCCGGGATCAGACCAGGTGGTGGTCGTAGGCGAAAGCGGTGGCGGCGGCGCGGGTCGAGACCCCGATCTTGACGAAGATGTTGGCGACGTGGCGTGCCACGGTCCGCTCGGAGAGAAACAGCCGACCCGCGATGTCACGGTTGCTGGCACCCGTCGCGACGAGGCCGATGACCTCGATCTCTCGAGGGGTCAGCCCGGAGGGCACCTCCCGCCTCCCGCCTCCGTCCATGGCGGCGATGTCCTGCCTGGCGCCCAGGTCGGAGAAGGTGCGGCGGGCCGTGGCCGTCTCCAGCTCGGCCGTCTCCTCGTCGCCGAGCTCCCGGCATGCCCGAGCCAGCACCAACCGGCACCGCGCCGCCTCGTACGGCGCGTCCACGTCAGCCCAGACAGCCAGGGCCGTGCGACAGCGGGTCAGCGCCTCCTCGGGCCGGCCGCTGGCAACGGCAACCGCTCCGAGGGACATCGCGGCGATCGCGCCCGCGAAGACCGAACCGAGGCGCTGTGCGACCTCGACGAGATCCTCAGCAGTGCGAGCTGCCAGGTCGAGATCGCCTGCGACGAGTGCCGCCTCCACGAGTGCCGGCAACAGACGAGCGCGCAGGAACACGACCCGGGTCTCCACCAGGGCGCGCTGCAGCGCGAGCACGGCCACCTCCGCCCGGCCCTGAGCCAGGCGAAGCAGGGCGAGACCGGGCTGGGGGTCCTGGCCGGCTGCCAGCGCGTCGCGGAACGCCTGTTCGGCCAGCCTGTGCTCACCACGCACTCGGTACAGCTCGGCACGCTGGTAGAGCGCCATGCCGTGGGCGACGTCGCGTGCGCGCAGTCCGGCCTCGCCCAGGAGCTGGTCCACCTCGCTGGCAGCGTCATCCCAGCGACCCCGGAACTGTAGGACCTCCGAACGATGCACCAGGCACTGCCCGCGGTACGGCACGAGATCGGGCTGGGCGGCGCACCACCGGCTGAGCACCTCGGTCCACGCCGCGCCACGGTCGAGGTCGAGCTGCCCACGGCACACGGCGATGACCGCGCAGTAGACCTGGCCCACGGCCTGGGGGTTCGCCTCGGACGAGGTGCCCAGTGCCATCACCTCGTCGAGCTCGGCCATCCCCGCGGCGAGCTCGCCGGCCGCCAGCAAGCCCTGACCGTGGCCGCTGGCCGCCAGCAGTCTCAGATCGATGTCGCCGTGCCGCGCCGCGACGTCGAGGGCTGTGCCCAGCAGCTCCAGGCTCCGTGCGGTCTCCCCAGCGAACAGGGCCCTCATGCCGTGGTTGAGGCATTCGTAGCCCCGCCACACCGAGGCCGGCAACTCGTCACCCAGCGCACTGGCCATCAGCCCGAACCAGCCACCTGCGCGCGCCATCTGCCCGCGCTGGACCAGCGAGAGGGCCAACCAGAACGCCACCCGTGCAGCACCATGAGGGTCGCCCGAGGCCACGAAGGCGTGGTGTGCCCGCTCCCGGATCGCGTCTGACTCCTCGTCCTGACCAATCAGGAACGCCGCCAGCCCCCACCGCTCCAGATCCAGCGCCTCCAGACCCTCGCAGGCCCGGTAGAGATCGGAGGCGCGCCCAGGCGCGCCCTGCAGCGGCGTCGCGCGCGTCCTGGAGTACGTCTGTCCCCTTCACGCAGTCATCTTGACGGAGCCGACCTCGGTGAAACCAGCCCAGACCCACCCCCACAAGCGCACCAGCGACACTGTCGCCGTCACCCTCCGCGTCGAGACGAGGCGATGCGACGATGGGGCGATGGATGAGGTGTCGAGCTTCTACAGCGGGCCCGGGGGCCTCGTCGCGGCGATCGGTTCGGCGCTCGATGCGGCTGGTGTGGACAGGTCCGCACTGAGGCCGGCCGACCTGGCTGCGGTGGACGAGTTCCACATCCGCGGCCGCGCGGCGACTCAGCAGATCCTCGCCGCCCTCGACATCACTGCCGACTCCCACGTGGTCGACCTGGGCAGCGGACTGGGAGGACCCGCGCGCACGCTGGTCGAGCTGACCGGCTGCACGATCACCGGCGTCGACCTCACACCTGAGTTCTGCGACGTGGCGACCGCGCTCTCGGAGTGGACAGGCCTGTCCGAGCGCACACGTTTCGTCACCGGAGACGCCACCGCCACCGGCCTGCCCGACGCAGTGGCGGACGCAGCGCTGACCGTGCACGTGGCGATGAACATCGCCGACAAGCCCGCCCTGTACGCCGAAGCCTTCCGCTTGCTCCGCCCCGGCGGCAGGTTCGTCGTGTACGACGTCCTGAAGGGTGAAGGGGGAGAGGTCCGCTACCCGGTGCCGTGGGCGAACGACTCCTCGACGAGCTTCCTGGCCACCCCGCAGGAGATGCGTGAGCTCCTGCGGGCAGCAGGATTCGATGTCCTCTCCGAAGTCGACTCCTCAGCCGAGAGTCTCGCGTGGTTCCGCCAGGTCCGTGACCGGGTCGAGCAGAACGGTCCACCGCCGGTGACCTTCGCGGCCTTCCTCGGTCAGGCGTTCGGACAGATGGCTGCCAACCAGGTGGCCAATCTCGCCGAGCAACGGATCCGCACCGTCATGCTCGTCTGTGCGCGACCAGCCTGATCGTCGACAACGGCCGCCATCCGAATGAGGCTGATCGGGTGGATGCTGATCACCCCGGGCGTGGGAGGCGGCCTGGCGTGGAGGAGTCTCAGGGCAGGGGTCCGGGTGCGGTGGACGGCTGCACGGGCTGGGGAGGCAGGTCCGAGTAGGCGGTGTCCCCGAGGAGCCGGGTGGCGGCGAACACGAGCGTGACCACCAGCAGGGCGGTGAGCAGCAGGGTGACGACGGCGTCGCGGAGCCGGCTGTGATCGGGGTCGGAGGCTGCGGGTGGCTGCGGCGAACGCGTGGTGCCCGAGGGGGTGTATCCGGTCGGCCGCTCCGAGGTCGCACGGACGCGACGGTCGTGGCTACCTCCGGTCGTGGCAGCGGTGGAGGGGTGCACTGCTCGCACGGCGTGGACCGAGTCGGCGCGGACCCCCTCGGTGGTGGTCTCGGCGTAGAAGGAGAGCTGGTGGCCGTCGGGGTCGTGGAAGCCGATCAGTCGGCCTCGTGCTCCGCTGATCTCCGGGGTGTGCCAGACGCCCAAGGAGTCCAGGTGTGCGGCGCAGGCTGCCAGGTCGGCCTGGTGGGGGACTCGGACGTTGACGAAGCCGAAGTCCTTGGTCGCCGCGGCGGCGGTCGGGTGCTCGCGCAGGGACAGGGTGACGGTGCCGAGCGGCTGGTAGGCGACGCCGCGGACGACCCCGTCGTCGTCGGGCCACTCCATGTCCTCGCGGAGGCCGAAGACTTCGGCGTACCAGGTGCGGGCCTCGGCGAGGTCGGAGACGGGGATCTTCATCGAGTACAGCTCCAGCACCGGCATGTCAGTCATGAGCAGGACTCCCTTATTGGCTACTGTGACGCTGTACTCACCAGAAGATCACTACAGTGGGACTCACGTCAATGGCGGGAGGTACTGGTCTATGGCCGAGGCAGCGGTGGCGGCCGACGGACCTGGTCCGCGGCGCTACCACGCACCGGCGCGGGTGGCGGCCGCGCGGGCGACCCGCGCCCGCATCCGGGACGAGGCCACCCAGCTGTTCCTGGCCAACGGGTATGCGGCGACGTCGATGCGGTCGATCGCCCAGGCTGCCGAGGTGGCCGAGAAGACCGTCTACCTGCAGTTCGCGACCAAGCTGGCGCTGCTGAAGGACGTGGTGGAGACGGCCATCGTCGGAGACGACGAGGCGGTCGCTGCTGCCGATCGTGCCTGGTTCCGTGACCTCGTCGAGGAACCAGACCCCAACCGGAAGATCCGGTTGCTGACCGAGGCGACTACGGCCCTGCACGAACGCACGGGCCCGGTGTTCGCCATCGCCCGGGGAGCCGCCGAGACCGATCCCGACGCCGCCGCCCTGTGGGCGTTCGGGAAGAGGGGCCACCTCGCCGACATGACCCTCATCGCGGAGAGTCTGGTGGCAGCCGGGATGCTGCCCCCGGGCACCGACCTCGCCTGGGCCACGCAGGTCCTCTACGTGACGGTCGGACCCGAGACCTGGCACCTGCTGCGCCGCGAGCTCGGCGTGAGCGCCGAGGACTACCGCTCCTGGCTCGAGACCACACTCCACGCGGCCTTTGCCAGCTGAGCGAGCAGCTTCCTGTCGCCACCGTCGCCACCCTGGCCGCCATGGGCGCTGGTCGTGGAGGCGCCTCCGGGCCAGACTGGCGGGTGACGTCGGACGAGTCGCACGGGAGTGGCCGCATGAGCACTGGCACCGCAACGGGATCGGTGACGTTCACCGATGGTGAGGGCAAGCTGGTCTACGTCGAGTCGGGAGTCGCGCTGGTCAGCGTGACCTCACCCGACGGGGCGGTGTACTCGGCCCAGGAGGACGTCGCGGTGGGGCCTGTGTTGGAGAGCGCGCCGGAGTCGGTCGTCGCGTTCGTCGCCCCTCAGCGCGTGGACGACAACGCTCGTCCCGGTGAGTCGCCCGCCACTGAGATGTGGATGTCGCGATGGGATGGCTGGCGTTTCGACGGCGAGCACGTCGTGCTCCAGGTCTCGGTCGGCGTCCAGGGACCCGGGGTCCGCATTGCCGCGGTCTCCTACCAGGTCACCCTGCACGGCCACGTCGAGCTCGGCCCCAAGCTCGAGAAGGGACCGCTCCTCCAGTACGTCGAACCCCTCCCACCGGCAGCCGGCCCGCGCTGAGACGAGACGGGCTCCAGCACTTCGCCGTCACAGCCACTCCGGGCCGTGGTAGTCGGCTCGCGCGTCGTCTGACCAGTAGTGGTAGATGGCAGGCTCGTCGACCTTGTTCACGAAGAGGTCACAGCGCGCCCCATCCGGGGTGGCACAGGCCACCATGCTCCCGAAGTACTTGCCTCGTGCCGCGACCGGTGCGGGCACCCAGGTGGCCCCCTCGAAGCGTGCACGCATGACCAGGTCCACCCCAGCGATGAGAACTGCCGACCCCGGCCGCGGTCGGTTCCGGGCGCCGGCGATCTCGATGTCGGGGGCATCCGTGTCGGGGACGGCGGCCAGCGTGCAGAAGCGGTTCCCGTCGATCCCGGGGATGGGCATGCGCTCCCAACCGAACCACCCGGGGAGGGGACCGTCGGCGCGGTAGCCCGCGTGCCACAGGCCGTCCCACACGTACTGCTCGGGGTCGGGTTGCACACCGAGGCCGCCTGCGTCGGGGATGAAGACCGGTCCCGGGTTGCCCAGCAGGTCGCCCTGCTTCGGTGCCTCCGTCGAGTGGACCTCCGCACCGAAGACGTCGATGACGCCCGGGGCCGGTGCGCACACCACGACCCTCCCGACCGCCCCCGGCAAGCGCAGATCGGGAACCGCCTCCCACGACGACCACCCGTGCCCTTCCTCGAACCACAGGTGGAAGCACTCGGTGGGGGTCCAGGTGAGCACGTCGAGCCGCCCGGCCCGACCGGCCACGATCTCGAGGCTTCCGCCGTCCGGCGGGCCCGCGAGGAAGTCCCACGAACCCCACCCGGTCGCGGCGTCGAACCAGGTATGGCCCACGCCGCGGGCGTACTGGTTCCCCCCGAGGTCCAGCGTCACGTTGGCCACGAGGTCGAGCCGACCCTCTCCCCACGAACAGACCGAGGCGTAGGACTGCGGGAAGAGCGGCGGCCGGGCGCTGACGAGCTCGACCTGGGACCAGCCCCCGGTGCCGTGGAACCGGTGGGCGAGACCATGCTCCCCCTTGCCCTGGGCGGTCGGGCCGAACAGGTCGACCCGCTCCCGAGCCCAGGCGGCAGCCGAGACGACCTCCATCTCGACCCCCGGATCCTCCGGCAGCGAGATCACCGTCTCAGCGACCCCGAACTCCATCTCGACCGGCATGTGCTGCCCCTTCGCGCCGTGCCCGACCCCACTCCTCGCCCTGAGCCCCGCGAGAAGCGCCGGCCTCACGCTAGACCCACGCGCGACACCACGAAAGGCCCCCAGCGGACGGGGCGGCGCACGGGGGTCACGGGTATGGATCGGTCTAGCCGCGCACTCGTCGGGAGATGCAGTTGGTCGGATCGCTCACGCGGTCCGACGGGAACTCACGAGCTGTCCCACGTGCCTGTGCCTTGTGGACCCTTGTCCCTGGTGGCACCGGTCGGCCCGGAACCACCATGGGTGCGAGCAGGTGTGGAGGGGGTCGGCGCCGTGTGGACCATCAGCGCGAGGTCGTTGCGTCGTGGCCGTGTCGGCGCGATGCTCGCAGCCGCCCTGGTGACGATGATGCTCGTCGGGTGCCACGCAGGTGCTCGTTCCTCGTCCGCTACGACGACGGTCCCCTCCTCCTTGTCACCGGGCGGGAGCTCGACGCCCTCTCACACGACCTGCCCGACAGCACCGCCGACAGCACCTACGACGCGACCCGGAAGCAGGCGAGTATGGGACCCGTTGCCGATCCGCAGCATCGACCTGGGGGACCTCCCGGAACCTCCTCCGCCGCCACGCGACACCCGGGCCCTTGCTCGAGGTCACGCTCCACGGGTCGCGTGGACCGTGTCGACGTACGGGCGACGAACCCTGCACGTCTGGGGGACGACGGTGCGGCTCGGATCAGAGGATCACGTCGAGGGGGCCACTGCGAGCTACTACCTCGTGACGCGGGGCGGCGACGGGGCGCTGGGGATGCATTCTCGGACCGGGGCCGCGCACGTCCTGTCCTCAGGGTCGTCAGGCGCATGCCGCAGCACGACGACGTCGCGTGACGGGGGCCTGGCGTGGGCCGAGTCCGACGGCGAGTCCACAGCCAGCGCGCGGCTCTTCTGGGCCGGTGAGGACGGGTGTGCCTCCGAACTCCGGTTCCCGGCCGTGGCCGATCCCACCCTGCGGACCCGGCGGTGCCTCTTCGGCGGGCTGCTCGGCCTGATGGACGAGGCGGTCGTGGCGAGGATCGACTCCTGTCGTCGCCTCAGAGGACCCGGGCTCCGGGCGGTGGTCCGCACCTCGACGGGCCAGCACGCGCACTGGGCGGGCGTCGCCGACCCCTTCCGGGGTGGATGGGTCGTCGACCCACACACCCATGTCGTGGTCCTCCGCGATGATGCCGAGGTCGGCCCCGGGGTGCTCCGGGCCTTCAACGCCCGGACCGACCGGCCCTTGTGGTCCGAGCGGCTCCTCGACACCGCCGGTACGTTCTTCGCGGACCGAATGGTGTTCGACCCGCGGGGCAGGAGGCTGCTCCTGTACGGCGAGGGACGCGCCGTCGTCGTCGATGCCCGCACGGGGCGCCCTCTGGGCCGCGTGTCCTACCCGCCATCGGTCGAGGAGATGACCTGGGAGGACAGCTCTCACCTGCTGATGGTCGACAACGGGCAGGTCGAGGTCGGCCGCATGGGGAGCCGCCTGCCCGCATGGTTGGTGCGCTGCGACCTGAACGGCAGTTGGGAGAGGGCGACCGAGGTGGGCGCGCGCCACGACGGCACCAGCGCCGCCTTCGTCGGGCCCTCCTGAACGCCGAGACGACTGGTCGACACGTTGCGCCGGCCGGCGGCCCCCCGCCGTGTCACCCGCCGACCTTCGGCACGAGGTCCCGCTCGCGTCCGCACCGGCGACATTTCGCGTCATAGCCCTCGGCGTCGACTGCCCGTCTGCGTTCGTCGGAGTGGCACCCGATCCTGCAGAGTCGGCGCATGTTCATGCAGGCCTCGCCCTGGTCCGGAGGATGCTCGTTATCTGACCTCAGGCTTCCTCCGTCGAGCCGCGAGGTCACTCCACGGGAGTGCGCTGGTGTACGTGGCGCGTTATCGGGGGACGGTACCCGGACGTGTCCAGTTCGTCAGCGGTGTCGGGGTCGGCAGTGGTCCGGGTCAGGACGTGGAGCTGATCGACTCCACGAACAGCGCGAGGTCGTTGGGAACGGCGGTCGCCTGCTCCGCGGTGATCTGCCAGCGTCCGTCACGACGTTCGTAGGTCTCGGTGATCCAACCTTGGTGAGCGACATGCGTGTCACCTCCCACGACCAGGTCGAAGCTCGCGCGGTAGCGGAGCACAGCAATGCGCTGGAAGAGGCGGACCTGGATCGGTGAGGTCGGCTCGAGGGCCCGGTAGTCGACCAACCCGCTCGCAAGCGAGTCCAGGTACTCCTCACGAGCGGAGACCTCGCCGCTGGGGTCGATCAGCTGGAAGTCGGTGGCGGTGAGCTTGCGGGTGGTGTCGGTGTCCGCGGCGACCAGGGCGTGCAGGCGCGACCGTTCGAGCGCGCGCAGATGCTCGGGCTCGGATTTGCTGTGGTGTGCGTTGGTGGTTGCCACGGCCACGGCGCAGACCCCGACCAGCAGCGCGCCGGCGGCCATGAGAGGCACCGCGATTCGGGCCCGCTTCATGGGTGGAGTCTTCCGAGGGAAGTGTCAGTGGCGTCGGGTCGCCAGTAGTGGCGTTCCGCGGCGATTGCGTCCCCGCGCAGGTCGAAGATGACGACGCCGTCGAGCTGGAGGGCTTCACCCGTTGGGGGGATCGACCGGGCGGTGGTGCCGCGTGCGGCGCGGTCGGCGTCATTGAGGTGGAGAGGTCCACGGTTCGTACCGGTCATCCGCAGCTCCAGCATCGTCACGTCGGGCGCGACGGCGCTGCGTAGTGTCGCGAACGCGAGGTCGGGGAAGCTGTCCACCAGCAACGGGACGGTTGCCAGCCACTGATCCGCCGTGACCGGAGCGGGCCACCCGGTCGGCCAGACGGTGGCACCGGGGCAGTAGCAGCGCGCCAGGGCGTCGACATCACGACGAGCGTGAGCGGCGAGGAGCCTGGTCACCACGGGGGCGATCACGTCCGCGGTCCAGTGCTGCGGTGTTCGGCCCCCCGGGCTACCCAAGAACCGGGGAGCAGCCACAGCAGCGAAGGTGTTGCTGCCAGTGCCCGGCCTGTCCAGGCGAAGGTGCGCCGCACTAGCATTCGTGTCGATGTCCGCATCGGGACCTCCTGCTCCGTCGTCCTCGCAGCCTCGCCGCGAAGACGGGTCGCTCGCGTCCGGTGAATCCCTGAGTTCCGGAGGCCTGGTCGGGCGTGAGGCGGAGCTTGCCGCGGTCGCGGATCTCCTGACCCGGGCGCGCCGTGGCCACTCGGGAGCGTTGGTGGTCTCCGGTGAGCCTGGGATCGGGAAGTCGACGCTGCTGGAAGCCGTCGCAGACAGGGCTGAGGGCGCGGTGACGTGGACTCGGGGTGTCGAGGCCGAGACCACGTTGAGCCACGCTGGGCTGCTCTCCCTCTTGACTCCCCTTCGCGAGCATCTGGGTGCCGTCCCGGCCGGACAGTCCGCGGCGTTGGGTCGAGCTCTGGGCTGGGACGACGATGGCGGCCCGGCGGCTCCCTTGCTGGTTGCCGCCGGTACGTCGGCACTGCTCTCAGCGGCCGCGACGAAGGCACCACTGCTGGTGGTGGTCGATGACGCCCACTGGCTCGACTACGAGTCGACCGGTGCGCTGCTGTTCGCTGCGCGCAGGATGCGGGCGGACCGGGTCGCCTTCCTCATCGCGCTGCGCAGTGACACCACAGCGAGCCGTCGCTACGACGACCTGCCGCAACTCCGGCTCGACGGTCTGAACGCGGAGGCTGTCCAGCTGCGCTGGCCGACCCTGCTGCCCGCTGTCGCAGTCGAGCTGACCAGGCAGGCCCGGGGCAACCCCTTGGTCCTCGACGACACGATCCGGAGACTGTCCCCGGCGCAGCGGGCCGGCGCCGCTCCACTCCCGGTCCCGCTCCCGACCGGTGCGCGACTGACGGGTTGGCTCGGACACCGCCTGGTCGGCCTCTCGGCTTCCACCCAGCAGCTGGTCCTGCTCCATGCGTGCGCGGGACCGCTCGAGGAGCAGCTGGTGACGACGGCGGCCCTCGACGATGGGGTGGCTCTGGAGATGGCCCTGGACGAGGCCCGTGCTGCGCGCGTGCTCGTGATGGAGGCCGGCATGACCAGGCTCGCGCATCCGATGCTGCGCACGGCGGTGCTCCGTGGGGCACGTGCCGGCGACCGCCGGGCAGCGCACGCCAGCCTTGCGTCGGCTGCGCGACGTCACGGGCTGGGTATCGCGGCCGTGTGGCACCGGGCCGAGGCGACCGTGGGCCGAGACGAGCCGTTGGCGACCGAGCTGGCGGCACTCGCCGACCAGGAGCCGCCCGGCGGCCGCGCGGTCGCATCGCTGGCGCTGGAACGCGCCTCCGTCCTCACGCACGACGTCCGGCTCGGCTCGACGTACCTGGCCCGGGCCGCGGCGCTGTCGTTCCTGGCCGGCGACCTGCCCCGGACCAGGTCCCTGGCCGAGCGAGTCCTCGCTGCGTCGCCGAGCGACGCCGTCCGCGGGGAGGTGTTGCTCGTGCTGGGCACCGTGGAGGAGTACGCCGGCTCGGTGCCACGCGCTGCACACCTGCTCGCCGAAGCCGCGGACCTCGTGCACGGTGAGGTGGCGGTCCGCGTGCTGTCGCAGCTGGCCAACGTGAGGTTCCGGCTCGGTGACGTCGCGGCGTTCGCCGTCTGCGCCCAGCAGCTCGCCCGGACCGCCGACCTGACCGATCCCTATCAGCGCATGCTCACCCTGTTCGCTCAGGGGTGGGCAGCGGCCCTGGGCGGTGAGATGACCAGCGCGGCTCCGGCGCTGCGCGAGGCGCTCGAGATCGCGGCCTCGCGGAGGGTCACCGATCCGTCGACGCTGATGGTCTACCAGGCGGCACACTTCACCGAAGACCTTCCGATGTTCGTCGCGCTCGCGACAGCCCGCGCGGACGAGCTGCGTGAGGACGGGCTGGCGGGACTGCTGGTCTCCGCCCTGGCGATGCTGTCCAGTGTCCGCGCCTCGCTCGGAGATCACGACGGCGCCTTCGCCGATGCCGGCGAGGCCGTCGACCTGGCCCAGCATCTGGGCCAGGTGGCCGACGCCGCCACCGCGTACGAGGAGCTGGCGTGGCAGAGCGCCGCCCGTGGGTTCCACGACCACGCCACTGACGCTCTGGCAGCCTCGAGCGCCCTGCTCGCCCGGGCCGGCCTCTCGACGGCAGCAGCACACCATGCCCTCACCGCGGCGTTCTGCGCCCTGACCCGTGATGACCTTCAGGAGGTCGTCGCCACGCTTGAACCCCGTCTCGGTGTCGACGGCGGGGTGGGGGCGCTGGGAGAGCCCCTGGGTGTCGCGCCGCTGCTGGTGGAGGCGCTGGTGGGACTCGGGCGGCACCGTCAGGCCACGGTCCTCACGGAGGAGCTGGAGACAGCGACACCGCCCGACGGGCCACCGCTCCTGGATGCAGCGCGGCTGCGCTGCCGTGCCCTCGTGGCCACCGATCACGGTCAGGCCCGAACGGCTTTCGAGCACTCGATCATGGCCTACGAGGCGGCTTCGGCAGCGTTCGAGGTTTGCCCGTGCCCACCTGCTGTACGGCGCCTGGCTGCGCCGGCAGGGGGACCGCATCCACGCACGCAACCACCTGGCCCAGGCTCAACAGGCGTTCGACGACATGCACCTGGACGCCTGGGCTGAGAAAGCACGGGCAGAGCGGGCGGCCACCGGTGAGCGGGCACGGCCCCGGGCCGAGCCGCTCACCGAGGAGGCGCTGACCTCCCAGGAGACCCGGGTGGCGCTGCTCGTGGCGCGGGGCCTGTCCAACAAGGAGGTCGCCGCGCACCTGTTCCTCAGCCCACGCACCGTCGAGACGCACCTGGCCGCGGTCTACCGAAAGCGCGGCTACCGAAACCGGGCCGCCCTTGCCGCCGGCTTCCGCGACAACCCATCAGTCGCGTCGGGATCCTGAACCACCGGAGTCGGCGCATCCATCCGCGACAGGATCAGCGCGAGAGGGCCCGGCGGCCCGTGTCGCGTGCGCATGCAGCCGTGACATCGGGATGGCACGACCGTCCGATCAGGCTCTGGTGGGCGGCGGGTCTCGCGGCAACGCTGGAGGGATGATCTCGCATCTGAAGAACAACGTTGTCGGCTATCTGGCGCTCCTGGTCGCCCTGAGTGGGACGTCGTACGCGGCGGTCACCCTCAGCGACGGGCAGGTCAAGACGCGTCACCTCGCGACCGGGGCGGTGACCAGCGCCAAGGTCGCCGACAACTCCCTGCGTGCGCGCGACCTGAACGTGGCCGTCCTGCAGCGCACCCGCCTGGTGTCGGCGACCTCCCTCGCCATCGACGACCAGGCGATCTCCCTGCCGGCCGCCGAGGACACCGCGGGCGTCGCCGCTGCCCGAGGGTTCGTCCTGCTCCAGGGCGGCAGCGTCTACCTGCGGTTCTCCCAGGCCGGCATGTCGCAGGAGTGCAACGGAGGCTCGTCGGCCTACGCAGGGTTGTACGTCGACGGCCAGGCCGTCCCAGGCAGCGGCGTGTTCGGTTTCGAACAGGACCGCTTCGTCGAGCTGGTGGGCAGGGTGAGCCTCGACCAGGGGGAGCACCTGGTCGAGGTCAGGACGTCCTGTCCCGGCAGCACGCCCGTCAGCGGGCCCGGGCTGGTGTCGCCCAGGACGTGGACGATCCTGTCCTTCGGCTGATGATGCTCACCGTCCACCCGGGGTGAAGGCGAAGAGCTTCTCCCCAGCCGTGGTCAGCGGGGCGAACGCGCGGTAGCCGGTGCCCCAGTAGACCGTGCCGTTGGTGATGGCGGCTCCGCCGAGGCAGGACGAGCCGCTGGCGTAGGTCCACCGGATCTGTCCGGTGGCGGCGTCGAGGGCGACCATGTTGGCCCCGATGGGGTTGAGCGAACAGGCGTAGACGACTCCGTTGGCGACGCTGACCGGACCCTCAGCGGAGTAGCCGAAGTTGATGCCGATCGCGCCGTAGGTGCATGAGGGGAAGAAGGCGCAGGGTAGTGCTCCGATACCGGTGCCGGGGTCGTAGGTCCGCCAGAGCTCGGCTCCGGTGACCGGGTCGAGTGCGGACCAGTAGCCCGGTGTGCGGAGGTCGGCGGAGTTGGACTCAGCCACGTAGATCCGCTTGCCGTCGGTCGCCGATCCCCACTGCAGACCACCGGTGAGACCGCCGGGACCCACGTGGGTCTTCCATCGCAGGGCACCGGTGTCGCGGTCGAGGAGCAGGAAGTCGCCGCTCTTCTCACCGGCGCCGATGAGGTCGGTCGCCTTCCCGCCGACCTTCGCCGTGAGGAGTAGTGGGCCCTGTCCGAAGTCGAAGTCAGGCCCTGCGTCGGCGGGACAGTTGCCGGGGTTGGTGCCGCCCTCGCTGAACCCGGGCAGACCGCAGTCGGTGTTCCAGGCGTCGGAGGCCAGCGCGCGGTGGGACCACCTGATCGCTCCGGTCGTGGCGTCGAGGGCGACGATGGCGTCGAAGTTGTCGCCTGGCAGGCACGCCTGCTTCGCCGCGAAGGTGGTGGCGTCGTTGACGCAGGTGATGCGGTCGGCGGGCAGGGAGTAGTTGTTGCCGGTGGTGACGTAGACGGTGTTGCGCTTGGTGTCGACCGCCGGGGTGCTGCCCCAGATGGCGTTGCCGCTGTAGCCGGCGTCGGCGGGGAGCATGAAGGTCTGCCACTTGATCCGGCCGGTCTTGACATCGAGGGCGAGGAGCTTCCCGCGGAAGGTGCAGCAGGTGTAGGGGATGCCACCGGAGAGGTCCTGGTTGGCGAAGGCCTCCTCGTTGGAGGCGACTCCGACGTACGCCGTGGTCCCGCTGACCTGTGCCGACTGGGTGATGATCGCGGCGAAGTGGCTGTCGACCTTCGTCTTCCAGAGCAGGGCACCGGTGGTCTTGTTGATGCCGAGGACGTAGGCCCCGGCGAGCTGCGGGTGTGCGGTGGCGAAGTCCGGGGTCTGGAACTTCCCGGACTGGGTGCCGATGATCAGCGTCTGCCCGGCCAGGGCCGGGGTGGCCCGGGCGTAGTCGTTCCCGGTCGCGCCGTTGGCCGCGCTGATCCCCGTGGCCGCAGCCACGTCCAGGGTCCACCGGACGGCACCGGTGGTCCGGTCGACGGCGAAGAGCTTGCCGTTGGAGGCCGGGAAGTAGACCCGGGACTCGTCGACCGCCGGCGTCGCCGACACGTCGCCGCCGCCAGTGAGGAAGGCGCCACCCGAGGCGAAGCCGGACCGGGGGGCCAGGGTGCCGACATTGCCGGTTCCGATGGTCGTCTCAGCCGCCTGGAAGCGGCTGTTGTCGGTGTTCTGCCCCCCGGTCGGCCAGGTCGCGTTGGTGGGATCAGCCGCCGACGGCCCGGCCAGGGCCGTCGCGCCCAGCACCGTGACCGCGGCCAGAGCCGTTGCCGTGAAGGGAATGCGCCTGGAGGCGCGCGTGGAGAAGTACCGGATGGCCATGTGACGCTCCCTCGGTCAGGGGGCGTGTGCGCCACGACGTGTGTTCCTCACCTGCCCCACGGCAGGTCTGAGGCGCCCCCTCCACCGTTCACCGTCGACCCGGACATGGCTGATGGGCAATGGCCCGAACGAGTCACCAAGCCCGGGAGTCCGGGGGGTCTCGCCTGGGTTCGCGGTTGTCCCCGCCTCTGGTTCCTGCCGCACTCGGAGAGCCACCAGGTCGTGGTGCCCCAGGGTGGTCCTTTCGGGCCGTTGACCGGCGTGCAGCACCGGCGCACGATCCGAGGAGGAGGCGACGCGCTCCTCCTGGTCCCGTCCCTGATCCCGCGAAGTCGAGGTGCGCGATGACCGCACATACCCACACCCTGCTGGTGGTCGGCGAGGGGCCTTTCTATCTGGTCTCGTTGCCCGCCTCGAGCCGTCGCGACCGCCACCAGGTCGTGGTGCGGGCCACGCTCGACGACGACACCGTCGGACGGCTGCGCGGGTTCCAGGCCCACTTCGGGTTCGAGGTTCCCTTCACCCTGCACTGCGCACCGTTCGAGCTCTCCGCGCTGCTCGAGGCGGACGCCGCCGGACGCGAGCTCACCGCCGACCTGTACCGGGGTCGCGCGCGGCACGGCGGTCAGCTGATCGCCGGGGACCTCGCTGTGCGCGTCGAGGAGGTCCTCTACGCCGCGGCCGTGCCCGAGGAGCCGTCCACCGGCCCCGGTGACCAGCTGCTCTACCTCCCCTTCGGAGACGCCGACCGTGAGCTCTTCTTGGCCCACCTCGCCAACGGCACCCCCTCCTTCGACCAGGTCCTCAAGGTGGCGGTCACGGGAGCCACCTTCACCTCGGCCGAGCTCGAACGCGAGGGTCGCCCGACGGTGACCGTCCCCAGCCGTCCCGACCTTCCCGCGCAGCGGTTGGGCCAGGGCGAGACCGCCGCCGCGCACAGCAGCGCCGGCCAGCACTTCCACTACGACCTGCAGGTCGAGGTGCTGGCCGAGCTCGTCTTCGCCGAGCCCTCCGTCTGAAGCGCGTCGAGGGGGCCGCTCCCGCGCCCTGCCGCCGGGATCAGTGTGGCGAGTCGGCCCCGAGACGCGCGGGCCTGCCCAGCGTCACAAGGTCGCAACCCAGTACGACGACACGCGGTGTCTGAGTGCTGAGGAACTCGAGCAACGGCCAGGAGTGCGCGCCCGACGGGCCTCGCAGGAGGCGTTCGACTGGCCTTCGTGCTCCTCGTGCGGCGATGGTGGCGTCGTGTGGACCGGGAGTCTCGGGACAAGCCCCGGTTGGGGTGTGACACTTGACCCGTTCGCTGCCCGGTTGTCGCTGATGACGAGTGCCGGGAGAGGGTCACACGGGGATCGTCGGGGTCGGCTGGTGGGCACGGGTGGCGACGTGGGCGAGGAAGCCGTCGACGAGGCGGTGCGCGCGCCTGCGCCCCTCAGCGTCTCGGGCGCGCGCTCGGTCGAGCAGGAGCCCGAGGTCGTGGCCGTGTCGGAGGGCCGCAGCGGCCCCGCCGTTGGCGAGCCAGCCCTCGAGCATGGAGCTGGTGAGCTCGGGGTGGAACTGCACCGCGAGGTTGCGGCGCAGCACGAACGCCTGCGAGGCCGCCGCGTTGCGAGCGAGCTCGTGGGCGCCGGGCGGCAGGGTCCACCGGTCGTAGTGCCACTGGAACCAGGGGCCTGCCGGGACGATGTCCTCGTCGTCGGACTCGACCTCCTCCCAGCCCAGCTCGGGCGTGGCCGAGGCCGTCACCTCGCCACCGTGAGCGGTGGCGAGCAGCTGACCGCCGAAGCAGATGCCGAGCACGGGCACGCCGTCGCGGTCGGCCTGGCACAGCCGGTCGAGCTCGGGCCGCACCCAGCTCCCGATCAGGCCCTCGTCGTACGTCGACCACGGGGCGCCCATCGCGACGACGGCGTCGAAGTCGGCGAACCGGGGGAACTCGGTGGTCACCCCGGGGGAGTGGTAGTCCTCGCGCCCGACGACCGGGTGCAGGACGACGTCGTAGCCGTGGTCGGCGAACCGTTCCCCGATCGGCCCTGGAGGGGAGACGTGGTCGTGCTGGATGACCAGGACCTGCATGCTGCTCCTCATTTCAGGGAGACCGAGGCGGCGGGACCCCCACCGTCGACCGGGGTCCCGGTGAACCGGTCGAGCAGGGAGCTCGCCAAGTGGTGCGCCCGGATGCCGAGCCGCTCGGTGGACCCGTCGCCGGCGTTGGTCTGCAGGCGACCCTTGGTGACCACGACGCCGAGGTCGGCGCCCTTCCACCGGTGGTCTCCCGGGCCGTAGACCCGCAGGAAGAAGCACTCGTCCTCGTCCTGGAGCTGGTGCCAGTCCAGAGCGGCGCGACGGAAGGTCAGCGTGCCGTCGTCGCCGAGGGCGTAGGTGCCGGTGGCCGGTGCGCCGGTGAGGAGCTCGGTGGTGTCGACGGTGTGCTTGAGGACCATCTGGCTCCACTGGTCCGCCGAGGCGAGCCGGTCCCAGCGCTCGTTGACGTCGTCCACGTCGAGCACGAAGTCGACGTCGAGGAACTCCAGCAGGTGGAAGAGGAAGAGCGGGACGTCGGCGTAGGCGCCGGCGGTGACGTTGGTGATCGCCGAGGCGCCGCTGATGCGGGGGTTGAGCTCGCCGAGGTAGATCTCGCCGCGGTCGAGGTCGAGGAGCAGGTCGACCTCGAAGAAGCCCCGGTAGCCCTCCTGGGCGAGCCTGTCGCCGAGCCGGCGCACGAGGTCGACCGACCGGGTGCGCTGCTCGGGGGAGAGCACCTCGGGGAACATCTCGTTGCCGCACCAGCCGCCGCGGTAGGGGGTGAGCTGGGGGTAGCCGGTGAGCTCGCTCATGAACGGTCCGACGATCGTGCCGTGCCGGGTGATGACGGCCTCGACGGCGACCGAGCGGTGCCGGATCCGGCGCATGACCTTGACGTGCTGGCCCACGACCTCGGCGGCGTGGCGGTCCCAGTCCTCGGGGGAGGAGACGAAGAAGGTGGTCTTGCCCGAGTCGCCGTACGGCGTCTGCAGCACCAGCTCTCGTCCCAGGTCCGCCTGCTCGGCGACCGTGCTGAGCTCGTCCCAGGTGCCGATGGTGGTGAGCACGTTGGGGACGCTCGCCACGCCGGCCTCGTTGCCCAGCTCGGTGGTGACGATCTTGGAGTCGAGCCGGTCGCGCAGGGCGGCGCTGGGCAGGATCAGGTCGTAGCCGAGCTCCTCGCAGATGCGCTCGGTCTCCTTGTCGAAGAAGACCATCGCGACCTTGGGGCGCACGCCGTCCCTGCGCCGCCGGCCCATGAAGGCACGTACCTCGGCGTTGGTGAGCAGCCAGTTGTTGATCTCCTCGCCGCTGGCGAACTCGACGTACGGCTTGTGCTGCGGGGAGAACAGTCGCGGGTGGGCGCCCTCCCACGCGTCGTAGTAGCTGACGTAGTGGAAGTTGCGCACCCACCGGTCGAGACCGAGGAGGTTGAAGGGCGTCGCGCCCACGAAGTAGACCGGTGTGTGGTTGGTGCGCAGCAGGTGCCGGATCTCAGAGACGCCGTCGACGGGTCGGGGCATCGCCGGGGTGGTCGCCGGGGTGGTCGCGGGGGTGGTCGCGGGGGTGGTCGGTCTCGGCGACGCGCTGCGGGTCCGGGCCATCGGGTCTCCTCCTCTGGGACCGGAGCACCTCCGGTGATATCGTTCGGCACCAAACGATAGGGTCTCGGAGGCGTCGGCACAACCGGCTCCACGACCACTGGTCTAGGGTCGCGGAGTGACCGGGTGGGAGCAGTCGATGGACGGGATTCTCCCCGGGGTCCCGGGTCGTGCGGACGTCACGCTCGCCGGCTGGCAGACCGAGCCGCAGCTGCGCTGGTCCTTCCAGCACGTGTCCGACCTCTTCCCCACCGCGACGATCCCGGCGGCTCCGACGCCGTGCCCGCTGGTGCCCGCGGAGGCGGGGGAGTGGGTCGACGACGTCGCGCTGCTGCACCCGCACAGCGGGCGTCCCCTGAGCGTCGGCCAGGTGATCGCCGAGACCGACACCGACGGCTGGGCCCTCGCGCGCGAGGGGCACCTGCTCCGCGAGGCCTACCCCGCAGGCATGCAGCCGGACACGCGGCACCTGCTGATGTCGGTGAGCAAGTCGCTGGTCGGCGTGGTGGCCGGAGCCCTGAGCGACCGCGGCCTGCTGGACGTCGAGGCGCCCGTCGTCGACTACGTCCCCGAGCTGAGCGGGACCGGGTACGACGGCGCGACGGTGCGCCACCTCCTCGACATGCGCTCGGGGATCTCCTTCTCCGAGGACTACCTCGACCCCCACGCCGAGGTGCGGCTGCTGGAGCAGGCGATCGGCTGGGCGCCACGGACCCGCCCGGACGTGCCCGACTCGCTGTACGGGTTCCTGGCCACCCTCGGACGTGCCCGCGAGCACGGTGGCGCCTTCGAGTACCGCTCCTGTGAGACCGACGTCCTCGGCTGGGTGTGCGAGCGCGCGGGTCGGAGGCGGATGGCCGCCCTGCTGACCGAGCTCGTCTGGACGCCGATCGGGGCGGAGTTCGCCGCCGACCTCGCGGTGGACGCCACCGGCGCGGGGATGTACGACGGGGGAATCTCGGCCTCGCTGCGCGACCTGCTCCGCTTCGGCAGCGCCTTCCTGGGCGACGGGACTGCGTGGAGCGGGCACCGGGTGCTCAGCACCGCCTGGGTCGACCGGACGCTGGCGGGAGACGAGGACTCCGCCTCGGCGTTCGCCGCGAGCAGCGACGCCGCCTGGATGCCCGGCGGGCAGTACCGCCACCAGGTCTGGTTCCCCTCGGCGCGCCGCGACGTACTGGTGTGTCTGGGGATCCACGGCCAGATGGTCTACGTCAACCGGAGCGCGGGGCTGGTGGCGGCCAAGCTGTCGAGCTGGCCGACCCCGCAGAACGCCGACCGGCTCTTCGCGACCCTCGCCGCCTTCGACGCAGTCGCCGTGGCGCTGGGCTGACGGGACCCGGACTGAACCCGGACCCCCGGCGCCCGTGGGCGCCGGGGACCGTCCGCTCACAGGTGGTAGCTGTACTCCCGGAACTCCCAGTCGGTGACGAACTGGGAGAAGCGCTCGATCTCGTTGCGCTTGTAGGTCACGAAGGCGTTGACGAAGACGGGGCCGAGGATGTCGGCGAGCTCGGTGTCGGACTCCAGGGCGTCCAGGGCGGTGCCCAGGTCGCCGGGCAGCTTGTCGGCCTTGGTGGTGTCGTACCCGTAGCCCTCGAGCTTGGCCGGCGGCACGAGCTTGTCGCGGATGCCCAGGTAGGCGGCCGCCATCAGCGCGCCGATGGCCAAATAGGGGTTGGCGGACGCGTCGCCCAGGCGGAGCTCCAGGCGGCTCGCCCGGCCGCGCTCGGGCGGGATCCGGACCATCGCGCTGCGGTTGTCCAGGCCCCAGTCGATCAGCCACGGCGCCAGGGTGTCGGGGCCGAACCGCTTGTAGGAGTTGATCGTGGGGTTCAGCACGGCGGTCAGGGCGGGGGCGTGGGCCAGGATGCCGGCGATCGCGGCGCGCCCGACCTCGGAGAGACCGTCCTCGCCCAGCGGGTCGTCGAACAGGGCCTCGCCGTCCTCGCCCCAGGTGGAGAAGTGGATGTGGAAGCCGGAGCCGCCCTCGTCGTTGAACGGCTTGGCCATGAAGGTGGCGCGCTGCCCGTCGATGCGGGCGATCTCCTGCACCGCGGTCTTGAAGCGGAAGGCCCGGTCTGCGGCGTCGAGGGCGTCGGAGTGCCACAGGTTGATCTCGAACTGGCCCGAGGAGAACTCGTGGTTGGCGGCGACCACGTCCAGGCCGTAGGCCGCCAGCTTGCGCAGTGACTCGATCATCCGGTTCTCCGGGTCCCCCTTGCGACCGGCGGTGTAGACGTTGCCGGTCGCCTCGCCGTACCGCTGCCAGCCGTTGGGCGAGGTGGTGCTCGGCTCGAGCACGTAGAACTCCAGCTCTGGGCCGATCATCGGCCGCATGCCGAGCTCGGCGAAGTGCTCGATCGCGCGCCGCAGCACGTTGCGGGGGCTCACCTGCGAGGGCGAGCCGTCGGGGTTGTGCACGTCGGCGATCACGTGCGCGACGCCGGGCTCCCACGGCACCGGGTGCAGGGTGCTGAGGTCGGGAACGGCGACGACGTCCGGCAGGCCGTCGGACATGCCGCCCTCCATGTCGACGACGTCGCCCATCGGCGAGGTGCCGTAGACCGACCGGCAGAAGGCGACGCCGTCGCCGACGGTGCGGGCGAAGCGGCGGACCAGGAGGTCGCGGCCCCGCTCGGCGCCGATCAGGTCGCTGTAGCCGAGGCGTACGACGTCGATACCCTGGGTGGTCAGGTCGGCCTCGGCGGCCTCCATCGCGCTGGCGTCCACGTGGACCATGGGGTTTCTCCTCGCGTTGTGCTTCTCGTCCGGTTCGGGACCGGCGTCACTTCTCGAAAGCGGCCGGGTGCGCAGCCACGGGGACGGGTAGTACGATCGTATGGATCCGAACGATCTGTCAAGGTTCCGGGACGCACGACGCGGGTGGACCTGACCAGGTCGCCGGGAGCCGCCCGCTAGCATCAGCAGAATGACCGACCCGAACACCCTCGTCGAGACGGAGCGGGCCATGCGTGACCACGTCGCGGCACTTGATCTCGACTTCGAGGCGGCCCATGCCGTGTCGAGCATCTACCGGGCGGCCAACGCGATCCGCACGCACGTGACCAACGAGGTGCTGCGTCCCTACGACATCACGTGGACCGGCTTCGTGGTGCTGTGGGTGGTGTGGATCTGGGACGGGCTGGAGACCCGCCACGCGGCCGAGGCGGCCGCCATCTCCAAGGCGACCCTGACGGGCGTGGTGAAGACGCTGGAGGCGCGCGGCTGGATCGAGCGTCACGGGCTGTCCGACAAGCGGCTCGTCGAGCTGCGGCTGACCCCGGCTGGGGTCGAGCTCATGCAGGAGCTCTACCCCCGGTTCAACGCCGTGGAGAGCCGCGTCGTCGGCGGCCTCTCGGGCCGCCGCAAGAAGGAGATGACGAGCAGCCTGCGCGAGATCGTCACCACGATGGAGGAGCTCGACGCCCGTCACGGGTGAACCGTCGACCCGGCCCGCAGCGCGGCCTCCCGGACGAGGGTCTCGAAGATGCCGGCCTGTGCCGCGTCGTCGGCGGCGGTGTCCTCCGGGTGCCACTGCACGCCGAGGTACCAGCCGTCGTGCCCGTCCAGCGTGACCGCCTCCACGGTGCCGTCCTCGGCGTGCGCCGAGGCGCGCAGCCCCGTGCCCAGCGTGCCGATCCCCTGGTGGTGGTAGCACGAGACCCGCAGCCGCCCGCTGGGGGCGACCGAGCGCAGCGGTGAGTCCTCGACGACCTCGAGGTCGTGCACGAGGTGCCGGTGGTCGTAGCCGAGGTGCTCGGTCAGGTGCTGGACGAGGTCGCCGCCGCGGGCGACGTTGACGACCTGGGTGCCCCTGCAGATCGCGAGCAGAGGGAGGCGGTCGGCCAGGGCGACCCTGGCCAGGGCGAGGTCGAAGGCGTCCTGGGTCTCGTCGACGTCGTACTGGGTGTCGTGGTGGTCCTGCCCTGACCAGTGCGCGGCGAGGTCGCCGCCGCCGGGGAGCAGCACGCCGTCGGCCATCCAGATGCGGGCGCGGACCAGGGCGTCCAGTTCGTCCTCGTCGAGCCCGGGAGGTGCCTCCGGATGCAGGACCAGCGCCTCGCCTCCGGCGGCGTGCACGGCCTCGACCAGCTTGCGCGCGGTGACCTCAGCCCCGTACCGCAGGGCCGAGGCGCTGGCGGAGAAGCGGGCGGGCACCACGATGAGCGGGCGGGCCCCCGGGGGACGTCCCACCCGTCGTGAGTCGGTCATCGCGGGCCTCAGTGGGTGTGGGAGAGGTCGGGCTTGCGGATGCCGCGGAACTCCCAGTCGCCGCCCTTCGCAGTGGAGAGCACCTCCTCGCTCTCGGTCGGCTGCGCGCCGACGTCGGAGCGGATCGGGGTCGGTCCCTCCACGATGTGGTTGCGCAGGATCCCCAGCCCCTCGACCTCCACCTCGACGACGTCGCCGGGGTAGACGGTGCGCGAGATCGCCGGGGTGCCCGAGAGCAGCACGTCGCCGGGCTGCAGGGTGATCGTGCGGGCGATGTCGGCGACGAGGTAGTGCATGTCCCACTTCATCTCGTCGGTGTTGCCGTCCTGCTTGACCTCACCGTTGACCCGGGTCTGGATGCCCTTGCCGCGGAAGTCCCATCCCTCGACCAGCCCGGGGCCGAGAGGGCACAGGGTGTCGGCGCCCTTGACGCGCAGCATCGAGCCGGAGTCGGTGTCGCGGAAGTCGTGCAGACCGTAGTCGTTGCCGACGGTGTAGCCGCGGATGTAGTCGCCGGCCTCGGCGGGGGAGATGTTGCGGGCGGTGCGGCCGATGACGATGCCGATCTCGCCCTCGTAGTTGAGCCACTTGCAGCCGGCCGGGCGGACCACCGCACCCTCGTGGGCGTTGAGGGCCGAGACGGGCTTGTGGAAGTACGTCGGCGCCGGGGGAAGGCTGGTGAGCATCTCGGCCACCCGGGAGGAGTAGTTGAGGTGCACGCACACGATCTTCGAGGGCACCACCGGCGACAGGTGGGTGGCCTCGGTGACGCCGACCTCGCGGCCATCGTGGGCTCGGAGGGTGTCGCCGTGGCGGACGACGTCGACGACGTTGCCGTCGAGCAGGATCCGGCGGGTCTCGCGCAGGGTCATGGGAGGTCCTTCGGTGGTGGAGGGTGGGGGTGGGTCAGCCGGCGGCGACGAGCTCGGGTCCGCCGTTCTGGCGGTGGTAGTCGGCCTCGACCTCGGTGCGCCGGGGGCGCGGGAAGCCGCCCTCGGGCTGGTCGAACCAGAGGTGCACCTGGCCGGTGCCGATCGAGTTCTCGTACTCGCCGTACTGTCGGCTGGTGGCCTGGCAGTCGCTCTCGCCGAGGGCGCCGATCATCATCAGGTAGTGGCCGAACCGGGCCTCGGGCTTGAACCGGTAGAACTCGCCCATGGTGTCGAGGACCCGGGCGTGGTCGCCCTTGGCGAACCACTCGAGCCGCTCGGCGTCGGCGGCGGCCGCCTCGGGCGAGAAGATGTGCTCCACGCCGGCGGCCTCGTGGTCGCGCAGCTGCCGCAGTGGCCAGAAGGTGTGGGACAGGGCGCCGGAGGCGATCAGCAGGACCTTGCGACCGGACTCCGCGATGGCGTCCCCGAGGGCACGGCCGAGGCGCAGGTTGTCCTCGGTGTCGGCGGTCTGGCAGACGCCGATGGTGATCCACGCCTTGTCGTCGCGGCCCTGGCCGAGGAACTCCCACACGTTGGTGGTGGCGTAGAAGATCGGCAGGTCGACGTTGTCGATGGCGGTGATCCACGTGCCGTGCTCGGCGGCCTTGGAGGCGATCAGGTGGGCGAGCTCGGGGTCGCCCTTGATGTCGTAGGGCCGCGACGACATCCCCCGGGGCAGCTCCTCGGAGGTGAAGTGGCCGCTGCGGCGCTCGTGCGCGGTGACGACGAACTCCACGGTGGTGGCCCAGTGCGAGTCCAGGACGACGACGGTGTCGTAGTCCAGCACGTCGAAGACCTCGCGGCGCAGCTGCTGCAGGCCGGCCACCAGGGTGGTGTCCTCGCCGTTGTTGAGCTCGCGCCGGATGTCCTCCGGCAGCACGATGGTGGGCACGTGGGCGATCAGCCCGGCCCCGACGATCTCGCCCATGTCAGCTCTCCTCGGTGTCGTTGGTGCTCGTGGTCGTCCAGCCGTGCGGGCTGAAGACGCTGTTCTTGATGTCGCAGTAGAAGTCGAAGGAGTGGATGCCGCCCTCGCGGCCGATCCCCGAGCGGCCGTTGCCGCCGAACGGCGCGCCCAGGTCGCGCACGAAGAAGCAGTTCACCCAGACGGTGCCGGCGTCGAGCAGGGCGCTGACCCGCTCGGCCCGCTCGCGGTCCCCGGTCACCAGGGTGGCGGCGAGACCGAAGCGGGTGTTGTTCGCCATGGCGACGCCCTCGGCCTCGTCGCGGAACGTCTGCATCGTGAGGACCGGGCCGAAGACCTCCTCGGTGAGGATCTCCGAGCCGGGCTCCGCCCCGACGAGGATGGTGGGGGAGAAGTAGAGGCCGCCCAGGTCGTGGTTGGGCCCCCCGCCGAGGACGGGCTTGGCGCCCTCGGCGATGGCGCGCTCGACGAAGCCGGACACCTTCTCGAAGTGGGTCCGGCTGACCAGGGCGCTGACGTCGGTGTCCTCCGAGCGCGGGTCTCCCTGGACCAGGGTGCGGGCGCGGGCGACGACCCGGTCCAGGAAGTCCTCGGCGATCGACTCGTGCACGATCAGACGGAACGCGCCCAGGCAGACCTGGCCGGCGTTGTCGAACTGCTCCACGGCCAGGTCGACGGCCAGGTCGAGGTCGCAGTCCTCGAAGACCAGCAGGGGCGACTTGCCTCCGAGCTCGTAGGAGAGCGGCACGATGTTGGGGGCCGCCGCCGCGGCGATCACGCCGGCGGTGGGGACCGACCCGGTGAAGGAGAGCCGGTCGATGCCCGGGTGCCGGGTGAGCGGGGCGCCGGCCTCGGCGCCGGTCCCCTGGACGACGTTGAGCACGCCGGCCGGGAGGCCCGCCTGGTCGGCGATGTCCGCCAGCAGCGACGCGGTCAGCGGGGCCCACTCCGGCGGCTTGACCACGACGGTGTTGCCGGCGGCCAGGGCCGGTCCGATCCGCCAGGTCGCGAGCATCAGCGGTGCGTTCCACGGGGTGATGACGGCGGTGACGCCGGCCGGGTCGTGGGTGAAGCGCTCGCGGTGACCGCGGACCTCGGACTCCTCGGCCACCAGGCTCTCCGCGAAGTCGGCGAAGAACCGGAAGTTCAGGGCCACCCGCGGCATCACGCCGCGTCGGTGCGAGCGCAGCAGCGAGCCGTTGTCGCGGGTCTCCACCCGGGCCAGGTCCTCCACGCGGGCCTCGATGCCGTCCGCGACCCGGCGCAGGATCGCGGAGCGCTCGGCGACCGGCAGGGCGGCCCAGGCGGGGAACGCCGCCCGGGCGGCCGCGACGGCGGCGTCGACCTCGGCCTCGCCCCCGGCGTGGATCTGGCCCAGGACGCTCTCGTCGATGGGGGAGACGTCGGTGAACGTGGCGGTCGAGGCCACCCGCGTCCCGCCGATCCAGTGCCGGGTGTCGACCTCGACCCCCTCGACGGTGATCGTGTCGGGCACGCTGATCGAGGCGCTCATGCGGGGCTTCCCTCGAGCAGACGGGCGGGGGTCAGGTCGGCCAGGCTGGACCCGCCGTCCCAGACCACGCCGACCTGTCGGTAGTAGCCGCCGAAGACCTCGTGGACCTCGAGCCGGGCGAGCTCCTCGGTGGGGGAGTCGAACAGGCGCAGGTCGACGTCGCCCTTCCAGGCCTGGCCTCCGGCGAACTCCGAGGCTCCCGAGGCGATCAGCTCGGCGTACGCGTCGGGGGTGCCCTTGGCGATCCCGGGGTAGACCCGGTGGTGGGCCATCGGGTGACCGTTGACGAAGCCGTTGGTGTCGGACTCCTCGCGCAGGGTGAGCACCGCCTCGGCGAGCCGGCGGTCGCCGGCTGCCAGCGTCGCCCCGAAGGTCCCGCCGGGGGCGATCTGCGGTGCGCCATGGGCGAAGGGGTGCGGCCGGGTCTGCCACATCGAGCCGAGCTTCTTGGGGTAGCCCTGGTGCATCCCGCGGGCGATCGCGAAGTCCTTGTCCACCCAGATGTAGACGCAGCGCGAGTAGGTCACGCCCTGGTAGCTGCAGCGGACGACGACGAACGCCTCCTTGTACTGCGACCGGACCGGGTCGAGCAGCTCCTCGCGACTGCCGGAGCAGGACTGCCAGTCAGCCCAGATCAGCGCCACCGCGCCCGGGTCTTCGGGGGCCGGCTCCAGTGGTGCGGGCAGCAGCTCGGCGACCCGGGCGGGATCCGTGCGGTACTCCACGGTGAGGAGGTCGCCGGAGTAGTACCAGGGCGGGTTCGGGATCAGGGCGGATCGGCCGCTGGCCGTGCGGGGGTAGAAGAATCCCTGGACGTCGGTCATGTGGTGGTCTCCTGGGTGGTGGCCTGGGCGATGGCTGGGGTGATGGCTGGGGTGCGGGCTGGGGTGCGGGCTGGGTGGGGTGGGCGTCAGAGGCCGCGCTCGTCGGCGACCATGCGGGCGACGATCCGGCGGACCTGGAGCGCCGCGGTGTCCGAGGCGACTCCGATGTCGGCGCGGGGGCCGTCCAGGTCGAGGACGCCCTGCATGGTCTCCAGGATCGAGCGGACGCGCTCGTAGTAGTCGGTGAACAGCGGCCGGAGCAGCTCGGTGGTGGCGGCGTCGCGGGCGAAGTTGCGGCTGACGCGCCAGACGTGCTGGGTGCTGCCCGACCCGACCGGGGTCACCGCGTGGGTGAACCGGAAGGTGCTCGCTCCCCAGCCGGCGCCGTCGTCGAGACGGACATCCCAGCTGTCGACCCACAGACCGGGGGTGACGAAGCGGCCCTCCTCGCGCTGGGCGAACCGGTCGGTCTGTGAGGCCCCCACCAGCGGGGCGTGCCAGGTCGCCAGCGGTGCCGGCGGGAACTCACGGGAGAACGACACCGACGTCTCGGAGACCTCCACCTCCAGCGACGGCACCGGGCCGGCGCTGAGGGCGGGCGGGGCGATGACCGGGTCGACGACCGCGACGTGGGTGATGTCGGCGAAGTTCTCGTGCAGGAGCAGGAAGCTGGCCTGCGTCGTCCAGCCGCTCCCGAACGTGGCCCACTCCGGGTCGACGAGCCAGGGGGCCGACGGCGGGCGTCGCAGGGACGCGAGCCCGGCGCCGCCGAACCACACCCAGATCAGCCCGTCCTGCTCGGTGATGGGGAAGGCGCGGACGCGGGCGCCGTACGGGACCTCGGCCTGGGTCGGCACGCGGACGCAGGTGCCGTCGGCGTCGTACACGAAGCCCGAGTAGGAGGAGACGATGTGGTCGCCCTCGACGCGGCCCAGGCTCAGCGGGTAGGGGCGGTGGACGTCGCGGTCCTCCAGCGCCACGGCCGTGCCGTCGCCGGTGCGCCAGAGCACCACGGAGGTGTCGAGCACCCGGCGCCCGACCGGCGCGCGACCGATCTCGTCGCCGAGGGCGGCGACGTACCAGCTGCTGGCCGGGTACGACGGGCGACGGCCGGGTCGGGTACGCCCCGGGATCCGGTCCGTGACCGGGGTGTGCGGGTTCATGGCGGGTCCTCCGGCTCGCGGGCGGATCGGCTGCTTGGTGGTGGTGGGCATCGGAGTCACAGGTCCAGGGTCAGCCGGGCCGAGGTGCAGCGGGAGACGCAGATCATCAGGCACTCGTTCTCCTCGCGCTCCTCCTCCGACAGCACCGAGTCGCGGTGGTCGACCTCCCCCTCGACGATCTCGGTCTCGCAGGTGCCGCAGATGCCCTCCAGGCAGGAGCCCAGGACGCTGACCCCGGCCTCGCGGACGACCTCGAAGATGGTGCGGTCCGCTGGCACGGTCAGGGTCCTGCCCGAGCGCTGGAGGACGAGCTCGAAGGCCGTGTCGCCGCTGGTGTCGGGGGCGGCGCGGGCGGCGAACCGCTCGAGGTGGAGACTCCCGGCGGGCCAGCCCGCGCAGCGCTCCTCGACCGCGGCCAGCAGCGGCTCGGGACCGCAGGCGTAGACGAGGGTGTCGGGCTGCGGCTCGCCGAGGATGCCGTCGAGGTCCAGGCGGCCCTCCTCGTCCTCGGGCACCAGGTGGATCCGCTCGCCGTACGGTGCGAGCTCGTCGAGGAAGGCCATCGAGGTCCGGCTTCGACCGCCGTAGTGCAGCTCCCACGCGGCCCCGGCGGCCTCCGCCGCCTGGATCATCGGCAGCAGCGGGGTGATGCCGATGCCGCCGCCGACGAACAGGTAGCGCGGGGACGCGGCCACGGGGAAGTGGTTGCGGGGCCCGCGCACGCGCACGGTCGCCCCGACCGCGAGCCGGTGCACGGCCGAGGAGCCGCCGCGACCGTCGGGGGTGTGCAGCACCGCGACGCGCCACGAGCCCACGTCGCTGGTGCTGCCGCACAGCGAGTACTGGCGGATCAGGTCCTCGGCGAGCACGAGGTCGACGTGGGCGCCGGGCGTCCACGACGGCAGCTCGCCTCCGTCGGGGCGAGTCAGGGTGAGGGCGAGCACGCCGTCGGCGACGAGGTCGGCCGAGGTCACGACGAGGTCGGCCTCGAACTCGCGCACGACCGTGGTGGTGAGGCCGGGCGGCTCCGCGGTGGTGGCGGGCGCGAGGCCGGTCTGGGTCATCGTCATGGGGCAGACCTCAACGCTGCTTGGCTGCGACGGGGAAGCGCTTGATGCCGTTGACGAAGTTCGAGCGCACCCGGGTCACCTCGCCGGCGAGCTCGATGCTCTCCAGCCGGGGGAGCAGCTCCTCGAACATCAGGCGGATCTCCATGCGCGCCAGGTTGTTGCCCAGGCACAGGTGCGGGCTGCCCTTGCCGAAGGTCATGTGGTCGACGTTGGTGCGGGTGACGTCGATGCGGTAGGGGTCGGGGAAGACCGCGTCGTCGCGGTTGCCCGAGGCGAACCACATGACGACCTTGTCGCCCTCCTTGATCTGCTTGCCGCCCAGCTCGACGTCGCGGGTCGCCGTGCGCCGGAAGTGGTAGACGGGCGAGGCCCAGCGGATGAGCTCCTCGAGTCCGGTGCCGATCAGGGCCGGCTGGTCCTGGAGCAGGTGGAGCTGGTCGGGCTGCTCGATCAGGCCGAGCATGATGTTGCTGATCGCGTGGCGGGTGGTCTCGTTGCCGGCGATGACCAGGAGCAGGAAGTACATGTCGAAGTCGCGGTCCGAGAGCGGGATGCCGTCGGTGGGGATCTTGTTGGCCAGCTGGCTGACCAGGTCGGTCCCGTCGCCGCCGCGGCGCCGGTCACGGAGCGCGCGGCCGTAGTCGAAGACCTCCTGGGTGGTCGGGGACCGGAAGGGGAGGTGCTTGTACTGCTCGGACTCCGGCGAGTCGATCCGGTGCTCGGTGTAGTCCGGGTCGGTGTTGCCGACCATCTCGTTGCCCCACGCGATCAGCTGACCGGTGTCCTCGGCCGGCACGTCGAGGAGCCGGGCGAGGACCTGGATCGGGAAGTCCGCGCTGATCTTCTCGACGAAGTCGAACTCGTCGTTCTCCAGGGCGGCGTCGACGGTCTGCTTGGTGAGCTCGCGCAGGAAGCCTTCGTAGTTCTTGAGCAGGTTGCGCGGGCTGAACTCGCGGGCGATGAGCTGGCGCAGGGCCATGTGCCGCGTGCCGTCCGTCTCGAGGATCGAGCGGCGCAGGTCCATCAGGTCGTCGTCGACCTCCTCGAGGTTGACGAACTTCTCCGAGGTGAAGGTCTCGGCGTCCCGGTCGACAGTCCAGATGTCCTCGTAGCGGGTGACGGCCCAGAAGCCGCTGTTGGGGGCCGCCTCGGGGTTCCAGTGGACGGGGTCCTCGCGGCGCAGGGCGTCGAGCTGGGCCCACCCCCGGTTGTCCCGGAAGCGGTCCAGGTCGGAGAGGTCGACGTTCTCGAGGCGTACGGGATCGGGCGCAGTCATGGGTCTCCCTCGGGTCGGAGGCCGGAGCGGCCTGCGGGGTAAGTCGTTCGGATCCGAACAATATCCAGGGGGGTGGCAGGTGACAACCCCTGGTTGCGAGGATTCCGAGAGTGGTCAAGACAGATCGTCGGACGGGTCTTGTGATCCAGATCATTCGCACCCTAATGTTCACGCACCATCTTCTATTTGGATCCGAACGACCGCCCCCGGACCGACCTCTGGAGCCCTCCTGATGACCCACACCGAAGCCTCGACCGGCGTCGAACGACGCGAGGCCCACCAGCTCCGCCGAGGCAGCCTCGGCGTCCTCGGCATCTCGTTCTTCGTCGTCTCCGCCGCTGCACCGCTGACCGCCATGGCCGGCGGAGCGCCGGTGGCGATGCTGCTCGGCAACGGTGCCGGCATCCCCGCCGCCTACGTGCTGGTCAGCGTGCTGCTCCTCGTCTTCTCCGTGGGCTACACGGCGATGGCGCGGCACCACACCAGTACCGGCGCCTTCTACAGCTACGTGACGCGCGGCCTCAAGCAGTACGCCGGAGGGTCGGCCGCCTGGATCGCCCTGCTGGGCTACAACGCCATGCAGATCGGCCTCTACGGCCTGTTCGGGGCGGCGGCGTCCGGCTTCCTGGCCGACCAGTTCGGCCTCGACGTGCCGTGGTGGGTGCTCGTGTTCGTCGCCATGGCCATCATCGCGGTCCTCGGCTACCGGCAGGTCGACCTCTCGCTGAAGGTACTCGGCGTGCTCGTCCTCGCGGAGTTCCTCGTCGTCCTGGTCCTCGACGTCGCGATCCTCGTCAAGGGAGGCTCGGGCGGCACCGCCCCGCTGACCCTGGAGCCCTTCAGTTGGAACTCGCTGACCTCCGGCTCCCTGGCGATCGCCCTGCTGTTCAACGCTGCTTCCTTCATCGGCTTCGAGGCCACCACGATCTACAGCGAGGAGGCTAAGGACCCCAAGCGCACCGTCCCGCGCGCGACGTACCTGGCCGTCCTCACCATCGGCGTCTTCTACACCGTGACCACCTGGCTGATGGTCAACGGCCAGGGCGTCGACGGCCTCGTGCCGTTCCTCGGCGGGCTCAAGCCCGACCCCACCGCCTTCCTCTTCGTGCTCTCCGACACCTACATCGGCGGGACCCTGACCACGGTCATGTCGCTGCTCTTCGTGACCAGCGTCTTCGCGGCGCTGCTGGCCTTCCACAACGCGGTCGCCCGCTACCTCTACGCGCTCGGCCGGGAGGGTCTGGTGCCCGAGCGGCTCGGCCGGACCCACGCTGTGCACCTCAGCCCCCACGCCGGCTCGTTGAGCCAGTCCGTCTTCGCCGCGGTCGTCGTGACAGCGTTCGTCGTCGCCGGCAAGGACCCCGTCCTCGCGCTCTTCACGTGGCTCACCCAGCTCGGCACTCTCGCCGTCCTGGTGCTGATGGCGCTGGCGTCCTTCGCCGTGCTGGCGTTCTTCACCCGGCACCCCGACCTCGACCCCAACGTGTGGCGGACCAAGGTGGCCCCGCTGGTCGGCGGCGTCGCCATGACCGCGGTGGCGGTGTACGCCGCCTCCCAGTTCGGCCTGCTGATCGGCGACCCCGGCAGCGTGCTGAGCTGGCTGCTCCCGTCGCTGATCCTGGTCGCGGCCCTGGTCGGCGTCATCTCCGCCGGGGTGCTGCGATCGTCCAGCCCCGAGCTGTTCGACGCGATGGGTCGCCACCGCGGCGACGACGTCTAGCGAGCCTTCGGCGCAACCGGAGCCACCGAGGCGGTTGCAGACGACCTACCCGCGTCGCGCTCAGCGGTCAGGACCCGTGCGGGTCCGGGTGCGTGTTTCGTTCGGGAGTAGCGGCGCGCACGAGCACGCGTTCTCCGGGGCGGCCGAAGATGCTGAGGACTTCGGCGGGGCCACCGGGTGACAGATCCAGTTCTGCTCAACCGCTCGATCGTTGAACGGACACCGCGCTCAGAGTTGTGGCGACGTATGAAGGTCGAGGAGCTCGCGGAGCCACGCGCATCCATGAGCGATGAGCTCTCGCTCCTCTGACACCGCCCAGCTGAAGATCCGATCCCGGTCCGGGACGGACGATGGCGGCGGACCTGGTGTGTTGTCCCGGGCGAAAAGACCCCAACCCCGCCGCCCGGTCAGAAGGAGGACGTTCCATTCCCGCGCCAGCGGCGAGCTTGGTGCCAAGTCATGCATCCAGACGCCCGCCGGACCCGCCGGCCAGCCGATCTCGTTGAGGCCGATCAAGTGCACCTCGACTCCGGAGGCTGCAAGCTCGGAGTAGACGGCCAGGGTTTGGCTCGTCAGGAAGCGGTCACGTTGAAGGCATGCCCACACCTGGGCTCCAGAAGGCTCTACCAATGCGCGAGCCTCGACTGCGCGGCTGACCGCGAGCAGTCGCGCCTTCGGTGCGAGGGACATCTGGAGATGTCTGGCAGCTGTTTGGTACGGCGTCGAGTGAAGCAATGGCCCGCCTGGTCGTCGTGAGAACACGCCCCCGCTGCCCTGAATGTACATTTTCGGGTTGATATGCGCTTGCCTTTGGGGAAAGACGTCCCTGTGAGGGAGTGGTTGGAATCGCAGTCGGTCGAGTCCTCGCGTTGGGCGTCGCCCCGGGGAACACGCGACGAGCGTGTCGACGGCGGCTGAGACGCCAGCGTTGCTGCGAGTCGGTTGCTCTCGTCCGACTCGGGTGCGCGTGGCGCGGGGGATGGGTGTGGGGGTGTCGCTGTTGGCGCCACCAGGCGTCGGCGCCCTTGATGACGGCGCGTTCGACGTCGTGGGGCAAGGGTGACGGTGCCGGTGGACCTGGAGGCGTCGAGGGCGGGGCGGGTGATGCGGCGAGATTCACCCGGGTGTCGCGCAGCCTCTGGCACGGTTCGGCACGCTGGGCGCGTGGCGGCGTGTGAGCCCGGGAGGGCCAAAACGGCGCCTGACCTGCGGAAACGTGGGTTTGGGTGCCCCAGGCCAGAGTCGAACTGGCGACCTTTCGCTTAGGAGACAGGTCGTGGCAACGCGCTGACCTGCGGAAACGTCATCGGCATACACGGTTTGGCACAGGTTTCGCACGGCGTTCGCCGACGCGACCGTGTTGAGACGAGGGCGCTGCTGAGTCTGGTCTGTGCACCCCGCACGCTGCCCAAGCACCCGAGCTCGCTCGTCAGGCAGCCGGGCGGGGTTTCGAGGGGTTGGCCACCCCGGCCGTACGGCTCACCCCATGTCGGTCGTGGCCGCTGCGACCCAGACTCGAGCCAGGAGGTGGGCCGGAGATGACGCACGTGCGGGTGCTGCTCGTCGATGACCAGGCTCCCTTCATGCGAGCCATGCGCGCAGTGGTCGAGGAAGCCGAGGGATTCGACGTGGTGGGCGAGGCATCCTCGGGGGAGGAGTCCGTCCTCGCAGCCGCTGACCTGCTGCCCGACCTGGTGCTGATGGACGTGAACCTGCCGGGCATCGACGGGATGGAAGCCACGAGACGGCTGCGGGGCTCCCCGTCGCCGCCGGTGGTGCTGCTGGTCTCGACGTACGACGACGACGCCGGCGCCGCGTTCGTGGCATCGTGCGGGGCTGCGGCCTACATGACCAAGTCAGCCCTGGGGCCCGGCCGGCTGGTGGAGGTGTGGGCAGCCGCGCTGGAGTGAGCGGGGGCTGCTTCAGCAGCCTGCCAGGGTTCGAGTCGCGGGTGCCCGGACCTCGACGGTGGTGTGACCGTGGTGGCTCCTCATCGTCACCGAGCCCCCGGTCGCCTCGACCCGATCGCGCATGCGCGTCAGGGACAGGCCCTCGCGCCCGGCGCCGCTGATGCTGAGATGCAGGTACTCACCGTGCACGGAGAGCGCAACGGTGATCGGCCGGTCGAACGCTCGGGTCGTTTCGGCGACGCAGAAGTAGGCTGCCGCCTCGACGCTCGCGTCGAAGCGGACGGCGGTCGCGGAGTCGTCCACCTGGAGGTCACCGAGGGCGCCGGGCCGGGCCAGCAGCGAGCCGAGCGCCATGGGGAGCCCGGAGCGGGTGAGCTGGGCTGGAAAGACACCGCGGGTGATCTCGCGCAACGACTGCATCGCTTCGGTCACCGACGTGAGGAGTGGCGTGAGCTGTGCGGTGTCAGGTGGCGTGGGGTCATGGGGATCGGTCTGCGCGAGCCTTCGGAGCCGGTCAGGGAGCGGCGCGAGGTGGGGAAGTACCTGCCGGGATATGTCACGTTCGACGCGGCTGCGCTCGGCATCGGCGGCGTCGATCAGCCGCGAGCGCGACTCGTCGAGCTCGCGGGTGTGCAGGCTGAGCTGCTCCACCTGGGTCGAGATCTCGGCGGTCAGCTGAGCGTTGCGGAACGCCAGGGCGGCTTGGTCTGCGAAGTCGGCGAGCAGTCGGTGGTCCCGCGGGCGCAGGGGGCGTCCGGGGTGCATGTGGACAGCAATGCTGCCGAGATGTTCGTCGCGGTCCAGGACCGGTACCGAGAGGAAGATGGGGGATGGGTCTTCCTCGCAGCCTGGCGGCCAGGTGGCAGCTCGGTCAGGGCCTGAGTGCACTCGCACGGACGCCAGGGCACGGGCCGCGTGCATCGCTCGTGCGGCGGCCTCGGCGACGTCGGGCAGCAGAGCATCCGGGTCGGACTGGTCACCGAGCCGGCGGCTGAAGTCGGCCAGGGCTTCGTACGGCGCCGCGGCCGCACCGAACGCCAGCCTGTCGGCCAGCCGTACCACTCGGCGCCGCAGTGGCTGGAAGGCGAGGGCCGCCAGGGCGGTGGCCACCAGCGACGGCCCGAAGCCCCCGGCACCTCTCCCGGAACCTCCGCCGAACGCGGAGCCGACGAGCACCACCAGGGACACATAGCCGGTCGCCGCGACCCCGGTGACCAGAGCCACCAGGAGGGCACGGTTGAGGATCAGGTCGATCTCCAGCAGCCGGTGGCGCAGCACGGCGACGGCCACACAGAGCGGGACGGCGAGCTGGGCGAGGCGCAGCGGCAACGCAGCCAACCAGGTTCCGGTCTCGCCCTGGACGCGCGGCACGACCAGGATGACCACGACGCCGACGGCCAGGAACACGGCCGAGGAGGTGATCCACAGCAGCTGGCGCCGCTCGTCGTCCCGTGCCTTCCGCAGGCGCACCACGAGTGAGACCGCTGAGGCGATCAGGCCCGCGGCAATGAGCAGATATCCCGCCGTGAGCAGCACGGTCGAGACGGTGAACCCGTCGTACTGATGGGCGCTGACGAACTCCCCGGGGTGCACGGCCAGGGCTCCCAGCGTGCGCAGGCTGAGACCGACCAGGGTGGCCCCCAGCGCCCAGCGCCAACGCGGGGAGGCGAGATGGCCGGTCGGCGAGATCAGGAAGAGCAGGACCAGGGCGGTGAACGCGGGCCACCCCAGCAGCGGTGAGGCCCAGGCGATGACGTGGGCCCAGTGCGCGGAACCGGGGCCCTCGCCCTCCAGCACCCACAGGGTGTAGGCGTCCGCCGCGAGGGTCACCGAGAGCAGGCTCGCCGCGCACAGCAGCCAGCCCAGCATGTGCCTGGGGTGCCGCGAGATGATCAGCGCGCCCATCAGAGCGCAGCCCACCCCGGCGAGCGGCGCGAGGGGCCAGCCGTGGTCTGCCCAGGTGGCCTCGCTCAACAGCGGCCGGTAGGCGGCAGTGAACCACGTGTCCAGCACGACGGCGATCGCCGTCAGGCCGACCACGCACCACGCGATCCGGACGGGCACCTCAGGCCGTCTGACGGGGTAGGGGCGAGCTGCTGGGACCGGGCGCGTGGCGAGCACGAGGGACTGCTGCGGCTACCGTCGTCCCGGATCCCTCCACGGACACGACAAGCAGGGTCCCGCCGACCGCATCGAGGCGGTCGCGCATGTTGGCCAGTCCCATGCCGGAGGTCGCTGCGGGAAGAGCCTGGTCGAAGCCGCTGCCGTCGTCGGTGATGGTGAGCCGCCATCGTTGCGCGTCCTGGTCGGCTCGGACCGACACGTGGCCGGCCCCGGCGTGCTTGGCTGCGTTCTGGACCGCCTCCAGGCAGCAGAAGTAGAGCGCGGTCTCGACCGGCGCTGGAAGTCGCGTGAGAGCCAGGGTGTCGATGAGGACCGGAGGCGTGCTGCCCGCGACAGCGCAGCGGAGGGCTTCCCCCAAGCCCTCCGCGGCCAGCCGGCTCGGGTAGATCCCGCGGGACAGGGCCACCAGCGTCGCGATCGCTGCATCTGCCGCGTCCGCCTGCGCGGTGAGGATTCCACGGGCACGGGTCGGGGATCGCGCCAGGACCGTCTGGGCCAGTCGGAGGTTGACCGTCAGCGCCACGAGGTGCTGCTGGGCACCGTCATGCAGGTCGCGTTCGAGGCGGGTTCGCTCGGCATCCTGGGTCTCGATCAGACGCTCCCTCGAGGCCATGATCCCCTGCGAGCGGGCAAGCAGCAGGAGACGATGCTCGTCTAGTTCGGCTCGGAGCGCCAGGCTGCTGAGCACCAACCCCGCCTGGGCCGCCAGTCCGGCGAAGAGTCGCTCCTCGACGAGGGTGAGGGCCAGACCGTTGCGCTCCTGGAGCCGGAGCATCCCCAACGACTCTCCGGCGTGGCGCACCGCCAGCGCCCGCAGGCCCCCCGGTCCGGGTACGGCCTCGTCGTCGAGCAGCGACGGAGGCAGCGGTTCGCTCTCGAGGTCGGTCGGCCACGAGGCGGCCAGGGTCAGGCGACCGGAGACGGTCAGCCAGACCTGGGCCCACTGCGCCCCCGTTCCCTGGGCCAGCAGCCGCGCCATCCGTGCCGGCAGCTCATCGGGTGCGCGCGCACCGGTGACTGCCTCCGAGAACTGGCTCAGCACCTCGTACGGCGTCGGGCTGCTCAGCCCCCACCCCGTCGCGGCCCGTTCGAGAGCGCCCTGCACGCGGGCGAACCCCAGTGCCACCACCGTGGTCGCCAGCACGGACAACGGCACACTGGGGGAGTCGGTGTCGCCGATCAGTGCCCCGCCGCCCAGCACGACCACCACGTAGACCCACACCACGAAGCCCGCCAGGCCAACGGCGACAACCACCGTGCCTCGCCAGCCACGGGGCAGCGGTCGGAGCATGCTGGGGGGCGTCATGGCTCAGTGTGCTCCCGTTCTGCGCGAGCGGGGAGGGGCTCGGCCGCACCCCCGTGGTGGGGCTGGCCCTACGTGCCCGATCCGTGGACGGTCAGCGGCCGGCGCCGCTGGCCTCGAGGTAGGCCAGCACCGCCATGACTCGCCTGCTGACCTCGTGCTCGTTGACGAGCCCCAGCTTCTGGAAGACCGATCCGATGTGCTTCTCCACGGCCCGGTCACTGAGGAAGAGCGCCTTCGCGATCGTCGCGTTGTTGCGACCGGTGGCCATCTCGTGGAGGACCGCGCGCTCACGGTCGGTCAAGCCGAGCAGCGGACCGTGGGTCCCGCGGCGCGCCAGCAGTGCTTCGACGACCAACGGGTCGAGCACCGATCCGCCGCGGGCCACCTCGTGCAGGGCGCGAGCGATCTCCTCGAGATCTCCGACCCTCTCCTTGAGCAGGTAGCCGACGCCGGCGGCTCCGTCGGACAGGAGCTCGAAGGCGTAGTCCTCCTCGACGTACTGCGAGAGAACGACGACTCCCGTCCCAGGGTGCTCCGCCCGGATCCGCTTGGCCGCCTCGATCCCCTCGTTGGTCTGGGTGGGGGGCATCCGGATGTCAGTGAGGACCACATCCGGAAGGTGCTCCGCCACGGCTCCCATCAGGGAACCCAGATCCGTTGCGGTACTGACGACAGTGACGCCCTCGGCCTCGGCCAGCAACGCCGAGACCCCCTGCCGCGCGAGGAAGTTGTCGTCGGCGAACACGACGCGAAGCGGCATGGTCTCGACTCTAGCGACGCCTCGGCGCGGACTGGAGGGCGCGGGTGCGGCGGGGCGGGCGGGGGCTTGGGTGGGTGGGGCCACCACCCAGGTGCGGTGGGGTTCGGCCCCGCTGTCGTGCTGGCAGCCCCCTCGTGGTGGAACTCCTCGCTTCGTAGCGTCGTTCCCGAGCCACAGGGCAGACCGATCCGGGATGTCAGGACGGCCGCCTTGAGGAGTAGCCATGTTGGTCCAGCTTGCAGACTGGTGTTACCGACAGCGTCGTCTGGTCGTCGTCCTGTGGATCGCCGCCCTGGCGGCGGCCTTCGCGCTGGCGAGCTCGTTCGGCGGTGAGTCCAGGCAGGACTATCTGCAGCCCGGCTCCGAGTCGCAGGCGGCCGCACAGACACTGCAGGCGAGGTTCCCCGAGCGTTCCGGCGACACCGTGCAGATCGTCCTGCACTCTGCGGACGGCTTCTCCGCGGCCACCGTCCGTGCCCGCGCTGACGACCTCCTCGCCGACCTCGCAACCGCCCCCCACGTGGTGGGGGTGGTCAGTCCGTTCGGCACCGGCGGCGCCGCCCAGATCTCGCCGGACGGCCGCACCGCCTTCGCCCTCGTCGCGCTGGACAGGACCGTGGACCAGTACAGCCCTGCGCAGGCGAGGGCCCTCATCTCGCCGGTCCTGGCAGCGGGCGACGACACCCTGCAGGTCGAGGCCGGGGGAGCGGTCGCCGCGCTGGCGCAGGCGGCCCCGGCGGGTGGGGAGGGGATCGGCATGATCGCCGCAGCTGTGATCCTGCTGGTCATCTTCGGGTCCGCCGTGGCGATGGGGCTGCCGCTCCTCGTCGCGGTGTTCGGGCTCGGCATGTCCATTGGCCTCGGGGAGCTCCTCCGGCGCGTCGTCGACGTTCCGGTCTGGGCGGTCCCGACCGCAGCGATGATCGGTCTCGGGGTCGGGATCGACTACGCCCTCCTCATCGTCACCCGCTACCGCATTGGCCTCGCCGAGGGCCGAGAGCCGCGCCAGGCGACCATCGTCGCCATGGCGACGGCCGGTCGCGCAGTGGTCTTCGCGGGCCTCACCGTCGTGGTGGCCATGCTCGGCATCCTCCTGGTCGGCCAGCCTTCCCTGACCGGATTCGCCTTCACCGCATCGCTGTTCGTCCTGGTCACCATGGCCGCGTCGCTGACGCTGCTGCCGGCCCTGCTCGGCTTCGCCGGCCGCAACATCGAGCGACTGCACGTGCCGTTCGTGGCCAAGCAGCAGGCCGACGTCGCCACGACGCGCTGGTACCGCTGGAGTCGGTTCGTCCAGCGCCGGCCGTGGGCGGCCGCTGTCGGTGGGCTGGCCGTCCTACTGGCGCTGGCAGCCCCCGTGCTCGGCCTACGGCTCGGAACCCCGGATGCACAGAACGACCCGCCTTCCGACACGACCTACCAGGCGTACGAGCTGATCACGGACGCGTTTGGCCCCGGCTACTCCTCGCCCCTGGTGCTCACCGCCCAGGGAGTGTCCGGCCGCCAGCTGCGCACGGCGAGCAACCAGGTCGGCGCCCGCCTGGCCAGGCTCAGCGGGGTGGACTCGGTCTCCCCTGCCGTCATCAACGACACCGGAGACACCGCGGTGCTGACCGTGATCCCCACCACCTCTCCCCAGGACGTCGCCACCGAGAACCTGGTCGACGCCCTACGCGACACGGCCATCCCCGACGCCACCGCAGGAACCGGCCTCTCCGTCGCCGTCGGCGGAGCGGTGGCCTCCAACATCGACGTCAACCGCGGCGTCACCCACCGGCTTCCCCTCTTCTTCGGCGGAGTCCTGCTGGTCTCGTTCCTGCTGCTGATGGTCGTGTTCCGCTCCGTCGTGGTCCCTCTCAAGGCCGTGATCATGAACCTGCTGGCGAGCGCGGCAGCCTTCGGCGTCCTCTCCCTCGCGGTCGGTGGCGGACCCCTGGGGGACCTGGTCGGCATCCCCGAGGCCACCCCGGTCCCGATCCTGTTGCCCGTCGGGATCTTCGCGATCCTCTTCGGGCTCTCGATGGACTACGAGGTGTTCCTCCTCTCGCGGATCAAGGAGGAGTACGACCGGACCGGGGACACTGCTCTCGCGGTCGCCGACGGCCTCGCCAAGTCCGCCAGAGTCATCACAGCCGGCGCCGCGGTGATGATCACGGTGTTCCTCTCCTTCGTCCTGGGCGAGGACGTCTTCACCAAGATGTTCGGCATCGGACTGGCTGCGGCCGTCCTCATCGACGCCACGCTCGTGCGGATGGTCCTGGTGCCGGCCACGATGGAGCTGCTCGGCGACCGCAACTGGTGGCTGCCGGGCTGGCTCGACCGTCTGCTCCCGCATCTCGACGTCGAAGGCCACGAGGTCGTCACCGACGACACCGAGGGGCCCCGGCACCACGTCCCGACCTCCCAGGTGCCCGCAGGCACCCGCTGATCAAGCCTCCGGCGCGACCGGAACCACGGAGGCGGTTGCTTGGCGGCTTGCTCGAGCCAGCGGTCAAGACCCGTGCGGGTCCGGGTGTGTGTTTCGTTCGTGGCCAGCGGCTGCGCGCACGAGCATGCGCTCCCCGGGCCGGCCGAAGATGCTGAGCACCTCGGCGGGGCCGTGCCCGGTGCTGCCGAACCAGTGCGGGATCTGCGTGTCGAACTCGGCTGCCTCACCTGCGGCGAGGACCAGGTCGCGGTCGCCCAGGATGAGCCGCATCTGGCCGGACAGGACGTAGAGCCACTCGAAGCCGTCGTGCGCACGCGGGCGGGGGGTCGACTGGGACGCTGGGACCACGATCTTCCAGGCCTGCACTCCTCCGGGCGGGGTGAGCGGCAGGACGGTGCGCCCGTTGACTCGGCGCGGCTTGAGCCGGATCCTCGGGTCGCCGACCTCGGGTGCGCCGACCAGGTCGTCGATAGGGACCCGGTAGACCCGGGACAACGGCAGCAGCAGCTCCAGGCTGGGCCGACGCTGACCGGTCTCCAACCGCGACAGTGTGCTCTTGGAGATCCCGGTGTGCTCGGCCGCCTGGGTCAGGGTCAGCCCGCGCTGCTCGCGCACCCGTCGGAGCCGGGGGCCGACCTGGTCCAGCGCCTCCGCCACCGGACCAGCGCCGGTATCGGAGGAGACCCGCTGCTGCTTGCCGACGGCGCGTGTCACCGGGCCATTGCACCCCGGCCTTCCCAGGAATGGCAACAAAGGTTGTTCCCGCGTGCGGTCGCGGAGCACTCTTCAGGCATGAACAGCTATGAGGTCGTCATCATCGGTGGGGGAGCCGCGGGCCTGTCGGCCGCACTGGTCCTGACGCGGGCCCGACGCCACGTCGCGGTGGTGGACGCCGGGCAGCCCCGCAACGCCCCGGCCGCGCACATGCAGGGCTTCCTCGGCTCCGACGGGCTGCCGCCCACCGAGCTGCTGGCCGCCGGGCGCCGCGAGGTCGCAGGCTACGGCGGTGAGCTCCTGGAGGGCACCGTGACCGGCCTCGTCGCTGAGACCGTCGACGTTACTGGGACCAGCTGGCGTCCCGGTTTCCGGGTGACCCTCGCCGACGGCAGGTCGCTGCACGCCCGGCGCGTGCTGGTCACCACAGGGCTGCGCGACGAGCTCCCGGACATCCCCGGCGTCCATGAGCGCTGGGGCCGCGACCTGCTGCACTGCCCGTACTGCCACGGCTACGAGGTCCGCGACCAGCCCCTCGGCGTGATCGGCGGGACACCCGAGGCAATGGCCCACGCCCACCTGATCCGCCAGTGGTCCGAGGACGTGGTCTACTTCGCCCACCACCAGGTCCTCTCCGACCTCGACCGTGAACAGCTCGTGGCCCGTGCCATCGGCATCGTCGAGGAGCCGGTCGCGCGCCTGGTCACCGAGGACGACCGCCTCACCGGGATCGAGCTCGCGTCCGGACGGGTCGTGCCTCGGGCAGCGGTCTTCGTCCGCCCGCGGTTCGTCGCCCACGACACGCTCCTGACCGGTCTCGGGTGCCTCACGCACGAGAGCGGATGGGTTGCCGCCGACCCCACCGGACGCACCAGCGTGCCGGGGGTGTGGGCGGCCGGGAACGCCGTGAACCCCCGGGCCCAGGTCATCACCGCCGCCGGCGAGGGCTCCGCCGCGGCCATCGCCCTCAACAACGACCTCGTCGAGGAGGACCTCCCGCACGCGGTCGCCGCCTTCCGCTCAGGCCTGCCTGTCTGAAGGCACTGCCCGCACGGCACCGCACGGCACCGCGCGGCACCGCACGGCACAGCACGGCAGCGCGGTCAGTAGAACGCGCAGGGCCCACCTCCCTCCCAGAACCGGGAGGCGTCAACCTCACTCACCCAGGAGAACCGTCATGTCCACCACCCCACCTGCCAGCCTCCCCGCCCCGGTCGGACCGCCCAGCAAGCACCAGCTCGCCGTGATGATCTGGGTCGCGGTCTTCCCGACGCTGACCCTGCTGAACCTCAGCCTCGGCCCCTGGCTGAGTGACACCGGCCCCGTGCTGCGCACCTTCGTCCTGGCCACCATCGCGGTCCCGATCGTCATCTACGGCCTGATGCCCCGCCTCCACAGCCTCCGAGTCCGACTCCTGGCACGCCGCCGCGCGTGAGGTGCTGCCCGCCACCCGGACGTGGTGGCGGGCGCGGTCCGCGTCCGCGATGCTGGGCTCTCGAGTTCCACCTCCCTCGCCGTCGTCAGGCACATCATGAGGCGTGACCAGCAGCTCCGCCCGCCCGCAGACCCAGTAGAAGTTGCCGCGCACCGGGGCGACCAGGTTGCGGTGGGGTGGGGCTTCGTCGCCGGGTACGCGTGCTCCTACGCCGGTGGTGCGCTGCTGTTCCTTGCGCCCTTGCTGGTCTCCCTCGCCCTGAAGATCAACGACCTGGTCGGCGCCGACCGTGCCCCCCGGGCGCTGGCGTTGGTCACGGGGGTGGGGTCCCTGCTGGCGATCGTGAGCAACCCGCTCTTCGGTCGGCTGAGCGACCGGACCACCGCATCGCTGGGCATGCGGCGGCCCTGGATGCTGACCGGGCTCCTCGGGGGGACGGCCGGCATCGTGACCGTCGCCCTGGCGTCGAACGTGGCTGTCGTGCTGGTGGGCTGGTGCCTGGCCCAGGTGTTCCTCAACGCCCTCCTGGCGGCCCAGGCCGCGGTCCTCCCCGACCACGTGCCGGAGCAGCAACGCGGGTCGGTCTCGGGGGTCCTGGGGGTGTGCCTGCCGGTCGCGTCCGTCGTCGGCACCTACCTGGTGCAGGCCTTCGACCGGACCACGTTGACCATGTTCCTGGCGCCGTGCGCGGTCGGGTGCCTGCCCGTGCTGCTCTTCGCCACCCGGCTCCACGACCGGCGCCTCGCCCCGGCTGACAGGCCGCCGTGGTTCTGGCGCGAGCTCCTGACGACCTTCTACGTCGACCCGCGACGCAACCCGGACTTCGCGTGGGCCTTCGCGAGCAGGTTCATGCTCGTGATGGCCTATGCGTTCCTGGTCACCTACCAGGCCTACTACCTGCTGGACCACCTCGGAAGCAGGGAGGACGACGTTCCCCACCAGATCTACCTCGGCACGCTCGCGCAGTCGGTGGCGCTGGTGGCCGCCTCCCTGGTGGCGGGGCGGCTCTCGGACCGTGCCGGTCGACGGAAGGTCTTCGTGGTGCTCGCCGCGTGCCTCTACGCCCTCGCTCTGCTGATGGTGGCCACCGCGCACGACCTGGGCGGCTACCTGGTCGGGATGGCGGTCGGCGGGGTGGGCTTCGGGATGTACATGGCGGTGGACCTGGCCCTGGTCGTCGACGTCCTGCCCGACCCGGCGTCGGCGGCCAAGGACCTCGGCGTCCTCAACATCGCCGGCGCCCTGCCCTTCGCCGTGGCGCCCGCCCTGGCTCCCCTCGTCCTCGCCCTGAGCAACGACAGCTACACCGCTCTCTACCTGGTCGCCGGCACCTGCGCCCTGCTCGGGGCGGCGCTGATCCTGCCGGTCAGGCGCGTCCGGTAGCCCCCGGCTCGGGAACGCCACGCTGTAGCGGCGAACCGCTGGATAGGGTCGATCTGGCGATCAAGCAGAGGCGCGATCGTCCCAGCAGCGGTACCGGGCCGGCGCGGCGGTCGGACGCGACGAGGGCAGGAGTTTGGCGTGATTCGTGACGAGCTGTCTCGGTTGTTTCGGTACGAGGAGCGTCATCGTCGCCTGCTGGCGCGCATGATCCTCGCCTTTGGTCTGTCGCTGGTCGCCTTCGTGGCTGGCACCGTGCTCGTGTGGTTGACCGAGCGCGGGCAGCCCGGCGGGGCTGTCCATGGCCTTGGCGATGCGGCGTTCTTCACCGCCACGCAGCTGCTGTCGGTGTCCTCCTCGATGCCAAACCCGGTGACCTCTGTCGGGAAGGTAGTCGACGTGGTGCTGGAGCTGTGGGCGGTGTTCGTGATCACCGCGGTTGCAGGCAGTTTCGCTACCTTCTTCCGCTCAGGGGATTCCTGATCAGCGAACGGTTGGGCCGTGCCGGTGCCGGCCGCTAGATGCTCCCTTGCAGGGAGTCCTCTTCGTCTGTCGACGACGGTCGAAAATGAGGCCATAGCGACGGTCGAAAACGGGGCCACCCAGACAGATTGGATGGGTGATCTCTGTGGAGGATTGGGCTCTGATTCGGCGGTTGGTCGCGGATGGTGCGCCGCAGTGGCGGGTGGCGCGGGATCTGGGGGTCGCCAGGTCGACGGTGGAGCGGGCGTTGGCCTCGGACCGGCCACCGAAGTACGAGCGGCCGGTGGTGGAGACCTCGTTCACGCCGTTCGAGCCGTTGGTGGCCCAGCTGCTGGACGCGACGCCGGACATGCCGGCCACGGTGCTCGCTGAGCGGGTGGGGTGGACGGGGTCGATCGGCTGCTGATCCCTCTGCGCTCAGCCGCCGAGCTCGATCCAGAGCATCGCTGGGGAGTCGGAGAGGACGCGTACTTTGAGTCCGCTGGTGGTGCCGTCGGACCAGGTGGGTTCTGCCAGGCCGTCCTGGGTGGTCCACAGTCCTCGCCCGAACGGTGGCAGTGCGGGGGTGCCGTTGGCGGGTGGCATGAGGTAGAGGGCCGAGTCCTTCCCGGGAGTGGCGGGTGGTGGTGGGGGAGCGACCTCGGGCACGGTGAGGAGGTTGAGGTTCGCGTCCAGGGTGACTCGCCAGATCGCGAGGCCGGCGTCGGGCATGGTGTAGGTGGCGCCCCAGGGGTTGCCGTCGTAGTTCTGGTCGGTGCCTGCCAGCAGGTGGCCCTCAATCCCGACGTACTGGTAGTCGGGGGGCCGGGTGTCGCCTTCGGTTCCGGCCCAGGTGGGATCGGTGGTGAGGTGGTTGTCCATCCGGGTGGGGCTCCACCAGCTGTGCAGGGGGATGGTGCGCCCGAACTGGGACTCGGTGTAGATGTGTCCGGCGACGCCGGTGGAGACGTACCCGGGTGGAGGGGTTCCCTCCGGTGCCCAGCGGTCGTTGGTGGTGAGGAAGTTGTCGCCGCGCTCGGCGCTCCACCAGCTGTGCAGGGGGATGGTCCCAGGCTGGGCGTCGGTGTGGACGTAGCCGAACAGTCGGGTGAAGCCGTAGCCCTCGCGGGTGTCGCCGTGGCGGCCGGCCCAGGTCGGGTCGGTGGTCGCGAAGTTGTCGCCTCTGCTCCGGTTCCACCAGCCGTACAGCGGTACGGTGCCGGGGCCGGCGCCGCTGGTGGCGGTGCGGTACTCCAGCAGGAAGAACTCCTGCGTGCCGTGGGCGGGGTCGTGGATCAGCCAGCTCTGCGCACGCGGCGCCGGGGTGGCCGGGTCGGAGGGGCGTAGCAGCAGGCTGGCTGCCCACAGGCCCGAGGTGGTCGTGTCGTGGGTGGTGAGGATGCGGGGTGAGGACCACCCGGCCTTCAGCTTGAACCAGGCGTCGTGGCTCACGGACTCGCGTGAGTCCAGTGAGTTCGGGACGCCGCTCATCAGGCTGTAGCCGTTGTTGTTGGCCTGGCTGGCGCCGTAGTGCTCGAAGTCGTAGCCGATGAGGTGGCCCAGCTCGTGGCCCAGGGTCGAGGAGGCGGGAGTCTCGTAGTGGGCGATGATCCCGTCCAGCTCGAGACGGACCCCGGCAGCCTGGACGACGGCAGGGTCGGGCCGGCGTCGGCCTCCTTGGGCTTCCCGTCGTTCGGCGTACCAGCAGTGCAGGGGCACGGTGCCGGGCTGGGCCCCCAGGTCGGGGTCGAAGACCTGGCCGAGCAGGCGCGGGCTCGTGTAGTCCGGAGGCATGCTGGTGAGGTCCGGGTTGGTCCACGACGCCTCGCTGGTCGCGAAGTTGTCGGCCCGGGAGGGACTCCACCACGAGACCAGCCTCGAGAGACCGGGTTCCGCGGCGTCGGGCGGCAGCACGAAGCCCTCGCGGCGGACGAAGGTGTAGTCCGGGTCACGGATGGCCGCCGCCGGCCCGGCCCAGGTGGGATCAGTGGTCAGGAGGTTGTCCACGCGGGTCTTGCTCCACCAGCTGTAGAGGGGGATCGTGCCGCTGGGCTGGGCGAAGTCGGGGTCGAAGACGAAGCCGGTCAACGCGTGGTAGCGGTAGGTGTCCAGCGTGTCACCCGGCTTGCCCGCCCACCGGGGAGCTGTGGTGGTGAAGTGGTCCTCGCTCCTGCCGGCGAAGAGCACCACGACGGCCAACTCGTCGCGGGTGATGCGGCCGTCATGGTTGGTGTCGAAGGCAGCGAAGTCGACACTGTGGTTGACCGCATGGACCAGCGCCTCACCCAACGCCTTAGACGTTCCGGGCTCGGTGCCCAGGGTGACCTGGTCGACGGTGGTGGGAAAGGGGCCGATGACGCCCGCGTCGGTGAACACGAACGAGCCGGCTGAGTCGTGGTCGTAGAGCCCGCCCCAGCCAGCCACGCACGGCGATGGCCGGCGCGTCGCGGACCCGAAGAGGACCTGGCGGTAGAACTCCACGGTGTGAACCGCCTCGAAGTGCACGCCGGGAGGTTCGATCAGGATGGTGAGGAGCGGGCGAGCGCCGTGCAGTGCTACCCCGTTCAACCTCAGCGAGCCGTGTCCGAAGTCCGTCAGGCTCACCACGACGAGCCACCGCTTCGTCGAACCTGCACCATGAGGTCCCCCTACCTGTTCTCCCGAGAGCCAGCAGAAGATCGTTACAGTGCTGCTGTAGTTCCGGTATAGCAGGACTGAATCAGGGGCGACACCGCGCCACGTCACCGGACTGGACACGCGCCACTGGTGGCCGGCTCGGGTACCCTCCCGAGGTGGCAAGGACGAAGCCCCGGGGCCGCGGTACGCCGCGGGGAGACGGTCCCGCGGTGACCGCGCGGGACCGCTTGCTCGCCGCGGCCCTCGAGTCGTTCCTAGACCTGGGTTACACCGCGGCCAGCACCCGGGAGATCAGCCGGCGAGCCGGTGTCACCGAACGCACCTTGTTCAACCAGTTCCCCACCAAGGCCGACCTCTTGCGTGAAGCCGTTGCCGGCGCGATCGCCGAGGTCCCCCACGAGGGACGAGTCCGGGACCGCGATGACGTGCGAGCACTCAGGCACGAAACCGACGTCGCGTCGTTCCTCACCGCCTTCGCGGCCATCACCAGCGAGGTGCACCGCCGCTCCGCAAGACTCGCCGAGCTGACCAGGCAGGCCGCCGCCGCCGACCCCGGCGCCGCCGACCTCTGGGCCTGGGGCAAGGTCGAACAAGAACGAGACGTTCGCAAGGTCCTGACCGTCATGGTCGAGCGAGCCTGGCTCGACAAGACCGACCTACGGCGCGCGGTCGACACCGTCGTCGTGCTCACTGGCCACGAGACCTACGCCCAGCTCTGCCTCGAACGCGGCTGGTCCCTTCGGCGCTACCGAACCTGGCTGCAACGCCACCTCGCAGCCGACCTCGACCAACCACGCCACGGCCAGAAACCGGACCGTTAAGGACGCATCCTGCGGCCTCAAACCGCGACGCAGGCGTGTCCGACACCCAGGCCCTGTCACGTGCCACCCCATGGCGTCTCGACCCGCAAGGTCGACGACCAGATCAACGCGGTGAGCGCCGGCACCGGCATCTCCGAGTCCGAGAACTGGCCGATCGTCATCGTGGCGATGCCGGCAGTGGTCGAGCAGAAACCTCGGTCGGAGGTCCGGTTGGTCGAGATCCGGTCTGAGGGCATCAATGATAAGGTGTTCTTATGGACCTATTGGCGGAGTATCGCGACGCGAAGCGAGGGGAGGAGATCTCGCGCGTGCGTCGAGTCCTGGCACTCCGCGCCATGGTGGCAACAGGTATGACCCAGCGGCGGATCGCGGAGGCACTGGGCATCAGTCAGCCGGCCGTGAGCCAGCAGCTCAAGTTTGCCTCGGGTCTTGAGGGCGTCTCCCCTGAGGTCCTCCTCGAGGCCGCCGCCCCGATCCTCAAGGAGCTCGCTGGCGAGTACGGCTATGCCCGGCTGGCTGTCTTCGGATCAGTCGCTCGGGGTGAGGCTCGCCAGGACTCGGACATCGATCTTCTCGTCGAGGCTCCCTCGGAAACGTCGTCCTTCGGGTTCGTCACCTTCAAGCAGCTGATCGAGCAGGTCCTGGGTCGCGACATCGACCTGGTCTCCTATGGCGGCCTCAAACCCAGGATCGATGACGACATCCGTCGTGACGCGGTGCTGCTGTGATGGATCGCAGGTCCGCCAAGGAACTGGCCCACATCCAGGGCTGGCTTGAGCGTGTCGAGGAGATCCTTGCTCGCGGGAAGGCTTCCTACCTCAGCGACGACCTCCTCCAGGAGGCAGGCGACTCCCTGATGATGAAGCTCGGTGAAGCCGCCAACCGGCTCTCCAAGTTGGATGTGCTGGCGCCCGACGGTGTCGACTGGGCGATCGCGGTCGCGAATCGCAACTTTCTGATCCATCAGTACGACGAGATCGACCGCGAGCTGACCTGGCGCACACTCTCGGTCGACCTGCCCGCGTGGAGAGCATCGCTCCAGGTCCTTTTCGAGGCGGCCGACGATGCTCTCGGTCACGACGAGCCGTAGCGCGATGCGAGCCGGTGGGTCGGCGGGGTGACCGAGTCCGTCGCGCACCGTGGTCTAGGAGTGGGAAGACGCGTTACCGCTGCGAGAGGATTGCTCTGGGTCGACTCGGGGTGCGCTGAGGGCGTGGGATCGGTGTGGGGGTCTCGGGGTGTCGCTGGTGGCGCCACCAGCTGTCGGCGGCCTTGATGACGGCGCGTTCGACGTCGTGGGGCAGGACGTGTTCGAAGGGGGAGTGTTCGCGGAGGGCGACGGCGTCGGGGGAGCGGGAGAGGAGGGTGTCGATGACGGCTTCGATGCCGGCGTCGATGATGCGGGCCCATTGTTTGTGCGGCCGGGTGGTGGCAGCGGGGCCTGGGCGGTCTCGTTTCTCGACGGCTCGGGAGCGGGCGGTGGCCAGGACGTGTTCGGGGTCGGCCAGCAGGGTGGCCAGCAGGGCGCGGTGGATCCAGAGCTGGCGGGTCTGGGCGCGGGTCAGGGTGACGGTTCCGGTGGTCCTGTAGGCGTCGAGGGCGTGGCGGGTGATGCGGCGGTGGGTGCCGACCCGGATCGAGGGGAGGGCCCCGCGTTCGCAGAGGTCGACCACGTGTTGGCGGGAGACGCCCAGGAGGCGGGCAGCGGCGCCGGTGCTGAGCAGTGCCGGGACGGCCATCGTCCTAGCCTAACGTCAAACGCCAAAAACGCAACGCTTTAACCCAGGTTTGACACAAGACGCGCGTCGCTTGGCGTCGGTTGGCATGGGTTGACACGCTGTGCCGACCGTCGCGCGGGCACCTGAGAGGGGGTCTTACCGGCGGATATCCGGTCGAAGGGGTGCCCCAGGCCAGAGTCGAACTGGCGACCTTTCGCTTGGGAGACGGGTGGTGGCAACCCTGTGACCTGCAAGAACGTGTCACGAGAGTTGCTTTTGACACCGAATTCGTACAACACGCCTGGCCAGGGTGCTTGGGTATCACACCTTTCGTACACGACATTCGCCCAGTAGGCAGGATGGTCTGGGCACCATCTTGGGGATTCCGGGGACCTAGCCGTCGGGTGCCGAGTCGTTTGGCGTTGCTCGTCGCGCGGAAGCCCACCGCGTCGCGGGATCAGGGCTTGTCGACCGCCGAGACCACCTGGCCCAGAGTCCGCGCTCTCGGACGTTCCCGTTGTGGCCCCAGAGGGACTTGCGCCCCCGGAGGCCCCGGGCCGCGGCCGGCAACGGTCTACCGCTGGCGGCCTGGGCCGTCGTACCTGCCCGTGTGGGCAGAGCGTGGGTTCCTAGGCGCGCCGTTGCATCAAGTCTGCGGGGGTTCAGGAGAGTCGGGTGATGAGTTGGGCGCGGGAGTGGACGTCGAGCTTGGTGTAGACGTTGGTGAGGTGGTACCCGACTGTCTTCACGCTGAGCATGAGGTGGTGGGCCATCTCCTTGTTGCTCATGCCTTTGCAGGCAAGGCTGGCGACGAGTTGTTCCTGTGGGGTCAGGGCTGTGGTGAGGTTCGGAGGCGTCGGCTCGGTGTCGACGCCGGTGGCGGCGAGTTCGTGGTCGCAGCGTTCGATGAAGGGCCGTGCACCGAGTCTGGTGAAGTGCTCGCGGGCGGCGGTCAAGCGGGCCTGCGCGGCGCGTCTTTCTCCGCGTCGTCGGAGGAAGCGGCCGTAGGAGATGAGCAGGAGACCGTGCTCGAGGGCGTCGGAGGCGCGGTCAGCCGTCGCCATGGCCGCGTCCAAGTGGTGGCGTGCGGCGGTGTGGTCGCGTCGGGCCGTGGCGAGCTCGCCTCGGATCCGGGCGAGGCTCGCCAGCCGGGACTCGGAGCCTCGTGCGCGGGCGACGTCCTCGAACGGGACGAGGCTTTCCTCGGCGTCGTCGAGGCGACCGACCTCGACGAGTGCGGAGAGGTAGTGGATCGGCCACGACAGCCATCCCGGTTCGAGCAGTGTGGCTGCTGGGAAGAACGCGAGGACCTGGGCCCGCTCCAGCACCTGGACCGGGTCGTCCTGGCTGGAGGCGAGCAGCACACCGGTGTTGTCGCACACGGCGTAGGTGGCGAGGTCCTCGAGCGACTCGGCGAGCAGGCGTGCTGCACCGAGATGACGTTCGGCGGATGCCCAGTCCCCGCGACAGGCGGCGACTTGAGCCACCTGGGTGTGCAGGAAGCCCTGGACCCAGACCTGTTCGCTGTCCTCGGCCAGGGAGAGGGCGTGCGCGGCCCGGGTGAGCGCGTCGTCCCAGTTGCCGAGTCGGAAGTCGGTCTCGGCGAGCACTCCCATGGCCAGGAGCCGTTGTGGTGCGAGCTCCGTCGAGGCACCTATCAGGGCCTCGAGGTCTGCTCGGGCGCCCTCGAGATCGTCGGTGGCCCCGCGGAGCGCGGCCCGGGCCAGCAGCTGGTGCTCTTGGTCCGGCCCGCAGCGGCGTGGATCGGCCGGCAGGGTGGCGAGCGAGGTGAGCGCGGCGTGGGTGCGGCCGTCCAGGGCGAGCCCGGCGGCTCGGGCTGCCCGAGTGGTGTCGATCAGGTCGGGGGGCAGGTCTGCGGCCAGGGCCCGGTCGGCCCACTCGGAGGCGCCGAGTCCGTCGCCGCGGAGGTTGTGGAGTTGGGCGAGGATCGCGGCGCAGCTGCCACGCCCACGATGTGATGGTTCGTTCTCGTGTTCCCAGGCTCGGCGCGCCAGGTCCTCGGCTGTGGTGGGGTCACCGGCGAACCACGCGATCCTGGCCTCGACGTAGAGCCGGTCGGCGGTCGGGGGAAGGTCACGGAGACGATGGCGAGTCTGACGTGCGCTGCTCATGTCGCCGGTGATGAGGAACAGCGAGGCCGCCTCGATCAGGGCGCGCTCGCGGTGGGTGTCCTCGGTGGTCAGTGCGCTGGCCTTGAGGTAGAGGTCGGCGGCTGCGTGGAGATCCCCTGCGTGCTGACGCTGTTCGGCGTGTTCGGCGAGTTCGTCGGCCAGCCCTTGGTCGGCTTCGCTGGCGGCCGCGACCCGGTGCGCCAGCGCTTCTGTGGTGGGCAGGAGCTGTGCCGCGCGCGAGTGCAGGTGCTTGCGGTCGAGTGGTCCGAGGTCCTCGGCGAGGGCGGCACGGATCATGGGGTGTGCGAACCGGAGCCGCCAGCCGTCCTCGGCGTAGTCGCAGTGCACGAGGCCGGCGCGGGTGAGCGCGTCGGTTGCTGCGGTGGCGTCGGCCAGGTCCGCCACCGCCGCAACGAGTGAGAGCGGGGCGTTGTCTCCCAGCACGGTGAGGGCTCGTGCGAGGCGCTGTGCCTCGTCGCTCTGGCTGCCGAGGGCGCGCAAAATGTGCTGGGCGTAGGAGCGTGGTGCCGGCAGGGTGGGGGCGCTGAGGGTCTCGGAGTCCAGGTCATCGAAGAGGGCGCGTAGGTGCAGCGGATTGCCGCTGGTGTGCTGGCGCAGACGTTGCGCGGCCTGCCTCGAGAGTCCGGGGTGGCCCCGGTCGGCAGCGAGCTCCACGACCTCGTCGACCCCGAGGCCCTGGAGCTGCAGCAGGCCCTCGCAAGCATCGGCGAGCCGGATCATGCCTGCGGGCAGGGTGTCGGGATCTCGGGTACCGATCACCGCGAGCACGGGGTCGGCGTGGAGGCGTCGCAAGGCGAAGCTGACGGCCACCAGTGAGTCGTTGTCAGCCAGGTGTGCATCGTCGAGTGCCAGCACGACCGGCTCATGGCCGTCGCGGCGGTCGAGGGCGTCGAGTAGGTCACCCCCGGCTGTGAACGGGTTGGTCCAGGTCGAGCTGACGCTGCCCAGCAGCTGGTTGACCACGCCGAACCTGAGGAACGACTCCGACTCCTCACCGGAGGCCGACAGCACCGAGGCTGGGTCCAGCGTCGCGGTGAACTCGTGGAGCAGCGCACTCTTGCCTGAACCGCCCTCCCCCTGGAGCAGGACGGTCCGTGGGAGTCCTGCGGCGGCCTCGGAGAGCTTTGCGTGCAGCAGTCCCAGCTCCACGCTTCGTCCGACGAAACGCGACATCGGCTCGGCTCCCGTCTCGGCCGGATCCTGGCGAACCCGAGCGGTCCTGGGCATGAACGTAGTGGATCCTGGGTCCACCGGGGAGGGCGTCAGCCACGGGACGGGGCGCCAGCCGTCGCCGTTCACGCGGGGACCCTCGACCGGTGTCTTCCCGCTGGCTGGTCCACATCTCGCAGTTCGGCGGCCCGTGGACCGCTGAGGACCACGAACGCGAGACCGCAGCACACGAGCAGGGCAGGTAGCTGGGCCAACGCGAGGTCCTCCCGGGGCGTCCCCTGCGCGGGGAAGGCCGCACCGATCACGCCGGCCGCGAGAAGGCAGGTCATCACGCCGTAGAGCGACCCGTGCAGCACACGGCAGGACCGGCGGACCGCGACGCACGAGAAACGCACCGGCTTGTCGTCGAACTTGCCCGGCGTGCCCCCGCTCCAGAACGTCTTGTAGGTCTCGATCGTGGCCACCGACAGACCACCCGCAGCAACCGCGAGCACCGTGACCTGGGAGGTGAAGGTGACCAGGACCGACGCCCACGCCGTTGCCACGACCGGGCTCCGGAAGAACTTCGCCAGCTGGAAGCCCTCCACCGGGGCGTCCTTCCAGGCGCCCCCGAACGCAGTCAGCCAGCCACCGATACCAGCCAGAAGCACGAGCACCGGAGCTGGTAGGACACCCACTCGGGCCTGCGCCCACGAGACGGCGACCAACGTCACGACCAGCCCCACCAGGACACCGGCGCCCACCGCGTACCGCGCCACCGGCGCATCCACGGTGCGGCCCCGCACGGCGAGCCGCATCGGGATCGTGTAGGCCAGCTGGTCGTCCTCCCGCACGATCGCCTTCCACCACTCCGTGACCAGTCGCTCTGCTGCATACGTCAGCCCACGACCACCAGCAGGCCGTCGGCCACCGCCACACCCGAGACCCGAGCGACCGGGAGCGCGACGCCGACCCCGAGAAGCACGCTCCGCACGAACTTGGACAGGCGGAAGCCCTCGAAGCGGGAGTCCTTGTAGGCCCCCCAGGTGGCGGCATGCAGCCCGGTCCACGCACCCACCAGCAGCACCACCTCGCTCATGACCACGCCTCCCGGAGCGAACCTCGCCCTGTCGGTGCTGACGACGACTCCAGGAGACAGATCCGTGTCAGCCCGAAGGCCATCACCGTGAGCCCGACCCCCTGAACGATCACCAACACCAGGCCCTTCGACGGGTTCTCGCCGAAGACGAGAACCCCGAATGCCATCGCGACCAGAATGTCGACCACGTTGACCAGAGGCATCGAGAAGGCAAACGGCGCGAGCTGGTAGGCCCGCTGGTTCATCGCCACGCCGAGGATCCCAGCCACCACCAGGCCTGCCAGCACCGCGACGACCTCGAGCCGGGGACCACCCGGCTCGACGATCCGTCCCGCCGCCTTCAGCAGTCCCGCCGTGACCCCGAACATCAGACCCGCCCCCACCCCGAGCACCGCGGCGCGACGCTGAGGGCCCAGCCCGGTCCACGCCGAGACGCCCAGGCAGAGCAGGGCAGCCACCGCGCAGACCCCCAAGAACACGCCCCCCACGAACAGCGGGGCCATCGCCTGAGACGGCCTCGGGTTCGTCACCACCACAAACACCGCCAAGCCCGCGGCCGTCGTCGCCACCGCCCTCACCTCCGCGGCGCTGGGCCGAGTCCTCTCCAGACCCGCGCGCAGCGGCACAGCAAGCACTACGCCGACCAGCATCAACGGCTGCACCAGCGCCAACGAGCCAAGCCTCAGCGCCACCGCATGCAGCAGCATCGACCCGAACGACACCGCCGTGGCAACCAGCCACAACCGCTGACCCGCGAGGTGCACCAGCACCCCGAGCGCCCTCTCGACCGTGTCCGGCACCCGGCCAGCGGCTCGGTGCTGCAGAGCGTTGGCTGTGGCGAAGCCCACCGCCGCTGCCAGACCCACCGCACACGCGGCCGCCACCTGTCCCTCATGACCAGCCATCACGCGATCCTTTCGCCCGGTTCCCCTGCCCTGCGGACACTAAGAACCGGGGCGCCCGTGCGCCCCGGGCGAACCCCCGGGATCCGCGACGAAGGTCTCGTGCCGGTCAAGGTGAACAGCAAGTCGCGAGGATGGTTCCGGCGTGGAGGTCGATGACGCCGAGACCCAACCTGACTTGGTGTGGCAGGCGGCGACGGGCGCTCCACCGAAGATCAGGCCCTGAGCGCACTCCGCGCGACGGAGGCGCTGCAGGCGATGATCGAACTCGAGGTTCTCTCGACGCGTGCGGCGGCGGCGTGGTGCGTCGGCGAGCGGATCGCGGGGGAGGCGGCTAGGCAGGTTCACCTGGGCGGGGCTCAACCCGACGGCGCGGCCACCACCTCCGGCGCTGCCGCTCGGGTATCTCTGCCGCCTCACCTGGCCTGGACGGCTGGAGAGTGGCTTCCGAGCCGCGCCGGTCATCCTCGGCCTGATGAGAGCCGGAGACGCTAGGGCCGGTGCGGGCGGGGTCACCTTCTGGCGGCACGTTCAACGCACTCCGCGGGCGATCGTCCCGCCGAGGAGGGCGGTGACCAGTGAGACGAGAGCCGCTGCGGTGAATGCTGCGGTGAAGCCTGACGCGTTGAGGACCCCCGCGCTCGAGGCGCTGACCGCCATGCCGACGGCGGTGAACGCGGCGGTGCCCAGAGCCGCGCCGACCTGGGTTGCCGAGCCCGCCAGCCCGGAGGCGAGCCCGGTGCGGGTGTCGGGGACCGAGGAGGCGATCACCATGGTGGTGGGGGTGAAGCTGAGGGCAACCCCGATCGCGACCAGCAGCAGGCCCGGCAGCACCCCGAACGGGTAGCCGCCTCCCTGCTGCGAGGCCAGCCAGAGCTGACCGCCGGCCAGGATGAGGAGCCCGATGACCAGGGTGCGTCGCGGGCCGAACGCCTTGATCGCCCGGGGGAGGACTGTCAGGGACGCGACGAACCCGGTCACGGACGTGGGCACCATCGACAGACCCGCCGCGCCGGGCGCCATGTGCAGGGCCTGCTGCAGGTAGAGCGCCACGAGCACGAACGACGATGCCCGTGCTGCTCCTCCCAGGACAGCCAGGCAGACGCCGGTGGACAGGACACGTGACCCGAACAGGTCCAGCGGCACCAGCGGCTCCGTCGCACGGCGCTCGAGGTAGATGAACACAGCGGTGAGTGCCGCGGCGGCAGCGAAGCTGGAGAGAACCGGCCTCGAGGTCCACTCACCGCCGGCGGCCCCCAGGGCGCCGCGCACCAGGGCAACGACGGCTCCGGTGATGGCTGCGGCGCCCGGGACGTCGAACCGGTGACGGGAAGCGGTGGTCGGCTCCTCGAGTACGCGGCGAGCAAGGACGATCGAGGCGAGGGAGACCGGCACGGTGACCAGGAAGACCGCGGACCAGCCGAATGTGGCGGTCAGAAGGCCGCCGAGGAACACGCCGGTGGCTCCGCCGACAGCTGAGGCGGCGCCCCAGGCGCTCATCGCCTTGGCGCGCGCCGGGCCCGGGAAGGTCAGCAGCAGGAGACTCATCGCCGCGGGGCTGAGTGCCGCGGCTCCCGCGCCTTGGATGATGCGGCCAGCCACGAGCATGTGCTCGTTGACGGCACCCGCGGCCAGCAGCGTGCCGACGGTGAACAGGCCTGACCCGAACGTGAACATCCGGCGGCGTCCGAACAGGTCGGCGGCGCGACCCGAGAGGAGGAGCAGTCCGCCGAACGTCAGCACATAGGCGTTCACGACCCAGGTGAGGGCGGCCGGGCTCAGCGTGAGGTCGGCCTGGATGGACGGCAGGGCGACATTGACGATGGAGGTGTCGAGCATGACGACGAGTTGAGCCGACACCAGCAGACCGAATGCCGCGCCGCGGCGACGACGCTCGCGCTTGATGGTGCGGTCCTGCCCGGCGGCCTTGAGAGTAGCCGTGTCAGAGGTACGAGGTTCCGCGGTGACGGTCATCCTGGGCCCTGCCTGAGGTGAGGAGTAGTGCGTCCGGCATTCATCACCCACGATGTCGTCGGCGCCCGTCGCTCGCACCGGCAAGATCGCCAGGATCGGGCCGGGAAGGCCAACGAGGGGGCTCTACGTCCGAGGGGCGGCGCCACCGGCCCCGCGCGAGCAGGAGGATCTCAAGGGCCTGAATCGCCCGCCCTACCGCGGGGAGGGTCGAGTGCCATCCGGTGGAGCAGCTTGGTGGTCGGGGCTCGACTGGCACCTCGACCTGGCTGACAGGGCGCCGTGGTCCTGGCGCCAGCTCGCGACGACGACAGCTACACCGCCCTCTACCTGATCGCCGGCGCCTGCGCCCTCGTCGGGGCGGCGCTGGTTATGCCGGGCACACGGGTCTCGTAGCCCGCAGCTCGGGCACGGCCACGCCGTAGCGGTGAACCGCTGGATAGGCTCGATCCGGCGATCAATCAGAGGTCGGGATCGTCTCAGCAGCGGTACCGGGGCCGGCGCGGCGGTTGGACGCGACGAGGGCAGGAGTTTGGCGTGATTCGTGACGAGCTGTCTCGGTTGTTTCGGTACGAGGAGCGTCACCGTCGCCTGCTGGCGCGCATGATCCTCGCCTTTGGGCTGTCGATGGTCGCCTTCGCGGTTGGCACCGTGCTCGTGTGGTTGACCGAGCGCGGGCAGCCCGGCGGGGCTGTCCATGGCCTTGGCGACGCGGCGTTCTTCACCGCCACGCAGCTGCTGTCGGTGTCCTCCTCGATGCCGAACCCGGTGACCTCAGTCGGGAAGGTAGTCGACGTCCTACTAGAGCTGTGGGCGGTGTTCGTGATCACCGCGGTTGCAGGCAGTTTCGCTACCTTCTTCCGGTCAGGGGATTCCTGATCAGCGAACGGTTGGGCCGCGCCGGTGCCGGCCGCTAGGTGCCCCCTCGGAGGTGAGTCCTCATCGTCGTCACCACCGCCACAGTGACAGGCTCATGACCGTCAACGAGCAGGTCTCACGACACCTGCCGACCGACGGGCCCGGGACCATGCCCGCCCACCAGGGCCACGACCAAGGCGTGGGACTAACCTGCTGCGGCACTGCGATCCACGACACGGGGGCGCAGACTCATGAGCGGGTGGGTTGGCTCGCCGTCGCGCACTGTGCGCGTTGCCCCTCCCTGGGCGGCGGGACTCCAAACCGGCGACCGCATTCGGCCGTCCGGGGGCGCGTTGGGTGCGGTCGTCTTGAGCCTGTCGACTGGGCGAATCCCGGGTATTTGCCCGGGGTAGTGCCGAGCAGGGGAGCGTTAGCCTGTTCTGGCCCGGCATCGCGGAACCACCGTGAGGTGGTGGAGCCGTCAGTAGCCCTCACATGACCGCCCACCGGTGTTGCGCGCTGGGCATCCGACAGGCGGAGGCGACGCCGCCCCCCGCTCGGCGGAGCGCTTGGGGGCAAGGGGACCTAGCCAGAGGCACGGCGATGCTGTCGCGCGTCACGACGATGGAGAGGGAGTGGTTGAGGATGAGGACTTGCAACGACCCACGGTTCGGCCCCAGGGCATGGCTCGCGGTGGCCACCACGACTCTGGTCGCACTGACACTGGGTGCCGCCGGCCCCGCCCACGCGACCTTCCCGGGCCGCAACGGCAAGGTCGCCTACGTCGACTCCCCGCGCTCCACGGGGAACGGGGACGGGCGACCCCAGGTGTTCACGATGCAGAAGGACGGAACGCATCAACAGCAGGTCACCTTCGGGGGCATGAACGACAACCCGGCTTGGGCACCCCACGGTCATCGGATCCTGTTTCGGCACTGGCGACACGACGGCAGAACGGCTCTGAAGGTGATGGACGCACACGGGCGACACCAGCGCCGCGTGGTCGGAAGTCGCCAGGGCGGGTTCATCATCTCGGCGTCGTGGGCTCCCGGCGGCGGCCGGTTCGTCTTCGTCTGGCAGCGTCGCCGGGCCGTCGACCTGTACATCTACAGCTTCAAGTCGAGGAAGGTCACCCGGGTCCATGCTGACGACGGCGCCAGCCGCGGCCCGCTGGAGGTCGCCTGGTCACCAGACGGGTCCTCGATCATGTTCTCCGCAGTGGTCAAGACCTCCCAGACAGCCGAGGTGACGACGGATCTCTTCACGATCCATCCGGACGGCACAGGTCTGCACCAGATCACAGCCACCCCCAACGTGTTCGAGGACCGGCCAGACTGGTCACCAGATGGCCAGAGGGTCGTCTACGACGCCCTGGGAACCGGGGCGTGCGAGGAGTATCTCGTGGTCTCCCGACCGGATGGGAGCGAACCGAACACCATCCGGGCCGGGTGCCTCATCAGCCGCCCCTCGTGGTCCCCCAACGGGCGGAGGATCATGGCCTACGCGGTCCGGAACAGAGGTGCCGGGTTGTGGACCATGTCGCCCACCGGCGCACACCCGCACTTCATCGGCGCGGGCGGCGACGCGGACTGGCAGCCAGTCCCCAACGTGCCTACGGCTCAACCGCGGCGCACCAAGTGAGCGCCGAAGCGATGATCCCGGCCCCGCGAGGATTCGACGATGCCCGCGTCACCGACGAGTTGGAAGCGATGTCGTTGGACGGTCCGCTGCCGGTGATGACGTCGGCACGGTGCGCCCGAGGGTTGCGGAGACCATCTCTGCACTTCAACCTCAACCTGAGCGTGATGCCCCGCATTGCCATGGTGATGCTGGGATTGAGCCTCGCGCTGAGCGGATGTGGTCACAGCGCAGAGGACTCGACGAGCACGGTCGAGACGCAGGCCCCAGCCGATGACGCGGCGGGGGCTGTCAACCGGCTGGATGCCTCCTTGCGACGACAGGGCTTTGCCCCGGACGGAGTTTCGCACTGTCTCGCTGCGGCATTGGCGGACGATGTCGGTCTTGAGCGGCTCGAGGCCGATGGATTCCTCAACAAGAGGGATCGACTCGTGGAGACGGATCGGCTGCCCCTCCCCACTGCGGACCTGATCGTCGACGCCCGACTGACCTGCGAGGACTTCAAGCTCATCGCGGCGGGCTTCGTCACCGAGGAGCCGGTCTTGAGTGATCCGTACGTGCAGCGGTGCGTTCGGGAGGTCACCCAGGGGGACGTCCGAGAGATCCTTGTCGCGCTCATCGCTGGCGACAACTCGCCCCTGGCCCGACCCGACGCTCAGTACCCGAGCCTGTTCACGAAGTTCAAGGATGCCGGATGCGGGTTCGAAGGCGACTGAGCATGAGATGTCGCTCAACGCCCCGAGATGCGGTCGTCGATGATGATGCAGGACCGCGGTGGTGCGCCTTGGGCGTGCTCCTGGGATGTCGGCGGTCGAGCTTCGTGGGTGATCTCCTCGGCCACTGGTTCTCCGGTGCCGCCCGCGATGGAGGACTCCTCCCCTGGAGGCGACGTGGGCGCCACGGTCGTCGGCGTCTGCTGTCGCGCCGCCACCACAGGGGCCGCAGCAGGTATCGGCATCCGGTCGGTCCCGCTGCGCAGCGTCAGCAGCGCAAGCATCGCGACGGACGCCCCGGCGGCCGCGACGACGAAGATGCTCCAACCGGTGGCCTCCTCCGCGGAGGCGCCGGCCCCCAGTCGGCCGACGTAGACGGTCTCGGCCGCCGCCAGGGCCAGTGCGCCGCCCAGCTGTCGACCCAGCAGGAGTGCACCCATGGCTGCTCCCAGGTCCGTTCGCGCCACGGTGCGTTGCACGGCGATCTGAAGTCCGGACAGGTTCGGCCCGACGCCAGCACCGACGAGGGCCATCAGGAGGAGGGGGAGTGCCCCGGGGCTGGAGGCGTCGAGGACGGCGAAGCCGAGTGCTCCGAGCGCGACGGTCCCGTTTGCGACGAGCAGGGTGCCGCGGAAGGCATTGCGCCGCGCAATTGCGGCCGCTGAGAGGTTGACTGCGACCAAGAGTCCGAGGAGGAGCGGGTAGATGAACAGCCCGGAGCGGGTGGCGCTGACGCCCTGCGTCTGCTGGTAGTAGCGCGGCAGAAGCATGATGCAGGCGTAGAGGCCGAAGGTGGCGGTGGCGCCGGTCACCAGCAGGCGCATCATCAGCGGCTGGGTCAGCAGCCGCAGCGGCAGGACCGGAGACACGGCTCGAAGCTCGACATACACCAGCAGCGCTACACCGACGAGGCCCGCTACGACCAGCCCGCCGGTATGGACGTCGAGCCACGAGGACACCAACAGGTGCTGGTTCAGCCCGATGAGTACCGCGCCGAGCGAGGCGGTCAGCACGGCAATTCCCGCGAGGTCCAGCGGTATCTCGCGTCCTTGGCTTCGGCCGAGCTCGGCGGGAAGCACCTGGGCAACGACAGCGATGGCGAGAAGGCCGAGAGGGACGTTGACGAGGAAGATCCATCGCCATCCGACGTGGTCGGTCATGAGCCCGCCGATCATCGGGCCGGCTATGAAGCTGAAGGCCATGATGCCCGCGAGCACAGCTTGGGCCGTGGCGTTGCGACGCGGTCCGGACAGCTCGGCGACGAGGAGGAAGGACAGTGCCTCGAGCGCAGCGGCGCCGGCACCCTGGACCGCTCGGAAGGTGGCTATCTGGGCCATGGACTGCGCGATCGCGCAGAGCGCGGAGCCGAGCACGAACAGGCTCATCCCGACGATCAGCATGCGTTGACGGCCGTAGCGGTCTGACAGCCGGGCGAACACGGGCAGCAGGACAGTAGCGGGCACGAGGTACGCCGTGATCCCCCAGACGTACCAGGACTCACCACCAAGCTCGTGGACGATCCGCGGCAGCGCGGTACCGACGATGGTCTGGTCGAGCATGGCAAGGAGCAGACCTGAGAGCACGGCCAGCCAGAGAAGCACACGGCGGCGGTAGGAGAGCACGGCGAGATCGTTCATATGTAATAATTTACAGGTCGCGAGCGACATGTCAATAACGACAAGTGAGGTAGGCTGCGTCTGTGTCCCTGCGCTACGCGATCCTCGGCCTGCTGGCCCGACGCCCGTCGACCGGCTACGAGCTGACCCAGACCTTCGACCGCTCGCTGCGGACGTCGTGGCACGCCAGCCACAGTCAGATCTATCCCGAGCTCGGTAAGCTCGAGCGCGCCGGCCTGGTGGAAGTCGTCGGCCGCGGAGCAAGGCGGAGCAAGACTTACGGACTGACCACGTCCGGCCGCGACGAACTGCGCCGCTGGCTGGTCGAGGTCGAGCCTGACCGGTCACAGCGCAACGAGAGCGGCGTACGTCTCTTTCTCACGCCCCTCCTAGGCGCCGCCGATCGGCGTACCGCCTACGCGCGCGACCTGTCCCATGTTGAGGTCGAGCTCGAGGAGCTCGATCAGCTGCGGGCCCAGGTCCGAGGCAGTGGCGTCCCCGAGGCGTTCGGCTCGCAGATCGAGCTCGGCATTCGGATCAACAGCGTCATCCGCGACTGGTTGCGCGAGCAGATCGACGCCGCTGCCGACTGAGGCCGCCCGCGCCCATCCCACCCGACACCACCCCTGGTAGGAGTCCCTCGTGACTACGCACATCTTCAGGATCACCGTCCGCGGCTTCTTCGACGCCCTGACCGAGGCTCAACGCAGCGAACTCCTCGCGGAGGCCGACCAGCACGACATCCTCAAAGCCAGCTATACCCCCGAAGGGCACCTGAGCTACGACCTATCCACGCGCGAAGCTTTTGCCTTCCGGTTTCTCGACTCAGGTGAGGCCGAAGCCGAGGTCACCGACGCCACGCAGCGCGCCCAGACCGCCGCAGAGACCTGGCTGACCGACAGGGGCTACGGGTTCAAGACCCTCCGTTCACAGGCCGTCGACCTCACTCTCGCGCCCCTCAGCAAGCGACAGCGAAGGGCAGCGGCGGACGGCTGCTAACAGAGCTCATGCGATCTCGGCAGCGACGGCCAGGCGCACGGCTTCCTGTGCAGGAGTTGACGAAGCCTCGCGACGAGTCCAAGCTGGGCGCAATCACTGGGGCCATCGGGGATCAGGTTCGAGCGGACTTTCCCCTACTTCTTCGAGTTGACCATCGAGCACAGGTGGTCGCCGGGCTCAAGCCGCCCAGGGGCAGGTGTGTGTCGAACTTGGCGCTGACGTGCGTGATCCGTCGGGTCATGGGATCTGGGCGAGGCCTCCGGGGTGAAGAGCGCTCTTACCACGAGGCCCAGGACGATGCCCACCACCCGGGTGTGGGTCACCAGCCAGCCGCGAAGGCGCTCCAGCTGCCAGGTGGTGGCTTCACGGGCGACGGCGTGGCCGAGCACGGCGCCGAGGGCACCGACCTGGATGAGCACGACCAGGAGCACGAGGCCCACCACTCCTGGGCGGTGAAGAGGTCGGCATGGACGATCTGGCCACGCCGCAGACGAAGATGCCCAGGAGGCATGCCTGGCGCCGGCCTCGTGGTCGGGGTTGGCGCGACGCCACTGGGCTTCGAACCGGTCGAGGTGGCGTGCGACTTAAGCGGCCCGCTCCCTGAAGCGCCCCACGTACGGGGCCAGCTCGACGACCTCACCGGAGCCGGGGTCGAGGGTGAGCCCGTGCGCGGCCAACGCTGCGCGGAACTGTGGGTCGGTCATCATCGCGGCGTGCCCGATCCCGTTGAGTGCTGCGAGGCTCTTGCGGCCCCGACGGTGTGCAGGCCCCGCCGGCAGCGAACACGCGGGCGTTGACCCCGACGTGCAGATGCCGGTCCGGGTCACCGGCATGGTAGGTGTAGTGCCGCACCGTGACCGCCCCAAGACGTTCCACCGGGACCTGGACCTGTCGCCCCCGGGGCCCGACCCGAGTGGTGGCGTGCACTGCGTGCGGGGTGTTCTCGTGCTCTGCGAGCTCGATGAGCAATGTGTGGACCGTCTGTGCGTCGTGACTGGCCGCGTGGCGGACGATCGTGTCGGTTGCAAGGTGGTTCATCGGTGCGCTCCCTGGGCGTGCGTGGCCAGCTGCGCGTCGGTGTGCGGGTGCACGGTGAAAGCGGTGGTGATGACGTGACCGTCGGGGAGACGGAACTGGCCCCAGAGCTGGTACGTGCCGGTTGTCTCGAAGCGGGTGTGGAAGCCGAGGTCGGGACCGAAGGTGCTGCCGGGGGTGGCGAACGTCGGGCGGCCGTCGCGGGCGTGGGTCTCGGCGTGGGCATGGGCGAATCGGTATCCGTCCGCGCGAAGGATCACGATGTGTCCGGCGGCGCCCAGGTAGGGGCGCAGTCCCTCGAGCGGGGCGGCGGAGGCGGTGTCGGTGAACCGGAGTGTGAAGTCGGAGTCCTCGCCGCTGGTCTGCCCGACCACAGCGGTGCCGAGCAGCCGCACGGTGACACCTCTCGTGGTGACCGTGCGGATGTCGCCCTGGCGTGGGGTCTCAGCCGGGTCGGCGGCCGCCGAGGGGTCAGCGGCGGTGCCGGGGACGGTGATGCTGGTCCGGTACACCACGTCGGACATGGAGCCTTGGCGGCGGAGCTCGGCGTGCGCGATGTACACGCCGGGCGTCGGGAAGGTTGTGGTGACCTCGAGCTGCCCGGGCTTGCCGGTCGGGCGGGGGTGGATGTGCGCGAACGTGCCGAGGCCTGATGCGTCCTTGCGGGTCAGGATGAGGTGGGACCACACCTGGTGGGTGCGGACCAGGTCGGTGACTGGGTTCCCGTGGGTGTCGCGGACGGTGAGCCGCAGCGTCGCCGGGCGACCGGCGGCGAGGTCCGCCACGGGGGTGAGAGTGACGTCCAGTCCGGCGTCGTCGGCCGAGACCGGTGGGGTGTCGGTGGTCTCCATCACCGACATAGCGGGCCGCATCGGCATGCCCATGCCTTCGGTCCAGGCGAGCAGGCCATTCATGCCGTGGCTGGCCGCGTCGGTGCGGCTGGCCCAGGTGAAGACGGTGCCGAGGGTGAGGGCGACGGTGGCGACGGTGGCGAGGAACGCCCAGTCTCCGACCCGCGCTGAGAGCTTCGGCTGCAGGATCGCGGCGGCGGTCTCGGGGCGCTCGAAGCGGCGCAGGCGCAGGGCATTGGAGACCACGGAGACCGAGCTCATCGCCATCGCGGCGGAGGCGAGCACCGGGTCGAGAAGGAGACGGTCCCACCAGTACAGGGCGCCGGCGGCGACGGGGATGAGCAGGATGTTGTAGGAGAACGCCCACCCGAGGCCTTGCTTGATGGTCCGCACCGTGCGCCGCGAGAGCGCGATGGCGGCGGTGATGCCGCGCAGGTCACCGCCGACGAGGGTGATGTCGGAGGCGGCGATGGCCACGTCGGTGCCGGTCCCGATGGCGATGCCGAGGTCGGCGGTCGCCAGCGCCGGGGCGTCGTTGATGCCGTCGCCGACGAACCCCACGACGTGGCCCTGCTCCTGCAGGCGCTGCACGTGCTCGGCCTTCTCGGCGGGCAGGACGTCGGCGACGACGCGGTCGATCCCGACGCTGGAGGCGATGGCACGTGCGGTGGCGGCGTTGTCGCCGGTGAGCATCCACACCTCGAGTCCGAGGGCCTCGAGCTGCGCGACCGCCTCGGCGGAACTGTCCTTGACGGTGTCGGCGACCGCGACGAGGCCCGCGAGGGTCCCGTCGATGGCGACGTACATCGGCGTCTGGCCGGAGGCGGCGTGCGCATCTGCCTCAGCGGTGAGTGCGGTGACGCCCACGCCGACGCTGTGCATCAGCTTGGCGTTGCCGACTGCGACTGCACGACCTTCGACGTGGGCGGTGATGCCGCGACCGGCGACGGCGGTGAAGTCGGTGGCGGTCACCAGCGGCAGGCCCGCTTCTCGGGCAGCGGCGGTGATGGCCTCGGCGACGGGGTGCTCGCTGCCGACCTCGGCGGAGGCGACGAGACCGAGGAGCTCGTCGGCGTCCCAACCGGGCTGTGTCACGACAGCGGCGACGGTGGGACGGCCGTGGGTGATGGTGCCGGTCTTGTCCATGACGACGGCGGTCAGACGATGCGCGGTCTCCAGCGCCTCGCTGTTGCCGATCAGGATGCCGAGCTCGGCCGCGCGGCCGGTCCCGACCATCACGGCAGTGGGGGTCGCCAGGCCGAGGGCGCACGGGCAGGCGATGATGAGTACAGCCACGGCGGTGCCGATGGCCAGCGTCAGATGGGTCGCCGAAGGCCCGAATATGGCCCACCCGGTGAAGGTGCCGGCCGCGATGAGCAGGACGGCTGGGACGAAGACAGCGGCGACGCGATCGGCAAGGGCCTGCATCGGGACCTTGGAGGACTGCGCGTTCTCGACCAGGGCGACGATCTGAGCCAGGGCGGAGTCCGCCCCGATCGTGGTGGCCTCGAGCACGAGGGTGCCGGAGCGGTTCAAGGTGGCGCCGATGACAGCGTCACCGGGGGCCTTGGTCACCGGGGCGCTCTCGCCGGTGAGCATGGACTCGTCGACGGTGGAGGTGCCCTCGACGACGATGCCGTCGACGGGGAGCTTCTCCCCGGGCCGGACCCGGACGTGGTCGCCGCTGCGGACATCGTCCAGTGGCACGTCGAACTCCTCACCGGCGCGGATCACGCGTGCGGTCTTGGGGGCGAGTCCCACGAGCGCCTTGATGGCTGAGGCAGTACGGCGGCGTGCCCGCTGCTCGAGCCAGCGGCCCATCAGCACCAGTGCGACGATGATCAGGCTGGTCTCGAAGTACACGTGCAGCGGCAGCCGCCACCGCTCGGCCAGACCGGGCCACAGCGTGACGAAGGTGCTGTAGCCGTAGGAGACTCCGGTCCCGAGCGCGACCAGGGTGTTCATGTTCGTGGTCCGGTGCTTCGCCGCAGCCCACGCCGCCCGGTAGATCTCGGCACCGGCCCAGAACTGCACCCCGGTCGCGACGACGAAGATGAGCGGCATCAGCCAGTCCATCGTGTCGGGGTAGATCGGCACGTACATCACGGCCATCAACGACAGGCCCGTGGTCAGGGCGACCTGCCAGCGACGCTTCAGACCCCGCAGCTCGGCGTCCTTCGCGGCTTCCCGGCGCGCTTCCCGGTCGGCCTCCACCTCGCCGGCTCCCGTGCCGGCTCCCGCGCTGGTCCCCGCGCTGGTCCCCGCGCTGGTCCCCGCGCTGGCCCCCGTGCTGGTGGCCGATCCAGTGCCCGTGGTCGCCTCGGTGGAGGTGCGTTGGGCGGGAGGTCGCGGCGTGCCGGTGTAGCCGGCCTTGGTGACTGCGGCCGACAGGGCGGAGTGGTCGACCAGGGCCGGGTCGAAGCGGACCGAGGCGGTCTCCGCGGCCAGGTTCACCGTGGCGGTGGTGACGCCGTCGACCTTGCGCAGTGCTTTCTCGACCCGGTTGACGCAGGCCGCGCACGTCATGCCGTCGATGTCGAGGACGCAGACCTCGGACTCGACCCGGGCCGCATCGGCGGTGTCGGTGGTCGGTTCGGTGGCGGTGGGGTTCATGTCGTCTCCTGCGCTGAGTCGGATGATCTTCACTGTCGGCGGTGAGCCCGGGGCGTCGCCCCGGTGAAATGGCCGGGTTCTCAGTCCTCGGGGTTAGGCGAGCTGGTAGCCCGCCTCGTCGATGGCGGCGCGGACGTCGGTCTCGGCCAGCGGGCGGGCGCTGCCGACCGTGACGTGGCCGGTGGATATGTCGACGCTGACCTCGCACACGCCGGGAACGTCCATCAGTTCCGCGGTCACGGCGCGGACGCAGTGCGCGCACGTCATGCCGGTGACGTGGAAGGTCTCGGTGACGGCGGCCGCTGCCGTCCCGTCAGATCCGGCGTTCGAGGTGGTTGGGGTGGGCGAGCTGGTGGTGTCCATCGTGTTGCTCCTGGGTTCCGGTGTTGGGGGGGGGTGATCGGTGAGTCGAGCGTGCCAACGGAGCCCGGAGGTCTCGCTGGCAAGACCGCCAGGTTCTCGTTGGGACCGTCGCGGCGGCCGCTTCGTCCACCGTCGACGTGCGCGCTTTCCGGCCGCTGTCCTACTGCTGTCCAGGCTGTTCCGGGAACGCGCGGGCCGACGCCTCGATCGCCATCTTGTGGGCGATCGTGCCGCCTACCGAGGACCTGACCATGTGGGACTGCGCAATGCCAAGCCGATCAAGCAGACTGATCCCGTCGCCGGCCATGTCCCGCAGCGAGTGCGGCGCCATCGCGAGGGCGCGCTCGAAGTCGCCGGTCGTCACAGCACTGATGAAGTCTGCGCGCGGCAGAGGGTGTTCATCCACCTTCGTCGAGAGCCCTCAGTCGCGGTTGTCGAAACGGATGACGTAGCGCGGGCGGCGAGCATGCGGCAGAAATCGACGTCCCAACCGAGAAGCTGGGTGCCGAAGCCCATCACGAGCAGGACGGCCCGAGTCGCCAGCAACTCCGAAGGTCTCGTACTCGATCGTGATGTCAGGTGTGCTGTCGGGTTGGGGCATGAATGGCTGTCAGGTCGTGAAGGTGAGGGTTGGTTCAGCGTGTCGAGCAGCGTCGGGGTCGTACCGCGAAATGGTCAGTTTGTTGGGACCCAGCAGCCCCAGGTGCGCCGCCGATCAGCGGAACCGCAAGGTACTTCAGGTCGACGGGACAGCCACCGAGCGGTAGCAGAGGGCGCCGAGGACCGAGACCACTCCGGCGACCGCCATGGCGGCGGCGGCAGGCCAGTACGCCCCTCCGCTGCGATCGACCAGCCAGCTGACGAGGATCGGCAACAACGCCCCAGCAAGCACCGCGGAGATGTCGTGGCACACCGCGACACCGGTGTAGCGCACCTGCACGGGGAACTGGTCGGCCAGCATGACGGGCAGGACCGCGCTCAGCGCAGCGACGACAGCGAAGCCGACCACCATCGCCAGGACGACGCCGGGGCCGCCCCAAGCCACGCTGAGCGCGAACCCAGGGAACCCCCATAGACCTGCGCACAGCGCCACGACGGCAGCGAAGGGTGACCGACTGAGCCGGTCGGCCCGGCCCCCCACCAGGAAGAGGACTGCCACCGCGGCCACAGCGGCCAGGATCAAGCCCGCCAGGGAGAGGTCCGGAGACAACGAGAGTGCTGCAGTCGCATAGGCGGGGAGGAAAGCCGTGACGATGTAGGACGCATGCCCGACGAACGTGAGTGCGACGCCCACCACGAAAGCCTGACGGTGGTGGCGCAAGAGCTCGCTGATGGGATAACGCACTGTGGATCCGGTCTGTCTGGCATCGCGGAAGTCGTCGGTCTCGCTGATGCGAAGGCGAATCCACAAGCCCACGAAGACGAGCAGCCCTGACATCAAGAATGGCAGCCTCCACCCCCACGTCTCGAAATCGTCCCCGGACAAGGCTGACGCGCCGAGGATCGCCAACGAGGACGCGGCGAGACCCAACGGCAGCCCGAACTGGGGGAACGAGCCGTACCTGGCACGGCTGTCCGCTGGCGCGTGCTCGATGGCGAGCAGCACCGCCCCGCCCCACTCCCCGCCCACGGCGAACCCCTGGACGCAGCGCAGGAGCACCAGCACCAGCGGAGCAAGCAGCCCGACCTCGTCGTACGCGGGCAGCAGTCCGACCGCGAAGGTCGCCCCGCCCATCAGCAAGAGAGCCGCCACCAAGGTGTGCTTGCGGCCGTAGCGGTCCCCGAAGTGCGCAAAGACAACCGCCCCGACAGGCCGTAGGAGGAATCCGACCCCGAAGGTCGAGAAGGCCAGCAGGGAGCTCGCGAGCTGGCTGTGGGTCGGGAAGAACAGGTGGCCGAGCACCAGCACGGCGCTGGTCCCGTAGATGAAGAAGTCGTACCACTCGATGGCGGTTCCGACCATCGCTGCCGTCGCCACGACGCCGGGGTGGTTCACCGGCGCTCCGTGTCTCCCCGGCGCTGCCGGCCGACCGTGCAGCGGGACTGTCGCCATGTCAGACAGTCGACTTCACCTACGGACGAGTGGCCAGCGACCATCCTCCCCAGGACCGGGCCTGTGGTCCCGGAACGCCGCATGTGCGAGGCAGGCGTCCATGGCTACGCCGGCCGTCACGTGACTAGCCCCGGAACGGGGCGAGGCGGATCGTGAGGTCGGTGACCGCGTAGCTCCGTAGGTACGCCGCCCGCCCGCGGGGCACCTGCCGCGCCTCGGCCCGCCACAGGCGCGTGAACTCCTGCTTGAACCCGAGTCGCGGGTGCTGCTGGACGACCTCTCGGCGCACCGCGTCGGGGATGTCGCCGGCGCGGAGCCCGAAAACGTCGACGCCGGCGCCGGCGGACAGCAGGTAGGCCTCGGACCCTGCCTCCGTCGTGACTCCCGGGGTGTGGTGCAGAGCGATGGCGTTCGTCATGACTTCTCGTCGGTCCGGCGACGTTCCATGCCGGTCGGCGAAGAGGCGGAGCAGGCCCGCGCTGCGGACGGTGAAGTCGATGTCCGGGATGCCGCTGGGCAGGCCCGTGTCGTGGAACATCGAGGCGACGTAGAGCAGTTCGCGGTCGAAGGTGATCCCGTCCAAGGCGGCGAGCGCTGCACCCCACGCATAGGCGCGGTGGGAGTGTTGCACCACGGCGGGGCTGAGGAGGTCCTGGGCGGCGGCCACCGCCTCCCGCGCCGTCGTCGAGTCGGGGGGTGCGACGACGGTCGGGTCGAGGTCGGTGTGGCGACCCCGGTGCCGGCGTACGGCGAGGGCCAGGTGCCCCATCACGATGTCGCGGTGCGCGCGGGCCAGCGGCCTTGCCAGGGCAAGCCGTTCGCGGCGCGTCAGCGCTCCTCCGGTCCGTTCGGTCCAGGCGATCGTGCCGAGGTCCGACGTCGCGGTCTGGTGCCTGTTGCTTCTCATGCGTCCATCTTGGCGTGGTGCGTCCTGCTTCGACCCGGTCAAAGTGCCGGGGCAGCCCGTTCGGGCCGGGCGGTGGGATCCGTTCGCGCGGTAGGTTCTGAAGGTGCTGCACGGTCGAGACGTCGAACGAAAGAGGCTGGCCGCGCTGCTCGAGGGTGCACGGACAGGGTCGGCGGGGAGCCTCCTGGTGCTCGGCGACCCCGGTGTCGGCAAGTCGGCCCTTCTGGCCGACGCCGTCGCCGGGGCGGACGACGCGCTGGTGCTGCGCACCCAGGGGCTGGAGTCGGAGTCGCCGATGGCGTTCGCAGCCCTGCACCGCCTCCTGCGCCCCGTGCTGGGCGGGGTAGACGGCCTCCCGGTGCCGCAGGCCCGTGCGATCAGGGTCGCCCTCGGTGAGGAGGTCGGCACCGTCGAGCCGTTCCTCGTCGCGCTCGCCACGCTGTCGCTGCTGAGCGGAGCCGCCGAGGACCGCCTCGTCGTCTGCGTGGTGGACGACGCCCACTGGCTCGACGTCGCCTCGGCCGACGCGTTGCTGTTCGCGGCCAGGCGCCTGGCGGCCGACCGGGTCGCGATGGTGTTCGCGGCCCGCGAGTCGGGCTTCTCCTTCGCGCCCGAGGGCATTCCCGTTCTCGTGCTGCACGGGTTGGAGGCTGACGCCGTACGGTCACTGCTCGCTGAGGGAGTCGGGGTGGACGTCGCCCCTGAGGTCGTGGACCGCCTCACCGCCGAGACCGGCGGCAACGCCCTCGCGCTCGTCGAGCTGCCGAGCGCCCTGAGCGCTGCCCAGCTCGGAGGCGCCGAGCCGTTGCCCGTGCGCCTGGCGGTCACCTCGGCGGTCGAGCGCGTCTTCCTCGACCGGTGCCGCCGGCTCGGCTCGGGCGCCCAGCGTGTGGTGCTCGTGTCGGCCGCCGACGACACCGGGTCCCTGGCGACGGTGCACCGGGCGGCGGCCGCTCTCGGGGCGTCACCTTCCGACCTGGACGAGGCCGAGCGGTCCGGGCTGCTGGTGGTCGAGGGCGACAGCGTGGCCGTACGCCACCCCTTGGTGCGATCGGCGCTCTACCAGGCGGCGACCGTCGCCGAGCGGCGCGAGGTCCATCGCGCGCTCGCACACACCCTGGCGGGCACCGACGACGTCGACCGTGCCACCTGGCACCGCTCACGGGCAGCGGACGCTCCGGACGAGGAGCTCGTGGCGGCCCTCGACGACATGGCGCTACGCGCGGAGAGCCGGGGCGGCTACCGTGCCGCTGCGGACACCTACGAGCGTGCGGCCGAGCTGTCGCCGGACCTCCCCTCCGCGGCGCGGCGCCGGGTCGCGGCGGCCCGCAACGCCTGGGCCTCCGGCCAGACCACCCGGGCCAGCGGTTTGCTCGCGGCAGCGCAAGAGGGAGCGAGTGAGCCAGTCCTCCTCGCCGACCTCGATCGGCTGCGGGCGCGCATCGCGGTCAACGTGGGCTCCGCCGAGGACGCCCACCGGATCTTCGTCGGGGCGGTCGAGCGCGTGGCGCCCCACGACCAGGAGCGTGCGCTCGAGATGGCGGTGGCCGCCTCGGTGGCGCTCAGCCACGGCGTCGACAGCGGCGCGCGGCTGGGCGACTCAGTGGTCGACACGACGCTCTCGGCGCACGACCCTCCCCGCACCCTCTGCCTCAAGCAGCTGCTGCTGTGCACCCGCGCCGACCTGGGTGGGGCGCGCGCCGAGGCGCACGCGCTCCTACACGACGCGGTTGGAACCGCACTGGCCGACGACGTCACGCTCCGGGACCTGGACCTGTTGGGCAACCTCGGGAACGCAGCGCTGCACCTGGGCGACGACGAGGTGTGCGCCCGGTGCTACGGCCTCATGCTCTCCGCAGCCAGGGAGCGGGGCGACGCAATGGCGGTCCTCTACGCGCTCCAGCGGCTCTCGTTCGGCCAATACGTCGGGGGCGGCTGGGTCGAGCTGCGCGCCGGCTGCGAGGAAGCCGTGGCCCTGGGCACCGGCCTCGGGCAGAGCGCGTCGACCGCCGGTCCCCGCGCCTGGCTGACGATCCTAGCCGCCCTGGAGGGCCGAGCCGACTTCGACGACCGGCTGGGGGACCTCGAGGAGCTCGTGGGGGACCGGCCGCCGGTCGGCATCATGTCCAGGCCCGTGCAGGACCTCACCCAGTGGGCCAAGGGGATCCGGGCCCTGGTGACCGGCGACGGGGCGGGAGCCCTGCACCACCTCGCGGCCGTCGAGCTGCCTTCCTTGGGAGCCATGGTCGCTCAGGACCGCATTGACGCCGCCGTACGCGCCGGAGACTGGCCGAAGGCAGAAGCGTGGACACATGGGCTCGAGGTGCACGCGCAAGCGACAGGACTGCCCTGGGCGCGAGCGGCCGCCGCGTTCGGTAGTGCCCTGACCGCGTCGGACCCCGTTCGGGCCCAAAAGCAGTTCCAGTCCTCGCTGGTGCACCACGCGCAGTCCGACCGGCCCTACGACCGGGCGCGCGTGCAGTTGGCGTACGGCGAGCACCTGCGCCGCAACCACCAGCGGGTCGAGGCGCGCCGCCACCTGCGAGCCGCCTTCGAGACCTTCTCCGACCTGCGTGCGGCGCCGTTCGCCGATCGTGCCGCCGACGAGCTGCGGGCCTCCGGCGAGACCGCCCGCAAGCGCGACCCCTCCACCCTGGTGGACCTCACGCCGATGGAGCTCAAGGTCGTCGGCCTGGTCAGCCAGGGACTGTCCAATAAGGACGTCGCGGCCCAATGCTGGATCTCGCCGAGGACCGTGGCCTTCCACCTACGCAACGTCTTCGCCAAGACCGGCGTGACGTCCCGCAACGAGCTGGCCCGGCTCGACTTGGCCTGACCCGAGAGCCCGAACGGGAAACTGAGCCTGGTGCGGGCCCAACTTGGTCAGGGACCCGGCATCAAACCGTGGCCAGCGCCGCCGCTGCCCGCGCTGGTTAGGTCTGATCCAGGACGCGTTGGAGGGCCGAGGCAATGGTCTTGAGCTGCTGGTCGGTCAGCTGCTGGGCGAAGTGCTCCTCGATCCCTGCCAGGTACGTCGGGGCTGCATTGCGGTAGCGCTCGAGCCCGGTGGCGGTGAGCGCCGCGTAGGCCGAGCGGCCGTCGTCCGGGTTCTGCTCGCGGACCAGCAGTCCGGCCGTGACCATCTCGTCCACGAGCCGGCTGACCCGCGTCCGACTCAGCACGACCCGGTCCGCCAGCTCGGTCATGCGCAGCTTGCGTTCGGGTGCCGCCGCCAGCTCCAGAAGCACGTCGTAGAACCGCAGGGGCATGCCCGCCTCGGTCATGAGCCGGTGGTCCAGGACTGGCACCACCGCGGCGTGCACCTGCAGCAGCGCGCCCCAGGCGCTCGTGGCCAGATGCTTCCGCTCTCGAGTCATGGCCCAAGACTACCGCTAGTTGCGTGCGCGCGCACTCTCTGCTAAGTTGCGTGCACGCGCACACAACTACGGAGGTCACCATGACACACCTACTGCACATCTCAGCCTCACCCCGGGGCGCCGCCTCGGAGTCGCTCACCATCGCCGAGGAGTTCCTCACCGTCGTCCGCAACGTCCGTCCCGAGGTAGAGGTCGAGACCTTCGACCTGTGGGACGGCACCCTGCCCGAGTTCGGTCCTGCTGCCGCGCGCGCCAAGATGGCCGTCTTCGCGGGCCAGCCTCCGACCGGGGAGCAGGCCGCCGCCTGGCAGGCGGCCAAGTCTACGTTCGAGCGCTTCGCCGCGGCGGACGAGTACCTGTTCACGGTGCCGATGTGGAACCACGGCGTCCCTTACATCCTCAAGCAGTTCATCGACGTCGTCAGCCAGCCGGGCATGGTCTTCGGCTTCGACCCTGAGGCCGGCTACACCGGTCTGCTGACCGGGAAGAAGGCCACCGTGATCTACACCAGCGCCGTCTACGGCGCGGGCCGGCCGCCGTCGTTCGGCGAGGACTTCCAGCAGCCGTACCTGGACAGCTGGCTGCGCTGGATCGGGATCGAGGACATCACCACGATCGAGTTCCGTCCCAATCTCGCCACCGCCGACGCCGACGCCGCCCGTCAGCGGGCCCTGGCGGAGGCCCGCGACGCGGCCAAAACCTTCTGACCCGCACCGCACCGCACCGCACCGCACCGAACTGACCACCACCAACCCACACATCGAAGGACACATCATGACCCCACAGATCAACCGCACCGAGCTGCACGCCTTGCTGACCGCCGGGACCGTCACCGTCGTCGACGCACTCCCGCAGAGCTACTTCGACCAGCAGCACCTTCCCGGCGCCGTCAACCTGGTGGCGGACGACGTCGAGACCCACGCTGCGGCCCTGCTGCCCGACCGGACCGCGACGATCGTCACCTACTGCTCCAACCCCGCCTGCGGCAACAGCAAGGCAGTTGCCCGCCTCCTCGAGAAGCTCGGCTACCTCGACGTCCGCACCTACCCGGGCGGCATCCAGGACTGGGTCGAGGCCGGCCTGCCGACCCAGACGACCGCGCCCGCCGCGACCTAAGGCCCCAGCCAGGCAACGACCAGCTCCTCGAGTCGGTCGTTACCCGACAACAACCCTCGTTCGGACACCCCGGCGTAGCCGTCGCACTAGCCGCGACGAACGCCCATCCCGCCGTGTCAGCCGTCCTCGGCTGACACGGCGGTTTGCGTGTCTCAGGCGCCTGCGAAACGACAGCCCAAGGCGCTGGCGTCGGCGGGCGCATGTGCCGGGCCGGAGCTGGCCTGGCTCAAACTCGCCCGACTGGGCTGAGCCCCTGCGGCTCCGGATCGACGCCGCTCTCCAGCCCGGTGTGAGCAGGACACGCGCGCCTCCTGGACAAAACCTGGACAGGAACTGGTCAGAACCTGGTCATCTGGCCGGGGCGAGCTCCGCCGGGTGCCAGCACTGTCAGTGGCACTACCGCGATTCAGGAGACGCCATGACCATCCACGCACAACACTCCGCCGACACCACGCCGGCCACCTCGCAGCCGCAACCCCACGCCCAGTTCACGGCACAGTCGACGGCAGAGTCGACGGCACGATCCCGACGACCGTGGACCGTCCTGGCGATTGCGCTCGTCGCCCAGGTCCTCGTGGTCCTCGACATCTCGGTGGTCAACACCGCGCTGCCGTCGATCGCGCAGGCCCTTCGTCTGCGCGACGGGGACCTGCAGGCGGTCGTGACGGCGTACCTCATGTGCTCCGGCGGCGGTCTGCTGCTCGGCGGCCGCATCGCGGACCTGGTCTCGCGACGCACCGTCTTCCTGTTCGGCCTGGGGCTGTTCGTCCTGGCCTCGCTGGCCAGCGGCTTCGCGGACTCCGCCGCCCAGCTCGTCACCACGCGGGCGATCCAGGGGATGAGCGCCGCGGTCCTCACGCCCTCGGCGCTGTCGCTGATCATGACGACGTACGACGGTGACCAGCGCCGCAAGGGCCTGGCGCTGTGGGGCGTGATCGGGAGCCTCGGCGTTGCCGCCGGCGTGGTCGTGGGCGGTGCGCTCACCACGTGGGTGAGCTGGCAGCTGATCTTCTGGATCAACGTCCCGATCGGCATCGCCGCGCTCGTCGCGGGCCTGCACGCCATCCCGCGGGTCGCCGTCTCGGGCACGAGGTCGCTGCGCCGCTTCGACCTGCCGGGCGCTGCCATGGTGATCGGCGGCCTGAGCACCCTCGTCCTCGCCTTGTCGGGCACCAGCACCCACGGCTGGACCTCGGGCCGGACGCTGGCCACCTTCGCCGGTTCGGCGGCCCTGCTGGTCGGGTTCTCGACGTGGGAGCGCCGCGCCTCCGAGCCGTTGTTCCCGCCGCACGTGTGGAAGGTCCGCACCCTGGTCTCCGGCACCGTCGTGATGCTCGGGATCACCGGCATCCTCGTCGGCGCCGTCTTCCTGGCCTCGATCCTGCTGCAGGCGCAGCTCGGTTTCACGGCCCTGCAGGCCGGTCTCGGCTTCCTGCCGTTCGCGTTCGCGATCACGGTCGGCGCTGTCCTGGCCCGTCACGCGATGGCGCACCTCGCACCTCGGATCGTGGCGCTCGCCGGCCTGGTCTCCACCGGCGGTGCAGCCGCCCTGCTGGCCGCCGTGCCCGCCCACGCGTCGTACGCCTCGGACCTGCTGCCCGGGCTCGTCGCCCTCGGCCTCGGCGTCGGACTGGTGTTCGCGCCGGTGTCGGTCACGGCCATGGCCGGGATCCCCGAGAGCCACGCCGGTCTAGCGTCGGGCTTCCTCATGACCGGTCACGAGGTCGGCGCCGCCCTGGGTGTGGCCGTCCTGTCCGCGGCCGCGAACGCTGCGGGCAGCCTCACCGACCCGGCCCAGGTGGTCGACGCCTTCTCGCGCGCCATGCTCGTCGCCGGCTTCGCCGCCGCCGCGCTCGCGGTCCTGGTCTGGTTCCGCATGCCGTCGCAGAAGATCGCGGGCGGCGCCGGCATGCACATGCACCACTGAGGACCGGCCATGACGACACCCAAGACACACAAGACACCCCAGACACCCCAGACACCCCAGACACCCCAGACACCCCAGACACCCCAGTCAAGAAAGTCATTCACGATGCCCACGAACCGTTCGAAGAAGATGCGTCTGCTCCACGCCGTCGGCAGGGTGGTGCTAGCCGCTGCCCTGCTGGCCGGCTTCCTCGTCCTCGGCTCGAGCCGCACGACGGCGCAGCTCAACCCCCGCCCTCCGCAGGTCGATCCGCTGCCAGCGGCTGCGCCGTACGGCACCGGAAAGCTCACCGTCGCCGTCGTGCTCGGGGCTACGGGCACGACCGGGACCGATGCGATGGGCCCCTACGAGGTGTTCGCCCGCTCACCGCGCTTCACCGTCTTCACCGTCGCGGCGCACCGCACGGTCGCGCCGGTGGAGGGCGGCCCGGCGGTCCTCCCCGCCCGCACCTTCGATGAGATCACCGCGACCCCCGACGTCGTCGTGGTCCCGGCACTGAACGATGCGGAGTCACCGGCGGAGAAGCCGCTGCGCGACTTCGTCCGCACCCAAGCGCAGGCAGGTGCCCACGTCCTGGGCGTCTGCCACGGGGCTCGGGTCCTGGCCGCGGCTGGGCTGCTGGACGGGCGAGAGGCGACCTCGCACTGGTCGCGGCTCGCTCAGCTGCGCCGCGACTACCCGCAGGTCGACTGGGTCGCAGACCGCCGGTACGTCGACTCCGGCTCCATCACCACGACCGCCGGCATCACCTCCGGCATCGCTGGGGCGCTGCACCTGGTCGACCGGATCGCCGGCGCGACCGAAGCCGAGCGGATCCAGGCTGAGGTCCGCTACCCGGGTTGGTCGCCCGATGCATCGACCCGCCTCCCAGACCGCTCCTTCGGGTTCGGTGACGCGCCGGTGCTGGTGTCGGCGGCGGTGCCCTGGGGACGACCGACGGTCGGCATCGAGCTGGCCGACGGGGTCGGGGAGACCGACGTCGCGGCCGCGTTCGAGGTACACACCGTCGCCTCCGACGCTCACGCGGTGGGCCTGGCCGACCGTGGATGGGTCATCACCCGCCACGGGATGGTCCTGGTCACCGGAGCTCCTCGCGACGTCGACCGGCGCGTGACACTCCCGGTCACCGGCGACGGTCCAGGCTTCCAGGGCGCCCTTGACCGCCTGTCCCGGGACGCCGGCACGGGCGCTGCGCGGTCGGCCGCCAAGATGGTCGACTACCCGTACGAGCCGCGCGACGGGTCGGCTGTCCGCTGGGACGGGCTGCGAGCCACGGTCCTGGTAGGAGCGGTTCTCCTGCTCGTGCTGGTCCTGGTCGTCCGTCCGCCCAGGATGCGTCGACCGAAGCGCGCTGACCGGACTGACCCGACCGGCCCGACCGGCCTGTCCCACCCAGGTGCGGCGGCCCTCGTCGAGCAGGAGGTCTCGCGATGACCACGACGGTCACGTCCACCGGGGCGACAGGTGCGAGCCTGTCGCCCCGTCGGGTCGCGATGCTCCGCGCGGCGTACGGTTTCGTCGGCATCGGTCTCGTGGTCACGCGGTGGCCGCGGGTGGCGGACGCCCACGCGCTCCCGAGGTACGAGGGCGTGGTGCTGGTCATCCTGACGGCGATGTCGGTGCTCATGCTGCTGGGACTGCGTCATCCGGTCCGGATGCTGCCGATGCTGGTCTTCGAGTCGCTGTGGAAGCTGATCTGGCTCGGGACTGTGGCCCTGCCGCTGGCCGTCTCTGGTGGTCTCGACGACGAGTTCACCCAGACGCTGGTCGCCTGTCTTTTACTCGCGCCGGTCCTGTTGGCGGTCCCGTGGCGGCACGTGTGGCGGACCTACGTCCGCGAGCCGGGGGAAGCCTGGAGGTGAACGGCAAGGCCGGCGCGTTCGTACGGGGGTGCGGGTCGGTGGAAGCGCTGCCTGATTCCGTCTGCTTCGGCGAGCAGGTCGGCGGCGCTGGTGAGGTCACCGTCGGCTTGTGCGAGGCGGGCCAGTCCTTCCAGGGCCGAGGCTGTGACCGCCGGCTCGCCGAGCTTGCGGCCGAGCGCGAGTGCCTCGCTGAAATGGCGTCGTGCGCCCGCCGTGTTCCCCTCGACCTCCTCGCACCGGGCGAGACCGGCCAGGGCGGCTCCTTGCGGGACTGGGGTGCCGAGACCGGCGTAGCCGCGGACCGCGGTCTCGTAGTGGCGCCGGGCCTCGTCCCAGCGGCCCGCGGTGTGGGCGAGGAGCCCGTAGCCGTGCTCGGCGAGGACCTCTCCGGCTCCGTCGCCAACCTCTTGCGAGGCGGCCCGGGCCTCGTCGAAGAGTTCCCGTGCGGCCGCGGGCTCGCCGAGGTGGATCTTGCCCACTGCCAGGTCGGCCAGTGCCCATTGGGCGGTGTTCCACAATCCTGCGCGGCGGGCGACGTCGATGGCCTCCTCCAAGACGCGGGCGGCCTCGTCGTACCTGCCGAACTGCCGCAGCGCCCAGCCCAGGTGGTACAGGATGGCCGACAGTCCCCAGTCGTCGTCGAGGTGGCGGAACGCGGTTGCGGTGGCGTGTCCGATGCGGATGGTCCCGTCGAGGTCGCCGGTCTTGGCGGCGGTCTCCATGCGAACGAATCCGATGACCGCAGGCCCCCACGGGTCGCCGTCGCGGTCGAACTGCTCCTCGGCAGCGGCCAGGAGCGCCTGGGTGCGGTCGGGGTCAGCACCGGTGACTCCCTCCACTGCCCACAGGACCCTCGACAGGGCAGCGTGCCAGCCATCGTCGAGCTCCTCGAACAGCGCCAGGCTCTCGGCGGCGGTCTCGGCGCAGGTGGGGTGGGGGTGGACCAGGCAGCCGCGTGGACGGTTCACGAGGGAGACCGCCTGCAGGGCCAACGCCCGCGCGGCAGGCGAGGCGGCTGCGGCTCGGTCGGGCTGGTCAGTGACGAGCTCGCTCAGGACTTGGCGGCCTTCGAGGTGGCGGCCCAGGTGCCAGAACAGGCCGAGCGAGCCGGCCATCCGCAGGGCGGCGTCGCGGTCGCCGTCCGGTCCGGTCAGGAACGCCAGAGCGGCGCGGATGTTCGGCTGTTCTTCGCGCAGGAGTTGCAGCGTCTGCTTCTGGTCGTGGCCGCGGAGCCCGACTTCGGCTGTTTCGACCAGACGCCCGAAGTAGGCGGCATGGTTGCGGGCGGCGGCCCCGCGTAGCCCTGAGTCGGTGAGGCGGTCGGCGGCGTACTGACGCAGCGTCTCAAGCATCCGATATCGGGTCGTGGGGCCGGGTTCGACGACGACCATGGACTGCTCCACGAGTCGGCCGATGGTGTCGAGGACCTCGCCGTAGGGGGCGTCTTCGTCGGCGAGGACGCCTTCAGCCGAGTGCAACGTCCATCCGCCGTGAAACACCGAGAGGCGGTCGAACGCTCGCCGCTCGGCGTCGCTGAGCAGCTGGTAGCTCCAGTCGACGGTGGCGCGCAGGGTCCGTTGCCGCGCTTCGGCGGTTCGGGTGCCGGAGGTGAGGAGCGTGAATCGGTTGGTGAGCCGCTGGTCGACCTCGGCCAGGGACAGGGCTGAGATGCGCGCTGCGGCGAGCTCGAGTGCCAACGGGATGCCGTCCAGGGCGCGGGTGATGGAGGCGAGCGCATCGAGGTCCGCCGGCGGGAACACCAGGCCTGGTCGGACGGCGCGGGCGCGTTCGGCGAACAGCTGTGCTGCGGGATAGCTGAGCACCTGGGCGGTGAGGGTGCCCTCGGGTGGTACTTCGAGTGGTCCGACGTTGAGCTGGATCTCGTCAGCGATAGCGAGCGCCTCGCGGCTGGTGGTCAGCACGGTGATGCCAGGGCAGCGGCTGAGCAGGTCGTCGATGAGGCTGGCTACGGCCTCGACGAGGTGTTCGCAGTTGTCGACCAGCAGCAGCAGCCGCCGACGCGCCAGGTACTCGGCCAGGCGGTCGGTGACGTTGTCCGTGGCTGACGCGCCGTCCATCGGCATCCCGACCGCGTCGCCCACCGCGACGGGAACCTGGTCGGCGGTGGTGAGCGCCGCGAGCCGGACCGCGAACGCCCCATCGGGGAAGGAGGCGGCAGCTCGGGCGGTGGCGGCCAGCGCCAGGGACGTCTTCCCCGCGCCTCCGGGTCCGACCAGCGACAGCAGCCGGACGCCGCCGAGGAGCTCACCGACCGCGTCCAGCTGAGTGTCGCGGCCGATGAGGGGACGCAGGACGGTAGGCAGGTTGGAGGGGACGGCTCTGGAGTCAGTCGTGCGTCCCGGTCGTGTCGGCTCTGGAGCCGAAAACGGGGTCGGCTGAGCTGGGAGGTTCAGCTGGTTCAGTGGGTCTGGCTTGTTCGATGGGGTCGGTGCGGGGTCCTGCTGTCCCCCGAGGGATGCGTCCTGTCGCAGGATCCGTTGGTGCAAGGACCGCAACGACACTGACGGTTCCAGGCCGAGGTCCTCGTCGAGGACCGTGCGAGTCCTCGTGAACACCTCCAACGCGTCGGCTTGGCGGCCGCTCCGATACAGCGCCGTCATCAGCAAGCCCGCGAGCGACTCGAGGGTTGGGTCGTGCGCGAGCATCGGTTCCAGGTCGGATACAACCTCCTCGGTCCGGCCCAGGGTGAGTGCGAGTCGAGTGCGCTCGGTGATGGCGGCGAGCCTGAGCTCGGCCAGTCGGGCGGACTCGGCGATGGCCCAGTGCTCGGTGGCAAAGTCGCTCAACGAGGTGCCACGCCACAAAGCCAATGCGTCGTCGTAGGTCAGGAGCTGCTCGCTGCTGACCTTGCCGTCCTCGGCGGCACGGGCGCTCTCGGAGCGTGCACGTCGGAGCAGGTCGGAGAACTGGTGCACGTCTACGGTCGCTGGGTCGACCGCCGCGCGGTAGCCGACCCCTTCGCGTGTCACCACGTCCCCGATGCCGATGTCCTTGAGACTCCGGCGGAGCTTGGAGACTCGGATCTGCAGGGCGTTCATCGGGTCGACCGGCAGGGTCGCCTCCGACCAGAGTCGGTCCACCAGCAGCGTGGCGGGGATGGTACGGCCGGGGCTGAGCAGCAGTTGCGCCAGCAGTGCACGCTCGGCGGTGCCCGGCAACTTCACCGGCGCACCGTCGAGGTGCACTTCCATCGGCCCGAGCAGGCCGTACCGAGCTTGGTCCACGACGGCTCCCGTCCCTCGGGGACATCATGTCGGTTTGTGGGCCGCCGTGGGCGACGCCCGCGGCGCGGCAGACCATCGGGCATTGGTCACTACGCCTGATCGAGTGAGGAGGACTACAGGTCGGTGGTGATGGCGACCTTGCCGCGGACCAGGCCGTCCTCCAGCTGGCGCATCGCCTGCGGAGCCTCTTCGATGCGGTAGACGCGGTCCAGGGCCGGGGTGAGCTTTCCGGCCTCGACGAGGTCTGCGAGGCGTTCGTGGTCGCTGCCGCGCTCCTTGGTCGGCAGCAGGACGAGCCGCTGGCGCACGACGGCCGACAGCAAGACACCTCGCAGCTGCCTGCCCATGCCGAGGACTTCGCCGGCGTCCTCGCCGCCGTCGAACACGACGGTCCCGCGTCGCTTCAGTGCTCGTCGCAGACGCCGCAGGGAGGGGTTGCCGCCGATGTCCACGATGAGGTCGTAGCGGCGGGTGCCGTCAGCGAAGTCCTCGCTGGCGTAGTCGATAACCCGGTCGGCGCCGAGTGAGGTGACGAGGTCCGCCTTCACTGCGCTGCACTCGGCGGTCGCGTGGGCTCAGTAGACCTTGGCGATCTGGACGGCGTAGCTGCCGACGCCACCGGAGGCACCGGTGACCAGGACCGACTGGCCCGCTTGGACGTGGCCACCGTCAACCAGTGCCCGCAGCGCGGTGGCGGCCGAGACCGGAATGACGGCCGCGTGGTTGAACGATATGTTCGCCGGCTTGTACGCGAGTTGGGACTCGGTGGCGACGGCGAACTCGGCGAACGAGCCGGGGGCTACTCCGTAGACGTCGTCGCCGACGGCGAAGCGGCTCACGGCCGAGCCGACAGCGACGACGGTGCCAGCGACGTCACGGCCTGGGACCGGATTCCTCGGCCGCTTGAAGCCGAGGGCGAGTCGCACAGCGTACGGCTTGCCGTTCATCAGGTGCTCAGTACCGCGGTCCAGCCCGCCGGCCCGGACCCGGATGAGCACGTCGTGCTCGCCGGCGACAGGGACGGACAGGTACGCGAGGTAGAGGACCTCGGAGGTGCCGTAGCGGTGCTGCGCTACCGCGCACATCGTGATGGTGGCGGGGGTTGCGTCGGTCATGGGTGTCGTCATGACAGGTACTCCCTGGTCGAGCTGCCGAGCTGGGCCAGGAGGTCACGGGGGCTGTACACGGGGTGCGAGCTGGAGTCGCCGCCCCAGTAGCCGTTGTGCCGACGCTCGCAACGGGTGTACGTGCCGCGGTCCTCTTCGATGATGAGTGAGGTGGTCATCGGAACTCCTGGGTCTGGGCTGCTGCTCGTTGCTGATGACTCCAGCGTCGTCGTGAAGGGCTGACGTCGCCCCGGCCAGATGGTCGGGGTGTGGGGCCACAGCTGAGCTGTGGCCCCACGAGGGGCCGTCGCGGGCCTTCGGGAGCCGGCCGGTGCTGCGGACGGATCAGGCAGCGGCGTGCTTCGGATTGCCGTCGACTGAGGGCACTGCGCTCTCGGCCGGGGTGGGGTTGCGCAGCCAGGCGTAGGCGCTGACCGCCCCGGCTGCGGCGATGCCGGCGGCCCCGATGACGCCGGCGGAGAACCCAGAGGTCAGCGCCTGCGGCGTCTCACCGTGGCTGACTGCGCCGGCCAGGGCGGTCATCGCGGCCAGCCCGAGCGCGGATCCGATCTGGTAGCTGGTGCTGACCAGCCCGGAGGCCAGGCCGCCCTCTTCGGGCGCTGCAGAGGACAGCGCCATCCCGAGGGACGGGATGAACGCCATCGCCATGCCGGCTGCCACGAGGAGGCTGGCGGGCAGCACGTCGACGGCGAAGGCGCCGTCGGCGCGGAACTGCGACATCCAAGCCAGGCCGACCGCGAGGGTGGCGAGGCCGCCAACTGTCATGGTCCTCGGACCGAAGCGAGCAATGAGTCGCGGGGCGGCGCCGACCATGCCGACCATGATGGTGACCGTCAGCGGCAGCAGGGCCGCACCGCTAGCGAACGAGCCGAGGCCGAGGACCTGCTGCAGGTAGAGGTTGAGGAAGAAGAACATCGGGATCCAGGCCGCACCGAGCAGGAACTGCGCGACGTTGGATGCGGCGAGGTTCGGCGCGGTGAAGATGCCCAGGCGCACCAGCGGCTCCCGCAGCCGCGCCTGCATGGCGACCAACGCACCCAGCAGCGCCACCCCGCCGACACCGAACAGCAGCGTCGAGGGCGAGGCCCATCCGGCCTGGGGTGCGCGGACCACGGCGAACACGACGGCCGCCAGGCCGGCGGTCACGGTCGCAGCGCTAGACAGGTCGACCGACCCGTGCCGGGTCGTCCCGGCGGGCATCACCGACCGGGTGACGGCCACGACGACGACGGCGAGCGGGACGTTGATGAAAAACACCCACGGCCAGGACGCGTACTGCGTCAGGACGCCACCGAGGAACACGCCTGCAGTGCCACCGGCCGGTGCCGCAGCTCCGTAGAGGGCGAGGGCGCGCGTGAGCTCAGTGGGTGATGAGCCGAACGTCATGAATAGCAGGGTCAAGGCGGCGGGTGCGATCAGTGCGGACCCGCCGCCCTGCACGGCACGGCCGGCGAGCTCGACGGCGGGGCTGCCGGCGAACCCGGCGAGCAGTGACCCGGCGGCGAGAACGACCCAGCCGATCGTGAACAGGCGCCGGGGACCGAACAGGTCGGAGAGCCGGCCGCCGAGGAGCAGCAGCCCGCCGAACGCGACGACGTAGGCGTTGAACACCCAGCTGAGGCCCTGCGGGGTGAACCCGAGCTCATGCTGCATCTTCGGCAACGCGACGCCGATGATGGAGGTGTCCATGATGACCATGAACTGGGCCGCGGCGATGACGACCAGGGCGAGCCAACGGCGGCTGCTCCTGGTCGGCTGGGGTTCGGTGACCGAAGGCGTGGACGACATGGGGACGACCCTTCTGTGAAAGACACCGCGAACTCGAGTACGGCGTCTGCTGGTGACTGCTGGTGTTGTCGGCCGCAAGGCAAGCGTCACGTCGCGGGCTGTCCAGCGGCTGTCCCACCGCTGTCGTCCCCGACGCGGTGCTCGCTGTCGGCGGACTCCCGGTTGGCGTCGCGGCCTGCGTCGTGGCTGGCGGCGTGCCGGGTGTCGAGGTGGGCGGCGTACTCGGTGCCCGTGAGCGCGGCGAGGACGTCGTCGAAGCTCATGGATCCGGTGAGGCGTACGGACCCGTCGGTGGGGTCGGCGCTGACGGTGTCGACACCATCGATGTCGCGTAGTCGCGCGGTCACTTCCCGCACGCAGCGGCGGCACCTCATACCGACGACAAATAACTGCAGATGACCCATCACGCGCTCGCTCTCTCACGATCGGTCGTCCTCACCGCTCCAGGGTGTGCGGCGCCGCTGTCCAGGCGCTGTCTGCCGCCCCGCGGGCCTGCCGTCCGGTCCCGGCCGGTGCTGGCCGGTCCCGCCGGGTCCCGGACGCGCGCGGACAGAACACGGACAGCGGCCGGAAAGGAGCGCTGCGGAACCTGATCGCACGAACCCGGCCATCTGACCGGGGCGACCGGGCCTCAGGGCGCCGACGCTCAACAGCAGGAGTTACGCGCCCGTGCTCCTTCCGAGACGGAGAACGATCCATGAACCTCGCGGTGAACCTCACGACGCCGAACACGCCGAGGCGCCCATCAGCTCCCTCGGCTCACGGAGCTCCATCGGACCGGCCAGGGGGTGGGCGGCGGCTCGTCCGGCCGGTCGCCGTAGTTCTGCTGGCGGTCCCGCTCCTTGCTGCGGCGTACCCCTCGGACGCCGCTGCCGCGTCCACGCCGAACCCGGCGGGCCCAGTCACGACGCAGGACGCCGCCGCGGTCGCCACACGCATCGATGAGTTCATGAGCACCCAAATCAAGGACTCGGCCGTCCCGGGGGCTGCCGTCGCCGTCGTCCGTGGCGACCGGGTCCTGCTCGTGCGCGGCTACGGCCACGACTCGACCGACAAGCGGATCACCGGCGACTCGCTGTTCCGGGTGGCGTCACTCAGCAAGTCGTTCACCGCGCTCGCGGTGATACAGCTCGTCGAGGACGGACGGCTGGAGCTGGACGACCCGGTGCAGGAGCACCTCCCACAGTTCCAGGTGGACGACCCCCGTTCCGCGGAGATCACGGTCCGCGACCTGCTGGACCACACGTCAGGGCTGACCGACGCGACGGTGCCGGAACTCAGCCGCACCCAACCGAGGACGCTGCAGGAGGCGGTGGCCAGCCTGCGGACCGCGCACCTGGCCACGACCCCGGGAACGACGTACAGCTACCACAACCCGAACTATCAGGTCGCCGCCCGCCTGGTGGAGCAGCTCAGCGGAAAGCCGTTCGGGACCTACCTGCGTCGCCACGTCCTCGCGCCCGCCGGGATGACGACGAGCACCAGCACCACGATGGGCAACGACGCCGTCGCGGGCCTGCCGGAAGGACACGTGACCGCCTACGGACACGCCTTCGCCGCGCACGGCATGAACACCTTCGAGGCCGGTGACGGCGGCGTCGTGAGCTCCGCCCGCGACATGGCCCGCTGGCTCATCGTGAACGCCCACGACGGCAGGTCGGCCGACGGCACGCAGCTGGTCTCGGCAGCGGGGATGCGGACCCTTCACACGGCGTCCGTCCCTGGTTCCAGGTATGCCCTTGGCTGGGAGACCCGCGGACCTGCTACGAACCCGACACGGGTGGATCACAGCGGCAGCCTGTTCACCTACACCGCCGAAGAAGCGATCTGGCCGCAGGCCCGGTTTGGCGTGGTGATGCTGTTCAACGCCGGGTCGCCGATGATGCTGGACCAGATCGCCATCTCCCACGGCGTGTTCGACATCGTCGAGGGTGCCCCCCCTCCCTCGGGCGGACCCCGCTTCGCCACGCGCGTCGACACCGCGCTGGCCGTCCTCACCCTGCTGTCCCTCGTCCTCGGCCTAAGCGGCGTACTGCGTGCCGGCCGATGGGCTCGTCGGCGCACCGGCGCACCGGTCCGTCGAGTGCTGACCCTGCTGCCTGCGGTGCTCCTTCTGGTTGGCGGGTCGTCGTTCCCGCTCCTCGCCGAGACGCTGGTCGGGCGGGACGTGACCTGGACCGCCGCGCTCTACACGTGGCCCGCCCTGGTCGTACTGGCCCTCGCGGTCGCATCTGCATCCGGCGCGACTCTCCTCGCCCGCCTCTGGCAGTGGTCGCGTGCGAGCCGCCGCCCTGCCCCGGTGACGGCCGCCGCGGGCGACCCGGCCCACGCGGCCCTCGCGCCCACCGCCTGACCTTCCCCCCACGTCCTGCAGGAACCGTTCGACAAGGAGACCCATGATGACCACCACGACCCGAGGCGCCGGCCGACCCGGCACGACCGAGGAGCACACGAACGCCGGTGCCGCTCACCACGCCCGGCAGGCGCGAGGCCGCACCCTGCTCGCGGGCGTCGCGGCGGGCGCAGCCTCCGCGCTGCTGCTCACCATGACCGTCTTCGCAGGTGCGGGTGAGGCAGTGACAACCGGTGCCCTGCTCGTCGGGTTCGCCATCGGTTGGACCGTGATGGCAGTGCTCGGACAGCGCCGCTCGCGGGCGCCGCAGCGCTGGGCGACGGTGCCCGCCGGAGCCATGGGCGTCACCGGCGCCGGCCTGCTGCTGGTCCGTCCCGGCGCGCAGACGATGGACGCCTTGAACTGGGTGTGGCCACCGCTGATGCTCGCCCTGGTCGGGTGGGTGTGGATCGAGCTGCGGCACGCAGTGCCCGGCAAGGGCAGCTGGGTGCTCGTCCCCGTCCTCGTCGTGCTGGCGACGGCATCGGTCGGTGCCGTGGCCGGCAACATCGCCGTCGCCCACGACCGTGCGACCTACCCAGCCGCCGGGAAGCTGTACGAGGTCGACGGCCACCGCCTGCACATCGACTGCCACGGCACCGGCTCGCCCACCGTCGTGCTGTCGAACTCCCTCGGCGGCACCTCCGCGGACTGGGCACGCGTCATCGACGCCATCTCCCCGACGGCACGCACCTGCGCCTACGACCGCGCCGGCCAGGGATGGAGCCAGGAGGCCGCCAGCCCCCGCGACGGCGTCCAGTCCGCCACCGAGTTGCACGCTTTGCTCGGCAAGGCCGGCGAGCACGGCCCGTACGTCCTGGCCGGCTATTCCACCGGCGGTACCTATGCCATGACCTACGCCGCCCGCTACCCCGGTGAGGTCGCCGGCATGGTCCTGCTGGACAGCTCCAGCCCCGAGCAGTTCGCTCGGATGCGGTCCTTCCCGAGCCAGTACCAGATGATGCGGCGCCTGTACGGCCCGCTGTCGACCCTGTCTCGCACCGGCCTCGGCAAATTGCTCCCCGGTGCCTCGCCCCTGCCCGAGAAGGACGCGGCCCGCGTCGATGCCGTCACCTCGGCGGCAAAGTCCTTCCGCAACCAGCGCGACGAGGTCTCGATGATCCCGGAGGTCTTCAGTCAGGCGCAGGCGCTCACGAGTCTCGGTGGGCGGCCGTTGGCGGTCCTTACGACCACCGAGTCCGCGGAGCACACGCAAGGGTGGCCGGCTGCGCAGGACGCCCTGGCGGCACTGTCGACAAACTCGGTGCATCGGAGCGTCGACTCGACCCACGTCGCTCTGGTCGGAGGCACCTCGTCGTCCAGGGCAGTCGTGCGGGCCATCGCCGATGTCGTGGCCTCGGTCCGCACCCACGGACACCTTCCGGCCCGCTGAATCCGGCGGACCTGCTGCTGGAACGGTGCACACCGCGGCTTCCGGGACCACCCCTCACGTCCTGGGAGCCGCGGTAGTCGTCGCACATGTTCCGGTCTCGCTGACACTCGAAGGGCCAAGCGGGACCTTCATGAGAGATCCAGAGAGCTCAACGGCAGTTCCCCCGTCAACCCCGATCCGGAAGGACCCAACACAGCCAGCAGTCCGCCTACAGTCCTGTCGGCAAACAGTCCGCAGGAGGTTCGGCGGCGACCAATTGCGGCCAACAGCTCCAGGACTCTCCTACGAGCATTTATGCAGGTGAGGCGGCGTTCAGCGGTGTTGGCCAAGGCCCACCAGTGCCAGCCAACTCCTCGCCTGATCGTTTCCGCTTCAGCACTTGGTGCGAGCGAGCAGTTGAACGCGGCCCGCGCAGTCGGCGCTGCTTTCCCTCGAGCGCGCTCCTCAACGCAGGGCGGTCCCAGACACTGACTTTTCCACAGCCTCGCCGCGTCCTCACGTGAATGCTCGAGCCTTGTGGTCGAATCGAATCCGACCCGGTTGCCGACGCGCCCGGTTGAAGTCGGAGCATCGTAGGGGGACCTATGACGGAGAGCGCATACCGTCCGCTGGTGGCTGTTGCCCGAAGGCGCCCCCGTCTGTACCGGTCTTGCCCTTGCGCCCTGTTGGCCGACCTCAAGCGGCCGACTTGACCGCCTACCGCGGATTTTGCACTTAGGGATTCTCGAGGATCCGAGGAGGAGAGCATGCGATCAGTCGGGGGACGGATCTCGTTGGTCTGGCTGTGCGTGCTGCTCGCGGGGTGTTCGGGTGGCTCAGGTGACGAACCGACATCGACGCCCAGTCCTACGGTCTCGCTGTCGTCCCCGCCGTCGACCTCGGGATCGCCGACCCCAACGCTCTCGCCGCGTGACCAGGCCGCGGCAGACGCCCAGACGACGGTCCGACGGTACAACGACATCGTGAATCAGCTGGGCCAGGACTCGTCATCACCGTTGTCCCTCCTTAAGAAGGTCAGCACATCGATTGAGTTGACCGCCATGCAGCACTCCTTCAAGACCTGGCGCGAAAGGGGGTGGGTCCAGACCGGTGACATCGTCATCGGTTCTCTCAAGGTTCGGGAGGTCAAGCTCGATAACTCGTCCCCGAAGACAGGCGTCGTTCCGACAGTCAACGTTGATGTCTGCTACGACGTTGCGGGCGTAGACGTGGTTAATGGCCGGGGCAAGTCGGTGGTGAATCCTAGTCGTCCGGACCAGGTGACGACTCGGCTTCTGGTCTCTAACTACAAGTACGCGAAAGACCCACGTGGCGGCTGGAGGGTCGCCAGCGGAAGGGACATCGGGGAGGGCCCATGCGTTTCCTAGCCGCTATCGGCATGGTCGCGGTCATCATGGTGATGGGTGGCGCGTCGACCCCGGCGACAGCAGATCCTGTCTGTCAGCGCCAAAACCTGGCGACGGGCGCTTGCACGATCTGGGTCGACGATCCGGGAACCCCTCCTGCGGGCGCCGACCCCGGACCCGGCCCAGGTAGTGGCGCGCAGGCGTCGTGTTTCTGGGATCCCAGCATCAAGCACCTGACGCGTCCGCCGGCTGGTCCGGTGCCATGCCACGCGTCTGATGGGTATTGGTCGAACTCGTACCAGTGCTACATCCGTCTGGCGCATCCACAACCCGAGTCCGATGATCCGGTCTGGGCCGGCCACTTGCCCGGGGATGGCGCGATCTACGCATGCTTCCAGCCGCAGACCGATCTGCTCGCATTCCTCTGGTCGGCGAACCCGCCGCCGAGCTCGGCAGGAGGCCCCACGCCTGAGCAGGTGGCGAGGCAGGCGATCGCCTCGATGCTTCTGCGAGCCATCGATATCGGCATCGTGCCGAAGCCCGGTCCTGACAGCGTGGGATTGGTGGGGATGCCGACGTGGCTGTGGGTGGCGAACCCGGACGGGACGTCGTTCGGCCCACGAACCGTGAGCGCGTCCGCAGGTGGCATCACCATCACCGCGACCGCGAACGTGGAGAAGATCGTGTGGGCCATGGGGGACGGGGCGTCGGTCACGTGCACCACAGCCGGTACGCCGTACGAGCCGCGGTTTGGCCGACGGGACTCGCCGACCTGCGGGCACACCTACGAGCAGACCAGCTCGGCTCAGCCCGGTGGCGTGTTCCCGGTCAGTGCGAGCAGCTACTGGGTCGTGAACTGGGCCGGCGCGGGCCAGTCCGGGACGATCCGGCTCGATCCGCTCATCCAGACGACCAGCATCCGCATCGGCGAGCTGCAGGTGCTCGTCCAGTAGGGCATCGACTGATTGCGAGGAGCCAGGCATGACGATCACGGGGGATAAGGCACGACCGGTCCGGCTCGATGCGCAAGGCACGCGCGAGGACAGGCCGAACCCGAGCAGCGCAGGTGTGACGCCAGCAAAGCTCCGCCGGCGCCCGATGCTCGGGGTGCTGTCCGCTGCGTTGATCTGTGGTGGCGCGCTGGTCGGGGTGTGGGTCTACGCCAGTGGCAGCGACGCGGAACAGGTGCTGGCGCTGCGGACCACTGTTCAGCGCGGGCAGGTGATCAGCGCCGACGATCTGGTTGGGGTCCGGGTCAGCCTCGACCCCGCTTTGAGCCCGGTCCCGGTCGGTGAGCGTGACGCGATCGTGGGCAAGCGCGCCGCGTCCGACCTCCGTGCGGGCAGTCTCCTGACACCCGGTGCAGTGGCAACAACCATGGTGCCGGCCCAGGGCGAGGCGGTCGTTGGGATCGCGCTGACGCCGGGGATGGTCCCAGGGATCGATCTCGTGGCGGGTGACGAGGTGCGGCTGGTGCTCACGCCCGGCACGTCGGGCGAGCCGGAGGCCGGCGAGCCGTCCTCCAAGCCGGCGACGGTGCTGTCGGTCCACGACGCCGTCGACGGCAACGGGCTCCTGGTTGACGTGATCGTGCCCGAGGCCGATGCACCCCAGGTCACGAGCTGGGCAGCGACCGGACGTGTCGGCCTGGTGCTGGAGTCGAGGGAACGCTGATGGCGCTCATCGTCCTGACGTCGGCGACGGGGTCGCCCGGGGTGACAACCACCGCCTTGGCCCTCGCGCTCACCTGGCCACGGCCGGTGCTCCTGGTCGAGGCCGACCCCACCGGAGGGTCGGCGATCCTGGCCGGGTACTTCCGGGGGCAAGTACCTCACCCGCATGGCCTGGTCGACCTGGCCCTGGCCCACCGCACCGGAGACCTCGCCGCCGCCATCGCCGCGACCACCATCGCGTTGCCCCATGGCCAAGCCCAGTTGCTGGCCGGCAGCCGGTCGCATCATCAGGCCCACACCCTGGCCGGTCTGTGGGAACCGTTGCTGCCGGTGCTGCGGTCACTCGAGGCCACCGGACAAGACGTGCTCGTCGACGCCGGCCGTCTCGGGCTGACCGGCGCACCGACGGCGCTTCTGCACGGCGCCGACACAGCCCTGCTGGTCACCCGCACCTCACTGCCCGCCGTGGCCGCTGCCCGGTCCTGGGCCGCCGAGCTGACCGGCTCGAACGGCAGCGGCACCAGCAACGGTGTGAGTCTCGCGGGTCCCGCGGTGGGGGTGCTGCTGGTCGGCGAGGGCCGCCCCTACCGGGCTGCCGAGGTCAGCAAGGCACTCGGGGCACCCGTCCTGGCGTCCATCCCGTGGGATGTGGCGGGGGCCGAGGTGTTCTCTGTCGGCGCCACGACCCCGCGCCGCTTCGAGACCTCAACCTTCGTCCGCAGCATCCAAGTGGCGTCGACAGCGATCCGTGCCGCGGCGGGCGAACGGGCCCTGCGACTGAACGGGGTGGCCCGATGACCGACGCCATCACCGACTCAATCACTGGTGCGATCGCCGATGAGACGTCCGCGACGTCCGCGAAGGCAGTGGGGTCTGCAGACAGAAACCCTCGCCGGCGCGGTTCACCGGAGAGCACCGCACTAGGAGAACCTGGACCCCTCGGCATCGACCTCAACACCCTTCCCCTGTTCGCACTTCACCCCGCCGAAGCGCCCACCACGAGATCCGGATCCGCGCCTTCGCATGAGACAGTGCCTGCCCCGGGGCCAGGAGCCAGGACGGCGGCCCAACGGGGGCGGGTCCGGGCCAACTACACCTACAACCCGGGCGACCGAGTCAGCCCGACCGGCCCTCCCTCAGTCGACCGCGCTGAGCGAGCCACGGCATCAGCCGGCTCCGAAGGGGAGCTGGACTGGTCCCAGGTAGCTGCGTTCCGGGCCCGGGCCTCCGAGCAGCTCACCGCAGCCTTGGCATCGGATCGAGGGCGGGTCGGCCGAGCCGAGCAGGAGTCACTGGGACGGGCGATCATCGCCGAGCTCCTCGACGTCGCCGTGGCCGAGAGCCTCCACGACGGTGCTGACCCGTGGCCGCCCGTCCTCCAGGCCCGGCTGGCGGCCGCAGTGTTCGACGCGTTGTTCCGTCTGGGTCGGCTCCAGCCGCTGGTCGATGACGACACGGTGGAGAACGTGATCATCTGCGGCCACGACAACGTGGTCCTCGAACTGATCGACGGCACGATGACACCGGGCCCAGCGGTGGCGGACTCCGATGCGGAGCTGATCGAGTTCCTGGGGTTCCTGGCCTCGCGCAGTGAGGTCAACGCCCGCCCGTTCTCCGAGGCACAACCACGGCTGCACCTGAGGTTGGACGGGGGCGCCCGGTTGGCTGCGGTCGCCTGGGTGACGCCGCGCCCGTCGGTGGTGATCCGCCGTCACCGGCTGCACCGGGTGACGCTGGACGACCTGGTGCAGCGCGGATCGCTGACCGCGGTGTGCGCCTCGTTCCTGCGTGCAGCGGTCCGGGCCCGGAAGTCGATCGTGGTCACCGGCGCTCAGGGGTCGGGGAAGACCACGATGGTGCGGGCGCTGTGCGCCGAGATCGGGCCGTGGGAGGCGATCGGGACCTTCGAGACCGAGTACGAGCTGCACCTGCACGAGCTCACGGACCAACACCGGGTCGTGCACGCGTGGGAGTCGCGCCCCGGGTCCGGCGAGGTCGGACCGGATGGCCGCCATGCCGGCGAGTTCACGCTGGACGAGGCCATGTATGACTCGTTCCGGTTCAACCTGTCGCGCCAGATCGTCGGTGAGGTCCGCGGCCGTGAGGTGTGGGCGATGATCAAGGCGATGGAGTCCGGGGCCGGCTCGATCAGCACCACCCACGCCGCCGGTGCGGAGGCGGGCATCCGCAAGCTGGTGACCTGTGCGATGGAGGCCGGCAGCCACGTCACCCAGCAGCTGGCCACCTCCAAGCTCGCCGAGACCATCGACCTGGTGGTTCACCTCCACATGGAGGTCGTCCCCGGTCCCGACGACACGGCGCGACGGGACCGGTGGGTAGAGGAGATCCTGGCGATCGCCCCCGGCGAGCAGCTCAAGGGGTACGCCACGACCCAGGTGTTTGCACCAGCCCCGGGCCGGCCGTCGGTCCCGGGCATCCTGCCCGATGCGCTGCGGGACCTCGAGCCCTACGGGTTCCGGCTGCAGGACTACCTCGACCAGGGCACCACGGGACGGGGGACCCGGTGATGAGCGCGCACACGGCAGCCGCTGTGACCCAGGCAGTCGATTACGCAGCCGACGCAGCCGACCGAATAGTCGCCGTGGTCCACCCGGTCCGCGCGGTGGACGAGGTGTCGATGGTGTTCGAGCCGTCGGCGACGATTGCGGCGCTCTCGGGCGCACTGGTCGTGGCCGGTGTTCTGGGACTGTGCTGGTCGCTGCGACCCCAACCGGAGAAGGTGCTGGAGAGCCCGGGACCGCGCGCCCCGCGGATCTGGTCGCGGATGCACCACCTGAGCCGGCGCACCCGTGTGGGGCTGGCAGCAGGCACCCTCGGCGGGCTGGTCGTCGCCTTGACGACCGGCTGGCTGCTGGCGGTGGTCCTCGGCCCGGCAGCAGCGGTGGGGTTGCCGATGCTGCTGGCCGCTCCCACCTCGGCCACCCGTATCGACACCTTGGAGGCGTTGGAGGAGTGGACCCGTTCGCTGGCGGGGGTCCTCACCGTCGGGGTCGGGTTGGAACAGGCTCTGGTGGCCACGTTGCGCTCCACCCCGGCCGCAATTGCACCGCAGGTGGGCCTGCTGGTGGCCCGGCTGCGGGCCCGCTGGTCCACCGAGGACGCGCTTCGTGCTTTCGCCGAGGACCTCGACGACGCCACCGGTGACCTGGTGGCCGCGAACCTGATCCTGGGCGCCCGCCGCCGCGGCGCGGGCCTGGCCAGCGTGTTGGACGGCTTGGCCGAGTCGGTCGCCGCGGACGTCCGCGCCCGCCGCGCGATCGAGGCGGATCGCGCCAAGCCCCGTGCGACCGCCCGGTGGGTCACCCTCATCACGATCGGCGTCCTTGCCGTGCTGGCGCTGAGCGGCACCTACGTCGAGCCCTACCGGTCCCCGGCCGGCCAGGTCATCCTCGCCACCCTCCTCGCCACCTACGTCGGCACCCTGATCTGGATGAAGTCGATGGCCACCGGCAAACCCCTGCCACGCATCCTCGGTCCGAAGGCCATCGGCTACCGCCCCCGCGTCTCACCCCACCAGATTCCTCGATCTGGAGCGGAGACGATGAAGCAGAAGGAGCCGGCCCGATGACCGGGGTTCAGCTCGCCGCACTCGCCGGTGTCCTGATCGGCGCCGGAGTTGCGCTGCTGGTCCTGCGCCTGGCCCCGGCCCACCCCGACCTGATCGACGCCCTCGACCAGCTTTCCCCGGACCAAGCGAGGAGATCCCGCCGGACAGGCCAGGACGGCAACGCCGACGGGTCGCCGGCTGGCGGCGGTGGTGAGGCGAGCACGGCACGGCCCGACCTGCGGGAGCGGCTCGGCAGCTGGGCGCTGCGGTCACTTCCGGCTGGCGTGTGGCTGCGCACCCCGACCCGGGAGCTGGCGCTGCTGCGGATCACGCCGGTGCGGTTCTACGGCGAGAAGGTGCTCTACGCCGCGGTCGGGGTGCTGATCCCGCCGATGTTCGCCTGGTTCCTGACCGTCCTGGGATGGTCGATCCCGCTCACCCTCCCAGTGGCCGGGACGGTGGGGTTCGCAGCCCTGATGTTCTTCCTCCCCGACTACAACGTCCGCGACGAGGCCAAGCATGCCCGCATCGACTTCTCCCGCGCGCTCGGCGCCTACATCGACCTGGTCGCACTCGAGCGGAACTCCGGGTCCGGATCCCGGCAGGCGATGGAGGTCGCCTCCCTGGTCGGCGACAGCTGGGTGTTCCAGCGGCTCAGCGAGGAACTGGCACGCTCCCGGTGGTCCGGAGTCCCGCCCTGGGACGCCCTACACGATCTGGCCGAGGACCTCGGGCTGCCCGAGCTCGACGAACTGGCCGACATGATGCGGCTCTCCGGCGAAGAGGGCGCCCAGATCTACACCAACCTCCGTGCCCGCGCCGCGGCGATGCGGACCTCGATGCTCAACGCCGAGCTCGGACGGGCCAACGAGATCGGGGAGAAGATGTCGATCCCGATGAGCCTGCTGGGCGTCATCTTCATGGGCATCCTCGTCGCCCCCTCCCTGCTCCGCGTCCTGGGCGGCGGCCAGTGACCACCCCAGCTAACCGACGTCGCCGCCCGGTGCCCTGCCCCTTGACCTTCGGGCTGTCCTGGCAGCCGTCATCGCCTCGCCCGACGAAAACCGCGCCACCCACCAGAGAGGAACCCTCATGACCCGTCTGCTGATCCTGCTCCACCTCCACCTGACCCACCTGGTCACCCAGCCCAACCTCCAGCGGCGAGACCGGCGCCCTGACCGGCACCCTGACCGGCACCCTGACCGGCACCGTGACCAGCGCCGTGACCAGCGCGGATCGGTCACGATCGAGCAGGTCATCTGGGCGGTCGCACTGATCGCTATCGTCGCGATCGTCGTCACCGCCATCCGCACCTTCGTCATCGACAAGGCCGGGCAGATTCAGTAGCGGCCCATGTCCCCACCCACCCCGCCACCACCCGCGTCTCCCATGACGGCGGCCATTCGGGTGCCTGCCAGCAGCAGGGCACCGGACTGCGCCTGCCGTCCGCGGTGGGGGAGGGCCGGTGAGGCCGGCTCGGTCTCGGTGCAGCTGGTGATCCTGATGCCCGCCCTGTTCACGCTGATGTTCCTGGGCATGCAGGCAGCGCTCTACCATCACGCCCGCACCGTCGCCCTGGCCGCGGCGCAGGAAGGCGCCCGGGCAGCGGGCGGCGAAGGCCAGACGCTCACGGTGGGCATCGCCACCGCACGGACCTTCGTGAGCGATGCGGGTGGTGCCGACGTCCTGGAGCGCATCAGAGTCAGCGGTGAGACCGACCGTCGGCTCGTCACGGTCACCGTGTCCGGCACCAGCCTCAGCGTCATCCCCGGCTGGCATGTCACCGTCACCCAGAGCGCCACCCGGGCGCGAGAGGTCCTGACCGATGGGTAGGCGTCTCACCGTCGTCGACGTCGGACGAGTCCGGGGTGTCCGCCGACGGCGGGGGGACTCGCGGACTCACCGTGGTGAGGACGGCTCGGCGGTCATCGAGACCGTGGTCGGGGTGCCGGCCTTCCTGCTGTTCGTCGGGCTCATCCTGTTCGCCGCCCGGATGGCCCTGGCTCACCAGGCGGTGGAGTCCGCCGCGGTCGATGAAGTCCGAGCCGCCTCGATCGCCCGCACCGAATTCGAGGCCCAGTCGACGGCCCACGAGTCCGCGGTGCAAAGCCTGCGCGACCAGGGCCTGCATTGCCTCACCGTGCAGGTCAGCCTCGACCTCACCGCGTTCAACACCGCCCCCGGCGAGGCCGCATCCCTGGGTGCGACCGTCCGCTGCCGGGTCGACCTCAGCCCTGTCGGCATCCCGGGCGTAGCTGACTCCAAGGTCGTCACCGCCACGATGACCTCACCGCTCGACACCTTCAGGACCCGGTCATGACGCCCCCGTTCAGCCGTCAACCCGGAATGGCCCGCCCCGGCAACAGCCGAGGTAGCGGCCGAGGCAACGGCCGTCACGCAGAACGGCAGGTCACACGCGATGAGCGTGGCGTGGTCACGGTGTGGTTCGCCTCCGCCAGCTTCGTGATGATCATCCTGGTCGGATTGGCCGTCGACCTCAGCGGCCAGGTCCACGACCAGCAACGCATCCGCGACGTCGCCGCCCAAGCTGCGCGCACCGGCGGCGAGCAGGTGCAGGCATCGTCGGCTATCCAGGGCAACGGCGTCTTCGCCGACACCCTCGCGGCCAAACGCGCAGCCCTGGGCTACCTGGCCGCGGCCCGGGTGGATGGCTCCGTCCGCGTGGTCGACGGCACCTTCCTGGTCGTCCGGACCACCACGACGTACCGCACCAAGTTCCTGTCACTGATCGGGCTGACCCGGCTCCCGGTCACCGGGAGCGCCACCGCCCGCCTGGTACGGGTCGCAGGAGGAGCCGAACGTTGAGACAACGCCTGACCGGACTCGCCGCGAGTCTGCTCCTCCTGGTCCTGCTAGCAGGGCTACCCGCACTCCTGATCACCCTCGGGCTGCCCGACCTGCCCTCCACCGTCCCCGCACCCGGCGACCTCCTCGGGGCGCTAACCACACGAGACGACGGCACCCTCGCGCTGAACCTGATCGGCACCGTCGCCTGGGTGACCTGGTGCTGTTCGTGGTCCCACCCACCCTGACCAGCCCCACCGACTACGCGTACCACCCCGCATCCGCAACCTCCACGACGACATCCACGACGACATCCACGACGACCGGGCCCGTGAGCAGCGCGGTGTCCACCGGGACGACCCGTACGCACGAAGAGGGTCGAGTCGATGCGACACCGGGGACACGGGTCCACACCGTTCGGGTGGGGGAGAGCCTGTGGAGCATCGCCGAGGATCTGCTCGGGAGCGGCGAGCGGTACGCGGAGATCCAACGCCGCAACGTCGCACTCCTTGACGGAAACCCCGATCACATCGAGCCGGGCTGGGTGCTCCAGGTCCCCGACCAGCCCTCCACTGCTCGCTCGGCGGCTGGCAGTGAGCGGATCCCGGACCACGGCGCCCGGCGTCTCCATGTTGTCCGCCCCGGCGAGACCCTGTCCGGCATCGCAAAGGACGCCTACGGTGACGCCGCCGCGTACCCGCGGATCTTCCGCGCCTCGCGCGACCGCACCCAGCCGGACGCAGCACGACTCACCGACCCGGACCTGATCCGGCCCGGCTGGACCCTGCGCGTCCCCCCGATCGCTACGCCGCGCGAGGTGCCGACCCCACCACAGCCGTCGACGGCGCCGACACCCAGCCCTGACCGAGGACAGCCTGACGCAGTGGGGGGCGAGACCCAGCAGGGAGCTGACCCGAAGCCCGGAAGCCGTGCATCCGACCCCCAAGGCGCCCAGGACGTCGCACAGGACGAAGCACAGGATGCGCGGGACGAGGGCGCGCAGATCCGGGCGCCCTGGGTCCTGCTCGGGCTCACCACGGGTGGAGGCCTGCTGGCCGCCTCGTTGTACCGCCTGCTGCGTGCCCGGCGCCGTGACCAGTTCCGCTCTCGCCGCCCCGGCCGCACTCTCCCTGACACGCCTACGCGACTGGCACCGGTCGAACGCACCATCCTCAGCGTCGGCGCCCTGACCGAGCCGGCGCTCTCGCACATCCACACCACCCTGCAGAAGCTCGCCCTCCAGCAGAGAAGCCGAGACCTCCCGATGCCTCGGCTCGCGGCCACCGAGCTCACCGCTTCGGGACTCGTCCTGCACCTCACCCGCCCCGCCGATCTGCCGGCCCCGTGGGAAGACGTCGCCGACCGGCTGCACTGGCGGCTCCCGAACGCCACCGCCGCAGAAGACGGCCCACCCGAGCACCCTGGAGTCGACCCCGTACTCGATGACCCGGTGGACGCTGCAAGCCCCGCCCCATACCCGCTGCTGGTCACCGTGGGAACCGGCGACAACGGGTCGACCTGGCTGTTCAACCTCGAGGAGTTCGGCGTCCTCCGGGTCACCGGCGATGTCGACTACGCCTCCGACTTCGCCCGGCACGCCGTCACCGAGCTCGCCACCGCTCCCTGGGCTCGTGACGTGTACGTCGACTGCCTGGGAGATTTCGACGACCTCGCCACGCTCCGCCCAGCCCGCGTGAGGACCTGCCCGTCCATCGGCACCGGTCCCAGCGCTCAGCATGGGGACCCGTCCTATTCCGAGGATGCCGGTGATGTCGGGGATGCAGTGGACCGGGCGATCGCCGAAGCGGTCGCTCAGATCGACCGCCAGACAACGCCGGACCCGCCCGACCTGCCGACCGTCCGAACGGCACACGACACCGACCTGGTGACCGCTCGACTGCTGGTCGCTCACCGCGCCGTCCCACTAGAGGACGAAGCAGCAGACGCCCGGCCTGGTTCCCAGACAGCGGGGCCGTCGCGGTTGACCCAGCTGGTCGAGCTGATCGCCAGCCACCCGGTCCGCACCGGCACCGCAGCACTCCTCATCGGCGACCACCCGGCGGAGGGTTTCGAGCTGCTGTTCACCGCCACGGGGCGGGTCATCGCCCCCGCAGCCGGCCTCGACCTGATCCCCACAGGGCTGACCGGGGACGAGGCGCGCGGCTGCGCCGCGATCCTGGCCACCAGCGACGTCGACGACAGCACCGGCTACCAAGACGACCACGACGACGCCGACCGCGGCGTCGATGAGGGCGACCTCGGTGGTGTCGAGGTCCCGGTAGACCACCTGGCGGTGTCCGGGTGGCGGGCGTCGGCCGATCTTGCCGGCGCACCCCGGGTGGAGGTCACCCTCCCACGGCAGCGCATCACCGGTGCCACCGGTGCTCCGGTGGTCCCCGGTGTCCGCGACGTCCGCGACATGCACGACGTCCGTGGTGTGGGTGATGTCGGTGACGAGGTCGGCACGCTTCTGCCGGGTCCCAACGACGAGTACACCTCCCGCGCGGCCACCACCAGCGAGGACCTGCAGGCGCTCGCGCCCACGGTCCTGACCTCGGTCGCCGACGCCGTCTCCGAGTCCGACCCGACCCTGGATGCAGACCTGTCGGCCTGGTTCAGCGACAACAGCTTGCTGCCCCGGCTGCGGCTGCTTGGCCCGGTCGCCGTCGAGGCACCGGGCACCTTGGAGCGACGCAAGCCGTACTACGCCGAAGTCGTCGCCTATCTCGCGCTGCACCCGCATGGGGTGACGACTGAGCAGATCATGGACGCCTTCGCGATCTCCGGTGACCGTGTCCGCAAGGTGATGTCGGTCGTCCGCGACTGGCTCGGACCCAACCCCCACACCGGGGCCAACCACCTCCCTGATGCCACCCAGTCACGGGCCGCGAGAACGCGCGGGACCCGCACCTACCAGCTCGACGACGTCCTGGTCGACGCCGACCTGTTCCGACGACTCCGGCTCCGCGGCACCACCCGGGGCGGACCGGAGGGCATCGCGGACCTACGCCGAGCCCTGAGCCTGGTCACCGGCCGACCCTTCGACCAGCTCCGCCCCCAAGGGTGGACCTGGTTGTGGGAGGGCGATCGGCATGACCACCACCTCGTCGTCGCCATCCTCGACGTAGCCCACACCCTGACCGTCCACGCACTGCACGAGAACGACACCGCATCGGCACGCGCCGCGAACGAGGTCGCCCTCCAGGTCTCCCCGGACGACGAGGCCGTCGTGCTGGACCTGGCTTCCATCACCGGGGCCGAAGGTCACGACGCCGAAGCGGCCCGGATCGTGAACCAGGACCTGTGCAACGAGTGGCGCAACGGCGAACCGCCGCTTGAGCTCTCGCCACGCAGCGAGGAGATCCTGCGACGCTGGGCGCAGCGCAACCAGAACGCCAGCTGACGCACCACAGCGTCCGTGCGCCCAGGCGCAGGCAGTTGCCAGCACCGTCGGCCTGGCCTCGTCAACCGGTCCTGAGGCCGATCAGAACGACGCCATCGGGCAGCCGCGTCCGGGGAGCCCCGTCGATGCTGCGTGTGTCGACCGCCTCCATCAGGAGCAGCCAGACCTCTTGGGCCCACTCCTGCGGCGTCGCGCACGGCTCACCGGTGCTCACCCCCACGTACGGCGGGCGCGGCGACCACTCGAGGGCATAGACGCTGGGGTCGTCGCGGACAGTGAGGGTGAGCCGGACCCCGTCCCCGGTTGGGTCGATGCGGTGGGGCTGGTAGTTGTCCTTCTCCAAGCTCACGTGGATCAACGCATCTTGCAGGGCGGCAGCCAGCACGTCGGACGACTAAACCTCCATCACCACATGATGCACCCGCCCGTGCCCCCTCTGTGCCCCCTCTGTGCACCTCTCCTTGCACCTCTCTGTGCACTCGTCTGCGCTGCCGCTTCAGGCACCCCTGCGCACAGCACGGTCCAGTTGCGTGACGGGGAGGGACCCCTGCTGACCTGGGGTTTTGTCATGGTCCCCCCACCGGGGGGCACCTCGCGACACCGTGAATGCCGTTGCGGGGGACCTCGCGTGCGCAGGCCGGGGGACCATCCGGGTCACTCACTGCCGACACCTTCACCGTGCACAACCACGGCGGAAGGAGCGGCGATGAGTGTCGCGCACCAGCTTGAGCTGGACCAGGCAACCGACGTCCTGCGGGAGGCCACCGGGAGATGGCCGATCTGGGTTCGTGAGCACCCCGTACTGCGGGCAACCCGACCCGACACGCTGCGCACATGGCTGAAGGGCGGCGACCCCAGTGAGGTCGACGACGTCCTGCACGCGCTGGTCACGCTGGCATCGGCCGACGGGGGAGACGACCTGGTGGCGGCTCGGCTGATGGCCTGGGCACTGCTCCCCGGGGCGACCGCGTTGGCACGCCGACTTCGTGCGCTGGATCCCGACATCGACAAGCTGGTCGCCTCGCAGCTGTGGGTGGAGATCCGCTGCTTCCCTCACCACCGGCTTCGGCGCGTGGCCGCCAACATCCTGCAGGCCACCCGATGCGAGATCCTCGCCTCGCACGGGTCAGCCAAGCACCTGCAGCGAACCGACCGGACCTGGAGTCGGACCCGGGCCGTGGACCCGGTCGGGCCGTTCTGGACGATGCGTGCCGAGGACCGCGCCGCAGGCCCACAACCGGCCGACGAGCTCGACGCCCTCCTGGACTGGGCGTGTACCACCGAGGTCCTCACCGCCGATGACCGCGAGCTGATCACGCGTCTGGTGCAGGCCTCCCACGACGTTCCGGTTCACCGGGTCCGACGCGGCAACGGCGGGTTGATGGCCAACGAGGTCTCCCGCATCGCCGCCCAGCAGTACGGGGTGTCCGTGCGCACCGTGCGACGCCGCACCCGTAGGGCGCTGGATGCGTTGACCGAGGCCTGCAACAACACCGACCCCACCGTCCTGCACCTGGTCGTGTCGGCCGGTGTGGCCGCCCAGATCCCCACCGGGGCTTAGGGAGTCCGAGGTGATGACCATGATCGATCCCCGGATCCCGCAGGGCGCGGTGCATGACGAACGGTCCGACGACTCCGTGCCCTCGTCGCTGTCCACGGCAGGACCGGCATCGGTCCAGGAGTCGGTTCAGGCGTCGGTCCAGCTGCAGCGCTTGCTGGAAGCGGCCAGCCCTCGACGCGAACGGGCTGCCCTGGCGCTGCTCGACCGCTCGGTGCAACGGCTCCGCGAGGTCCAGCAGGCGAGGCTGGCGCTGACCAGGTTCACGCCACGCGAGATCCGCAGCGCACTCGAAGTGAGCTCCAACCCCGCAGGCATCTCGAGCACGGCGCTGCATGGGGCAGGCTTCGCAGGGACCAGCGGGTGCACTGGTGAGTCCGGTGCGTAGCTCGACAGTCGTGTCCCGGCCGGTGGTCGCCGTCGACGAGCTGCGGCGAGCGTGGAAGGCGGTCGAGGCCGGCGAGTTCCGCAACCCCCGCCGCTCTTCTGCCCCCGAGGCTCTCCTGCGTACAGCTGGCGCCGACCCGTCCCGTCCTGCGCACGGGTGGGTGCCCGCCCCGGACGAGGACGTCGTGCTGGTCTTCGGGTGCCACGGTGGGTCCGGGGCCTCCACCCTGGCGCTGGCCGTGGCAACGGCTGCGGCCCAGTTGGAGCCGTCACGGGTGGTGGAGTGTCGCGGCGGTCCCACAGCCGGACTCTCGACGGCGGCCACCGCCGAACTCGGGATTCACCCTTCCGGCTGGCGCCAGGGCCGCCGCGAGGACCCACGCCTCGGCCGAAAAGGCGCGACGTGCAGCGTCCTGATCGAGCGGCCCCCGCTGGACCTCACCTCACCCGATGCCCTCCCGACCCCCACACCGCTGGACAGCACGACCGCGACGGACGCAACGGACTCATCGGGGCCGGCGGCACAACAGAGGCTCACCGTGGTCGACGCAGGCTGGGACCTGCAGCAGTGCCACCAGATCGACGGCTGGCTCGGCCCGTTGACCCGATCGACCACGCCGATCGTCCTGGTCGCCACCGCCTCGGTCCCCGGACTGCGTCGACTCGAGGCAGCCCTCGAGCTCCTCAAGCTAACCCCAGCTCTCCAACCCCAGAACCAGGACCCGACGCAGCGGCCGACGCAGGGGCCGACGCCGGGGCCGATACCGGGGCCGACGCCGGCGCGCCCGGTGGTGGCCGCGCTCACGCTGCGCACCCGGCGACTGCCCGGGAGCCTGCGTCGACTGGTCGGACCACGCACCCACGGACTCTGGTCCATCGGCGACGTCCTCGTGATCCCCAGCGACCGCCGACTGAGCATCTCCGGGATCGACTCGGTGCCGTTGCCCCGCCCTCTGCTGGACAGTGCCCGACACGTGCTCGACGCGGCCCTCCCCGCGACCCCAACCCGCCCCGCACCCGATCGCAACCGAGGAGATCTGTGATGTTCGGTGTCCCCACCGTCGTGGAGTTCGTGACCCTCCGAGTCCTTGACGAGGTCGGCGGTCCGATCGTGAAGATCTGTCCTCGAGCGCCAGGGAACGCGAACCAGTACAAGGACCAGCTCACCGGGTACGTGCTCTGGGGCGTGTTGGCCCTGCTCCTGGTCGGCGTCGTCGTCGGAGTCGGCGCCGTGGTCGCCGGCCGCGTCTTCGCGATGCCCCACGCCTCCAAGGTCGGAGTGATCTCCGTCGTGGTGGTGTTCCTCGCCGCCGTCGCCTACATGGTGCTGCCCTCGATGATCACCGGCATCACCGGAGCCGGCTGTGTCTGAGCCCACCAGCTACCGGGCGTCATCGCGGCGGCCCTGGCCGTCACCGGGCTCGGCTACACGGTCGTGCGTGCGATCGGAGGTGATGCAGCCTCCACCGGCCCCCACGGTGCCACCACCCAGGCATGGACCGGTGCCGCCGAAATTCAGCGGGAGGTCCTGACGCCGCAGGAGCGTCGGGTTCGCCGGGACCGGATCGCGGCCGCACCGATGGTGCGGGTCGCCCCGGTCGACAGTCGCCCGGGCCCGCTCACCACCAAAGCGTTTCCCGGCCTCGAGGTCCCGCTGGCCTCCGATCCCGGGCCCGCGGGCGTCACCACGGGCTACCCCCACACCCCCGCCGGGGCAGTCGGGCAGCTCGCAGCCCTCGAGGTCCGCGTCCTGGAGGCCATGAGCCTGGAGGTCACCAGCGGCGTGTACGACGCTTGGGCCCTGCCCAACCCACAATCGAGCTCAGCGCAATGGGCGCTCACCGCCAACGTGCAGGCCTTCCTCACCGCCACCGGGTCCGGGACAACAGCAGACGCCACCACCACCGTGACCGCGACCCCCGCAGCAGGCATGGTCAAAGGAACCGACGGGGCTGACTGGGTGCTGGCCTGCGTCCTGCTCGACGTCCGCGCGATCGTGACAACCGAGGCCCGCATCGGCTACGGGCACTGCGAACGCATGCAATGGGTCCCCAGAACACCCGGCGCCCACGAAGACACCGGTGCGGGGGCCACGGGAGCCCGACCGGCGAACGGGCGGTGGCTGATCGCACCCGGCACACCCCCCGCAACGGCACCCTCCACCTGGCCCGGCACCGAGGCCGCCCACCGCGCCGGCTGGCGATCGTGGCACTGGAGCGAACCACGCACCCACCCGGATCCGGGCCAGGACTCGGGCCAGGACCCGGGTCCGGACTCAGTTCAGGGGCTGGGGCAGTGACCGGCCGTGGGGACGCGGGCCAACTGCGGGCGCTGGCGGTCGTCCCTGTCCTCGGGGCGGCCGTGGACGCTCAGCTGGCGATTCCGACGGCGCGAGACTGGTGGGACGTGCTCAACCCGTTCAGCTACCTGGGCACAGCAGCCGGTGCGGTGGTCGCGAGCGGGTGGACCGCAGCGATGGTGGGCTTGTGGAACGCCGGGCTGTGGATGCTGCGGCTGGTGCTGACGTTGACCGACTCGTTCCTCACCCCCGACCTGTCCGAACACGGACCAGGGCGGGCCGCGTACCCGGTGACGTTCTGGATCGCGGTCAGCCTGGTCGTGGTGCTGACCCTGGTGCAGCTGGGCACCGCGGCCTTCCGGCGCGACGGACGGAGCCTGGCGACCACCCTGGTCGGCCTGGGCCAGTTCCTGATCGTGTGGGGCGGATGGCTGACCTACGGCGGCGCCGTGATCGCCGCGTGCGGGGGTCTCACCCAGGCGCTGATGGGGACCCTGCTGCACGTGGACTCCTGGGCGCAGTGGAAGCCGTGGTCCCAGTTCTCCACCGACGACATCACCGACGGCACCGTGGCCACCGTGCTCGGGCTGCTCGGACTGGTGCTGTGGGTCGCAGCGATCGGGCATCTGCTGGTCATGCTCGCCCGCGCCGGGGCCCTGATGGTGCTGGTCGCCACCGCCCCGATCTCTGCTGCCGGTCTGGTCGGAGACGCGGGTCGTGCCTGGTTCTGGAAGAGCCTGCGGTGGTTCCACGCCGCGGCCTTCACCCCCGTCCTCATGGTGCTGGTGCTGGGCATCGGCGTGCAGCTCACCACCGGCACCCTGACCGGCACCCTGACCGGCACCACTTCCGGCACCGCTGACGGCACCGCCGGCGACGCCGCACCCAGTGCTGCAGCCAGTGCTGCGGCCAGTGATGCGGTCAGGGGGGGAGCCGGTGGGGTCCAAGCGGCCATTGGCACCGCGGTGCCCGGAGTGGTCTTGATCCTGATCGCCTGCTTCGCCCCGCTGGCGTTGTTCAAGCTCCTGGCGTTCGTCGACCCGTCGACATCCTCAGGCGCCGCGATGCGCCAAGGCCTGGTCGCCAACGGGGGCCTCCAAGGGCTCCTGGGGCGGGGACCCGGTGCAGCGTCGGGGCAGATGTCGGGCGGCATGTCGGGCGGAATGTCGGGCGGGGCTTCGGGATCAGGCGGTGCCGGCGGCTCGGCAGCGGGGTCGGCGGCCTCCACGACGGACCAGAACGGACGCGCAGCGGGGGAGTCCACCGGTGAGGACACCACCACCCAACGGTTCAGCGGCGCGTTGGGCAAGCTCGGCGCCGTCGGATCCGTCGCCGCCGCCGGGGTGGGGATCGCAGGGTCCATCGGGTCACGCGCCGCCGCGATCGGCTCCGATGTCACCAACCAGATGGGCGTCGGCTCGCACTCCTACCAACCCGACTTCACCGGCTCGGGAAGTGGGCCACGTCGCATGGCCGGGACCGGCCCGGGTCCTCGCGGCAGCTCCGCCGAAGCCGACCACGACACCCCCTCCACGCCCCCAGGGTCGGGTGGGTCGACGGAACCGGGGATCTCCACCGGAGATGTCGCTGCCACCGTGACGGCGCCCTTCCCGCCCACACCCACGCCCCCCGCGAACTCGAACCTCAGCGCGACTCCTGCGACTGGGAAGGCGTCTGCCCCCTCCACCGGAGGCCCAGCCGCCGGTGCCGGCGGTGGGGACGCCGCGGCAGCCGCCGCACTCTGACCCGCCCCGACTTCGGCTCTATTCCAAGCCAGGCCACGCCCCGTGCGGGCCTGTCCCGGCACCTGTGAGAGGACCACGATGACGATCTACTCCGACTACAGCCGCGACCGGATCGGCTGGTTCCTCGGCCTGTCCGGATGGCAGCTTCTGACCCTGGCAACGACCGTGCTGCCGTTCTTCTGGGCGGTCAAGGAGCAGAGCTGGGCCCTCGCGGGGCTGCTCCTGGTCGCGTGGGTGGCGGTCCTCGCGGTCACCGTGATCCCCGTCCGGGGCCGCCCGGCGTTCGGCTGGCTGATCGCCGCCACCTGCTTCGCCTGGGGCGGGTCCCGCGGGTGGACCTCGTTCCGGTCCGCGGCCTCACGCGGCCAAGCCACGGCATTGGACGCAGCCGACCTACCCGGGGTGCTGCAGTGCCTGCAGATCCACGACGGCCCACCCCAGGGGCCGGCAGCACGCAGGGTCGCGATCATCCAGGACCACGGTGCCCGGACCTGGGCCGTCACCGCCGCGCTGGTCCACCCCGGCATCGGGATGACCGAGCCGGCCGAACGGCACCGTCAGGGCACCGCACTCTCGGAGCTGCTCGACCTGGCGTGCCGCACCGAGCTGATCGACGAGGTCCTCTTCCTGGTCCGCACCGTGCCCGAGGACGGCGCCGAACGCGCGGTGTGGAGAGACCGCCACCGCCACCCGGCCGCGCCACCGCTGGCGGCCCAGGTCAACGACCAGCTCGCGACGGGGCTGACCGGGGCATCGGTGCGCACCGAGACGTTCTGCACCCTTGTGGTCCCCGAACGGCGGCTGGCCCGAGAGGCCCGCGAGTGCGGCGGCGGGCTCGAGGGTCGTGCCCGGGTGATGGTCGGGCTGATGGCCGAGGTCGAGGCTCACCTGCGTGGCGGGTTAGCGATGACCTCGGTCACCTGGCTGACCTCACCCGAGCTCGCCGTGGCCTGCCGCACCGGGTTCGCCCCCGGTGACCGAGCCGCCGTGGTCGACGCGTTGGCGGCCCGCGACCAGCACCCGGGGGTGAACGCCGAGGTCCCGTGGGCCATGGCCGGTCCCTCCGGCGCCGACACGGTGGTCCGCCACTACAGCCACGACGCCTGGAACTCCATCTCCGCCACCCTCAAGCTGCCCGACAAGGGTGCGGTGATGGGAGCCCTGGCACCGGTGCTGACCCCCGGGGCGTCGGGGGAGCGGCGCTCCCTGCTGATCGCCTACCCGGTCCTGGCCACGACCGCCGCCGACCGGCAGTCCGCACGGTCGGAGTGGGCGGCCGAGGTCGGCACCCACCTGCGTGCCCGGGCCGGGATCACCCAGCGCGCCCGGCAACGTGACGAGGCCGCGAAGGCACACGGCATGGACGCCAAGCTCGCCCGCGGCAACGCCATGATCCGCCCCTACGCCGTGGTCACCGTCACCGTCCCCAAGACGCTGCGGATCGCTGAGTACGGGCGCCGCCTGGACGCCGCGGTCCGCCACGCCGGCTACGCCCCGCTGCGCCTGGACCTGGCCCAGGACGTCGGCTTCGCTGCCTCCGTCGTCCCCCTCGGGATCAGCCTGACCCGCAAGGGCGATGCATGAGGACCAGCCGCGGGGCGGGCAGGGATGTGTCCCGGCTGCTGGCCGACTTCGGGCACGACCTGCCCAGCAGGCCGGGCGACCCGGTACCGGTCCGGGAGCCACGGCTGTTCCGCCACACCTGGCGGCGCGGCGACCCGAAGCCCGGTCGGGGGTGGGCACCCGCGGGCGCCCCGGTCAGCGCGTGGCGGATGTCCTCGGACCAGGCGCCCGTGCTGTGGCCGTTCATCTCCACCCCGGGACTCCCGCCGACCGGCGCCCAGCTGGGCATCGACCAGCTCTCCGGTGGGGTGTTCCACCTCGACCCGCACGGCTGGATCCTCGATGACACCATCCCGGTCACCAACCCGAACATCTTCTGCTTCGGCAAGCCAGGGCGTGGGAAGTCCGCGACCACCAAGGCGTTCTGCCTGCGGATGATGGACTTCGGCTACCGCACCCTGGTCCTCGGTGACCCTAAGGACGAGTACGAGCCGCTGTGTCGCGCGCTAGGGGTGGAGCCGTTCGCGGTCGGCCACGGCCTGCCCACCCGCATCAACCCCCTCGCGTTCGGTCCCCTGGGGGACGGGTGGGACCACCTGCAGGCTGCCGAGGCGCAACGCCGTGCGGCGATTGTGTTCGGCCGGTGGCTGACCCTGGTCCGCGGCCTGGTCGGCAGCCAACGCATCGGGGAGACCCGGGTCCCGTTCGGGCCCACCGACGAGGTCGTCACCAAGACCGCGTTGCAGATCCTCACCGGGTACGCCGCGGGTGCCACCCGGCTCACCGAGCTCACCATCCCGCAGCTGTGGACCCTGCTCGACCAACCCACCCCCGACCTGGTCACCGAGTGCCGCTACGCCTCCACGCGGCACTTCCTCGACGAGACCCGGCTCCTGCGCGACGCGCTGGGCCAACTGGTCTCCGGTGCCCTGGCCGGGCTGTTCGACGACCACACCACCATCGAGGTCGACTGGCGCGCCCCCATCCAGTCGCTGAGCCTCTCGCGCCTCGAACCCCTGGGCGACGATGCCATCGGGATCGCCTTGACGTGCCTGAACTCGTGGGGTCGCGGGATGCGCGAGCTCGCCGACCCCGGCGACGTGCGGATCGTGGTCCGCGACGAGTCCTGGAAGCAGCTGCGGCTCGGACCCGAGGCCGTCAAGTCCTTCGACGCCGACCTGCGCCTCTCGCGCCGCGACGGCGACATCCAGCTCGCGATCGCGCACAAGCCCTCCGACCTCCTCTCTGCCGGCGATGCCGGGTCCCAGGCGACCGCGATCGCGAAGGACCTGCTGCATCTGGCTGACATCAAGATCCTCCACGGGCAAGACACCGCGGTGGCCGCCGACCTGGAGCAACTGCTCGGCCTCGGCCCGATCGCCCAGAGCCTGGTCACCGGGTGGGCCCTGCAGGGCAAGGGCCGCGCCCTGTGGTGCGTGGGCGACAGGCTCTATAAGGTCACCACCGTCCTGACTCCTGCCGAGCTGGAGATCGCCTACACCAACGCGGCGATCGATGGTTCAGCCCGGGACCGATGAGCAAGCCGGCGCTCGTCCTGGCCCTGGTTGTGGCCGGCGTGCTGGTGCTGGTGCCGCTGCTGGTCGCGGTCACCGTCGCAGCGATCGCCGGACCCGCCGGCGCCACCATCCTGGCCGCCTCCTGTCTCGGGGACGCCCCAGCCGCGGGACCCCGGCAGCTGCGCATCGTGCAGGCCAACGAGTACGTCGGTCTCACCCCGAGCCAGTTCGCCGACGACCTGGCCACCCTGAGCGCCACTGGCGCCGACTTCATCACCCTCAACGAGGCCTATGCGCGCAGCGACCGGCAGCTGACCGCAACCGGGTACGACGCCTGGCGGGCTACGTCACCGCGCGACGCCCGGGAGACCCCCGTGCTGTGGCGCGCCGACCGATGGGCACCCCTCGACCACGGAACCCTGCTGCTCCACCACGCCAGCCTGCGTGGCGGCACCCGGTACGCGAACTGGGTCACCCTGCGAACCCTCCCCAGCAAGCACGGACACGCCGCAGTGCCCGGGGCGACGGTGTCGGTCATCTCCGTGCACGAGCTGCAGAGCCAGACCACCCCACGGCGCCGAGCCCTCGCGGTCGAAGGTCTGCGCCGACTAGCCGATCTCATCGACCGACTCCGCACCAGCGGGCCGGTGCTGGCCGGCGGCGACTTCAACGTTCAGTACCACCACAGCACCCGTCCCGCATCGCAGCCCGACCACTCCCCGGTGACGATGCTCGCCGGCCACGCCCGCTCCACCTACCAGACCCTCGGGAAGCCACCCCGCGGGTGGGCGACCGGCGACGGTGGCGGCACCATCGACTACCTCTTCCACACCTCGAATCCCGCACCGGAACCCAACCCTGTGCCAGGCATGGGACTGCGTCCGGATGCTCACGACACGCTCGCGACCCACTCCGACCACGACGCCCTATGGGCCGACTTCACCCTCGGGGGCCCACCGGCCGCACCGTCCAGTGGTGTCCACCAGCCCCTGCCCGCCGCCCCGGTCCCGGCCGCGCCCATCCCCACCCGAGTGCGGGCGCTGTACGAGACAGCCGCTTCGACCTACGCCGTGCCGTGGACCCTGCTGGCCGGCATCGGCATGGAGGAGACCACCCACGGGCGCACCACCGCCGCCATCAACGTCAGCTCCGCCGGCGCCCGCGGACTCATGCAGTTCCTCCCCACCACCTGGGCGACATACGGCATCGACGGCGACGGGGACGGACGCGCCGAAATCACCAACGACGCCGACTCCATCTCATCGGCTGCGCACTACCTGACCAGCCTCGACGTCACCAACGGACCCTCCGGCGTACGACGCGCGCTCCGCGCCTACAACCACGCCGACTGGTACGTCAACGACGTCCTCTACTACGCCCACCAGTACGGCGGCGGCACCGTCACCGGCAGCCCCCAAGACTGCGAGAGCGCGAGCGACGCCGGCAACCCGGCGCTCCCGCCCCTCGACAGCGGGCGCGTCGCAGAGATCCTAGGCTGGGGGATGGAGCAACTGGGGGAGCCTTACGTCTTCGGCGCCACCGGCCCGAATGCCTGGGACTGCTCCAGCTTCACCCAAGCCGCCTACGCCCAGGCCGCTACCCGGCTTCCCCGAACAGCCCAGACCCAACGTGACTGGCTCGCCGCAGGAAACGGATACCGGGTCCAGCTCGGCCATGAGCGCCCCGGCGACCTCGTCTTCACCGACACCTACCGCGGCCCCAACGCCATCGGTCACGTCATGCTCGTCTTCAACCCGACCACCCACCTGTCCCTCGAGGCAGGTGGCGACCGGGTCCAGCACCTCTCCTACACCCGCTACCAGAACCATCACATCTTCGAGATCTGGCGCGTCGGGAACCTGCAAGGCTGAGGCCCACCCACACTGAAGCCCACACCGTCGGAGCGGATCGGCAGCGACCTGCTTCACGGACCTCGGTCCCCGGCCGCCCTCTGCCTTTACCGGTGGGTAGCCAGCACGCTGATCCTCGGTGCGGCTACTCCGCCAGGACCCCCATCACCGTTGGTCGTATTCGCATCCGGCCATCGGACCGGGGACGTGAGAGTCGCACTCTGCTCCGTCCGGCGTGAGGTGTGGGCGTTCCCCCACGAGGCCCGCCGGACGGAGCACCCAAATCCTGCGTCACGCACGTGGGCATGACGACCGAGGCGCCCCCGCCTCACGAGCTGACGGGGGAGACAGCCCAGAGACGGGGACGATGATCGAGAACCAGCCCGAGACCTGGCGGACGCGACGCAGGCCGCTGAGGCTCGTGAACTGCCGTGCCGCACCGCGGTGCGTCGAGACGGCGCAACCGTGCGGCCTCCTATATCCCCCACCCCCCTGACAGGAGGCCGCGCGGGCGCCTATCGGCGACGCTACGTCCGGTCGGTGAACCGGTGCCATAGTCAGATGACGTCGCGCCGGATGACCCGAACGACGCGGTGGCCTCGACCGCGCGGCGGCGTAGCCCCCGTCGCCGCCGTCGATATGGAGCGGGCGTGGTCTCCCGGCATGGTTTGAGGGCGACTCGACCCTCGGGGAGGAGAGCTAAGGAAGGGCCGAGTCACCCCCACCCACCTCCCTGTGTACCTCACCGGAATCGGTCCCGCCACGGGCGGTTCAGACGACCCAGGGCGACCCCGTTCCGACACGCGAGAAGTTGGACGCGTGACGCACATCCGTTCCCTGCAACGCGAAACTGGCAACCACCCCTGTCAGAACATTTTGCTTTGCAATGGCTGATTGGCCTATTCCCAGACCACCCACAAGTCCCTCATCATGGTCGACGGGTGGGGGTGTCCACTGCTCGCCGACGGTGCACGACGGCGCCTTGGGGAAGGCGCCGCACCGGGAGCGTTCTCCCAACAGCGGCCACCCGACCACGAGGCCCCCGGGGGCTCGGCGCGCGGCTCCCAGTGCTCGCCGCGTGCCCCGGGGCCTCGGCCCGCACGGGTCGGCTTTGGAGCCTGCTACTGGTCTGCTCGTCGGTTGACGACTTCCGTGCGCGACAACGATCATGCACGTGGTGCGCCGCGAACTCCCCCTTCAGCCGGCGCACGCTTCGTGGCGGCCCTCGCATCCCCCACATCTGCGGGGGCACGCCCAGTCCGTGGTCGTTGGCGCTCGCCGCTCCCTCATCGTCGGCCCGCCGCTAGACGTGCAACGGGAGGCGCGACATTTGAGAAGCGCCCGAAGGGCTTGCCCAGCCGTCTTCCGTCTGGCGGTTCCTGCCGACGGCACGGTCGGAATGCCTCCGCAGTTCACCGAGGGTGCAGGGCATCCACCGCGAGGGCCTGACTCGTCAATCGACAGCGGACCAACCCGAAAGCCAGCCGCCTCCGAGCAGAGTGGACCGTGAGAGCACGCGCTAGGGGGTCCTCACAGTGATGAAGGCTCGCCCTCATGGACGGGCCGGGTCCAGCGACCGGGCGCATGGGTCGTGGTCAAGTTCTCGTCAATGTCGAAGGCCCGATGACCGTGTCCCTCTACGGTCGTGTGCACGGTTGGTCTAACGAGTTTCGAGGTGTCGACATGGAGCTTGCGTGTGGTGGTTGCGCTGCCGACGGTGTCCATGACCTCTGGTGCGACCAGGTGCTTGTCCTCCCGCGGCTCGGCTCGCCTGCCCCGGCCCATGCTGTCGACGCTGTTGCCGAGACACATCATCGGGATCCGGCGCCGCCCGCCCCCGAGGCGCTCGCTGCTCTGGCCGCGCTGGAGCGGGCGCACGCCCGTCGGGTCGCCCTGCGGATGATGGCGCTGAGCCACGACCCTCAGGCTGGGGTCCAGGAGCGCTGATCCCTGGTCCCGACCGGTCGGGGTGCGGGTCGTGGAACCCCCCATCGCCGGGGGTGACGACAGGGGGCCCACGGGAGTTGCGGCGCGCCGGTCGCTGAGAGGACTGCAGGCCTTACCCCACGTAGAGCCTGCGGCGTCCCCTCAGCTCCCCATCCCCGTCGCTGCGCAGATGGCCCCGGACCGTGCCCATGCGCTCCGCATGCACTGCCACTCCAGCCGGTCCTTCCTCAAGTTCAGGTCAAGGGCGGGTCAACACTTGCTCAAGAGTCGTCAGCGATGAGGGGGCTCGGGGTGGTCTTGATGGTCCCTGTGGACTAATCCGGTTCGGTGCCGGCGGCGGGCGCCGATAAGAATGCCGTGCTCGAGTGCGCCCTTGAAACTCCCTCCACCAGCACGGGTGCCACCGGTGAGACCGCCGCTGCGGCCTCGTCGCCAGTCGACGTGACGAGTGGGTGGCGCTCAGCGTCATGGACACGGTGGTTGTGGCCCGCCTACAGCGCGGTCGGCGCCGCGGTCTTGGTGGTGATGGCGTTGACACCCGGCACCGTGAGCCGCGACGTGCTGTACGTGGTGCTGAGCTCCGCGGTGGTCGTCGCGATCCTCGTGGGTGTCACCGTGTATCGGCCGGCGTCGCCGTGGCCCTGGCTGATCATGGCGCTGGGACAGCTGTCCTGGGCGTGGGCGGACGCCGTGCTGTACTTCCGCCAAGACGTCTACAACGACACCCGCTTCCCGTCCTGGCCCGACCCGCTGTACCTCGCCGGGTACGTCGCGATCGCGGCCAGCCTCTACCTGCTGGTCCGCTCGCGACGCCCGACCCGGGACTGGCCCGGGTTCCTCGATGCGGCCACGGTCACCGCGGGACTCGGGTTGCTGACCTGGACCTACCTGGCCCAGCCGATGCTGACCTCGAGCACGCAGTCCCCCTCGGCCACCGTCGTCTCGGTGCTCTACGTCGTGCTCGACATCGTCCTGATCGGTGCCCTGGTCCGGATGCTGCTGGCGGCCCAGGGCGGCTCGGCGCCGCTGCGGATGCTGTTCGTGGCGCTGATGCTCCTCATCGGCGCCGACGTGCTCAGCGCAGCCCTCGACGGGTACACCTACCAGCTCCAACCGGCCGTAGAGCTGCTGTGGCCGGCCTCCTACGTGTTCTGGGGTGCCGCCGCGCTGCATCCCGCGATGGCCGGCATGGCCGAGACTGTCCCGCCGACCGAGCGTCCGCCCTGGTTGAGCATCGCCGCGATGACCGGTGCCGCCCTGGTGGCGCCGGGCATCCTGGCGGTCCAGCACCTCACCAGCACCCAGGAACAGACCTGGGTGATCGTGACCGGCTCGGTCGTGATGTTCGGGTTGGTGATGGTGCGAATGAACCTGGCCATCGTCGAGATCTCCAACTTCAGCCGCGTACGCCGCGAACTCCAACATGACCTGCAGTACCAGGCCGAGCACGACCCGTTGACCGGTCTGCCCAACCGGGCCCAGACCCTGCGGCTGCTGCACCACGCCCTCGACAACGTCCCGGGTGATGCGTGGGTTGCGGTGCTGTTCTTGGACCTCGACGGGTTCAAGCCCATCAACGACACCTACGGCCACCGCACCGGCGATGCCGTCCTACGGGTGGTCGCCGAGCGTCTCCGGAACGGGGTCCGGCCCGGCGACGTCGCCACCCGGCTGGGCGGCGATGAGTTCGTCGTCATCCTCAGCTCGGTCGAGGGCGAGGGCCCCGCGGTGGCCTCAGCGGGCCGGATCATCACCTCGCTGAGCCAACCGATCAACCCCGACGACACGCATCGACCCACCCAAACAGGAGGGGCTGCGAGCGCCGACCCGCCGGAGGCCGGTGGCGCCCCGCCGGTGCGGGTCGGGACCAGCATCGGCATCGCCCTGACCCGCGGTGGCCAGCACACCGCCGAGGAGCTGCTCCACCACGCCGACCTCGCGCTCTACCAGGCCAAGGCCGACGGGCGAGGCCGAGCCGTGGTCTTCGGAGACTCTCTGCGGGAGCAGGTCACCGAGCGGACCCTGCTCGAGCTGGACCTCGGCCAAGCCCTGGAGAACAACGAGCTGACCCTGCACTACCGGCCCGTCCAGGACCTGGCCACCGGAGACTGGCACGGACTCGAAGCCGTCACCCTGTGGGACCGGCCCAGACACGGGCTGCTCGAGCCCGAGGTGTTCGTGCCCGTCGCGGAGTCCACCGACCTGATCTGTCGGATCAACGCCTGGGTGCTGCGCCAGGCCACCAGCCAGTTGGCCGCCTTCCACACCACGACCGGTCTGCCGCACCTGACGATGACCGTCCCCGTCTCACCCCGCCACCTCAGCCGCCCCCGCTTCGCCCACGACGTCCTCACCGCGATCGCCGACGCCGGGATCCGACCCGAGCAGCTCGTCCTGGAGATCACCGAGGCGACCCTGACCGAAAATTCCGCCGCCACAGCCAACGTCAGGGCCACCCTTGACGAGCTACGTGAACTCGGTGTCACGGTCAGCCTCGGGGACTACGGCCGCGGCTACACCGCCCTGGGGGCACTGAGCCGCCTGCCTGTCGACATCGTCAAGATCGGCGGCGACCACATGGACCCCACCGCACCGGCCCACCGGCCGGTCCTGGAGCTCATGGTCACCGCCGCCCACTACGCCGGAGTCCCCGTCATCGCCGACAACATCCACCACCACGACGACCTCGCCCTGATGCGCAAGATTCACTGCGAGGCCGCCACCGGCACCTACCTCGGACCCGCCCAACACCCCGACACCCTGATGCCCACACCGCACCGAGGCAGGACCACCTGCCCCCTCTCGACCGACGTCCCCCGTCCACTCTGCGAACCCCACCCGCCCTGCGGCATTTCCGGGGCGAACTGATCCCAGGTTGGAGGAGGGGTTGGACGGGGTCGGCGGAGGCATCGAGCCCAATCGCGGAGTGACGCCGTCTCGTGGCGTCCGACTTCGGGAATGGTCGGACGCTGCGGGACTTGCCGAGCGAGTGGTCGACTCCGACTTGGCGGCTGGCCGGGGTCAGGTAGCGACGACGATGGCGTTGAATGACGACAAGGGATGCCACTCAGGAACGGTCGACCTCAGGGTGCCGTCGGGCTGGAGGACGTGGTGCGCGGCCCCGGGGAAGGCGTCGAACTCGACGGGCATGGCGGCGTGGGGATTGTGGTAGACGTTCATTCCCGTCACCCAAGTCTCTTCGTACCCTTCGGTGACCTCGCACCGGAACTCCGTTGGCACGAGCGCGTCGGGGTCCGGGTTGGCGAGTAGGCCCATGTGGAACAGGCGGACATCTGGAGATCCGAATCCGGCGCTGACGCCCATGCGGTTGAACTTCGACAGGGTGCCGCTGCCATTGTGGATAACTGCGCTGACGTGTTCAGAATCTGGAAGTGCGAAGAAGCTCGACGGGACCGTCTTCGTGCCCCACTCGTGGGTGCTGATGGTGCGGGGCACGACGGCGACGGCGCCATCGGATTGCGTGACGGCTTCGTGATAGACGCCGTAGAGGTAGATCGGGAGCGATGAGCCGGACCAACTCATCGAGCTAGGTTCGTGGAAGTCCTGGATTGCGAAACGAGGGGGAGTCCGGTGACGTGATCGCGTTCCCAGTACTTCTTCTTCAACTTCGCGGTTAGCGGTCCTGCGTAGCGGATCGGCATGTAGTGCCGGGCGTAACTGATCCGCTCAACTTCGGTTTCTGTCGGCGGTTCCGGTTCAAGTTGCCCGTTGATAAACCGGGGGTTCACCGTTGTTGCTTCGACGGCAATCGGCCCGAGGCGCCCGACAGCGACGAAGTCGGGCACCGGCGCGGTCCGGTCGAGTAGGTAGCCCATTTCGGTTAGGGTCGCGAACAGGTAGACCTCCCAGATGCGTGGATCGAATCCAGTTGTCTGAAACTGCTCGACAAAGTTGCCGTCGACGTCGTTGTGCCAGCGCATCATGTGTTCGATAGCGGTGCGCGCAGCAGCCCAGCCTCGGTTCTGGGTGAGATGCATGAAGCTGGGGTGTAGCTGTTCTGCGGGCACGAGCGGGGCGAAGAAGTCGATCGGCCGCTCCTCGTCTCCTTGGACGCGTTCGTCTTCTAGTCGTGGGAGGAGATCGGCGATGGTCTCTGCGAGTTGGGCGACAGCGCCCTGCGCCGAGTCGTGGAAGTCGGTGCGCCGGACTGCGCGGTAACGGTGGGCGAGGTCCGGTGCCAGGACAGTGGCCGAGTACTCGCCGTCGCGGTCGAAGATCAGTACCGCGATAACTGGTGCTTCCTTGGCTTCGAACCACCCGACTTCGGTGGCGAGGGTCGCCACGAGCGGCGAGCGCGCGTAAGACGCGAGCACGTCGAAACGAAGTTTCGAGATGGCCGAGATGTGTAGCACGGCTCAACCGTGACAGGTGCCCCGAGCGTCGGCAACGCGATTCCGGCGTCGGGTGCCTCGCTGGCGAGCCCGTCCTCAGCCGTGGACCGGGACCTGTTGCCGCTGCAAGGCTCATCGGTAGATCTCGTCAATCGCAGGGCTCCCTAGCGGAGAGCCACCATTCGAGGTCGGGGTCGTCGTTGGGCGGGCGGAAGGTGGCGTGCGATTCGACTCGCCGTATCGCGTCTGAAACCTCCTGGTCCTGTAATCCCATCGCGCTGGTGAGCGCCCTGAGGACGTGTGCGGTCCCCCGAACCCGCGCCTTCGGTGCATCGACTGCTGCAAGCTTGCGGGCCGCGCGGTCGTCGGTTACGACCTCGACCTCTCGGTGGTGCGAGATCGACAGTGACGCCGCCTCACCGTCGCCGAGTCGCTTGGCGAGCCGGACGTACAGCTCAAGCTCGGGACCACCCTCGATCCGCACCGTCTCGATGACCCCGACGTCAATCGGGATCCTGACTCGCTGTCCGTCGACTTGTTGGTGCAGGAAGAGCGCTTCAGCGGCAACCTGCTCGACGATGCGGACCGGCCGCCCCAGGTTCGACTCAAGGGTCTCAAGCGGGAGCGCGGCGGCGAGATTGATGCATGCACAGGCGTCGAGGAGCAGCGGAGACTCAATCACTTGGCTCGGTTCCAGGTCTCGGCTCCCATAGCCACCGCTGCGTTTCGCCCTCGTTTGCGACGTCCTCGCTGCCGACTAAACGCTGAACGACGTCGCGCGCTGCGACTCGATCGAGGCGCAGCAAACGGGCGAGACGTCCCTCCGAGAGTCGGCCCTCTAGGTAGGCTTCGACAGCGAGGTACTGGGTCCGCTTCGGCATAGTGTCTTCATCGCGCGATTGCGTCGCTATGCCCAGCGAGTCCCGGGCTTCGTGAACCTTCAGGCCGCGCTGCATGAGGCTGTCCCACCAGCCGCCGGCCAGCAGTCCGAGGTCCTCGAGTCGAAATGCTATCGCCTGGGCGGAGACTTGGTAGGCGGCGCCGAGCTGCAGCACGTCGACAGCGGTGACCGTGCCGCCACGTTGACGTCTGGCCTGTTGGAAGCGCCGAGTGAGCCCGTCCTTCGGCATGAGAAAGGCAGCCGCGAACGCTTCAGCGGTCTGTTCGTCTCTTGATCTGCCCGGCTTCAGACTGGTGACCTCGGCCGAGTAGCGGTGCAGCAGAAAGTGGCCGTATTCGTGTGCGAGGGTCCAGCGCTGACGCTCGAAGGGGTGCCGCGCGTTGATGCCGATGCATCCGCCTACCGGCTCGACGACCGCGAACAACCCCGCGACCGGGGACGGCATTGGATAGGAAAACACGCGGAGGCCGACATCGGTCTCAAGCATCTGGCGCAGGTTCCACACGGGACCGTCGCCGAGTCCGAGACGCTTGCGCTCCTCCTCCGCAGCCAGAGTGGCGGCAGTATCGGGCGATAGGCCGGTTACGTCGTACTCATCGGGCCATCGGCGGTGGGCGGTAAGTCCTTCGCTGACTTCGAGTTCGTGGACATCGTCGGCGAGGCGTTGCAGCTCATCGACGGCGGTCTGGGTGTCAAGTCCCATTTGCTCGGCGGCACGGAAGCGGGCAGTCATCGCCTCGACCGGCGGCGTGTCGCGGACGAGTTCGTGCACGTCCCGCCCATAGAGGCGGGCGAGCTCAACGAGCTCGCCTGGAGTAGGCGTGCGTTTGCCTTGTTCGACGGCGATGAGCGTTGGTCGGCTGACGCCGATTCCGGCGGCGGCGTCAGCCTGCGACATCCCTCGGGCGCGTCGCGCCTCGCGCAGGCGCGCACCCAAGACTGGCATCGGCACGTCGTTGACGATGGTCACGGGATGAGCCCTCCCTGGTCCAGCGGGGGCAGGAAGCGAGGAACGACCGGGTCGGGGAAGGTCCGCCACTCCTCAACGTAGGTCGCGAGAAGCTGACGCAAGGCGTTGCGGGGAAGCTCGGTGACGAGAATGTGCTGTAGGTCGGGGTATTGGCGCACCAAGGCGTCTTCATCCGTCGAGCGGAGCACGTCGTCGAAGGTCGCGGCCTGCCACAGAACTTCAGGTAACCGCCACCGCTCGTCTTGCTGCTTAGAGTCGATGAGGTACGGCAGTTCATCCCAGTCAGATCGGCCCGCCGCGTGGAACGAGACGCGCCGAAGGAGGCACGACGTGCAATGACCGCAGCGCTTCTGCAACGCGCCGCGTCCGGCCGCGGCGTTGTCGCACGACTGGCTGTGCCCGCACGCCTCACGAGCTTCGGGCGGCAGGGCGCGGACCATCTGCCCCTTGGTCGACCCAAGGAACGGGTTCTCGATTGCGAACTCCGCGCCCGTAATCTCGCTGACCAACGCGGCCATCAATCGCAAGGTTCGCGGGTTCACAGCCCGACTCGTCATAACACCGGACTGGGCGCCCGTAAACGGCAGGTTCAGCGCGCCGATGCCGTTCTCGGCCACCACCAGCCGCCGATTTCCGCGTTGCAGAGCTGCCGCGACGCCGACACCGAGGAACACCAATCCCCTCGTCCGGCGCGTCGGCTCGTTGTCGTCTCCCCCCGCTACCACCGAGAAGGGCACTCGCGAGTAGCGGATGTCGCCCAGCTGAGCAAGTGCCCGATGGGCTCGGCGCTGATAACCGCTCATAGCGCTGTTGGTGACGACGCCAACCGCAAGTAATGGCGTCTCAGGAAGCAGTAATGCCGCACCAGCGGTGGCATCTAAGCCACCACTGAAGAGCATCACAGTGCGCTCAACCGGATCGAGGTCGAGTTGGCCCTGTGCCTCCTTTACTTCACGGGTTCCCTCGACAAACGTGATTTGCCACTCGTCGTCGGTGAGCCACGCCAGCAACTCAATCGCCCGGTCGAGAACGCGCGCACTGGACCAGACGCTTAGGTCCTCGACCGCAACCTCGATCGCGAGCGCGCGATTCCAGCCAGGGCTGTCTGGACTCTCGCGTGGCTGCAGGCGATCAGCCAGGTATGCCTGCTCACACAGCGCTAGGAGATCAGACACCAGCGGGCTGACGCCGCCTTGGAGGTCGAGCAGGTCGTCGTCGCTGCGCCTGACGTGCGGTGCCTCAATCATGCGCGACCGCCCAGAGGCGCGGGCTCGTTGAGGAGATCCGAGGTCGACAACCGTCGGCGACTCGGCCGGCGCAAGCCCTTGCCAGTCGGGTGGCTCACCAAGCTGCGGGCGAGCAGATCCATCCGAGCGCTCTCGATGCACGTCGTCATGAAGTGCTGCGCTTGGTCTCTGTTCGCGAACGTGCCCTTGGCGACCAGGAGCGGCATGACTCGCTCGAAAACCTCGTTGCGGACTAGGTCCCGAAGCCTGGCCGCGACCTCCGCCTCGTTCGCGGTGCCGCCGATCAGTAGGTCCTCAAGGCCCGGGCTAGCAAAGCCGCCTGACTTGCGAAGATCCTTGGCAAGGCAGTCCGCGATCTGCAGGGCACAGTCATCCGCCGGCAGACCACCACCAATAGCCGAAGCGGCGCTGCGCCAGCGGCGAGTCACGCTACGGGTGAACACGTCGCCATCTGGCATGACCACGCCCTCCCGGTTTGACATTGTCAAAACAGGATCGACGATATGTGCCGCTGATGTCAAGAAGCTCGCCGTTAGTGCACCGAACTCGCCCTAGGGTCTGATTTGTCCGAAGGCGGTGGTTGGCCCGCTCTGGGTAGCTTGACGCTGGCGAAGTCGCCGTTGCGGGTCGGGGGGAAGGCCAGGGTCATCTCAACGGTGCTGTGTCGATGGCCTGACCAGTGCGACGCGCTGAGACGGGCGTATGTATGGGCCCGCAGTGACGCGCCCCATCACTCATGTCTTAGCTGCCACTGACTGACCGCCAGAACACGTGGGCCGCCTTCTGGTCTTTGACCGAGGAGGCACAGGATGCAGAAGTCGCGACGTCAGGACCCGTACCCGTGGACCTGGGAGCTTCCGCTGGCCGTGGTGGTTGCCGTCCTGCTGGTGATGGTCATTGGCATTCACCTCGGTCGGAGTGTTGCCAACGTGCTGGCCGGAGGCCGGCTGGGTTGGCCGTCCTCGTCCGAGCTGTTCCGCAGTGCGGTCGGGGTCGTGGGTGGCGATGGCGCCGCGGGCCTCAACCTTGTTGCGAATGCTCCGGTCGCGCGCGGAACCTCGTTGTGGGTCTGCATCGGTGTGGTCGAGGTGCTGCTGCTGACCCTGGTCACGGGCTGCCTGGTCGCGGGTTTGCGTCGGTGGGGTCCGGGGCGGATGCGAGGGATGGCGTCCCGGTCGGAGGCGGAGCTGCTGTTGGGAGTGCGGCGGCTCCGCCGCCACCGACGGATCGTGCGCCCCGATCTCTATGGCAAGGGCAGGACGCCGTCATGAGACTCCGCTCCGGCCGAGGATCGCGCACGGCTGCCGAGGAGCGGCCACGGTTCGATCCACGAGAGGTGGGTTGGGCACTCGGCACCGCCCAGGAGCCGCGGGGCGGTCGCTTGTGGGTGCCGTGGGATCGGACGGCCGGGGTGATCGGGCCACAGGGGTCGGGGAAGACTCTGGACCTGCTCACCCCGGCGCTCCTTCGTGCCCCGGGGGCGGCGTTGGTGACGTTGACGAAGGTCGATGACCTGCTGTTGAGCCTGGCCAGCCGGTCAACCGGTGACCGTCCGTGCGTCGTGCTGGACCCCTTCGGCCTCGCCCCTGGCCTACCCGAACTGGTCTGGGACCCCATCGCGGGGTGCGTGGACCCCCTAGTCGCTGAGCGACGCGCCAAGGCCTTCACTGCCGGCACGGTGAAGGGTGCCGTTCATGGAGGTGCAGGGGATGATGCGGCGCGGTTCTACGCCCACGAGGCGGCCAAGGTCATCCAGGGCTACTTCCACGCCGCCGCGTTGACGGGCCGCACTCTGGAGGACGTCCTGCGCTGGGTGGCGAGCCCGATGTCGACCACGGACCCGACCGAGATCCTGCGGGAGCACCCGTACGCTGCGCCGTACTGGCAGGGGCTCCTTCATGGCGCACTGCACGGCGATGACCGGACGTCGGGCAACACGGTGACCACGGTGCAGCAGGCGCTGAGCCTGTTCTTCCAGGCCGAGACACGTCGGCGCTGCGTCCCGGGCCAGGGACGATCGGCGACCGACGTCGCCGAGGTCATCCGTCGTGGCGGCACGATCTACCTGCTGGGCCGCGACGACCCCTATGCTTCGGCGTCCCCACTGATGACCGCGGTCGCGGAGCACGTGCTGGACACCGCGCTGGGACTGGCTACCGAGTCGCCCTGGGGGCGGTTGTGCCCACCGCTGCTGGCGTGTCTGGACGAGCTGCCCTCGACCGCGCCGATCCCGACCCTGCGGACACGGATGGCCAACGAGCGGGCGTTGGGGATCGCGTTCCTCTACGCCGCCCAGACCTGGCGGCAGCTCGCCGCAATCTTCGGGGAGCAGGAGGCCCGGGCCCTGTTCGCATTGACCAACGTGATGGTGATCTTCGGCGGCTCGAAGGATGCCGCCTTCAACCAGGAGCTCTCCGACCTCATCGGCACGGTGCGGGTGCCCCGTACCAGTTGGCAGTCCGGTGCGATGGCGGGGCGGACCGTGTCTGGGGAGGACATCGCTGTGATGCGCCCCGAGGAGATCCGAGAGCTGCCCGAGCGTCGCGCCCTGGTGATCGCGGAGAACGGTCGCCCGATCATCGCTCGCCTACGGCGCTGCATCGAGGGACGCGACGGCGCCCGACTGCTGGCCGACCAGGCTCATTGGCGCGCTCAGGTGGGGTCGGCGCAGCAGCAGCGTGTCGATCCGGCCGCCCGACTGACCGCCGCCCTGGTCGAGGCGCAGCGCCACGGTCTGACTCGTGACGCGCATCGGTCCGAGGTCGATGACCCTCGATGACCAGCAACCGCTAATGCACCTCCGCGGCGACCCGGTATGACACCCGAGGACAGGACCCAGCGTGGCGCGGGGCCGGCGTACGTCAGACCGCTGGTGCGACCGTTCCCGCCGGTGGGTCCCCAGATGCGACGCGTCTACCGCGAGCTCGGTCTGGCGGCCAACGGCACCGCCGAGCAGAAGCACGCCCTGGGGAACCCCGACGACCTGCCGCGGCCGTGGGACCCGGCCAGCTGCCGCGATGCGGATCTGCGGGCCGAGATCTGGGCCTACCTCGATGACGTGGTGACCTGGATCGACAGCGAGTACGTATGGGACGTCCGGTCCGCGATCCCGCCCTGTTGGCCGCGGCACCCGCACCTGGTGCACGAGATCGCGGTGCTGGCCGACCAGCGCCACCAGGCCGGCCGGGCGTTGAACAGCGCGGCGTTGGAGGAGTGGCACCGGTTCACCCTGCCGGCGTTCTTGGAGCGCATGCGGTACCGGATCAAGGACCACTGCGAGGAGGGCCACCAGGCGTGGCCCGCCCGCAGCCGCTACGCCCGCCTGGTCAGCGAGGCCGACTCTGCCGAGCGTCACCAGATCTTCGACGCCGACCTCGTGCATGTGACGCCGCGGCATCCGCGCGAGCGGCGCCCCCGGCTCAGGGCCGTGGATCTCGACACCGGCGAGATCCTCGACGAGGACGACTGATAGCTCCACGCTCTGGTTGCCGCCCGGGACGAGTAGGTCGCCCGGGCAGGTGCCGGCCCATGGCGACCCCACGTTGTATCGCATCGCCGACCGATCCGCGGGCGAAGGGTAGGCGCTGCGCTCGAGGCGGGTCACCGACCGTAACCGGGTGTACTCCCTCGGCGATCCGGCCGGTGGGGCTGCGGCAGCTGCGAGCTCGGCGCTGCGCTCGGTGAGGGGGCCGGCGTCCTTGTCGTGGTCGTGGCCCCCTGCGGGTCGGCGCTGCGAGCGTACCGAGCGTCGCCATTCCGCAACGCCCGGTCGCGCGCCCCCGCGGTGGCACGGGCCGCGGCCGTGTCCGCGGCGACCCGGGGGTCGGCGTCCCAGGCATCGACCTCGTCTCGCAGTAGCGCACGGACCTTGGCCTGCGTCAGCCCCGAGGCGTGGCTGATGGTTGCAGCACCGTGGTCCCAGTGGTCGGGGGGTAGCGCGGCCAGAATCTGCACGGCTGTGCCAACTCTCTCGCTGAGCCCGGGTCGCTCCGCGCCGGGGAGTCGCAGGCGGGTGAGGTGCTCGTGGAGTAGGGCGAGTCCGAGGGGCTGGGCGTCGTGAACGAGGGCGGCCACGCCGGCGGGTCCGCGGAGGTGGTGGAGGTCGGCGGGGTCGATCCCCGCGGGGAGGCGGGCCAGGCGTGGGTCGAGGCCGTGGGCGGCCAGGGCCCAGAACGCGCGGGTGGCCGCGTGCTGCCCGGCGGGGTCCGGGTCGGTGGCAACGATGGGCTGACGTCCCGCCAGGACCGATAGTGCGTGTAGTTGGGTGGCCTGATCGCTGGTCAGGGCGGTGCCGAGGCAGGCGACGCCGACATGGGTGCCGGCCGTTGCCAGCGTTACCGCGATCGCATCGGTGGGTCCCTCGACCAGGACAGGGATCCCTCCGGTGGCGAGGTGGTGGGGGAGGACGCCGTAGAGCTGGGCGCCCTTGTGGAACAGCGGGTTCTGCGCGGTGTTGAGGTACTTCGGTCCTGCATGGTCGAGGTCGGCCTCGGCCAGGTCGGGGTTGCGGCGTGCGATGAACCCGAGCACCTCCACTGGCGGAGCGGCGTCCTGTGGGACACCGTGGTGGGTGAGGTGCCCGGCTGCCTCCAGGTCGGTTGGGTGGAGGATCGGGAAGACAAGGCGGTCGCGGAACCGGTCGATGAGCCGCCCGGTGCTGGCGCGGGTCGCGAGCCCGCACGCGAGCATCTCCTCATCGGTGACGCCGGTGCGGTGGAGGTGGGTGAGCAGGCTGGTCCAGCCGGCGGGGGCGTGCCCGGGGCGGATGTCGGGGTGGCCGGATAGGTCGCGGCCGAAGCGTTCGAGTAGATAGCTGCGGGACCAGGACGTGTGCAACCGGTTCTCGAAGAAGGTGCAGGCGAGCTCATTGATCTGCAGCATCCGGATCCGGGAAACCGGGGCGTCGTCCCATGCCTGCGCCCGGGACAGCTGTCGGGCCACGTCGGCGTCGCTGGGCTCCAGCTGCCCCAGCGGACTTCCCAGGCTTCGGAGGAGGGTGGCGCGTGCGAGGTCGCCCTCGACGTCCGTCCCACCTGGAGCCTCGGCCCGGGTCTCATCTGGGTGTCCGGCCCGGGTCTGGGTGGGTGGCACCCCCCAGGTGTTGTCGGGGGAGGGCAGGTCGAGGTCGTGCAGGTCCTCGGGTGGGAAGGTCGCCGGGTCGGGTAGCGGGTCGAGGTCCGGAAGTGGCTGCAGGATCAGCGAGCTCCGCCAGACCAGAGCCTCGCACTCGTCCTGTCCCGCAGTACCCGAGCCTGCAAACGGGGCTGCACCAGTGACAGCACCCGGCACAGCATCCGGCACAGCACCCGGGCCAGGCTCGGCGACTGCCACCCGGAGGGTGCATGGTTCTGAGCGCCGTGGCAGGAGGTCCTCGAGGCGCCAGCCGCGCTGCAGCGCCTGATCGAGGGTGGCGACCAGGGCGGGCCAGGCCGGGCTGGCCTGGAGCCGGGTCAGGTGGCCGGGGTCGAGGAGCTCCGCGAGCCTTGGCGTCCAGCCGGTGGTGAGGGTGTGGTCGGTGGCGAGCTGGGTGGCGACGGCGGGTGCGAGCTGGCCGGTGATGCGCCACCACAACGCGGCCGCGGCGTGGTCATCGGGCAGCGGCGCTTGGTGGGCGCAGCGGCGGGCGAGTGCGGCGGCGTCGATCCCGGCCCGGGAGACAGCCGCCAACCGCTCGGCGAGCTCGACGAGGAAGTCCTCGGCCCCGGGCATTGAGTCGCCTCTGTGCGGCAGGATCTCGGTGAGCAGGGGTCGCCATTCCATGAGTGCGGGGGCATGGTCACCACGAATGCGGTCGTTCAGCTGGGCTCGCCAGATTTGGGCTGCCTTCTGCAGGACCGGTGGCCCGGTGGGGCGCCGGTCGGTGGGCTCCACGCTGGTGGCGGCCCGCCACACCTCGACCTGGGCCACGGTGGCTGGGTCGGTGGACATCGCCGGGCGATGCCAGGCCGGTTTGGTGCCCTCACTGGTGGCCTCCAGGGAACGCGCGTGGACCTCGTGCGCTGCGGTGGTGACCAGGTGCGCGCGGGCGGTCAGGTAGCCGCCCCAGTGCGGGTGCTCGTGCAGCGCGGTGGGGATGGTGGGGAGCCAGGGGAGGGGCCCGGTGCCGGTGGAGCGGTGGCCGGTGTCGTCGAGTCGCCAGTCGAGGACGGCGGCGCTGTCGCGGGCGGTGGCGAGCTCACTGCCCCCGACCGCCCGGGCGATCACTGACTCCAGGTCGGCGCGGTGGGCGGTGAGGAGCAGCAGGTGCGAGCGGAGCGCGGGCCAGGCTGGTGCCGCGGTCACTCCGGGGACGAGACGCTCGGCGGTCTCGGCCAGCTGGGTGCACCCGGGTTCGCCGAGTAGGTCGGCGGCGGCGACGTAGAGCGCCTCGGCGTAGCGGGTGGTGGCCTGGCCGAGACGGGTGGCGGGGTCGGCCAGGGTCCGGGCCAGGGTGGTGGCCGAGACAGCGGCGGCGTCGCGTGCCAGGATCTGCTCGAGCAGGTCGGTGGGGGTGCGGGGGTGGACGACCTCGGGTCGCACCATCGAGTGCGGGTCGCCGTCGCCGACGACCTCGAGGTAGACGTGGTTGGCCAGCCGGCCGCGGGTCAGCATCGTGTAGAGCTGCTGGCGTGACTCCTCACCGGTGGCCAACCCGTGCATGGTGTCGGCCGAGATGCCCTGGGCGGTGTGGATCGTGGAGGCGTACCCGAGCTCGACAGCCGTTGCGACGTACGCAGGAGGCAGGGTCACCCGGGCGCGGTTCTGGGTGTGTTGCACGACCAGGCCGCCGTCGGGGGTGTGGTCGAGCAGGTGCCACCGGTCGCCGTTCTTGACCCAGTCGGTCGGTGAGGTGCGCAGGGTGCGGTCGTTGACCCGGGTCAGCAGCAGGTCCCCGACGCTGGCGTCATTCCCGTCGGCTAGACGCACCACTTGTGTGTCTGGTCCGTGCACGAGCCCGGGGGTGGGGGCGCCAGGCGGGTTCGTCGCCTCGAGCCGGTGGGCGCGGGCGCGTTGGTTGAGCTCGCGGACCAGGTCGCGGGTCGGGGCGAGCATGACCGCATCCAGGCCTTGGGTCCGGCCGGCTCGCCAGGCCTCGAACAGGTCGTCGGTCACTGTGGCCAGGTCGCCCACGTGGACCCGGTCGTGGTCGAGGTAGAACCCGAGTGCCTCCACGTGACCCTCGCGCAGCGCGAGGGTGGCGGCCCCCTCGGCGGGGTCGGCGAAGCGGAGCAGCTCGGTGAGGCGGACTGCTCCGTGGGTGGCTTGGAGGTCGCGCAGGACACCGCCGGCGCCGATCGCGGCGAGCTGGTGGTCGTCCCCGACCAGCCGGACGCTGCCTCCGCGAGCGGTGACGTAGGAGACGACGGTGTCCAGTGCGAGGGTGTCGGCCATCCCGGCCTCGTCGATCACGACCAGGGTGTCCGGGCCGATCGCCTCGATCCACGCCACCTCGTCGGCGTCCGCCGGCATGTCCGCTGGCATGTCCGCTGGAACTGAATCGGACCCCTCCGGGTGGCTTCGCGGAGTGGGGTCGTGGCGCAGGTGCCAGACCAGCTTGGCCAACGTGTCGGTGGGGGAGTCGATCTGGTCGCGCAGGGCGGAGGCCGCGGCGGCTGAGGGTGCCAGACCGATGACGGTGCCACCAGCATCGGTCCATGCGGTGGCCAACGCACGCATGGCGGTGGTCTTGCCCGATCCGGCTGGGGCGATCGCGAGCTGCAGCCGGGCACCGGAGGTGGCCATCTGGCGGACCAGGGCGGCCTGTCCGGGGTTGAGCCGGATGCCGTTGGCGGTCGCCTCGAGCAGCGCCACATCGACCACTTCGGAGGGCACGACGCGGCCGTCGAGCAGTCCTGCGGTCTCCACCAGCCGCCGTTCGGCGGCCATGATCCGGGCCGAGCTGTAGAGGTCGGCGCCAGCCACCGCGAACTGGGAGGACCCGTCCCGACGGCGCAACATCTCCGGCTCGACCAGACCGTCCGGGCGCGACAGCGGAACGGAATGGTCGACCAGGACGTGGTCGACCAGGAGCCCCACCAGGTGCTGGACCTGATCTGCGGGCAGGTCACACTCGCGGACACGGCGTTGGGCCTCGGCGTAGACGTGCCACACCTGCCAGGTCGACCGATGTTCCTCCAACGTCGCGGCGACCTGCTCGGCGGTCTCCCGCACCCACACCACGTCTGGTCGCGGCGTGAGGAGGGCCTCGGAAGCGATGGGGGCGAGCGTTGCTCCGACCATGGTGTCGACGGCATCGGCACCGCCGAGGACCTGCGCGGCGTGATCGCGCCAGGCGCGGCGTTGGTCGACCAGCCGGCGCGGTTCGTGCTTGCCCTGCCGGGTCTCCAGGGTCGCCTGCTGGGCGAGCTGCAGTGCCTCGACCGGGGTCGGTGGACGCCCGTGGGCGGTCTGGAACGCGGCGGCGAGCTGTCCCTGGCCGTGCTCGATGTCGTGGCGCCGCGAGGACATCGCGGCCAGCAGGGCGGCGGGGATGCCGACGATCTCGCGGACCGGGCGCCGCGGGTCACGTCCTCGGGCGGGTTCGGTTCGGGCTGCGAAGCGCACCCCGAGAGCGGCGGTCAGGTGCCGTTCCAGGGCGGTGTTGTAGGTCTCCGAGGCCGACACGTTGGCCTTGAACAGCACCCTCCCATCGATGGCCAACCAGCGTCCGTCGGCGGTCTGCACCTTGTTGGCCACCGCGACGTGGGTGTGCAGGTCCGGGTCGCCGGCGCGGGAGTCGCGGTGGGTGAAGGCGGTCGCTACCAGGCCGGTGACCTCGACCTGGCGGACCCCGTCGGTGCCGACCCGGGTGAACAGGGCGTGCTGCTCGAGGAACGCCAACGCGTCCCGGACCGCGGCCTGGTGGGCGCGTTCCACCCGGGTCGCGACCTGGGGATCTGCCAGCGCCCACAGCACCGAGACGCTCTTGACCGGGCTGAACGTCAGGTCGTACCCCGCCACCGCGGTAGTCCGCGGCCGCGAGTGCGCGGCGATGAACCCGGCCAGCTCACGCGCATCGCTGGGGTCGCGGCCATACCCGGAGGCGAAGAACTCGGTCGCGACCTCGGTCCGGATACGCGCCCGCTCACGGGCCGGGACCGGCCAGTCGCCCGGGAGCCCCGCATCGGTGTTGACCTGCTCGATCCGTCGGGCGACCTCGGCTCGGAACGGGGAGACGTCCGGGGTGTAGACCCGGTAGGGCTGCCCCAACCGGGTGACCGCCTGCACCTCCCGGTCGCTGGCCCCGTCCGGTAGCGCCTCGGCACGCTCCCGGGCCAACGGGTGATGGCCGGATCCGAACAGTGCCTGCATCTGCTCGGCGGTGACCACGTCACCGGCGGCCAGCCCCTCGATGCCGACCAGGCCGGAACCCACCCACACCCCCGGGGTTTCGCCCTTCTCGGTGTAGTAGCTGGCCAGCGACGCATGCCCCTTCTCCGTCGCATCCAAGGCGGCGACCTGCCGGGTCAGGTAGTCATACCCGGACCCGGCAGTGAGCTTGTGCAGGCTCATCGTCACCCCACCCAAAGGCAGCCAGCGCACCCCGGCGGCCATATAGATGACGCATCAACTACCTGACATGCATGAGGTGTGAAGGACATGGGTTCGCTGGTCGACGTCGGGGGACCAGCGTCGGGGTCGCGGGGGGCGATGTGTGCAGGTACCGCCGATCAGCGCGTGACCGCTGACGTCGCAGGTTTCGCGTAGGGAAGCACGAGTGTGGATCGGTGAAAGGAACGCCATGACATCTCAGTCCACGCGCCAGGCCGCGAGACGATCAGCCCTCGACGCTCAGGCGAGCCGTCGTCGCGAACGTGCCGAACGCGAGAAGCGACTCGAGGCTCTCGCACTCGAAGTGATGGTGGCGCTCCGCGAGCGCGACGCGGCCGTCGACCGGTGCGAGGCAGCAGCTGGGGGAGCCCTCAGAGCAATGATGGACGAAGAGCACGTCTCGGCGCGCGAAGTGGTCGCGTGGTGCGCGGACGAGATCACCGCCCGCGAAGTCGTCAGGCTCGCGGCCTCGCGTCCCGCCTCGACGGATACCGTGCCAGCGTCGCACGCTGGGGGATCAGACGGTGCGACCGCTTGAGGATCAACGCCCCGTGAGTCTCCGGCGGTGCGGCGGCACGCCGATGTGGCGGAGGTCGGGTGGGGGCACCGGTGCTGGTGAAATGGGGCAATGCTCAAACGAGAACGGGCCTCGTTTCCACGGCGTCGATTCCAGCGCCGGCTTCGCGACTGGCTGACCAGAATCTGGCCGCGACTACTCGTGGCATCCCTCTTCTTCATCGGGCCAGCGCTGGTCCTGATCGTGTGGTTGGACGGCTACGTGCTCGGCATCGCCCAAGGCGCCGTCCTGTGTGTCTTCGCGGTCGTGACTACGGCGAGCTTCTTCGCCCAGACGAACGCCGTGGGACAGATGTCCGGAGCGTGGGGTGAGGAGTTCACCCGCGATGAGCTCACCAAGGCCCGCCGGCGGCGCCTCATCTGGGGCTCCGTTCATGGGCTCGCCATCGCCTCCGGGGACATCGACCACCTCGTCCTCACCCGTAATGGGCGCCTCATCGCGATCGACTCGAAGCGGCGGAACGATCCGGATCGGTCCACTCTCATCCGCGATGCCCATGCCGCGGCTTCCGCCGCGCGGCATGCGAAGCAGGTTCTACGCTCGCTCCATGACGATCGCGACGTAACGCCACTGGTGGCGCTGTGGGGTGCGGGACGCCGCCAGGTCCCGGCGGATGCCTGCGTAGAGGGAGTCGCGTTCATCGATGGTGGGCAGCTGAACACCTGGCTGAGTGCGCACGCCAACCCACCGATCGACCGGGCAGCCGCAACAGAACTCCTCGATCGACTCAATGACTTCAAGCGCCGGGTCCAGCCACCCGACTCGCGGTAGCCCTACGCCTGGCCGCCAGGCAGCCAGAGTTGCTTCGGGATGTAGGGACTCGATGAGAAGGGGAGGCGGAGATGACCACCACTCGGGCTGGCGACAACGAACAGATCCAGTTCACCCACCGTGGGGATGCGGCACTCGACGAACTTGCCACGGTGCTCACCGCCCACTGCAGCCGAACAGCCGAGGGCATCGCCCGCGTCCTCGACGAGGTGATGCACACACCGCTTGATGATCTCGCCGCCGCCTTGGACGCAATCGTGGAGGCGGTAAACCGTCGAGAGGCAACTGTTCGAAGTGCAGCGATGACGGCCTCACCCGCAAAGGCGCCAGGCATCGGTGGTCGCGTCTAGTCGCCCATCGTGGGCGCACCGAGGTGCTGCCTATCGCCCACTAGGACGCAGTGACGAATCGAAGTGCGTCTATTGCCGTAGCGATGACTCTTGCTCGTGTCGCGTGCGGCGCACATGTCCTTCTCGCTGGTCACCTGGGAGCGGTCCGGTTGCTCGCGAGTAAGGCTCTGCTCGAAGCCAGGGACAGCTGCGGCCTGCTCTACCGCTTGCGTCGCCCCAGTTTGTCGGTGAGTCCTGCGACACTCGACTTGTCGTCCGCCCCAAAAAGGGACCGAGAAAAGTTGGGGGGTAGCGCCCAAGGCGGCACTTATGAGGGGACATTCACGAGCGCGCTCGCGGATATCGCCGAACTGAGGAGACGCTATGGCCTTGGAGCCGAAGCGGAAGCCGGGAGCGCCCGGTGACTCAGGCGAGCCCGTACAACGGGCATCTCTGGCGGACGAGCTGTCGCTGGACTGGGCGCTGTCCGAGGAGGATCGGCGACTCGCCGAGCACTCGCGTCGGCTTGAGGGTGACGTCGAGGTCGTGACGCTACTGGCCCTGGCCGAGTTCGAGGGCGAGCAGTGGACGATGTTCGCCTACGAGCTCGCCAAGTACGGAATGGCCGTCATTGGCGGCTGGATGTTCAACGGCATGATCTTCCAGAAATGTCGGGCGAAGGGATGGGGCCTCGCCGAGCTGGGCCGTCCTTTCACCAACGAGGAGATCGAGGAGCTCAAGGGCGAGACGGTCGCCAAGGCGCTGTGGCACTTCAAGCACGACGTGCTGATGAAGCGGAAGTGGGACAGCACCAAGGGTGCATCCCTCCGTACCTACTTCGTCGGACAGTGTCTGCTTCGGTTCACGAACATCTATCGGGACTTCCGCAAGGAGGAGGTCAGGTCCCGGGCCGCCTCCCGGGCCGACGACCACGAGCTGATCCTCGAACTCGGCGGGGTCCACAAGAGCGACTTCCAGTTGGCCACCGCCCACCGAGACGAGATCGAGCGCGCTCTCGGCGACGTGAAGGACCCGAGGGTTCGGCAGGCCATGTTGATGACGGCCATCGACAAGCCGCAGTCCGAGATCGCCGAGCTGCTCGGCGTCAGCGAGAAGACGGTGGAGCGAATGCTTGCGAACGAGCGCAAGCGTCAGGAGAAGAGGAGAACGGGGTGAGCAAGGAGATGAGGGCTGCGATCGAGCGCAGTTCTTTCGGAACGAAAAAGGCAGCGGCCGCGCGACGGTCGGTGTCGTCAGCGGCTGCGTCCAAGGTTGTGGCCAGATCGAGCCAGACCGGACGGTGGCGACAACGCAGTGCAAAGAAGCCTGGGGGGTAGCGGGCCGAGAGGGACTTATACCTAGATGTCAGGTGCTCGAACGGAGCATCTGATGGAGTCCACAAGAAGTGAGGCTCCCCAACTCGCAGCAGCGAATCGAAGAGCCCTCACGCCTAGACAACGCGAAGACTACTCGAAGATCTGTTGCCCGAGACCCTGAGGAGGGTCCCGAAATGGCACGAGGTTCCAGCAAGGGAAGCGCCCGTAGCGCGATCACGGGTCGCTACGTCACCAAGGCCACGGCGGCGCGCCACCCGCGCACCACTGTGGTCAACTACGGCAGTCACAAGGGTTCGGGTACGGCGTACCGATCGGCCATCACCGGCAAGTACGTCACGAAGGGCACCGCCCAGCGTCACCCGAACAACACCGTGACGGAGAACGGCTGACGGAACGGAGGTTGGTACCCGCGCAGGCGGCCTCGCGGGTGCCAAACTCCGACTGCGGGCGCGGGCCTGACCTCTGTCAGGTCTCTAGCTATTGGCGTGCTCGCCGCCGGCTCGTGCCAAGTCCGTCGACCGAAACACACACGCTGCCGAGACCGCAGTCGGACATCCGCGGCTCCAGGTCGGCTGCACACCGCCGCGTCTACGCTCAGCGCATGGAGGATTCACCGGAGGCTGTCGACCTTGGGCATGCACCAAGCCAAGACGGCCTACGAGGCGCTTGCCAAGACCTGCTGCGGTCGTGGGACGCGACCTATCTCGAGTTGGAGGAGATCTCACTTGGACGCGACGACCAGGAGCCCGACCCGGTGCGATTCCTTCTCGTGTTGGCATTCGTCTCTCATGCCCACCATCTGACGGGCATGGCCTGCTCGATTCTCGACGGCGACGACTATGCGAGCGCCGTTCCATTGCTGCGAGTGGCGTACGAATCTGCCCTCACCGCGGCGTGGGCAGCAGAATCCGAAGACGCCGCGCGAGCATTGCATAACCACTACATCGACGGAGCGGGAAAGCTACGCGCGAACGTGCAGAGGACAGGGTGGTTCGACGACCTGCTCGAACGTGTGCCGGAACCAGGCACCGCCGCCGACGTCGCACCGCGGACCAGCGGCGAAGCCGCTAGCTTTTTCAAATTGTGCCAAGCTCTGGAACCGCACCCCGACTGGCTATATGCGGCGTTCCGATTGCTCTCGGCCTACGCGCACCCTTCAGGTTCGGTCGTGCGGATGTTCGTACCCGGAACGGCCGACCAAAGTGTCCAGTTCTCACCAGCGCAGGTATCCCCTGAGGCCCACCGGCAGTGGTGGCACGCCGCCGCTATCGGCCTGCTCCACGCCGCCAGGCATTCGACCGCCTCGACCCTCGGGCTCCACGACAAGAACTTCTGGCTCGTGTCGGAGTACTGCTCGGGTGGGAGGAACCGCTGCGCTTGACCGAAGCTGCACGAGAGGCCGTGTCGAAGGCGAGATTGGCCCGTCGACCCAAGGCCAATTGACTCGCTTGCCCAAAACCAGACGGGTTCCCACGGGGGAGCCCAGACGTTTTCATCACTCCGCCGGCGGTTCGCCAATCTGCTCCGGAAGCGCGTGACCGGCGGAGCACACGTAGATCCTGATCGTCTTGAGCCCGCCTGCGACATCTTTGGTCTCTACCGCCAGGGTTGAGGTGCAGTTGGACAGCTCGTAACGCTGGGTCATTGATGCCTCGACCGCATCGACGCGACGAGAGGGTGATCCGCAACCCGACACGCTGGGACGTGTGAGCCTTTTCGCCGCCAGCAGGACACGGGTATGCGGCGTTGATCGGACGGCGAAATGTCGGGAACGCCGCCGGGCGGTCGCAAGCCGCTCCTATCGGTTTGGGTAGAACTCAAAGACCTGTTCGGTGGGGCAGCCCTCGGGAACGGCGTCGATGCCCTTAGGCAAGTGGTCGCCATACTCGACGCCCCCACCGTCGACCTGATCGTCGACCTGCAACCCACCTAGGCCCGGGACTTCGATCGTCAAGGGATCGTCGGAGGTGATCTTGGTTCCGTGAGGCCAGATCACAGTCGCTGATGGTGACATCATCGCGGGAGTCGGCTTCGGAGGCATCGCCGCCATGGTCGGTGACTGCTTGGGCATTCAAGTCCAATCCCAACAGGTCGTTGCTGCATACCTTTCTGGGAAGAGCAGGTCGCGGAGTGCCGGCGCTGGGTGACGGGCACCGTCGAGCGAACTGGGATCGAGCGACCAATGAATCGCCCTGGGTTTCGTGGCGCCTCCATCACACCCGGGGCGATTCAACTTCAGGGATTCTGAGGAGTAGGTGTGGAGCTCCCCGCCCCGGTGCTTGGTCATGGCCATGGTTCGTCGTGTTTGGACGTTGTGACGCAGGTTCTATACGACGATGTTGATGAGCATGGTGTGGCGTTTGAAGACTTGGATTTGCTTGCTGCGATGGCTCGTAGTCAGCATGAGTTATCACATTGGCCCCGGTTTCATGGCGCGAGTGTCGGGCACCTTCTGAATCTTCTACGGTACACGCGTAATGCGATGGCGTTGAAGGCGTTGAGGTCGGTCGGGCCGTCTGCGGCGGACGGTATTGCCGTGAAGCGTCGTTCAGGTGTTCCGCTGTGGTCGATTGAGGAGCCGTTTGACCCGTCGGTAGGTGGCGAACTGTTTGCGATATCGGGTCAGTGTTGGGTTGATTCGTACTGGTTGTGGAATGCGTTATTCGACATGTCGCCCCTTCAGAAGTTGCGGAGTCACGCAAATGAGTCGGCACCGTACGCAGTAGCCGATGTGTGGCTGGGTTCGGAGGGGTTCGCTGGGAGTTCGGGGTATCCGGGAAACGAAGAGGCGCGTCAGTGGTTGAGTGGGCCGTTCTTTGCTAGCGGCACGGACCATGGGCTTCTAACTACCCGGCTCCTTTGGGAGTGTGCGAGCTCTCTTGACGAGCTGTTGCCGGCAGAGCTTGAGGATTGGGACAGTCGGCTTCCCATTCAGGCGTTGGTGCTGAACGGTGGTTGGGTGGCACCGCATGAAAGGTTGGCGCATATCAAACTTTCTGAGACGGCATACGGGACACCTGCGAAGGTTGCTGCTGATGCGTACGGCGACCTGAGCATTCTGTCGCTGCTGTTGCTCATCGATTTTGCTCTGAACCCTCCGCTGCCCATGCTTGGGGAATCTTGCGGGTCGGTCGCGTGGGCTGATTTCTACCCACCCGAACGGTTCCGCCGTTGCGTCCCTCATGGACAGTTGCTGACGTCTTTCACTCGGGATTGGCAGGACGACCTGCCGGAGTTGTCCACGGCTTACGAGCTACTGTCTCGGGTCACCGGTTTGCCCTACTTCAGCCCGGGCGACATGACACTTGAGACTGTTCCGGCGGTTCGTCGAGCACTCGCGGGCGAGAACACGTTTCACAACTCTCTGGCGTCGACGTCAGCGAAGTTGCTGTGGTTGCGCGGTCAGAGCCCAGAGAGGGTGCTCCTTCCTCACTCCACGCGTTGGCCCGTGTCGCGCATTCCGGGGTTCGAGAATGACCCGCCGCCCGACCTGCCGATCGTCATGCAGATGGGTCCCCGGTACACCGTCGGAACGATGCCCTTGGGTGAAGATGATGTGACGTCTTACCTGCGGTCAGCGGTGGAGAACCACCTCGTCGACGAGATGGTGAATGGGGTCGGGCCGATGACCCTTCGACTGCCGACGGGGCATCTGTTGCCAGACTTTCTGGACGACGCTATCGCAACGGTTGCGGCGACCATCGAGTGGCCTGAGGAGAACCTTCGAATGTGCCTATAACCGGGAACCGTTGGTGTCTCTTTGGGGGTCGATACCAGCTTTCAGATGGTGGCGGCGGTCTCTTGCACCCTCAGTTCCTGAATACAAATCGACCGCCGCATGAGGGCGACCTTGAGGGACATTAGACGAGACTACTGAACGAGTAGGCAACATCGTGTCTTCAAGCTGGCACTGGGGCGACTTGCGACCGGCGCACTCCACTCGTGGCACCTACAGATTCGGCCAGCGCCACCTGGTGTAGAGCTTGCGAGCCTTGGCCGTCTGCCGTTGGGACCGACTCCAGTGCCACACCTTCAACCAGTCTTGGCGGAACGGAATCACGATCTCCTGCGAAAGCGCACCGTTCTCGTCTCGCAGCCATCGACGCCTGGGACTGCTGCACCGATCGGTGACACCTTGACGTGCGTCATACCGCGAAGCGGGCGGTGCTGGCTTGGCCGCTGTTGGCGCCAAAAGGTCCGCACTGTGGCGACGCGCCCGGAAGTACCCCAACGCCCAAGGCCGAGCATCAGAGCACGGGCCTCACGACGGTTCGAGCACGTAACGATCAGCCATTTCCTGCGCCCACACCGCCAGCGAAATTTGCTTCGCGGCGGTGGCGAAGAGCTGGCGGTGTGACCAGAACCGTATCGGCACGCTAGTGGCATCGTCGAGCATGCGCACGACCTTGCGGGCCGCCTTGTCGTCTTCCCTCGCGAGCACTACCGCGAGCACCTCGTCGACGCGACCGTCCGGCCCTACGTCAGGCACGAGGCCGTTGCGGCGTACCGAGTCGGTGATCATGACCTGGCGCAGCACCTGGCTGCAGCCGGCCTTTACCAGCGTCTCGGCGGCGCCTTCGTCCATGCCGACTGCGGCCAGGTGGTCGCTGTATTTGTCCCACGCGACCTTGTCGGGTGAGAACGAGTCGGTGTACTTCACCTCGATGCTGACCAGCATCCGACGGCCCTCGGGCAGGCCCAGACAACAAGCGATGTCGAATCCGGAGCGATCACCGGTGTGCGCCCATCGCGGCGGAAACCATTCGGCTTCGACGCCGGCGAGGGTGTAGAGCGCCAGGGGCTGATAGCCCCGCACGCCACGCTTCGACCGGGGGACCACCTCATCGGAACCTGTCAAGGTCACGAGCTCGGACGCAGTCCCCGCCGGGAGCCGGCATAACTCGTTGAGCAAGTTGGCGGCAGCGACGCGCTGTTCGCGGAGCTCGCCGGCGATGCTAAACGCGAGCGGCTGGGACGACAGAGTATTGAGGTACAACCGTGGCCGATAGGCCTTCCCCCCGAGCGAGTCGATGACCGAAAGGCGGTCGGCGGTGTAGGAACGGGCTGCGGGTGACATCAGATTGGTGCCCTCGGCAACGGCGTCCCGGAGTCCGTGGGTGGGCGCCAGGTAATTCGGCAGCGTGTCGTACCTGGCACGCACCTGCGACTCGGTAGGCGGGCCCGCTGGCCAGGCTCGAACGCGGTGGCGCCACTCGCCCTGCCTGCGGCGGTGCCGAGCCGTGGCTCCAGGCTCTTTGGGGACCCGGCCTTTCCAGTCGCCAACGACGCTGGTGGCGTCACCGACGTCCGGCGTAGGCAGCTCCTCAGGGGCAGGCGTGGCGTCGTCCTGGCTCATCGCACCAGTCAAGCCGACCGGAACGACGGCCGCCACTACCGCCGAGTCCCGTAGACGGGTCCGCTTGCGATGATCACTTCGCGCGGTCTCGAAGCTCGATGACGAGTTGGCTTCGAGGCGCAAGCAGTTCGCCTTGCGGGGTGCCGTCTGCTACTGCTGTCGGGGTGACTCGACGCGTAATTGTGCTACCCCACGATGGAGTGTCATCTACCCACCATCGGTGGGCGTTCGCCGCCACGGCGGGGTCGCGGATGGAGGCGGCTCTCCGACCCACTCCCCAGTGGCCTTGTCCTTCGGCGCCGTCTTGAGATAAGTGCGAAAGCCGGCTTCGCTGCTGCACTCGCGAATGAGCTTGCTGATGTACGCCTGCTTATAGCCGTAATCGTCGTGCCGCTCGTCGTAGAGGCAGTACTGCTCCAAGGTGCGCTCCGGGTCCTTCGCCCCGGCCGACGGTCGAATCGCGTGGAGCTTCCATGCCCTGGTGAAGTGGCCCATTGTGAAGATGAACGGTATCGAGGCCGCGACCTCGGCAACAACTTGCTTCGGCTTCTTCAGGCCGTGTCCAACTACGTCACGCTTGCGTTCGCGGACGACCACGAGGCCCTTGCGCCCGATCGCTTCGACCGTCTCACGCTGCTCCTCGGTCAGGTCGTCGTACCGGGTGTATTGCACGGCGAGTGCATCAGGGTCCTTCGGAGCGAGCTCCTGAAGCACCCGGAGGCGAAGTTCGTAGCGCGGGTCAGACGTGACTGGGCCATCGAGTCCCGCCTCGTATTCAGCTATGAAGGTACGGAGGGTTGGGGGTAGCGACCTACGCAGCCGGCGGAGCGATTGTTCCCCGTCGCTCGTGAATGACCCGATGAAGATTGGGAAGCGGAGGCGAGTCGCGAGCGACGTGTAAGACCCGAACTGCGAGGTGAGCTCCTCCTCGTAGTTAAGGAGCAGCGCCTGCGCCTGGCCGCTAACCACCGCCGCCAGAGCCTGCTGCTGGCGGGCGTACCGATGCTCGATCTTGTTGCGAAGGCTGATGAAGAAGTCGAGATTCGCCCGCACTGGCTGCTTCGCGTCGAGCCACCGCTCCTGAACACTCCTGGCGAGGTCCCAGCGCTTCGGCTCGCCGTCGACCTTTTCGAGGCGATGTGCGCGTCCGACCTTCCGCCAGTAGCGGTAGTCGACGCCGTCTCGACGAAACTCCGCGTGCAGGAGGTACAGCCAGGCAAGGTGCATGTGCACCACGAACCCTTCAAAGCCGCGGGGCTCCGACGGGTCGTTGTAGAGGCGCACGGCCAGTTGCGCCTCGTCCTTCGAGGCATCAACCATGTGGGTGTGCCGCGGCGGCGGGGCCATAACCATCACCTCGATCAGCTCCGACGACACTACGCGCGGATGAGGACGAACCGCCACAGGCGCGTATCGAGCCGCGGCCCGATCCGCTTGCGGGACGACCACGACAGCACCTGCTGCTTTCGCCGGCTGTCCGCGCAGCCAGCGGGGCCGGAACCCGACCGTACTGCACTTTGCCGCGACTGCGGCTGGAGGCATTTCAAGGCTGGTCGATCGTCGGCCGCCGCCCTCAGATGCAGGTTGAGTCAGTCGTCTTGGACGTCCGCCGCGTTAGGCAGTGCTCGTCGCCAGAGTGAAGCGTCGCTGGGTGACACCGCGACGCCCCTTCCGACCTGCTGGTTCTCTACACGCCGATCGAGCGGGCCGAGCAGTGGCGCGAAGGTCGCGGTCGGAAATTCATTTGTCGCAGCGGCTGCCATAATTAGGCCCATCATTCGCTTGAGATTTTGCGCCTCGTGACTCGAGTCTGTCTGGCCCGACTCGTTGAGTAGGTACACGGCTTGGTTCACCAGCAGAGGGACAAACACGGGCCGCAAGTGACTCGCCCGGTCCCATGCACCCTCGACGATCGAAATTCCGACGTTTCGACGTTGTGTATGGCCCGTGAAGAAGTCCAGCGACTTCAGTACGATTTCCTCGTAACGCGTGCGTTCCCGTTCCTTTTCCTCGGCTTCTCGCATGTCTTTGCGTTCGATCGCGTCTTGTTCTCGAGCTCGCTCGCGCTCGGTGGAGGCACGCATTTGACTCACGTGGCCAAGGACCGAGATCACCACACTGATGACGCCCGGCACAAGGGCGGCGACGAGAGCGACTGCAGCATCAGAGCCGATGTTGTTGGCCTTGGCCAACGTCACCCAGGCAATTGCCACGAAGACGGCGACGCTGACTGCGATGGCGGAGTAGGCCGGCCATGGCGCCTTTACCTCCGCTGAACCCCCTTGCTGATACTCGATTGACTTCATACTTGTCACTCTTGGCTCCTTGCGCGGTCACTAATTCCGCCCACGATTGGTGCCTGGGCTGCCTCCGATTGTCAACACGTCGAGACACACCGGCGGGTGTTTGTATGACGATCATCGTCCGACGATGCGGGTCGCGCTAGTCAACTGGTGCGGACTCGGGCGCCTGAACGGGCGGCGTCGGCTTCTTCTACGACTTCGCGAAGGCCAGCGTCGACCGGCTCGTGCGCAACTTCGCTCGCGACCTACATGACACCTCTGTCGCTGCCTTCCGCCGCGAGAACCTGCGCTCGCGCCCGTGCTGCTTTCCGCCGCGTACCGTCCCTCTGCGTCGTGCGATCCAAGAGGATGAGAAGGTGCGACCCACGGCCAAACCTCGTCGTGTCGTTCGATATGACCGCTGGGAGCACCAGTGGCTTCGGATTCTTCGCCGGTACCACCGGACGTTGCTGGCGACTGGACGCAACACCGGCGTGGGTTCCGAAGACACAGAGGACTTCTCTGAAGCGCTGTGTCACGCTGTCTGGCATCTGAAGGACTGGCTGAAACACGATCAGCGGCAGTCTGTCCTGAGTGCGGAGGCGATCGAAGAGTTCGCAAAAAACAACCCAGCGTTGATGATCGTTGCCGATCTTGCGAACGGAACGAAACACGTCGCGCTCTCCGCAAGGGGCTCCCGCGCCGAGTCGGTACGAATGGGATTGGTGCACTGGGCCGCTGCAGGGGACTCGGGCGCCCCGGACGGTATCGAGCGAGTTTGGGTGTACATCCATGATCCTGATTCGGATGAGGACCGCGAGGTCGTCGATGTCGCGTGGGACGGCATCCAGGCTTGGCGAGCCTGGCTCGAGGCATCGGGCCTCGACGTTCCCGCCGATCCAAACAGGCGCTAGGTGATGCACACCGCCGGCCGGCGACCAAGGACGGCCCGACGAGAAGCGTTTCCGCCTACTGGGGCCACTACCCCGCGTTCAGCAAGTGCCTGAGCCGCGCGAGGTGGGCAGCCGACAGGAGCTCCGGCCATGTTTCCAAGAGTCGCAGGGCGTCGTCCAGCCGGTCGCCTACCCGCTGCCCACTGGGCTGGGGTCGGTCGACCCAGATCTCAAGGTTTCCGCTGACCAGGTTTCCGGACGCGTCGAGCTTGAAAGGACCATGGACCAAATTGTCATGACGCACGCCGTTGCGGTGGTGAACGGATGCGCCGGGCGGAAGGGGTCGTCCCAGGAGTTTCTCGGCGAGCCACCTATGTTGAGCGATTCTGCCGCTCGAGAACGTGAGATACACATATCCATCCGAGGAGAGGCAACCAGCCATGTTCGGCCCCTTATCTCGGATAGGTCGATTCCAGTCCTCCCTCCCACTTCGCTTCAGGTCATAGTGTCGATGGCACAGCGGTTGAGTCTTGCCATGCTTTGCAGGCCGGGGACAACCGACTACGGAACAGTCGACACCCTCGAATTGACTTCCCCGGAGCCTGGTGGCGCGCGCACGTGAGCGCGGAGACTGTGCCCCACAACTCTTGGAGCAAGATCGCTTGGTGCTCGAGCGCTTGACGACGAAGGCTTCACCGCATGCAGGACACACGCGGGTCTCGCGCCGTGACGCGACGTAGCACTCTCGAGAACAGTAGACCTTCTGAGTCGACGCCAGCGGGGACTGGCAGTTCCGGCAGCGGCCATCTCGCATCGAATCGGACATTTCTTCCCTCTCGTCTACGACAACGTATGTCGCGCCTCCGACATCGCGAGGCATGCCCGGCTTGGGGCCCGCGTCATATCGCCGGTTAGCGCCGCGTTCGGCTCACCGGTGCGAGCGGCACTGCGAGCGTGGCCGCTTGCATGTCAGCCGAGGTTGAGCCCGAACTCCCGACTGAGCAGCTTGGACTTCCAGCAAGACTCGGCCTTCTCGATCGTCTCGTCGGGGGTGTTTTCATCGACCACCTCGAGTACGGAGACCTGGTAGTTCCGTCGGCCATTCTTGCTGGCCTCTATGAGCGCCAGGTTGCCACCGTGGCCGTCGGTCGCGTAGTCCATCCATCGGCCCAGCAGGCTGTCGGCTCCTTTGGCCGAGCCGACGTACTGCTGGCCGGTCTCCATGTCGACGAGGAGGTAGACGCCCTTGACGCTGCGGAGCACTTGCTGCCATCCGCTGGGCATCGTGGGGACCTCATCGACCAGCCGAGTGAAGTAGCGGAACCCTGGGAACTTCGGCTCGTACTGCTCGGCGATCTCGATGACCGGCTTGGGCTGTTTCGCTGCCCGCTGGACCCAGGTCCGGGTGCCGGGCCCCCACTCGATGGCGAGCTTGTCGCGGTAGTCGGACAGCACGTCGAGCAGCTGCAGGTTGTACTGGACCTGGCCGGAGACGTCGCTGTTGAGGAGGGGATCGATTGTGCCGGGCGGACAGGCGCCGACGCTGTCGACGCGGTACATCCCCACGAACACCGTCTTGCGGGTGTCGGTGACGATGAAGCTGGCCAGGACGGCATCGATGGGGAAGACGTCGCGTACCTGGGCGCTCTGGTACGCCTCAAAGGCGGCCCGGTTGTTGTGCCAGGCATCGTAGAGCCGTCCCGCACGCAAGCGCCGGTCCTGGTGTCGCACTAGGCGCACCTGCGTCGGGTCGAGCCCTTGGAGGGTCAGCAGATCGTTGAAGCTCAGCACCAGCGCCTCCGACTGGGTCAGGGTCGATCGTGATGTGAGGCTATCCGCTGCCGGGACCCGGGGTCGGATCGCTGGAGCGTCATGTCGTTGCCGACGCCATGGCTGCTGCATTGTCCGGATCAGCCAGACCTAGCCCATTCCGCCGCGAAGCGGCCGTGCAGCCTTTCGTCGCGAGAATTGGCCACGCTTGCTGAAAGGGTCAGAGCCCGCCCGAACGTGTCCCAGCGCTATGCCAGCGGTTCGTCAAGCATCTCTGCCCGTCGGTCGGAAAAGTAGTCTTCCCAGAACGCCCGATGCCAGATGTCGTCGACTTGAGCAACAAGGCGACGGAGATCGTGTGCGAGAACCCTGACGGCCTCGGCCGACCAAGCGGCCTCTGACTGCAACGACCGATGGCGACGACTCCGTCTGGCGAGGTGTTGGCCGGCGCCGAGCTCGCTGAAGTTGAACCATGTGGAGTGAACGACGTGATTTCTCTGGTCGGACAAGGTTCGCGCAGTCTCCAACCATTTCCGAAGCTCCGCCCGAATTTCGGGGGAAAGGCCGTCTCGGTAGGACACAGGCGACCGCACGTCTCCAGCATCGCGGACGTCGACTCGCCCGCAGCGACCACGCGGCCCAAATCGGTTCCAAGCAGCCCTGCCACCACGTCTCGGAGTGCCGCCTCGAGCAAGCTGCCAGCAACAGCGACCTGACCGATCGCCTCATTCAAGTCGCGGTCGGAGTATCGCTCGTCCCAACCTGGCAGGTGCACCTCGTCCATGAAGGCAGGATAGGCGGCGTCGATCTCTGCCATTCGATGAGAACCTGCGTCATCCGCCGGCTGAGCGCCCAGCCTCGGATCACTCGCCGAGGTGCTGCACTTCGCCGCAGCCGCCCGACCTAGCGCTTCGAATCGCCGGGAGCCACGTGCGATTTCGTTGATCAGTGACCGCGGGCGGGAACGCAAGTGTCTGCGAGCGGATCACGACTCCGGCACGGACTCCTGCCTCAAGTAATTGAGAACCAGCTCGCCAAACACGGTCATCCCCGTGACGCGTGTGTGCCCGCTCCAATCGACCGACGCGTCCGCCAACCCCAGCGTCTCGAGTCGCTTGATGATCGGAGACGGGTAGCCGTCAGCGGCATCTTGAACACGTTGGTTCGACGGCTTTTCAGCACGCTCCGCCGTGAACTCCCAATCGCCTGCTTCCTTGGACTCCCGTTCGGCGCGGGCGATCGCCTCGAGACATCGGATGTGGACGGCATCTACCTGCTCGAGCACGTCAAGGATCAGCGTTGACTGATCGATAGCGGCGTCATCCAGGACCGCCGCCTGGACGACGCGCGCCAGGAGCCGGCGCTTGCTTGCTAGCGATGACGCAGCAGCAGCGTTGACAGCTCGCCCGAGCAATACCTCCACTTCAGGTGCTTGACGAAGGCGACGCTCGAGAACCTCGCCATCAACCGCTTGGGTCACGCTGTCCAGGACCTCTTGGCCCCGACTGTTCCAGCCCCGTTTCAAGGAGACGGCAAGCTTGGCGTTGACAGGAAAGATGCCGCCGCCGACGCCCAACTCAAGACCGACCGACGCCTCGTTATCGGCCATCGCGGGCCCTCCGTTCTCGAATCGATCGCGCGCTGCATCGGCAGCCGAGATCAAGAGTCGCATGTGACGGCTCTCGCCGCGTCGCCCGCGCCGAACCCCGAGGGGCTGACCGAGTGAGGAGTGCCTGAGGTCGGAAGGCCGCAGCTGGTCCGCAGCTGGTCCGCAGCTGGTCCGCAGCTGGTCCGCAGCTCAGTCGACTACTCCCTCGTCCGGTCCGAACGCCACGGCCTCGTCGCGCATGCCCTCCAGAACTTCGAAGTTGCGCAGCACGATGTCGGGGTTGTAGGTGTGGGTCGACTTCAGCCGGGACATCCGCTCCAGCACCTCCTCGTCGGGCAGGTGATTCAGCCACGCCGCGATCTGCTCGGCACTCGGCGAGCCGTCCATCTGGCCGAGCGTGTCGACCATGTCGATCCGGACCGACGCCGCGCCCAGGCGCTGTTTGTGCCGGTCGGCTGCTGACATGGTCGACCCCGACGAGATCGCGCGGCGCTCGTCGACGTGCCCGACAGCGATGTCGTAGCGCGTCGGCAGCGCGGGCCTGGGCGGATCCATGCCGGTGACGAGGCGCGGCACCGCCTGGGTGCGGACCCAATGGGAGATCTCCTCGAGCTCGTGCATGAGGACGGGCCACCGGTCCGTGCCGGGCCGGTTGATGCCGATCGTCGGAAAGAGCGTGACCGGCACCCGCGTGCCGAACGGGGTCTCCGCGATGACGTCTCCCACCCGCAGCGGCACCTCGGGCCGCGGCGGGAGGCTGCGGACCGAGCGAGGCATCTGGTCCTCCGTGTACATGGCGGCGATGCGGACCGCCGTGATCGCTGGAGTCCGGTGCTTCGCATGGTTCGTGTGGAGCACGAGGCGAGCCAACGGGTGGTTCTGGGCGTCCTTGCGGTTGAAGGGCTGCAGCGCTTCGATCCGCTTCACCAGGTCGCTGCCGGGATGCAGCGAGGCAGGGCCGTTCTTCACGCGACCCTTCGCCCAGGACTCGAAGTCCTCGGCCTTACGTGACGCCGGGATCTCGACCACGCGCGCTGCCTTCTCGTCCAGGGTTCCGTCGCGGAACTCGACCTCCGCGAACAGCGCGTGCTCGAGCGCCGCTCGGAGCGCAACCAGCGCATCGGCAACGAGCAGTGGGACCTTCCTCGGCATCGGGGCCACGTGCGTCACGACGGTCCGCGTGTTGGGGAAGTCGAGCTGCTCCTCCAATTCGAAGGTTCCATCGGGGCGCGTCTGGTAGGCGAAGAGCACGTCGGCGACTTGGCCGACCAACTCGTCCGCATGCGACAGGGTCGCGGCCACACCGAGCTGGTGATCGGGCAGCCAGTGGTGCATCGAGTCCTTCACGACGGGATCCTATGCGGCGTGCGCATGTGCGGCGAGGTCGCCGGAGAACCGTTGAAGTGGTCGACTCCAACTTGTCGGTCAACTCCTCGGACTGACCCGGTCGTTACCGCCAGGCGCAAGGGTCACCGGCCCCTAATCGGTTGACCGCAGGCGGCGCCCAGCCACCGCACGGTGGTCACACCGCCGCCAAGGGTCTCGGAGGGCTCTGCGAGGCACGGTCCCGAACGGTGTGAGTAGCCGCGACCTACGGCGCAACCACCTAGTTGCCCGTGGTGAGAATGATCTCGGCTGTGGTGATTCGGTCCTTCTCCTCGAGGTTGGCGACAAGCATCAGGACGAACTCAGCTGCCTGCGGCGCGCCGTGCTTCTCGCTTATGACGGTGAAGATCCTCTCGATGACGGCCCGCAGCGGGTCGGTTGTACCGGGGAGCTCGGCGGTGGCGGCTCGGATGCCCTGCATGACGAACGCGAGCGTGTCGGGCCGGAGCCAGGGCTGGGCGGTTAGGTAGCTGAGGAAGATGCGGATGTTCTCCGAGGCGCCTTCGACGTCGCCGTCGGTGATGCGGATTAGTCCGACGGCGGCCGCCCAGGTCCAGCTGGCGAGTGCCGCCGGTGAGTTGGCTGCGACGCGTGCCATCGCGCCTGCGGCGAACCGAAGGCAGTCGGCCGGGACGGGCCAGGAGTGGACGCGGGAAAGCGCGAGTGCGGCGCCTTTGGGTTCCCAGCCGTCGATCTCGGCGGCGAGCCCCATCACGTCTGGGTCGAAGTCGATGTCGACGTGGAACCCGGCGATCAGAGTGGCTCGCACGACATCAGCGACGCCAGGGGCGATCTTGGCCGCTGCGACCAGCGCCGCGATGAGGTCGACCGTGCCGAAGGTCTGGGCCCCTTCGGATGCTGCGAGCTGGCGCAGGGACCGGTCGTCACACCAGAACGCCCGCTGTTCTGCGAGGGCGAAGTCGAGGGCGCTGAGCCAGGTCCCTTCGCCCGGGAACTCTGCGAACCGTTTCAGTCCGGGCCATCCTCGGCGTTCGGACCTGGAGAGCAGCTCAACGACGCGGTCGGCTCGACGGGAAAGGGCTTCGGCCTCGGCCTCGTCGGTCTCGGTGATGAGCGGGCGCTGCATCTCGGCGTCCCAACCAAGCGTCATGGTCGAGAGCATGTTGAGGCCGTGCTGTGAGGCGAGCGCGTCCCTGTAGGCCGAGTCGGTGGTATCGACGGTCAGGAAAGAGCCGACGAGGAGGTCTACGATTCTCGGTTCCAGGAGGCTGAGCGTCGCAGCGGCGGAGCCGTCAATGACGACGGTTGTGCCGAGGGCCGCTGTAGCTGCTGCGGCTGCGGCGTCCGCGGTCGGCGGATGGTGGCTGAAGACCATGCCAGCGCCACGCTTTATGGAGGCCTCGACGTAGGGGCGGTGGTAGAACTCAGCGAGGAAGCCCAGGGGCAGCTCGCCGCGTTCGACGCGTTCGCGGATGTCCTTGAGGGCAGGGTCTTCCGCCGTCGTCTCTTTTAGGATCTCGGTGAGCGAGCCGAGGAGGTCGTTCGCGTCGAGGGTGAATTTCCTGAAGACCGCGTTGTCGGGATGGGCTTCGGCGAACTCGTCGGTGGCCTTATGCAGTTCGGCGATGTCAGCCTCGGCGACGTCGCGTTCGTGACGCCTGAGCCCGGAGTAGATCTGGATGAGGAAGACCCCCACAAGGTCCGGTTCGTCCTGCCAGGTGCTCATCATCTCCAGGGACCGCTGGACGAACTCGACACTGTCGTCGCATTCGGCCGCTAGACCGATCCAGGTCCGCGCGTCGACTGCGTCGCGGGGTTCCGCCGCCTTCCCGTTGTAGGTGAGCGCCGCCCAGGCGTCAGGAATCTTCCCCGCGCGGACCAGGCCGTGGACCAACGCCCACCGGATCGTGAGGTTCTCCGGTGCAATGACGGCCATCTCGCGGGCGAGGGGCAGTGACCGTTGGAACTCTCCGAGGGACTCCAGAGCGTCGAACTGGATGGACAGGCATTCGAAGCGGCCGGCCCACGCTTGGCCGCCCATGGACAACGCCGTCGCGGCGACGTCATGCGCCTTCTGGTAGGAGCCGGCCGCCAGATACCGCGACGCGGCCATCTTCATCATCAAGGCGTGGTTCCAACGGGTCCCGCCGGCCTCGAGCACTGCGGCGGCGTCAGCGGTCTTGTCTTGGGCGATCAGGCGTTCGGCCAGGAACACGGTGAGCTCTTCAGACTTCGAGGCGCGAGCCCTAAGCAGGGACATGTCGGGGTCGGGGGTGCCCATGACCTCGTGGACGGTGCGGATCCGTTCAATCGCGTTGCTGTAGCCCTCCGGCAAGGTGTTGAGGTCCGGCAGGCTTCGCCCTAGCGGCGCCAGCGCCGAGGCAGTTTGGAGCCGTGCCGTGTCGTCGGGTGCACTGGCCCAAGCGTTCAGCCATGCTGCCTCAGCGCGCTCAGGGTCCTCCTCGATGAACGCAGTCCAGCCCTCGACGGTATGGGTGACAAACGGGTCGCCGAGCGCTCGGGCGACTGCCTGTGCGTTCTCGAGGCGGCCCATGGTCGCAGCGAGGATTGCCGATTCTCGGCGAAGCCGGTCGTCGCGGGCCTCGTGTGCGAGTGCACTGCCGTCGGGTGCCGCCTGGGTGAGCCTCCAGGCACGGTCGATGTCGGTGCCCAGCGCGGAGGCCTTCACTGCGGCCAGGATCGGCGCGACGCTGTCTCCGAGCCAGCTGCGTCGGGAGTCTCGTGCTGCGATGGCCAGTTCGTAGGCGCGTGCGAAATCATCCAGCGGATGGTCGCTCTGCCCGTGGTGGCCGCGGGTCAGCAGCGCTTCCGCAGTTCGCAGGACGTTCCCGCTTCCTTCGGGGTGCGACTCCGCCGCGGCAACGCCGATGGCGATCGCTCGGTTCAGGTCTCCTCGTCCGGCCGCGGCGGCCGTCTGCAGGATCGCCTTGATCGATTGGTCGTTGGGTGTCTCGGGTGCCCAATCCTCGAGCAACGCCTCTGCGGCGGCGCAGTCGTCGGCGGCGATGGCCTCACCAGCTGCCGCAAGCGGATGCTTCGGCACCGAGCGTTTCCACAGTTCCTGCGCCCGAGCGGTGTCTTCCGGCGTGCCGGTGCCGACGGTCAGGCCGGCTCGCGCCCACCAGTACGACGGGTCCGCGCCGTGCTCGACGCCCTTGGTGATGAAGGCGATCGCCGTGTCGCTGGCGCCGTAGTCGGCGGCGACCCGGGCGAACCAACACCACACCTCTGCGGGTGCGTCGGCGAGGCCCTGCGGCGGTTCGGCGCTCCAGTGCTGCAGCAGCGACCGGCGTTCCCGGTTGCCGGCAAGTGTGATGACCAGTGTCCGGAACCCGAACCAACGTTCTTCAAGTTCCGCGGCTTCGGCTGCCCGCCATGGATGAAGCTTTTCCAGCGCAAGGTTGAATGCGGTTTCGTCCCCGCCGGAGGTCAGCAGGGTCCGCTGCTCAAGGGCCTGGATGGCGTGCTCGATGCGGCGCGTCGAAGCCACCTCCGCGTCCCCGGACGACATCCGCCGCAGCGACTCGTCGAGCACCAGCTGGAGAACCTGAGCGGATACCTGGTCGGGGTTCGAACCCACCGGTAGGGCCTCAAGTGCCAGCCGGTTCGCGCAGTCGCGGAGGGATTCGGAGTCTCCGGCGGCGATGCTGAGGCGCACGTCGTCGGCCTTCAGCCACACATTCAGTTGACGCCAACTTACGGTGACTCCATCGTCGGCAGCGCGTTTCGAGACCGCTCGTGAGACCCGGACCCGCTGAGTTTTCTTGCCGAGGAGACCTGCGACCTGCTTACCCGCAACGCTGCCGATGCCCTTGGCAACGCCGGGCGCGACAGCGACAAGTAGAGAAATCGGATCCATGGTGAACTCCTTCGACGTGACGCCGTTCATCCTTCATCACGGTTCCGACATTTCGGCATCCGCCCCGGCACAACCGCCGCTGTTCGGCAGAACCAACAGAGCCCGAAGATGAAGCTGAACGTCTGGTGTCGCAGAACTGGAGCCTGTATGCAGCCGTACTGCGGCCTTCCCGAGTCCGGTGCGTCAAACCGCCGCATTCGAGCGTGCAGAGAACGCAGTGCCTTAACCATGGGTCGGGTTGGTCGAGTCGAGCTCGCGTTGGGCCGCCTGGCACGTCCGGCCTTCCGTGCGCGTTCTTAGCCTCTCGGCACCGGACGTGCGCGATGATGCTCCGATGGAGGAGTTGACCGGCGAACGTCGCGAATGGATCGAGACGGATCCTAACGGGGTCCAGTACAACGTGATAGTTGCGCCTCGAGGCACGCGGCTTCGTGGCAGCACCATGTCCTACGAACTCGAGGACATTGTCATCGAGACCGTGGCGGCGACCGTCGCGGCGCTCGTGCCAAGAGGGCGCATGTTGGAGCTCGGGGTGTTTACGCCCGACGGCGCCGGTTGGCGCTGGGTCCACAAGGAGAAGCTGGATACCGAGTCGGACGCCTTGGAGCGGGCTCTGCAGGTCCGGGAGCGGATTCGACGCGGAGATCTGGATCGCGGGACATCAACTCCCTGAACAGTTTGTTTTTGCCGGGATCCGAGTGGATTGCTCCGTGAGCGGAGAGATTCGGAGGGCCCACGCACCTGCCACAAGCCACGTTTCGCCTCGGGCGGCGAGGGGCCCGCTCCCCACATCGCCGCGAGTGCGGCCATGTCCTACCGCCGCGAAGCGGCATCAACCGCATTCAGGCGAGGTCGAGCTTGGCGACTGCTCGCAGGATCCCTGCGATGTGCTCGGCTTCGTGCCAGATGATCAGTTCGTTGTCGCCGCCGGCAGCAGAGGACGCGAGGCGTTGCACTGAGTCCACGTCGTCAGCGACCTGGCCAATGGTGAGTTCCGGCGACTGGTCATAGACGTCGAACGGAGTTGCTGGAGTCCAGTAGTGGTCGACGTTGAAGGTCAGCTCGGAGCCGAACTTGCTTTCGACGGCATCCAGCAAGAGCTGGAGGGCTCTCCGAAGCTCGGTGATTGAGAGATCATTCGTTTCGGACACACTGCCAGCCTCTCAGATGAGAAGCGCTGCTTGGGCCGCTAGTGGCGAGCGCTCGACCTAGCCGCGTGCGACATACCACCGCGACTCGGGCGCATGTCCGGGCAGTCTCTCGGTAGTGGTGGCACGTAGGTGAGAATGTCCTGATGCAGCGCAATGACCGGCACCGGTACTTTCGGCAGCGTCCGATGCTCGCTGCCTTCGTCACTCTGCCGCTGATCGCAGTGGGGGTTGGTGCGGCGCAGCTGTTCGTCCTTTTGCTCGATCTGGGCGTCTACGCTGCGGTTGCACTCCTCATCGTCGGGATCCTCGCTGGTTCTGCATTGAGTCGGCTAGCGCTGACGGCCTTGATGGGACCCGGCAGGTAAGGCGGCAGCATCGTGCCCAGTCCGGGCCTGTGCCTAGGGGCGAATGCGTCACGGCGCCGCCTACGGTCCAGCACCCTAGTCACTACCCTCAGGGACCGGAAACGAAGATGTAGGCCGATGAAGCGGGGAAGGCAGTCGGTGGGGACGTTGATTCCTGAGGGTGGCTTTGTTGGATCGAACTCCACACCTCCTCCCGAGATGCGTGCCCCGATCCCCAGAGTGCCGAGGCCCGGGATGGCGACCTGCAGGGGTTCCAGACCCAAGATGCTCGTGCCCTGTGGCCAAGCAATCAGGGATCCGTCGATCCCGAGGCACTTTCCGGCGCGCGTGATCTTTCCTTCGAGGGCCACCGCGTCGACCACCACATTTGTACCGAACGGGGGTGCGAGCAAAACCTCGGTGTTAGTGCGTTGAGGCCCCGTCGATGTGGCACAGGCGGGAACGATCAACAGGGATGCCAGGGCTGCAGCACACGTGGTTGCACGCACGTAGTCAGCGTAGATGGGCCCGCGTGGGTGGCGCTGAGCTGCGTTGACGACGAAGGCGGGTGCGCCGGCCTCCACCTGCCTGTACCTGCCTTGCAGACGACCTCGGCTGACACCGAACACGTTGGTCGTAGCACCCGCGGCAACATCACAGCGATGCTTCCTCATTCTGTACGGCAGGGCGTTCTGCGCCTATTCGGCGAGGATCAGGTCGCGAATCGCATCGAGGAGGAGCGCGTCGCCGCCGCCGACCTCGACAACCCACGGGTCCGCTACTTCTCGTCGCAGCCATTGCAGCACCACAGCCGGGCTGGTGTGGTCTCCGGCCGCGTCTTTCGCCTCGACCAGGTCGAATGGGTCCACCCCGTCGGGCACCCTGGTCCAGGCGAGGGGATGTCCCGCGACCACTTCATGGACCAACCAGCGCGGCGCACGGTCGTTGTCGCTGTAGCAGTTGCAGACCCACAGCGCACGGGTAGCCACCACCCTGCCTTGGGCGGCGGCGGGCTCGTATCGCCGAGAAGCCCCCAACAGCTTCTCAACAGAGGCGACAGCCGGGTCGTGGGGCACGAAGCCGACCCTATGACGTGCCCAACCCAGCCCCAACGGAAAGCCCTCCGAGCCCGGGTCGACCGGTCTCACGCGGGCCGCGTCCCGATGCCTCGGAGATGCTGCTATCCGCCGCCTGTGGTCGGCGATGAAGCGAGAAGCCAGTCGGTGGGGAACGTTGATTCCGATTTGCAGCGCTGTCCCAGCAGCGACAACGTCAACGGTGGAGGGGACCCGCGCGACAGACTGTGTCAGTCCCCGCCCGTCCAGCGCGGCTCCGACCGCGTCGGGTCTCGATCTTGGTCGGTGGACCAGTCGATGCGCAGTCGGCGTGCGCTGGGCTGGTCATCGCTCGTTGGAGGGACGGGTAGGAGGGCCCACATCTGCGCCTCTGCGGGCGTCATCTTCTGGGGAACGGGGTCGTTGAACCTCACGTGCTTGCGGTCGTGGTTGGCCATCAGAATCCTCTCTCGGGACCGGGCTCGCGGCGTGGTCCGAGGGGTCGGTGTGGTGCTTGCATGCCGTTGGTGGGTGGCTCGATCACCTCGGTCGTCGCCGCTGGTTCGGGCGAGGACCAGGCGCTGGGAGGGATGCCGTTGGTGAGGGCCTTCCCGACGAGTAGTGCGAGTGGGTGCTGGTCGGGGTCCTGGACGGTGTCCAGCGCGACCCATGCTCGGGCGCCGTCGCCGTTGAGCCAGGATGAGAACGCGAGCAGGCTGGCGGCGGGGTCGCGAACCTGTTCGGGGGCGCGACGGGTAAGGTCGCGCCACAGCGCGACGTGGCTGCCGGCCTCGGCCCGGTCCATGGTCGCCCACGTGACGTCTCGCAGCTGCAGGTGTTGGACGTCGGCGAGCAGCCGGGCAGCTGCGGCATCAGGCAAGGGGTGCTGGGTGTCCAGGAAGCTCTGGATGGTGCCAGTGATCCACCTCGCCTCTCGAGCGGTAGCACCGGGGCTGGCAGCAACCTCTCGCGCGGTCTGGATGGCAGTGTCCAGGTGGGTCGCGACACCCGCAGGGTCGCCACCAGCAAGCTCGTGGCGCAGGCTCTCCCGTGATGGGGCTGGCATGGCCCTGCCTCGAAGGACTGCCTCGGCGGCGTGGCGGGAGATGTCGTCGGGATCGACCGGGCCGGATTCGCCGGTGTAGAGGTTGGTCCAGCGGTCGTTGTGCACCTGGAGCCTGCCGCCGATGCTCAGCACGCCGTCGGTGTGGTCCTCGATGGCTTGGATCGCGCGCTCCGCGTCGCCTTGGTGGGCGGTGAACGCGACCACCACGACCGCTCCGGGTGAGTTCGCGTAACCCCGGAGGAGGGACTCGGCGACCTCGCGGCGGTCCGCGTCGGTGCGTGGCAGGTCGATCCGGGCATGCGGGCCGGCTCCATTGGTCGGCATGCAGACCAACGACTCCTCGGGGTGGAACCCGAGCAGGTGCGGCACGACCGCCACGAGCTCGGAGTAGTTGCGGATCCTGAGTGGTTCAACCATTGAGACTCCTTCGGTCCAGGACGCGGACGCGTCATGTCCCGAAGAAGCGATCGCCTGGTCAGCGGCCACCGGGCCGCACCGGAAGGAGCCCCGTGCTCGTGCTCGTGGTCCTGGTCTGTCGTCATCGGATCGAGGAGACCTCTGTCGTGGGCAAGGGCGTGGGCGTGGGCGTGGCTGCGACCTGGAGGGCGTGGAGTCGCTCCCTCGCGTGGTCCTTGGAGGGTTGCCCGGAGAGGACATGCGCCCACGCCCGTCCCAGGCCCTGTACGACGACGAAGCGGTCGGCAGCGAGGTTGACCCGTTGGACCACGGCTCTGGCAGCAGCGGGGGAGAGCCAGCTGGCAACAGCGAGCCACAGCAGCAGGATCACGGTGCCAATCTGGCCGGCGGTGAAGGCCTGCACGACCGCAACGGCGACGACCACGCCACGGACTCGCCACGCGAACCCCACCAGACCTCCAAGCCCAAGGCCCGTGCCCCTCACGACCGCCGAGACCAGACGCCACGGCAGCAGGAGGACGTCGATGAGCAGGTCGCACCGCGACGCGCTGACATCCAAGACACCGACCGCGTGAGTCATCCGGGCCGCGATCTCCTCAACGGTGACCCGACCGTCAGCCAGCGCAGCCACCGTCGCGTTGGTCACCACCACTCCGCGGCGGCCGGCAGCCCAGGCGCCGACCTGCGTGCCCGGCGCGACGTAGACATCAATCAGGGGCGGTCCGATCCCACAGCGACACAGCGTGGTCACCACGGGCGCCAGCGCTTCGGACTCCCAACCCGCCGGCCTTCTGGCCCCGTGCAGGATCCGCAACGCCGCCGGTTCGCAACGCCGGCTGACCAGCCCGGCGGCGGTCGCGATGAGGAACCCAAAGACCGCGAGACGGCTCGGAGCCGGGAGGACTCCGACCACCACGCAGACGAACGCAGCCGTCAGGACGCACGCCGGCCCCACCGCCACCACCGTGAGGAACCGCACGGATCGCATCACCGCCACCCTCCCTTCGCGGACGCCGGTACGTCGTACTGCCAGGAAACCCCACCGCACCGACGACTCCGGACTTATCCACAGCCCACGACCGCCGCCGACGGGCACCGGCGAGCACACATGAGAGTCCGGTGACCGCCAGATGCCTCCCGATGGCTTCGGGCGCTGACACACCTCGATCTCCGGAAGCAGGCGAGCGCCGATGCTGACTCCCACGCCCACCGCCGGCCCCGACGACCTCGACCAGGTCGTGGGCGCCCTGCACGTCGCGGCCGCCCGGCTGTGGCTGGCCGCGGACCAGGACGGGCCCCGGTCGGCCTGGCACCTGGTCGCCTTCACGGTGCAGCTGATCGCCCACCGCCACACCCCCGACCACGCCTGGGCCCGGGCGATCGACATCGCGACCGTTGCGGGCACCAGCACGTCGGAGACGGCGCCCGACCCGGTCACCCTGCTCCGCTCGGCGCGCGAGCGAGCCGACCAGGCTGCCACCCGCACCACCATCACGGCCGCCGACCGGGCAGCGCTCGTCTCGCTCGTCGCCGAGCTCGACGTCGTGATCGAGGAGGCGCAGACCCATGCCCCGGCGTGACACCCGCAGCGTCGGCGAACTGCTGCAGGACGCCGACCGGATGGCCCGCGAGCTGCTCTTGGACGTACACGGGGAGGACGCCGCACCCCTGGTGCGCACCTGGGGAGAGGTCGTCGAGGCGGCCGCGGACCTGTGGGCCGCGATCCCCACCCACGGGATCCGCTCCCAGTTCGACCCCATGGTTCGACTCGAGACGCTGGCCCAAACCATGCAGAGCACCCGCTTCAAGGCCTACTGGCCCGGAGAGGGCCCCACCGACGAACGCGCCCACGCCATCGCCGAGACCCTGAACCGCGCGACAGACCTGGTCCGCCGGTTCGGACAAGACGTCCCGATGCGCCGCCCCGAAGTCCGCGCCGACGCCGAAGCAGCCCGCACGCGCGTCATGCACATCCTCTACGTCGGCAGCCACGGCGTCGGGGTTGCGATGCACAAGTACAACCTCAGCGTCCGTGGCCAGGTCGCCGAAGGAGCCCGGCAACGACCGCTCGACCCCACGCGCCACCCCTACATGCTGCAACGCACGTCTGGATGGATCCGCCGCTACGAGGTCCTCGAGCAGACGGCCGGGGACTACATCGCCGGACGACTCCCCGAGGCGCTGCGCGGCGAGGCCACCCCCGTCCCCGAGCGACCCGCACGGTTCCACGAGGCCCTCGCCGGGTGGGACATCCAGGCCCACCGCACGCTGACCGCGTCCCCCACCCCGTCGGACGTGCTGCTGGTCTGCCGCACCCAGGCCATCATCGCCACCGCCTCGGCCGTCATCCTGCAAGCCTCGACCGACCTCCACCCTGACCTCGACAACGGCCAGACCGATCGCCTCATGCTGGCCGTCGACCGCAGCCAACAGGCCTGGACCCACCTCGCCGGACGCTGGAGCGACCTGGTCATCCCCGGCTCCCGCACCCACCAGGACCTCGTCCAAGCCGCCAACGAGCTGCGCGGCGCCCTCCGCGAGGTCGCCCTGGGCCCCAGCGGCTGGGAGCCAGCCGCCACGATCGCCGAACGCATCGACCTGCCCCGGACCTCCCAGATCCTCCGCGACGCCGTCTCCGCTGCCGTCGAGGTCGCCAGCCTGGTAGACACCCACATCCAGGACGCCGACCTTGTCGGCCCGGCCCGCGTTCTGTCCGTGCGCGCCCAGACCGACCACGAGGCCGCCGTCCACGCCGGCCTCAGCCCCGACGAGGACATCGTCTGGATCCCCCCGCGCGACGTCCACCAGAACAGACTCGTGCCCGTGCCCGCACCCGTCCGCGACGCCCTGCGGACCGCAGCCGACCGAGCCGCCGCAGCGGCCGACGGCGGCATGACCGCGGGCCAGGTCAACGACCACGCAACGGGTGTGACCGATCTCGGCCGGGCAGCACCTGTGGATAACCCATCAGGGCATGCCGTGCTGCCGCACCCTGGTGAAGCGATGAGAAGGGTGGTGCCGACGCGATGAGTGCACGGATCCGGTCGCGGGCGGCAACGACCATGCCGCGGCTGCTGACCATCAGCGACCTGCAGAACCTCCTGCGGTGCGGGCGGACAACGGCCTACGCGCGCACTCGCGAGCCGGATTTCCCCCGACCCCTGGCGATCTCCTCATCGGCCTACCGATGGTGGGAGGACGAGGTCCTCGCCTGGTTGGAGGGGCAGCGGCTTGGTGAGTCTGAACAGCGCGATCGCAGCCGCGGTCGCAGGGGACGAGGGGCGCGTGACGACAAGCCGGTTCCTCTGCCGATCCCAAGGCCTCTGCGCCGGCGAGCGCCGCGTGAGGACTGACTGATCTGTGGTGGTTCGGCGCAGCAAGCGTGACGCCACTCGCCCCGAGGACGGGGCGAGCTCCTGGGTGACGCCCCGAGGTGAGGTGGTCCTCACGGCGCCCACGGCTTCTCTGCCGTACTACCGCCTCACGTGGAAGAGCCCGCAGGGTCGGCGCCGCCAGACATCTGTCGGCACCGAGTTCCGAAAGGGCTGGGCCCGGGCGCTGGAGATCGAGGGGGACCTCATCTCCGGCGCCACCCCTAAGAGCGAGAGGCCATGCAGCGAAGGTCTCGCCTACTGGCTGGACCCGCACCGCCCCACACCTCGTGGTGGATGGGGTGAGTCACACCGCGCCAACATGGAGGCCTATGCCCGGGTCTACTTCGAACCGGAGTTCGGAGACCTTCGTTTGCTCGACCTGCGTCGGGCTCATTTCCAGGAGTGCGTGAACCAGGCCCCGACTGCCTCCGAGGGACGAAATATCCGCCGTGCGGCGTCCTCCTTGCTGGGCGCTTTGAGGCAGGGGGACTACCTCCCTGACCACCAGGTGATCGATCTCCGCAACGTCTTCTGGCATGGCCAAGAGGTCCAGCAGGCCAACGACCACGTCGTCTCCGATGCCGGGGAGGTGGCCGCGTTCGTGCCGACGTGGAGGAGGCCCTCGACCGACCAGGTGCGTGCGCTCCGCGAGGCGGCTGAACGGACTGGCAACCGGGGTCGGGGGATCTGGTGGCGAGGTCTCATGGTCGAGGTGGCTGCCTTTGCAGGGCCCCGATGGTCTGAGCTGATCGCCCTCACGGTCGCGTCGGTCGATCTTGACCAGAGGACGCTTGAGATTCACTGGCGCGTGTCCCAGCCCTCGAAGAAGCCCCGCTCGCTGGCGCCGCCGAAGATGGCGAAGCGCCGTACGACGATCTACCCGGAGGTTTCGCCTACCGGCTATCCGATCGGGACGATGATGCGGCGGCGCGTGCGCGAGGTGGCGGCAGAGCAGCGGTCGGGGCGCAACCGGAAGGGGTTGCTGTTTCCGTCGGCGACCTGGGACTGGTGGTGGACGGGCAACTTCCATCGCGATGTGTTCGAGAAGGCCGCGCTGGAGGCCGGCTGGAAGTACGTCGACGAGGTGCGCCCCTATGCCGGCGGCACGCGCCTGGAGCGCAACTGGGAACTCACCTGGCACAGCCTTCGCCACACGTTCTGCACCGTGGCTCTGGAGGAGTGGAAGCTTCCCGAATCCACGGTCTCAATGCTTGCGGGGCACTCGAACCCGAACTTCACACGCACCCGCTACGTCGGTGCCGCCGAGGATGCGATCAAGGCCGCGATCCGCGCGACCGAGGTCCTTTGAGGGTCCAGCGATCCTCACCCGGCGACGGTTGATCGCGCCGTTCGTGGGCTGCTTGAGCACTGCAGGTGCCGGGCCCAGTCGCGTCTCTTCCCACTGATCGCGTGGGTCGTCGGCGAGCCTTGTCACGGGGCGTGTGATTGACACAGAATTGACACAGGTAAACGGTCATATCGGAAGTTTTGACACAGCTTTAACCCGCACTCAGTGACCACAGACTGGCACCGAGTGATACTGGCCGACATGGGTCAATTGGGCGTCTGACCTGCGGAAACACCGATGCAGGGTGCCCCTGACCTGCACGTTCGAGGGGTGCCCCAGGCCAGAGTCGAACTGGCGACCTTTCGCTTAGGAGGCGGCTGCTCTATCCACTGAGCTACTGGGGCGGGACGCGGGCCGGCAGGCCGGGCGACGTCGCGGGACATCTTGCCACGGACGGTGCCCCCGCAGCCCGTCGTACGACGCACGGCGGGCGGGCGGGAGAACGCCCCGGTACGGACAGGTGTGCGCCCGGTCACATCCGGGGTAAACGCGGAGTGTCGGTTTGCCGTCACGATTTCAGGATCGTTGGCCCGGGTTGGCATCATTGCCCGGAGGACGGCGCCCGGTTGGGAGACTCGGGGGCCCCGGACCAGGCGGCCGACGGGAACGGACCGCCGGAAAAAGGGACGCACCACGTGGGATACGACGGCAAGCACCGGCACTCCGGGTCCCGGCGACCCGTGCTGAAGGCCATCGCCACGTCGACCGCGATCGTCCTGGTGGTCCTCGCCGGCGCCGGGTTCCTGACCTATCGGCACCTCGAGGGCAACATCAACCAGCTCAACCTGTCCGTCGCGCTGGGCACCGACCGGCCCACCGAGGAGAAGGTGGAGGGGCCGAAGAAGCCGCTCAACATCCTCGTCCTCGGGTCGGACTCCCGCGCCGGCCAGACCAAGGTCCTCGGCTCCACGCCGGGGCTGTCGGACACCACGATCCTGCTGCACCTCTCCGCGGACCGGAAGCACGCCTACGGCGTGAGCATCCCGCGCGACCTGATGGTGCCCCGGCCGGAGTGTCGCTCGAAGGACGGCAAGAGCACGGTGGCCGCCGCGAGCATCGACCAGTGGAACGCGGCCTACGCGGTCGGCGGGCCGGCCTGCACGATCAAGCAGTTCGAGAAGCTCACCAACATCCGGGTCAACCACTTCGTGGTGGTCGACTTCCAGGGCTTCAAGGGCATGGTCGACGCCCTCGGCGGTGTCTCGGTCTGCGTGCCGAAGGAGGTCAACGACCCCATCGGGCGGATCTACCTGCCGGCCGGCAGCTATGAGGTGACCGGCAACCAGGCGCTGAACTACGTGCGGGTCCGGCACTCGATCGGCACGGTCGACACCGGCGACATCGGCCGGATGAAGCGCCAGCAGGCGTTCCTGGCCTCGATGGTCAACAAGGCCGTCTCGGCGGGCACGCTGGCCAACCCGATCCGGCTCTTCAACTTCCTCAACGAGGCGACCAAGTCGCTGACCACCGATCCCGGCCTCGCCAAGCTGAAGGAGCTCGCCTCCCTCGGGCTGGAGATCAAGGGGATCGGCCTGGGCAAGGTCCAGTTCTTCACCGTGCCCATCGCGACCTACGCTCCCGACCCGAACCGGCTCGCCCTGGGGGCGGGCTCGGACACGCTCTTCCAGCAGCTGCGCCGCGACCAGGTGATCGGCAAGCAGTTCACCCAGGGGGCAGCGAAGGCCTCGCAGGCGACCGGCGGCAAGGGCTCGGGCAGCACCACGAAGGACCCGGCGAAGGTCGCGGCGGCAGCGACGAACGGCCTCTGCGCCTGAGCCTCGAGCGCCGTACCGGGCGAGCCGTCGCTCAGACGGTCGCGACCCGGTCCGGTGCCGTGACGCCGGCGAGACCGGCGTCGGAGGCGAAGGTCTCCAGGTAGATCGTCACCAGCCGGATCGCCTCGTCGAGGATGAGCGGGTCACCCTCGAGCACCGTCTCGAACGCCAGCTGGAAGAGGCGGTCGCCCATCTCCACGGCGAGCTCGGCGAACAGTGGCTCGGTGCCGGGCTTGAGCAGCCCGAGGTCGGAGGCCAGCGCGAACAGGTCGTGGGCGACCCGCCGGTTGTGCTCCCGGCCGTACTCCTTGATCGCGGCGTTGGTCCGCCCGCGCAGCCAGATCATCACGAAGGCCGGGCTCCTGTGGTAGATCTTCACGAAGGAGCCCATCGTGCTCGAGACGAGCGCGGCGATGCTGATCTCCTCGAGCGCGGCGAGGTCGGTGAGGACCTGCTGGTCCATCGCCTCGATGTCGCGCTCGATCAGGGCGAGCAGGATCTCGTCCTTGTCCGCGAAGTACTGGTAGAGCGAGGCGACCGGGATCTCGGCGGTCTCGGCGATGCCGCGGGTGCTCAGGTGGTCGACGCCGTCGCGCGCGACGAGCTCGGCGGCGGCGTCGAGGATGCGCTCGACCCGCTCGCGGCTGCGCGACTGCTGGGGCACTCGGCGCTTGCGTTGGTGGTGGTTGTGCTCAGGAACGGTTGTCATGGGGTAGTCCCTCTGCTCTCTCCCGCGAGCAAGCCCGACGGGAGTACTCCCTCCGCGCCCGGTTCTCCCCCCGGACACCACCCCAGACTAGACGTCGTGCCGGAGCGATGGGGGATTGGAGGGCGTCGAGCGGCGAAAACCTGACGCCCGCCCAGCAACTCGGGACCTAAGACCCAGAACGACGGGCCGCTGCGAAGGCCTCCCGGGCGGCCCGCCACGGGTACGACGGTCCCGCGGGGTCGGCCAGACCGAGCAGGTGCGGGGTCAGGTCGGCCGAGAAGCCCTCGCTCGCCTCCCGCGGCAGCAGGGAGGGCAGGTTGTCGATCGCGATCACGTCGAGCGGGTAGACGTCGCGGCGCACCGGCTCGAAGTGCCGCACCGGGGCGTCCCACGTGGTGATCGCGGTGTTCACCGGCAGCAGGTTGGTCTCCGAGGTGACGTCGCAGGTGACGTCGGAGACCAACCGGAGCCGGCGGGCGCGCTCGAGGTCGGAGGCCGCGAAGAAGGGAGCCGTCGGCACGGTGGTGAGCACGCAGTTGACCAGCAGGTCGTGGTCGAGCAGGTCCTGCCGGTCCAGCCGCCCGGTCTCGCGACGGTCCCACCCGGTAGGCTGCAGGCCGCCGAGGCGCAGCGCGTCGCCGGCACCGGTGCCCGAGCGGCCGCGGTGGCCGGTGACCAGGGCGTGCACGCCGCGGCCGCAGTGGCGCCCGGCGGCCCGGACGGCCTCGTCGAGGTCCTCCCGGCGCATCGGGGTCAGCGGCGCCCGCAGGTCGCCGGCCAGGTGCAGCACCGCGAGCGCCGCGCCGACGTACCCGGCCCAGTAGCCGAACGCGACCACCCGCCGGCCGTCCTCGCCGGTGAGGTACTCGATGTCGGAGAGCCGCCCGCCGCCGGCCTCGAAGCGGCCCAGGGTGAACGCGGCGTCGTCCTGTCCCTTGAAGGCGTGCGCGAAGTAGACGTGGTGGTGGCGCAGCTCGGCGGGCTCGTCGGGCAGCTCCTTGATGCCCAGCACGACGGCGTCGTCGGGGGCCTCGGTCCAGCTGCCGGTCGGCGCCACCTCGGCCCCTGCGGCGGCGTACTCCTCGAGGTCGAAGACCCGCTGGGCGGACTCCTCGACGGTGACCCGGACGCCCGCCTCGACCAGGCGGGCGACGTCGGGCGGGGTCACCGGGGCGCGGCGTTCGGTGGTCCTGGCCTCGGCCCGGACCCAGAGGTGCATCGGCATGGTGTCGGTTCTCGGGGGTCGCTCTAGAAGATCTTGTGACCCTTGCCGATGACGGTCACGCCGCCCTCGCTGACGGTGAACCCCCGTCGACGGTCGTCGTCGTGGTCGATGCCGATCAGGCAGCCGTCCGGCACCACCACGTTCTTGTCGATGATCGCGTTGCGGATCACCGCGCCGCGACCGATCGATACGTTGTCGAGCAGCACGCTGCGCTGCACGGTGGCGCCGTCGGCGACGTAGCTGTGCGTGCCGATGACGGTGGAGTCGACGGTGGCCCCGGAGACGATCGACCCGGCGCACACGATGGTGTCGCGCGCCGACGCACCGGCGGTGAACTTCGCCCCCGGCAGCTGGTGGTGGTAGCTGAAGATCGGCCAGGAGTCGTTGTAGAGGTTGAAGATCGGCAACGCGGAGACCAGGTCCAGGTGCGCCTCGTGGTAGCTGTCCAGGGTCCCGACGTCACGCCAGTAGTCGCGGTCGCGGTCGCTGGAGCCGGGGACGACGTTGTCCTTGAAGTCGTAGACCGCGGCCCGCCCGGCGTCGACCAGCATCGGGATGATGTCGCCGCCCATGTCGTGACGCGAGGAGTTGTCGGCGGCGTCGCGCTCGAGCGCCTCGACCAGCGCGCTCGCGGTGAACACGTAGTTGCCCATCGAGGCGAAGACCTCGTCGGGGGAGTCGGCCAGACCCGGGGGGTCCTCGGGCTTCTCCAGGAACTCGTCGATCGTGGTGCCGTCCTCGGCGGTCTTGATGACGCCGAACTGGTAGGCCTCCTTGCGCGGGACGCGGATGCCCGCGACCGTCACGTCGGCACCCGAGGCGACGTGGGCGTCGACCATCTGGGAGGCGTCCATGCGGTAGACGTGGTCGGCGCCGAAGACCACGATGATGTCGGGCCGCTCGTCGATGATGAGGTTCATCGACTGGTAGATCGCGTCAGCGCTGCCCATGTACCACCGGGGGCCGCGGCGCTGCTGCGCCGGCACCGGGGCGACGTACGAGCCGAGCATCGAGGAGAGCCGCCAGCTCTGCGAGATGTGGCGGTCCAGCGAGTGCGACTTGTACTGCGTCAGCACCGCGATGCTGGTGTACCTCGCGTTCACGAGGTTCGACAACGCGAAGTCGATCAGTCGGTAGGAGCCCCCGAAGGGGACGGCCGGCTTCGCGCGATCCACGGTCAACGGCATCAGCCGCTTCCCCTCGCCACCGGCCAGGACGATGCTCAGCACCCTTGGCATGGTCCGACCCTAGCCCTTCGCAGTAGGTTCGCGACATGCGCGCAGCGATCCTGACCCGAGAGTTCCCGCCGGACGTCTACGGAGGGGCCGGGGTCCACGTGGACTTCCTCGTCCGCGAGCTGCGCCGGCTCATCGACGTCGACGTGCACTGCATGGGGGAGCCGCGGGAGGGAGCGACCGCCCACTCCGAGCACGACCCACGCCTGGTCGGGGCCAACTCGGTGCTATCGGTGCTCTCCACCGACCTGTCGATGACGGCGGCCACCGCCGAGGCCGACCTGGTGCACGCCCACACCTGGTACGCCGGCATGGCCGGTCTGTGGTCCAAGCTCCTGCACGACGTGCCGATGGTGATGACCGCGCACTCCCTGGAGCCGGACCGTCCGTGGAAGGCCGAGCAGCTGGGTGGTGGCTACCGGATCTCCTCGTGGGCCGAGCGCACCGCGTTCGAGGGTGCGGACGCGGTGGTCGCGGTCAGCCGGGGGATGGTCGGCAACATCCTCGCGGCGTACCCGGCGATCGACCCGGCCAAGGTGCACGTCATCAGCAACGGCATCGACACCGAGTTCTACCGGCCCGACGAGGGCACCGACGTGCTGGAGCGTCTCGGGGTCGACCTGTCCCGTCCCTACGTCGCGTTCGTCGGCCGGATCACCCGCCAGAAGGGCGTGCCGCACCTGCTCCGCGCCGGGCTCCAGCTCGACCCGAGCATCCAGCTGGTGCTGCTCGCCGGCGCGGCCGACACCCCCGAGCTGAAGGCCGAGACCGACGACGCGATCGCCGAGCTGCGGGCCAGCCGCGACGGCATCTTCGTGGTCTCCGAGATGCTGCCCCGCGAGCAGGTCCGCCAGGTGCTGACCCACGCGCTGGCCTTCTGCTGCCCGTCGGTCTACGAGCCGCTCGGCATCGTGAACCTGGAGGCGATGGCCTGCGAGACCGCCGTGGTGGCCAGCCGGGTCGGCGGGATCCCGGAGGTCGTCGACGACGGCCGCACCGGGCTGCTGGTCGACCTCGACCCCGACGAGCCGGCGGACTTCGAGGCCCGCTTCGCCGCCGCCGTCAACCGGCTGGCTGCGGACCCGGACCTGGCGCGGCAGATGGGCCTGGCGGGTCGGCAGCGCGCCGTCGACGAGTTCGGCTGGGACGCCGTCGCGGCGCGCACGGTCGAGCTCTACCAGTCGTTGCTGTAAGTCCGCTTCCGCTCCGACTCTCCGGAGCCACTTCCGGCCTGTGCCGGTTTTGGGCGGAAAATCTGGGCTTTCAGTGGCCTGGACCGCCACGATCTGCGGAATCCGGTGCCTTTCGGGGCTTGCCGTTACGCATCCGTTACCTCAGACTGGAGCGTCGACACCGCCACTTTCGGAGGGAGAGCGTGTGAGAGTCGCCGTGGCAGGGGCCGGATCCGCCGTCGGGCGCTGTGCCGTCCCCGCCCTCGAGGCCAGTAGTCACGAGGTCGTCCCGTTCGGGCGTGCGGTGCGCGACCTGCTCGACACCGACGCGATGGCCCAGGTGATGCAGGGCTGCGACGCCGTGATCAACCTGGCCGCCCAGATCCCGCTCGGCCCGGCCGCCCGCTGGCGTCGCAACTGGCGCACGCACGCGCTGCTGCGCTCCGAGGGCACCGTCCGGCTCGTCGAGGCGGCCCGGGCCGCCGGCGTCCGGCGGATCGTCCACCAGAGCTTCTCGCTGGTGTACGCCGACCAGGGCGACGAGTGGATCAACGAGACCTCGCCGGTGTGTGTCACCGCCGCGACCGAGCCGTCCTCGATGGCCGAGGCCGCCGTGCAGGACTTCACCTCCTCCTCCCGCACCGGCGTCGTGATGCGGATGGGCATCGTGCTCGGCGACTCGACCATGACCCGCTGGTCGCTGCGCGCAGCGGCCCAGGGGCGGCCGGTCGGCGTCGGCGCCCCCGACGGCTACGTCCACGTGATCCACAGTGACGATGTCGGTCCCGCGGTCGACGCCGCCCTCGAGGCTCCGTCCGGGGTCTACAACGTGGGTGCCCTGCCCGTGCAGCGCGCCGACCTGGTCGACGGGTACGCCCGTGCCGTCGGCCACGACCGCGGCCAGTACGTCGGACCGCTGATGGCCCGGCTCGGCGGCATGCGCGTCGAGCCGCTCGCCCGATCGCTGCGGGTCAGCTCGTCGCGGTTCGTGTCCTCCACCGGGTGGGAGCCGCGCCACGAGCAGTTCGACCTGTCGTGGTTCGAGGCGGCCGGGATGGCCAAGGTCGCCGTCCGGTGAGCACCCCTGACCCCTCCTCCCTCGACGAGGAGGCGCGACGCCGGCTGCGGGCGAAGGTCTTCGGCGACGTGCTGCCGGAGGGCACCCGGGACGACCGCGACGACGAGTCCGCGTCCCCCGAGCGCGGCAACGACGCCTGGTTGAAGGACAACGTCCCGCCCCACCACGGCTGACAACCCCTCGCCGGTCGGCGGGTCTCGTGGCTCGCCTATCGGCTCGCGCCTCGACCTCCGAGGGACGGGTCTCGACACGCCCTCCGCAGGCTCCGGGCTACTCGACCAGCGAGTGGTTCTCGCCGGTCGAGTAGGGAGCGAGGGACGAGCGACCGTGTCGAGACCCCCGGGCGGCGACCAGCGAGAAGGGGTCAGACGGAGCGGTTGCTGAGCAGGTCGCGGATCTCCTTGAGCAGCGCCACCTCGGCGGGGTCCTCGACCGGGGCCTCCTCGGGCTTGCGCTCCAGGCGCTCCTTGGCCTTCTCGTAGGGCAGGATCACGAAGAAGTAGACGACGGCGGCGAGGATCACGAACGCGATGACCGCGTTGATGAAGTTGCCGACGTTGACCCCGGCGATCTCGACCTGGCTGAAGTCCGGCTGGCCACCGATCTTGCCGATGAACCCCATGAGCACGTCGGTGAACGCCTTGACCACAGCGGCGAACGACGTGCCGATGATGACCGCGACGGCCAGCTCGACGAGGTTGCCGCGGAGCAGGAACTTCTTGAAACCCTCGAGTGCGGTTGCCATGTGCTGATTCCTTCGAACGGGTGCGTCCCCCGACCCCCGGGGTCCTCCGGGGGGACGCTACCCCGTGAAGATGACGGACAGGAGACGCGAGACCGTGGCGGAGGCCAGCTCCAGCGCCTGTCCGGGGAGGACGCCGACCACCACCAGGGCTCCCGCCTGCAACGGGTCCGCGCCGGTGCGCTCCGAGGGGCGGGGCAGGGCGAGCACCGCGGCGCCGCGGGCGACGACCTCGGCGGGTCCTCCCGCCGGGTCGGCGGCGACCAGGTCGACGCGGTCGCCCACCCGGAGCAGGCCCACCGCTGCAGCGTCGGCCACCCGCACGGGAGCGGCCACCAGTCCGGGATACCCCCGAAGGAGGCCGGGTCCGACCAGGCGCACGTCGGTCACCGGCTCTCCCCGCCGCAGTGGTGCGGCCAGCACCCGTCCCCGCGAGGTCGCCGTCGTGCCGGACGTGCCGTCGGGACGCGTCCGTGCGGCGACCTGGACCACCGTCACGTCGTCGTCGCCCAGCGTGGTCCCCGCGGCCAGGTCGCGGGCGGCGACCACGACCGGCACCGTCGGCGGGGGTGGGGGAGCGACGGCACGGAGCCCGGCGAGCACGGCCAGCGCCGTGCAGAGCGCCGCCAGGCCGCGGCGCCGGGCCAGGACCGCGCGACGGACGCGCCGCAGCACGAGCGGGGAGGAGGGCATGGCAAGGGAGGGTAGGCAGCGGCGAGGTGCCGTGTCCGGCGTCCTCCACAGCCCCGGGTCGGGCCCGGTAGTATTGGCAGTCGCGGCACGAGAGTGCCAACCGTTCCCTGGGAGCGACCGCATCGCCTCCCCGACCTGGAGAAGGAGCGCCCGAGTGCCGACCTACCAGTACTCCTGCACCGACTGCGGCCACTTCTTCGAGCAGTTCCAGTCCTTCTCCGAGGACTCGTTGACCGTGTGCCCCGAGTGCGAGGGCAAGCTCCGCAAGGTGTTCAACGCCGTCGGGGTGGTCTTCAAGGGCTCCGGGTTCTACCGGACTGACAGCCGCTCGGCCGGCGACAAGGCGGCCGCCTCCTCGTCGACCTCGAGCTCCGCGGGCTCGTCCGGTGCGTCATCCTCGGACAGCGGCTCGTCGAGCTCCACCAGCAGCGCCAGCACGTCGAGCAGCTCGGGCAGCAGCTCGGGCAGCGGCGGGTCGGGGTCCTCGGCCGGGAGCGCCGCCTGACGGTGCGCGGCGGCTTCCGCAGCGGACCGCGGTGGGTCCGCCTCACGTCGTACGCCGTCGGCCTCCTCCTGCTCGCCCTGGTGGGCGCGTCGGTGGTGGCGGTCACCGCCGTACGACGGTCCTTCCCGACCACCGACGGCACCCTGGCGCTGGCCGGTCTCGACGCGAAGGTCACCGTCCGGCGCGACGACGCCGGGGTGCCCCAGGTCTATGCCGACACCAGCCACGACCTGTTCTACGCCCAGGGGTTCGTGCAGGCGCAGGACCGGTTCTTCGAGATGGACGTCCGGCGCCACCTCACCGCCGGCCGGCTCTCCGAGCTCTTCGGCCGCGACGCCCTCGACACCGACAAGGTCGTGCGGACGCTGGGCTGGCGCCGGGTCGCCGAGCGTGAGCTCAGCCTCCTGAGCCCCGAGACGCTCGACCACCTGCAGGACTTCAGCGAGGGCGTCAACGCCTACCTGCACAGCCATGCGCCCTCGGAGATCTCCCTGGAGTACACGCTGCTCTCGGTCTCCGGACGCGACGTGCACGTCGAGGACTGGACGCCGCTGGACTCGGTCGCCTGGCTCAAGGCGATGGCCTGGGACCTGCGCGGCAACATGCAGGACGAGGTCGAGCGGGCCACCGACTCGACCCGGCTGGACCCCGACCAGATCGCCGAGCTCTTCCCGGCCTACCCCTACGACCGCAACCGCCCGATCGTGGAGACCGGTCCCGACACCCCGTCGGCGAGCGAGAACCGCGACGTCGGGACGTACACGCCACCGATGCTGGACGCGCTCGGGCACGCCGAGCAGACCCTGGCGGACCTGCCGCAGGTGATCGGCTCCGGTGGCGGGGTGGGCAGCAACGCGTGGGCGGTGGCCGGGGCCCACACGACGACGGGCAAGCCGCTGCTGGCCAACGACCCGCACCTCGCGCCCAGCCTCCCCGGGGTCTGGTACCAGATGGGCCTGCACTGCACCCGGGTCACCGACGACTGCCCCTACGACGTCGCCGGGTTCACGTTCGCGGGCTTCCCCGCAGTGGTCATCGGCCACAACGCCGACATCGCCTGGGGCTTCACCAACCTCGGACCCGACGTCTCGGACCTCTACCTCGAGGCCGTCGACGGCGACCGTTACCTGCGCGGGCGGCACTACCGGACGTTCGAGGAGCGCACCGAGACCATCAAGATCGCCGGCGAGGACCCCTACGTCTTCACCGTGCGCAGCTCGGTGCACGGGCCACTGCTCTCCGACGTCAGTGGCACCTACGCATCGGTGGGCGCCAACGCGCCGGTGCGCAACGCACGCGGCCGGGTGCTGCTCGCGCCCGACCGCGGCACCGGGTACGCCGTCGCCCTGGCCTGGACGGCGCTGACCCCGGGCCGCACCGCGGACGCGGTCTTCCTGCTCGACCGCGCCCGCGACTGGAACGCCTTCCGGGCCGCCGCCCGGGCGTTCGCGGTGCCCAGCCAGAACCTGGTGTACGCCGACCGTGCGGGCCACATCGGCTACCAGGCGCCCGGCGCGATCCCGGTGCGCCGCTCCGGCAACGACGGTCGCTGGCCCGCGGCCGGCTGGGTGCGGGCCAACGACTGGACCGGCCGCACGGTGCCGTTCGACGCGCTGCCCTCGGTCCTCGACCCGGCCGACGGCTTCGTCGTCACCGCCAACCAGGCCGTCACCGGACCGGGCTACCCGTACTTCCTGGGCGACCCCGGCACCTACGGCTACCGCAGCCAGCGCATCGTCGACCTGCTCGGGGAAGGCGGCCCGGTCTCGCCCGCGGCGATGTCGGCGATCCAGCTCGACACCCGCAACGGGTTCGCCCCCACCCTGGTGCCGGCCCTGCTGCGGCTCGACCCCGGGTCGCGCTACTACCGCGTCGCGCAACGGCTGCTGCGGCGCTGGGACTTCACCCAGCCGGCGGGCTCGGCCGCGGCGGCGTACTACAACGCGGTGTGGCGCAACCTGCTGCGGCTCACCTTCGCCGACCAGCTGCCGGCCTCGACGATGCCCGACGGGGAGGACCGCTGGTTCGAGGTGGTCCGCACCCTGCTCGAGCAGCCCGGCAGCGACTGGTGGGACGACGTGGACACCCCGGAGCGCGAGGGCCGCGACGACATCCTGCTCGCCGCCCTGCGCGACGCCCGCGACGAGCTCGTCCGGCGCCAGTCCCGCCGCGTCGACGGCTGGAGCTGGGGCCGGCTGCACACGCTGCGGCTGGAGAACACCACCCTGGGCCGCTCCGGCAACGGCATCGCCGAACGGCTGCTCGACCGCGGCCCCTGGCAGCTCGGCGGCGGCTCGTCGGTGGTCGACGCGACCGGGTGGGACGCCTCCCAGGGCTACGAGGTGACCTGGGTGCCGTCGATGCGGATGGTGGTCTCGCTGGCCGACCTCGACGACTCCACCTGGGTCAACCTCACCGGCGCCAGCGGCCACGCGTTCTCCGCGCACTACACCGACCAGACCGAGCTGTGGGCGGCCGGGCGCACCCGGTCCTGGCCGTTCTCGGCCGCTGCCGTCGCGAAGGCCACCCAGGACACCCTGCGGCTGGTCCCGGACACCGACCCGGACAGCTAGCGGTCCCTCAGCGGTGCACTCAGCGGTGGCGCAGCACCGTCACGCCGGTAGGCGTCACGGCCGCCACCACCGGGCGGTCGTGCGGGTCCGCGGGCACCCGGTCGAGCAGCTCGCCGTCGTACAGCAGCACGCAGGTGAAGGTGCCGACCGGCACCCGTCCGAGGGCGCGGTCGTAGGACCCGCCGCCCCGGCCCAGCCGCATCCCGTCGCGGTCCACCGCCAGCCCGGGCACCAGCACCACGTCGGCGGTCGCGACCGCGTCGAGGCCGAGGGGCGGACCGGTCGGCTCGAGCAGCCCGCGCCGCGCCGGGGCCAGGTCCGTGGCCCCGCGGTACACGGCCCAGTCCAGGTCGTTGTCGGGCAGCAGCACCGGCAGCACCACGCGCTTGTCGGCGGCGACGAGGCCGTCGAGCAGTGGCCCGGTGCCCGGCTCGCCGCCCAGCGACACGTACGCCGCGACGGTCGCGGCACGCCGCACCGGCCCGATCCCGAGCAGGTGGCCCGCGATCGCCTCCGCGTCCTGCCGCAGCTGCGGCAGCGGCCGGCGCCGGCGCGCGGTGAGCAGCTGGTCACGCAGGGCCGTCTTCGCCGCGGCCTGGGAGGCGGGTCGGGTCGGCTCGGCCATGCGGCCACGGTAGCCGCCCGCCCCAGCAGCCCGTCCCCTACGATCGGGCGCATGAGCGACGAGGGACTGCGGCTCGCCCGGGACAAGATGGCCGACGCCGGGGTCGACCCGGTCGCGATCGAGGTCTTCTCGCACTACTACCGGCTGCTGGAGCAGGGCGCCACCGGGATGGTGCCCGAGGACACCATCGAGCCGGTCGACTGCCCGTCGCTGGCCGACGTCGAGGTCGACGAGGAGACGGCCCGCTCGGCGATCGCCGGCACTGTCGTGGTCAAGCTCAACGGCGGCCTCGGCACCTCGATGGGGATGGACCGCGCCAAGTCCCTGCTGCCGGTTCGGGACGGGTTGACCTTCCTGGACGTGATCGCCCGGCAGGTGCTGGCCCTCCGGCGCCGGTACGACGTCCGGCTGCCGCTGGTCTTCATGGACAGCTTCCGCACCCGCGAGGACACCCTGGCCGCGCTCGCCGCCTACCCGGACCTGGCCGACGCCGACCTGCCGCTGGACTTCCTGCAGAACAAGGAGCCCAAGCTCCGCGCCGACGACCTCACCCCGGTCTCCTGGCCCGCCGACCCGGACCTGGAGTGGTGCCCGCCGGGCCACGGCGACCTCTACACCGCGCTGCGTGGCACGGGGCTGCTCGACGCGATGACCGAGGCCGGCTACGAGCGGGTCTTCGTCTCCAACTCCGACAACCTGGGCGCCGTCCCGGACCCCCGGGTCGCGGGCTGGTTCGCGGCCAGCGGTGCGCCGTTCGCGATCGAGGCGGTCCGCCGTACGCCGAGCGACCGCAAGGGCGGTCACTTCGCGCGGCGCCGGGCCGACGGGCGGATCGTGCTGCGCGAGACCGCGCAGACGCTGCCCGAGGACCAGGAGTCCCTGGCCGACCTGACCCGGCACCGGTTCTGCTCGACCAACAACCTGTGGTTCGACCTGGCCGCCATGCGGGCCGAGCTCGACCGGCGCGACGGCGTCCTCGGGCTGGCGCTGATCAAGAACTCCAAGACCGTCGACCCCGCCGACCCGACCAGCCCGGCCGTGGTGCAGGTGGAGTCGGCGATGGGGGCGGCGATCGAGGTCTTCGACGGCGCCATGACGATCGAGGTGGGACGCGACCGGTTCGTGCCGGTGAAGACGACCAACGACCTGCTCGTGCTGCGCAGTGACTGCTACCGGCTCGACGACGACGCGGTGCTGCACCAGGTGCCGGCCGAGGTGCCCTTCGTGGACCTCGGGTCGCCGTACAAGCTGGTCGGCGACTTCGACCGGCTCTTCCCCGACGGGGCACCGAGCCTGGCCGGCGCGACCAGCCTGGCGGTGCGGGGGGAGTGGACCTTCGGGGCCGACGTCGTGGTCCGCGGCGACGCCGTCGTGACCGAGGACGGCAGCCCGGGGACCATCCCCGCCGGCACCGTGCTGGGCGAGGGTCGGGACGGCTGAGCCGACCGCGTTAGGGTCACCCCCATGGCCTTCGTCCCCAGCACCGGTGAGGATCCGATCACCGTCGACCAGCACGTGGACCGCATCCTGGCCGCGATCGAACCGCTCCCGCCCTACGACCAGCCGCTGCTGGAGGCCCTCGGGTTGCCGGTGTGCGAGCAGATCGTGGCCCCCGTCGACCTCCCCGTCTTCGACAACTCCGGGATGGACGGCTATGCCGTGGCCCACGAGGACCTGGTCGGCGCCGGCGAGGACTCTCCGGTCTTCCTGCCCGTGGTGGGGGAGGCCGCGGCCGGGCAGACCAAGATCTTCGCGATGTCGCCGGGCACCGCGGTCAAGATCATGACCGGCGCCCCGGTGCCGCACGGCGCCACCGCGATCGTCCCGGTCGAGTGGACCGATGCCGGCGTGGCGCAGGTCCGGATCACCCGGGCGCCGGCCGAGGGCCAGCACGTGCGGTTGCGCGGCGAGGACGTCCGGGTCGGGGACGTGCTGCTCGAGGACGGCGCGATCCTGGGACCGCGCCAGATCGGCCTGCTGGCCAGCGTCGGCCGCGCCCAGGTCCGGTCCCGCCCGCGTCCGCGGGTGGTCATCCTGTCCACCGGCTCCGAGCTGCGCGACCCCGGCCAGAAGCTCACCCACGACGCCATCTACGACGCGAACTCCTACATGCTCGCCGCCGCGGTCCGCAACGCCGACGCGATCGCCTACCGGGTCGGGATCGTCTCCGACGACCCGACCACGTTCTCCGACGCGCTCTCGGACCAGCTGGTCCGCGCCGACCTGGTGGTCACCAGCGGCGGGGTCTCCAAGGGCGAGTACGACGTGGTCAAGGACGTGCTCTCCCAGCTGGGCACCGTGTGGTTCGGCGAGGTCGCGATGCAGCCGGGCAAGCCGCAGGGCTTCGGCCGGGTGGGGGAGGACGGCACGCCGATCTTCACGCTGCCGGGCAACCCGGTCTCGTCGTACGTCTCCTTCGAGGCCTTCGTGCTCCCGGCCCTGCGCCGGATGATGGGCCGGCTGCCCTACCGCCGCCCGCTCGTCCGCGCGCGCGTGGTGACGGCGTTCGGCTCGGCGCCCGGCAAGCAGCAGTACGTCCGGGCCCGCTTCGCCTACGACAGCGACGGCGGCACCGTGGAGCCCGTCGGCGGGCACGGCTCGCACCTGATGGGCGACCTGGCCGAGGCCAACGCGATCATCGTGGTGCCGGCGCAGACGCACCGGGTCGAGTCCGGCGACGTCGTCGACGTCCTCGTGCTGGACCGGGACTTCTGATGGCCGACGACGCGGTGGCTGGGCTGACCCACGTCGACGAGACCGGCGCCGCCCGGATGGTCGACGTCTCGGCCAAGGACGTCACCGCGCGGGTGGCGGTGGCGACCGGCCGGGTGCTGGTCTCACCGACCGTCGTCGGCCTGCTCCGGGGGGAGGGTGTCCCCAAGGGCGACGCGCTCGGCGTCGCGCGGGTCGCCGGCATCCTGGGCGCCAAGCGGACCCCGGACCTGGTGCCGCTGTGCCACCCCCTGGCCATCTCCGGGGTCACCGTCGACCTCGAGGTCGCCGACGATGCCGTCGACATCCGGGCGACCGTGCGCACCACCGACCGCACCGGGGTCGAGATGGAGGCGCTGACCGCGGTCTCGGTGGCCGCGCTGACCGTGGTCGACATGGTCAAGGCCGTCGACAAGGCCGCGGTCATCACCGAGGTTCGTGTCGAGTCCAAGACCGGCGGCAAGAGCGGCGACTGGAGCCGGCCGTGACCGAGCCCCTCCCGGCCGCCGTGGTGGTGGCCAGCAACCGTGCCGCGGCCGGGGTGTACGAGGACACCACCGGGCCGCTGATCGTCGAGGCGCTGCGGGAGGCGGGCTTCACCGTCGACGACCCTGTCGTCGTGCCCGACGGCGAGCCCGTGGGCGAGGCGATCCGGGCGGCGGTCGAGGCCGGTGCCCGCGCCGTGCTCACCACCGGCGGCACGGGCCTGACGCCGACCGACCTGACCCCGGAGGTCACCGCCGCGCTGCTGGACCGCCAGGTCCCTGGTGTGGCCGAGGCCGTCCGGGCGTACGGCGTCGCGAAGGGCATCCCGACCGCGGCCCTGTCCCGTGGCGTGGCCGGGGTCCGCGGGCAGGCCTTCGTGGTGAACCTGCCGGGCTCGCGAGGCGGGGTGAAGGACGGCCTGGCCGTGGTGCTCCCGCTGCTGCGGCACGCGGTGGAGCAGATCCCCGGCAGCGACCACGACGGGAGCGGGTCCTGAACCGCCCGGTGGCGGGGTGGGACACCGTCCACCTGCGCCACGGCGACCTGGCCCTGCGCACGATCTCGCTGAGCGACCGGCGCGCCTGGACCGAGGTGCGCGCCCGCAACGAGCAGTGGCTGCGGCCGTGGGAGGCGACCCTGCCGGCGGCGGGCGAGCGCGTCCCGCGCAGCTTCCGCACGATGGTGCGCGACCTGCGCGCCCAGGCCCGCCAGGGTCGCACGCTGCCGCTTGTGCTGACCGTGCGCGAGGAGTTCGCCGGCCAGCTGACCGTCAACAACATCGTCGGCGGCTCGGCCCGCTTCGCCAGCATCGGCTACTGGATCGACCAGCGCCACGCCGGCCACGGGTACATGCCGCGTGCGGTCGCGATGGCCGTCGACTACTGCTTCGGGGCTTTGGGCCTGCACCGCATCGAGATCGCGATCCGTCCGGAGAACACCGCCTCGCTGCGGGTGGTCGCCAAGCTGGGCTTCCTCGACGTCGGCTACGCACCGCGCTACCTGCACATCGACGGCGGATGGCGCGACCACCGGCTCTTCGGTCTGACCACCGAGGACGTGCCCGGCGGCCTGCTGCCCCGCCTGCTCGCCTCCGAAGGTCGCCAGCAGAGCTGAGTGTTTTCACACCAGTCACACGAGTTGCCTTGCGACACACCGATTCTGTTCCCCGATGGACAGGATGTCCGCTTCTACGGTTGGACCCGTGAACTTGTCTGGCGTGATCTTCGTCGTTCTGGCCCTGCTCTGGGCCGTCTTCCTCATCCCGAAGGCACTGCGACACCACGACGAGGTCGCCAGGACCCGCTCGGTGGACAGGGTCTCGGACAAGATGCGCGTGCTCGCCCGGCGCGAGGCGGTGAGTGACCGGGACGCGCGCCTGCTCCTCGGCCCGAGCGCCGCCGCCGTCGTGGCGACCGCCACCGCGAGTGCGATCCCGGCGCCGCGCACGGCCTCGCCGTCGGCCCCGACCCCGGCGATCCCGGCACCGCGACCGGCCACCGCGCAGGCCGGCCGGGCCCGCCTCCAGGCCCGGCGGAAGGCCGCTGCCGCGGCGGCTCGTCGTCGCCGCCGCATCCTCACCGTGCTCCTGCTCGCCGACCTGGTCGTCGCCGTGCTCGCCTACGCCGGCTCGCTGCTCCCGTGGGCCCCGGCGGTCCCGGTCGCGCTGACCCTGGTCTACCTGGTCCTGTGCCGGACGCTGGTCAAGCGCGAGCACGCCGGCTGGGACGCGGAGGTCCGGCGTGCCATCCGTCCTCCGGCTGCCGTGACGGCCCCGACCGCGGACACCGGGTGGGACACCACCGAGGCCGTGCCCGCTGCGACCCCGGTGAGGGTGCCGGCTGCCGCCGCGGTGACCGTGCTCCGCAACGAGCAGGGGGTCGCGTTGGTCACCGACAGCGAGGACACCGCGTCGTACGACGCCGCGGTGCTCCGCGACGCGGTCACCACGACCGACGCCGGGTCGCTGTGGGACCCACTCCCGGTGACCCTGCCGACGTACGTGACCAAGCCGCGCGCGCACCGCTCCGTGCGCACCATCGACCTGCGCGAGCCGGGCGTCTCCAACGCCGGCCACGACGCCGCGGACAGCGCCCTCGTGGCCGAGCAGATGCCGGTGGAGGACGAGGCCGCCGAGCCCCGCCGGGCGGTGGGTTCCTGACCGCGCCCTCGATTCGGGCCGAGCCTGGACAGGTGGTATCTTTCTCAACCGTTCGGCTGTGCCGGACATCTGGGGCTGTGGCGCAGTTGGTAGCGCGTCTCGTTCGCAATGAGAAGGTCAGGGGTTCGAATCCCCTCAGCTCCACCAAACCTGTAGGTCAGAGGCCATGCACGGATCCTGAAACCAGGTTTTCCGTTGGGCCATCTCAACAGAAAGTGGCGCGCGACCGAGCGCGCCTCGGACGGTTTCGGCCCCCGCCTGGGTGTCACCGGAGGCCCTCGTGCGACGGGTGCGCGGACTTGGGCGACCTGGACGGCGGCCTCGAGGCTCGTGGGGACCTTCTCCGGGAACGACACCACCAGGTGCCGGTTGAGCGCGGTGGCGTCGCGAGCGAGCGTGTCGATGCGGTTGCGGGCGCAGCCTCCCTCGTCGAGGCGCGAGATGACGGACTGGGTGGTGCCCCTGCGTGTGGCGAGCTCGCGCTGGCTGATGGGGCCCGCGGGTATGGATGGCGGGCTTCAAGAAGCTCTTGACGAGGGTAAATCAGCGGGCTAGTGTTCAGACCACCAGATCACCTGGTAACAAGGAGAGTCAAGCACCGGGCTCCGCGTGGCGAGACGAGGTGAGCAGAGTGTGTGAACACATCCCGCCGTGTCCAGCGGCCGAGTCGCGCAGACCGTGCAGTGCGCACGTGCGAGCAGCCCATCCCGAGCAGGGGTGGTGCTTGCTGTGTAACGGGGTCGTCCTGTTCGACGACGGCGGCGCCATCCTTCCGGGCGGCGCAATCCTCGAGCCCCCCGTGCCCCTGCATGTTGTCGCCGCCTGAGTAACCCCCCATCGCCAGACAGCTGGCGACAAACGAAGTCGGAGACGTTGATGACCGAGGTGACCACCAGGCCCGCGATGAGAAAGATCATCAACGACCCAGTCCATGTAGTTGACGACTACCTCAGCGGGCTACAGGCAGCGCATGCCGATGTGCTCGCCTACGACGACGATGCGCGCATCGTCCTCCGCCGCGAGCCGGTTGTCGGCAAGGTGGGCCTGGTTGCGGGAGGCGGCTCTGGCTGCGAACCGCTCCACACCGGCTTCGTCGGTCCCGGCATGCTGGACGCCGCCTGTCCCGGACAGGTGTTCACCTCTCCCGTGCCGCGCCAGATCGTGGCAGCGACGCGGGCTGCGGACACTGGCGCCGGCGTCCTGCACATCGTGAAGAACTTCAGCGGCGAAGTGATGAACTTCGGTATGGCGACGGAGATCCTCGACTTCGAGGACATCGCCATCCAGTCCGTCCTCGTCAACGACGACGTCGCGGTGGCGGACAACGGCGAGAACGCAGGTCGTCGTGGCCTCGGGGCTACCGTGTTCGTCGAGAAGATCGCCGGCGCAGCAGCCGAGCGCGGTGACGACCTCGACACGGTGGCAGCCATCGCCCGTCGCGTGAACGCTCGCTCGCGCACCTTCGGTGTCGGGCTGTCGTCGTGCACGCCACCTCTCCGCGGCCGTCCGATCTTCGACCTGCCGGAGGGGCAGATGGAGCTCGGCGTCGGCATCAGCGGGGAGCCCGGCCGAAGCCGCCGCGAGGTGCTCTCGGCACACGAACTCGCCGAGCTGATGCTCGACGAGGTGCTACCGGACCTCGGGCCCGCCCCAGGCGCCGACTTGCTGGTCATGGTGAACGGGATGGGGGCGACGCCGAGCAGCGAGCTCTACCTGCTCTACGGCGAGGTCGAGAGCCGTCTGCGCACGCAGGGGTTCCAGCCCATCCGGCGGCTCGTCGGCAGCTACGTGACCTCCTTGGATCAGCGCGGCGCCGCGCTGACCGTCCTCGAGCTCGACGTCGAGCTCGCCGAGCTGTGGGATCTGCCCGTCCACACTCCTGCACTGAGATGGGGAATCTGACATGGACCAGACCGTAGAGACGGCCGATCTCAGGGCGTGGCTCACGGAGTCGGCAGCGCGGCTGAGCGAGCACAGGGAGCGGCTGTGCGAGCTCGACTCCGCGACCGGGGACGCAGACCACGGCTCGAACATGGACCGCGGCTTCTCGGCCGTCCTCGCTGTCCTCGGAGATGCCGTGGGTGAGACCCAAGGCGAGCTGCTCAAGCGAGTGGGGCTCACCCTGGTGGACCACATCGGCGGGTCGAGCGGCGCCCTGTACGGCACCTTCTTCCTGCGGATGTCGAAGTCGGTCGGACTCGCTCCTGGGCTGGACGCCGCGTCCTGGGTGAGGTCCTGGAGGGCAGCCGCCGACGGAGTCTCCGAGCGAGGCAGCGTGGCCGTGGGTGACAAGACCCTGTACGACGCCCTCGCCCCGGCGGTCGACGTCCTCGAGGCCGCGGTCACCGACGGCATCCCGCTCGGCGACGCCTTGAGGGCGGCCGCCTGTGCAGCGAAGGACGGCGCCGACGGCACGGCCGAGCTCGTCGCCCGGAGAGGTCGGGCCAGCTATCTCGGTGAGCGCAGCCTCGGTCATCCCGATGCCGGGGCACACTCGATGGCCCTGATCGTCCAAGCCGCGGCGACGTCGGTGACCTGAGATGGCCGACGAAGCCGTCCCTGCCATCGAGCCCGTGAGCCGGCTCAAGGTCGCTGACTCGGTGGCCGCGCAGCTGGTCCGCCTCGTGACCAGCGGCTCCTACCAGCCCGGGGAGCGGCTGCCCCCGGAACGCGTCCTCGCCGTCCAGTTCGGTGTCGGGCGGAGCTCGATGCGAGAGGCGCTCCGCAGCGTCGAGGCGGACGGCCTGCTGCGCATCGACCACGGCGTCGGCGCGTTCGTCCAGGAGCGCGACAAGCGCAACGGCGTCGACAGGCGGCTGCTCGTGGCCGGCGACTACACCGTCCCCGAGCTGTTCGAGCTACGCCTTCCGCTGGAGCGGGACGCGGCAGGTCTGGCCGCGAGACGGATCACTGCCGAGGAGATCGAGGCGCTTTCCGTGATCCTGGCGGAGGCTGGAGCAGCGACGACGAGCGACGAGAGGTTCATCGAGCTGGACGCAGAGCTCCATCGCAGCATCGCGCGCGCCACAAAGAACGCGCTCTTCGTCGACGTGCTCTCCTCCATCGAGCCGCTGTTCTTCACCTACTCACGGAAGGTCATGTCGCTGCCCGACCGACGTGCTCGTGCCCATGAAGGACACGAACGCATCGTCGACGCGATCACCCGCCACCAGGTACGCGAGGCGCGGGCCGCCGCGGTGAGCCACATCCGCGACGTCGAACGCGACCTCGTGACCCATCTGCACCCATGACCGTCGAGCCTGGACTCAGGGTCCTCGACGACCATCGCTGCATCCTCGGTGAAGGGCCCTGGTGGTCGGTCGAGCAGGAGATGCTCTTCTGGGTCGACATCACCGGCCGGGCCGTCCATCGATCAGCGCTGGACGGCACCTCCGGCCGGCTCTGGCAGGTGCCCAGTGAGATCGGCTTCCTCGTCCTTGCCGAAGACGGAGGGGGAGTCATCGGGCTGCGGGACGGCCTGCACCGTCTCGACTTCGAGACCGGCGAGATCGTGTCGCTGGTTCGGCTCGAGCAGGACAGGCCACATCAGCGGTTCAACGACGGCAAGTGCGATCGCCAAGGTCGGCTGTGGTTCGGGTCGATGGGCGACGAGCCCGGTGACGCGGTCGGTGCGCTCTACCGCTACCACGGCGGACCGACTGCCTCCCTCGTCTTCGGTGACGTGTACACCTCGAACGGCTTGGGATGGAGCCCCGAGGGCTCGCGGATGTACTACACCGACTCGCCTCGGCACCGCATCGATGTGCTCGACGTCGACCCGGCGACCGGTGGCGTGTCCCACCGCCGTACCTTCGCCGATGACCCGCTCGGCGTGCTGCCGGACGGGCTGACCGTCGACAGCGAAGGGTGCGTGTGGAGCGCCAAGTGGGACGGCTCCGCCGTCGTCCGCTACACCCCCGACGGGGAGGTTGACCGTCGGCTCGAGCTCCCGGTGGCGCGGCCGACGAGCTGCATGTTCGCCGGTCCCGACCTGCGCACGCTGGTGATCACCTCCGCGCTGGACGGGCCCGGGACGACCTCGGCGCGACCGGACCTGGCCGGCGCGACGTTCCTGCTGGACGTGGAGGTGGCGGGCCTTCCGGAGCCGCTCTTCGCGCCTCGGTGAGACCCAGGTCACCTTTTTTCGGCCGCACCCATTGACTGGCGTCGGCACGCATGCGAGGCTCAGGTCATCAGACCACCTGATCACCCGATATCATGAACCGAGGAGAACCGGATGACTGCGAGCATCGCAACCGACGACGCGGCCGCCGGTGTGACGGACCGGCCGGTCGTGCTGGAGGCACACTCCGTCGGCAAGCGCTACCCAGGTGTCATCGCCCTCGACGACGTGAGCATCCGAGTGCGTGAGGGCCAGATCCACGCCCTGCTGGGCGAGAACGGCGCCGGCAAGTCGACGCTGATCGCCCTGCTGTCCGGCCTCAGCCGGCCCGACGGCGGAACCATTCACGTCAACGGGGCGGAGGTTGCCCTCGCCAGCGTCCAGCAGGCTCAGAAGGCCGGTATCAGCACGATCTACCAGGAGCAGGCACTGGCTCCCGAGCTCAGCGTGGTCCAGAACGTCTTCCTCGGTCGCGAGCTCCGCCGGGCGTGGGGTCTGCTGCTCGACGAGAAGGCCATGCGCCGCCGGGTTTCCGCACTGGCCCAGGAGTTCGGCCTCAGCAACGACGACCTGGACTGCCCCGCCGGCGATCTCGGTGCTCTCAAGCAGCACGTTGCGCAGATCCTGAAGGCACTGGCGTTCGACGCTCGCATCGTCATCATGGACGAGCCGACCTCGGGCCTGGAGGACCACGAGCGTCTCTCGCTGTTCGAGCAGATGCGCCGCCTTCGTGACCGCGGGGTCGGCATCCTGTGGGTGACGCACCGGCTCGACGAGCTCGCCGGCCTGGCGGACGTGGTCACGGTCCTCCGTGACGGCCAGCACGTCGCCACTGTGGAGGATCCTGACGCGGAGACCCCCGAGAGCCTGGTCCGACTCATGGTCGGCAGACGGGCGCACTCACTCGGCGACGTGGCCGGCGACGGTTCGACCCGCACTCGCTGGGCCGGTCCGATGGACGAGGTGCTCCGGCTCGAAGGCGTCAGCAGGTCTCCTCTGGTCAAGGAGGTGGACCTCACGGTGCGCCGTGGCGAGGTCGTCGGGGTCGCCGGCATCGCGGGTGCCGGACGCACGGAGCTCGCACGGCTGATCCTCGGGGCAGACCGGCTCGACAGTGGGCAGATCCATGTGCGTGGTTCCGCGGCGAAGATCCGCAACCCCCGCGACGCCTACCGGCTGGGGATCGCCCTCGTCCCCGAGGAGCGCAAGACCCAGGCCGTCCTGGGGGAGTTCACCCTGACCAAGAACATGACCATCTCGGACCTGCGCCGAGTCTCGCGCGGTCGGTTGGTCATCGACCGACGGAGGGAGCAGCGCGTCGCCGAGAGCTACATCGAGAAGCTCGGCGTGCGGACACCCGGTGCGGGCGCCCGACTGAAGAACCTCAGTGGTGGCAACCAGCAGAAGGTCGTGATCGCGCGATGCCTCTTCACCGAGCCGGCCCTGCTCATCGTCGACGAGCCCACCCAGGGCATCGACGTCGCGGCCAAGACCGAGGTCTATCGCCTCATCTACGACTTCGTCGACAACGGCGGCTCGGCGATCGTCATCTCCTCGGAGATGCCCGAGCTGACCCGCGTCAGTGACCGCGTCGTGGTGATGCGGGAGGGCCGGATCGTGGGCGAGGTCCCAGGCCGCGCATCGCGTACAGGAACCGAAGGAGACAACCAGATGGCTGAGGAAATCATGACGCTGGCAGCGCGCGAGGTGGCGTCGTGAAGACCCGCGACCGACTCGTCGGAGCCTTCACGGTCGAGGGTGTCGCGGTGGCTCTGGCCTTCGTCGTCACGGCAGCCTTCTTCTCGTTCTCCACAGACGTGTTCCTGACGGTGGGGAACCTCCGCAACCTCTTCGTCGAGTCGACGTTCATCGTGCTCATCACCGCCGGTATGACCTATGCCCTGATCATCGGTGGGTTCGACCTCTCGGTCGGCTCCGTGATCGGGCTGAGCGCCGGGACCACGCTGTTCACCCTCCAACACGGCTCGCCTCTGCTGGTCGGGATCCTGGCGGGGGTGGCCACGGGTCTCGTCGTCGGCCTCTTCAACGGCTTCGTCATCGCGGTGGTCGGCGTCAACGACTTCATCGTCACGCTGTCGACCCTGGGGATCTGTGCCGGCCTCCTGCAGGTCCTCACCTCCCGCGTGCAGCTCACGGGGGTCGACTCGGCCGGCTTCCTGGCCATCACCGACACCGTGATCCTCGGGATACCCTCGCCCATCCTCATCACGGTCGCCGTCATCGTGGCGCTCGAGCTGGTCCTGGTGTTCAGCCCCTACGGACGCACCATCTACGCCGCCGGCATCAACGGCCGCGCCGCCCACCTCGCCGGCGTCAACGTGCGGCGGCTGCGACTGAGCGTCTACGTCCTCTCCGGCGTCATCGCCGGCTTCGCCGGCGTCCTGCTCGCCTCTCATCTGAACTCGGTCCAGCCGGGGCTCGGGGCGGGCTACGAGCTCCAGGCGATCGCTGCCGCCGTCATCGGCGGGATCAGCCTGGCCGGTGGCCGCGGACGTGTCTGGCAGGGCGTGATCGGTGCGCTGTTCCTCTCCATGCTCAACCAGGGACTGCAGCTCATGGGCGTCGACCCTTCGTGGTTCGCGATCGTGACCGGCGCCAGCATCGTGGTCGCCGTCGCCTTCGACCGCTTCATGCAGCGCGTCGCCGCCTCGCTGATCCGGACAGCCGTGCCCACCACGACCGGCTCGTCCCTCCCCCCTGCGGCTGACCCGCACCCGTCCGGCGACGCCCGCGCTCAGCGAACCCCGAGCAAGGTCTGAAGGGAAGACACCCATGTCCAATCTCAAGTCCGTTGCCATCGATGCGGCACGGCTGCTGCGTGGTCCGGCAACTCGGCCCAGCGCCGGTGTCCTGGTCCTGCTCGCCCTGCTCGCCGCCGTGATGGCCCCGCTGTCCCCGTCCTTCCTGACCCTCGACAACTGGGAGAACATCGCCAACCAGATGTCGGTCGTGCTCCTCCTGGCCCTCGGTATGACAGTCGTCCTCATCGTCCGCGGGATCGACCTGTCGGTCGGTTCGGTGATGGCCCTCTCTGCAGGGGTTGTCGCGTGGGTGCTTGGCGCCGGTTACACGCTGGAGACTGGGATCCTCGCGGCCCTTCTCTGTGGCTCGGTGCTCGGCCTGGTGAACGGGCTGCTGATCACCCGGCTCGGTCTTCCGGACTTCATCGCCACGTTGGCCATGCTCGGCATCGCACGCGGGCTGCTCTTCCTGTGGACCGACGGGATCCCGTTCCTGGGCTACATGACCCCGCGCTTCTACCAGATCGGCGGCCTCGAGCGGCCCTTCGGATTCCTCACGGTCCCGATGGCCATCTCGCTCATCGCCGTCGTCGTCGTCGCCGGGGTGCTCCGCCTGACGCCGTTCGGCAGGCACGCCTACGGTGTGGGCAGCAACCCCGACGGTGCGCGCCTCTCGGGGGTCCGAGTGAACCGGGTGCGTCTGATGGCCTACGTCGTCAGCGGGCTCATGGCAGGCATGGCCGGCGTGATCCTCGCCGGACGGACCACCACGGTGGCCCCCACGATGGGGATCGGTTTCGAGGTCCAGGCGATCGCGGCGGCGGTCATCGGGGGAGCAGCGCTCACCGGGGGACGAGGCCGCGCCCTCGGTGCCCTGCTCGGGACCGCCGTCCTGGTGGCCACCACCAACGCCATCAACATCTCCGGTGTCAGCTCTGCCTGGCAGTCGGTCGTGACCGGCTCGATGCTGCTCCTGGCGGTCCTGCTGGACCGCCTGGGTCAGCTGATCCGGGAACGGACCAAGGCCCCCGCAGGCCGCAGCACACACTCGCCTGGCGCGCCGTCGGAGGCCGCCTCCCCACGTCGGACGCCGGCGCCGGTCTGATCTCGGACGGCAACGTCCGCACCAGCAACGGGCACCCACGAACTGCACCAGAAGTCAACCCGCAACAAGACACCAGCTCACCATGAGGAGACAGAACCATGACCACCCACGACGCTGAAACCGGGCCCCACGGTCGCCAGACCAGCACCCGCACCCGACGGTCCTTCCTTCGCAGGGCCACTGCGTCCGTCGTCGCGCTCGGTGCGGTGAGCGCCCTCGCCGCGTGCTCGGCCGGCCAGGGCGCGGACAAGACCTCGGGCACGTTCAAGGGCTCGGCGGATGACAGCGCGTACGCCCAGGCGGTCCGCAAGATGGTGGCGGGTCGGACCATCAAGGTCGGGTTCACTCCTCCGATCCTCTCGGAGATGTTCAGCCAGATGGAGAGCTCGGCGTTCGAGCGGATGAGCGAGCTCGAGGACGCCTACGGTGTCAAGTGGAAGTGGGAGCGGTCGGCGCCGACCGGCAACTTCGACTCGGTCGAGCAGCAGATCAAGATCGTGCAGGGGTGGGGCTCGCGCAAGTTCGACGCCATCCTCGTCTGCACCGGTGCCAACTTCGCCACCATGCAGGGGGTGTACAAGCAGGTAGCCGACCAAGGATCGAAGGTCTTCCAGTTCAACCAGCCGGTCGAGCTCTACGACGTCAACGAGATCCAGACCGTGTCGAACATCGGGTACGACAACCGGTGGCAGTCCGGCTACCTGGCGGGGAAGTTCATCGCCGACACGCTCGGTGGCAAGGGCAAGATCCTGCAGATCTGGGGGCCCTCCGGCTCGGACTGGTCACGAGCCCGTCAGATCGGCTTCGACCAGGCGCTGAAGGAGAACCCGGGCCTCCAGGTCGTCGGCAAGGCTGACGGTGGCTACGTCCGCGACAAGGGCTTCACGGCGGCCCAGGACCTTCTCAGCCGCGACAAGTCGATCGACGCGATCTACGGCGAGAACGAGGACATGGCGCTGGGTGCCTCGCAGGCGATCGATGCCCTCGGTCTCAAGCAGTGGGATGGCAAGTCCGGCATCGTCACCGTCGGAGCAGACGGGCTCGTCTCCGGGATGGACGCGATCAGGGCCGGGAAGCTGACCGCCACCGTCGACGTCGGTTCGGTGGACCAGGGGCGGGCGTTCATCGACGCGATCTTCTCCTCGGTGGTCCTGGGGGAGTCCGTCGACCGGATCACCAACATCCCCACTCGCGTCGTGACGAAGGACAACGTGGACGCGGCTGAGGCCTACATCAAGGCAGCGCTCAACCCCAGCCGGAAATACTGAGGTCCTGGGGACGAGCGCCCGTCTGGACCGCTAGCGGTTCAGACAGCCCGTAGAGGTCAGACCACCTGATCACATGATACGTTCGCGACAGTCCGGCGAGAGCCAGTCGCGACCTGCAGTAGCCCACAAGAGTCGGGGAGCCCCCGACCAAGCCACCTTGGCCTGGCGGACGCCGGCCACACATCACAGGAGGACAGCGATGTCATCGCTCGACTACACCTACAACAACATCGACCAGGTCATCGACCGCTCGGCGATGGTGACGGACGGCATCGACCCGAAGAAGACCATGCTGCTCGTGCTCGACATGCAGAAGGCCTGCGTCACCCCGGGTGGCGCCATGTACATCGAGAGCATCGCCGGTGCTCCGGAGGGCAAGGACACCGTCCCGGTCGTCGCCAAGGTCATCGAGGCCTGCCGCTCGGTCGGCATCCCGGTCGTCTGGTCCCTGTGGGGACTGCGCGGTGACGGCAAGGACGCCGGCATCGCGGACAAGAAGTGGCCGGGCATCCTGCCGCTGTCGGACTTCCCCGGCGCCTGGGGCAACGGTGGCGACGAGCTCGACGACGCGCTCAAGCCGCTGGACGACGAGCCGGTGATGCGCAAGCACCGGTTCAGCTCGTTCTTCGGCACGGCGCTGAACGAGTACATGCGGCGGGCCGGGGCCGACACCCTCGTGATCGCCGGGGTCTCGACCGGGAACTGCGTCATCACGACCGCGATCGACGGCGCCAACCAGGACTACAAGATCATCACCCTGGCGGACACCAACGCTGCGATCCCCGCGTCGCTGGAGGACCAGCCGCTCGGCTACGGGCAGCACTGGGAGGCCCTGCGCAACATCCAGGCCAACCACGGCGACGTCCTGCTCAGCACCGAGTTCATCGCCCACCTGGGCCTGGACGCCTGACTGGGTAGTCACGCGCAGGCGCAGACGACGACGACTAGCACAGGAACTGAGGGAAGACATGAGTCTGAACGGTGTAAGAGTGGCCCTGCTCATCGAGGACGAGTACCAGATCCTCGAGGGGTGGTACCCGCTCCTGAGGCTGCAGGCGGCGGGAGCGGACGTGACGGTGGTCGGCAGCGGTCGCAAGACCACGTTCGACAGCAAGGAGCACTACCCGATGGAGGCGGACCTGTCGGCCGCCGATGCACGGGCCGAGGACTTCGACGCGGTGATCGTGCCGGGCGGCTTCGCCCCCGACAACATGCGGCTCCACCCGCCGATGGTCGCGCTGGTCCGCGACGTCTTCCAGGCAGGCAAGCTGGCAGCCGCCATCTGCCACGGTGGCTGGATGCTCTGCTCGGCGGACGCGGTCAGGGGTCGCCGCGCAACGGGCTACCTGCCCATTCGCGACGACGTGGTCAACGCCGGGGGCACGTGGGTCGACGAGGCGGTCGTCGAGGACGGGAACCTGATCACGTCCCGGACGCCGCCGGACCTCCCGGTCTTCGTCGAGGCGATCATCGCCTACCTCGAGCGCGAGGTGGGTGCCGGCACCACCGACCTTCACAACGCCTTCGCGGGCAGCCTGGACCCGGTCTCCTCCTGACGGGCAGACCCGAGCGACCGGCCGGCGCCAGGAGCGTTCCGGCGCCGGCCGGCGCGCCCGGGCTCGGGCATTCACAGATCTCAAGGAGCAGGAAATGACAAAGGTGACAAAGCCAGACCAGGTCGACGCGATCGTCGTGGGCCTGGGTGCTTGCGGGGGAACGGCGGTCAAGGTTCTGTGCGAGGCGGGCATGAAGGTGGTCGGTTTCGACCGTGGTCCGTGGCTCCGCCCCCAGGACCACTACTCGGGTGACGAGCTCAAGTACGTCAACCGCAACTACCTCTGGCCCGACCCGAACCTCTTCCCGCGGACCCTGCGCCACGACGAGGAGTCCACCGCGGAGCGGTTCCCGTTCTCACCCACGCCGCAGCTCGTCGGCGGCGGCACGAACCACTGGGCCGGCTGGGTGCCGCGACCCCGCGAGTCGGACTTCATGCTGAAGTCACTTCACGGCGACATCCCCGGTGCGAGCCTCGCTGACTGGCCGTTCCGCTATGAGCACCTCGAGCCCTATCTCACCAAGGTCGAGTGGGAGTTCGGCGTCTCAGGCATCGCTGGGGCGGACAAGTACGAGCCCTTCCGCAGCAAGGGCTACCCCAGCCCGCCGTTGCGTCCGACCAAGTGGGGCAAGAAGTTCTACGACGCGTGCAACAAGATGAACATCAACGCCTTCCCGCTTCCCCACGCCAGCGTGACCAACAACCACAAGGGCCGTGAGCCCTTCAACACCACGAGCTTCTGGAACCAGTACGGGGATCCGAGCACGGCCCGCTCCAACACGCTGACCACGTTCATCCCCGAGGCCGTCGCCACCGGGAACCTGGATCTGCGTGCCGAGTGCTTCGTCCGCGAGGTGCTGGTCGACCGCAACGGCAAGGCCACCGGTGTCGTCTACATCGACCCAGCGGGCAACGAGGTCGTGCAGGAGGCCAAGATCGTCATCCTCGCCCTCGGTGCGATCGAGTCGGCCAGGCTGATGCTCCTGTCGAAGTCCCCGCAGCACCCCGACGGCATCGGCAACAGCAGCGGCCTTGTGGGCAAGAACGCCACGTTCCACGAGTATCTCTTCGCGGTCGGTCTCTTCGACCAGGAGATCGACGACCCGCTGCACGGCTGGACCGGAAACTACATCAGCGGTGGCTCGCTGGAGTTCTACGAGACCGACCACGACCGGGGCCACATCGGTGGCTGCATCATTGCCGCCTCGCAGACCTGCCATCCGATCAACTGGGTGTTCCCAGGTCGCCCGCAGTGGGGTGACGCTCTGAAGGACGCCGACCGCAACTACTTCAACTACGCGATGAAGATCGGCCTGATCCTGCACGACCTCCCGGTCGAGAAGAACCGCGTCGATCTCGACCCGACCGTCAAGGATGCGTGGGGTCTCCCGGTCGCCCGGATCACCCACAAGCCACACACCAACGACGTGGCGATGGGCAAGTGGCAGGTCGACAAGAACGTCGAGATCCTCGAGGCGGCCGGAGCTCGCAAGACGATCCCGGTCTATCTGGAGGAGATGACGGGCAACACCTGCCACCAGCACGGCACGGCTCGGATGGGCTTCGACGCCGACACGTCGGTGCTCAACGAGTGGGGCCAGTCCCACGACGTCGACAACCTCTTCGTCCTCGACGGTGCGGGGTTCCCGACCGCAACCGGAGTCAACCCGACGCTCACCATGATGGCCAACACGTGGCGGTGCGCCGACTACATCATCGACACCTATGCCAAGGGCCGCACCGAGCGCCTGGCGAAGCCCCGCAAGGAGAACGCCTCATGACCATCAAGTCCGAGTGGGAGATCGTCGGCGGACCGGTGGACCCGGACTCCGAGGAGCGGCTGTTCTTCACTGCGCACGAGTGGGACACGATCGAGGCGGCCGCAGCCCGCATCATCCCGACCGACCACGACCCTGGCGCACGTGAGGCTCGCGCGATCGTGTTCATCGACCGGTACCTGTCGGGCATCGACTACGTCTTCGCTGCGGCGGACGGGTCCGGGTTCCTCAAGCTCAGTGGGAAGTTCGCCGATGCGTGGCGGTCGCGCCAGTGGGACATGCAGCAGACCTACCGCGCGGGGATCCGTGACCTGGACGCGGTGTGTGAGCAGAACTTCGACAGGCCCTTCGTGGAGCTCTCCGAGAGCGACCAGGACCGTGCCCTCGAGCTCTTCTCCGGCAAGCCGAAGCCGGCCGCCGTCACTCTCGGCACCGTCGAGGCGGCGACCACCAGACTGCAGGGAACATTCGACCAGGGGTTGCCGTTCTTCGAGGCGCTGTGCCTGCACACGGTCCAGGGCTTCTACTGCGACCCGGTGTACGGAGGCAACAAGGACCAGGTCGGTTGGAAGACCATCGGGTTCCCGGGTCCCGTCTCGCTCAAGGACACGATGGACGGCACCTACACGACGACGCCGTACTTCGTGGACGAGTACCACTGGGACGACCTGATCCCTCACCTCGCCACGATCGACTCCCCATCCGACGCCTGACACGGCGTACACCGAGCCGAGGCGGCCCCGACGGGCCGCCTCGGCACACCAAGGAACCATCATGAAGATCACCGAAGTCGTTGCGTTGCCACTGGCCAGCCCGCTCGAGGAGAAGCTGCGTTGGGGAGCGATGGTCGTCGGCGTCAAGGGCGGCATCGTCGTCCGAGTCACCACCGACGAGGGACACGTGGGGTATGGGGAAGCCGGGTTCTCGGCCGAGTACTTCTCCACCGTCGGTCCCATCATCAACCAGCAGCTCGGCCCGATGCTCGTGGGTCAGGACCCCCGTGACATTGCCAGCCTGTGGCAACAGATGCTCGAAGCGACCCACATGTGGGGACGTCGAGGCATCGAGACCTACGCGCTCAGTGGCATCGACATCGCCCTCTGGGACCTTCTCGGCAAGATCGCCGAACTGCCCGTCTACCGGTTGCTGGGGGCGAGCAAGAGCCGAGTGCGGGCCTACTTCGCGCCGTCGCTCAAGCCGACCCGCGAGATCGTGGTCGAGGCCGAGAAGGCGGTCGCAGACGGGTTCACCGCCATGAAGCTCCGCGCGACCCCGGATCGCCATCAGACCCGCGACATGGTCGCGCAGGTCCGGCGAGCCGTCGGCGAGCAGGTCGAGATCATGGTCGACGCCAACATGGGCTACGACCGCCGGGGAGCGCTCGCGCTCGCCCACGACCTGGAGGAGCTCGACGTTGCCTGGCTCGAGGAGCCGATCCTGTCCCGCAGCCTCTCGCAGTACGTCGAGGACCACAGCTGGCTGGCGGACAGGGTGTCGATACCGCTGGCTGGGGGAGAGTCGCTCCTCACGCGGTTCGAGTACATCGACCTGCTGGACCGCCGGACCTTCGATGTGCTGCAGCCGGACTGCACCAGCGTCGGCGGCATCTCCGAGGCCAAGCGGGTCGCGGACATGGCCAGCGCGTGGAACATCCGCTGCGTGCCGCACATCGCCTGCTCGTCGGGCACGGGCATCGCGTTGGCCGCCGGGCTGCACATGATCCTCTCCTGCGAGAACGCACCGCTGATCGAGTTCGACGCCTACGGCGGCCCGGGCTGGGACGGCTTGCTCGTGGAGCCACTGACCGTGAAGGACGGCTACGTCGAGGCGCTGGAGACCCCAGGGCTGGGCATCGAGCTGGCGGTGGACGCCGACCAGCGATTCGCCGTTGCACGGTGAGCCTCGTGCATGCCACGGAGCACCGGACCGAGCAGCGTTCCGTCTTCGAGGAGCTCGGACGGCTGCGCGTGCTCCCGGTCGCCCAGGTCGACGATCCCGCGACGGCCGAGTGGCTGGGGGACGCCCTGCTCCGCGGCGGACTGCCCTGTGTGGAGGTCACTCTCCGTGCCCCGCGGGCTCTGGAAGCGCTGGCTCTCCTCGCGGAGCGTCGCGAGCTGATGGTGGGCGCGGGGACCGTGACCACGGCTGCCCAGGTCGCCCAGGTGGTGGCCGCCGGAGCGGCCTTCGTGGTGTCCCCCGGTTTCAGCGCCGGCGTCGTGAGCGAGTGTCGTCGGCTCGGCATCCCGGTCCTTCCGGGCGTCGCGACAGCGACCGAAGTGATGATGGCCCTGGACGAGGGTCTGGGACACCTCAAGTTCTTCCCCGCCGAGGCATCGGGCGGTGTCTCGGCACTCTCAGCCCTCGCGGCGCCGTTCGCTGGGGTGAGGTTCGTGCCGACCGGGGGGATCACCCAGCAGCTGTTGCCCGCGTACCTGGGCCACTCTGCGGTACTTGCCGTCGGCGGGAGCTGGATGGTGTCGCCCAGACTCCTGGCCGGGAAGTGCGCTGACGTGGTCCAGCGGCTGGCCGCCGAGGCGGTCGAGGCAGCCAACACCCTCGACGTGCGGCCGAGCGGAGAGGCCGGACCATGAGTCCGTTGGTGCTCAGGCCCGCGGAGGAGTGCCGCCACGACCTCGTCGCACTCGGTGAGGTGATGCTCCGTCTCGACCCCGGAGAGGGGCGGACCAGGACCACCCGGAGCTTCCGGGTGTGGGAAGGCGGTGGCGAGTACAACGTCGCTCGGGGACTGCGGCGGACCTTCGGGCTGCGCACGGCGATCATCACCGCGCTCGCCGACAACGAGGTCGGACGGCTCGTCGAGGATCTCATCCTCCAGGGTGGGGTCGACACGTCGTTCCTCCGCTGGCTGCCGTACGACGGCGTCGGTCGCAGCTGCCGCAACGGGCTGAACTTCACCGAGCGGGGCTTCGGGGTGCGCGGGGCAGTGGGTGTCTCCGACCGCGGCCACACCGCGGCCAGCGTGATGCGCGCCGGTGACGTGGACTGGGACCAGGTGTTCGCCGCCGGGGGTGCCCGGTGGCTCCACACCGGCGGAATCTTCGCGGGGCTGTCGGAGACCACCCCGGACGTCGCGGAGGAAGCGATGCTCGCGGCCCGTCGGCACGGCACCGTGGTCTCCTACGACGTCAACTACCGGCCGAGTCTGTGGGCGGACCACGGCGGTCCGAAGGCCGCTCGGGAGGTGAACCGGAGGCTGCTTCGTCAGGCAGACGTGGCCTTCGCGAACGCGTACGACCTGGGGAAGATCCTGGACGTCCCTGTCCCGGATGGCGACAACCCGACCGCCTACGCACAGACACTCGGCCAGCTCGCCATGGCGGCCCGGACGGAGTTCCCCGATCTCCGCATCGTGGCCTGCACGACCAGGACCGTGAGCTCGGCCTCACACAACGACTGGGGCGGCCTGGCCTGGGTGGATGGCGAGACGATCCAGTCCGCGACGTACCCCGGCCTGGAGATCCTCGACCGGATCGGCGGGGGGGACGGCTTCGCCTCGGGCCTCATCTACGGCCTGCTGCACAAGGGCGACCCACAGCTGGCCCTGGAGTACGGCGTCGCCCACGGCGCCTTGGCGATGACGACTCCCGGTGACAGCTCGATGGCCAGCCTGGCAGAGGTCGTATCGCTGGCAAACGGTGCTGACGCATCGGTGCGCCGTTGACCGCTGGGCGTGTGCTGACGGGAACAACGTCCCGACAGAGTAGTCTTCAGACCACCAAGACAGTGGGGGCGTGCTAGTTCCGCTGGACCAAGGGCATCTGCACAGGAGCTACCGGTGGTGAACAACACGGACATCAAGCCCGTCCAACGTCTCAAGGTCGCCGACTCCGTAGCGGCACAGCTCGAGGAGAGGATCGTCGGCGGCGCCTACGAGATCGGCGAGAAGCTTCCCCCGGAACGAGTACTGGCCGAGCAGTTCCAGGTCGGCCGCAGCTCCATGCGTGAGGCGCTGCGGATGGTCGAGTCCTCGGGTCTGCTCCGGACCGCTCACGGGATCGGTGTCTTCGTGGTCCGGACGACCAAGCAGTCGCCGACGCTCTCGGAGCTCCTCCTGATCGACGACTACTCCGTGCGAGACCTCTTCGAGGTCCGTACGGCCCTGGAGGGGAACGCGGCGGCCCTCGCGGCGGAACGGAGCATCGCAGCCGAGGGTGAAGCCCTGGACTCGTTGATCGACCGGATGGCAGATCCGAAGCTCACCGACAGCGAGTTCATCGCGCTTGATGCCCAGCTGCACCTTGCGATAGCGCAAGCGAGCCACAACCCGTTGCTCCAAGAGCTCGTACGCAGCATTGCCCCCCTTTTCGTGGACTACTCCCACCGCGTCATCACCCTCCCGGGCCGGCGCGAACGTGCCCATGTCGGGCACCAGAAGATCGTCGCCGCGGTGAAGGGCCGCAAGGTGCGCGAGGCCCGTGCCGCGGCGGTGAAGCACATCCAGGAGGTCGAGACCGACATCGTCAAGGAGCTCGAGAAGGCATCCGGCTAGTCTCCCAGACTCTGGCGCGCATGGCGGGCCGGCGTGCTCACGCAACACGCCGGGTGTCACTCTGCAGCTCCCCTCTACACCACAGTCGATTCCGCGATCTACCGAGCCATTCCGCAGTGAGGGAACCCCAGAGGTCACAGGTTCATCTCCTCCAGGCAGCAAGGAGGAACGTTGTCGACGCCTCCGATCCAGACGATGTGAGAGTGGCCCAGGAGGATGCGGCTCGCTCTTGTGTCTTGTCGGCGAAGCGTTGTCACGTGGGCCTCTGAAGGAACGCTTTGCGGCCGTTGAGCCCGAATGCAGGGGCTCCGCCATCGAGCCCATGATCCACCGGATCGTCGGTCGGACCCGGTGGACCGCAGGCGCTCGACGGTGCTCGGAAAGCCCTGTCGTTCGCGAAGACCCCGACCTCGTCGCGGAGCTGGTGCTCTCCGAGTGCGAGCGGCCGTAGTCGCGGGCCCTGGTCAACGGAATCTCCACGGGAAGTGGCCCGAAACCCTCCGAGGTGTGACGAGGTGGTGGCCTACCGTTCAGGGCTGGCTACGTCAGGTCCCATGCTGTGCGGCAGATTCGCCGCGTTCGGTGGGCGCAGGTCCGAGGTTTTTCGAGGCGTCGGGACTGGTGCTCGTCAGGGAAGGTCAGGGGTCCGAATCCCCTCGGCTCCACCAAGTGATCTCTCACGAGATACCGGACAGTCCGAACCCCTGACCAGGTTCGGGCTCTCTCGTTTCGGGGTGGTGGTCCGGGCGGTCGGCCGAGTGAACCGCCCCGCATTCGACAGCACCACGGTGCTCACGCCCGAGAGCCAGTCGACAGCACCGACGCTCGACCAAACCTCCGCGATCCGTGCGGCCGCGGCGAGTGCTGGGGCCTAGCTGCCCAGAGTGACGCCGGCATGTCGCCTTCGGCTTGGAGGGCACCCACGTTCAGGGCTCCGCGTGCCAGCCGGCATGGAGCGCGTCCAGCGCCAGGCCGATGTGCTCGCGGGCGTCGCCGGCACGGCGGCCGGGACTTGGTCGAGTGCCGCGAGCCGGGAGATGCCGTAGACGACTCCCCACGCGATGCCACAGCGGCGCAGCAGGTCGCCCTCGCTGACACGAGGGGGCTCGTCTGGTTCCCCGGCGTCAGCCAATGAATGTGGAACGGCGACGCCCGGACCGGCTCGATGTCGGCCCTGGTGGCTCAACGCTCCTGACACTCACTGTCCAACCCCTCGCTTAGTCAGCTCGAAGCGCCGGCGGGCTCGTCCGGACGTGGACATGCCACCAACCCGGTGGTGGACACTCCTGGCGATCCGACCGGTCCGTCGGTTGACTTCTCCACCGAGTTCCCGATGACGGTCATCGCGTTCCCTCCTCGCGGCGACCGACCTCTCGGTCGACGTGCATGGATCAGTCGTCGGCCTTCCAGAGCGCGTAGCCGAGAGCCGCGAAGAGCAACATCCAGACCGTGATCGCCAGCCGCGCGAGAAGGAACGGCCCCATCAGCGCCGGCACCATCGGCACGAACACGAAGATGCCGGCGACCAGCACGACGCGCCCGCGCCATCCGGTCCAGCGTCCCCCCTTGCGGACGGCGATGCCGGCCAGGATCAGTCCCACTCCCACGGCCACGCTGGAGGCTCCATAGAGCGCGTCCAGCATTCCGGTGCGGTCGCCGGGGTAGGTCGAATGGCGTGCCGTGATGGCGATCAGCTCGGTGACCGCGAGCAGTGCCATGCCTGAGACGGCGAGGCCGGTGCCCCAGCCTGCGCTGCGTCCCTTGGCCATGACCGCCGCGCGGGCGAGTGCCGCGATGCCGGCGAGCAGACCGAGATGTTGGACGAAGAACCAGACCTGGAGGACTGCGAACCCACCCGCGGTGAGCGGGTAGCTGAACATGTCCTCGGGCACCTGGGCCGGATACACCGCCAAGAAGATGCCACTGACGGCTCCGAGGATGCCGGCCGCCAGACAGAGCGCTCCGGCGCGGCTCACCCAGGCGGGAACCGTGGTGGCGGACGACGTGCCCGCCTCGATGTCGGTCATGGAGGTCGCTCCTCTCGGCCCCGAGGGCAACACGCCGCGTGAAGAAGGGCGCGCGCCAAACTATTCAGGTAACCTGAATACTCTGCGAGCTCGGAGTATGTCAATGGCGCATGACCTGAACACCGTCTCGATGCTCGGCCAGGCCTACAGCCTGTTGGGTTTCCAGATCGTCGACGGCGTGGTCGGGGCCGGCTATCCGCAGAAGCCCAAGCACTCCGCCGTCTTCGCCCAGATCTCTCCGGACGGCTCCCGGCTCACCGAGCTCGCCCGCAAGGCCAACATGACCCCCCAGTCCATGGCCGAGCTCGTCGACGAGCTGGTGGACCTGGGGTACGTCGTGCGCCGTCCCGACCCCAAGGACGGCAGAGCCAAGCTCATCGTGCTCACCAAGCGGGGACGAGGCGCAGTAGCCGCCGGTCGCCGGACGATCGAGGGCCTCGAGGAGCAGGTGACCGACGTGCTCGGCGAGCGCGGACACCGCGAGCTCCGTCGGCTGCTGTCCAAGCTCCTGGACGCTACGGATGCCTGAGGTGTGGCGCCCGTGACCAACGTGACACGTCGATCTCGTGAAGGAACCTGCTGCCTGGGGCATCCAGCCCCTCATCGTGCGGCGACCGCGTCCACCTGCAGGGCGGACGCGGTCGCAGCGTCGCTGGGGAGGTGATCAGAACGGATTGACCGTCGTCGGATCCACGATCGGGCGGACCTCCACGCCACCACCCGGGGCGGGGGCCGGGCACAGCTTGGCGATCGCGATGGCGTGGTCGAGGTCACGCGCCTCGACGACGTAGTAGCCGTTGAGGGTCTCCTTGGTCTCGACGAACGGACCGTCCGTCACGGTGCCGGCACCCTTGATCGTCGTGGCGGCCGTCGGGGGCGCCAGCGCGTCCCCGCCCGCAAGGGACCCACCGAGCTCGGAGACCTGCTCGACGAACGTGCCGTGGGCGCCGACGATCGCCGGCCACTCCTCGGGCGAGAGGCTCTCGTAGAAGGCCGGGTCTTCGTAGATGAGGATCGCGTACTTGGTCATGGGACTGCCTCCTGCACATGGTCGCGAGCCGGCCTGTCCGGCTCCGTCATGAGTCACAGCGAACGGCGCGTCGCCAGATCGACAGGCCCATCTGAGTTTCTTCAACGACCTTTGGTTGCCGCCGCCGGGCCTGGCGTCCCGGGTGGGGTGGCGGTCTCGCGGCACGTCGAGGCGGGTCCGCCTCAGCGATCGACCCGCGCCTCCAGCAGGCGCCGCTCGGCGTCGTTCGCGGTGAGCTCCAAGGCGAACAGGTCTTCCGCCATCGCCTCGTCCCGGCGGCCGAGGTGCCCCAGCATCCTCGCGCGAACGGCGTGCCACAGGTGGTAGCCGGTGAGGGCGTGCCGGAGAGCATCCACCTCCTCCAGCGCCGCCTGCGGTCCGTCGACCTCAGCGAGCGCCACCGCGCGGTTCAGCCGTACGACCGGCGAGCGGTCGTGCGCCAGCAGCATGTCGTAGAGCGTGAGCACCTGCCGCCAGTCGGTGTCGCCGCCATCGCGCGTGTCGCAGTGGCATGCGGCGATCGCAGCGTGCAGCTGCCAGCGTCCTGGGCGTCGTAGCCTCGCCGCCTTCTCCAGCACGTCCTGTGCCTCGGCGATCAGTCGCCGGTCCCACCGAGCCCGGTCCTGATCAGCGAGGAGGACGAGCTCTCCATCGACGGCGCGTGCCCCTTCGCGTGCTCGGTGGAACAGCAGCAGTGCGAGCAGTCCCTGTGCCTCCGCCTCGCGCGGCAGCTCGTGTGCGACGACGCGTGCGAGCCACAGGGCGTCGTCGGCGAGATCGCGGTCCGCGGCCGCGTCTCCGCCGGCGACCAGGTGGGCCTCGCTGTACATCACCGAGACGACCGTCAGGACGATGTCCAGGCGCGAGGCCCGCTCGGATCCCTCGGGTATCCGCAGGGGGATGCCTGCCGTACCGATCTTTCGCTTGGCCCGCACAATCCGCTGCGCCACCGTCGACTCCGCGGCCAGGGTGGCACGCGCGATCTGCGCGGTCGTGAGGCCGCAGACGGCACGGAGCGTCAGCGCGAGCTGCGCGTCCGGGGAGATCGCGGGGTGACAGCAGCCGAACAGGAGCGGCAGGCGCTCGTCTGGCCCGCCGGCGCCGACGAGCGGTGCGGGCTCGGTCGGATCCGGGAGCAGGGCCACCTTCTCGCGGTACCGCTTCTCGCGCCGCAGGCGGTCAAGCGCGTTGTTGCGGGCCGCCCGCGTGAGCCATCCCCCGGGATTGTGAGGCACCCCGCGCGTGCGCCACTCGCCCACGGCCTCCTCGATCGCCTCGGCGACCGACTCCTCCGCCAGATCCAGGCTCCCGAGCCACCTCGTGAGCGCCCCGACGATGCGCGCGGACTCCTCGCGGATCACCTCGGCGAGGAGCTGGTCGGACGCCGCGGCGTGGGGCTGGCCCGACTCCGCTGCCGCGCCGTCCGATTCGTCCACGACTCACGATGTCCTCAGTAGACGACGATCGGCCGGATCTCGACCGACACGCCGGGAAGCTCGAGCAGCGGCCACGTCCTGACGACGGCGATCGCCGCGTCGAGGTCGGGCACGTCGATCACCTGGAATCCGCCGATGACCTCCTTCGCCTCCGAGAACGGCCCGTCGGCCACGACCGGCCCCTCGCCGCCGTAGCTGACCGTGGTCGCGGTGTCGACCGGCTGCAGCTGGGCACCGGACTCGGTCATCACCTCGCGGTGCGTGCCGAACCACTCGTAGGTGCGGCCGTAGACCTGCTCGACGCGCTCAGGGGCCACCTCAGCCTCGAGGTCGGGCGTCGTCGTGAACATGATGACGTACTTCACGGTCGTGTCCTCTCGTCATGGGAACCGTTTCACTGCAACAGCGAACGAACAAGCCCGAATTCGACACAACCGCGATATCGGCCGATCCTCGCGCCCTCGTCTCGTGCTCTCCGTAGACCTTCTCCTCTGTGACGAGGGCGCCGGGGTCGTCACGGTGGAGGCATGAGCGCGTCGGGCCTGTCGGATGCCCGGGCGGCCGAGCTGCTCGAGCAGGTCGGGCCCAACGAGGTGCGCCGACGTGGGCGCCTGTCGATGTGGTCCGCCATCGGGGCGCAGCTGCGCGACCCGCTGGTCCTGGTGCTGTTGGCGGCCTGCGTGCTCACGGTCCTCACCGGTGACCTCTCCGACGCGGCCGTGATCGCGTTCGTGGTGGTGGTGAACACCGCGGTCGGGGTCACGCAGGAGCTCAAGGCCGACCGCGCCGTGACCGCCCTCGCCCAGCTGAGCGCGCCCTCGGTCCGGGTGCGTCGTGAGGGCCGGGAGCTGTCGGTGCCGTCGTCCTCGCTCGTGCCGGGTGATGTCGTGCTGCTGGCCGAGGGGGACGTCGTGCCCGCCGACTGCGAGCTGGTGGAGTCGACCTCGTTGCTGGTGGACGAGTCGGCCCTGACGGGCGAGTCGGTCGCGGTCGGCAAGACCGCGACGACGCACGGAGCGCCGGACGACGACGTGCGGCTGTCCTCGGGAACGGTGGTGGTGAAGGGCCGAGCGGTCGCGCGGGTGGTCAGCACGGGCGCGGCGAGCGCACTCGGCCGGATCGCCGAGCTGATGAGCACCCGCGTGGAGCCCACGCCGCTGCAACGCCGGCTCGCCAACCTGGGTCGCACGCTCGCCCTGGTTGCGGTCGGCTTGAGCCTGGTCGTGCTCGTCTCGGGACTGTGGCGGGGTCAACCCGTGGAGCTCATGGTCGTCACGGCGATCAGCCTGGCCGTGGCCGCGGTCCCCGAGTCGCTCCCTGCTGTCGTCACCTTCAGCCTCGCGCTGGGCGCGCGCCGGATGGCGTCTCGTCACGCGATCGTCCGGCGGCTGCCCGCCGTGGAGACACTCGGCTCCGTCACGGTGCTCGCCACCGACAAGACCGGCACGCTCACCCAGGCGCAGATGTTCGTCGAGCAGCTCTGGACGCCCGAACGCCGGGTCGTGGTGTCGGGGGACGGCTATGCGCCGACCGGGGGGCTCGTCTCGGACGGTGGACCGCTCGACGTGGACCGGGCCCCCGATGTTGCCGAGCTGCTCCGGGCCTGCGCACTCTGCAACGACGCGACCCTGGTCCCTCCAGGCCGGCTCAGCGAGACGTGGACCGGACTGGGTGACCCGACGGAGATCGCCCTCCTCACGGTCGCGGCGAAAGCCGGGCTGCACCGGGCACTGCTGGAGGGGGACCACCCGCGGGTGGCGGAGGTGCCCTTCCAGAGCTCCACCCAGCAGATGACCACGGCGCACCGGGCGAAGGCACGCGAGTCGCAGACCCTGCTCGTGCTGAGCAAGGGGTCGGTCGAGGCGCTCCAGGGCCAGCACGACAGTGGCGCTGCTCCGAGCCCGGTCTGGCGCGAGGCGCTGCAGCGTGCGGCCTCCCTGGCGGGGGAGGGGTACCGCGTCCTTGCCGTGACCGCGGGGGAGTCCGCGTCGTGCCCCGGGTGGGAGGGCGCCGACCAGCGTCTGCTCGGTCTCGTCGCGATGAACGACCCGGCCAAGCCGGCTGCACGCGACACCATCGAGCAGTGCCGTCGGGCTGGGATCACGCCGGTCCTCATCACCGGCGACCACCCGGCGACGGCGGTGGCGGTCGCGCGCCGCGTGGGGGTGCTCACCGCGGAGGAACAGGGAGCGCAGGGCGCGGTCGCCACCGGGATGGACATCCTCGACGGCACGGTCACCGACCTCACCCGGGCCCGGGTGTTCGCCCGGACCAGTCCGGAGCAGAAGCTCGACATCATCCAGGCCTGGAAGGACACGGGCGCGGTCGTCGCGATGACCGGGGACGGCGTGAACGACGGGCCGGCCCTGCACCGGGCCGACATCGGCGTCGCCATGGGCCACCGTGGCACGGAGGTGGCCCGCCAGGCCGCTGACCTCGTGCTCGCTGACGACGACCTCGCGACCGTCGTCACCGCGGTGGCGGAGGGCAGGCGGGTCTACGCGAACATCCGGCTCTTCCTGGTGTTCGGACTGGCGGGTGGGGCGAGCGAGATCCTCGTGATGCTGCTGGGGCCCTTCGTCGGGCTGACGGTGCCGTTGCTCGCAGCCCAGATCCTGTGGGTCAACCTCCTCACCCACGGCCTCACGGGTGTCGCCCTCGGAGCCGAACCTGCCGCACCCGACCTGATGAACCGGCCTCCCCGACCACCTGAGCAGAGCGTCCTGGGCGACGGGCTCTGGCAGCGGGTGCTCGTCGTGGGGGTGACCCTGGCCCTCGCCTCGCTGGTCCTCGGGGTCTGGGCCGACGTCAGTGGTCGGCACTGGCGGACCATGCTCTTCCTCGCGCTCACCAGCCTCCAGCTCGGGGTGGCGATCGGGCTGAGGCCGGTCCCGGTCACCCGCGAGAACCCCTTCCTGCCCGTCGCGGTCGCCGGGTCCTTCGCGCTCGCGCTCGCCGGTGTGTACCTCCCCGTCCTGCAGGACCTGCTCGGCACCGCCTCCCTGCCGGCGGCCGACGCGCTGCTCGCCGCGTGCACGGCGGTCGTCGGCTGGTGCGCCGTACGCCTCACCGCTACGCGGAGCGGACCCTGACGGCGATCCGCGCAGTCGGAAGGTAAAGGTTCGCGCGAGGGCGTACCCCTCGGGGCGGCGGCGTCGATCTCACGGTCGGACACCCCCACAGGCGGCCACCCACCGCCCGCACCTGATGCCTTCTGGGAGGAAGCTCATGCACCAGCACCACAGTCGACCGTTCCGCCTCGCCGCGTTCGTCACGGGCACCGTCCTGACCGTCTCCGGCGGCGCGATGCTCGCCGCCCCTGGCGCCATGGCCGCGAACCGCGACCGCGACGGCGACGGGATGCCCAACCGCTGGGAGACCCGTCACGGGCTGAACCCCAACGTGGCCAACGCCCGTCAGGACAAGGACAAGGACGGGCTGAGCAACCTCGCCGAGTTCCGTCGCCACAGCGACCCGAGCGAGCAGGACACGGACGGTGACGGCGAGGACGACGGCGACGAGGTGAAGGACGGCACCACCTCCACCGACGTCCTGGACGCCGACACCGACGACGACGGCACTCCGGACGGTGACGAGGACGCCGACCACGACGGTCTCGACAACGAGGACGAGGACGACGCCACCGAGAACTGCGCGCACGACGACGAGGACACCGACGGCGACTTCGTCGCCGACGAGGACGAGAACGAGCTCGGCCTGGTCGTCGGCGAGGCGGACTCCGACGACGACGGCATCAGCGACGGGGCCGAGGACGCCGACCACGACGGCGAGTCGGACTCCGACGAGGACGACTCCGCCGACGACCGCTGCAACGGCGACCACGACCACGACGGCAGGTCCGACGAGGACGAGGGCGACCTGCTCGGGTCGATCGCGAGCTTCGACGCCGGCACCGGGACGCTCGTCCTGACCCGCGCCGCCGACAGCGCCCAGCTCACCTACCTGGTGGACGGCGACACCCGCATCGAGGTCGACGGCTCCGACGGCGACGGCACGACCGCCGACCTGGTCCCCGGCGCGACCGTCACCGAGGTCGAGGTCGACGACGACAACGGCGCGCTGGAGAAGATCGAGCTGGCCGGCGCCGAGGACTGAGCGCCCCCGTGTCGAGCTGCCTCTCCTCGCCCCCCGTCGAGGAGAGGCAGCTCTTTGTCGGGGCCGAAGGTGAACAATTCGCAAATACCGCATCTCGGACACCTGTCGCAGTGTCCACTGGGTCCGTGGAGGAGCTCCGGACCTGGGACGCGGTGCTGGACCGTGCGCGCAGCGGGGACCACGACGCCTGTGCCGCGCTCTGGCGCGAGCTCGCGCCCGGCGTGACCGGCTACCTGCGGGCGCGCGGCTCCCAGGACCCCGACGACCTGACCAGTGAGACGTTCCTGGCGTTCTTCCGCAGCCTCCCGGACTTCGAGGGCGGGGCGTCGCAGGCACGCGCCCTCCTCTTCACGATCGCCCGCCGCCGCCTCGTCGACGAGCTGCGGGCGCGGCGGCGACGCCCCATGCCGGCGAGCTGGAGCGAGGCGGCCGACACCCGGGTCACCCCCAGCGCCGAGACCTGCGCCCTGGAGTCGCTGGGCTCCACGGCGGCCCGCCAGGCGTTGGACTCGCTGTCGGCCGACCAGCGCGAGGTGCTGCTCCTGAGGATCTTCGGCGACCTGACCGTCGACCAGGTCGCGGAGCTCCTCGGCCGCAGCGTCGGTGGGGTCAAGGCCCTCCAGCGACGTGGCCTCGCCGGCCTCCGGCGCCGCCTGGACGCGCACGGCGCGACGCCGTACCCCCCGAACGCGACGCCGCGATGGGAGGAGGCGGGATGAGGGCGCGGACCGAGGACGACGCTGCGGAGCGCGAGCTGCTCGCGACGCTGCGTGCCCAGCTGACTCCGGCCTCGGCCCCGCCGCCTACGGGCGAGCTGGCCCTGTTCCTGGCGACCGGCGAGCTGGCGGCCGACCTTCCGGAGGTGCCAGACCTGCACGTCCGGCGCAGCGGCTGGCTGCCCAGGGTCGCCGCCGCCGCGGTCGCCGCCGTGGCCGGTCTGGGTCTCCTCGGAGCACTCCCGGCCCAGGCGCAGGAGATCTTCGACCTGGTGGTCCCCTTCGGCCCCGGTCACACCGGGAACGGGGCGCCGGAGCACCGTCCTGCGCCCGAGCCGTCGAACACCGAGCCGTCGAATCCCGCACCGTCGGACCCCGAGCCGTCGGACCCAGCACCGTCGGACCCCGTGACGCCCACCGACGCACCGGCAGGACGTCACGCAGGCGACGGCAGCGGGGTATCGGCCCCCGGTTCCTCGAGCGGGCCCCCGGCCGACGCGCCAGGGCCGGGAGGCACCGGCCCCCGTGGTACGACGGGAGCGGACCCCGAGCAACCGAGCGGTACGCCGGGTGGGGGCGGCACCTCGGGCTCCGGCTCCTCCTCGGGCGAGGACGGCGACCGGCGGACCGACGACCACAGCGGACCGAGCGGCGGTGACGACCCCGGCGACGGCGCGGACGACCCTTCCGGCACAGGATCAGACGGCGGTTCCGACGGGGGATCGGGTGGCGGGTCCAACGGTGGGTCGGAGGGCGGCTCGGACGACCACGACTCCAGTGGCCCGTCCGACGACTCCGGGTCCAGCCCCGGTTCGCCGGACGGCAGCGGCGCTCCGGGCGAGGACGCCCCGCCGGGCGGCCTCGACGACTGACGCGCGGCGGAACGACCCCACGGTCACGCAGGCACGCTCGTCGTGACGGCGTGCCCACGCAGTCGAGGGGGCCCGACCTCCGTGTGCCGCGACCACGACGCGCGGTCGAGCGCCGCACGGATCTCGGCCGCCACCGCGAGCGCCATCGTCTCCGGTGTGTCGTCGGCACGTTCGGGGACCAGGCGGTGCACGGTCCCGAGCTCGTGGAGGTCCACGGCCCGGACCCGCTGCGCCGCAGCCATCGCTGGGGCGTGGTCGACGTCGCCGTGCACGATGACGCTGGCGCCCTCCGGCGGGAGGGGCGAGAGCCAGGCGTGCTCGGCGGCGATGACCGTGTCGGCGGGGAGGAGCGCGAGCGCGCCGCCCCCGCAGCCCTGGCCCAGGAGCACGGCCACGGTGGGCACCCTCATCGTGCTGAGCGCTGCGATGCAGCGGGCGATCTCCCCGGCGATCGCGCGCTCCTCGGCGTACGCCGACAGCTCCGCGCCCGGGGTGTCGATGACGGTGACGAGGGGGAGGCGGAGCTCGTCGGCCAGCCGCATCGCGCGTCGAGCCTCGCGGAGGGCTCCGGGGCCCATCGGGGTCCTGGCCGACTGCCGGGTGCGGTCCTGGCCGACCAGGACGCACGGCTGGCCGTCGAGCCGGGTCAGCGCGACCAGCACCGTGTCGTCGAACTCGCCCTCGTCGGTGCCGCCGAGGCGCAGCGTGTCGGTCCCGGCGTGCCGGAGGAGGTCGCGGACCCCGACCCGGTCGGGCCCCCGGGTGAGCCGGATGGAGTCCCAGGCCGACGACGTGCCAGGGCCCCGGCCTGCGGCACGGGTCGGCAGGACGCCCGGGTCGGGCGGGTCGACGAGCACGGAGAGGGCCCGGTCGACCAGGGTCGGCAGCGCCTCGGCCGGCACCACCGCGTCGATCACGCCCTTGTCCGCGAGGTTCTCCGCGGTCTGCACGCCGTCGGGGAAGGGCTCCCCGTGCAGCGCCTGGTAGACCTTCGGGCCGAGGAATCCGACCAGGGCGCCGGGCTCGGCGACGGTCACGTGGGCCAGGGATCCCCACGACGCGTAGACGCCACCGGTGGTCGGGTGGCGCAGGTAGACCAGGTAGGGCAGGCCGGCCGCCCGGTGCGCCATCACGGCGCGCGAGATCTCGACCATCTCCACGAAGGCCGGCGTGCCCTCCTGCATCCGGGTGCCGCCCGAGGCCGTGGCCGCCAGCAGGGGGAGGCCCTCGGCGGTGGCGCGGCGGACGGCGGCGGTGATCCGGGCGGCGGCGGCCCGGCCGATCGAGCCGCCGAGGAAGCGGAACTCGCTGGCGACCACGGCGACCGCCCGGCCGCGGATGGTGGCGCGGCCGGTGACGACGGCCTCGTCGGTGCCGGCCCTCGCCGCGGCCGCCTGCAGCTCGGCGCGGTAGGCCGGGGTGTGCGCGCTGAGGTCGATCGGCTCGTCCCAGGACGCGAAGCTGCCCTCATCCAGCACCAGGTCGAGCAGCTGCTGGGCGGTCCAGCCGCGGCTCACCTCGCCGCTCCTGCGGACGTCTGCGCGAGCCAGTCCCGGATCGCGCCGGCGTGCTGGTCGAGCTCGGGCGGGCTGCTGTGGTCGTGCCGCGTCGTCTCCTCCCCGGTGGGGGAGAAGAAGCGCAGCGGCGGCCCCGGGAGGGTCACCGGGCCGAGGGTCGGGTGCTCGACCTCGAGCAGCAGTCCCTGGCTGGCGGTCTGGTCCCAGGCGTAGACCTCGTCGAGGGTGCGGACCTTGCCTGCCGGCACGCCGACCTCGGCGAGCCGGGCCAGCAGGTCGGCCGCGTCCCAGCCGGCGAACGCCTCCTCGACCACGGCGATGGTGCGCGCCCGGTCGGCGACCCGCTCCGCGTTGGTGGCCAGCCCCTCGGCCACGGGGTCGAGGTCGAAGGCGGCGCACAGCCGGCGCCACAGCCCCTCGCTCCCCACCGCGATCTGCACCGAGCCGTCGCGGCAGTGGAAGAGGCCGTACGGCGCGATGGACGGGTGGTGGTTGCCCTGGGCGCGGCCGACCTCGCCGGCGACGGTCCAGCGGGTGCCCTGGAAGGCGTGCACGCCGACGACCGAGGCGAGCAGCGAGGTCCGCACCACGGTGCCGGTGCCGGTGCGCTCCCGCTCGTGCAGGGCGGCCAGCACGCCGGAGGCGCCGTACATCCCGGCGAGCAGGTCGGCGATCGGCACCCCGACGCGCTGGGGGTCCTCAGGCCCCGAGCCGGTCAGGGACATCAGGCCGGCCTCGCCCTGCGCGATCTGGTCGTAGCCCGGGCGGCCGCCCTCGGGGCCGTCGTGGCCGAACCCGGTGATCGAGAGGACCACCAGGCGCGGGTTGCGCTCGTGGAGCTCCGCGATCCCCAGCCCGAGCCGCTCGAGCACGCCGGTGCGGAAGTTCTCGACCAGCACGTCGGCGCGGTCCACCAGCGCCAGCAGCGTCGCGCGGTCGCCGGCGTCCTTGAGGTCCAGCGCGATGGACTCCTTGTTGCGGTTGGCCGCCAGGAAGTACGTCGAGACGCGCCCGTCGGGCTCACCCACGAACGGCGGCCCCCAGCCGCGGGTGTCGTCGCCGTGGCCGGGCGCCTCGACCTTCACCACGCGGGCGCCGAGGTCGCCGAGCATCATCGTCGCCTGCGGTCCGGCCAGGGCCCGGGACAGGTCGACGACGAGGACGTCGGCCAGCGGGCCGCTGCGGGCGGCGCCGTCGGTCGCAGACATGGCGGTCATCGCGATCACCAGCCCGGCAGCACGAGGGCTGCCCAGACGAGGAGCGGGCCGACCAGGGTCACCATCACGCTGTAGCCGAGGATCTGCTTGTAGTAGACCTGCTCGCTGATGCTGTCGGGCCGGTTGGCGAGCATCAGGGCGCCGTTGGTGGAGAACGGGCTGACGTCCACGATCGTGGAGGAGACGCCGAGGGCCGCGACGAAGAGGGCGGCGTCGATGCCGCCGCCGGCGATCAGCGGCACGGCGATCGGGATGATCACCGGCAGCAGCGCGGTGGAGGAGGCGAAGGCCGAGACGACGCCTCCGACGTAGCAGAGGATCAGGGCGCCGATCGCCGCAGCACCGAGTCCCGCGGCCCACTTCCCGACGAACTCGGGGGACCCGGCGGTGGTGAGGATCGTGGCGTAGGTGCTCACGCCCGCGACGAGCAGGACCGTGGGCCAGGCGATCTGGCGCACCGCGTCCTTGTGCTCCTGGGGCGAGAGCATCGCCAGGACGACCGCGGCGGTGATCGCGACGAAGCCGATGTTCTTGTCGAAGACCAGCGCGATGACCGCGACGGCGACGAAGGCCACCAGCGTCAGGACCTGGTCGCGTCGTACGCCCAGGCCCTGGGTGCGGTCCTGCACGACCGTGCCCGTGCCGCGGCCCGAGACGCCGACACCCCCGGTGTGGAGGCGCTCGTCGAGAGAGTCGTCGTCGTCGGGGTCGAGGCGGCGGCTCATCAGGTCGCGGCCGCCGAGGACCACGAAGAGGCCGACGGCCAGGGCCAGGTTGACCACCAGGCTCGCGAGGAAGATGGTCAGCTCGCTGCTCGGGAGGTCGTTGCTCTCCATCACCGAGTTGGTGATGGTGCCGTAGATGCTGATCGGGGAGAAGCCGCCGGCCTGGGCGCCGTGGACGACCATCATGCCCATCATCAGCGGGTTGATCCGGTAGCGGCCGGCGAACCCGAGCGCGATCGGGCCGATGATGGCGCAGGCGGCCGGGCTGGCGGCGCCGATCGCGGTCAGCAGGGCGGTCACGCCGAACATCACCCAGGGGATCAGGGCGACCCGGCCGCCCACCGAGCGCACGGCACTGCGGACGACGAGGTCGACCGTGCCGTTGTTCTTGGCGATCGCGAAGAGGTAGGTGACCCCGATCAGCGTGAGGATCAGGTCACCGCTGACGCCGGCCAGGATCTCCTTCTCGTCCAGGTCCAGGGAGTACATCCCCACGAGCCAGGCGGCGACGTACGCCAGGGCTCCCATGTTGATCGGGAGCAGCGTCCCGATGACGAACAGGGCGACCAAGGCGATGATCGCCACCCATTCCGGTCCCATCGCGGTTCCTTTCGGCCGACGCCGGCCGGAGTGTGACTGGCGTCATCAGTGGATGAGTGGCCTAGCCAATAGCCCAGTGGGCCAAAAGTCAATAGGATGACCTCCATGAGTCACCCGCCCACGCCTCAGGCGTTCCCCGATCGGCTGATGCGCACGCGGCTGTACGAACAGGTCGCGGAGCAGATCACCGCGTGGATCGAGAGCAACGGCCTCACGCCCGGCGACAAGCTGCCCGCGGAGCGCGAGCTCGCCACCCGCCTCGGGGTCAGCCGGGCCACGCTGAGCCAGGCCCTGGTCGCCCTCGAGGTGATCGGGGTGGTCACCGTCCGGCACGGCGACGGCACCGTGGTCAACCGGCCGCGGGGGTCGCGCAAGATCGTCGACGCGATCCGGCAGCACGCCGACCGGCTCCCCGAGATCATCGAGACCCGCGACGCGCTGGAGACCAAGATCGCCGCTCTCGCCGCGCGGCGCCGGACCGAGGAGGACCTCGCCCGCATCGACGAGGCGCTGCACGCGATGCAGGCAGACATCGAGGCCGGCGGCCGCGGGGTGGAGGGCGACGAGCGCTTCCACGGCGCGGTGACCGCCGCCGCCCACTCGCTGCTGCTCGCCCGGCTCATGGACGAGATCGGCGACCTGATCCGCGAGACCAGGATCGAGTCGCTCTCCCAGCCCGACCGCCCCGCCCGGTCCCTGGCCGGGCACCGCGCCATCGCCGAGGCCATCCGGGCCGGCGACGCCGGCGCGGCCGCCGAGGCGATGCACGCCCACGTCGAGCTCGTCAGCGACGTCGCCCTGCTGCGCGACCCCGCGTGACGGGCCTGGAGCAGCTCGCGGTCCTCGCCGCCGGCCTCGGTGCGGGCATCCTCACCTCGACGGTCGGGGTCGCGTCCCTGCTCAGCTTCCCCGTCCTGGTCGCTGTCGGGCTGCCGCCCGTGGTCGCCAACGCCTCGAACACGGTCGGGATGACTCCCGCGGGGCTGAGCGGTTCGTTCGGCTACCGGCGCGAGCTGCGCGCGCACCCCGGGGTCACCGCGGCCGTGCTGCTGACCTGTGCCGTCGGTGCGGTCGCCGGCGCCCTCCTGCTGCTCGCCCTCCCCGCGGAGTCGTTCGAGGTCGTGGTGCCCTGGCTCATCCTCGGCACCTGCCTGCTCGTGGGTCTGCAGCCGACGCTGTCCGAGCTGCTGCGACGACGGCACTCCACCCCGCGTGCCGAGCGGACCGAGATGTCGCGGCCGACGACCTTCTTCGCCGTCCTGACCGGCGTGTACGGCGGCTACTTCGGCGCCGGCTCCGGGGTGATGATGATGGCCGTCCTCGGGTTCGGCCTCGACCTCGACCTGCGCATCGTGAACGCGCTGAAGACCCTGGCCGTGCTGTCGGCCAACGCCGTGGCCACGGTGGTGTTCCTGTTCCTCGCCGACCTGGACTGGGTGGCCGTGCTGACGCTGGCGGCGGGCTCCGTGGTCGGCGGGTACGTCGGTGCCCGCATCGGTCGGCGGCTCCCCAGTGCCGTCCTGCGCACCGGCGTCGTCCTCGCCGGGCTGACGGCCAGCTTCCTGATGCTGCGCTGACCGCCTGTTCGCGACCGCCCGGGTCGGGGGCAGAATGCCAGAGTCGGTTCCCCGCGCGTCCGAGCCGGGCCGGACCGGTCGAGCGCGGAGGAGACGGACGATGGCGAGCACGAGCCCCGGGTACGCGATCACGGTCAGGGTCGAGGCGCCGCCGACCGCACGGGCCACCGGCGACCTGGTCGCGGCGGTGGGCGCCGCGGGCGGCGCGGTGACCGCGTTGGACGTGGCGGAGTCGCACCCCGACCGGCTGGTGGTCGACGTGTCGTGCGACGCCTCCGAGGCCGACCACGCCGAACGGATCACCGCGGCCCTGGAGGCGTTGGACGGCGTCACCGTGCAGCGGGTGAGCGACCGGACGTTCCTGATGCACCTGGGCGGCAAGCTCGAGGTGAAGGCGAAGGTGCCGCTCAAGCACCGCGACGACCTGTCCCGGGCCTACACCCCGGGGGTGGCGCGGGTGTGCCTGGCGATCGCGAAGAACCCCGAGGACGCCCGCCGGTTGACGATCAAGCGCAACACCGTCGCGGTGGTCACCGACGGGTCGGCGGTGCTGGGCCTGGGCAACATCGGCCCGGCCGCGGCGCTGCCGGTGATGGAGGGCAAGGCCGCGCTGTTCAAGCAGTTCGCGGGGGTGGATGCGTGGCCGGTGTGCCTGGACACCCAGGACACCGAGGAGATCATCATGATCGTCAAGGCGATCGCCCCGGTCTACGGCGGGATCAACCTGGAGGACATCGCCGCCCCGCGCTGCTTCGAGATCGAGGCGCGGCTGCGGGCCGAGCTCGACATCCCGGTGTTCCACGACGACCAGCACGGCACCGCGATCGTGGTGCTCGCGGCGCTGACCAACGCGTTGCGGGTGGTCGGCAAGAGCCTGGCCGAGGTGCGGATCGTGGTCAGCGGCGTCGGGGCCGCCGGGCATGCGATCATCACGCTGCTGCAGGCCCAGGGCGCGACCCGGATCATCGGGTGCGACCGCAACGGCGCGATCCACCGCGGCCAGGGCGACCTGCCGGAGGCCAAGCAGTGGATCGCGGACAACACCAACCCCGACGGGTTCGCCGGCACCCTGACCGAGGCGCTGGCGGGGGCCGACGTCTTCGTCGGGGTCTCCGGGCCGGACCTGTTCGGGGCCGAGACGGTGGCGACGATGGCGCCGGATGCGATCGTCTTCGCGCTGTCCAACCCCGACCCCGAGGTCGACCCGGCCGCGGCCGCCGAGCACGCCGCGGTGGTGGCCACCGGACGGTCGGACTACCCCAACCAGATCAACAACGTGCTGGCGTTCCCGGGGTTCTTCCGCGGCATGCTCGACGCCGGCACCCACGAGATCACCCAGGAGGTCATGATCGCCGCAGCGGTGGCGATCGCCGACGCGGTGGCCGACTCCGAGCTCAACGCCAGCTACATCGTGCCCTCGGTCTTCGACCCGCACGTGGCCACCGCCGTCGCCGACGCGGTCCAACGCGCCGCCACCGGCTGACGCACGAACGCAGAACCGGGGCCGACCCGTGAGGGTCGACCCCGGTTCAGGGTGTCGTGGCGCGCTGGGCGCCAGCCGACTCAGATCGCGCGGACGCGCGAGGCCTGGGGACCCTTGGGGCCCTGGGTGACCTCGAACTCGACCTTCTGGTTCTCCTCGAGGGTCTTGTAGCCGGTGCCCTCGATCTCGGAGAAGTGGACGAAGACGTCCGGGCCCTCGGTCGGGGAGATGAAGCCGAAGCCCTTCTCACCGTTGAACCACTTCACAGTTCCCTGTGCCATTGATGTGCTCCCTTCAAGAGCTTGTTGCCGACACCGCACCGTGCGGGGTCGAGAGTGATCGGCGGGCCAGGGGTCGGCGGGAGGCCGGTCGCGAGGCTCGCTGGGATCGGAGAGTCAGATCGGGCACGGGACGAGAAACGTCACCGCGGTGGAGAGGTGAAGAAATGTTGAGTGCTCCAAGACCTGAAATGCGCCCGGCCGGCACGAGGTGCTCGCCGGAGGCGGAGTAGCCAGTGGACGAGTCGTCCGAGAGGCCGTTACCGACCACCGTACGGCATGGGAGGGGTCGCGACCAACACGCGCCCTGGGACCGGTGGCCTACGATCGCCGGAGAGCCGTCGAGACGTCCCCAGCGGGCGACCCTGACCACGGTGGAGAGGCGGCGGGGATGGGGGACGCCCAGCCCTTCGCGGACCTGCTGGCCGACATCGCCCGGGCGCGCGCGGTCCACCAGGCGCGTCAGCGGCAGCCCGGCCACCACCTCGAGGCGCTGGCCTCGAGCCGCAACGACCTCCTCGACGCGTTGGAGCGCTACACCGACGCCCTGGAGGAGCGGGGCTGGCCGGTCCCGCGCGGCATGCAGCAGGACGTCCGGATGCTGCGCTCCCTGTGTGGCCGGGGACCTCGCCCCGCCGGCTGAGGCGGGTCAGGCGGCGGCGACCGGCGCGTCGGCGAGCCGGAGCGTACGACGCGTCGCCAGCAGGCTGACCCCACCGATCAGCAGCGCCGGCAGCCAGACCACGGTCGCCTTGAGCGTCACCGCGGCCGCCGCGGCCACCCAGGGCACCCCGAGCGCGGTCAGCCCGACGATGAGGGCACCGTCCTTGGGGCTGGCGCCGGCCGGCCCGGGCAGGGCTCCGGCGAGCTGGCTGGCACCGAAGGCGCCGAGGAGCTGCAGCGGTGGGACGCTGTAGCCGGTCGCCCCGAGCGTGCCGAGCAGCAGCGCGATGGTGGCCAGCTGGAAGACCGCGGCCAGGGCCACCGCCTGGGCCAGCCGGCGCCGGCTCGGCAGCGGGTGGTCGGGCAGCAGGTCGGGGCGCCGGCGCCGCAGCACCAGTCCCGCCGTCACGAGCACGACGCCGACCGCCGCTGCCACCAGCAGCATCCGGGTCGGCATGGCGGTGCCGGCGACCGCGACGAAGACGGCCAGCCCGGCGGCACCGACGAGCCGGTCGAGGCCCACGCTGGCCAGGGAGGCGGGACGGCCGACCCCGGTGTGGGTCAGCCGGCGGACCCGCCACACGTCGGCGCCCAGGTGGCCCGGCGTGGCCAGGCCGAGCACCTCGGCCTCGGCGTACACCCGCAGGTGCCAGCGGCGGGACAGGTCGGCGTCGGTCAGGGCCCGCCAGCGCAGCGGGCACAGCACGTACTTGCCGACGACCCAGGGGAGCAGCCCGAGCAGGAGGGGCCACAGGTTGACGTGGGGGAGCCGGGGGAGGGTGAAGGCCGGGACCGCGACGGCGCAGAGCATGCCGGTCAGCAGCACCACCCGGGACCGCAGCACCGCGCCCAGGAAAGCACGCACGCGCATGGCTCCCTCTCCCACGGGACCGCCGACGAGCCCTCCCTGGACGTGCGGGATCCCGCCTCTATGAAGCCTCAGCCGAGGCGGCGCTGTTCGCGTTTCGCCGGAAACTTTGCCCGATTCGTCCGAGGTCGAGGACCTGGTCCATCCGGTCGAGCCCGACCGTCCCGTGGGTGATCCAGACGACGCTGCGGCCGGTGCCGCGCAGCAGGTCCTCGGTGACCGCCTCCGCGGTGGCGGCGTCGAGGTGTGCCGTGGGCTCGTCGAGGACCAGCACGGCGTGGTCGGCCAGGACCGCGCGGGCCAGGCCGATCCGGGCCCGCTCGCCCCCGGAGACGTGAGCGCCGCCGTCGCCGAGCCGGGTGTCCAGGCCGTCCGGCAGGGCCGCCGCCCAGGTGTCCAGCGAGGCCCGCCGCAGCGCGTCGACCAGGGTCGCGTCGTCGGCGTCGGGCCGGGCCAGCCGCAGGTTCTCCCGCAGGGTGGACCCGAACACGTGCGGGTCGTCGTCGACCAGACCCACCCGCGAGCGGACGTCGGCCAGTGCCAGCGAGCGCAGGTCGGTCCCGTCCAGGTCGACCACTCCGGCCAACGGGTCGAGGAAGCGGAGCAGCACGGCGGCCAGCGTCGACTTGCCGCACCCGGACGGGCCCACCACGCCGAGCCGGGCTCCGGGGGCCAGGTCGAGGTCGAGGCCGGAGAAGGCCGGCGTCGAGCCCCAGCCACCGGCGACGCCCGCGGCGCCCAGCCGCGGGTGGGCCAGGTCGGTCGCCGCCAGCACCACCGGCAGGGCCGGTGAGGTGACCGCCGGAGTGAGGGCGGCGAGCCGGGCCAGCCGGGCGTCGGCCGCCTGGGTGCGGACCGACAGCGCGCCGGCGTCGGCCACCGGGGCGAGCACCTCGGCCAGGGCGAGCGGCAGCAGGACCAGCAGCGCCAGCATCGGACGGCTCACCGAGCCCCCGGCGAGCGCGGGACCGCCGACCCAGGCCACGGCCAGCATGCCGAGCCCGGCGACGGCGGTGACCAGGGCACGGGCGGTGGCGATGGACCGCGCCGAGCGGCGGGCCGCGTCGCCTGCTGCGGTGCCGACTTCGTCGACCTCGTCGAGGCTGCGGTCGACGGCCTGCCACTTCACCAGGTCACCGGCCCCGGCCAGGGTCTGCACGACCAGGCCCGAGAGCCGGCCACGCGCCTCGACGTACCGGTTCTCGGAGCGACGGACGCCGGTGCGGGCGAGCATCCACGCCCCACCGGCGCCGAGGACGCAGACCAGCGTCACGACCAGCCCGGCCACCGGCAGCTGCCAGGTCGCGAACCCGGCAGCCAGCAGCCCGACCAGGACGGCGGTGGCCACCGGCATCCGGACGCGGAGCTGGGCGTCGAGCAGCGAGTCGACGTCGTCGACGACGCTGGTGAGCAGGTCGCCGCGACGGCGGGTGAGCCGGCCGGGCGTCAGGGGCACCAGCACGTCGAAGACGCGGGCCCGGCGGTCGGCCAGCATGGCCAGGGCCGCGTCGTGGGAGACCAGCCGCTCGGCGTACCGGAGCACGGGCCGGGCGAGGCCGAAGGTGCGGACCCCGACGATCGCGACCATCAGGGTGAGCACCGGCGGGTGCGACGCGGCCTGGGCGATCAGCCAGCCGGCGGTCGCGGTCAGCGCCACCCCGGAGGCCGAGGCGAGCGCACCGAGCAGCACCCCGCCGGCCAGCCGGTGCCGGTAGTGACCGGTCGGCGCAGGGTCGGCCGGGTCGGTCCCGTCGGAGACGGCGGGCTCCGGCTGGCGGGTGGCGGGAGCGGACCCGGACACGGCGACGACGGCCTGCGCGGTGCGAGCGGCGGCGCGAGCGGTGGTGCGAGCAGACGGGAGCGAAGCGGGCGCGGGCAGGTCGAGGACGTGGTCGGCGATGTCGACGACGGCGGCCCGGTGCGCGACCACCACGACGGTCGAGCGGCGGCCCAGCCACTGCAGGGTGTCGAGGATGACCTGCTCGGTGTCGGCGTCGAGGTGGGCGGTGGGCTCGTCGAGCAGCACCAGGGGCCGCTCGGCGACGACCGCGCGGGCCAGGGCGAGCCGGGCGCGCTGGCCGGCGGAGAGACCGACGGTCCCGTGGTCGCCGGTGCCGGTGCCGTCCTCGCCGACGACGGTCTGCAGGCCGGCGGGGAGGGTGGCGACCAGGTCGCCGAGATGCACCCGCTCCAGGGCGGCCCAGACCTCGGCGTCGGTGGCGTCGGGCCGTCCGAGCCGGACGTTCTCGGCCAGCGTGCCGGCCAGGATCCACGGGCGCTGCGGCACCCACGCGATGCGGGCCTGCCAGGCGTCGCCGAGGTCCGCGGTGAGCACGGTGGAGCCGACCAGGTCGGTGCCGACCAGCAGCCGCCCCTCGGTCGGCAGGAGGTCGCCGGCCAGGACCGACAGCAGGGTGGACTTGCCACAGCCGCTCGGGCCGGTGACCGCGGTGATGCCGCGGGCCGGGATCGTCGCGCCGAGGTCGCGCAGGACCGGCTCGGTGCGTCCCGGGTAGGTGACGCCGACGCCGGAGAGCGTCAGGCCCAGGTCAGGCGTCCGACGCCACGGTGCGGGCGCCTCGGTGACGGGGCCGTCGGGCACGCCGTCGAGCAGGGCGGTGGCCTGCTCGAAGGTGGCGGTGCCCTCGGCTGCGGCGTGGTACTCAGCACCGACCCGGCGCAGCGGCCAGTAGGCCTCCGGGGCGAGCAGCAGGACCACCAGGGCGGTCTGCAGGTCGAGGGAGCCGCTGGTCAGCCGGAGGCCGACCGTGACGGCCACCAGGGCGACCGACAGGGTGGCCACGAGCTCGAGGGCGGCCGAGGAGGCGAACCCGAGCCGCAGGGTCTGGGTGGTGGCCTCCCGGTAGCGGTGCGTGATCCGCCGGATCGAGGCCGACTGCGCGTCTGCGCGGCGGTAGGCGACCAGCGTCGGCAGCCCGCGCACCACGTCGAGGAAGTGCCCGGAGAGCTGGGCGAGCAGGCGCCACTGGCGGTCGGCCCGGTCGCGCGTGGCAAGGCCGATCAGGATCGCGAAGACCGGGACCAGGGGGAGCGTCAGCACGACGATGAGCGCGCTGAGCCGGTCCTGCCAGGCGATCGCCAGCACCGTCAGCGGGGGGAGCGTGGCGGCCACGACCAGGGTCGGCAGGTAGCGGGTCAGGTACGGCTCGAGGGCCACCATGCCGCGGGTGGTGAGCAGGGCGACCTCGCCCGCCTGCCGGCGCGACAGGGCGAGCGGGCCGAGACGCAGGGCGGCGCCGAGCACCCGGCGCCGCATGGTGGTGCTGACCGTCGCGGCCGCGCGGGCCGAGCAGACGTCGCCCACCCAGGCCACCGCCGCCCGGGCGAGGGTGACGGCGGCCAGCCAGCCGGCCGAGGTGAGGGCCGCCTCCCAACGGCCCTCACCCAGCGACGACCCCGACCCCGCGGAGGCCCCGTGGAACAGCGCCACCACCAGCGCCGAGACCGCGAAGGCCTGTCCGACGAGCAGGACGCCGGACGCGACTCCCGCCGCGACCACTCCGGCCAGAGGGGTTCTGGCCGGAGTGAGGTGGGGGAGCACCCGGCGGTCGAGGGGCCTCATCAGGCGACGGGAGCCGGTGAGGTCTCCTCTGGCATCGGGATGTGGTGCACCGAGATCCGCTTGCGGAACACCCAGTAGGTCCAGGCCTGGTAGCCCAGGACGATCGGGGTGAAGACGACCGCGACCCAGGTCATGATCGTCAGCGTGTAGTGCGTGGCCGAGGCGTTGGTCGTGGTCAGCGAGTAGATCAGCCGGGTGGTGCTCGGCATCACCATCGGGAAGAGCGCGGTGAACAGGCCGGCCACCGCCAGGGCGATCGTGGCGAAGGTGCCGATGAAGCCCCAGCCCTCACGCCCGAGCTGGGCGGCGTAGATCCCGGCCAGCAGCGCGACCGCGCCGAGGACGAAGAACACCGCAGAGCCGACGTTGCCGGTCTTGAGCTGCGCCCACAGCAGGAACGCCACGGCGACGACGGCGGTGACCAGGCCCAGCCTGACCGACAGCGCCCGGGCGCGGTGCCGGATGTCGCCGTCGGTCTTCAGGGCGACGAACATCGCGCCGTGGGTCAGGAAGAGACCCAGCGTCACCAGGCCGCCGAGGAGGCCGAACGGGTTCAGCAGCGTGAACAGGTTGCCGGTGAACTCCTTGTGGGCGTCGATCGGCACGCCGGCCACGATGTTGGCGAAGGCCACGCCCCACAGCAGGGCCGGCACGAACGAGCCGACGATCAGCGCGGCGTCCCAGCGGGCCCGCCAGGTGTCGTCGTCGCGCTTCGAGCGGTACTCGAAGGCCAGGTTGCGGACGATCAGGGCCAGCAGGATCAGCAGCAGGGGAAGGAAGAACCCGCTGAAGAGGGTCGCGTACCACTCGGGGAAGGCGGCGAAGGTCGCGCCGCCGGCCACCAGGACCCAGACCTCGTTGCCGTCCCACACGGGGCCGACGCTGTTGATGAGGACGCGGCGCTCACGCTCGGTCCTGCCCAGCACGGGCAGCAGCATGCCGACGCCGAAGTCGAACCCCTCCAGGGTGAAGTACCCGATCCACAGGACGGCGATCAAGACGAACCAGACGGTGGTCAGTTCCATGTCAGTGCTCCTTTCTCGGTCGCTGACTCAGTAGGCGAAGGTGAGGGGCTCATCGCTGGGCTCCCGCAGGCTCGGGTTGGGGGGCTCGACGTACGGGTCGGCGCCCTTCTTGACGTAGGTGAGCATCAGGCCGACCTCGACGACGGCCAGCACCAGGTAGACCAGCGTCAGGGCGAGCAGCGAGATCCACGCCTCGAGCACGCTGACCCCCGGCGAGACGCCTTGCTCGGTGGTCATCAGGCCGAAGACCACCCACGGCTGACGGCCCATCTCGGTGAAGAGCCAGCCGAAGGCGTTCGCGCCCACGGGCAGCAACGGCATCGCGACGGCCAGCCACACCCAGGGCTTGGACTCCAGCGGGATCCGGCCCTTGCGGGTGGCCCACAGCATCACCGCGCCGCCGGCCGCGCAGAGCAGCCCGAGGCCGATCATGAAGCGGAAGCTCCAGTAGGTGACGGGGATGACCGGGGTGTAGTCGCCGGCGGTGTAGTACTTCGCGCCGGGGTCCTTGCCGTAGGTCTCGATGTACTGCGCGCGCAGGTCGTCGATGCCCTTGACCTTGCCGCTGGTGCTGCCGGTGGCGAGGAAGGACAGCAGGCACGGCACCTTGACGGCGAACTTCTCGGACTTGCCGTCCGGCGTGCCGATCGTGAGGATCGAGAACGGCGCGCAGGAGTCGGAGGTCGCGTAGAGCCCCTCGGCGGCGGCCATCTTCATGGGCTGCACCTCGGTCATGATCTTGCCCTGCACGTCGCCGGTGACCGCCACGCCGAGGCCGGCCACCAGGAGCACCACGGAGCCGATGCGGACCGCGCTGCGGTACATCTGGCGGTCGGCGTCGGGGGTCCGCTTGCGGGCCATCAGGTAGAAGGCGACGCCCGCCACGAACGCGCCGCCGGTCAGCCAGGCCGACAGGATCACGTGCGGGAAGGTCACCAGCTGCACCTTGTTGAGCAGCACGGCAGCGAAGTCGTGCAGCTCGGCGCGGCCGGTGTCGGGGTTGAACTTGTAGCCGACCGGGTGCTGCATCCAGGAGTTCGCGGCGAGGATGAAGTACGCCGAGAGCATGGTGCCGATGTGGGCCAGCCAGATGGTGGCGAGGTGCACCTTGCGGGGGAGCTTGTCCCAGCCGAAGATCCACAGCCCCAGGAACGTCGACTCCAGGAAGAAGGCGAGCAGGCCCTCGATCGCGAGCGGGGCGCCGAAGATGTCGCCGACGAACCGGGAGTAGTCGCTCCAGTTCATGCCGAACTGGAACTCCTGCACGATCCCGGTGACGACGCCTATGGCGAAGTTGATGAGGAAGAGCTTGCCGAAGAACTTCGTGAGGCGAAGCCACTTCTCGTTGTCGGTGCGCACCCATGCGGTCTGGAAGCAGGCGACGATGCCGGAGAGGCCGATCGTGATCGGGACGAAGAGGAAGTGGTAGACGGTGATGATCCCGAACTGCCATCGGGAGATGTCGAGGACGTCCACAGGGTGCTCCTAGGTGATGGACGGGAGTCTTACTACGAACCGTAGTAGATACTACGCGCTGTAGTAAAGCGAGCCCAGAACACGTACACTCCAGGTATGCCAGCCAGCCGCCTCGGAGACCTAGAGCGCTCTGTACTGGAAGAACTGTGGTCCTTGCATCTTGACAAGTGGGCGACTGTGAGAGACGTTCACGAGTCGCTCGCGGCCCAGCGTGACATCGCCTACACCACCGTGATGACGGTGATGGACCGGCTGGCCAAGAAGGACCTCGTCGTCCAGCGTCGCGAGGGTCGCGCCTACCTCTACCGCGCCGCGGGGACCCGCAGCGAGATGGCCGCGGACATGATGCGCGAGGCCCTCGACGAGTTCTCCCAGCGGGACCGGCGGACCGCCCTGATGGCGTTCGTCGGCGAGTCCAGCGCCGAGGAGCGCGCCGCGCTGCGCGAGGCGCTCGCCCAGCTCGAGGCCGACTGAGCGTCGGGGCCGCCGGGTGAGCCGGGACCGTCCTGGGACCTGGGACGCCCCCGTGCGCAGGTAGATTCGGGTGCCATGACGGCTCCGGTGCTCACGCTCCTGGCCGTCCTGCTCGCTGGACCGGTGCCGGCCCTGCTCGCCCGCCTCCCCGCCGTACGACGCGCCCCTCGGGCCGCGATGGTGCTGTGGCAGTCGGTCGCCCTCGCGGCGGTGCTCGCCGCCCTCGGCGCGACGCTGGCGCTGACCACCACCAGCGGTCTCGGCGCCGACCGCGGGGTCGTCGGGCATGCTGTCGCCGCCCTGTCCCTGCTGGTGACCGCGGTCGTGGTCGGCCGGCTGCTGCTCACCGGTCACCGGGTGGGGAGGCGGCTGCGCAGCATGCGCCGGCGGCACCGCGAGCTCATCGACCTGATGGCCTCGGTCCGCGACGGCATCTTCGTCATCGACGGCGACGACCCGGTCGCCTACTGCCTGCCCGGTCTGGCCGGCCACCGGGTCGTGGTGACCCGCGGGGCCACCGACCTGCTCGCCGACGACGAGCTGGCCGCCGTCGTGGCCCACGAACGGGCCCATCTCGCGGCCCGGCACGACCTGGTGCTGGAGGCCTTCACGGTGCTGCACCAGGCCTTCCCCCGCTGGGTCTCCAGCCGGGACGCCCTGGTGCAGGTGCGCCTGCTGACCGAGGTGCTCGCCGATGCCGCGTCCCGGCGGCGGTACGGGGCGCTGCCGCTGGCCCGTGCCCTGGTGACCCTCAGCGAGGGCAACCCGCTTGGCTCCGACCTCGCCCCGGTGCGACCCGCGTCGCCGTCCCGGGCGCGTCGGCCCGGCGCGCGGGTCGCGCTGGCGGCGGGCGGCGAGCTCGACCAGCTCACTGCGCGGGTGCAGCTGCTCCGCGACCGGGGGACCCACCGGATGCTCGCCGCGGCCCTGCTCGTCAGCGCTGCGGCCGTGCTGGTGCTGCCGACGGTCTTCGTGGCCTACCCGTGGTTGACCTCGCTGGCCTGAGGGCCGTGCCCGGCGAGCAGGTCAGATCCAGGCCCGGAACCAGATCCGGTCCAGCCACTGCGGGGTGGTCAGCAGCGCGTTGGTGTACACCGGCCAGAACCAGGCGAAGGAGAGGATCACCAGGACGACGTACGCGCCGGCCACCGAGGTGCCGATCAGCCGGCGACGCGGAGTGGCGTCGGCCGGGCCGAGCAGCCGGCCGAGGACCATGGTGATCGCCAGGATCGTGAACGGCAGCAGGGTGATGGCGTAGAAGGAGAAGATCGGCCGGTCGGCGTACCGGAAGAACGGCAGCCAGCACGACAGCACCCCGACGACCACGAGGCCGAAGCGCCAGTCGCGGCGCACCAGCCAGGAGTAGACGGCGTACAGCAGGGCGGGGATGCCGCCCCACCAGACCACCGGGTTGCCGAGCAGGACCACCTGGCGGATGCAGGTGCTGTCCGCCGGGGCGGTGCAGCCCTGCGTGCCCGGCTTGATGCCGAGGTCGGCGGCGACGCCGACCGAGCGGTTCAGGAAGAGCCACCCGCGCGGGTCGGAGGCGTACGCGTGGGTCGCCCCCACCAGGCCGGTGGAGTGGAACGACCAGACGTCGCGGTGGTAGTGCGCGAGGCTGCGCAGCGCCTGCCAGAACCCCGCGAGCCCGTGCCGCTCGGTCAGCGTGTAGTCGCCCCAGTAGGGCCCGTAGTTGTTCCGGGCGAGGTGGACCTCGTAGACGTGGTGGTGCATCAGCCACCCGGTCCAGGTCGCGACGTAGACCACCCCGGCGACGCCGACCAGGTAGGCGAACGCCAGCAGGCCGTCGGCCACGGCCGCCTTGAGGAACGCGCCGCGCACCCCGAGCGAGCGCCGGGCGCCGGCGTCCCAGAAGACCACCAGCACGCCCAGGGCCGCCATCGGGACCAGCGCGCTCCACTTCGAGCCGATCGCCAGCCCGAACATCAGACCGGCGGCCAACCGCCACGGCCGCCAGCGCAGGCCGCGGACCGGGCCCCACTCGCCGGCCGCGGCCCGGTAGCCCGGCTCGACGAGCCGGGCCATCCGCGCCCGCCCCCAGTCCCGGTCGGCGACCAGGCAGGAGACCGCGCAGAGCAGGAAGAAGGCGACGTAGATGTCGAGCAGCGCGAGCCGGGAGAGCACGAACTGCAGGCCGTCGAAGGCCAGCAGCACCCCGGCCACCGCGCCGAGCAGGGTCGAGCCGGTGACCCGCCGGGCCAGCCGGATCATCACCAGCACCATCAGGGTGCCCACCACCGCGCTGGAGATCCGCCACCCGAAGGCGTCGAACCCGAAGAGGTGCTCACCGAGCCCGATCAGCCACTTGCCCACGTCGGGGTGCACGACCATCGTCGGGTCGCCGGTCTGCAGGTCGGGGGTGTAGCGGCCGTCGACGATCGCGTCGTTCGCCTTGTCGACCCAGTTCTGGGCGTAGCCCCACTTCCAGAGCGAGAAGCCGTCCTTGGCGTAGTAGGTCTCGTCGAAGAGGAACTGCTTCGGGTAGCCCAGGTTCCACAGCCGCAGGAAGCCCGCCACCGCGGTGATCCCGAGGGTGACGACCCAGCTGAACACGCGGTCCTCGTCCAGCGGCCGGTTGCCGACGTGGCCGGCCAGGCGGCGTCGCGCGCTGGGGACCGGCCGACCGTCGGCGGTCTCCGAGAGGCCCTCGGTACGGCGCGACGCGGTGGTGCTCGAGGCGGTGCTCGAGGAGGCGCCCGCAGCGGCGGGCCCGGGGCCGGTCGCAGGGTCGGTCACCGTCACGGCGGCCAGCCTACGCACGTGCGGCAGGATGGCGGGCGTGACCACCCCGCCCCGCCCGCCGGCCGCCACGCCCGTCGTCGGGCAGGCCGGTGCCGGCGTCCTGGTCCTGGCCGCCACGCCGATCGGCCAGGTCGCCGACGCGTCCGCGCGGCTGGCCGAGGAGCTGCGGACCGCCGACGTCGTCGCCGCGGAGGACACCCGCCGCCTGCGCCGCCTGGTCGGCGACCTCGGCGTCGAGCTGTCCGGCCGGGTCGTGTCCTACTTCGAGGGCAACGAGTCCGCGCGCACGGTCGGGCTGGTCGACGAGCTCCGCGCGGGCGCGCGGGTGCTGGTGGTGACCGACGCCGGGATGCCGTCGGTCAGCGACCCCGGCTACCGGCTGGTGGCCGCCGCGGTCGAGGCCGGCATCCGGGTCACGGCGGTCCCCGGGCCCAGTGCCGTGCTGACCGCGCTGGCGGTCTCCGGCCTGCCGGTGGACCGGTTCTGCTTCGAGGGGTTCCTGCCCCGCAAGGGCGGTGAGCGCGCCCGCAGGCTCGCCGCGCTGGCCGAGGAGCCGCGCACCATGGTCTTCTTCGAGGCGCCGCACCGCACCCAGGCGGCGTTGGAGGCGATGGCCGAGACGCTGGGCGCCGACCGGCCGGCGGCGGTGTGTCGCGAGCTGACCAAGACCCACGAGGAGGTGGTCCGCGGCGGGCTCGGCGAGCTGGCCGCGTGGGCCGGCGAGGGCGTCCGCGGCGAGGTGACCCTGGTGGTCTCCGGGCTGGTCGGACCGGCCGTGGTCGCCGACACCGTCGAGGACCTGGTCGCCCTGGTGCTCGAGCAGGAGGCGACCGGGCTCCTCCGCAAGGACGCGATCAAGGCGGTCGCGGCACGCACGGGCCGCCCCAAGCGCGAGGTGTACGACGCCGTGCACCGGAGCCCGTCGAGGCAGGAGCAGCCGTGAGCGAGCGTCCCCCCGCCCCGGAGCCGCTGCCGCACCCGGTGGTGGACAACCACTGCCACCTCGACATGGGGCTGGACGGGCCGGGCGTCCCGCCGGCCCAGGCCCTGGCCGAGGCGGCGGCGGTCGGCGTGCCGCGGATCGTGCAGATCGGCTGCGAGCTGGACAGCGCCCGCTGGTCGGTGGAGGTGGCCGCCACGCACGAGGGCATCGTCGCCGGCGTCGCGCTGCACCCCAACGAGGCGCCGCGGCTGGCCGCGCGCGGCGAGCTCGAGGCCGCCTGGGCGGAGATCGAGCGGCTGGCCACCCACGACCGCGTGCGGGCCGTGGGGGAGACCGGGCTCGACCACTTCCGGACCGGGGAGGAGGGCCGGCCGGTCCAGGAGGACGCCTTCCGGCGGCACGTGGACCTGGCCACGCGGCTGGGCAAGACCCTGGTCATCCACGACCGCGACGCCCACGCGGACGTGCTGCGCGTGGTCGACGACGAGGGGGCTCCCGAACGCGTGGTCATGCACTGCTTCTCCGGTGACGCCGCCTTCGCCCGGGAGTGCATGGACCGCGGCTTCTACCTCTCCTTCGCCGGCACGGTGACCTTCAAGAACGCGGCGTACCTGCGCGAGGCGCTGGCCGTGGCGCCGCTGGACCGCGTGCTGGTCGAGACCGACGCGCCGTACCTGACGCCCACGCCGTACCGGGGGCGGCCGAACGCGTCCTACCTGGTCCCGCTGACGATGCGCGCGATGGCGCAGGTGCGCGGGGCGGACCTGGCGGAGCTGTGCGCGGCGGTGGAGGCCAACACGTTCGCGGCCTTCGGCGGTGTCTGGTAGGTCCGTTTCAATGGTCCAGACCCGACCGGACCGTCTCCGCGGATCGACGTGACGTGTCCCACCCTCCTGCCGGAGAACGACCGTGAACGGCCTCAAACGATGTCAAATCGAGGATCCTCGATTTTGCTTGCAACCTGCTAGCACGTAGCGTCGGGCCCTGTTGGCCGGGAGCGGAGAGCACGAACCCGGCGGCAGCGCAGGCAGCCCGGGACGGGTCGGCCGGCCGGGACCACCCCCTCGGGGACCTCGGCGGACCGGGACGGGACCGGGCCGAGTCGCACCAGGGCCCCCCAGCGGGGAGCCCGGGTCGACGGGAGAGCGCCCGCGATGTCGTCCCGCGGCCCGGGGAGCACGACCATCGGAGACGCGTGCATACCATCGCGAACCTCACCAAGAGCAAGGCGGCCCTGACCGCACTCCTGACCGTGGTGACCCTGGCCGTCGTCGTGACGCTGCTCGGTCACCGGGTCCTCGGCAAGACCGTGACCCTCTCCCTGGACGGGAAGGTCACCGAGGTCCACAGCACCGGCGCCACCGTCGCCGACGTGCTCGACGACGCGGGCCTCGAGATCACCTCCCACGACGTGGTGGCCCCCGCGCTGGACGCGAAGGTCGCCGACGGCACCCGCATCGCGGTCCGCTTCGGCCGCCCCCTCGACCTCAACGTCGACGGCACCAAGACCCGGCACTGGGTGACCGCGACCTCGGTCGCCGTCGCCCTCGACCAGCTCGGTGTGCGCTACGACAACGCCGCGCTGTCCACCAGCCGTGGTGCCTCGATCAGCCGCAACGGCCTCACCCTGGTCGTCGCAACCCCGAAGAAGGTCAGCTTCGCGCTGGCCGGCCACAAGCCCTACAAGGCCAAGGTCGCCGCCCTGACCGTCGGGCAGGCGCTGCGCAAGCAGCACGTGCGCTTCGACGGGGACGACATCCTCAAGCCCGGTCCGGGCGCCCTGCTGACCAAGGGCCAGCGGATCAAGCTGACCCGGGTCAAGGTCGTCAGGAAGCACGTGAACGACGAGACCGTGCCGTTCTCGACCAGCACCGTGTCGGACTCCTCGCTCTACACCGACCAGAAGGTCGTGGTCCGGTCCGGCAAGACCGGCCACCGCGACGTCACCTACCGGCTGCGGTACGAGAACGGCCGGCTGGTCAAGCGCACCGTGCTGCGCGTCTCCGACGTGGTCGCCTCGCTGACCGCGCTGGTCAAGGTCGGCACCAAGGCGCGGCCGGTCGCGACGAACTTCGCCGGCGGCAGCACCGTGTGGGACGCCCTGGCGCGCTGCGAGTCCGGCGGCAACTGGGCCACCAACACCGGCAACGGCTACTACGGCGGCCTCCAGTTCAGCCTCGGCACCTGGCGGGCGTACGGCGGCTCCGGCCTGCCGAGCAGCGCGAGCCGCGAGACCCAGATCGCGATCGCGACGAAGATCCGCAACGCCAGCGGCGGGTACGGGGCCTGGCCGGCGTGCGCCGCCAGCCTGGGGCTGCCCCGCTGAGTGACCCCGCCCCGCGCGGCTAGGCTCATCCCGACATGAGCCACGATCACCCCGCCTCCGCCGGTCCGAGACTCCTCGGGCCGGCGGAGGTGCGTTCGCTGGCCGCCGAGCTCGACGTGCGCCCCACCAAGCAACGCGGCCAGAACTTCGTGATCGACGCCAACACCGTGCGCCGGATCGTGAAGGCCTCCGGGGTCGGACCCGACGACGTCGTGCTCGAGGTCGGCCCGGGGCTCGGCTCGCTGACGCTCGCCCTGCTCGGCGAGGTCAGCCGCGTGGTCGCCGTCGAGATCGACCCCGTGCTCGCCGGTGCGCTCCCGGCCACCGTGGCCCGGTACGCCCCGGACCACGTGGACCGCTTCGGGCTGGTCGAGGCCGACGCGCTGCGGATCACCGAGCTGCCCGGTCCGCCTCCCACCGCGCTGGTGGCCAACCTGCCCTACAACGTCTCGGTGCCGGTGCTGCTGCACCTGATGGCGCTGCTGCCGTCGCTGCGGCGAGGCCTGGTGATGGTGCAGTCCGAGGTCGCCGACCGCCTCGCCGCACCGCCGGGCAGCCGCACCTACGGGGTGCCCTCGGCCAAGGCCGCCTGGTTCGCCGACGTACGCCGGGCCGGCGCTGTGGGACGCAACGTCTTCTGGCCGGCGCCCAACGTCGACTCGGGCCTGGTGGCCTGGGAGCACCGGGACCCCCCGGTGACCACGGCCACCCGCAGCCAGGTCTTCGCCGTGGTGGACGCCGCGTTCGCCCAGCGCCGCAAGACCGTCCGGGCCGCGCTCAAGGCGGTCGCCCCGGTGGCCGACCTCGAGGCGGCCCTGGAGCGGGCCGGGGTCGACCCGTCCACCCGGGGGGAGCAGCTCGACATCGCCGCGTTCGCCCGCATCGCAGAAGGACTCAGCCCATGACCGCCGAGGTCCGGGTCTCCGCGCCCGCCAAGATCAACCTGTGCCTGGGCGTCGGGGCCGTCCGCGAGGACGGGTTCCACCCGCTCGCGACCGTCTACCAGGCCGTCTCGCTGCACGACGAGGTCGTGCTGCGCCCGGCCGACACCGACCGGCTGTCGGTCTCCGGGGAGGGCGTCGACGTCTCCGCGGTGCCCACCGACGCCTCCAACCTCGCGCTGCGCGCGGTGCACCTGCTCGCCGCGCACCACGGCCGCGACGACCTCGGCGTCGACGTCCACCTGCGCAAGCGGATCCCGGTGGCCGGTGGCCTGGCCGGGGGCAGCACCGACGCGGCCGCGGCGCTGGTCGGCGCCGACGCCCTCTTCGAGCTGCACACCCCGCGGCAGGAGCTGCTCGAGCTGGCCGGGCACCTCGGCAGCGACGTGCCGTTCTGCCTGCTCGGCCACACCGCGATGGGGTCGGGCCGCGGTGAGCTGGTCACCCCGGTGATGACCCGCGGCGAGTACTGGTGGGTGATCGTGCCCGACGGCGCGGGCCTGTCCACGCCCGCCATCTACGCCGAGTTCGACCGGGTGCACGAGGGCCGGTCCGTCCCCGACCCGGTGGTGCCGGTCGAGCTGCTCGCGGCGCTGCGGGCCGGCGACCCCGCCCGGCTCGGCGCGGCGCTGTCCAACGACCTGCAGGGCCCGGCGCTGCGGCACCGGCCCGACCTGGCCGGTCTGCTGGAGTGCGGGCGCGACAACTCGGCGTACGGCGCCCTGGTGAGCGGCAGCGGACCCACCACCGTCTTCCTGTGCGGCAGCGCCGACCACGCCACCCAGGTCGCCGAGGGCATCCGCGACGACCTCGACGTCGAGCCGCCGCTGGTCGCCAAGGGCCCGGTGGCCGGCGCCTGGGTCACGGGCGTGCACCCGTGAGCGCACCCAACCTGGTCAACCTGGAGAAGGTCTCCAAGGCCTACGGCATCCGGCCGCTCCTGGCCGAGGTGAGCCTGGGCGTGGGCGAGGGGCAGCGGATCGGGGTCGTCGGCCGCAACGGCGACGGCAAGACCACCCTGCTGCGCTTGCTGGCGGGCCTGGAGGAGCCCGACGACGGACGCGTGTCCCAGTCGCGCGGGCTGCACCTGGGCTACCTCACCCAGGGCGACGAGCTCGACCCCGCCGCGACCGTGCGGGCCGTCGTGCTGGGGGAGCGGGCCGAGCACGAGTGGGCGGCGGAGACGGCCACCCGCGAGATCGTCGAGGTGCTGCTGGCCGGGGTGGACCTCGACCGCTCCGTCGACGGCCTCTCCGGCGGCGAGCGGCGCCGCTGCTCGCTGGCCCGGCTGCTGCTCGGGGACCACAACCTGGTCGTGCTCGACGAGCCGACCAACCACCTCGACGTGGAGGCCGTCGACTGGCTGGCCCGCCACCTGGCCGGCCGGACGACGGCGCTGGTCGTGGTGACCCACGACCGGTGGTTCCTCGACGCGGTCTGCGAGGAGACCTGGGAGGTGCACGACGCCGTCGTCGACGTCTACGACGGCGGCTACGCGGCGTACGTGCTGGCGAAGGCGGAGCGTCAGCGCCAGGCCAGCGCCTCGGAGCAGCGTCGGCAGAACCTGGTCCGCAAGGAGCTGGCCTGGCTGCGGCGCGGTGCCCCCGCGCGGACCTCGAAGCCCAAGTTCCGCATCGACGCCGCCACCCAGCTGATCGAGGACGAGCCGCCGCCGCGCGACCGGCTCGAGCTCGAGCAGTTCGCCACCCAGCGCCTGGGCAAGGACGTCCTCGACGTCGAGGACGTCGACCTGGTCCGGGGCTCGCGCACCCTGCTCGCGCACGCCACCTGGCGGCTCGGTCCCGGTGACCGGGTCGGGCTGGTCGGGGTCAACGGTGCCGGGAAGACCTCGGTGCTGCGGCTCCTGGCCGGCGAGCTCTCCCCGGACGTCGGCCGCGTCCGCACCGGCCGCACGGTCGCGCTGGCGCACCTGACCCAGCAGGTCGGCGAGCTCGACGTGGGCACCCGCGTGCTCGACTCGGTGGAGCAGGTCCGCCGGGTCACCCGGACCACGACGGGGGAGGTCACCGCCTCCTCGATGCTGGAGCGGTTCGGCTTCACCGGCGACCGGCTCACGACCCGCATCGGCGACCTGTCGGGTGGGGAGCGGCGGAGGCTGCAGATCCTCCGGCTGCTGCTGGCCGAGCCCAACGTGCTGCTCCTCGACGAGCCGACCAACGACCTCGACATCACCACGCTGACGGTGCTGGAGGACTTCCTCGACAGCTGGCCCGGGACCCTGGTGGTGGTCTCCCACGACCGCTACTTCCTCGAGCGCACCTGCGACACCGTCTGGGCGCTGCTCGGCGACGGCAGCATCCGGATGCTGCCCCGCGGGGTCGACGAGTACCTGGAGCGGCGCCGGGCCGCGCTCGCCCTGCCCACCGCGACGGCGCCCTCCCCGGCGGCGACCGGCGGCGCCGGTCGGAGCGGGTCGGCCGAGGAGCGGGAGGCCCGCAAGACGCTGGCCCGGGTCGAGAAGCAGCTCGCCCGGCTGCAGACGCAGGAGGCGCGGCTGCACGACGAGCTCGCCGCCCACGCCAGCGACTTCGAGAGGCTCGCCGAGCTCGACACCAGGCTGCGCGCCGTCGTCGCCGAGCGGGAGGCCCTCGAGGAGGAGTGGCTCGAGGCCGCCGAGCTCCTCGGCTGACCACCCACCCGCGGAGGTCGAGCCACCCTCGGAGGTCGAGGTGCGAACGCGCAGCGTGAGCCACGAGACCCCTGACCCCCGGCAGGCGACGGGGTCAGTCGTCCTCGAAGGAGACGACGAGGCGGCGCAGCAGGCCGGCGAGGCGGCTGCGCTCGTCGGAGCCGAGGGCGGCGAGGAGGCCGCGCTCCTGCTCCAGCAGGGCGGCCAGCGCGTTGTCGACCGTACGACGGCCCTGCGCGGTGAGCCGGACGAGCACGCCGCGCCGGTCGTACGGGTCGGGAAGGCGCTCGACCAGGCCGCGGGCGACCAGCCGGTCGACCCGGTTGGTCATCGTCCCGCTGGTCACCAGCGTCTCCTTGAGCAGCCGGCCCGGCGAGAGCTCGTACGGCGCCCCGGCCCGTCGCAACGCGGCCAGCACGTCGAACTCCCACGGCTCCACGTCGTGGTCGGTGAAGGCCGTCCGGCGTGCGGCGTCGAGGTGGTGGGCCAGCCGGCTCACCCGGGAGAGGACCTCCATCGGGCCCAGGTCGAGGTCGGGGCGCTCGCGCCCCCACGCCAGCAGCAGCCGGTCGACCTCGTCCTCCACACCTCGAGCATAGGCGATCAAGAATCTTGACATCGAGATACCTCCGGCGCAGGGTGGAGGGATGACCCACGGCTGGCAGCAGGGCTGGGACCCCGCGCACTACCTGACCTACGCCGACGAGCGCGGCCGCCCCTTCGTGGAGCTGCTGCAGCGGGTGGGGGCGACCGCCCCGCGCTCGGTGGTCGACCTCGGCTGCGGCCCGGGCACGCTGACCCGGCTGCTCGTGGAGCGCTGGCCGGAGGCGCACGTGGTGGGCGTCGACTCCTCGGCGGCGATGGTCGCCGCAACCGACCCCGAGGACGGCGTCGACTACGTGGTGGCCGACCTGCGTGAGTGGCGGGCGCCGGACCCCGTCGACGTGCTGGTCTCCAACGCGGCGCTGCAGTGGGTGCCCGGCCACCTCGACCTGCTGGCCGACCTGGTCGACCAGGTCGCCCCGGGCGGCTGGCTCGCCCTGCAGGTGCCCGGCAACTTCGAGGAGCCCAGCCACACCCTGCGTCGCGCCCTGGCCGCCCAGCCCCGCTACGCGTCGCACCTGCAGGACGTTGCCTCGCCCGACGCTCCTGGGCCGGAGGTCTACCTGGACCGGCTGCTCGCCCTGGGCTGCCGGGTCGACGCGTGGGAGACCACCTACCTGCACGTGCTGGAGGGTGCCGACGCCGTCTTCGGCTGGGTGACCGGCACGGGGGCCCGGCCGACCCTCGACGCCCTCCCCGACGACCTGCGCGAGGAGTTCGCCGAGGAGCTCCGGGTCGCCCTGGCCGAGGCCTACCCGGCGACGCCGCACGGCACGGTGCTGCCGTTCCGCCGCGTCTTCGCCGTCGCCCAGAGGCCCGGGCCGCGGGCCTGAGGCGTCAGGGTGCCAGGTGCGGCGCAGGCTCGAGCCGGGTCAGGCCGTTCCAGGCCAGGTTCACCACGTGCGCCGCGACGACCTCCTTGGCCGGCTCCCGGACGTCGAGCCACCACTGCGCGGTGTGCGCCACCATGCCGACCAGCATCTGGGCGTACATCGGTGCGTTGCCCGGCGCGTAGCCCCGCTCCTCGAACTGGCGCACCAGGATGTGCTCGACCCGGGTCACCACGTCGTTGAGGATCGTGGCGAACTGCCCCTCGGCCGCGCCTGGCGGGCTGTCGCGGATCAGGATCCGGAAGCCGTCGGGGGAGGTCTCCACGTAGTCGAGCAGCGCGGTGGCGGCCTGCTCCAGCAGGGCCCGCGGGTGGCCACCGGCCAGGGACGCCTCCAGCAGCGCCAGCAGGTGGCGCACCTCGCGGTCGACGACCACCGCGTACAGGCCCTCCTTGCCGCCGAAGTGCTCGTAGACCACCGGCTTGGTCACCCCGGCCCGGGCGGCGACCTCCTCGACCGAGGCGCCGTCGTACCCGCGCTCGGCGAACAGCGCGCGGGCCACCTCGATCAGCTGCTCGCGGCGCGCGGCGGCGGTCATCCGGCTGCGGGTCACCGGCCCATCATGACAAGGGCCGCCCGGTGCGGCCCGGCCCACGTCGTAGGCTGTGCCCCGCCGATCCCCGGTTGGTCTGCCGGCAGGGCCCGCCTGACTTTGAATCAGGACTAGCGACGTAGGTTCGACTCCTACCCGGGGAGCCATCCGTTCCGATCCCGAGGGAGCCACCCGTGAACGACCGTCCGACCCCGACTCCCGCCCGACCGGCGGCCGTGGTGGTGCTCGCCGCCGGCAGCGGCACCCGGATGCGCTCCAAGACCATGAAGGTGCTGCACCCGCTCTGCGGTCGCTCGATGGTCGGCCACGTGCTGACCGCCGCCCTCCACGTCAACCCCGAGCACCTCGTCGCGGTGGTCGGCCACGGCCGCGACCAGGTCGGGCCCCACATCCTCGACCTGGTCCCCGACGCGGTGCTGGCCGTGCAGGAGACCCAGGAGGGCACCGGCCACGCGGTCCGGGTCGCGGTCGACGCGCTGCGCGACGCGCGGGGCAGCACCGCCGGCACCGTGGTGGTGATGACCGGCGACACCCCGCTGCTGCAGGGGGAGACCGTCGCCGCCCTGGTCGCCGACCACGAGGCCCACGGCCGCGCGGTCACCGTGCTCACCGGTGAGGTCGCGGACCCCTTCGGGTACGGCCGGGTGGTCCGCGACGCGAGCGGCAACGTCGCGGCGATCGTGGAGGAGAAGGACGCCGACGAGCCCACCGCGGCGCTGCGCGAGATCAACTCCGGCATCTACGCCTTCGACGGCGACTTCCTCGCCGACGCCCTGGGCCGGGTCACCAACGACAACGCCAAAGGGGAGTACTACCTGACCGACGTGGTGGCCATCGCCCGCGCCGACGGGGTCCCGGCCGGCGCCCACGTCACCCTCGACGTCGTGCAGACCGAGGGCGCCAACGACCGCGCCCAGCTCGCCGCGCTCGCCGCCCACCTCAACCGTCGCGTGCTCGACGGGTGGATGCGGGCCGGGGTCACGGTGGTGGACCCCGCCACCACGTGGATCGACGTCACCGTCTCCCTGGAGCCGGACACCACGATCCTGCCGGGCGTGCAGCTCCTCGGCGCGACCGTCGTCGCCGAGGACGCGGTGGTCGGCCCGGACTCGACCCTGACGGACGTCGAGGTGGGCCGAGGGGCGCGGGTGGTCCGCACCCACGCGGAGCTGGCCGTCATCGGCGACGGCGCGACCGTCGGCCCGTTCAGCTACCTGCGGCCCGGCACGGTGCTGGGGGCCGGTGGCAAGATCGGCGCCTTCGTGGAGACCAAGAACGCCGCCATCGGCGACGGCGCCAAGGTGCCGCACCTCTCGTACGTCGGCGACGCCGAGATCGGCGAGGGCACCAACATCGGGGCCGGCACGATCGTGGCCAACTACGACGGGGTGGCCAAGCACCGCACCGTGGTGGGCAGGCACGCGCGCACCGGGTCGAACAACACCTTCGTGGCGCCGGTCACGATCGGCGACGGCGCGGTCACCGGCGGCGGCACCGTCGTACGACGCGACGTGCCCCCGGGCGCCCTCGCCGTCTCCTCGCCCGACCTGCGCATCATCGAGGGCTGGGTCGCACGCCGCCGCCCGGGCACCGCGTCCGCCGCGGCCGCCGAGGCCGTGGCGGCGGGCGTCGGCGGCGGGGCCGGCGGGTCCTCCGAGACCACCGGACCAGACACGGCAGCCGACCCGGAGTCTCAGGCGGCGGGCCGGGATGCAGCCGACAGCCCGCCTGGGTGACAATCTCCCTAGCGACTGACGGGGTGACCGATGGAGCCACTGATGGAGGGATCCCACGCGTGAGCAGCATCAAGCGGACCACCGAGAAGAACCTGATGGTGTTCTCGGGACGCGCCCACCCCGAGCTCGCGGTGGAGGTGGCCTCCCTCCTGGGCATCTCGCTGGTGCCGACCACGGCCTACGAGTTCGCCAACAGCGAGATCTACGTCCGCTTCCAGGAGTCGGTCCGGGGCTCGGACGCCTTCGTGATCCAGAGCCACACCGCGCCGGTGAACGAGTGGATCATGGAGCACCTGATCATGGTCGACGCGCTCAAGCGCGCCTCGGCGAAGCGGATCACCGTGGTCATGCCCTTCTACGGCTACGCCCGCCAGGACAAGAAGCACCGCGGTCGCGAGCCGATCTCGGCCCGGCTGATGGCCGACCTCTTCAAGACCGCGGGCGCCGACCGGCTGATCGCCGTCGACCTGCACACCGCGCAGATCCAGGGCTTCTTCGACGGCCCCGTCGACCACCTGATGGCGCTGCCGATCCTGACCGACTACGTCAAGGAGAAGTACGGCGACCAGGACCTGGCGATCGTGTCGCCCGACGCCGGCCGGATCAAGGTCGCCGAGCAGTGGTCGGCCCGGCTGGACAACGCCCCGCTGGCCTTCATCCACAAGACCCGCGACATCAACCGCCCCAACGAGTCCGTTGCGAACCGGGTCGTCGGTGAGGTCCGCGGGCGGATCTGCATGCTGGTCGACGACATGATCGACACCGGCGGCACGATCGTGAAGGCGGCCGAGGCCCTGATGAACGACGGCGCCGCCGGCGTGGTCATCGTGGCCACCCACGCGATCCTGTCCGACCCGGCGGTGGACCGGCTGAAGAACTGCCCGGCCGCCGAGATCGTGGTCACCAACACGCTGCCGATCGCCGAGGACCGGCTCTTCGACAAGCTCACGGTGCTCTCGATCGCGCCGCTGATCAGCCGGGCGATCCGCGAGGTCTTCGAGGACGGCTCGGTCACCAGCCTCTTCGACGGCCACGCCTGAGCCACATCCCGGGACGCCGACCGGACCTGATTCGCGCCAGGTGCCCTCACTCCACTAAGATCGCCAGGTTGCCTCGGCGAGGGAGTCATGGGGAAGTCCCCGGGCCCGCTCCGTGATCGACGCGGTGCGCTCCGTGCACAGCCGTGCGCGTGAAGCGGCCCGCCTCTCCTCGCCCGAGTCGACCACGTTGCGTTGAGCCAGACCGATTTCACGAGGAGTTCCACCGATGTCTGAGACCAAGCTGCAGGCCGAGGCCCGCACCGAGTTCGGCAAGGGCGCGGCCCGCCGCATCCGCCGCGACCACAAGGTGCCGGCGGTGCTGTACGGCCACGGCACGGACCCGCTGCACGTCACCCTGCCCGGCCACGAGACGCTGATGGCGCTCAAGCACGGTGGCGCCAACGCGCTGCTGTCCATCGAGCTCGACGGCAAGTCCGAGCTCGCGCTGCCCAAGCAGGTCCAGCGCCACGCCATCAAGGGCGACCTCGAGCACCTCGACCTGCTGATCGTCAAGCGTGGCGAGAAGGTCACCGTCGACGTCCCGGTGCACACCGTGGGCGACGCCGCCGCGGGCACCATGGTGCAGATCGAGCACGCCACGCTCTCCATCGAGGCCGAGGCGACCCACCTGCCCGAGGTCATCGAGGTCTCCGTCGAGGGCGTCGAGGCCGGCACCCAGATCCTGGCCTCCGACCTGACCCTGCCCCAGGGCTCGACCCTGGCCGTGGACGGCGACACCCTCGTCGTCAACGTGACCGAGGTCGTCGAGATGGACACCGAGAGCGACGCCGAGACGTCCGCCGAGGAGTCCGCGGCCGCCGTGGGCGACGAGACCGACGAGGCTGCGGAGGACGCCGGCGAGTGATGCTCGCCGCGCGCCACTGAGTCACACAGAAGGGCCGGGGATCCCCGTGAGCGACGACGTCTGGTTGGTCGTCGGGCTGGGGAACCCCGGTCCTTCGTACGCCGGGACCCGGCACAACGTCGGCTACCTCGTCCTCGACGAGCTGGCCGACCGCATGGGCGGGTCGCTTCGCGCCCACAAGTCGGGACGTGCCGACGTCCTCGAGGGCCGCCTCGGCATCGGCGGTCCCCGGGTGGTGCTCGGGCGGGCCCGCAGCTACATGAACGAGTCCGGCGGGGCGGTCTCCACCCTCTGCACCTTCTACAAGATCCCCGTCGACCACGTCGTCGCGGTGCACGACGAGCTCGACATCGCCTTCGACACCCTGCGCGTCAAGCTCGGAGGGGGCGACAACGGCCACAACGGCCTGCGCTCGCTGCGCTCCTCCCTCGGGTCGGGGGAGTTCTACCGGGTCCGGGTCGGCGTCGGCCGGCCCCCCGGTCGGCAGTCGCCGGCCGACTTCGTCCTCTCGGACTACAGCAGCGCCGAGCGCAAGATCCTCCCGTTCCAGGTCGACCGGGCCGCTGACGCGGTCGAGTCCCTGATGGTCGAGGGTCTCGAGCGCACGCAGTCGGCCTTCAACTCCTGAGCACCGGCCCCGCAGTGGGCCCGGGACCGTCCCCAACTGGTCCTTCTCGGGCAGGACTATCGTCCTTCTGCCCAGACGTCACATTCGTCCCACGGGGCACGTGAGTATCGTTCCGTGGTCCCATCCGAGCGCGATCTGAGCGCTCCGTCTAGTCCGTTCTGGCTACAAAAGCCGCTTTACGGGCATTTCATGACCTAAGTCCTGCATCCTTCTTCTGTGACCTCCTGAAGGTCCCGAATGGGAACCGGGCCGGACGGGTGTCGCAGCCCCTTCCCTCACGGGTCGCCCAACCCCCCTCAGGCGGCCCACCGCACGTCACCGGATCGGACCCATCCCCCCGACGAGGTCCGCCCGGGACGAGCTTGACGACTGTTTTGGGAGAAACAATGTCGACGCTCAACCGCCCCCTTCTGGCGACCGGACTGGCTGCCCTGGTCCTCGCCCCTCTCGGCCCCGGCCTCACCGCCGCCGCCCACGCCACCGAGGTCACCTCGGCCGCCCCCGCCGCCCGTGCCGCCGACCGCTCGCTGGTCGGCAACGGCAGCTTCGCCGAGGGTCGCCTCGGCTGGGCGAAGGTCACCCCGCACACCCGCCTCGCGATCGCCCGCGCCGGTCGCTCGTCGACCAACGGCGCCGTGCTGACCCGCACCGGCCGCGGCAGCGTCGCCCTGACCGACGCCCCCGACATCCGCGGCGACATCGAGGCCGGCGACGCGCTCTCCGGCGCCGTCTGGGTCCGCGCCGCCGGCAAGCCGGTGCACGGCTACACCGTCCTGCGCGAGATCGCCGCCGACGGCCGGGTGCTCAAGCGCACGGTCACCCGCTTCCGCGCCGGTCACCGCTGGACCAAGGCGCCCCTGCACACGCTGGCCACCGCGACCGGCTCGACCTTCGACCTCAACGTCGTCGGCCGCCACGTCACCTCCCGCAGCAAGCTCTTCGTCGACGACGTCTCGCTGCTGCTCGCCAAGGGCAGCACCTCGTCGTCGCCCTCGTCGTCGCCCTCGTCGTCGCCCGCCTCGACCAACGTGCTGGTCGCCGACCTCTTCGACCGCACCGTCTCCTCTGGCTGGGGCACCGCCCCCACCGGCGGCACCTGGGCCCTGTCCAACACCACGGGCACCTCGGTCGGCTCCGGCGTCGCCAAGGTCACCGGCCTGGCCGCCGGCAAGTCGGTGCTCTCCACCTCGGCGGCCACCGCCCTCGACACCAGCGCCACGATGACCTTCTCGGTGCCGGCCCTGCCGACCGGCGGCGGCGAGTACGTCGGGGTGAACCTGCGCCAGCAGGGCGACAAGAGCCGCTACTCGGCCAAGGTCCGCATCACCAGCACGGGCGCGCTGACCCTGACCCTGAGCCGCGTCGTCGGCGGCGCCGAGACCGCGATCGGCAGCACCTGGACCTCGAGCACGCCGGTCAAGGCCGGACAGGCCATGGTCCTGGACGCGACCGCCACCGGCACCGACTCCGTCCGCGTCGCCGCCCGCATCCGCCCCGCCTCCCAGACGGCCCCCGCCTGGCAGGTCTCCGCCGACGACGCGAGCGCGAGCCGCCTGCAGACCGCCGGCGCCGTCGGCACCTGGGTCTACAACAGCGCGAGCGCCACCAGGAGCGTGGCGCTCTCCGTCGCGGACGTCACCGCGACGGGCCAGACCCCGAGCAGCTCGACCCCGACCAACGTCGCGCCCACCGCGGACTTCACCTCCTCGGCCTCCGACCTGACGGCCTCCGTGGACGCCTCGGGCTCCTCGGACTCCGACGGCACCGTGGCCTCCTACGCCTGGACCTTCGGCGACGGGTCGAGCGCCACCGGGAAGACCGCGAACCACACGTACTACGCGGCCGGCACCTACACCGTCGGGCTCACGGTGACCGACGACAAGGGCGCGACCGCGACGACCACCAGGTCCGTCACCGTCACCGCCCCCAACGCCGCGCCCACCGCGGCCTTCACCCAGACCTCCACCGACCTGACCGCGTCGGTCGACGCCTCGGGCTCCTCGGACACCGACGGCACCGTGTACTCCTACGCCTGGACCTTCGGCGACGGGTCGAGCGCCACCGGGAGGACCGCCAGCCACACCTACGGCGCGGCCGGCACCTACACCGTCGGGCTCACGGTGACCGACGACAAGGGCGCGACCGGGACGACCACCAAGTCCGTCACCGTCACCGCCCCCAACGCGGCGCCGACCGCTGCTTTCACCTCCTCGGCCTCCGGCCTGACCGCCTCGGTCGACGCCTCGGGCTCGGCGGACTCCGACGGCACCGTGGCCTCCTACGCCTGGACCTTCGGCGACGGGTCGAGTGCCACCGGGAAGACCGGCTCGCACACCTACGCGGCGTCCGGCACCTACACGGTCGCGCTGACCGTGACCGACAACCGGGGCGCGACCGCGACGACCACGAAGTCCGTGACCGTCACCGCCCCCAACGCCGCCCCGACGGCCTCCTTCACCTCCTCGGCCTCCGGCCTGACCGCCTCGGTCGACGCCTCGGGCTCGGCGGACTCCGACGGCACCGTGGCCTCCTACGCCTGGAGCTTCGGCGACGGGTCGAGCGCCACCGGGAAGACCGCCAGCCACACCTACGCCGCCGACGGCACCTACGCCGTGGTGCTGACCGTGACCGACGACAAGGGCGCCACCGCCTCGGTGACGAAGTCGGTGACCGTCTCGTCCCCGGCGGTCGCCAACCGGCCGGCCAACGACGCCGGGGCCGCCCCGCTCGGCTCCACGTCGTACCCGATCCCCAGCGGCGCGGTCTTCGTCTCGCCCTCGGGCTCCGACACCAGCGCCGGCTCGCTCGCGGCCCCGGTGAAGACCATCCAGAAGGCGGTCTCCCTCGCCCCGGCCGGCGGCACGATCGTCCTGCGCGGCGGCACCTACCACGAGTCGGTGACCATCAGCTCGCGCGCCGTCACCATCCAGAACTACCCCGGTGAGGTCGTCTGGCTGGACGGCAGCAGCGCGGTGACCGACTGGGTGCAGCGCGGCTCGGTCTGGGTCAAGTCCGGCTGGACCCCCCGCTTCGACTCCTCCCCGAGCTACACCAAGGGCACCCCGGACGGTGCCGCCAGCGGCTGGGTCTTCCTGAACCAGAACTACCCGATGGCCGCCCACCCGGACCAGGTCTTCATCGACGGTGTGGCCCAGCAGCAGGTCGACTCGGCCGCCAAGGTCGTGCCCGGCACGTTCTACCTCGACGAGAGCACCTCGGAGCTCATCATCGGCAGCGACCCGACCGGTCACGCCGTCCGTGCCTCCGACCTCTCCAAGGCCATCAGCGTCCGCTACAACAACGTCGTCCTGCGCGGCTTCGGCGTCCGGCGCTACGCGAACTCGATCTGGATGATCGGCGCGGTCACCCTCGAGCGGACCGGCGACGTGATGGAGAACATGGTCGCCAGCGACAACGCCACCATCGGCATCGGCACCGTGACCAGCGACATCACCCTCAACAAGGTGACCGCCGAGCGCAACGGCCTGATGGGAGTCAGCTCCAACGCGTCGTACAACTTCAAGATCACCAACTCGCGCTTCCGCCAGAACAACGACGAGTTCTTCAACTCCAGCCCGGCCTCGGGTGGCGTGAAGATCTGCCGGTCGCGTGGTCTGCTGATCAAGAACAACGACTTCTCCGGCAACTACAGCAAGGGCCTGTGGATGGACGAGTCGGTGTACGACGCCAAGGTGGTCGGCAACAACATGGTCGGCAACACCCACCACGGTGTCTCGTTCGAGATCTCCTCGCACCTGGTCTTCGCCGACAACCTCGTGCTCAACAACGGCGGCCAGGGCATCAAGATCAACGACAGCGACTCCGTCGAGCTCTGGAACAACACGTTCGTCGGCAACGCCCGGAACATCAACATCGTCCAGGACACCCGTCGCGGGACCCAGACGACGACCCCGGGCCACGACCCCCAGCAGCCCAACCCCGACCCGACCGAGCCCTGGATCATCCGGAACATCTCCTCGTTCAACAACGTGGTGAGCAACGCCGGTGGCGCCTCGGACTGCATGGTCTGCGTCGAGGACTACAGCAAGGAGTTCACCGGCGACGGCCTGAACCTGGACTTCCGCGGCAACGTCTACAACCGCCCCACCGGTGCCCCGAGCCGGTTCGCGGTGTGGGCCAACGGCGCCAGCAGCGCGTACACCTACACCACGCTGGCGGCCTTCCGCACCGCTCGTGGCCAGGAGGCGGGCTCGGCGTCCTACGACGGCAGCTCGGTGCTCAACGCGGACGGCTCGCTGACGGCCACCGGGGCGTCCACGACGAGCAGCGCGGTCCCGCTCAGCGCGACCGTGGCCGGCCTGCTCGGACGCGCCACCGGGGCCCGCTCCCTGGGCGCCTGGGTCAACGGCTGACCCGCCTCGCACCACTCGCCCCGGTCCGGTTCCCGACTCCCGTCGGGGGCCGGACCGGGTCACGTCACAGCCGAATCCGGTCAGAGGTGTCCGGTTCGCCCGGTACCCTGGGAGTCTCATCTGCCGGTCAGGGGAGGTCGGGGGCTTGTCGGTCACGGAGACCACGTACGGCCGCGTGCAAGCGCGGCTGGCGCCCCGTCGCGTCCACCTGGAGCGCTCGCAGCGCTTCCGGGCCCGCTGGGAACGCTGGTGGCTGGCCGTGTGCGCGCTGGCCCTGATCGTGGGCAGCGAGTACAAGTGGCGGGTCCGCTCGGTCTCCAGCTCGCTGAGCGGCCAGGCCGACCTGAGCACGCTGATCGAGGTCGGGCTGTACGCCGCCGTGGCGCTCTACCTGCTGCAGGCGCGCTCGCCCGCCCCGAGGGCCTCGCGGACGGTGCCCGCCCTGGCGTGGGCCGTCGCCTACACCGCCTTCCTGAGCGCGTCCGTGCTCTGGTCGCCCTACCCGGTCGTGGCCGCGGTGCGGGCGACCGAGGTCGTCATCGCCCTGCTGCTCGTGTGGACGGCGTACCGGACCGCCACCCGGGCCCACTTCCACCGGCTCGCACACGCCTTCGTCCTGCTCACGGTCGCCTCGATCGGGATCGGCATCGTCAAGCCGTTCCCGCAGTCCACCACCCAGGCCGGCCGGTTCACCTGGCTGGCGGTGCACTCGACCACCTCGGCCATCTTCATGGGCGTCTCGGTGGTGATCTGCCTGGTCTACCTCCTCGAGCGTCACGGGGACACCGCCGGCGTGCGGTGGCGGGGGTGGGTCTACACCCTGCTCCTGGTGGTGAACCTGACCGCCCTGCTGGTCAACCACACCCGCGGCACGCTCGCCGGCGTGATCGCCGCCGTCGCGACGTACGCGATTTTCTCGCGCCGGCCCGGGCGCAGCGTCGCCGGGCTCCTCGGAGCCACCTGGCTGGCCCTGGTCGTCTGGCTCGCCGCCGAGAAGGTGCTGCTGGCCTACATCGAGCGTGGCTCGTCGACCGAGAAGCTGCTCTCCCTCAACGAGCGGACGAGCCTGTGGACGGTGGCCTTCCAGGCCTTCCGGAGCGAGCCGCTCTTCGGGTCCGGCCTCTACGCCTCCCGCGGCATCTTCTACGACTCCACCGGTCTGGGCGGCGGCCACAACATGGTGGTCAACGTCATGGTCGACCTCGGTCTGTGCGGGCTGCTGCTGTGGGCGGCGGTCGTGCTGAGCCTGGTCGGCCGGCTGGTGGTCCTCCCGTCCCGCGTGCGGGGCACCAGCATCGAGACCGACCGTATGATCCTCCTCTGCATCATGGCCCTGCTGGTCGTCAACGGAGTCACCGCAGCGGGCATCGGGGGCGTCTCCAACGTCAGCTTCACCTGGCTGTTGGTGGCGATCGGCTGGTCCGCCCTCCTCCGTCCTCCGGTCCACCCGACCCTCCGCACCTCACCAGCACTACGAAACGAGTCGCCATGACGAGCGCGCCGCGCACCCGAGCACGCGTCCCCGCCGGATCCTCCAGCACCTCGGTGACGGGGGTGGAGGACGACGTCCGCACCACCGGCATCCTGGCCGCGGCCTGGCGCTACCGGTTCCTCTTCGTCGGGATCGTCGCCCTGTTCACGCTGCTCGCCGCGGCCGTGGGCTTCGTCACGCTGCCGCCGCCCACCGCCGGGGCGCGGATCGCGCTGACCAACCCCAGCTCCAACAACGTGCTGGCGCCCGGCATCGTCGGCGACGCCTCGCTGTCCCGGTTCGTCGCCCAGCGCGCCGACTTCCTCGACAGCGACGAGGTCCTCGGCCGGGTCTCCGACCAGCTCGCGACCGGGGTCACCCCGGAGGACCTGCGCAACCGGATCACCGTGACGACCACCTCGACGTCGAACCAGATCTCGGTGCTCGTCACCGGTGACACCGCCCGCGACGCCGTGACCGTCGCCGAGACGCTGGCCGACGCCTACCGCAGCATCACCCAGGCCGACGTGCAGGACCGCACCCAGGCCGTCCTGGACTCGATCCAGGAGGACATCGACAGCATCACCTCGCAGGCGGCCAAGGCGTCGCCGGGCAGCCCCTCGGCGCAGGCCGCCGCGACCTCGATCGCCACCCTGCGCAACAACGCCAGCGAGATCCGCACCGACTCGGCCGCCTACGGCGACGGCGTCGACTTCGTGACCACCTCCTCGGTGGACGAGGTCAGCACCCCCTCGCTCCCGCTCAAGGACATCGCCATCGGCCTGCTCCTGGGCATGGTCGTCGCCTCCGTCGTCACCTGGCTGCTGGCCGACCGCCGGCGCGAGGTCCGCGACCCGCGTCGCACCGGCGACCTGACCGGGGTCCCGATGCTCGCCACCGTCACGCCGGCTCGTCGCGCCGGCAGGATCGCCCGTCCCGACGACTACGTCGGTGCCGCCGTCAGCCTGCGCAGCCGGGTGCCCCGCGGCGTCGTGGTGCTGCTCGACGCCCGCTCGCGCGGCCAGAGCCACGAGGTGGCCCTCGGGCTCGCCTACGGCATCCGGCTGCAGGGCATCCCGGCGACCGTGGTGGAGGCCGACCCGCTGACCAAGGGGGCCGACCCCAAGGGCGCCGGCCTGGCCGAGGTGCTGCTGTCGGGCTCCGACGGCGCCCCGCCGCTGAGCCCGGTGGCCGTCGGGGAGTCCGAGGTGCCCGTCCTCCTGCGCGGTCACGCCACGGTGGACTGGTCGGTCCCCGGGGTCGCCGACAACCTCCGCCGGTCGCTGGCCGGGCTGGCCGACTCCTGCGACTTCGTGATCGTCGACGCGGGGGCCGGCGGCAGCGGGCCGCTGGCGCCGCTGCTCACCGCGCTGGCCGACTGCGTCCTGCTGGTGGTCGAGGAGGGTGCGCTCGAGGAGAGCGTCGAGGACCTCGCGCTGTCGGCGCAGTCGCTGAACGCGCCGGTCGTCGGCTACGTGTACGCCGGCTCCGCTCGACGATGACCACGCCCGCCTCCTCGTCCTCGCGGCGTACGGCGCTGCTCGCTGCCGGTGGCGCGGCCGTGCTGGTCGTGCTGCTCGTGGTGCTCTTCGTGCTCCTGCGGGGCGGTGACGACCCCGACCCGGCCGGCAACGCCGGGGACGGCCCGTCGACGGGGGTGCCAGGCGTGCCGTCGGCCTCGCCGGGCACCGACTTCACGCCCGGCACCGGGAGCACCGTGCCGTCCAAGCCGGTCCGCACGCTGCCACCGGTCGGTCTGGAGCAGACCGCGGCGTTCGGCACCGGGGTCACCGTCGAGCTGACGGACATCACCGCGGTGCGTGGGCGCGCCCGGACCGCGGGGGAGATCGCCGGACCGGCGCTGGCGATCGACCTGCGGGCCACCAACGGGTCGAAGAAGCGGGTCGCCCTCGACGGCGTCGTCGTCTTCGTCACCTACGGCAAGGCCCGCACGCCGGCGGTGGCGCTGTCGACCGGGACATCGCCGCTGCAGGGCGTCCTGGCCCCGGGCGCCTCGGCCCAGGGCACCTACGTGGTCACCGTGCCGAAGGACCAGCGCGACCGCGTGCGGGTCGAGGTCAGCTACTCCGGGAAGGCGCCCACGGTCGCCTTCGCCGGGGCCGTCGGCTGACCACGACGGCGGCTCCACCGCGCGAGTAGCCCGTACGGGCTATGGCCCCGCGTGCCTTTCGGTCAGACTTCGTCCGGCGGCTGGGGAATCGGGCAGAAGCCGCGTAACCTCAGTTGTGGGGAACGCTGCGCAGGGGTGCGCAGCGATCGAAGAACAACTGAGTGGGGATCTTTTCGTGACGTCTCGTGGGGGAGACGCGCTGACTGGCGCGTCCGTAATTCGTAGGGTGCGAGCGTTCGTGCTGGCGGTCGGGCTCGTGTGCGTCGGGGTGAGCCTCCCGCAGGCCCCCGCCCTCGCGGACTCGGCGCCGGCGGTGCCGAACGATCCGACCAACCCGGCGACGGTGACCGCCGACGGCCTGCCCACCGTGCAGATCGAGGGCGTGGTGTGGTCGCAGGTCATCGTCGGCGACACCGTCTACGCGGGCGGCAGCTTCACCACCGCCCGCCCTGCGGGCGCCGCGGCCGGGGTCAACACCGTGACGCGCAACAACCTGCTGGCCTACAACATCCAGACCGGTGAGCTGATCAGCTCGTTCGCCCCGTCGCTGAACGGCCAGGTCCGCACCATCACGGTCTCGCCGGACAAGTCCCGCATCTACGTCGGCGGCGACTTCACCACCGTCGACGGGGCGTCGGCCAAGCGCATCGCCGCGTTCAGCACCGCGACCGGCGCCCGGGTCACGGGCTTCCTGCCGGCCCCGAACTACAACGTGTGGAGCCTCGTCGCCACCGACAGCACCGTGTACGCCGCGGGCCAGTTCACCGCGGTCGGCACCGCGACGCGCAGCGGCCTCGCCGCCTTCTCCAGCACCAACGGCGCGCTGCTGGACTGGGCACCCGTTCCTGCCAACGGCTTCCCGCGCACGATGGTGCTGAGCCCGGACTCCTCCAAGGTCGCCGTGGGCGGCTCCTTCACGACCATGAACGGCTCCGGCAACCCCGGCTACGGCCTGGCGATGCTGGACACCGCCACCGGCGCGAGCCTGCCCTTCGCGGCGAACTCCCTGCTGCGCAACGGCGGAGCGAACGCCGCCATCACGACGCTGACCTCCGACGGCACCAACCTGTACGGCGGCGGCTACGTCTTCGGCTCGGGCGGCACCATCGAGGGCAACTTCTCCACCAGCTGGGCCGACGGCTCGGTCCGCTACGTCAACAACTGCCACGGCGACACCTACGGCGTCGCGCCGATCAAGGGCGTCGTCTACCAGGTCGGCCACTCGCACTACTGCGGCATCGTCGGCGGTTTCCCGCAGACCACCCCGACCTGGACGTTCTACCGGGCGACCGCGTTCAGCACCACGCCGAGCAGCACCGCCGTCCGCGAGACCTACGGCGGCAACTACTTCAACTACGCCGGCCAGCCCACCACCGCCCCGCTGACCTGGTACCCGACGCTCAGCGCGGGCACGGTCACCGGCCAGAGCCAGGCCGCCTGGACGGTGACGGGCAACGACGACTACGTCCTGCTCGGCGGCGAGTTCCCGAAGGTCAACGGCGTCGCCCAGCAGGGCCTGGTGCGCTTCGCGGTCGCCGCGAAGGCGCCCAACAAGCGCGGCCCGACGCTGTTCAACGACACCTACCCGCTCAACGTGTACTCCACCGAGGCCGGCAAGGTGCGGATCAACTGGTCCACCAACAAGGACATCGACAACGACTACCTGACCTACCGGGTCTACCGCGACGAGCAGCGCGGCGCGAACCTGGTCAAGACGGTGACCCAGCGGGCCACCTTCTGGAACCCCTACACCACCGGGTTCACCGACACCGGGCTCGAGCCGGGCTCGACGCACCGCTACCGGGTCGCGGTCTCCGACCCGCTCGGCAACATCGCGAACTCCAACTGGGTCAACGTCACCGTCGCGAGCTCCGGCGCCGACAGCCCCTACGTCAAGGCCATCTACAACAGCCAGCCGACCGACTACTGGCGGTTCAGCGAGACCAGCGGCACGACCGTCGCCGACCGGGTGGGCTTCATCGGGGCCACCGCCGGGACGGGCGTGACCCGGGGCACCTCCGGCGCCATCGCCGGTGACACCGACCCCGCGGCGAGCTTCAACGGCTCCACCAACGGCTCGGTGTCCAGCAACCTGCAGGACTCCCCGCCCGACGTCTTCTCCGTGGAGGCCTGGTTCAAGACCAGCTCCCTGCTCGGCGGCAAGATCATCGGGTTCGGCGACAAGCCGGTCGGGTCCAACTCGGGCAGCTACGACCGCCAGGTCTACCTCGACTCCAACGGCCGCGTCGTCTTCGGCGTGTACGACGGCAACGCCCAGGTGATCAGCACCTCGGGGAGCTACCGCAACGGTGCCTGGCACCACGTGGTCGCGACGCTCTCGCCCGCCGGCATGCGGCTCTACCTCGACGGCCAGCTCGCCGCGCAGCGCACCGACGTCACCCGCGGTCAGCCCGGCTACTGGGGCTACTGGCGCATCGGCGGCGACAACCTCGGCTCATGGCCCAACAAGCCGTTCAGCAACTACCTGTCCGGCTCCATCGACGAGGTCGCGATCTACAAGCGGGACCTCAGCGCCGAGGAGGTGTCGGGCCACTACGCGGCCGGCACCGGGGTCGTCGTGCCGAACACGCCGCCGACCGCGACGTTCAGCGAGACCGTCGCCGGGCTGAAGGTGAGCACCGACGCCAACGCGTCGACCGACACCGACGGCACCATCGCGTCGTACGCCTGGGACTTCGGTGACGGCGCGACCGCCACCGGGGTGACGGCCACGCACGACTACCTCGCCACGGGCACCTACCCGGTCACCCTGACGGTGACCGACGACCAGGGCGGCATCTCCTCGACGACCCACCAGGTCAGCGTGGTCAAGCCCAACGCCGCTCCCGTGGCCGCCTTCAACGCGGTCGTGAGCGCCCTGGACGTCCAGGTCGACGCGTCCGGGTCGAGCGACGCGGAGGGTCCGCTGGCGTCGTACGCCTGGGACTTCGGAGACGGCGGCACCGCCACCGGGGTCACCGCCGCGCACTCCTACACCGCCGACGGCACCTACCCGGTGACGCTGACCGTGACGGACTCCGGCGGCCTGACGTCGACCAAGACGCTGCAGGTCACCGTCGCCGCCGGCGGACCGCCGGCTGGTCCGGTCCCGTTCGCGGTGGACGAGTTCACCCGCTCGGTCACCAACGGCTGGGGGACCGCCGACTCCGGCGGCACCTGGACCGTCTCGGGCACGGCCGCCAACTACCAGGTCGACGGCGCGCAGGCGACCATGAGGATGGCCGCGGCCGGAGCGGGTCCGCAGACCTTCCTGGTCGGGCCCTCCTCCAACAACACCGAGCTGCGGGCGGAGTTCGGGCTGGACAAGGCCGTCAACGGCGGCGGCGTCCACATCAACGCCAACGTCCGGCGGATGGCGAACGGCGACGTCTACTACAGCAAGGCCAAGTACAACGCCGACGGGACCGTCCAGCTGCTGCTGGGCCAGATCGTCGGTGGCGTCGAGACCGTGCTCCAGACGAAGGCCACCGGGATCACGGTGCAGCCGGGCGACCGCCTGGCCGTCCGGGTCCAGGCCTTCGGCACCGCGCCGACCACGCTGCGCGCCAAGCTCTGGAAGGTGGGCTCCACCGAGCCCGCCGACTGGACGGCCTCGGTGAGCGGCACCGCCGACTCGCTGCAGGGAGCCGGCACGGTCGGGTTCAAGGCGTACCTCTCGGGGTCGTCCACGAACGCGCCGATCCTGGCGTCGTTCGACCACCTGTGGGCCGGTCCCACCGGCTGACAGCCACACAGCACGACTTCCTAGTACGGAAACGGGCCACGGGGGTGGCTGGGAAGCAGGCACACCATGGTCTCGGTGGAGTTGGGGACGCTCGCAGGAGCAGCTTCGACCGGGAGCAGCAGGACCCGGCTCCGGGCCCTGCTGGCCACCCTCCTGATCGTCGCGACAGCCGGGTTCGTCCTGGTGGGAGGCACGCCTCCCGCCCGGGCGGACTCGGCCCCCGAGAACCCGGCGGACGTCACCACGCCACCGACGGTGGCCGGTGACGCCCTGCCGACCGTCCAGATCAACGGCGTGGTCTGGACCCAGGTGGTGGTCGGGAACACCGTGTACGCCGGCGGCAGCTTCACCACGGCCCGTCCGGCCGGGTCCGCCCCGGGCGTCAACACCGTCGCGCGCAACAACCTGCTCGCCTACGACATCCGCACCGGTGCGCTGATCAGCTCGTTCGCGCCCAACCTCAACGCCCAGGTGCGGGCACTCGCGCTCTCGCCGGACAAGACCCGCCTCTACGTCGCCGGCGACTTCACCACCGTCAACGGCGCCACCGTGCGGCGGCTGACCGCCTTCAACGTCGCGACCGGGGCGCGGATCACCTCCTTCGCCCCGACGCTCTCCTACGCCGCGCACGCGGTGGTCGCCACCGACACCAAGGTCTTCGTGGGCGGCAACTTCACCGCCTCGGGCTCCACCCCGCGCTCCAACCTGGCGGCGTTCAGCGCCTCCACCGGTGCGCTCCTCGACTGGGCGCCCCAGGCCGTCGGGGGCCAGGTCAACGCCCTGACGATCAACCCCTCCGGCACCCGGGTGGTCGCCGGAGGCTCCTTCACCTCGATGAACGGCTCCTCCAACCCCGGCTACGGGCTCGCCCTGCTGGACACCACGACGGGGGCCAGCCTGCCCTTCGCCGTCAACAGCATCGCCCGCGACGGCGGCATCGACGGCGCGATCACGTCGCTGGTCACCGACGGCACCTACGTGTACGGCAGCGGGTACACCTTCGGGGCGGACGGCGGCACCCTGGAGGGCGTCTTCGCCGCCAGCTGGAACGCGGGCGAGGTGCGCTGGATCGCGGACTGCCACGGCGACTCCTACAACGTCCTCGAGCGGGGGGCGGTGGTCTACTCGGTCGGGCACGCGCACTACTGCGAGAACATCGGCGGCTTCACCCAGGGCGCCGGAACGGTGGGGGAGTACCCCTACAACCGCGCGGTCGCCTTCACCAAGGCGCCGACCCAGACCGTCACCTGGGAGCCCAACCAGGCCCGGTACACCAACTACGCCGGCCAGCCGGCACCGTCGCCGCTGACCTGGTACCCCGCGGTGAACTCCGGGACCTACACCGGCACCAACCAGGGAGGCTGGTCCCTGGCCGGCAACAACGACTACGTGGTGATGGGCGGGGAGTTCACCAAGGTCAACAACGTGGCCCAGCAGGGGCTCGTGCGGTTCGCCTCGGCGGCGATCGCCCCCAACAAGCGCGGACCCTCGCTGTTCAACGACACCTACCCCCTCAACGTCAGCTCCCCGGCGGCGGGCAAGGTGCGGATCGGCTGGACCACCAACCGCGACCTCGACAACGACTACCTGACCTACCGCGTCTACCGCGACGCGCAGAGCGCGGCCGGCCTGGTCCGGACCGTCTCCCAGCGCGCGAACTACTGGAACCCCTACACCACCGGCTACACCGACACCGTCGCTCCCGGCAGCACCCACCGCTACCGGGTCGCCGTGACCGACCCGTTCGGGAACATCGCCAACTCCAACTGGGTCACCGTGACGGCCGCCTCCAGTGGGACGGTGAGCCCCTACCTGGCCGCGGTCTACGACAGCCAGCCGACCGACTTCTGGCGGCTCGGCGGCTCGGGGGCGACGACCGCGCGCGACCACGCCGGCTTCCGCGACCTGACGCTGGGCACCGGCGTCACCAGCGGGACCCCGGGCGCGATCGCCGGCGACGCCGACACCGCCGCGACGTTCAGCGGGACGAGCACCGGCTTCGCCGCGACCAGCTTCCAGGAGAGCCCGCCGGACGAGTTCACCCTGGAGGCCTGGTTCCGCACGACGACCACCCGGGGCGGCAAGCTGATCGGCTGGGGCTCGGCGAACACCGGGAACTCCACCCACGTCGACCGCCACCTCTACATGGACAACGCGGGCCACCTGCTCTTCGGGGTCAAGCCCAACGCGAGCCGGCTGGCCCTGATCAGTCCCGGGACCTACCGGGACGGCGCCTGGCACCACGTCGCCGCCTCGCTGTCGAAGGCCGGCATGAAGCTCTACCTCGACGGCGCGCTGGTCGCCTCCCGCACCGACGCGACCGTGGGGGAGCACCTCGCCCTGGGATACTGGCGGGTCGGCGGGGACAGCCTCAGCGGGTGGACCTCGGCGCCGGCGAGCGCCTACTTCGCCGGCAGCATCGACGAGCCGGCGGTCTACAAGCGCGAGCTCACCGGAGGCGAGATCGCGGCCCACTTCGCCGAGGGCAAGGGCGTCACCCCGAACCAGCCGCCGACGGCGGCCTTCACCCACCAGTCCAGCGGACTGTTGGTCTCGACGAACGCCTCGACCTCGAGCGACCCCGAGGGGACGCCGCTGTCCTACGCCTGGACGTTCGGCGACGGCGGGACCGCGACCGGGGTGACTGCCGCCCACACGTACGCGACCAGCGGCGTCTACACCGTGGGGCTGACCGTCACCGACGCCGGTGGCGTGAGTGCGAGCACCTCGCAGCAGGTGACCGTGACCGCACCGAACCAGCCGCCCACCGCGGCCTTCACGACCGCGCGTGCCGGGTTGACGATCTCCGCCGACGGCTCGACGAGCTCCGACCCCGAGGGCCCGATCGCCTCCTACGCCTGGGACTTCGGGGACGGCTCGACCGGCTCCGGGGCGACGGTGTCCCACCCGTACTCCTCCGCCGGCTCCTACCCGGTGACCCTGACCGTCACCGACGGCGCGGGTGCCACCGGCACGCTGACCCGGACGGTGACCGTCGGCGGGCCGAACGAGCCGCCGCAGCCGGCCTTCACGGTGCAGACCACGCCGCTTGCAGTCGACGTGGACGCGACCGGGTCCACAGACGACGGCGGTCCGATCGCCTCCTACGCCTGGGACTTCGGGGACGGCGGCACCGCGACCGGTGCGGTGGCCCACCACGCCTACCTCGCCGCCGGGACGTACGACGTGACGCTGACGGTCGTCGACGGTGACGGCGCGCCCGCGACGCTGACGAAGTCGGTGGTCGTGGCGAGCGCCCCGGTGGCGTTCGCCGGGGACGAGTTCGGGCGCACCTCGTCGTCGGGGTGGGGGACCGCCGACACCGGGGGCGCGTGGACCGTGACGGGCACCGCGACCAACTACACCGTCGGCGGGGGCGTCGGCGTCATGCGGCTCGGCTCGGCCGGTGCCGACCGGCAGGCCAACCTGATGAGCGTGCTGTCCAACGACACCGAGGTCGACGTCAGCCTGGGCATCGACAAGGCGGCCACCGGCGGAGGAGTCCACCTGAGCGTGGTCGGCCGTCGGATGCCCAACGGCGACGTCTACTACGGCAAGGCCAAGTACAACAGTAACGGCACGGTGGACCTGATCCTCGGCCGGATCGTCGGCACCACCGAGACGGCGCTGCAGACCCGGGCCACCGGGCTGACGGTCACCGCCGGCGCCCGGCTCTCGCTGCGCCTGCAGGTCGTCGGCACCAGCCCGACCACCCTGCGCGCCAAGCTGTGGCGCGAGGGCACGGCCGAGCCGGCGACGTGGACCGGCTCGGTGACCGACTCCGCGACCAGCCTCCAGGGCAGCGGCGGGGTCGGCCTGCGGTCCTACCTGTCCGGCTCGGCGACCAACGCGCCGCTGGTGGCGAGCTACGACCACTTCCTCGCTGGGCCGACCGGCTGACCCGGTCGCCGGCGCCTGGGACTGTGGCCGCGGCGCTCAGAGCGTGACGAGCTCCCGGTACCACCGCACCGAGCCGGCCGCGAGGAAGAGGGCGTTGGCGACCAGCAGCAGACCGTAGACGGTGATGAACAGCCACGGCACCGGCAGCAGGGCCAGCGTGAGGCAGAGCACGCCCCAGTCGTTGGGCAGCATGATCAGCGACCGCAGCGTGGAGGCCTTCTCGTTGGTCACCACCGGACTGGCGGAGACCCCGCGCTCGACCTTGGCGAGCCGGCGCAGGTCGTCGGCGAGCATCAGCGCGAAGAAGTAGGTGGCGTGCACGATGCCGAAGGCGAGCGGCACCAGCAGCCAGGCGGCGGTGTCGAGGTCGTAGAAGCGGTACATCGCCACGGCCACGACCACGTGCACGGTCGACGTCTTGGCCGAGTCGATCGCGTGGTCGAGCCACTCCCCGGCCTTGCTTCCCCCACCGCGCAGCCGGGCCAGCATGCCGTCGGCGGAGTCGAGCACGTAGGCGGCCAGCAGCAGCAGGGCTGCGAGCGGCGACCACCACGCCGAGGGCTCGACGAGCGCGATGAGTACGAAGACCGGGAAGATGACCGCAGCGTTGGTGAAGGTCAGCTGGTTGGGCGTGCGGCCGTGCAGGTAGCCCCAGGCCGCCGCCCGTCGGCCCAGCGGGCGGTTGACCCAGCGGGTGTAGCCCGGGGCGCCCTTGTTGGTCTTGCTCGCACCTGCCGAGAGCTGCTGGACGATCTCGCGGTAGGTGCCCGTCGGGGCGCGACGGGTGGAGGATGTTTCGGGCACGCTCATGACGAGGAACTCCCTGGGGTGGCAGACGGGACGGCGGACGGTGCTCTGCTGGACGAAGCGGTCGGCCGGGTGGTGCGGCTCAGCGCCCCGCGCAGGGTGAGCCCCGCGACGAGGCTCCCGAGCGCGAGCGAGACCGGGGCGAGGTCGGCGGCCAGCAGGGTGAGCGGGACGAGCAGGACGAGCGAGATGGCCGGGTCGAGGATCCGGATCGCGGTGACGGCGCGCTGCCGGCCGCGTACGGCGGCCAGGGTCGTGTACGGGGTGAGGGCGGCGGTGGCGGCGGCCAGCGACGCCCAGGCGAGGACCGCCACCCGGCTGATCGTGTAGTCACCGCCGGTCAGCACGTCACCGACCAGGGGGAGCGCGGCCACCGCGACCAGTCCCATCACGCAGGTGCCGCCCAGCAGCGCCACCGCTGCCTTGTCGGCCTTGGCCAGCAGCGAGGTGGTGGAGCGGTCGCCGGCCGACGCATAGCTCGGCAGCAGGAAGGAGCCCATCCCGCTGACCAGGATCAGGGCGGGGGCCATGTAGACCCGGGCGGCCTCGAGCTGGCCGTAGAGGGTGAGGCCCACCAGCGCGGTCACCGTGAGCCGGAACGCGACCAGGGTGGCGGGCCGGATGCTCATCTGCAGCGAGCGCCACGCCCCGAAGCCCCACACGGTGCCCATCGCGGCGGGTCCGGTGATCGGAAGGGGGCGCTCAGCGGCGGGCAGCCGGACCCACGCGACCACGAGCGCGGCGAGCTGGCCCGCAGCGAGGGCGCCCATGAACCAGCCGATCTCCAGGGTGCCGGTGGTGGACCCGACCAGCAGGACGACCAGGGAGACCGCGAGGCTGGTGAAGTCGACCACCGGCAGCGACCAGAACCGCATCGTGGCCATCAGGAGCCGGCGCAGTGCGTCCTCGAGGAGGAACACCGTCGTGGCGAGCCCGAAGAGCACGGCGGCGGTGAGCGAGAGCGACCCGCTGAGCCAGCCGAAGGCGACCGCGGCGAGGCCGCAGCCGGTCGCGACCAGCACGGCGAGCCGGGTCAGCGCCGCGCGGACCGGGCGGTCCCCCCGGTCCAGGACCGTCAGGCTGTCGCCGATCAGGCCGGAGGAGAGCGCGGTGGCCAGCACGATCGCGCCGTACAGGAGGGCGAAGAGACCGAGGCCGGAGGCGCCGAGGGCGCGCGCCGCGACGACCTGCAGGCCGAAGCTGGCCAGCGCCTGGCTGACCTGGCCGGACATCGCGCCCACCATCCGGGCGCTCGACCCGGGCAGCCGAGACCGGCGCGCCGGCCGGTCGTGGGACGGCGTCTGCGCCGGCGCCTCGCGGTCGACCTCTGGGTCCGGGGACTCGGCCGGCGCGGCCGCGGCCGGTGCCGCGGCCGGTGCCGTGACCGGTGCCGTGACCGGTGCGCCACCCCCGCCGCCACCGCGCCGGTGCACGTAGCCGGTGCGGATCCACCGCTCGACGGGGTGCTCCACCCAGGTGTAGGCGGCCCACGAGAGGGCGACGCAGAGCCCGATGAGCACGAGCAGGGACAGGGGCGCCCCGAGGGTGTCGACCACGTCGCTGGTGAACGGCAGGTCGCGCAGCACGGTGAGCAGCATCAGGTGCGTCATGTACAGCGCGAAGGACCAGGCGCCCAGCAGCAGCATCCACGGGTGCGCGGCGAGGCTCCGGCGCCGGTTCACGTCGTTCAGAGCGCCGGCCAGGATCAGCAGGACGAAGGCCGGCAGCATCACCAGCGTCGCCGCGGGCCGCGGCAGGGCGCGGCTGGAGGTGACCTCCGCGAAGAGGTGGTCGCCCACGGCTGCGAGCGCCAACGACAGCACCACGGCGACCGCGCCGGACCAGCGCGGGATGCGCGGGTTCCAGCCCCGCGCGACGGCGGTCGCCAGGCAGATGCCGATCACGAACTCGAAGATCCGGTAGGCGGGGAAGTAATAGAAGATCGCGACCGCGTCGCGGCCGCCGAGCGCGTAGGCGACGCCCGGCGCCACGACCAGGATGCCGAGGGCTCCCGCCCCCACCGCCAGCAGCCCGCGCCCGGCGAGCCGGCTGATCGGCCGGACCAGGAAGGGGAAGCAGGCGTAGAAGAACGCCTCGCACGAGAGCGACCAGCTGACGCTGTTCATCCCGAAGGTGATGTCGGAGTCGGGGGACCACGCCTGCAGCAGGGGGAGCGTGACCACGGCGGCGCGGGTCGACCACTCGTGGGTGACGGCGAGCACGAAGGGGATCGCCAGCACCCAGGTCACCAGGTGCAGCGGGTAGACCCGGGCGAAGCGGCGGACGTAGAACTCCTGCCGTGGCATCGCCGGTCTCCAGGACCAGGTGAGCACGAAGCCGGAGAGGACGAAGAAGAAGGTGACGCCGGTGTAGCCCAACGTCGCCAACGGCTTGAGCACGGGCAGGGAGACCAGCCCGGAGGAGTAGACGTCGTTGCGCACGACGTGGTGGATCACCACGAGCACGGCCGCTGCGAAGCGCAGGCCGGTGAGCGAGTCGAGGCGCGCGCGACGTGCCGGGACGGTCGAGGGTCCGCCTCCGTCGTGCGGTCGACTCATGTTCTCTCCGGTTCTCGGAGGGGACGCCTGAGCGGGCGATCGGCCAGGAACGAGTTTACCGTGGAACGCCGCTGCCCCCGACCACGGGTGGTCGGGGGCAGCGCAGGTGCGGTCGTGCGCGGAGCGTCGCGCCTCAGAAGGCGCCGATCTTCTTGGCTCCGGCCGCCTGGCCCACCAGCGCGGCGATGTCGCTGGGCAGCCCGAGCGGGGCCGTGGTGGTGGCGCTGTCACCGTTGTAGGGGCCCTGCTTGGCGCCCGACTCGAAGGTGTCGACCGTCTTGTAGCTGGCGGTCGTGCTCGCGGTGATGCCCCAGACGACCAGGGTCCCCGTGGGCTGGGCGTTGAACTGGCTGCCGTTCACGGTGATGCCCATCTGGGCCGCGCTGCGCGCGCCGCTGTAGTCGCGCACGTACATGCCGTACGTCGAGGTCGGCTTGCTGACCAGGTTGTTCATGAACTGCACGTTGCCGAGCAGCCAGGTCACGGTCGGGTCCGGCAGCGACTGGCGCGGGTCGTGCCCGGGCCAGGACAGGTCGGTGGCCCGGCGGGTGTCCTGCACCAGGTCGATGTTCTTGCCGTTGCCGCCGATGGTGTTGTTCCAGATCCGGACGTTGGTGGCGTCGTTGATCTTCATGCCGGTCGACGGGTTGCCGGTGATGACGTTGTCGGCGATCACGGCCAGCGAGGAGATCTCGAAGGCCATCCCGTGCTTGAGGTTGTCGACCATTCGGTTGTTGACGACCTTCGCGTCGTAGCAGGACTCGTCGAACCAGAGGCCCGGGCCGCGGTTGTGCGTGAACGAGCTGTTCTGGATGGTGAGCCCACGGGACCGGGTGATCTTGAAGCCGCCCGAGACCGGCGCGGTGTTGTAGTGCTCGACGTTGTTGTTGTCGGCGAGCACGTCGCTGGCGACCAGGCCGTCGGCGTAGTTCGCCTGCAGGCCGAGCATGCCGTTGTTGTTGGAGGTGACGCCGGCCAGGCGGGCCTTGGTGGCCGCCACCACGACGCCGACGTTGGCGTTGTCGGTGACCAGCACGTTCTCCAGCGTCACGCCCGAGCCGGCGATCCGCACGGTGCCCATGTCGACGCTGGGGGTGGCGTAGCGGCGCACGCCGACGCCGGCGATCTTGGAGCCGGGGCCCTGGATCCACAGCGCGTCAGCCAGGTCGCTGGCCCGAACCGTCTTCCCCGACGGGTTCGAGCCGATGATCAGCTGGTCGGTGCTGTAGTTCACGTAGAAGGTGCCCGCCACGACCTTGGCAGCCGAGCTGACCTGGCTCAGCGCGACGCCGTCGACCCAGACCTGGTCCGGGTGCGCGGCCATCGGGTAGGCTGGGTCGAGGAAGCTGGTGTTGTTCGTCCCGGCGTTGAAGCCGGCGTGGGAGTCGAAGGACGCGGTCCAGCCGCTCTTCACCCAGGTGGTGCCCGACTGGACCCAGCCGGAGACCACGGAGCTGCCCTCGAACCACACGGCCTCGCCGGGGTAGCTCTGGATCGTGAGCTTCTTGTCCTTCGGGATCTTCACCCCGGTGTGGTAGCTGCCCGCCCGGAGCACGATGGTGCCGCCGGAGGCGGTCCGGTCGACCGCGGTCTGGGGGCTCTTCAGCGGGGAGGACTGGCTGCCGGTCCCGCTGTCGCTGCCCGAGGGCGAGACGAACACGGCGCCGGCCGGCACGGCGTACGACGTGGTGCCGGGGGTGGCGGCACCGGTCGAGCCGGAGGTCACGGGAGCCGGGTCGGTCGCCGGGACCGGGTCGGGCGTCGGGTCCGGCGTGATGGCGACCGCGTCGACGCTGGTGGCCGAGAGGGAGGCGTAGTCCACGGCTCCGGTCCGGGTCGCGCTGCCCGAGTTGTAGCTCCAGGTGCCGACGGCGCCGGCGGTCGAGATCCGCGACGTCGAGGTGTCGGTGGCGCTGGACTGCCACGCCGGAGCGGTCGAGGAGGCCGGCCAGGCGCGCGCGGCGAGCGCGACGCTGCTGGAGCCGGTGACCTGGCCCTCGAGGGAGATCTGCTGCCCGGCGGCGACGGGGGTCGCCAGGGTGGTGGACGCGCCCAGGACGGTCTCCACCCCGCCCCGCATCCGGGACAGGCCCACGCTCAGCGTCCCGGTGCTGGTGATCCGCACCTTGGCCAGGTAGTGGGTGTCGTCGGCTTGACGTCGCAGCACCAGACCGATGTACTCACCTCCGCCGGTCGGCAGCTGGGGGACGGAGAACGTGACGGTGGCGTCGGTGTCAGCGGAGGTGGCCGTCGACTGCGTCGTGACGCCCTGACCGGGCCGGATGGCGGTCACGTGGGCGACCCCGAGCGTCACCGAGGTCTGGCCGGCGTCGGAGACGGTCCAGGCGCCTCCGGTCGGGGCGGTGCCCCAGCCACTGGTCTCGAGGCGGTCGAAGGAGTCGGTGACGACCGCGGTGGCCGCCTGCGCGGGGCCGCTCAGCAGCTGCGCGCTGAGGAGGACCATGCCCCCCAGCGCGGCAGCGCCGGCACGGCGTCGCAGACGGGGGGAGTGATCGTGGTGGCGGTGGGTACCGCAATGGTGTCCATTACACACGTCGGGTCGTCTTTCTCGTCGATCGAACTGGCCCGGCGACTCAAGCGCGTCAGACTGACCCGTGGGTACCGCTGGCGGTGACGGGGGTCGGTGCTGGCACCTGTAACGCCTTGGTAGCCCCGGACGTTAGCCGAATCGCCGTCGTGTCCGGAAAATCTCGGACGTCCGAACGGGTGATCGGCCTAGCCCGTTGTGACTACTGGCGTGAGATACCTCACAGAGCCCGAAGTAAAGGCTTTCAGGACTTGGTGCTATGAGGGGCGTCCGTGTTATACGCCGTCAAAGTCGACTTGGTCACTTGGTTTGTGTTTCCTGATCAGAGGCTGTGATTTCAGGCAACCGCCGGTATTTCACGGTCGGCCTTCGTAGACTCGTGAGGCCGGCTCGGTTTGGTTCTGCGCCTGGCTGTTGCGCGCCTCGACCGAACGGACAGACCACGTGAAACGCCTCCTCGCCGGCCGCACGCTCGCGCTGGTCGGGAGCACTCTGGCAGTCGCGCTCGTCGCCGGCTCCCCGACGTCCCAGGCCGACACCGACCCGCCGTTGGGCACCGTCCCGACGGTCTCGGCCGACGGGCTGCCGACGGTCCAGGTCGACGGGGTCGTGTGGGACCAGGTGACGGTGGGGACCACGGTCTACGCGACCGGGGAGTTCCGCACCGCCCGTCCGGCGGGCGCCCCGCTCGGGACCTCCGAGGTGCCGCGCCGCAACATCCTCGCCTTCGACCTGACCACCGGCGACCTGCTGCCGTTCCACCACACGCTGAACGGGCCGGGCTTCGCCCTCTCGGTCTCCCCGGACCACAAGCGGCTCTACGTCGGCGGCGACTTCACCCGTGTCGACGGGGCGAAGCACCGCCGGGTGGCTGCGTTCTCCGTGGCGAGCGGCGCGCTGGTCCGCTCGTTCAAGGGCGGCGTGACCAACACCGTCCGGGCGCTGGCAGCCGCCAACGACCAGGTGTACGTCGGTGGTGCCTTCCGGCACAGCATCAGCGGGGCGGAGCGGATCGGGCTGGCCTCCTTCACCCTGCGTGGCCGGGACACCCGTTGGGCGCCCAAGGCGAACAACAGCGTGCGCGCTCTGCTGCTCTCCCCGAACGGACGCAAGATCGTCATCGGGGGCAACTTCAGCAGGATCAACGCCCGGCGCTACTACGGCTTCGCGGCGGTGGACCGGCTCACGGGCAAGCCGGACAAGCGCTGGCTCAGCCACTCCAAGACCTACCCGCTGCGCAACTTCGGTCCCAACGCCGGCATCACCAGCCTCAGCACCGACGGCAGCCGCATCTACCTCACCGGCTACCAGCTCAACCGGTACCCCGGCCCCGGCCGGTTCGAGGGCCGCGCAGCCGTCCGCGCCCGGGACGGGAAGCTCGTCTGGATGGCCGACTGCCACGGCGACAGCTACGACAGCATCCCGATCGGGCCGGTGCTCTACAGCGTCGGTCACGCGCACGACTGCCAGCCGGCCGGCTACTTCCCCGACCAGGGGAGCCGCCCCAAGCGGGCGCTGGCCGAGACCATCGCCGCGACGCACACCAACGGACCGGCGACCAACGGCTACGCGTCCTTCGAGGGGCTGCCGGCCCCGACCCAGCTCGACTGGTACCCGTCGTTCACCGCCGGCACCGTCTCGGGTCGCGCCCAGGCCGCCTGGAGCATCACCGGCAACGCCGACTACATCAGCCTGGGGGGCGAGTTCCCCACGGTGAACGGCGTCGCCCAGCAGGGCCTGGTCCGGTTCGCGGTCACCGCCCACGCCCCCAACGAGGTGGGCCCGCAGCCCTACACGGGCTACGGCCTGACCGCGCCCGCCGCCGACCAGAACGGCGACGTCGCCGTGTCCTGGGCGGAGACCTGGGACAAGGACAACGCGGTGCTGACCTACACGCTGACCCGCGACGGCGTGCCGACGCCGGTCTGCACGGTGCAGGCGGAGTCTCGCTTCTGGGCGCTCGACCCGATGGGCTGCACCGACACCGGCCTGACTCCCGGCGACACGCCGCGCTACCACCTGACCGTGACCGACGTCTTCGGCAACGCCGTCACCACGTCGAGCACGCCCTAGCAGGCGGGTCGCTCCGGCTCAGCCGTCCTGGCGTACGACGAGACCGCTCGAGCTGCGCCGGACCCGGGGCAGCTGCTCGACCCGGGCGGCCTCGTGCAGCCCGGCCGGGACGCGGTCGGTCCCGGGGACGTCGACGCCGAGCAGCAGCGAGTCGAACCGCAGCTGGTCCCAGACCTCGGCGAGGTCGCTGGTCATCTGGCCGAAGGCGCTGTCGGTCTGCTCCAGCGATCGCACGATGGCCAGCCGCTCGCTGAACGGGTTGACCGGGCCGGTCCCGGTGAGCTCGGCGACGACCTCGTCGGAGAGCACGCCCACCACGAGGTGGTCGCAGCGGGAGCGCGCCTCCTTGATCTGGTCGAGGTGCTCGATGTGGAAGATGTCGAAGACGCCGAACGTGTAGCCGATGTTGTAGAGGCCCTTCATCGGCGGCGTCAGGCTCCGAACACACGCGCGCGCAGCGCCGTGCTGGAGGTGTGCTGCGTGTAGGGGAAGTAGTGGATGCGGACGCCGAGCTCGGCGAAGCGGACCTCGAGGTCCTGCCAGGCCTGGCTGCCCTTCCAGTCGTCGCCGACGAACATCACGTCGAAGTGCTGGTCGTGCCAGGCGGCGACCTTGTCCATCGAGGTCTGCGCGACCACGCGGTCGACGTAGCGGCACGACTGCACGATCTCGGCACGCTCGGCCCACGGGACGATCGGGGTCTTGCCCTTGCGGGAGAGGGCGAGCTCGTCGGTCGTCACGGCGACCACGAGCTCGTCGCACTCCAGGCTGGCGTTGCGCAGGATGTTGAGGTGCCCGATGTGGAACATGTCGTACACGCCGCTGGTGTAGCCCCGGACGCTCATGCGGCGATCCCCCGACGGTGGCCGGTCAGCTGGCCGCGCTGCGACTCGCCGGCGGCGAGGCGGGCGCACAGGTCCTCGTAGCGCGCCGCGACGTCGTCCCAGTCGTAGTCCTGCGCCCGCAGCAGCAGCTGCTCGCCCCGGCCGTGGGTCGCCGCCGGGTCCGTCTCGGCGTCCTCCACCAGGCGGGCCACGTCCTGGGTGGTGCTGAAGTAGCGGCCGGCCTCGCCGAGCACCTCGCGGTTGAAGTTGACGTCGAAGGCGATCGTCGGGGCGCCCGCGCCGATGGCGCGCAGCAGCGACGGGTTCGTGCCGCCAACCGAGTGGCCGTGCAGGTAGGTCATCGAGTGCGCGTAGAGCTGGTCGAGCAGCGCCTGGTCCCACACGCCCCCGAGGAAGCGGACCCGGTCGTCGGCCAGCGCGTGGATGTGCGCGGTGTGCTCGTCGGCGTACGGCGCGGAGCCGACCACGATCAGCGGGAGCTCGGCACGGCTGGCGACGTACCCCTCGACGATCCGGTCGACGTGGTTCTCCGGCTCGAAGCGGGCCACGACCAGGTGGTACTTGCCGCTGCGCACGCCGACCTCGTCCAGGAGGTGCTCCTGGTCGGGGGCGACGATCGGGGCGCCGTAGGCGATCAGCTCGGTCGGGGCGGAGAACTCGTCGGTGTAGTAGTCCGCGATGCCCTGCGCGTCGGCGATCAGGGCGTCGGACCAGCGCACCGCGAGGGTCTCGGCCATCCGGTAGTAGTTGCGGCCGGCGCCGCTCCACTTGGTCCGCTTCCACTCCAGGCCGTCCACGTGCGTGGCGACCGGGATGCCGGTGCCCGCCAGCATCGGCAGCAGCGGCGCGTTGGCGGCGTTGAAGACGATGGCCGCGTCCGCGCCGTGGCGGCGCAGGTGACGGAACGACAGGGCGGTGTGCGACGGGGTCTCCAGCGCGCGGCGGTGCCAGGCCGGCATGTGCACCAGCTCCATGCCGCGGTAGCTGTCCGGCAGCGAGGAGACGTCCTCACCCGCAGCGGAGCGGCAGTAGACCCGGACCTCGTGCCCACGGTCGGCCAGACGCCAGCCGACCTCTTCGACACACGTCTCGAAACCGCCGTAACGCGCCGGAACCCCACGAGTACCTACGAGCGAAATGCGCATTGACTTCGTTCACCCCCCGGTGAATAGCCCCCGGCTCGTCCCGCATCCCCATGCGTGGTGGACTGAGCCCTGAAAGGCCAGAATACCGCACGACTTCGGCTCCACGATCCCCCGAACGGGCAGGAGCACCCGGGCCTATCGTCCCGAATCGTCAGGAAGGTCGGACTTCTCCGCTCGTGGGCGGCGTGACCAGCGTCACGATCGCTTGCACGATCGCCTCCCGGTACTGCTGAGTCCCGAAGTGCTCGGTGGCGTTGCGCAGGGCGTCGTCGGCCAGGGCCCGCGCCCACTCCGGGTCGTCGACCAGGCGGGTGGTGGCGGCGGTGAACGCGTCCACGTCGCCGACCGGGACGTGCAGTCCGGTGACGCCGTCGCGGACCGTCTCGAGGTGACCCTCCACCGCGGTGGCGACCACCGGTCGGCGGGCCAGCTGCGCCTCGACGACGGCGTTGCCGAAGGGCTCCGCCGTCGAGGTCGCCAGGAAGACGTCGCAGTCGGCGAGCGCGGGCCACACCGGGGAGACGTAGCCCGGGAAGGTCACCGCCCCGGCGAGGTCGGGCTCCTGGGCCCGGCGGACGAGGTCCTCGGCGTAGTCCTCCTGGCCGTCGACGGGCGTGCCCGCCACCACGAGGGTCACCGGCCGGCCCGCGGCGCGCAGCCGGGCCGCGGTCTCCAGGGCCACGTGCGGTGCCTTGCGCGGCGAGAGCCGTCCGACGAAGAGCAGCCGTGCCCCCGCTTCGGGGAAGGCCGCCGGCTCCGGCGCCGCGGGCGGTCCCTCGACCCCGTTGTAGACCAGGCGGGTGCGGCCGGTCAGCCGCGGCTGCGCCGTGCAGAGGGTGACGCGGGACACCTCGCTGTTGGCCAGGACGAGGTCCGCGAGGAGCAGGGGAGCGGTCATCGCCCGGCCGACCGCACGGCTGACGTTGGGCTCCGCCTCGTGCACGTGGCACAGCGTCGGCGTGCGGGTCACCTTGCCGGCCAGCAGCCACCAGGGCAGCGTGATCGTGTTGACGTACAGGACGCAGGGCCGTCGGGCGCGCAGGTAGCGGGCGATCCGCCCCGCCGCCGCGGTGCCGGCGGCCCCGAGCCGGGCCGCCCGCGCCGCAGACGAGGCGTCGGCCCTCCGCAGCACCGGATAGGGGAGGACGTCGGTCGCGGCGCCGAGGGCGTGCAGCCGCTCGCGCAGCGGTCCGTCGGTGGGGGAGACCACCGTGACCTGTCGCCCGGCCGCGACCAGCGCCGCCACGCTCTCCAGCATCTGGAGGTCGGCCCCGTAGAGGTCGAAGGACGGGTTGGCCACCAGGACCGGGACCTCGTGCGCGTGTGTCATCCGTTCTCCCCCAGTGCCGTCGGACGGGTGGTCGTGCGGCCGACGGTAGCGGAGGGCCGATGGTCCTCCTGCCGGTCGGACGTTCGGCCGGATCCGTTGACCGTGTGGCTGGAGCACCTAGTCCGATGGGGTGGTTGCCCGAACGTGACTTGAACAGCAGGTGAAGATAGACGAAGATCAGACATTCAGGGCTGCTTGGGGAAGTGGCCAGGGGGATATACACCGCAGACCGGGGGGTTGGCGCGTTGAGTCGTGGGGGCTTTGGGGATTCGTCGGCAGTAGTCGACGTCACAGTTGACCGTGGGGAGCAGGATCGCGCACAGCGCAGGTCCGGTCTCCCCCAACAGCGTGTCGGGACGATCAGGTCCGACCTGGCGCCGGCCGAGGGCGCGGCCACCGTCGCCGTCCGCCCGGCCGTGGGGCTCGGGACCGGCGTGGAGTCCGGCACGTTCTCGACCTGGCTGCGCGCCTGGGGGCTGCACGCCGAGTTCGGCCTGGCCATCGTCGCCGGCGTGGGCGCTGCATTCGCCGGGACCGGCCGGCCGTGGGTGGCCCTGCTGGCCCTCGCGCTCTGGCTGGTGGGCAACTTCCACCGTGGGCGCGCCGTGACCACGCCGCTGGGTCGCCAGCTCAAGTCGGTCCTGGAGAGCGCGGCCCTGCCGCTGGCCCTCGTCGCGGCCGGCGTGGGCTTCGTCGGCCTGTCGCCGACCGAGGTGCCGCAGACCTTCGCGGCCCTCGGGGCGGCCGCCCTGGTGTCGGTGACCTGCCGGAGCCTGCGCTGGAAGCTGCAGAGCCCGATCCGGGTCGCCGTCGTCGGCGACCGGGCCGCCATCGCCTCCGCGGTCACCCGCTGGGCCGGGGTGCCGTCGGTGCGCCTGGTCGGTGGGCTGCTCGTCGAGCAGGACCTCGCCGAGGGCGACGCGCCCCGCGAGATCCTCGGCGTGGCCACCTGGTTCGGCACCAGCGGCGTCCGCGGGCGGATGGCTGCGATGCGGGCCGACCTCGTCGTGATCACCCCCAACCCGGGTCTGACCGCCGAGTCGTTCCGTCGCCTGACCTGGGAGCTCGAGGAGATGCGGGTCTCGGTCGGCGTGACCGGGGTGCTGGAGAACGTCGCCCCGCAGCGCATCGTCGCCGGTGGCCTCGGCCGCGCCACGATCATGGATGTCCGCGCGCCGCGACCCTCGCGGGTGGTGCGCGCCTCCAAGGCCGTGCTGGACCGGACCGCGGCGGCGCTCCTGCTGCTGCTGGTCTCGCCGCTGCTGGCGGGCATGGCGCTCGCGGTGCGGCTCGACAGCCGTGGCCCGGCCCTCTTCCGCCAGGTCCGCGTGGGCATGGGTGGTCGGACCTTCGAGGTGCTCAAGATGCGCACGATGGTCCAGGACGCCGAGGAGCTCAAAGCCACGCTGCAGAGCGAGAACGAGGCCGACTCGGTCCTGTTCAAGATGAAGCGCGACCCCCGCATCACCCGGGTCGGTGCCTTCCTCCGCAAGACCTCGCTCGACGAGCTGCCGCAGCTGATCAACGTGCTCCGCGGCGACATGTCGCTGGTCGGACCGAGGCCGCACCTGCCCGGCGAGATCGCCGAGATGGACTCCGACACGCTGCGTCGGCTCGCCGTGCGCCCCGGGATCACCGGGCTCTGGCAGGTCAGCGGGCGCTCGGACCTCACCTGGGCCGAGTCCGCGGCGCTCGACACCTACTACGCCGACAACTGGAGCCTCAGCGGCGACCTGATGATCGGTGCCCGCACGGTCAAGGCCGTGGCGAGCACCAAGGGCGCCTACTGACGCTCGCCCTGCGGGGGCATGAGAAGGTGCCGACATGACGACGCCTGAGCTCCCTGCGCCCGGTCCCGAGGACGCCGCCGACGACCACCGCTTCGCCGCGTGGGCGGCGACGGTCGCGGGGGACCTGCTCACGCAGGTGCGGGCGCAGGGGCTCGAGGGCAAGGAGCTCAAGGACGCCGGCGACCTCGCCTCCCACGAGCTGCTGATGCGGCTGCTCGCGGTGCACCGCCCTGACGACGCGGTGCTCTCCGAGGAGGGGCGCGACGACAAGGTGCGGCTGACCTCGGACCGGGTCTGGATCATCGACCCGCTCGACGGGACCCGCGAGTTCTCCGAGCCGCCACGCGACGACTGGGCGGTGCACGTGGCGTTGTGGCAGCGCGACCCGTCGGGCACCGGGGGCGAGCTGGTCGCCGGAGCGGTCGCGCAGCCGGGGCTCGCCACCACCTTCCACACCGGGGCGGCGCCGACCGTCGCGCCGAGGACCAGCACGCGGCCACGGATCGCGGTCTCGCGCACGCGCCCGCCCGCCTTCGTGCAGGCCCTCGCCGAGGAGATCGACGCCGAGCTGGTGCCGATGGGCTCGGCCGGGGCGAAGGTGATCTCGGTCGTCCGCGACGTCACCGACGCCTACGTCCACGCCGGTGGGCAGTACGAGTGGGACTCGGCGGCGCCGGTGGCCGTCGCGCGAGCCGCCGGGCTCTTCACCAGCCGCGTCGACGGCAGCCCCCTGGTCTACAACCAGGACGACGTGCTGCTGCCGGACCTGATCGTGTGCCGTCCCGAGCTCGCCGACCTCATCGTCGGCTTCGTACGCCGCCACGGCACCGACTGAGGCCTGACGGATGCCCTGACTGATGCCCTGACTGAGGCCCGGGCGAGGCCGGTCGCCGAGCTCAGGCGTCGGGGTCGGCCGGTGCGGCCGCACCGGCGGCCTCGTCCCGGTCCGCCCACTCCAGCAGCGGCGCCAGGTCGAAGACCGCGTCGTCGATCCCGGCGTGCAGGTCGCCCAGCTCGGCGAACCGGTCCGGCACCGTGGCGATGGTGAGCTCGCGCGGTTCGACGTCGTCCACCTCGTCCCAGCGGATCGGGGTCGAGACCGTGCCCTCCGGGTTGCCTCGCACCGAGTACGCCGCGGCGATGGTGTGGTCACGGGCGTTCTGGTTGTAGTCGACGAAGAGCGCGTGCGGGTCGCGGTCCTTGCGCCACCAGGTGGTGGTGACGTCGTCGGGCGCCCGCCGCTCCAGCTCGCGCGCGAAGGCCAGCGCCGCGCGCCGTACGTCGGTGAAGCCGTGCTCGGGCTTGATCCGCACGTAGACGTGCAGGCCCTTGCCGCCGCTGGTCTTGGGCCAGCCGACGGCGCCGAGCTCGTCGAGGACCTCGTGGGCCAGGTGGGCGACGCGCCGGACGCGGTCGAAGTCGCACAGCGGCATCGGGTCCAGGTCGATGCGCCACTCGTCGGGGACCTCGGTGTCCGCACGGCGGCTGTTCCACGGGTGGAACTCCACCGTCGACATCTGCACGGCCCAGACGACGTGGGCCAGCTCGGTCACGCAGAGCTCGTCGGCGGTCCGGTTCCAGCGCGGGAAGTGCAGCCGGACCGTCTCCATCCACGGCGGTGCGCCGGCGGGGAGCCGCTTCTGGTGCACCTTCTCCCCGGCCACACCGGTGGGGAAGCGGCGCAGCATGCACGGCCGCTCGTAGAGCGCCCGGACGATGCCCTCGCCGACGGAGAGGTAGTACTCGACGAGGTCGAGCTTGGTCTCCCCGCGGGCCGGGAAGTAGACCCGGTCCGGGTTGGAGACCCGGACGACCCTGTCGTCCACCTCGATCTCGACCGCGGGGCTCTTCTGCGCCATGCGGTCAGCCTAGGGGTGCGCGTCAGCGCGGGTCGGCGGTGTGGTCCGGGTGACCCCGCGTGCGGCGCTTGTCCTTGAGCTGCGCCTCGTAGGCGTGCCGCACGCCGTTGGTCAGCGACCGCGACTCACGCTCGACGGCGCGGAAGAGCTCGTAGTAGGTGTCGTCGTACTCCTCCACGAGCTGGAAGGTCCACCGGCCGTCGACGACGTTGCGGCCCACGAGGTCCTGCTCGATGCGGTCGGCCAGCGCGGTGTGGCCGGCGTCGCGGAGCTGGTCGACCGCCTCGCCGAGGGCGAGGTCGGCGTGCCCGCTGAGCTGGTGGAAGGAGTAGAGGTGCCCGCGGGCGCGCTCGACGTACTCGAACGCCTCGGAGAGCTTGCCGACGGCCTCGACCGTCTCCTGGGAGACGCCCTCCAGGGGCAGCCGGTCGGACGAGCGGACGGGGTCGGACACGGGTTCCTCCTGGGGGTCGACGTCGACGCCGTACCCCGTCGGCGTGTGTCACAGTCGGGCCGTGGAGAACCGCCTCGTGTACGCCGTGACCGACCCGTCCGGCCTCGACACCCCGGACCTGGGCGTCCCGGACGGGCGCACCGCCCTCGCCGCGGCCGGCGCCCGCACCCTCCAGGTCAACGTCGCCGACGCCGACGTCGCCGGCGGCCTGGCGCTGGCCCACCTGGACCCGCCGCTGCGGGCCTTCCTCACCCTCACCGGCCCCGTCGACCCGGCCGCGGTCGCAACCCTGCTCGACGCACGACCCGGCCGCTGGTGGGGCTGGCGGGTGGAGAGCGAGGAGCCGCTGCCCAGCCGGGAGTCCCCCGACGGCGAGCGGCTGGACGCGCTGGCCAACGTCGCCGTGCTGCGCCGCCCCCTCGACCAGCCCTACGACGCGTGGCTCGCGGTCTGGAAGGGCGACCACACCACGGTGGCGATCGAGACCCAGGGCACCTTCGGCTACGTGCAGCACCGCGTGGTGGAGGCCTTGGGCGGGTCCGGCGACCCGGCCGCGGACGCCGGGGAGGTGGCCGCGATCGTCGAGGAGCACTTCCCGATGGCGGCCCTGACCGACCCGCACGCCTTCTACGGCAGCGGGGGCGACTCCGACGAGCTGGAGCGCCGGATGAGCAGGATGTTCGCCTCCATCAGCCGGTTCGGCGCCGACCGGGACCTCGACCTGGTGCCGACCAGCCGGTACCGCTGGCGGCTCGCCCAAGCCCGGCCTGGCACCGCGACCTAGACTGACCCGGCACCCCCTCTCGACCTCGAGCGGGGGCAGTTGCGTTGTCGTGAGGGAGTCTGCGGTGGGTCTGGTCGGGCTGGCAGAGCTGGTGCTGCAGGAGGGCGTGCTCGCCGGGGCGGTCGCCCAGGCCCGGGACGGTGGTGCGCCGACCCTGGACCTCACCGGACCCGCGGCGCTGCGCCCCTTCGTCGTGCGCGGGCTGGTCGACGCCGGACGGACCGTGCTCGCGGTCGCCGCGACCGCCCGGGAGGCCGAGGACCTGGTCGAGGCGCTGGGCTGCCTGATGGACCCGGCCCTGGTGGCCTACTACCCGGCCTGGGAGACCCTGCCGCACGAGCGGCTCTCGCCGCGCAGCGACACGGTCGGGCGCCGCCTGGCGGTGCTGCGGCGGCTGGCCCACCCGGGCACCGGGGAGGGCGCGGGGGCCAGTAACGGGCCGCTGCGGGTCGTGGTCGCCCCCGTCCGCTCCGTCCTGCAGCCGCAGGTCCCCGGGCTGGCCGACCTGGAGCCGGTCGAGCTGAGCACCGGCGACGAGGTCGAGCTCGACGACGTCGTACGGCGGCTCGCCGCCGCGGCGTACCACCGGGTCGACCTGGTCGAGCGGCGCGGCGAGTTCGCGGTCCGCGGCGGCATCGTCGACGTCTTCCCGCCGACCGAGGAGCACCCGCTGCGGGTGGAGTTCTTCGGCGACGAGGTCGACGAGATCCGCAGCTTCGCGGTGGCCGACCAGCGCACCCTGGAGAAGACCGACCGGGTCTGGGCGCCGCCGTGCCGCGAGCTGCTGCTCACCGACGAGGTCCGGGCCCGCGCCCGGGCGCTCGGCGAGGCCCACCCCGAGCTGCTCGAGATCACCGAGCGGCTCGCCGAGGGGCAGGCCGTCGAGGGGATGGAGTCGCTGGCGCCCGTGCTCGTCGACGAGATGGAGCTGCTCGTCGACCTGCTGCCCGCCGACACCCACGTGCTCGTGCTGGACCCCGAGCGGGTCCGCAGCCGCGCCCACGACCTGGTCGCCACCAGCGAGGAGTTCCTGCAGGCCTCCTGGGCGGCGGCCGCCGGCGGCGGCCAGGCGCCGATCGACCTGGGCGCGGCGTCGTACCGCTCGATCGGGGACGTCCGCGAGCACACCCTGGCCGGGGGACGGGCCTGGTGGAGCCTGAGCCCGTTCGGGCTCGACGCCGAGGCGGGCGAGCTGGCGGGCCAGCCGGTGGCGCCCCGGCAGCGGTACTCCGCCGTCGACGGCTCCCGGCTCGACGCCGCGATGGCCGGGACCGGGCCGACGGGCTCCACCGGCGCCACCGGGTCGGCCGACGACGTCGGCGTGGAGACCCGGGCCGTCGGGATCCGGGCGGTCGAGACCTACCACGGCGAGGTCGAGCGGGCCGTGACGGACATCCGGGCCTGGCTGGCCGGCAACGGCCGCGTCGTCGCCGTCCACGAGGGCCACGGTCCGGCCCAGCGCATGGTCGAGGTGCTCAAGGAGAACGACGTGCCCGTGCGGCTCGTCGACGACCTCGCCACCGCCGCCGACATCCCGGTCGGCGTCGCCGTGGTCACCACCGGCAGCCTCGCCCACGGCCTGGTCGACGAGGAGCAGCGGCTGGCCGTCGTCACCGGCGAGGACATCGCCGGCCAGCGGTCCTCCACCAAGGACATGCGCCGGATGCCGGCGCGGCGCCGCAAGCAGATCGACCCCCTCGAGCTCAAGCCCGGCGACCACGTCGTGCACGACCAGCACGGCGTCGGCCGGTACGTCGAGATGAAGCAGCGCGTCGTCCAGGGCGCCACCCGCGAGTACCTGGTGCTGGAGTACGGCTCCTCCAAGCGCGGCGGCCCGCCGGACAAGCTCTACGTGCCGACCGACCAGCTCGACCAGGTCACCCGCTACGTCGGCGGCGACATGCCGAGCCTGGACCGGCTCGGCGGCTCGGACTGGGCCAAGCGGAAGGGCCGCGCCAAGAAGGCGGTCCGCCAGATCGCCGCCGAGCTCATCAAGCTGTACGCCGTCCGCGCCGCCACCAAGGGCCACCGCTTCGGCCCGGACACCCCGTGGCAGCGCGAGCTCGAGGACGCGTTCCCGTTCACCGAGACCCCCGACCAGCTCTCCACGGTCGAGGAGGTCAAGGCCGACATGGAGCGGGAGATGCCCATGGACCGGCTGGTCTGCGGCGACGTCGGCTACGGCAAGACCGAGATCGCCGTGCGGGCGGCGTTCAAGGCCGTGCAGGACGGCAAGCAGGTCGCCGTCCTGGTGCCGACCACCCTCCTGGTCAGCCAGCACTACTCCACCTTCGCCGAGCGGATGTCGGCCTTCCCGGTGGTGCTCAAGGGGCTGAGCCGGTTCCAGACCGACAAGGAGGCCGCGGAGGTGCTGGCCGGTCTCGCGGACGGCACCGTCGACGTGGTCATCGGCACACACCGCCTGCTCAACCCCGACATCGTCTTCAAGGACCTCGGCCTGGTGATCGTCGACGAGGAGCAGCGCTTCGGCGTCGAGCACAAGGAGCAGCTCAAGCGGCTCCGGACGGCCGTCGACGTGCTCGCCATGTCGGCCACCCCGATCCCGCGGACCCTGGAGATGGCGATCACCGGCATCCGCGAGATGTCGACGATCACCACCCCGCCCGAGGAGCGGCACCCGGTGCTCTCCTACGTCGGCGCCCACGAGGACCGGCAGATCATCGCCGCGATCCGCCGCGAGCTGCTCCGCGAGGGCCAGGTGTTCTACATCCACAACCGGGTGCAGTCGATCGAGAAGGCCGCGGCCCGGATCCGCGAGCTCGTCCCCGAGGCCCGCGTCGCCACCGCGCACGGGCAGATGGGGGAGCACCAGCTCGAGCAGATCATGGTCGACTTCTGGGAGAAGCGGTTCGACGTCCTGGTGTGCACCACGATCGTGGAGTCCGGCCTCGACGTCTCCAACGCCAACACGCTGGTGATCGAGCGCTCCGACATGCTCGGCCTGAGCCAGCTGCACCAGCTCCGCGGCCGGGTCGGCCGGGGCCGGGAGCGGGCCTACGCCTACTTCCTCTACCCGCCGGACAAGCCGATGACCGAGACCGCGCACGAGCGGCTCGCCACCATCGCGCAGCACTCCGACCTCGGCGGCGGCATGGCCATCGCGATGAAGGACCTGGAGATCCGCGGGGCCGGCAACCTGCTCGGCGGCGAGCAGTCGGGCCACATCGCCGACGTCGGCTTCGACCTCTACGTGCGGCTCGTGGGCGAGGCGGTCAACGAGTTCAAGGGCGGCGAGGTCGAGCAGTCGACCGAGATGCGCATCGAGCTGCCGGTCGACGCGCACCTGCCGCACGAGTACGTGACCAGCGAGCGGCTGCGGCTGGAGATGTACAAGCGGCTCGCCGAGGTGCGCACCGACGAGGACGTCGACGCGCTGCGCGACGAGCTGGTCGACCGGTACGGCGACCCCACCGAGCCGGTGCGCAGCCTGCTCGACGTCGCCCGGTTCCGGGCACGGGCGCGGCAGGCCGGCCTGACCGACGTCACCGTGCAGGGCAACTACATCCGCTTCGCCCCGGTCGAGCTTCCCGAGTCCGGTCGGGTGCGGCTCGCCCGGCTCTACCCGCGCAGCATCGTGAAGGACAACCTGCGTACGATTCTCGTGCCGCGGCCGTCGACCGCCCCGATCGGTGGTCAGCCGATCCGGGACGAGGCCCTGCTCGCCTGGGTGCGCGAGGTCGTCGACGCGGTGGTGGACCGTCCGGCCGTCCCGGCCGGCTCGTGAGCAGGCAAGCAGGAGGAGTGGTCGTGAAGGTGTCCCGCCGGGTGTCCCGGGTCAGCGTGCTGGCGGCCTCCGCGGCCCTGCTGCTCTCCTCGTGCTCGCAGAACGCCCCGGGCGTGGCCGCCGACGTCGACGGCTCGCGGATCACCGACGCCCAGGTCGACGAGTTCGCCCAGGTGCTGTGCGCCCTGAACACCGCACCGGGCCAGGCGCAGACCGGGGTGGTGGCCACCCGGGCGATCCGCACGACCGCGCTGAGCGTCCTTCTCGACATCGAGCTGGCCGGCAAGGTCGCCGACGTCGGCGCCGTCGACCCCACGGCCGTGGCCCAGACGGTCGCCCAGAACGAGGCGACCTCCAAGGCCCTCCCGGCCAAGCTGCGCCCGGTCTTCGACAACGCCGTGCAGGAGTACGCCGCCGCCCAGCTCGCGGTCACCGAGCTCGGCCGCCAGAAGCTCACCGAGCAGGGGTCGACCGGCACGATCGACAGCGCCGCTGCGCTCGCCGAGGGCAGCAAGGCGCGGACCGCGCTGCTGTCCAGCGACAAGGTGACGATCGACCCGCGCTTCGGCTCGGTCGTCGACGGCGTGCTCACCCCCGGCAGCGGGTCGCTGTCGGTGCCGGTGTCCAAGAATGCCGTCGCGGGGGCGAAGGCGCAGCCCTCCACCACCTGGCTCAACGGCCTGCCGGCCAACCAGACCTGCAGCTGACCGTGCCCCCGGAGGGACCCGAGCAGCCCGCGACCTCGCGCCGGCCCGCGCTGCTGGACCTGGTCACGGTGATGGACCGGCTCCGGGCCGAGTGTCCGTGGGACCGGGAGCAGACCCACCGGTCCCTGGCGCGCTACCTGCTCGAGGAGACCTACGAGGTCCTGGAGGCCATCGAGACCGGCGACCTCGCGCACCTGCGGGAGGAGCTGGGGGACCTGCTCATGCAGGTCTACTTCCACGCCCGGATCGCGGAGGAGACCGACCGGGCCGTGGGTGGGTTCGACGTCGACGACGTGGCCCGGGGGATCGCCGACAAGCTCGTCTACCGGCACCCGCACGTCTTCGCCGGCCTGGAGGTCGCCGACGCCGACGAGGTGGAGCGCAACTGGGACGCGCTGAAGGCGCAGGAGAAGCAGCGCGGCTCGGTCCTCGAGGGCATCCCGGCCGGGCTGCCGGCCCTGGCGTGGGCCGACAAGGTGGCCGGGCGGCTCCGCAAGGCGGGCGCGCTGGCGCCGCCGGCCGAGCCCGCCGGGGTCGGCGAGGAGCTGCTCGCGCTGGTCCTGCGGGCGCAGGCCGAGGGGCTCGACCCCGAGCAGGAGCTGCGGGACGCCGTACGACGGCTGATCCCGCGCGAGACCTTCTGAGCCGAGCCGAGCTGAGCCGAGCCGAGCCGGCCCGGGCCGGTCAGGCCGGGTCGAGCCGCAGCCCGGCCAGCAGCGGGTTGTGGTCGCTGTTCACCCCGGTCAGCTCCTGCTGGCCGGTGAAGGCGGCGTGCTGGTGGTCCGGTCGCGTCCACAGCGCCAGGTAGTCGATCCAGCGGCCGCCGGCGTACCGGCTGGTCGGCGGGACGGTGAACCCGAAGACGCTGTACGTCGTCCGCAGCCCCGCCAGGCCCACCGCGCTCGCCCCCTCCAGCACCCGGTAGGGCAGCCGGGAGGAGCGCACCGCGCGGTCCGCCCGCGCGTCGACGTTCCAGTCGCCGCCGACGACCACCTCGTGGGTGGGGGCGAACACCTCGGCCATCCGCTGGACGGTCCGCATGTACTGCAGGTTGTTGGCGACCCGCTGGCCGGCCCCGCTGCGCGGGCGTCCGTCGCTCTCGACCGCCGCGTCCATGTGCGTCTGGATGAACACCAGGCCGCGCCCGCTGACCGGGTCGTGGAGCTGGACCCAGGTGATCCAGCGGGCGTTGATCCGGTAGCCGGTCATCGACGCCCGGCTGCCGAAGACCACGCCCCGGGCGAGCGGCTCCAGCCGCGTGGTGCGCACCAGCACGGCGTTCTGGCCCGACCACACCGAGCGGCGGTCGACGGGGCGGACCAGCTGCCAGCCGGGGTGGTCACGGGTCCAGCCGGCCAGGTCGGCGGCCCGGGCGGGGGAGATCTCGTTGAGGCCGATCACGTCGGCGCGTGCGGTCAGCCGCTCCAGGTCCTCCCGCGCCTGTGCCCACGGCATCGCGATGTAGAGGTTGGCGGTGGCGACCACCACGTCGGAGACCTTGTACGGCGTGGCAGGTGACGCCTCGACCCGCGGCAGCCGGGGCACCACCAGCGGTGCGGGCAGCACCGGGGCGGGCGCGGTCCCGGCGCCGGGGGAGCCCGACGGGGTCGCCAGGGCGCCCTCGAGGTCCTGCGACGCCGTCCTGGCCTGGACCGGCAGCCGGGCGCTCTGGGACTGGGCGAGCACGACCAGGAGACCCACGGCGAGCACGACCGCGACCACGCCCGCGAAGGCGTTGCGGTACAGCCGGGAGCCCTGCTCGTCCAGGGGCTCGGGGGGAGCCTCGTGCATGGGACCAGGCTACGGTCCGCCCCGTCGTCGGGTGCCGGTTCGGGCGCACTCGGGGGTCCGCGCCAGGCGAGCCTCGTGGGGCTCGTCGCCGGACCGGTCTAGGGTGGAGGTCTGTTGGCTGTCCCCTGACGCAGGAGCACACGACGTGGCCTCGATCGAAGCTGTTGGAGCACGCGAGATCCTCGACTCCCGAGGAAACCCCACCGTCGAGGTCGAGGTGGCCCTCGACGACGGCACGGTGAGCCGGGCGGCGGTCCCCTCCGGCGCCTCCACCGGAGCCTTCGAGGCGGTGGAGCTGCGCGACGGCGGCGACCGGTACGGCGGCAAGGGCGTCACCGGGGCGGTCGACGCCGTCCTCGACGTGATCGCCCCCGAGCTGGTCGGCTTCGAGGCGTCCGAGCAGCGCCTGGTCGACCAGGCCCTGCTGGACCTCGACGGCACCGACAACAAGGCCAAGCTGGGGGCCAACGCCATCCTCGGCGTCTCGCTGGCGGTGGCCCGGGCGGCGGCGGACTCCGCGGACCTGCCGCTGTTCCGCTACGTCGGCGGCCCGAACGCCCACGTCCTCCCGGTCCCGATGATGAACATCCTCAACGGCGGCGCGCACGCCGACACCGGCGTGGACGTCCAGGAGTTCATGATCGCGCCGATCGGAGCGGCCACCTTCCGGGAGGCGCTGCGCCAGGGCGCGGAGGTCTACCACGCGCTCAAGTCGGTGCTGAAGAAGAAGGGCCTGGCCACCGGGCTCGGCGACGAGGGTGGCTTCGCCCCGGACCTGGCGAGCAACCGCGCCGCCCTCGACCTGATCGCCGAGGCCGTCGCGACGACCGGCCTGACCCTGGGCCAGGACATCGCGCTCGCGCTCGACGTCGCCGCCTCGGAGTTCCACGACAACGGCTCCTACACCTTCGAGGGCCAGTCGCGGACCTCCCAGCAGATGCAGGACTACTACGCCGACCTGGTCGCGTCGTACCCGATCGTCTCCATCGAGGACCCGCTGAACGAGGAGGACTGGGACGGCTGGAACTCGATGACCGCCGCCCTGGGCGACAAGGTGCAGATCGTCGGCGACGACCTCTTCGTCACCAACGTGACCCGGCTCGGCCGCGGCATCACCGAGAAGTCCGCCAACGCGCTGCTCGTGAAGGTCAACCAGATCGGCTCGCTCACCGAGACGCTCGACTCGGTCGACCTGGCCCACCGCAACGGCTTCCGCTGCATGATGAGCCACCGCTCGGGCGAGACCGAGGACACCACCATCGCCGACCTGGCCGTGGCCACCAACTGCGGCCAGATCAAGACCGGCGCCCCGGCCCGCTCCGAGCGCGTCGCCAAGTACAACCAGCTGCTCCGCATCGAGGAGGAGCTCGACGACGCGGCCCGCTACGCCGGTCGTGGGGCCTTCCCGCGCTTCCAGGGCTGACCGGAGCCGACCGGACCGATGGTGGAGAGCACCGATGGCTGAGGGACGCGGGTCGTCGCCTCGCGGGCCCGGCCCGCGGGCGACGCGGGTCCGGACCGACCGGCGCACCCCGGCGGACCGCCCCGGTGTCCGTCCCGGGCAGCCCGGCGGCCGGTCGGACCGGGGTGCGGGGACCGTCGCCGCGCCCCGACCGCGCCTGACCGGCCGCGCCGCGGTGCTCGTCCTGGTGGTCGCCGCGCTGATGGTCTCCTACGCCTCGAGCCTGCGCGCCTACCTGGAGCAGCGGCACCACATCGCCCAGCTCCAGGACAGCATCGCCTCCTCGCAGAAGGAGATCTCCTCGCTGCAGCGCGAGAAGGAGCGCTGGGCCGACGACGCCTACGTCATCTCGCAAGCCCGGGCCCGCTTCGCGTTCGGCTTCCCCGGCGAGATCGGCTACCAGGTGCTCGGCACCGACGGGCAGCCCCTGGACCACCAGGACTCGCTGTCGTCGCCGCAGAAGCGCGACGACGGCCCGGAGTGGTGGCAGTCCACGCTCACCAGCATCACCACCGCCGGCAACCCGCCGGCCCCGGCTCCGACGCCGGCCACCCGGATCACCCCGCCCGCCGACTCGTCGCGAGGCTGAGCCCGGATGGTCGAGGAGCAGGACCGGGCGGTCATCGCTGCCCAGCTGGGGCGGGAGCCCCGGGGGATCGTGGGCATCGGGCACCGCTGCCCGTGTGGCCACCCCGACGTGGTGACCACCGAGCCGCGGCTGCCCGACGGGACGCCGTTCCCCACCACCTTCTACCTGACCTGCCCGCGGGCGGCGTCGCTGATCGGCACGCTGGAGGGCTCGGGCCTGATGGCCGAGATGACCGAGCGGCTCGCCCACGACGAGGACCTGGCCGCGTCGTACCGGTCCGCGCACGAGCGCTACCTCGAGGCCCGCGAGGCGATCGGCCACGTCGCCGAGATCGACGGCGTGTCCGCCGGTGGCATGCCGACCCGGGTCAAGTGCCTGCACGTGCTCGCCGGCCAGTCGCTGGCCCAGGGGCGCGGGGTGAACCCGCTCGGCGACGAGGTCCTCGACCTGCTCGGTGCGTTCTGGGCCGAGGGCCCCTGCGTGTGACGACCCGCGTCGTCCCGGACGTCGAGGTGCGAACGAGGTGAGCCACGAGACCCCGGTCCGGGTCGCCGCGATCGACTGCGGCACCAACACCGTCAAGCTGCTCGTCGCCGACCTCGACCCGGCCACCGGGACCGAGGTCGAGGTGGTCCGCGAGGCGCGGATGGTGCGCCTCGGGCAGGGCGTCGACCGGACCGGGCGGCTGGCCGACGAGGCAGTCGCCCGCACATTCGCCGCCGTGGAGGAGTATGCCGCCCTGATCGAGCGGCACGGGGCCACCCGGGTCCGGTTCTGCGCCACCTCCGCCACCCGCGACGCCGCCAACGCCGAGACGTTCAGCCAGGGGGTGCTGGCCAGGCTCGGGGTCAGGCCCGAGGTGGTCACCGGGGTCGAGGAGGCGGCGCTCTCCTTCGACGGGGCCACCCGCGGGCTCGGCCCGGTGGCTTCACCCGTGCTGGTGCTCGACATCGGGGGCGGGTCGACCGAGCTGGTGCTGGGCGTCGGACACGGACGGGTCCTGGCCGCGCGGTCGCTCGACGTCGGCTCGGTCCGCGTCACCGAGCGCTTCCTGCACTCCGACCCGCCGAGCGACGCCGAGGTCGCCGACGCGGTCGCGTTCATCGACGGCCAGCTCGACATCCTGCCCGGCGCGGGGGTCGACCTGGGGGCCGCACGGACCGTGGTCGCGGTCTCCGGCACCGGCCTCACCCTGGCCGCTGCGGTGCTCGACCTGCCCGAGCTCACCCGCGCCGGGGTCGACGGCGCCGAGGTGGCGGTGGGCGACCTGCAGGCCGCCGCCGCCGCGATGCTCGCCCGCACGGTCGACGAGCGACGAGCGCTGCCCTACCTGCACCCCGGCCGGGCCGACGTCATCGCCGCCGGGGGGCTCATCCTCGACCGGGTGCTGGCGCGGGTCCGCACCGACACGGTGACCGCCTCGGTCGCCGACCTGCTCGACGGCATCGCCTGGTCGCTGGTCTGAGCCCTCGCGCTCACCGGCCGGCTGTGCTGGGGTGGACCCGTGGACGCCGCCGAGCTCGTGGACCTGTTCGGCCTGGGTGCGGCGGTGCGGCTCTCGCCCGGGCCGGTGGCCCGCGGACGACAGGGCGACGTGTGGCAGCTGGAGACCGTCGACGGGGTGTGGGCGGTCAAGGTGCCCTTCGACCCGGTCACCGAACAGGATGTCGCCGCGGCCACCCGGCTCCAGGAGGCGGCGTACGACGCCGGGGTGCCGACCCCGCGGGTGGTCCGGACCCCGGACGGGCGCGTCCTGGCCGAGGTGGGCGGACGGCAGGTCCGCCTCTTCTCCTGGGTCGACGTGCTGCCTCCGGACCCGGGTCTCGACCCGGTCCTGGTGGGTCGGCTGCTCGCCCGGCTCCACCGGACGGCGCCGCCGGCCGTCGGCCCGGTCGGCTCCTGGTACGTCGACCCGGTCGGGGCGGCGACGTGGGACCGGCTGGTCGCCGACCTCCGGGACGCGGGCGCGCCCTTCGCGGGCGGGCTCGCCGGGCTCCGCGACGACCTGGTCGCGCTCGAGGGCTGGCTGCGCCCAGTGGGTGCCCGGCCCGGCGACCGGCCCGGCGACCGGCCCGGCGACCTGCGGGCCTGCCACCGGGACCTGTGGGCCGACAACCTGCTGGGCACCCCCGACGGCGGGCTGGTCGTCCTCGACTGGGAGAACGGCGGTGCGGCCGACCCGGCCCAGGAGCTCGGCTGCGTGCTCTTCGAGTTCGCCCGCGACGACCCGGCGCGGGTCCGCGCGCTCGCGGCGGCGTACCGGGAGGCCGGGGGACCGGCCCGCCTCCGGGACCGCGGCGACTTCGGCATGCTCATCGCCCAGCTCGGCCACATCACCGAGCTCGCCGCCCGCGACTGGCTGGCCCCCAACCGCCGCAACCCGGACCGGACGGCGGCCGAGGCCTGGGTCCGGGAGGTGCTCGACGACCCGCACACCCCGGAGCGGCTCGACGCCCTGCTCGAGGTCGCCCGCCCGGAGCTGCCCGGCCCGGCCTGAGCGCCGCTGGCAGGATGGGCCGGTGCCCGACCCCCTTCCCCACCCGCTGACGGGACAGCCGTTCCCCTCGCCGGTGCCACCCGGCACCGGCTGGCCCGACGACCCGGCGGGTCCCGACACCCCGGTGGCGCGCACGCCCCGCCAGGTCGCGACCCGGGCGGCCCGCGCCGACCTGCTCGACCTCGACGCCCAGGTCACCACCTGCCGCGCCTGCCCCCGGCTGGTCGCCTGGCGGGAGGACGTCGCGGTGACCAAGCGGGCGTCGTACGCCGGGGAGCCCTACTGGGGCCGGCCGATCGCCGGGTGGGGCGACCCGCACCCGGCCGTCCTCGTGCTGGGCCTCGCCCCGGCGGCCAACGGCGGCAACCGGACCGGGCGCATCTTCACCGGCGACCGCAGCGGCGACTGGCTGTTCGGCTCGCTGCACCGGGTCGGGCTCGCGGTCCAGGCGACGAGCGAGCACGCCGGCGACGGGCAGCGGCTGCTGCGGACCCGGATGGTCGCCGCGGTGCGGTGCGCCCCGCCCGACAACAGGCCCTCGACCGAGGAGCGCGAGACCTGCGCCCCGTGGCTCGAGCGCGAGGTCGCCCTGGTCCTCCCCACCCTGCGGGTGGTCGTCTGCCTGGGCTCGTTCGCGTGGGACGCCGCGCTGCGGACCCTGCGGGGACTGGGTCACGAGGTGCCCCGCCCCAAGCCCCGGTTCGGCCACGGGGCCGAGACCACCGTGACGGCGCCGGACGGCGTGGGAGTGGTGGTGCTCGGGTCGTACCACCCCAGCCAGCAGAACACGTTCACGGGCAGGCTGACCGAGCCGATGCTGGACGCCGTGCTCGGCCGGGCCGCGACCCTGGCGGACCAGGACTGACGAGCCGGGGTGCGTACGGGGGCCGGGCTGGCGCACCCGGACTGGCAGACTCGGACCCGTGACTCTCCACGCCATCACCGTCCTCGGCCACGACCGGCCCGGCATCATCGCCGACGTGACCGCCGCGCTGGCCGACCTCGGGCTCAACCTCGAGGACTCCACCATGACGCTGCTGCGCGGGCACTTCGCGATGATGCTGGTCTGCGAGGGCGCGGTCGAGGCCGCCGCGGTGGAGGGCGCGCTCGCGTTCCTGACGGCCGACGGCTCCCTGGACGTGGCGGTGCGAGCGGTGCCGGCCGAGGCCGCCACGGCGGCGCCGGGGGCGGGGTACGTCCTCACCGTCCACGGCGGCGACCGGCCGGGGATCGTGAGCGCGGTCGCGGGCCAGGTCGCCGCGGTCGGCGGCAACATCACCGACCTGACCACGCGGCTGGCCGGCGAGCTCTACCTGCTGGTCGCCGAGGTGGACCTGCCGGCCGGCACCGACGTCGCCGCGCTGCAGGAGTCGCTCGCGGGGACGGCCGCGGGGCTGGGGGTCGGGGCGACCCTGCGCGAGGCGGAGAGCGACGACCTGTGAGCCAGGCGGCGGCCCCGGCCCCGGGGCCGGTCGACGACGCGGTCGGGCGGTGGGACCCCGGGAGTCTCGGGGTGCCGGGACGGGTGCTGGAGGTGGTGACCGCCCCGGCCGCCGTCCTGTCGAGCCCGGGCGCCCCGGTGGACCCCACGAGCCCCGAGACCGTCCGGCTCGCCGCGGACCTGGTCGCGACCATGCGGGTCTCCCCGGGGTGTGTCGGGCTGGCGGCACCCCAGGTCGGGGTCGGGGTGCAGGTCTTCTGCGTCGACGTCAGCACCCACCCCAAGACCCGCGCCCACCACGGCACGTTCGTGCTGTGCAACGCCGTCGTGGTCGAGTCCTCCCGCAACGAGCGGGCCCGCGAGGGCTGTATGTCGGTCCCCGACTTCACCGGCGACGTCAAGCGGGCGACCCGGCTCGTCGTCCGCGGTCAGCTCCCCGGGACGGGGGAGGCGGTCGAGCTCACCGCGGACGCCTTCGAGGCTCGCGCGCTCCAGCACGAGCTCGACCACTGCGACGGCTTCCTCTTCCTGGACAGGGTCGCCGGGGCGCACGGCATCCACCCGCGCAAGACCTACCTGTGACGGCGTGAGGTCCTCGGCTGGCTCTGGTACCTTCGCCAAGTGCAGTAACTAGATCAAGTTAACCGAGTTTTGGAAGGGCGGTCCGCCATGTCCTCAGGTCACTTCTCCTCCCGTCGGGCGCTGCTCGTCGGCACCGCGGTCGGAGCGCCGGTCGCCGGCCTCCTGGGTGGTCTCGCGCCAGCGGAGGCCCACCGCGGGGCGGACCACCCGGCGCCGCGGACACCGGGCGCCCCTGCCGCCCTGGCCGTCGGGTGGCACGTGCTCACCGAGAACGCGCTGGCGGCCGCGGCCTTCCCCGAGCCGATCACGCAGAGCCGGACCTGGGCGGTCAGCTGGCTCGCGGCCGCGCGGGCGACGCGGGGGCACCGGGGCGCGTACGCCTCGGCGGCCTTCGTCCAGGCACTGCACGACACGCTGGTCGTGCTCGTCCCCGCCCAGCAGGCGGCGCTCGACACTGCGCTGGCCAACTCGCTGGCCACCCTTCCCGACGGCGCGAGCAAGGCGGCGGGTGTCCGAGCAGGGGCGGACGCGGCCGCGGCCGTGCTCGCCGAACGCGCGGACGACGGCACCGACACCGCCTCGGTCAACACCGCCTTCACCCCCGGGCCACCCGCACCCGGCCTCTGGCAGCTCACCCCGCCGACCACCCGTCCCGCGGTGCGGGCCGGCCAGGAGCACGCGCGGCCCTTCCTCCTGACGAGCAACGACCAGTTCGACCCCGGTCCGCCGCCTGCCCTCGACTCGCCGACCTACCTGCGAGACCTGGCCGAGTCCATCGCGCTCGGACGGGCGAGCGCCTCCCGGACCCCGGAGCAGTACGCGGTCGCGAAGTTCTGGTACCCCGGCATCACCGGCTTCTCGGCCCAGATCACCCGCCAGCTCCTGGTGGCGACGGGCGCCCGGTCGTCTCTGGCCGAGCTGGCGAAGCTGGTCGCGGTCCTGCACGTCACCAGCGTCGACGCCCAGATCCACTTGGCGAAGGTCAAGTACACCTACCTGTCCTGGCGTCCGTTCACGGCGATCACCACCGGCAGCGTGCGGCAGGACCCGACCTGGACCTCACTCGAGGTGGCGCCCCAGCACCCGGAGTACCCCAGCGGGCACACCCTGCAGGGAGGAGCCCAGCGGGCCGTGCTCGACGCTCTGGTCGGCCGGTCCTCGCGCGTGCCGGTGGCGCTGACGAGCGCGAACTTCGCCGGCCAGTCCCGTCTCTACACCGACTGGGCCACGATCGACCGCGAGATCATCGACGCCCGGGTCTGGGAGGGCGTCCACTTCCGCAACTCCGACGAGGTCGGCTCCGCTCTCGGTCGGCAGGTCGCCCGCTATGGCCTGGCCCACCTGCACCGGATCGGCCTCTGAGGGCTGGTCCTGGCGTGATGCGTCGGCGGGATCCGGGTACGGCGACGGTGGGCGGCGTGCGGTCGTCGTACGCCTCGAGCCAGGAGGTCTCCATGACGCCCGAGGACGTGGTCCGTGCGAACTTCGATGCGTACGTGCGGCAGGACCGGGCGGCAGCAGAGGCCCTGATCGGCCCCGGGCTGACCTTCACCAGTCCGCAGGACGACCACCTCGACCGTGCCGCGTTCTTCGAGCGCTGCTTCCCGACGGCCCATCGCTTCTCCCGCCAGCAGCTGCTCCAGCTGGTCCCGGCCGGTGCGGGCCAGGTGTTCGTGAGGTACGAGTACGAGCTCACCACAGGCGGCACCTACCGCAACACCGAGCTCATCACCGTGGCCGACGGGCGCATCGTCGAGATCGAGGTCTACTTCGGCGGTGCCGTCCGGTGAGGTCCCATGGTCGACGGTCACCAGGTGCCCCTCGCGACCGTTCCCGACAGTGGTGATGATGGGGCGATGACGACCTACTCCCGCACCGACGAGTTCGAGGGCGCGACCTTCGTCCGCGCGAGCTTCAAGGGCGCCACCTGGCGCTACTCCGACCTCAGCGGCGTGACGATGCGGAGCGTCGACGTGGGCGGGCTCGACCTCGACAGCCACGACCTGTTCTTCGGCAGCCTCGTCGTCAACGGGGTCGACGTGGTGCCGTTCGTGGAGGCCGAGCTCAACCGGCGGTTCCCCGGTCGGGAGCTGCAGAAGGCGCAGACGCCCGAGGGCCTGCGCGAGGGGTGGGCCGCCGTACGGTCCGCGTGGCGGACGACCGTGGACGACACGCCACCGGAGCTCGTGGACGCCCACGTCGAGGACGAGTGGTCCCTGGCCCAGACCCTGCGGCACCTCGTCCTGGCGACCGACACCTGGCTCCGCGGCGCGATCCTCCGGGTTCCGCAGCCGTTCCACGAGATCGGCCAGATCTTCACCGGGGCCGAGGAGATGGGCTTCGACATGTCGGTCTTCCGCGCCGAGCCGCCGTCGTACGACGAGGTGCTCGCGGTGCGCGCCGAGCGACAGCTGCTGGTCACCGACTTCCTCGCGACGGTCACCGAGGACCTGCTCGCCGAGGAGCGCACGGACCCCTGGGGTGGCGGTGACTGGCGTCCCACCGTCGGCGACTGCGTGCGGGTGATCCTCGAGGAGGAGTGGGCGCACCTGCGCTACATCCGGCGCGACCTCGCCCTGCTGCGCTGACGTCTCCGAGATTCCTCCGTCCGCGGTGTCGTCTCGGGCGCGCCCCGTTCGTGGAGAGGTCAGAGGGCAGCGAGCCCACCGACTGAGAAGAGGACACCATGCGCACCCTGTACGTCACCGCGTTCATCTCCCTGGACGGCGTCGTCGAGGCGCCCGGCGGCGAGGCGGGCTACCGGCACTCCGGCTGGACCTTCGACATCGAGCAGGACCCGACCAGCTACGAGTTCAAGGCCGAGGAGACCTTCGGCACCCAGACCCTCCTGCTCGGCCGTACGACGTACGAGGGCTTCGCCGCGGCCTGGCCCGGGCGCGACGGCGACTTCGCCGACAAGTTCAACACCATGGAGAAGGTCGTCGTGTCCACGACGCTGGAGGACCCCGCCTGGCAGAACACCACGGTGGTCCGGGACCTCGACGCGGTCCGCGCGCTCAAGGAGGGCGACGGCGGGCCGATCGGGGTGCACGGCAGTGCGACACTGGCCCGCGCCCTCCACGGTGCGGGGCTGGTCGACCAGTGGAACCTGATGGTGTTCCCGGTCATCCTCGGCAGCGGCCGGCGCCTGTTCCCGACCGACGCCGAGGAGAAGCAGAAGCTGACCCTGCGCGAGACCCGCACCTACACCAACGGCGTCCAGCTCTGCGTCTACGAGACCCAGCGCTGACCCGGGTCAGCCGGCGGTGGCGCAGACGGCGTAGAGCCGGCCGGAGATGCCCTGGCCCTGCGCCAGGGTGCTCCCGTTGAGCGTGCTCATGCCCACCACCCACGTCGCGGAGTCGAAGGTGCTCGGGTGCGACTCGGACAGGTCGGCCTGGCCCAGGGTCGAGTTGGCGTCGTGGAGGGTTCCCGACGCGCCCCCACCGATGGCCACCTTGCCGGCGGGGCAGCTGACCTCGAGCAGGATCGTCGTGATCGATCCGCCGCCGAAGTCCTCGACCTCGTCGAAGTCCTTGGTCACCACCTGGTAGCCGGAGACGCCGTCAGTGCCGTCGGTGCCGTCGACGCCATCGGTTCCGTCGGTGCCGTTGGTCCCGTTCACCCCTGCGGTGCCCGGGATGCCCTGGGGACCGCGGACGTTCCAGGCGATGCGCTTCTCACTGGACTTGCACGCGACCGCCGGGTCGACCAGGCGGACCGCACCGCCGGCCTTCGCGTAGCAGGCCGTGAGCGTGTTGTCGCTCGGAATGGTGGCCCTCGCGATGCCCGCTCCGGCTCCCACCAGCAGCAGCGCGCCCCCCGCGACAGCCGCCGACTTTCGGGTGACCCTCATGACCTACCTCCTCCGGGTTCGCGGCCACCACCGGTCAGAGCCCCCCGGACGTCCGCTCAGGGTCAGGCTCGTCGTCAGCCCGGCGGCTGGCAATGGCCCAGCCGTGCCGTTGCGGACCACCTCGGACCGCCCTGCGGGGGTGCTAGCCCGCGTACTTGGCGGCAGCGTCCGGGTCGGCGAGGACGAGGGCCAGGGCGCCGGGCGTGAGCTTGGCGCAGACGCCTCGGAACTGGGCGGGGGACAGGTACGGCAGGTAGCCGCGGGCAGCGTTGGCGGACGCCCAGTCGCCCATCCGGGGGTCGAGCAGCAGGGTCTCGCGGACGGCCGCGTCCAGCCCGCCCCAGGCAGCCGCCTGGTCGGCCGGAGCCATCGCGAGGAACCCGTCCGCGTACTGCGCGTATTGGGAGATCGTCTCGGGGCCCAGGCTGGTCCGGACGCTCGCGGCGATGTCGGGGTGCTCCCGGAACAGCCGCTCCTTGACCGGCCCGGACAGGGACGCCAGGTAGGGGACGAAGGTGGCCTCGCCGGCCTCGAAAGCCCTCACCGCCTCGTAGACCTGGGCCCACTCCTCGATCTCCTTGTCGGCGGTGCGCTCGACCTTCTTCTGGTAGTCCAGGGACTCCCAGATGGCGCGCTGGGTCGCGAAGTCCTGGGTGACGAAGGAGACGGTGAAGGCGAGCAGCTCGTCGTTGTAGCTGGAGTCCTTCCCGCCGAGGCCGTCGTGGAGGTTCACGTCGCCCTCCCACGGTCCATGCCCCTCCGCGTTGTCGACCCGGCAGGAGAGGAAGTGGAGGTGGTCGACCTTCTTCTCCTGGGCGATCGTCAGGAGACCCCCCTCGCAGACGTGGCGGTCCTGGGTGCAGGCTCCTCCCACGTCGGTGCACAGCGCGGACGCCTCGACGGGGCCGATGATCCACAGGTCGAGGTCATGGACGTTGAGCTGCATCAGCCGCGCGACCATGTCGTCCTCGAAGATGCTGAACTGGTAGTTCGGCAGCGGGTCGCCGGCCTTGTACGTCGTCGCCGCCGCGACTCCACCGGCGATCACCTGCGCGACCTGCACGTGGTGCAGGCCGGCCAGGTCGACGTCGGCGAGGAAGCTCAGCGTCAGTCCCTCCGGGACCGTGATCTCCGGCTCCCCGGAGACGTACCACCCGTGCGCGATCACGTAGGACACCATGGCGACCACCTCTTCCTGCCGCGACGCTAGTCGCCCCGGCGGTCCGTCAGGGGCACCGCACGGGCAGCCGCCGAGCCCGCACCGGGCTGCCCGTTCGGGCAGCCCGTTCAGGCGGCGCGTGGCAGGATGCGGCGGGTGAGCCACGACGCCCCCGAGCCCGCGCTCCACCCCGAGTCCGGCCTGACCGACGCCGACTTCGCGCCCGTGTGGGACGACGACGACCGGCCGCGGATCCCGCGGGTGGCCGGCGAGCGGGAGGCGCTGGCGGCGTACCTGGACTTCTACCGTGCGACGGTGGAGCTGAAGTGCCGCGGCCTCACGCCGGAACAGGCCCGGGCGCGATCCATGCCGCCCTCGACGCTGTCCCTGCACGGCCTGGTGCGTCACCTCGCGAGCGTCGAGCGGTGGTGGTTCCAGCAGAACTTCGAGCGCCGCGACGTCCCGTTCCTCTTCTTCACCGCGGAGCGCCCCGACCTCGACTTCGCACCGCCCGCCGACGCCGACTTCGTCGCCGACCTGGACGTCTGGCGCGAGGAGTGCGCGGTCTCCCGGGCGATCGTGGCGGCTCACGACCTCGACGACACCGCACGGCCCCTGGACTGGTACGAGGACGTCGACCTGCGGTGGCTGGTGCTCCGGATGATCGGCGAGTACGCCCGGCACTGCGGGCACGTCGACCTGCTCCGCGAGGGGATCGACGGCCGCACGGGCGCGTGAGCGGGAAGAACGTGCCGGCCCCTCCGGTTGTCCGGACATGAAGAAGATCGGCTTCCTGTCCTTCGGCCACTGGAACCCCTCGCCGCACTCCCAGGCGCGGACGGCCTCCGACGTGCTGCTGCAGTCCGTCGAGCTCGCCGTCGCTGCCGAGGAGCTCGGCGTGGACGGCGCCTACTTCCGTGTCCACCACTTCGCGCGGCAGCTCGCCTCGCCGTTCCCGCTGCTGGCGGCGGCGGGCGCCCGGACGAGCCGCATCGAGCTGGGCACCGGGGTGATCGACATGCGCTACGAGAACCCCCTCTACATGGCGGAGGACGCCGGGGCCGCCGACCTCCTCTCCGGTGGCCGGCTGCAGCTCGGGATCAGCCGGGGGTCACCGGAGCAGGTCGTCGAGGGGTACCGGTACTTCGGCTACGACCCCGGCGAGGGCAACGACCACGCCGACATGGCGCGCGAGCACGCCCGGGTGTTCCTCGAGGTGATCGACGGGAAGCGGTTCGCGGAGCCGAACCCGCGGCCGATGTTCCCCAACCCTCCGGGTCTGCTCGGCATCGAGCCGCAGTCACCCGGGTTGCGGGACCGGATCTGGTGGGGCGCCGGCACCCGGAAGACCGCCGTGTGGACGGGGGAGCAGGGCATGAACCTGATGAGCTCCACCCTGCTCACCGAGGACACCGGGGTGCCGTTCCACCAGCTGCAGGCCGAGCAGATCGACCTGTTCCGCGGCGCCTGGACAGCGGCCGGCCACGAGCGGGCGCCGCGGGTGTCGGTCAGCCGGAGCATCTTCCCGATCGTCAACGGCACGGACCGCGCCTACTTCGGGGCGCAGTCGCGCAGCGAGGACCAGGTGGGGTTCATCGACGGAGGCACCGCCCGGTTCGGCAAGACCTACGCCGGGGAGCCGGACCAGCTGGTGCGCGAGCTCGCCCAGGACGAGGCGGTCGCCGCCGCGGACACGCTGCTGCTCACGATCCCCAACCAGCTCGGCGTCGACTACAACGCGCACCTGCTCGACAGCGTCGTCCGGTACGTCGCACCGGAGCTGGGCTGGCGCTGACGCCCGACTCCCGGCGCCGACCCTCAGGCGGGTGGTCCGGCTTCGAGGAAGTCGGTCAGGCCGGCGAGGTGGATGTCGGCGTCGATGCGGACCCGCGTGGTGATCGAGGGACGGGTGACCGTGTTGTCCCACGTCGTCCTGAGCGAGCCTCGGATCGCGTCGGCGGTGAGCACGTACGGCTGGTCGGCGTCGGTGAGGGCGCGGCTCCAGTCGAAGGTGGCGTCGAGCTGCCCCGCGGTGTCGGGGCAGCTGTCGCTGCCGGTGCGGGTCGTCTCCAGGACCGGGACTGGCACCGGGAAGGAGCCGACGACGAGACCCTGGGCGGTCGTGGCGACCCCCGTCGACGCCGAGAAGTCCGTGCGGGCCAGGTTGGCTGCGGTCGGTGCGCCGCTCAGGACGTGGTGCGCCTCCCAGTCACTCGTGCACGTCTCGCCGTCCGCACCGGGGTAGGTCAGGTGGGAGCTGAAGTCGCCGACGATGTCGGACGCGCTCGTCGTCGGGTCGTCGGACACCACGCCGACCGAGAACGTGCCGTCGGAGTTCCACGAGATCAGCCCGCGGGCGCTGACCCAGATCGTCGCCCTGGTCTCCTCGGCGACCTCGCCCTCGAACAGGGGCTGGTCCTGCGAACGGATGATGGACACGAAGCCGTTCGCGGTGCCACACCAGCCGACCTCGTCGTAGTTCTGGGGCGTGTGCGCCGGCGGGGTGACGCCGAGGAGCTGCAGCTGGCGCAGGGTGGCCAGCAGCGTCACGAAGCGGCCGGGCGCCATCGTCATGCAGGTGGCGGTCTCCTCCTCCCAGCAGTTGCTCAGCGCGGCCGCCAGTCCCGGGTTCAGGCTCGGGCGGTCGAGACCGAGGAGCTGGTCGTTGCGCGCCGCCGTGACGGCGGTGATCAGGTTGTCCCGCGCGAACGCGCAGTCGGTCGCCGAGCGCTGCAGGATCGGCTCCACCACGTTGTCCCAGAAGAGGTCGGACGCGGCGAGGATCGTCTGGGTGACGTCGGGGCCCAGGCCGGTGTCGATGCTCGCGTTCCGCGACCGCTCCATCGCCTCCACGATGGCGTTGCGCAGGGACTGGGCGTACTCCGCCTGGGTGAAGTAGCGCGTCGTCGTTCCGCCGCTCCCGTCGGGGACCACGACGGCGACCATCGTGAAGTGGTTGACCGGGACCGTGAGGCTCCCGGTGTCCAGCCCGACGATCTCCGGCGTGACGTGGCTGCCGTCGCTGGTCGCGATGACGCCCTCGACCTTCCGCGCGGTGACCCCGTCGGCCGGCACGATCGTCAGGGTCGCCTGCTCCAGGAGGCCCAGCCCGGAGGGCTCCAGCCGCACCCCGATCGGGTGGGCGCCGACGGCCGTCGCCCCGGGCGTGGACACCACGGGGGTGGCCGTCACCACGGTGTCGTGGAGCACGGCGTGCGGGGGGATCGACAGGGTCAGGTGGTCGCCGGCCCGGTCGATGACCGTGACCTGGCCGCCGGTGTCGGGCGAGATCGTCCGGCTGACCGCCCGCACGGGCTCGTAGACGGGGGGATCGGTGCGCGTGCTGGTCAGTGGCGGTGACCGGAGGAGGTTCCACGGCCCCGCTGCCGCCACGAGCGCGTCGCGGCCGGCCTGGTCCGGACCGGCGTCCGGGTCGCCGGGCGGGTGCGGCGGCGTCGCCGCGGCCACCGTGACAGCCGTGGTCGCACGGCAGTTGTTGCGCTCGTGCGTCTCGCGCACGGCCCGGGTGTCGTCCGCACACGCCACGACGTAGTAGGTGCCGGCGGCCGTGGCGGCGGGCACGCTGACCCGGCGGGTACCCGTCGACCGGGCTCCGCCGGCCAGGGGGCCGACGGGGCGGGAGCCGAGCGTGCGGTCGGAGGCCGACGGCGTGCGGTCGGGGGAGAGGGCGAACCGGGTCGTCGTCCGGCCGGCCTTGGTGCGGCCGGCGTTCCGCGTCGTGACGCGGATCCGGACCGCGTCGCCCGCGGTGACCGTCCTCGCGGTGGTCACCGAGGAGATCACCAGGTCGGGACGGGGCTTCGGTGCCGTGGAGGCGTCCGCGACGGAGGCTGCCGCGACGGAGGGGAGCAGCGCCAGCAGGACCACCGCTCCCGAGACGAGGACCGCGCGTGGTGACGGCCGCCCTCCCACGACGAGTCGCCCCATGCCCGTCCTCCTCGTGCCTTCTCCGGAACCTCCTCAGGCTAGGGACGAGGTCGCCGGACCGGCGATGACCCGGCGGGGCTGGTCTTGACCTCGACTGCCGCGGCGGACCGCCGGTGAGGAGTCAGTTCAGGACGAAGTAGGCCACGGTCAGTCCACCGCGGGGCGCCTTGCCCGTGAGCTGGATGGTGAACCTGCCCTTCCTGGGGACAGCAGCCCTGACGAAGACGGCGCTCTGCTGCTGGGAGGTGGCGAGAACCATGCTTCTCGACGTCACTCCCGCCAGCCGGACGGTGCGCGAGGACGCCCCGGCCGGGACGGTGGTGAGGTGGCTCTGGCTGAAGCTCGCCGAGCCGACCACCCTGAGCGCCGTACCGCTCGCGCTTCGAGCCTGGAGCGCGACCCCGGCGTCGGAGAGGGCGTTGACGCCGACACCCGCGCCGGTCGCCTCCCCGAAGACGCCTGAACCGGAACCGGACACCTGGCCGTGCACGCCGATCCCGGTGTCCGTGGTGTTGGACCCGAGCAAGCCGGTGCCCCCGTCGGCGTTGCTGGACGCCTTGATCCCGAAGGCCGCGCCTCGTCCGTAGATGCCGACACTCCCGGACGACTGACCCACCGCAGCCAGTCCGTAGTCGCCTCCGACAGCATCGATGGCGCCACCGTTGCCGGTGTTCGACACCGTCGTCCTGTCCGTCTCGGTGTTGATCTGTCCTGCGATCAGCGCCTGCCCCTGGGTCGCGTCCGCGCCGGGTGTCGCGAGGACGAGGGCGGTCACGAGGGTGCCGCCCGCGAAGCCGAGGCTCGCCATCGTGAGACTGTGTCGCTTCATGTCCTGTCCCTTCCTCAGGCCGAGACGAGTCGCCGGGATCGGCAACGAGGGAGTACACGACGCGTGAGGAGGCCGCCGCGCGACCGGGCCTGGATCACCCTCGATGACACGCCCGGCACTCACGGCCGTCAACCCGTGGTCGGCGGGGGCGAGGGGTTGGCCCAAGATTGGTCTGTGCTCGGACTGGAGATGGTCGTCGTCCTCGGGGTCGCCCTGGTCGTGTGCGGCACGCTCGCCCGGAGGTACCCGATCGCGCCCGCGATCCTGCTGGTGCTGGTCGGCGTGCTGGTCGGGTTCGTGCCGCACCTGCGGGCCGCCCAGCTCCCGCCGGAGGTCGTCCTCCTGGTCTTCCTCCCGGCGCTGCTCTACTGGGAGAGCCTGACGACCTCGCTGCGGGAGATCCGCAACAACCTGCGGGTCGTGGTCCTGACCAGCACCGCGCTCGTCGTGGCCACGGCGGCCGCGGTCGCGGTCGCAGCCCACGGGCTCGGGCTCGACTGGGGGCCGGCGTGGGTGCTCGGTGCCGCGCTGGCGCCCACGGACGCGACGGCGGTCGGGGTCCTGGCCCGCGACCTGCCCCGGCGGACGGTGACGGTGCTGCGCGCCGAGAGCCTGGTCAACGACGGCACCGCCCTGGTCCTCTACGGGCTGGCGGTCGGGGTGACCGTCGGCGAGGAGCACCTCACCGGGTGGCACGTGACCTGGCTGCTCGTGCTCGCGTACGGCGGTGGCGTGCTCGCAGGTGCCCTGGTCGGGCTGGTCAGCTGGCAGTTGCGCCGGCGGATGGACGACCCGATGCTGGAGGGCATCGCGATGCTGGTCACGCCGTTCGCCGCGTTCCTGCTGGCCGACGTGATGGACGCCTCCGGGGTGCTGGCCGTCGTGGTGTGCGGGCTGTTCATGAGCCAGGTGGCACCGCGGATCACCGGCGCGGTGACCCGGCAGATCGTCATTCCGTTCTGGGCGCTGTCCACCACGGTGCTGAGCAGCGCGCTCTTCGTGCTGGTCGGGCTGTCGGCCCAGTCCGCCTTCCGCGACCTCGACAGCGCCTCGATGAGGCGCGCTCTCGTGGACGTTCTCGTCGTCACCGCCGTCGTCGTCGGGGTGCGGTGGGTCTGGCTCTACACCACGCCGTACCTGATCCGCCTGGTTGACCGGCGCCCGGCCCAGCGGCTCCGTCGCGTGCCGGCTCGGCAGCGCACCGTGAGCGCCGTGGCCGGCTTCCGGGGTGCCGTCTCGCTGGCCGCAGTGCTGGCGGTCCCGCACACCCTGCAGTCCGGGGCTCCCTTCCCCGGGCGGGACCTGATCGTGCTGATCACCTGCGGGGTCATCGTGCTCACCCTGCTGCAGGCGCTGCTGCTGCCGGCGGTCGTCCGGTTCGCGCGGCTGCCGGTCGACACCTCGGTGGCCGAGGAGCTCCAGTACGCCGACGAGTACCTCCTCGATGCCGCCCTCGAGGCCCTGGACGCCACCGCCGCCGAGCTCGGCACCGGGCCCCGCGTCGTCGAGCGCGTCCGTCAGGAGCTCGACAAGCAGCGCCGGCTGCTGGCGGCCGCGGGGGCGGAGAGTGACCCGGTCGTCCTGCACGACGACCAGTACACGAGCCTCTCCCTCGCGCTGATCGCCCGACGGCGCGAGGCGCTCCTCGAGTTGCGCGACACCCAGCGCATCGACGACATCGTGCTGCGTCGCGTGCAGGCCCGTCTCGACCTCGACGAGGTGCGGTTGCTGCGCGCCAGCCCGCTGGAGTGAGCGGTCCCGGTCGAGGGACCCGTCACCCGGGCTCGACCGGGAGCCACAGCTCGCAGGTGGCGGTGCCCGCCTCGGCGTCGTAGGCGAGCATCGCGACGATCTCGGGGCCCGGTCGGAGCCGCCAGGGCTGCGAGGGGAACCAGCTCGTCGCGGTGGAGGCCCAGGCCTCCTGGAGCGCGGCCGGGTGCGGTCCGTCGGTGCGGAAGACGGCCCAGGTGCCGGCCGGGACGTCGAGGATGTCGAGCCCGTCCGGCGGCGCGGCGACCACGGCCACCCCGTGCAGGTAGGTCAGCTCGGTGCCCTCGGCGCGGTCCGGGTCGAGGTCGGCGCTGACGGCGAGCACGCCCGAGGGCTCGGTGTCGTTGAGCGCCAGCAGCCGGCGCGTCTCCTCCCAGGGGATGGAGGCGGTGTGCTCGGCGATGTGCGGGTTGACGCCCTCGTGCACGAGCGGCACGCGCGTGGCGTGGCCGACGAGGTGCAGGGCAGGCAGGTCGACGATGCGGGTGTCCATCGGGATGCTCCCTTCGACGGTCAGGTGGAACCTGATGCGGGGTTGTGTGCGAAGCGGACCACCGTCGCGCCGTACGTCGCCCGGGCCGGCCCCGTGCACGGCCCGGAAGGCGCGTCCGAAGGCCTCGGTCGAGCCGTAGCCGTGCCGCACCGCGACCGTGAGCAGGTCGTCGTCTCCGGCGACCAGCTCGGCGGCGGCCAGGGACATCCGCCGGCGCCGGACGTACTCCGACAGCGGCATCCCGGCCAACGACGAGAACATCCGCCGCAGGTGGTGCTCGGTCGTGCCGAGCCGGGTGGCCAGAGCCGCGGTGTCGACCGGGGTCGACGGGTCACGGGTCAGGTGCTCCTCCACGGCGTCGACCGCGAGGTTGAGGATGGCGATCACGGTGGTCCTCCTTCCACGCCCAGCCTGCCGGGCCGGGAGGCCGCCCCACCCGATCATCCCGGTCCGATCCGATCGGGGCCCGTGACCGCAGGCGAAACCCACGCGACCCCGACGCCGGTCCGGAGGACGATGAGGGCGTGCCTCTCACCTTCACCGTCCTCGCCGACCAGCCCGACCTCGCCGAGGCGCTGTGGGACATGCCGAACTCCTGGCCGGAGTTCATGCGCCACGACCCGATCAGCGGGCTCTACTACGGCAACCTCGAGACCCGCTTCGCCGACTACGTCCTCCTCGCCCGCGATGAGGACGGCGAGGTCGTCGGGTGCGCCTACTCGATCCCCTTCGTGCTCGGCGGCGAGGAGCTGCCCGACAACGGGTGGGACTTCGTGATCCGCAACGGGGTGCTGGCCAGCGTGCGCGGCCACGAGCCCGACGCGATCTCCGCGGTCGAGATCGCCGTCCGGACCGACCGCCAGGGCACGGGGCTGTCGGGCCGGCTGCTGGCGGCGATGCGGGTCAACGCGGCGCGCCTCGGCTTCGCCGAGCTGGTCGCGCCGGTCCGGCCCAACGGCAAGACCGACGCCGGCGAGCCGATGACGGCCTACGCCTTCCGGGTGCGCGAGGACGGCCTCCCGGTCGACCCGTGGCTGCGGGTGCACGTGCGCGCCGGTGGCCGCATCGCGCGGGTCGCCCCGCGCTCGATGGTCGTCCCCGGCACGCTCGCCGAGTGGCGCGAGTGGACGGGGCTACCGTTCGACGCGACCGGCCCGGTCCTGGTGCCGCAGGCCCTGGCACCGGTCCACTGCGACGTCGAGCACGGCGTCGCGACCTACGTCGAGCCGAACGTGTGGGTGGTGCACCGCACGGGGGCCTGAGGCCTGGCGTATCACGGCACCGTCCGGCCCCTCCTCACCACCATGGCCCCGACAGCGAGAGGAGCGGTCATGACGAAGGTGCTGGTCCGCCCGAAGCCCCGACCCGTGCGGACGACGCCGGTCGACCTCCGTACGCCGGCGGGCAGGGTCCTGCCCTACTGAGGGCACCCCGGCGCCTTCCAGACTTCTCGGACAAGCCGGTCGATCCGCCCTAGGGTCGGAGGTCTCACCCAGGAGGCCTCATGAAGACCCTGCTCCGCCTGCCCTCGCCCGCCCTCGTCGTGGCGATGCTCGCCCTCTTCGTCGCCGTCGGCGGCACGTCGTACGCCGTGACGGCGCTGCCGCGTGCGAGCGTCGGCACCGCCCAGCTGAAGCCCGACGCCGTCGTGTCCTCCCGGGTGCGCGACGGCGCGTTGAAGGCCGTCGACCTCGCGCCCGCCGAGCAGGCGAAGGTCCGGGGCGTGACCCCGTGGCACCTCGTGGGCGCGGCGGGCGAGGTGCCGTTCAACACCACCTACTCCAACACCGCGCCGGCGACCGACCCCACCCGGTTCCGGCGGGAGGGGGACGTGGTCCGCCTCGCGGGGATCGCCCAGACCAGCCAGAACGGGGCGACCTGGAACGGGCTGCCGGACCGGGTCGTCTTCACCCTGCCGCCCGGGTTCCGCCCAGCGGGCCAGAACGTCTTCGTCTCGGTCGTGGGGCAGCAGACCACCGAGCCGGGCAACCTGCTCGTCCAGGACGACGGAGACGTTGTCCTGCTGGGCAGCACCAGCGGGTTCGTCGCCCTCGACGGGGTCACCGTCACCACCTCCTGAGCGGGGCCGCCGCGCGGCTAGGGTGGGCCCGCCGCCCCCGTATCCCAATGGCAGAGGACGAGGTCTTAAACACCTTTCAGTGTCGGTTCGAGTCCGACCGGGGGCACCGACGGGTGGGGGTGCGCGCGGTCCCCGGCGGCGGTCCGGACCACCGCGTCTGGGCGGCCCGCGTTGCAGCGTCCGCCGCTACGGTGACGAGATGGGTGGGCGCGGGTCACGAAGCGGGCGGGTCGTACGAGGTGGTCTGACGCTCCTGGCCGCCGTCGCGTGTCTCGGCGTCGGCCCGCTCCTCGTCGTGCCCGCGTACTCGGCGGTCAACGGGCTGACCGTCGTGGCGTCGACCAACGCCTCGAGCGTGCAGGTCGGGGACCTGGTGGCCTGGACGGTCGAGGTGACGAACAACGGCGACGTGGACGCGACCGGCATCGTCCTCCACGACGTGCTGCCCGCCGGGTTCGTGCTCGATCCCGACGAGTTCTCCCTGGTGTTCTGCAGCGAGGGCCCGCCGGACACGCTGACCTGCGACCTCGACGCCTTGGGTCCCGGTGACACGATCCGGCTCGACTTCCCCGGCTCGGTGGTGCACGGCGGGACCCAGACGAACACGGCCACGGTGAGCTCCGACCAGGAGGCGACCCCGGTGCAGGGCACCGACCAGGCGGAGGTCCTGGCGGTCGGTCTCGACTGCACCAGGATCGGCACGTTCGACGACGACCGGCTGGTGGGGACCGGTGCGGACGACGTGCTCTGCGGCCTCCTCGGTGACGACCGCCTGCTCGGCGGTCGCGGGGACGACGCGCTCTACGGCAACGAGGGCGACGACCTCCTCCTCGGCTCGCGCGGCGCCGACACCCTGGTGGGCGGACCGGGCCAGGACCGGGCCGTCTACGCCGATGCCCCGGCAGGAGTGCTGGTGGATCTCGCAGCAGGGTCGGCCAGCGGCGAGGGCAGCGACGCCCTCGCCGGCATCGAACGCGTGACCGGGTCGCGCCATCGCGACCGGCTGCTCGGTGACGAGCGGCGCAACCGGCTCGACGGGGGCGATGGGGCCGACGTGCTGCGCGGTCGGGGCGGCAACGACCGGCTCTCCGGCGGCGCCGGACGCGACGCGCTGAGCGGCGGGAGCGGGTTCGACGTGCTGGTCGGGGGAGCGGGTCGTGACGCCTGCCTCGTCGGCCGGGACGGCGGGCGCACCAGCACCTGCTGACGCCCGCCGTCGGTGACGGACGTCAGTCGAGGACGCCGTCGACGTAGACCCACCGCCCGGCCCGGCGCTCGAAGCTGCTGCGCTCCACCAGCACCCCGGGCCCGTCGGGCCCGCGGTAGGACGCCCGGAAGGCGACCTCCCCGGTCACGTCGTCCGGCCCTCCCGCGACGACGTCGACCACCTCCAGACCCATCCAGGTCAGCGACGGGTCCGGGGCGAGGTCGTCAGGCCGCGTGCGCGGGTGCCAGGTGCGGAACAGGTGGTCGCCGTCGCCCACGACGTACGCCGCGTAGCGCGAGCGCATCAGCTCCTCCGCCGTGGAGGCGACCCGCTCCCCGCGGTGCAGGGCCCCGCAGCAGCCGTCGTACGACGCACCGCTGCCGCAGGGGCACGGCGTGCTGAGGCCCGTGCTGAGGGCCCCGCTGTGGTCCATGGGATGCGAGGGTACGGGGTCAGCGCATCTTCTTGGCGCCGTCCCTGATCGCCTCGCGCAGGCGGGGGTAGGTGCCGCAACGGCAGATGTTGCGGATCTCGTCGAGGTCGGCGTCGGTGACCTGTCGTCCCTGCTTGCGGCGACGTCGTTCTCGATCCAGGACTGCTGCATCGGGTGCAGCTTCTTGCCGACGGTCTTCGGCAGGCCCTCGATGGTGGTGACCTCGTCGTCGGGCCCGAGCTGGCCGACCGGCACCGCGCACGGGTTGAACGCCTTGCCGTTGAGGTGGCTGGTGCAGGCCTTGCAGACGTTGATCCCACAGCCGTACTTGGGCCCGGTGATGCCGAGGATGTCGCGCAGGACCCACAGGAGGCGGACGTCGTCGGCGACGTCCACGGTGACCTTGCGTCCGTTGACCACAAAGGTGTGCTTGGGCATGGGGTTCTCCTCAGAAGGTCTGCGAGCGGCCGTTGGTCGGCGAGGGCGGGATGGGCGGGACCGTCGGCTTGACCGGGAAGAACAGCGGCTTGCCGTGGTTGATGGGGAACTCCTTCGGGACGCGTCCGATCGCTCGTGCGTACGCCGTCGCGATGGCAGCCGCGGCCGCAGGGACGCCGAACTCGCCGGCGCCTCCGGGGTTGTCGCTCGAGGGCGGCATCACGAAGATCTGCACCTCGGGCGGCACGTTCCACTGGCGGGTGTAGGCGTAGTTGTCCCAGCTGGCCTCCGCGAAGTAGCCGTCCTGCAGGTGCATCGAGGAGGTCAGGACCAGGGCGATGGCGTCCATGATCCCGCCCATCATCTGCGCCTTGAGCCCGGTCGGGTTGATCGGCAGGCCCACGTCGACGGCGAAGACGACCTTGGTGACCCGCGGCCCGGTGACCGCCTGGCGGACCTTGCGCTGCACCGTGGTGGGACGGTTGTCGATCTCGACCAGGCACGCCGAGTGGCCGTGGTACTCGTTGTGCACGCCGAGGCCCTGGGCGCGGTGGGTGCCCATCCGGCGACCCCACTCGCCCGCGGTGGCGACCTTGCGCAGCACCGCCTTGGCGCCCTCCTCGCGGAGGAACTCCAGCCGGAAGTCCAGCGGGTCCTTGCCCATCTGCTTGGCCAGCTGGTCGACCATCAGCTCGCGGGCGACCGCGACGTTGGGGGAGTAGATGTTGCGCATGCTGCCGGTGTTGAACCGGCTCTCGGTCTCGTTGAGCAGGATCGTGGTGGCGCCGAAGTTGTAGTGCATGCCCTGGGTGAGCGTGAACACCGTCTCGGAGAACCCGAGGTCGCCGACGGGCAGCTGGGCCGACAGGGCGGTGATGAGCTCGCCCAGCCCGTGGCCGAAGTCGGTCTTCACGCTGGTGTGACGGTGCTCGTAGGTGAGCACCTGGTCGGCCAGGACCGTGGCCCGCACCCGCGCGGTCGCCATCGGGTGGACGCGGCCCTGGCGGGCGTCGTCGGCCCGGTGCCACATCAGCTTGACCGGCTTGCCGATCGCCTTCGAGATCTCCGCGGCCTCCAGGGCGGCGTCGTAGAAGAGCTTGCGTCCGAAGGAGCCGCCGCCCTGGGTGACGTGGACCTTCACCGAGGTCGGTGCGAGCCCGAGCCGCTTGCCGATCTCCTCCTGGGCCGAGATCGGCGACTTCAGCGGTCCCCAGATCTCGGCGCGGTCGGCCCGCACGTCGGCGATCGCGCAGTTGGTCTCCAGCGCGCTGTTGCTGGCGAACCAGAAGGTGAAGTCGCCCTCGACGGTGGTGGCCAGGCCCGGGACCGCCGGCACCGCCAGCGGGATCTCGGCGGCCCGCACCTCCGCGAGGATGTCCTGGTCGCCCAGCCCGTCGAGGGGCCCCGGGTTCCACTCCACCCGCAGCGCACGGATCGCGTCGATGCACTGCCCGAAGGTCCGGGCGCGGACGGCCACGCCGGTGGAGACCTGGACGACGTGGGTCACCCCGTCCATCCTCAGCACCTTGTCGCGGTTGAGGATGCGCTTGGGGGTGCCGTTGAGCTGGGGCGGCCGGCAGACCATGGTCGGCTTGGCACCCTTGACCTTCAGGTCCATCGCGAACCGCTTCCGGCCGGTGACCGCGTCGCGCGCGTCGAGGCGACCGGTCGGGCGGCCGACGACGGTGAAGTCGGAGACGGCCTTGAGGTCGCCCTCCATGGCCCGGGTCCGGTCGGTCGCGGCACTGCGGGCCAGGGAGGCGTAGCTCAGGGTGCGGCCGTCGGGCGCGACGACCTTCCCGGACCGGGTCCGCAGCGCGGAGACCGGCACGGTGCCGAGCTGGAGCGCCGCGGCCTCGAGCAGGGCGCCCCGGGCGATGGCGGCCGCGGTGCGGATCGGGGTGTACGTCGAGATCGTCGTGTTGGACCCGCCGGTGAGCTGGTTCCAGACCAGCTCGGGGCGGGCGTCGGCCAGGGTAACCTTCACCTTCGAGAGCTTCACGTCCAGCTCCTCGGCGATGATCATCGCCGTCGAGGTGAGGATGCCCTGCCCGTTCTCGGACCGGGGGAGCGCGAAGTGGACGGTGCCGTCGGGTGCGACCGTCAGCGTGACCAGGTTCGCCGTCGGCATCGCCGCCGCGGTGAGCAGGTCGTTGAGGTCGAACGCCTCGGCCGGTCCGTCGGGGGTCGGGACGGCCGCGGCGGCGCTGCTCGGCGCGAGGGCGTCGGCCCCGAGCCGGACGGCGACCGCCAGGGTCGGCCCGGCGACCAGGTAGCCGAGGAACCGTCGTCGCTGGACGCCGGACTCCGCGTGGTCCGCCCGAGGGCGGTCGGGCTCGGTCGCGTCGGGCGCGGGGGTGGGCTGGTGGGTGGGGGCGGACATGGGGCTCCTCCGCGGTCGACGAGGCTGGGCTGGGGGACAGGGCGGCTGGGGACAGGGCGGGTGGGGGGGGCTGGTCGGGCTAGGGGTCCCGGGACATTCGTCCTCGAGGCATGGCCGGATGGGGCTATGGCGTGATGGCACTCACAGACTGCTCAACGGCGCGGCGGTCGCCGGGTCACGGCCTCTCCGCCCCCGGTTGGTCCGGGCCGGCCGGGGCGAACCGCAGCGCACCGCGACGCATGACAGAGTGGCGCCCATGACTCTCACAGTCGGTGTCGACGTCGGCGGGACCAAGGTGGCGGCCGGGGTCGTCGACGAGACCGGCCGGATCCTGGCGCGCACCCGACGACCCTCCCCCGCGCGGTCGGCCGAGGCCCTGCGCGCCACGATCGTGGAGTCGGTCGAGGAGCTCCGGCAGAGCCACGACGTGGCCGGCGTCGGCATCAGCGCCGCCGGGTTCGTGGCGACCGACCGGCGCCAGGTGATCTTCGCCCCCAACCTGGACTGGGGGACCGGACCGGTCGCCGACGTGCTGGCCGAGGAGATCGGCGTGCCGTGCGTGCTCGAGAACGACGCGAACGCCGCCGCCTGGGCCGAGTACGTCTTCGGTGCGGGGGTCCGCGTGCCCGACCAGCTCATGGTCGCGATCGGCACCGGCGTGGGCGGCGGGCTGATCCTCGGCGGGCGCATCTACCGCGGCGGTCACGGGGTGTCGGCCGAGATCGGTCACATGGGCTACATGCCCGGGGGGCGGCCGTGCCCCTGCGGGCGGCGCGGCTGTCTCGAGCAGTACGCCTCCGGCAGTGCCCTGGTCCGCACCGCCCGCGCCGCCGCCGAGGCCGGCAAGGCTCCGCACCTGCTGGAGGCGGCCGGCGGCGACGCCGAGAAGGTCACCGGCCAGCTCGTCAACGAGCTCGCGCTGGCGGGGCGCGAGGACGCGGTCGCCGTCTACCAGGAGGTGGCCGGAGTGCTCGGCACCGCCGTGGCCAGCCTGGTGGCCATCCTCGACCCGTCGCTGGTGGTCCTGGGCGGCGGCGTCAGCACCGCCGGCGAGCTGCTCCGCGCGCCGGTCGAGGCGGCGATGCTGGCCGACCTGACCGCCGCCGGGCGACGTCCGGCCCCGCGGGTGGTCCTCGCCGCGCTGGGCAACGAGGCCGCGATCATCGGCGCCTCCGACCTGGTCCGCCAGCTGCTCGACTGAACGCGAGCCGGCGACTCGCACCCGCGCCTCAGCAAGGTTTCAGGATCGGTGCCTACGATCGGGAGAGCGACGGCGCTCACCGGAGAGCCGCCGAGCCCACTGGAGGGTGAGAGCACCATGCAGAGCAGCAACCCCGTCTTCAACCGGGCCGAGGGTTTCAACGGCGAGGGCGGCCGTTCGTACGCCGCCAACGGGATCTCCTACCCGGCCTACGGCACCCCGCCGGGTGCCACCCAGACCGGCTACACCGACCCCACCACCTGGACCGGCGGCCCCGTCCCGGGCACCGTCGACCAGGGGCGGATGACGATCGACTCGGTCGTCCAGAAGACCGCGATCACGCTGGGGGTGGTGGTCCTCGCCGCGGCCGCTACGTGGCTGACCACCGGTGACGTCTACAACGCCGACAACGCCCAGAAGCTGTACGTGCTGTCGATGATCGGCGCGTTCGGCGGGTTCGCGCTGTCGATGGTCAACTCGTTCAAGAAGGTCGTCAGCCCGCCGCTGGTGCTTGCCTACGCGGCTCTCCAGGGAGTCTTCGTCGGCGCCTTCAGCAAGGTCATCGAGGCCGCCTTCGGCAACCCGGACCAGCCCGGCCTGGTGATCGGTGCCGTCATCGGCACGATGGCCGCAGTCGGCGGCACGCTCGCGGCGTACAAGTTCTTCGACATCAAGGTCGGGCAGCGCTTCCGTACCTGGGTCGTCGCGGCGATGTTCGGCTTCGTCGCCGTCGCGCTGCTCGACCTGGTGCTCTCGTTCTTCGGTGCCTCGGCCTCGGTGTGCTGATGCTGATCCTCGACTTCGACTACGTCGAGCGCGGCATCGCGGCCGGCCTGCCGGAGCGCGAGTCGTGGCGGGCCGCCTTCGGCCTGACCGTGACGATCATCTGGATCTACATCGAGCTGCTCCGGCTGCTCGCGATCCTGCGCGGGAACGACTGACCGCCAGCCCGTACGTCCTCGAGGGCGCTCCGACTCCGGTCGGGGCGCCCTCGCGCGTTGCTGCCGGCGCCCTCGAGCGGTCAGTCGGAGGGGACGGCCTCGCGCGCCGGATCGGTGGAGCCGGGCGGCTCCGTCTCCTCGGTCTCCTCGGCGGCCTCGGTGTCGCTGGGGGCCACCACGTCGCCCTCGGGCTGGCGCCGGCGTCGGCGCAGCTGGACCAGGCGGCCCAGGGGGCCCTGGGCGTCGGTGCCGTCCTCGACCGGCTCGATCGAGGCGCCCGGGTGGCGGGCCGCCTCGAGCACGGCGATGTCGACGGGCAGGACGGCCTCGCCCCGGCCGTACTCCGGGACCAGGTCCTCCGCCGGGGCCAGGCCCAGCGCGGCCAGGGTGGTGGGGAGCACCACCGAGGACATCCGCGCGTAGCCGGCGGCCGACGGATGGAACCGGTCGGGGCCGAAGAGCAGGTCGGAGAGGCGCTGGAACTCCGAGGACAGGATCGAGGCCAGTGCGACCGCCCGACCGCCCTCCTCGACCACCGTGGTCGCCTGGGCCGCGGCGAGCTTGCGGGACCAGGTGCGGGCGACCTGGCGCAGCGGCGGCGCGAGCGGCTCGATGGTGCCCAGGTCGGGGCAGGTGCCGACGACGACCTCGACCCCGGCGGCGCGCAGGCGCCGCAGGGCGGTGCCCAGGTGGCGGATCGAGGTGGAGATCGGCACCGCGTGCGTCACGTCGTTCGCGCCGATGAAGATGACGGCGACGTGCGGCTCCAGAGGCAGGACCCGGTCGAGCTGGGCGTGCAGGTCCTTCGACTGGGCTCCGACCTTGGCGACCGAGGTCAGGTAGACCCGCCGGTCGGCGGCCTCGGCGACGCCCGAGCCCAGGTAGGCGCCCGGGGTCTCCTCCACGGTGTCGACGCCGTACCCGGCCGCCGAGGAGTCGCCCAGCAGCGCGATCTTCAGCGCCGGACCGGGACGGCCGTTGCCGTACCAGCCGGAGGGGCCGGGCGGGTCGCCCTCGGCGTTGCCGATGGCCCGGCGGGCGAGCTGGGTCTCGGCCAGCACCACGCCCCAGAACGTCCCCGCGACCACCGAGGCGCCCCCGCCGACGTAGGCAGCGGTCGTGACGAGCTTGCGTGCGACGGGACCGGTGACCACGACGCCACCCTACGCAGCCGGGCCAGCCTGTCCGGGAGGGGTGCGGATTAACGGTCGCCACCTGTTTTCACGTAAGATCCACTGTTGGCCCAACGTGGGTCCTGTTCTGTGCTGCCTCGCGGCTGCCCCGTGCGCGCTCGCGCGGTCGGGGATGAGGCGCTCAGACACGTCCACGAGGTCCACCCGGGGAGCATCCCCGGGGCGGTTCGCGGGCCGACGGTAGACGGCAGATCAACAGGTTCAACAGATTGCGGAGGACATGCCGAAGAAGGAAGGCGTCATCGAGATCGAGGGCACGATTGTGGAGGCTCTCCCGAACGCGATGTTTCGGGTCGAGCTGAGCAACGGGCACAAGGTCCTCGCCCACATCAGCGGCAAGATGCGGCAGCACTACATCCGCATCCTTCCCCAGGACCGGGTCGTCGTGGAGCTCTCGCCCTACGACCTGACCCGCGGTCGCATCGTCTACCGGTACAAGTGACACCCCGCGCGCCCGGATCCTCGGGCGTGCTCCAGCCGAAGTAGTGAGGAAGACCCGTGAAGGTCAACCCGAGCGTCAAGCCGATCTGTGACAAGTGCAAGGTGATCCGTCGCCACGGCCGCGTCATGGTCATCTGCGAGAACCCGCGCCACAAGCAGCGCCAGGGCTGAGCAGAACCACCAAGAAAACGTGACAGCTCCCTGGGCGCCGCCCAGGGTCACCCCCGGTCTGGAGGCCGGGGCCCGCTCCGGGTCCGATCCCGGGAGGCAGCGGGATGCGTCACGAACACGACACCTCCAGACGAACCGAAGGGACACCGCCTCTCATGGCACGCCTCGTTGGTGTCGACCTGCCCCGCGACAAGCGGATCGAGGTCGCACTCACCTACATCTACGGCATTGGCCGTACCCGCGCCCAGAAGCTCCTCGCGGACACCGGGGTCAGCCCCGACCTCCGCGTCCACGAGCTGGGCGACGAGGAGCTGGTGAAGCTCCGTGACGCGATCGAAGCCAACTACAAGATCGAGGGTGACCTCCGTCGCGAGGTCCAGGCCGACATCCGTCGCAAGATCGAGATCGGCAGCTACCAGGGCCGTCGGCACCGGATGAACCTCCCGGTCCGCGGTCAGCGCACCAAGACCAACGCGCGCACCCGCAAGGGCCCCAAGCGCACCGTCGCCGGCAAGAAGAAGAAGTGACCTCGCGGTCCTTCTGACTCTCTCTCGCAGACTTCACCAGAACACCTCAGGAGAAACGTAGATGCCTCCCAAGAGCCGTCAGGCTGCGGCCAAGACCAAGGTCCGCCGCAAGGAGAAGAAGAACATCGCTCAGGGCGAAGCCCACATCAAGAGCACGTTCAACAACACGATCGTCACGATCACCGACCCGACCGGTGCGGTGATCTCGTGGGCCAGTGCCGGCACCGTCGGCTTCAAGGGCTCGCGCAAGTCCACCCCGTTCGCCGCGCAGATGGCTGCCGAGGCGGCCGGTCGTCGGGCGATGGAGCACGGCATGAAGAAGATCGACGTCTTCGTCAAGGGCCCGGGCTCGGGCCGCGAGACGGCGATCCGCTCGCTGGGTGCGATCGGCCTCGAGGTCGGCACCATCCAGGACGTGACCCCCACCCCGCACAACGGATGCCGGCCGCCCAAGCGCCGCCGCGTCTGACCCGACGACCCCAGCTTTCATAGGAGACATCTGACATGGCCCGTTACACCGGCCCCATGACCAAGAAGTCGCGTCGACTGGGTGTGGACCTCGTCGGCGGTGACATGGCGTTCGAGCGCCGTCCCTTCCCGCCCGGCCAGCACGGCCGTGGCCGGCCCAAGGAGTCGGAGTACCTGCTCCAGCTCCGCGAGAAGCAGAAGGCCCGCTACACCTACGGGATCCTCGAGAAGCAGTTCGTCCGGTACTACCACGAGGCGTCGCGTCGCCCCGGCAAGACCGGTGACAACCTGCTCCAGCTCCTCGAGTGCCGCCTGGACAACGTGGTGTACCGCGCCGGCTTCGCCCGGACCCGTCGCCACGCCCGCCAGCTGGTCACCCACGGCCACTTCCTGGTCAACGGCAAGAAGGTCAACATCCCCTCGTTCCAGGTGACGCAGTACGACGTCGTCGACGTGCGCGAGAAGTCGCTGGAGATGACCCCGTTCATCGTGGCGCGGGAGACCTTCGGCGAGCGCCTCACCCCGGGGTGGATGGACGTCGTCCCCAGCCGGATGCGGATCCTGATCCACCAGCTCCCCGTGCGGGCGCAGATCGAGATCCCCGTCCAGGAGCAGCTCATCGTCGAGTACTACTCGAAGAAGTGACCCTCGTCGGCGGTCGCCCCCGGGCGGCCGCCGACCACCTCCTCACCACACCCCAATGGTCGAGACCTTCAAATAGCGGTCGGTCTCGGGAAGGAACACACCAGTGCTCATCGCACAGCGCCCCACCCTGTCCGAAGAGGTCGTCGACGAGTTCCGCTCGCGGTTCGTGATCGAGCCGCTGGAGCCCGGCTTCGGCTACACCCTCGGCAACTCGCTCCGCCGTACCCTGCTCTCCTCGATCCCCGGTGCCTCGGTCACGAGCATCAAGGTCGACAACGTCCTGCACGAGTTCTCGACGATCGACGGCGTCAAGGAGGACGTCACCGAGATCATCCTGAACCTCAAGGACCTGGTCGTCTCCTCCGAGCACGACGAGCCGGTCACCATGTACCTGCGCAAGCAGGGCCCCGGAGACGTCACCGCCGCCGACATCGCGCCCCCGGCCGGTGTCGAGGTGCACACCCCCGACCTCAAGATCGCGACCCTGAACGACAAGGGCAAGCTCGAGATGGAGCTGGTCGTCGAGCGCGGCCGCGGCTATGTCAGCGCCGCCCAGAACAAGGGCGCCGACAACGAGATCGGCCGGATGCCGGTCGACTCCATCTACAGCCCCGTGCTGAAGGTGACCTACAAGGTCGAGGCGACCCGTGTCGAGCAGCGCACCGACTTCGACAAGCTGATCATCGACGTCGAGACCAAGAAGTCGATGCGTCCCCGTGACGCCATCGCGTCGGCGGGCAAGACGCTGGTCGAGCTCTTCGGCCTGGCCCGCGAGCTCAACGTCGAGGCCGAGGGCATCGACATCGGCCCGTCGCCCGTCGACGAGCAGCTCGCCGCCGACCTGGCCCTGCCGGTCGAGGACCTCAACCTCACCGTCCGGTCCTACAACTGCCTCAAGCGCGAGGGCATCCACACCGTGGGCGAGCTCCTCTCCCGCTCGGAGCAGGACCTCCTCGACATCCGCAACTTCGGTGCCAAGTCGATCGACGAGGTCAAGCTGAAGCTGCACGAGATGGGTCTCTCACTCAAGGACAGCGCCCCGGGCTTCGACCCGGCGCTCGCCCTGGCGGCGGCCTACGAGGACGACGACGACTCGTTCGTCGAGGACGAGCAGTACTGACCAACCCCACTACCCGGGTACCTGACACGGCCCGGGAGGAACGAGAAGAACCATGCCTACCCCCAAGAAGGGTGCCCGTCTCGGCGGCAGCCCGGCCCACCAGAAGCTGATCCTCAGCAACCTGGCGACGCAGCTGTTCGAGCACGGCTCGATCGTCACCACCGAGGCGAAGGCGCGGCTGCTGCGTCCGCACGCGGAGCGGCTGATCACCAAGGCGAAGAAGGGCGACCTGCACAACCGTCGCCTGGTGCTCCGCACGATCCGGGACAAGGGTGTCGTGCACACCCTCTTCACCGAGATCGCGCCGCAGTTCGCCGAGCGTCCGGGCGGCTACACCCGGATCACCAAGATCGGTCCGCGCAAGGGTGACAACGCGCCCATGGCCGTCATCGAACTGGTGACCGAGGCGTACGCCCCCAAGGCCAAGACCGCCAAGCCGGCCAAGGCCGAGGCTGCCCCCGCCCCCGTGGCGGAGGAGGCTCCGGTCGAGGAGGAGACCACCGAGGCTCCCACCGACGAGGCGACCGACGAGGCGACCGAGGCTCCGGCCGAGGAGACCACCGAGGCCCCCGCCGACGAGGCGACCGAGGCTCCGGCCGAGGAGAAGACCGAGGAGGCCTGAGCCACGGCTCACCTCTCGCACACGAGGCCCGTCACCCCACTGGGGTGGCGGGCCTCGTCGTCTTCAGTGGTTGGAGGCGGGTCTCAGTCCTGCTCGAGCCGGAGTCTCAACACCCGCGCGGCCAGCGCGGCCAGCGGCCCCAGCAGCACCATCACCGCGACGGTGCCCGGCCCGATCGCGGCGCCGAGCCGCCACCCGACCAGCGCGGTGAGGAGCTGGAGCGCGCTGTAGGTCCAGGCGAAGCGGATCGGCGGGTCGAAGGCGAGCGCCGCGGCCTCCATCGGGCCGGCCCCGAGGTTGCTGCCCAGGTAGAGCGCGATCCCCACCGCGACGACGGGGAAGGCCACCGCCAGCATCGCGATCCGCGCGGGCAGGCCGTGCGGGTCGAGCAGCGGCATGACAAGGCTGACGGTGAGCCCGACCACCACCATCTGTACGACGGTGCCGGCGCCGGGGCGGACCCGGCGCAGCCAGGCGAGCAGCACGAACGAGGCGCTCACCGCGATGTTGGACACCGCGAAGGTGACGTCGCTGCTCAGCGCGATCCCGTTGACCAGCGTCGAGAAGCCGTCCGACCCCAGCCGGGGTGCCAGCAGCAGGGCCACGCCCACCCCGAGCACCAGCGACCCTCCGACGAGCTGGGCGAGGCGGGTGGGGGACACCCGCCGAGACCACGGGGGCGGCACGACCTCGCTCGACGTCATCCCCGCAGGTCGGCGGGGACCAGGCGCAGCGGGAAGGGCCGCTCGACCTCCAGGGGGTCCGCGCCCGTGACGAGCCGCGGGCTGCCGAACGTCGACCCTCGCCCGGTCAGCTCCCACACGGTGACCGCCGGGACCTCCGGATCGACGGCCCAGTACGTCGCACAGCCGGCCTGTTCGTAGCGCGCCCGCTTGAGGTTCAGGTCGACCAGGCGGGTGCTGGGGGACAGCACCTCGACGGCGAGGAGGGGGGCGTGCGGCAGGTTGCGCTCGGTGGTGTCGGCGCGCCCCGCCACGAGCAGGTCGGGCTGCAGCACGGTGTCCGCCGCGAGCCGGACGTCGTACGGCGTGAGCAGCACCTCCAGGTCGGCAGGGCAGCCCGCCCGCAGCAGCAGGTAGAGCTCCCCGACCATGCGTTGGTGTCGCCGGGCCGGTGCCGGGGTCACGACGAGCGTCCCGTCGATGACCTCGTAGCGCCGGCCGTCATCCGGCATCGTGAGCAGGTCGTCCTCGGTGAAGGGTCCGCTGTGCGGCAGCAGCGTCATGGTTCCCATCATGCCTCCTCCCGCCGTGCCGCCCGGGCGCGTGGACCCGCACGGCTCACGCGGAGCGGACCGCGTCGTCGGGAGCGAAGACCCGCAGCCGCACGTCGTTGGCCAGGTGCACCGGCCAGGTGCGGAGGCCGGCCCGGGCGGCTGCCTCGACGAGCCCCTGGGCCCAGGTCCGGTCCCACCGGGTCAGCTCGCCGGGCCCGGGCCGGGTCAGCAGGAAGGCCACCGAGCCGCCCGGCCCGACCATGGCGGCGATCTGGCCGACCACCTCCATCAGCTGGTCGAGCTCGGCAGGGACGGGGTGCTCGGGCATCTCCTCGACCGGGATCAGCAGGCCCGGCGTACGGCCCTCGCCGTCCAGCGGCAGCAGCCAGACCGTGTGGCGGGAGAAGCCGAGGTCGCCCATCAGCAGGCGCCACCGCGCCTCGAGGTCGGCCTGGGTGAGGATCGGCGGGAGCGCCTCGGGACGGGGGCGGGGGAGGTCGTGGTCCATGGGGCGGGAGTCTGCCGCGGCTGGCGGACACGGTGCCGCCGTTCTCCACAGCCCGGCCGGCCCCGCCGTCCCCCGTCGTCGTCCCGCCGTCCCCGCCGTCGTCGGGAGCCCTGTGACAACCTGGCCGGGCCCGCGTTCCGTCTTCCTCGTGAGGACGGCAGTCGAGGTGAGGGAGATCCGGTGCGGGACGAGACCGAGTTCGTGGCGTTCGCCACCGCGCGACGGGCGCAGCTGCGGCGCACGGCGTACGCGTTGTGCGGGGACTGGCACCAGGCCGAGGACCTGGTGCAGACCGCGCTCGCCAAGCTGTACGTCGCCTGGCCCCGGGTGACCGGGTCGGAGGAGGCCTACGCCCGCCGGGTCATCCTCAACGCCGTGGTCGACGAGTCGCGACGGCCCTGGCGCCGGCGGGAGACCGTGGTCGCCGAGCACGACGACCACCCCCAGGGCGCCCCGGCGGAGCCGGTCCGCGACGACGTGGTGGCGGCGCTCCAGGCGCTGCCCGCGATGCAGCGCACCGTGGTCGTGCTGCGGCACTGGCTCGACCTCTCCGTGGAGCAGACCGCCCACGAGCTGGGCATCTCGCCCGGCACCGTCAAGAGCCATACCTCCCGGGCGCTGGCCCACCTGCACACCGCCCTGGCCGACCCGGCCGTGGCCGACCGGACCGGAGACCTCCGATGACCCACCCGACCCCGAGGCCCGAGCTCGCCCCCGAGGACCTGGCCGCCCGGCTGGACCTGGCCGTGCTCGACGCACCACCGCTGCGCCCGCTCCAGGGCGCGGTCGCCGCCGGCCGCGGACGCCTGCGCCGTCGCCGCGCGGGCCAGGCCGCGCTCGGCCTGGCAGCCACCGGAGCCGCGGCCGCCGCGGTCCTCGCCGTGCTGCCGGCCGGGTCCCCGGCCGGGCGGGACCTGTCGGTCGCCACCGGGGGGACCTGGAGCGACGCGCAGGTGGCCGAGCGGTGCCTGGCCACCGACAACATCGCGAGCTGGGTGCGGGGCACCGGGATGCGCACCGCCCAGCTGCAGCAGGTGATGGGGCGCGCCGAGGTGATGACGCGGGCCGACACCGGCCAGGAGGTGCTGGCCACGGTGCGCGCCGAGGACGGCAGCGCCTGGGGCGAGTGCTTCCTGCCGTACGGCGACCGGGCGACGTACAAGCACGCGATCTCGGTCTTCCGCACCGACGTCGCCTTCCCGCGGACGGTGGTCGACGGGGTCGCGGCGTACGAGCCGCAGGACGAGTCCGACCCCCGGCTGTGGGGCACCGACGGCTCGCCCGCCCCGGGGATCTCCGTGCCGTGCGAGGTCGACGTCGCCGAGGAGACCCAGGCCTACCGGGACGCGCAGGCGCAGTGCGACTCGTTCCTGGTCACCTGGGTCGACCGGCGCCCGGCCGAGGTGGCCGGGGCCCGCGTCGCCAACCCGGACGGCACCACCGGGCGGGCCGACGTCCACGACGGCTACGTCAGCTATGCCTACGCCGCGCCGATGACGCGTGCGGTGGCCGAGCGGCTCCGCTCCGGTGACACCCGGGTCGGGCTGACGTTCCTGGCCGCCGACGGCTCGGTGCTCGCGCGCGGCGACCGGACCGGGCCCGACGAGAAGGGCGTCACGGTCGCCAACTTCCCGACCCTGGCGTGGTGGCTGCGCACCGACCGGTGAGGCCGGGGAGGTCAGGGTAGGTCGGGGAGGTCAGGGCAGGTCGGGGGAGGTCAGGGCAGGCTCGGGGCGGCGACCTGCTCCAGACCCTCCAGCCAGCGGTGCACCAGCGGGACCGCACTCGCCCCCTCGCCGCTGGCCGAGGCGACCCGCTTCATCGACCCGGACCGGATGTCGCCGGCGGCGAAGACGCCGGGGACGCTGGTGGCCAGGTTGTCCGGCGGCAGGTCGTCGACCCACCCGGCCCGCGGCACGTCGCGTCCGGTGAGCACGAAGCCGGCCGCGTCGCGGGCCACCTCGGGAGGAAGCCAGTCACAGTGCGGCTCGGCGCCCAGCAGCAGGAAGAGCCCGCGGGCCTCGCGACGGACGACCTCGCCGGTGCGGACGTCCTGCACCGCCACCCAGCCCAGCCGGTCCTCGCCGCCGCCGTCGACGACGACGCTGTGCGGCTGCACCCGGATCCGCGGGTTGTACTCGATCTCCTTGATCAGGTACTGCGACATGGTCTCGGCCAGCGACGGCCGCCGCAGCAGGATCGTGACGCTGCGCGCGAACCGGGCCAGGTGGACCGCGGCCTGCCCGGCGGAGTTGCCGCCGCCGACGACGACCACGTCGGCGTCCTCCATCTCGCGGGCCGCGGTCATCGCGGCGCCGTAGAAGACGCCGAGCCCGACCAGCCGCTCCAGCGGCTCCACCCGCAGCTTGCGGTAGGTGACCCCGCTGGCGACCACGACGGCCCGGGCGCGGACGTCGCCGCCTGCGGTGTGCAGCAGGTGCGGCGCACCGTCGGTGCCGAGCACCATCCCGGTGACCGGCCAGCCGGTGAAGAAGCGGGTGCCGAACCGGATCGCCTGGTTGCGGGCGCGCTGGGCCAGCCGCATCCCGGAGATGCCGCGCGGGAATCCCAGGTAGTTGCGGATCATCGAGCTGGTCCCGGCCTGCCCGCCGACCGCCTCGGCCTCGAGCACCACCGTGGACAGGCCCTCCGAGGCGCCGTACACCGCAGCGGCCAGGCCGGCCGGCCCGGCCCCGACCACGGCGAGGTCGACCACGGTCTCGACGTCGACCTCGTCGGGGCGCCCGTTGAGCGCGACCGCGACGTCGTGGGCGGTGGCGCCGTTGAGGATGCCGCCGGCCAGGGAGCGCACCACCGGGTAGGCCGGCGCGTCGTCCAGCTCGCCGAGCACCAGCCGCCCGACGTCGCTGTCGGGGGGGTAGACCCGGTTCGGCAGGCCCATCCGGTCCAGGAAGTCCCGCACCGCCAGCGTCCCGGCGTCCAGGCCGGGGGAGACCACCTTGACCGTCACCGCCTCCGGGTCGGGCACGGTGGAGCCCCAGTCGGAGAGCAGGTCGGTGACGGCGTTGTGGAACTCCTCGTCCCGCGCCCCGCGCGGCATCAGCAGGTAGGCGTCGTACTTGCCGGTGGCCAGGCCGCCGCGCAGCGGTGGGGCGTCGACGAGGAAGTGGTCCCAGTGCGCGACGACCAGGCGGCGGGCCGTCGGCACCACCGCGCGCAGCCCGGCCAGCGCCTCCCGGACGTCGGCGTCCGGCAGGCGCGACTGGGCGACGAACAGCGCCACCCGGCAGCCGTCGGCGCACAGCGCCTCGGTGAGCGCGGTGGCCTCGGCCGCCGAGCCGACGGCGTGCAGGGCGTAGTCGCGGGCGTAGCGACCGAACTCGTCGAGCAGGTGCTCGCGGTGCTCGTCGGAGACGAGCACGATCGCCGGGACGGGACCGGGCGGTCCCAGGACGGGGGTGGAGTTCACACCGCCGATCGTAGGCGGTGCCCCACGGTGACATCATCGCCTCGTGCGCCTCCGCCTCGACCTCGCCTACGACGGCACCGCCTTCCACGGGTGGGCCGTCCAACCCGGACTGCGCACCGTGCAGGGGACGCTGGAGGCGGCGCTGGCCACCGTGCTGCGGGTGCCGGAGGTGTCGGTGACCTGCGCGGGTCGCACGGACACCGGGGTCCACGCCCGCGGCCAGGTGGTCCACCTCGACCTCGAGCCGCACACCCTGGAGGAGTCGGCCGGACGCAGCACCGACCCCGGCCCGGTGGCGCTCCTGAGGCGGCTCAACGGGGTGCTGCCCGGCGACGTCCGCGTCGGCGGCTGCCGGGTGGCACCCGACGGTTTCGACGCCCGGTTCTCCGCATTGTGGCGGCGCTACGCCTACCGCGTCAGCGACGGGCCGGTCGACCCGTTGACCCGGGGGTTCGTGCTCGCCTGGCCGCGTCCGCTCGACGAGGACGCGATGAACCGGGCGGCCGCGGCGCTCCTCGGCGAGCACGACTTCGCCTCCTTCTGCAAGCGGCGGGAGGGCGCCACCACCATCCGCACCCTGCTCGACCTGCACTGGGTGCGCACCGGGACCGGCCTGGAGGCCGTGGTCCGGGCGGACGCCTTCTGTCACAGCATGGTCCGCGCGCTGACCGGGTGCCTGCTCACCGTCGGCGAGGGCCGGCGCCCGCCCGGCTGGGCCGCGGAGGTGCTGGCCGCCGGGGCCCGGGACCCGGCGGTGCCGGTCGCGCCCGCGCACGGGCTCACCCTCGAGGAGGTCGCCTACCCCGACGACGCCGCGCTGGCGGCGCGGGCGGAGCGGACCCGGGCGGTGCGCACCCGTGGATGAGCACTACTTCTCGGCCAACCCGTCGGTGCCCTTCCGGCGCGTCCCGGTGCGGGCGCACGTGTGGGGCGTGGAGCTCGAGCTGCAGTCCGGCAGCGGGGTCTTCGCCCAGGGGCGCCTCGACGTCGGCACCGCGGTGCTGTTCCGCGAGACCAGCGCCCCCGCGACCGGCTCGACCTACCTCGACCTCGGCTGCGGGTACGGCGTGCTCGCCGCGGCGCTCGCCCTCACCCGCCCGCAGGCCCGGGTCTGGGCGGTCGACGTGAACGAGCGCGCGGTGCTGCTGGCGAACGAGAACGCCGCCGCCCTCGGCGTGGCCGACCGGCTCGTGGCCACCACCCCGGCCGGGGTTCCGGCCGACCTCGCCTTCGACGAGATCTGGTCCAACCCGCCGATCCGGATCGGGAAGGAGGCGCTGCACGCGCTGCTGCTGACCTGGCTGCCGCGGCTCGCGCCCGGGGGCCGCGCCGTGCTGGTGGTGGGCAGGAACCTGGGGGCCGACTCGCTGCAGCGCTGGCTGGTCGAGCAGGGCTTCCCGACCGAGCGCACCGCCAGCGCCAAGGGCTTCCGGGTCCTGGAGGTCCGACGGTCCTCCTGATCGCGCCCGCGTGTGCCTCGGGGTGACAGGGTGGGGGTCATGACCTACCGAGCCGCCGACAACCGCTACGACGACATGCAGTACCGCCCCACCGGACGCAGCGGCCTGCGTCTGCCGGCGCTCTCCCTGGGGCTGTGGCAGAACTTCGGCGACGACAAGCCCGCCGAGAACCAGCGGGCGATCCTGCGCCGCGCCTTCGACCGCGGCGTGACCCACATCGACCTGGCCAACAACTACGGTCCGCCGTACGGCCGGGCCGAGGAGAACTTCGGGCGCTACCTGCGCGACGACTTCGCGCCGTACCGCGACGAGCTGGTCATCTCCACCAAGGCCGGGTACGACATGTGGCCCGGGCCCTACGGGCAGGGCGGCGGCTCCCGCAAGTACGTGCTCGCCTCGCTCGACCAGTCCCTGGCGCGCCTGGGCACGTCGTACGTCGACATCTTCTACAGCCACCGGTTCGACCCCGAGACGCCCCTGGAGGAGACCATCGGCGCGCTGGACACCGCGGTGCGGTCCGGGCGGGCGCTCTACGCCGGCATCTCGTCGTACTCGGCCAAGCGCACCGCGGAGGCCGCCGCGATCGCCCGCGACCTCGGCACCCCGCTGCTGATCCACCAGCCGTCGTACTCGATGCTCAACCGCTGGATCGAGCCCGAGCTGCTCGACACCCTGGAGACCGAGGGGATGGGCTGCATCGTCTTCACCCCGCTGGCCCAGGGCGTGCTCACCGACCGCTACCTGCACGGCGTGCCCGCGGACTCCCGGGCGGCGCGCGCGGGCAGCACCGTGCAGTCCTCCCACCTGAGCGAGGAGGTGCTCGCCCACGTGCGCCGCCTCGACGAGATCGCCGCCGACCGCGGCCAGAAGCTCGCCCAGATGGCGCTGCAGTGGGCGCTGCGCGACCCCCGGGTGACCTCGGCGGTGATCGGCGCCTCGTCGGTGGAGCAGCTGGACCTCAACCTCGACGCCCTGGACGGACCGGCCTTCACCGACGCCGAGCTGGCCGCCATCGACGCCGACGCCGTCGACTCCGGGGTCAACCTGTGGGCCGCCCAGACCGAGGACTGACGCCTCCGCGACAGGTATCTCACACGACAGCGCGACGACCGGCTCTGGCCTGATCCGCCCTCACGCGGGTAGAGATGGAGTCATGAGCAAGCTCGTGTACGACTTCGCCGAAGGCAACAAGGACCTCAAGGACCTCCTCGGGGGCAAGGGGGCGAACCTCGCCGAGATGACGAACCTGGGGCTGCCCGTCCCCCCGGGCTTCATCATCACCACGGAGGCCTGCCGGGCGTTCCTGGCGGAGCCGGGCGACGGGCGCTCGATGCCCGCCGCCCTCGCGGCCGAGATCGCCGACCACCTCGGCGCGCTGGAGACCACGATGGGTCGCCGGCTCGGCCAGCCCGACGACCCGCTGCTGGTCTCGGTCCGCTCCGGGGCGAAGTTCTCCATGCCGGGGATGATGGAGACGGTGCTCAACGTCGGCCTCAACGACGAGTCCGTGCACGGCCTGGCCCGCAAGGCCAGCAACGAGCGGTTCGCGTGGGACTCCTACCGCCGGCTGCTGTCGATGTACGGCAAGACCGTGCTCGGCCTGGACGGCGACCTCTTCGAGTCCGAGCTGGACAGCCTCAAGGACGCGGTCGGGGCCGCCAGCGACCTCGACCTCACCGCCGCCCAGCTGCGCGGGCTCGTCGCGACCTACCAGGCGACCATCGAGAAGGAGACCGGTGAGCCGTTCCCGCAGGACCCCCGGGTCCAGCTCGAGCGGGCCGTCCTCGCGGTCTTCAACTCCTGGAACACCGAGCGCGCGGTGCTCTACCGCCGGCAGGAGCGCATCCCGGCCGACCTCGGCACCGCGGTCAACGTCGTCACCATGGTCTTCGGCAACCTCGGCTCCGACTCCGGCACCGGGGTCGCCTTCACCCGGGACCCGGCCAGCGGCGCCCAGGGCGTCTACGGCGACTACCTGCAGAACGCGCAGGGCGAGGACGTCGTGGCGGGCATCCGCAACACCGTCCCGCTCGCCGACCTCGAGCGTCTCGACAAGACGTCGTACGACGAGCTGCTCGGCATCATGGCCCGGCTCGAGGGGCACTACCGTGACCTGTGCGACATCGAGTTCACCGTCGAGCAGGGCAAGCTGTGGATGCTGCAGACCCGGGTCGGCAAGCGGACCGCGGGCGCCGCGTTCCGGATCGCCACCCAGCTGGTCGACCAGGGCCTCATCGACCTCGACGAGGCTCTGGAGCGGGTCACCGGAGCCCAGCTCGCCCAGCTGATGTTCCCCCAGTTCGACCCGACGGTGGCCCGGCACCGGCTCGCCAAGGGCATGAACGCCTCGCCCGGCGCCGCCGTCGGCAAGGCCGTCTTCGACTCCGCCACCGCGGTCGCCTACGCCGAGCGCGGCGAGCCGGTGATCCTGGTCCGTCGCGAGACCAACCCCGACGACCTGCACGGCATGGTCGCGGCCACCGGCATCCTGACCTCGCGCGGCGGCAAGACCTCGCACGCCGCGGTGGTCGCCCGCGGGATGGGCCGGACCTGCGTGTGCGGCGCCGACGAGCTCGACGTGGACGTGAAGGCCAAGCGGTTCACCACCGCCGACGGCATCGAGGTCGGCGAGGGCGACCTGATCTCCATCGACGGCACCACCGGCGAGGTCTTCCTCGGCGAGGTCCCGGTGATGGACTCCCAGGTCGTCCGCCACTTCGAGGGCGACGAGGCCGCCGCCTCCGACGAGCTGGTGGCCGCCGTGGCCCGGCTGATGGACCACGCCGACGCGACCCGGCGGCTCGGGGTCCGGGCCAACGCCGACACCCCCGAGGACGCCCTGCGGGCCCGTCGCTTCGGGGCCCAGGGGATCGGCCTGTGCCGCACCGAGCACATGTTCCTGGGGGAGCGGCGCAGCCTGGTCGAGGACCTGATCCTGGCCGAGGACGACCACTCCCGCGAGGCTGCCCTGGCCGCCCTGCTGCCCTACCAGCGCGACGACTTCGTCGGCATCCTCGAGGCGATGGACGGCCTGCCGGTCACCATCCGGATGATCGACCCGCCGCTGCACGAGTTCCTGCCCGACCTCACCGAGCTGTCGGTGAAGCTGGCGCACCAGGAGGAGCACGGCGAGGTGACGCAGCGCGAGCGCAAGCTGCTGGCCGCGGTGCACCGGATGCACGAGCAGAACCCGATGCTGGGTCTGCGCGGCGTCCGGCTCGGCATCGTCATCCCCGGCCTGTTCACCATGCAGGCCCGCGCCGTGCTCGAGGCGGCGGCGCTGCGCGTCCAGGCCGGTGGCGACCCGCGGCCCGAGATCATGATCCCGCTGGTCGCGGCCGTCCAGGAGCTCGAGCTGGTCAAGGCCGACATCATCGCGGTGGCCCGCGACGTCGAGGGGGAGACCGGCGTCAAGCTCCGGTTCAAGGTCGGCACCATGATCGAGCTGCCGCGCGCCGCGATGACGGCGGACGCGATCGCCGAGGCCGCCGAGTTCTTCTCCTTCGGCACCAACGACCTGACCCAGATGACGTGGGGCTTCTCCCGCGACGACGTGGAGGCGTCGTTCTTCTCGACGTACCTGGAGAAGGGCGTCTTCGGGGTGTCCCCCTTCGAGACCCTCGACCGGCTGGGCGTCGGCGCCCTGGTGCAGGAGGCGGTCCGGCGTGGACGCAGCACCCGTCCCGACCTGCACCTCGGGGTCTGCGGCGAGCACGGCGGCGACCCGGACTCGATCCACTTCTTCGAGTCGGTCGGCCTGGACTACGTGTCCTGCTCGCCGTTCCGGGTGCCGGTCGCGCGCCTGGAGGCCGGGCGCGCCGCCGGTGGCGACCAGGGGCCCTCGGGCAGCGCATGATCAGGCCTTGGTGACCGGGTCCCCAGGGCGCACCGTCCCGGGGACGACGACCTTGGCGTTGAGCCCGCGCAGCCTCAGCTCGCGTCCCACCGGGGAGTTCACGAACCGCATGGCGGGGGCACCGAACCGGGAGACGAACTTCGCGCAGCCGGTGTGCGGCTGGGCGGTCACCTCGATCACCGCTGCGCCTGGGCCCGCGCCGAGCACCAGCCGGGTGCCCGGCGGCAGGTTGGCCTCGGACAGGTCCAGGTCGAGGTAGAGCTGGTCACCGGCCAGGGCCCGGCGGTCCGGGTCGCCGGCCAGGTAGGCCACCATCCGGGCGCTCATCACGTTGAGCTGCATGTCGGGGTGCGGCGACCCGTCCGCGGTCCTGCTGCTGTGGCGCTGCTTCCAGGTGTCGCCGACCAGCCCTTCGACCAGGTCGAGACGCCCCTCGGCGAGCACCTCGCGCTCCCCGAGCGCGGGTCGCCGTACGACGAGCTCGACGGTGCCGTGGTCGGCCGGGGCGTCGCGCAGCGCGGCGACGAACCCCTCCAGCTCCTCGGCGGTGCGGTGGACGACGTCGGGGGTGAGGGTCATGGCCCCCATCGTCCCCGATGACATGGCCCGCGGCACCCGGGTTAACGGGTTCGCCAGCGCGGCGGGCGCGGGGGAGAATCAGCCGCGTGAGCCATGTCGACGTCGCCGGAGTCCGATACGAGCTGCCTGACGGGCGGGTGCTGCTCGACGACGTCTCGTTCCGGGTCGGGGAGGGGGCCAAGGTCGCGCTGGTCGGGGCCAACGGGGCCGGGAAGACCACCCTGCTGCGGATCATCACCGGCGACCTGGTGCCGCACGAGGGCGTGGTGACCCGCTCCGGCGGGCTCGGGGTGATGTCCCAGATGGTCGGGCGCGACGCGACCACGGTCGGCGAGCTGCTCCTCTCGGTCTCCCCGGACCGGCTGCAGCAGGCGGCTGCCGCCGTCGAGCGGTGGGAGCTGGCCCTGATGGAGACCGACGACGAGCCCACCCAGATGCGGTACGCCGAGGCGCTCGCCGAATGGGGCGACGCCGGCGGCTACGACCTCGAGGTCACCTGGGACGTCTGCTGCACCGCCGCCCTCGGGATGGCCTACGACCGGGTGAAGTACCGCGAGCTGGCCACCCTGTCCGGGGGCGAGCAGAAGCGGCTGGTGCTGGAGTTCCTGCTCGGTGGGCCCGACGAGGTGCTGCTGCTCGACGAGCCCGACAACTTCCTCGACGTGCCCGGCAAGCTGTGGCTCGAGCAGCGGATCCGCGAGTCGCCCAAGACCATCCTCTTCATCAGCCACGACCGCGAGCTGCTGGCCAACACCGCGACGCGGGTCGTGACCGTCGAGCTCGGTGCCGCCGGCAACACGGTGTGGACCCACCCGGGCGGCTTCTCGTCGTACCACGACGCGCGGCGCGACCGGTTCGCGCGCTTCGAGGAGCTGATGAAGCGGTGGGAGGAGGAGCACGCCAAGCTTAAGGCGCTGGTGCTCCGCTACAAGATCAAGGCCGAGTACAACGACGGTCTCGCCGCGCAGTACAAGGCCGCCCAGACCCGGTTGCGCAAGTTCGAGGAGGCCGGCCCGCCGGCCGGCCAGCCGCGGGAGCAGTCGGTCACGATGCGCCTGACCGGCGGCCGCACCGGCAAGCGGGCGGTGATCTGCGAGCGGCTCGAGCTGACCGGGCTGATGAAGCCGTTCGACCTCGAGGTCTGGTACGGCGAGCGGGTCGCCGTGCTCGGGTCCAACGGCTCGGGCAAGTCGCACTTCCTGCGCCTGCTGGCCGCCGGCGGCAGCGACCCCGACGTCGAGCACCGGCCCGTGGGCGAGGTCGCCATCGAGCCGGTCCGGCACGCCGGGCGGGCCCGGCTGGGCGCCCGGGTGCGGCCCGGCTGGTTCGTGCAGACCCACGCCCACCCGGAGCTCCGGGGCCGCACGCTGCTGGAGATCCTGCACCGTGGCGACGCGCACCGCGCCGGGATGGGCCGCGAGCAGGCCTCCCGGGCGCTGGACCGCTACGAGCTGGCGCACGCCGCCGAGCAGCGCTTCGAGTCGCTCTCGGGCGGCCAGCAGGCCCGCTTCCAGATCCTGCTGCTCGAGCTGTCCGGGGCGACCCTGCTGCTGCTCGACGAGCCGACCGACAACCTCGACGTGGAGTCGGCCGAGGCGCTGGAGGAGGGGCTCGCGGCGTTCGAGGGCACCGTCCTGGCCGTCACCCACGACCGCTGGTTCGCCCGCGGCTTCGACCGGTTCCTGGTGTACGGCGCCGACGGGTCGGTCTACGAGGCCCCCGAGCCGGTGTGGGACGAGGCGAGGGTCGAGCGGGTCCGGTGAGGGTGCCGGTCGAGGGGGGCCGCTGCCTGCAGGTGCGGGTCAGCGGTGCCACCGACGGGCCGGTCGTGCTCTTCCTGCCGGGCTGCCCCGACAGCCGCTGGGCGTCGTGGCCCGGTGACCCGGTGGCCGCCCACCGCGGGGTGCGCCTGGTCTCGGTGAACCGGCCCGGGTACGGCGCCTCGACGCCGTACGCCAGCACGCCGGTGACCGTCGCCGACGACCTGCGGGCGCTCGTCGACGCCCTCGGGGCCGAGGAGGTGCTCGTGCTGGGGATGTCGGTCGGAGGCCTGTACGCACTGGCGTTCGCGGCCCGGCACCCGAGCCGGGTGGCCGGGGTGGCGACGGTGTCGGCGCCGGGGGAGGTGGTCGCGCTCGACCCGCCGCAGCACCGCGACGGGCTGGACGGGCCGCAGCGCACCCTGCTCGCCAGGGTCGCGGGGGCGGCGACAGCGGAGGAGGCGGCGGAGCTGCTGCGTCCCGAGTTCGAGGCCTTCGTCGCCACGGTCGACCCGGACGATACCGACGACGAGGCCCTCGCCGACCGGTGGGACGGCCCCGGCCACGAGCTCGCCGCGCTGGTGCCGAGGGCGGTCCTTGCCCGCAGCGCGCGGGAGGCGCTCGGCCGGACCGACGGCTACCTGCGGGACGCCGCGGCGATGCTGCGGCGGTGGGACGTCGACCTCGGTGCCGTGCGGTGTCCCGTGCAGGTCCACCACGGGTCCCTCGACACGGCGGCGTCCCCGCGCAACGCGCACTGGCTGGTCGCGCACGTCTCCGGCGCCTCGATGACCGTGGTCGACGGCGCCTCGCACCTCGGCGCCCTGCACGGGCGCTGGGGCGAGGTGCTCGACGGTCTGGTCAGCCCTCGCTGAGACCGGCGAGGACGGCGCGCTCCTGGTCGGTGGGCTCCTGCGGGCGCTCGGGGACCCGGCGGCGCTGCTGCGGGAGCAGGCGTGCCTCGTCGGGCACAGCGGCGTGGTGCTCGGAACGGCGGGCCCGCTCCTGCTGCAGAGAGGTCCAGGCGGCGAGGGGGTGTGAGATCGGCATACGGGGGAGGAGCGCTCGGGCGTCCCCCTGATACCGGTCCGTGCCCCGTCGTACGGACCACCCGTGCCGGTCCGGTTTCCCACGGTATGCAGGAGAACTGCCACTGCCCATGGCGTACACACCATGGGCAGTGGCAGTTCTCCTGCATACCGTGGGAAACCGGCCGAGGCCGGCGGGGGTCAGCGCCAGCGCTCGGAGGCCGGGACGAAGTCCAGGGTCCGGTCGCCGGTGTAGATCTGCTTGGGCCGGGCGATCTTCTGCTCGGGGTCCTGGACGAGCTCGAGCCACTGGGCCAGCCAGCCCGAGGTGCGCGGGATCGCGAAGAGGACGGTGAACATCTCCGGCGGGAACTGCAGCGCCTCGTAGATCAGGCCGGAGTAGAAGTCGACGTTGGGGTAGAGCCGGCGCTTGACGAAGTACTCGTCCTCGAGCGCGATCTTCTCCAGCTCCTGGGCGATCTTGAGCAGCGGGTTGACCCCGGTGACCTCGAAGACGTCGTCGCAGGCCTTCTTGATGATCTTGGCCCGCGGGTCGTAGTTCTTGTAGACCCGGTGCCCGAAGCCCATCAGGCGCTCCTTGCCGGTCTTCACGCCCTCGATGAACTCGGGGACCTTGTCGACCGAGCCGATCCGGCGCAGCATCCGCAGCACGGCCTCGTTCGCGCCGCCGTGCAGCGGGCCGTAGAGGGCTGCGATGCCGGCCGCGGTCGCCGAGTACGGGTCGACCTGCGAGGAGCCGACCGAGCGCACCGCGTTGGTCGAGCAGTTCTGCTCGTGGTCGGCGTGCAGGATGAAGAGGATCTCCAGCGCCCGGATCAGGCGCTCGTCGGCGACGAACTTCTGCTCGCTCATCCGGAACAGCATGGCCAGGAAGTTGGCGGCGTAGCCGAGGTCGTTGTCGGGGTAGACGTAGGGCTTGCCCTGCGCGTGCCGGAAGGACCAGGCGCCCAGGGTCGGCATCTTCGCGATCAGCCGGACGATCTGGATGTGCCGGTTGTCCGGGTCGGAGATGCGCGAGGACTCCGGATAGAACGTGGACAGGGCGCCCACGGAGGCCAGCAGCATGCCCATCGGGTGGGCGTCGTAGCGGAAGCCCTCCATGAAGTTGCGGACGTTCTCGTGCACGAACGTGTGGTAGGTGATCTCGTGCACCCAGGCGTCGTACTGGTCCTTGGTCGGCAGCTCGCCGTGGATCAACAGGTAGGCGACCTCGAGGTAGCTGGACTTCTCGGCGAGCTGCTCGATCGGGTAGCCGCGGTACTCCAGGATGCCCTTGTCGCCGTCGATGAAGGTGACGGCGCTGCGGCACGAGGCCGTGTTGGTGAACCCGGGGTCGTACAGCGCCAGGCCGGGGTCCTCCTCGTGCACACGGATCTTCGAGAACTCTGATGCCTTGACGGTGCCGTCGAGGATCGGCACGTCGTAGGACTGCCCGGTGCGGTTGTCCCGGATGGTCAGCGTCTCGTTGGTCGGTGCGTCGCTGTCGGCGGCTGCACTCGCCATGGCCGGGGCGTCGGTCACGTCGGCTCCTGAAGGGGTTCTCGTGGAATCTCGGGGCAGAGCCAACCTAGTCCGGAGACGGGCGGAGAGGAAACCGGTCTCGTTTTGACCTGCCTCCCGCCCGCCCGGTAGTCTTGCCGGTCGCGACTCCTGCCGCTCGTACCGCCGTGTCCTCACGTCGTACGGGCAGACCCGTCGAACCGGGCAGTGTTCGTCAGAAGCCGCAGCACCACCCACCGGCCACGGGGTCCCCCGCGGCCGGACTACGAACGAGAAAGGCGCACCGTCGTGCGTACGTACAGCCCCAAGCCGGCCGACATCACCCGCGAGTGGCACGTCATCGACGCCACCGACGTGGTCCTCGGCCGCCTCGCCGTCACCACCGCGAACCTCCTGCGTGGCAAGCACAAGCCGCAGTTCGCCCCTCACGCCGACACCGGTGACTTCGTCATCATCGTGAACGCGGAGAAGGTCGCCCTGTCCGGCAACAAGCGGACCACCAAGCTGGCCTACCGTCACTCGGGCTACCCGGGTGGCCTGTCGTCCACCCCCTACGGCGAGCTCCTCGAGAAGGACCCGCGCAAGGCCATCGAGAAGGCCGTGTGGGGCATGCTCCCCAAGAACCGGCTCGGCCGCCAGATGCTGAAGAAGCTGAAGGTGTACGCCGGCCCGGAGCACCCCCACCAGGCCCAGAAGGCCCAGCCCTTCGAGATCACCCAGATCTCCCAGTAATCCTTCCCTGACACGCAGAGCACATCGAGGACTTTTTCGTGACTGACACCACCATCGAGACCGACGCCGAGGAGACCTTCGAGGTCAACGAGGAGGGCGTCGCCTACACCTCCGAGAGCGCGCCGTCGGCCGACGCTCCCGCCCGACCGGCGACCATCGCCCCCGCCGCGGCCACCGGCCGCCGCAAGGAGGCCGTCGCCCGCGTCCGACTCGTCCCCGGCACCGGCCAGTGGACCGTCAACGGCCGCACCCTGGACTCCTACTTCCCCAACAAGCTGCACCAGCAGGTCGTCAACGAGCCCTTCGTGACCACCGACCTGGTCGGCCGCTTCGACGTCATCGCCCGCATCCACGGCGGCGGCATCACCGGCCAGGCTGGCGCGCTGCGCCTCGGCGTGGCCCGTGCGCTCAACGAGATCGACGTCGAGGCCAACCGCCCCTCGCTCAAGAAGGCCGGGCTGCTCACGCGCGACGCCCGCGTCATCGAGCGCAAGAAGGCCGGTCTCAAGAAGGCCCGCAAGGCGCCCCAGTACAGCAAGCGCTGACCTGGCCTTGACCGGTTCCAACGGCCGGGTCTTCGGCACCGACGGTGTCCGGGGGCTCGCCAACGGGTCCCTGACCGCCGAGCTGGCCCTCGACCTCTCCGTCGCCGCCGCCCACGTGCTGGGCGAGGCCGGAGCGTTCGAGGGCCATCCCGGTCGTGCCCGCCCCGTCGCCGTGGTGGGGCGGGACACCCGCGTCTCGGGGCAGTTCCTGCAGGCCGCAGTGGTCGCCGGGCTGGCCTCGGCCGGCGTGGACGTGCTCGACCTGGGCGTGCTGCCGACCCCGGGCGTGGCATATCTCACGGCCGCGCTCGACTCCGACCTGGGCGTCATGATCTCGGCCAGCCACAACCCGATGCCCGACAACGGCATCAAGTTCCTCGCCCGCGGCGGGCTCAAGCTCGACGACGCCGTCGAGGAGGCCATCGAGCAGCGGCTCCGTGAGCCCTGGACCCGGCCCACCGGCGCCGGCGTCGGCCGGATCACCTCCTACGACGCGGCCGTCGACGACTACGCCCGCCACCTCGTCGCCAGCGTGCCCGGCCCGCTGGCCGGCCTGAAGGTCGTCCTCGACTGCGCCCAGGGCGCGGCGTCGGTGGCCGGCCCGCAGGCGCTGCGGGCGGCCGGGGCGGAGGTCGTCGCGATCTGCGCCGAGCCCGACGGGCTCAACATCAACGACGGCTGCGGCTCGACCCACCTGGCCGTCCTGCAGGCTGCGGTGCGCGAGCACGGCGCCGACGCGGGGTTCGCCCTCGACGGCGACGCCGACCGCTGCCTCGCGGTCGACCACACCGGCACCGTGGTCGACGGGGACCAGATCCTCGCCATCCTCGCCCTCGCCCTGCGTGAGCAGGGCCGCCTGGTCGACGACACCGTCGTGGTGACCGTGATGAGCAACCTCGGCTTCGTGCAGGCGATGCAGCGCGAGGGCGTCAAGGTCGAGCAGACCAGGGTCGGCGACCGCTACGTGCTGGAGTCGATGAAGGCCCACGGCTACAGCCTCGGCGGCGAGCAGTCCGGGCATGTGATCCTCTCCGACCACGCCACCACCGGGGACGGCCTGCTCACCGCGCTCCAGGTCCTCGCCCGGATGGCGCGCACCGGCCGCACCCTGGCCGACCTCGCCGCCGTGATGGTCCGGCTGCCCCAGGTGCTGCTCAACGTGCCCGACGTGGACCGCACCCGCTCCGAGACCGACCCCGAGCTCCTCGCCGCGGTCCGCGCGGAGGAGGAGCAGCTGGGCGGCACCGGTCGGGTGCTGCTCCGACCTTCGGGCACCGAGGCGCTCGTGCGGGTCATGGTCGAGGCGGAGAGCCCGGACCGGGCCCACGCGGTGGCCACCAGGCTGGCCGAGGTCGTCCGAAACCGGCTCGCACTCTGACTCGAGGCGTCCTACGGTCGAGGACCATGGAGACCGTGACCGTCGACGTCAACGACGACGACGCCCTGCGCGCCTGGTACGACACCTACCTGGCCGCCGAGCTGCACGAGCAGGAGTACGCCACCCCCTGGATGTACCCGGAGCTGCTGGCCCGGGTGCGGGCCGCCCCCGTCGACAAGACGCAGGTGCTCCTCTCCGGGCTCGAGCGGGGCGAGGTGGTCGCGGCCGGGCTCGTCGAGCTCCCGCTGATGGACAACCTGGACCGCGGCTGGCTGCTCGCCTACACACGTCCCGACGTACGGCGACGCGGCCACGGCACCGCGATGCTGGCGGCCCTGGAGGACCTGCTCCGTGCCCGTGGCCGCCATCTGGCCGGCGCCGACACCGACTACGCCTACGCGCTGGGGCCGGAGGGGGTCGGCGCCCCGGGGGTGGAGTTCCTGCGGGCACGCGGCTACACCTTCGCGCTGGGCGACGTGAAGCGAGCGCTCGACCTTCCCGTGGACCAGGCCGTGCTGGACAGCCTGGCCGCCGAGGCGGCGCCGCACCACCGCGACTACCCGTTGCGCCAGTTCGTCGACCGCTGCCCCGACGACCTCGTCGAGAGCTACGGCCGGCTGATCGGCACCCTGGTCACCGAGGCGCCGTCGGGGGAGATGGAGCTCGAGACCGAGGTGTACGACGAGCAGCGGATCCGCCACGAGGAGGCCGTCGCGGCCGAGGGCGGCCGCCGCAACTACGTCACGGTCGCCCTCGCCCCGGACGGCGAGGTCGTCGCCTACAGTCACCTGGTCGTCCCCTCCCACCACCCGGGCCGGGTCTACCAGTGGGGCACGCTGGTGCACCCCGACCACCGGGGCAGGAGGCTGGGGATCGCGGTCAAGGCGGCCAACCACACCCTGCTGCAGCAGCACGAGCACGAGGTCGACGTCTGCCTGACCTGGAACGCCGAGGTCAACGCGCCGATGATCGGCATCAACGAGCGGATGGGCTACCGCAAGGTCGGGCGCAGCGCGGAGTTCGAGAAGAAGCTGGACTGAGGCCCGGGCAGGACGGCAGGACGGCAGGACGGCAGGACGACCGGGCTCAGGCCACCTGGGTGGCGCCGAGATGCGCCAGCAGGTTCGCCGAGAAGCGGTCGCCCATCGAGCGCACCACCCGGGCCATCACCTTCTCCGCCGCCCCGTGCGCCGGGCGCGGCAGCGGGACGTCCACGTCGAGGCGCAGCCGGATGCGCAGGCACGTGCCCCGCTCGTCGTCGGCGAGCCGGTAGACGCCCTCGGCCGCGGCGCGCTCGGTGGTGCCCTCGGGAGGCGCGTGGGTGAAGCCGATCTCGCGCTCGGGGTCGAAGGTCATCCGCTCGGTGAAGGACGGGGCGATCTTCAGCCCGAGCAGCGGGATCTGCGCCATCTCCCAGTGCCACAGCGACCCGTCGGCTCGGATGCGCTGGAGCAGGGGGGTGAGCTGGGTCAGGCAGGCCGGGTCGGTCAGGACCTGCCACACCGACGAGCGGTCGGCCGTGATCACGGCGGTGCTCTCGGTGGTCGCGCTCAACCGGGTCAAGGCCGGCTCCTCTCCCGGTGCGGGTGCGTCAGATCTTCCTCAGCCGTACCCAGTCGACCGAGTGGTCACCCGCCTTGCGCAGCACCAGGTTGGCCCGCGCCCGGGTCGGGGCGATGTTGCTGTCCAGGTTGGGCCCGTTGATGGTGTCCCAGATCCGCCCGGCCTCGGCCACTGCCTCGGCCTCCGAGAGCGAGGCGTACTTGCGGAAGTACGACGTCGGGTCCTGGAACGCCGTGCCGCGCAGCCGCAGGAACCGCTCGGTGTACCAGCGCCGGATGTCCTGGGTGGCCGCGTCGACGTAGACGGAGAAGTCGAAGAAGTCGCTGACCGCCAGCCCGGTCCGGCCGTCGGCGCGCACCCGGGCCGGCTGCAGCACGTTGAGCCCCTCGACGACGACGATGTCGGGCCGCTTGACCACCACCGGGTTGTCCGGGGTGACGTCGTAGACCAGGTGGCTGTACGTCGGGGCGACCACCTCGTCCTTGCCGGACTTGATGTCGATCACGAAGCGCAGCAGCGCCTTGCGGTCGTAGGACTCCGGGAACCCCTTGCGGTCCAGCAGCCCCCGCCGCTCGAGCTCGGCGTTGGGGTAGAGGAAGCCGTCGGTGGTCACCAGGGAGACCGAGGGGTGCTCGGGCCAGTGCGCCAGCATCTGCTGCAGCACCCGGGCGGTGGTCGACTTGCCCACCGCCACCGAGCCGGCCACTCCGATCACGAAGGGGGTCCGGGGTGGGTGGGGCCGCTCGAGGAAGTGCTCCTGGGCCCGGTGCAGTGCGGACGCGCTGCCGACGTACAGGCTGAGCAGCCGGGACAGCGGCAGGTACACCTGCTGCACCTCGGTCAGGTCGAGCCGGTCGCTCAGACCGCGGACCCGGTCGATCTCCTCGGCCGACAGCGGCTGCTCGGTGGCGGCCCCCAGCGCGGCCCACGCGCCCCGGTCCAGCTCGACGTACGGCGAGACGTGGTCGGCGACGTACGAGGTGGAGTCGCGGTCCACGGGGGCGGAGGCCATGCGTGCATTGTTCCCCAGCCGGCGTGTCGTGCATGCCCCGGGACCCGGGGAGCCGTGCCCGTAGGATCGCTCGCATGTGCGGAATCGTCGGGTACGTCGGGGAGAAGTCGGCGCAGGCCGTGGTGATCGAGGGCCTGCGGCGGCTGGAGTACCGCGGCTACGACTCCGCCGGCATCGCGCTCGTGCACGACGGCGGGATCGTCGGCAACAAGAAGGCGGGCAAGCTCGCCAACCTCGACAAGGCCCTCGACGAGGCGCCGCTCCCGGCCAGCACGGTCGGGATCGGTCACACCCGCTGGGCCACCCACGGCGGTCCCACCGACCGCAACGCGCACCCGCACCGCGGCCGCGAGGGACGGGTCGCGCTGGTGCACAACGGCATCATCGAGAACTTCGCCTCGCTGCGCCGCGAGCTCGAGGCGGACGGCCACGAGATGCTGTCCGACACCGACACCGAGGTGGCCGCCCACCTGCTCGAGGTCGAGGTGCTCGCCGGTCACGACCTGACCACCGCCATGCAGCGCCTGTGCAACCGCCTCGAGGGCGCCTTCACCCTGGTCGCCGTCGACGGCGCCGACCCCGACCGGGTGGTGGCCGCCCGGCGGAACTCACCGCTGGTGGTCGGCCTGGGCGAGGGCGAGAACTTCCTGGCCTCCGACGTCGCCGCCTTCATCGAGCACACCCGCGAGGCCCTCGAGCTGGGCCAGGACCAGGTCGTCACGATCACCCGGGACGCGGTGACGGTCTCCGACTTCGCCGGCCGCCCGGCGCAGGGACGCCGCTTCCACGTCGACTGGGACCTCACCGCCGCCGAGAAGGACGGCTACGACTGGTTCATGCGCAAGGAGATCTTCGAGCAGCCCCGGGCGGTGGCCGACTCGCTGCTCGGCCGGCACGACGCGCGCGGCAAGCTCCAGCTCGACGAGATCCGGATGTCGGAGGACGAGCTGCGCGACGTCGACAAGATCATCATCACCGCCTGCGGCACGGCCTTCTACGCGGGCCTGGTCGCCAAGTACGCCATCGAGCACTGGACCCGTATCCCCTGCGAGGTCGAGCTCGCCCACGAGTTCCGCTACCGCGACCCGATCCTGACCCGCTCCACGCTGGTGGTGGCGATCAGCCAGTCCGGGGAGACCGCGGACACCCTGATGGCCATCCGGCACGCCCGGGAGCAGCGGGCCAAGGTGCTGGCCATCTGCAACACCAACGGCTCCACCATCCCGCGCGAGTCCGACGCGGTGATCTACACCCACGCCGGGCCCGAGATCGGGGTCGCCTCCACCAAGGGCTTCATGACCCAGCTCATCGCCTGCTACCTGCTCGGGCTCTACCTCGCGCAGGTCCGGGGCACCCGCTTCGGGGACGAGATCGCCGGGGTGGTCCGCGAGCTGGAGCAGGTGCCCGCCCAGATCCAGTCGATGCTCGACGCCTCCGAGGAGGTCTACGAGCTGGCCCGCTCGCTCGAGGACGCCACCTCGGTGCTGTTCCTGGGACGCCACGCGGGCTTCCCGGTGGCCCTGGAGGGCGCGCTCAAGCTCAAGGAGCTGGCCTACATCCACGCCGAGGGCTTCGCCGCCGGCGAGCTGAAGCACGGCCCGATCGCCCTGGTCGAGGAGGGGCTGCCGGTGTTCTGCGTGGTGCCGCCCCCGGGTCGGGACCTGCTCCACGACAAGATGATCAGCGGCATCCAGGAGGTCCGCGCCCGCGGGGCCCGCACCGTCGTGCTGGCCGAGGAGGGCGACCACGCCGTCGACGACTACGCCGACGTGCTGATCCGGCTGCCCCGCTGCTCCACGCTGCTGCAGCCGCTCTCGGCCGTCGTCCCGCTGCAGCTGTTCGCGTGCGAGCTGGCCACCGTCAAGGGCCACGACGTCGACCAGCCCCGCAACCTCGCCAAGTCGGTCACGGTCGAGTGATCATCGGGATCGGGATCGACGTCTGCGACATCGGGCGCTTCCAGGAGTCGCTCGCCCGAACGCCCGAGCTCGCGGTCAAGCTCTTCACCCCCGACGAGCGCACCCGCCCGGTCTCCTCGCTGGCCGCCCGGTTCGCCGCGAAGGAGGCCCTGGCCAAGGCGCTCGGCGCTCCGCGCGGGCTGGGCTGGCACGACGCCGAGGTGGTGTCGGAGGAGTCCGGCCGCCCGCGCTTCGTCCTGCGCGGCACGGTCTCGGACGCCGCCGAGTCCCAGGGTGTCGTCCATGTGCACCTGTCCCTGAGCCACGACGCCGGGATCGCCTCGGCCGTGGTGGTCCTGGAGGCCTGATGACCGACCTGAGCTTCGGTGCGGACCTGGTCGCGTTCTGGCGCGAGCGTCACCTGTGCACCGTCACCACGCTGCGCAGCGACGGGTCGCCGCACGTCGTCCCGATGGGGATCGTGCTCGACCCCGACGCCGGCTGCGCGTGGGGGATCACCAACCGCACGTCCCGCAAGGTCGCCCACGTGCGGGCCGCCGGGGAGGCCGGGGCCCGGGTCGCCGTGTGCCAGGTCGACGGCGCCCGCTGGTCCACCCTGGAGGGCCTGGCCCGGGTGCACGAGGACGCGGAGGCGGTCGCGGAGGCGGTCCGCCGGTACGCCGAGCGGTACCGGCAGCCGCGGGAGAACCCGGACCGCGTCGCGTTGCGGATCGGCCTGACCCGGCTGCTCGGCAACGTCCGCTGACGTCGCGACGCCCTGGCGGGCCCGGGCCGGAGACAGGCTGGCTAGCCTCGGGGTCATGAGGAGCGCGCACACCGTCGCCGAGGTCCGTGAGGCCGAGGAGCAGCTGCTGGCCGCCACCCCGGAGGGCGCGCTGATGCAGCGCGCCGCCGCCGGGCTGGCCGCGGCCCTGGTCGACTTCCTGGGCCGGACGTACGGCGCCCGGGTGCTCCTGCTCGTCGGTGCCGGCAACAACGGCGGCGACGCGCTGTACGCCGGGGTCGCCCTGCGGGGTCGGGGGGCCGCCGTGGACTGCGTGCTGCTCAGCCCCGACCACGCCCATCCCGCCGGCCTGGCGGCGTACCGGGCGGCCGGAGGCCGGGTGGTGGACGCCCCGCGCGGGCGGTACGACGTCGTGGTCGACGGCATCGTGGGGATCGGCGGCACCGGTCCGCTGCGCCCGGCGGCCGCCGACCTCGTCGCGCGGCTGGAGGGCACGCCGTTCGTGGCCGTGGACCTGCCGTCGGGGATCGAGGCCGACAGCGGCCGGGTCGAGGGCGCGCACGTCCGGGCGGCGCTGACCGTCACGTTCGGCACCCACAAGCCGTGTCACCTGGTCGACCCGGCGGCCCAGGCCTGCGGCGTGGTCCACCTCGTCGACCTCGGGCTCGACCTGCCCGACCCGCAGGTGCAGGCCTTCCAGTCCGCCGACGTCGCCGCCCTGCTGCCGGTGCCCGAGCCCGCTGCCCACAAGTACACCCGCGGGGTTGTCGGTGTCCGCTCCGGCTCGGAGCAGTACCGCGGCGCCGCGGTGCTGAGCGTCGCCGGCGCCGACTGCGGCCTGGCGGGGATGGTGCGCTACGTCCCGCCCGAGGAGCCGGTCGGGGATGGCGCGGGGGTGGCGGACCTCGTGCAGGCGGCCCACCCCGAGGTCGTCATCGGGCCGGGGCGGGTGCAGGCCTGGGTGGTCGGCTCCGGCGGGGGCGGCGTGGCCGCCGCCCAGCTCGCCGCGGCGCTCGAGGACGGTGTCCCCGTGGTGGTCGACGCGGACGCCCTGCGGGCGGTGGAGGCGCCGCTCCCGGTCCCGACGGTGCTGACCCCGCACGCGGGCGAGCTCGCCCGGATGCTCGGCGTCGAGCGGGACGAGGTCGAGGCCGACCAGCTCGCCCACGCCCGCCGGGCGGCCGAGCGGTTCGGTGCCGTCGTGGTCCTGAAGGGCAGGCACACGCTGACCGCGCACCCGGACGGCCGGGTCCGCGTCACGACCGTGGGACCGCCGTGGCTGGCCACCGCAGGCGCCGGCGACGTCCTCGGCGGCCTGGTCGGGGCCCTGCTGGCCGCCGGGCTCGACCCCTTCGACGCCGCCTCGGTCGGGTCCTGGGTGCACGGCGCCGCCGCCACCGCGGTGCGCGACGGCGGCCCGCTGACCGCCGCCGAGGTCGCGCGCGCCCTCCCCGACCTCTGCGCCTCCCTCCTCGCCTGACGGCTCGACCAGCGCGTGGGTCACAGGCTCGGGGGCCGAAGGTCCACGGTTCGGCGAGGTCCGGCCTCGGGGGGACGCCGACCTGAGACGATGGGAACGTGAGCACCACGCCTGTCCGGACGCCCCCGCGCGTCCAGCCGCGCGCCGAGATCGTGGTCGACCTGGACGCGGTGCGCGCCAACGTCGCCGCCCTGGTCGCACGGTTCCGCGGGGTCGCGGTGATGGCGGTGGTGAAGGCCGACGGCTACGGCCACGGCATGGTGGAGGTCGCCCGGGCGGCCCGGCAGGGCGGGGCGACCTGGCTCGGGGTCGCCGTCCTGGAGGAGGCGCTCCGGCTGCGCGCCGCCGGGGACACCGGCCGGCTGCTGACCTGGCTCGCCGTCCCGGGCGAGGACTACGAGCCCGCGCTGCGGGCCGACGTCGACGTGACGGCGTACTCGGTGGCCGAGGTCGAGGAGATCGCGGAGGCCGCTGCCCGGACCGGGCTCCGCGCGCGCCTGCAGCTGAAGGTCGACACCGGCCTGGGCCGCGGGGGCGCGGTCGAGGCGGACTGGCCCGCGGTGGTCGCCGCCGCGGCCGAGGCCGAGCGCACCGGGTCGGTGCGGGTCACCGGGGTCTGGTCCCACCTCGCGTGCAGCGACACCCCCGAGCACCCGGCCAACGACCTGCAGGAGCGGGCCTTCCGGGCAGCCCTGCAGGTGGCCGAGCAGGCCGGGCTGCGCCCCGAGGTGCGGCACCTGGCCAACTCCGCGGGAGCCCTGACCCGGCCGAGCGCCCACTTCGACCTGGTCCGGTGCGGGCTCGCCACCTACGGGCTCTCACCCGCCCCCCAGCTGCACGGACCGTCCTACTGGGGCCTGGTGCCGGCGATGACGGCCCGCGCGGAGGTCGCCGTCGTCAAGCAGGTGCCGGCCGGGTCCGGGGTCTCCTACGGCCACACCTACCTGACCCCGACCGACACCACCCTGGCGGTCGTGCCCACCGGGTACGGCGAGGGCGTGCCGCGTGCGGCCTCGTCGCGGGCGCCGGTGCTGGTGGGCGGCGGGCGCCACCGGGTCGCCGGCCGCGTCTGCATGGACCAGTTCGTGGTCGACCTGGAGCAGGTCGACGCCCCGGTGCGCCCCGGCGACCCGGTCGTGCTGTTCGGGCCGGGGACCGACGGGGAGCCCACTGCGGAGGAGTGGGCGCAGGCCTGCGACACCATCTCCTACGAGATCGTCACGCGGATCGGTGGCCGCTTCGTCCGCACCTACCGTGACTCCGGGGCCGGCACGGCCCCGGAGAGGGAGAGAGCAGCACCGTGAGCAGACGCAAGCACCTGACGGTCGCCGTGGCCGGCGCGGGCCTGGCCGTGGTGGCCAGCGCCGTTGCCGACCAGGTCGGCGGCCGGCGTCGCGAGCAGCGGACCGGCCAGCTCGGCGAGCTGGGCACCCTGCGCGGCGACGTCACCGAGGTCCGCGCAGACGACGGGCTGCTGCTGCACGCCGAGGTCGACGAGGTCTCGCCGTACACCTCCTCGGCGCGGCACGACGACCGCGCGACCGTGGTGTTCGTGCACGGCTTCTCGCTCACCCTGGACTGCTGGCACTTCCAGCGCCGCGCCTTCCGCGGCAAGCGGCGGATGGTCTTCTACGACCAGCGCTCGCACGGGCGCAGCGAGCGCTCGCCGGCCGAGCACGCCACCATCGACCAGCTCGGGCGCGACCTGATGACGGTGCTGGACACCCTCGCTCCGCACGAGCCGGTGGTGCTGGTCGGCCACTCCATGGGCGGCATGTCGATCGTGGCCCTGGCCGAGCAGCACCCGGAGCTCTTCGGCGACCGTGTGGTGGGGGTGGCGCTCATCTCGACGACCGCCGGCGGGGCCCGCACCCACAAGATGGTCTCCAAGTACGTCCCGGACGCCATCGGACGGCGGATCGTCGAGCGCGGGCTGACCATCGCCTCGCAACGCGACCGGGTGCTCGAGCTCGCCCGCCGGGGGAGCGCACCGCTCTCGCAGCGGGTGGTAGCCGAGTTCGCCTTCGGGGAGGAGAAGGTGCCCCCGGCGTACGCCGCCTTCCTCGACTCGATGATCTCCTCGACCCCGCTGAAGGTGCTGGTGCAGTTCATCCCCGAGTTCGACGCGCTCGACAAGTTCCACGTCGTCCACACCCTGGCCGGCGTGCCGACCTGGGTGCTGTGCGGGACCCGCGACAAGCTCACCTCGATCGGCCACGCCCGCAAGCTGCACGCGGAGATCCCGGGGTCCCACCTGGTCGAGTTCGCCGGTGGCGGCCACATGCCGATCTTCGAGTTCAGCGACCGGGTCAACGAGGTGCTCACCACGCTCTTCGAGCAGGGCGACGCGCTGGCCGCTGACCCGGGCCTCCCTCCCGCGGCGGGGCTGTCGTGACGGTGGAGGTCCTCGAGGTCGGGCCCGAGCACGCCCGGGCCGTCACCGCGGCGATCCACGCCGCCTTCGCCGCCCGCCCCGCCCTCGACCCGCCCTCGACGGCCCTGGAGGAGACGCTCGACTCCGTGGCCGCGGCGCTGGCCGAGCACGGGGGCCTGCTGGCGACCGCGGACGGTCACCCCGTCGGAGCGCTGCTGTTCGCCCCCGCGGGCGACGCGCTGGGGCTGCGGCGGGTCGCGGTGGTGCCCGACGCCCAGCGACGCGGCGTGGCGCTGCTGCTCGCCCGGGCCGCCGAGCAGGTCGCCGTACGGCGCGGGCTGGCCTCGCTCACGCTGATGGCGCGCGCCGAGCTCCCCGGCACGGTCGCGTTCTGGCTGCGCGCCGGGTACGAGGAGACGAGCCGGGAGGGCACCAGCCTCACCATGACCAAGCCGTTGCCGCGGGCCCACCCCGTTCCCACCGCCGAGGCGATGCGGGAGCTCGGCCGGCGGCTCGCCGGGCTGCTGCGCGCCGGTGACCTGCTGATCCTCAGCGGCGACCTCGGCGCGGGCAAGACCACGTTCACCCAGGGCCTGGGAGCCGGGCTCGGTGTGCGCGGCGACGTCACCTCGCCGACCTTCGTGATCTCGCGGATCCACCCGTCCCTGACCGGGGGACCGGGGCTGGTCCACGTCGACGCCTACCGGCTCGGTGGGCTGGCCGAGCTCGACGACCTGGACCTCGACGTGTCGCTGGACGACTCGGTCACCGTGGTCGAGTGGGGCGAGGGCATCGCGGAGGGCCTGGCCGAGGAACGGCTCGAGGTGCGGATCCTGCGGACGACCGGGGCCGACCCGGCCGGCGCCGACGAGGCGCCCCAGGACGGCGAGACCCGCACCGTCACCCTCGTCCCGGTGGGGTCGCGGTGGGCGTCGGCGGAGCTCGAACGGCTGGCCGACGACATCGCCACGGCCGACCTGGCCTAACCTCTACCCCGTGCTGCTCGCCCTCGACACCTCCACACCCCGGGTGACCGTGGCCCTGGCCGACGCCGGCCGGGTGCTGGCCCGTCGGACCAGCGACGTCGCGATGAAGCACGGCGAGCTCCTCGCGCCGCTGGTCGCCGAGGTGCTCGCCGAGGCCGGTGCGAGCCGGCTGGACCTCGACCGGGTCGCGGTCGGCGTGGGCCCCGGCCCCTACACCGGGCTGCGGGTGGGCGTCGTCACGGCGCTGACCCTGGGCCTCGCGCTCGACGTGGCGGTGGTGGGGGTCTGCAGCCTCGACGTGGTCGCGGTCGAGGCGGCCGACGGCGGGGTGGGCGGACCGTTCGTGGTCACCGGTGACGCGCGTCGCAAGGAGCTCTTCTGGGCGTCGTACGACGCGACCGGGCGACGGCTGGACGGGCCGCACGTGGCCCGCCCCTCCGCCGTACCGTCCGACCTGCTGGTCGTCGGCGCCGGCCCGGTCCTCTATCCCGACGTCTTCGCCCGCACCGCCGGACCGGTCGCACCGGACGCGGCCGTCCTCGCCACTGCCGTCCTCGACGGCCGGGTGGAGCTGCTCGACCCCGAGCCGGTGTACCTGCGCCGCCCGGACGCCGTCGCCCCCGGTCCGCCGAAGAAGGTCTCGTGACCACCCGGGCCGCGGTGGAGGCCGACGTCGACGCCGTCGCCGCGCTGGAGGCCGCGACGTTCGGCATGGACGCCTGGTCGACGGCGCAGGTCCGTGAGGAGCTGCTCGGCGCGCGGCGTCGCGCGCTGGTCGCCCTCGACGCTGCCGGGGAGCGGGTGGTGGGGTACGCCGTCACCGCCCTGGCCGGCGACGTGGTGGACCTGCAGCGGATCGCGGTCGCCCCGGCGCACCGGCGCGGCGGGGTGGCCCGGGTGCTGCTGGACGGGGTCCGGGCGCTGGCCCGCACCGACGGGGCGCACCGGATGCTCCTGGAAGTCAGCGCCGGCAACAGCGGGGCCCGGGCGTTCTACGCCGCCGAGGGCTTCGTCCAGATCGACGTCCGTCGCGGCTACTACCGCGACGGCTCCGACGCCCTGGTGCTGCGCGGCGACCTGGGCACCGCCGCCTGTGGCCGGAAGGGAGCCTGAGATGGCCGACGAGCCCCTGGTGCTCGGCATCGAGACCTCGTGCGACGAGACCGGGATCGGCATCGTCCGCGGGCACACGCTGCTCGCCGACGCGGTGGCCTCGTCGGTGGAGGAGCACGCCCGGTTCGGCGGCGTCGTCCCCGAGGTGGCCTCCCGCGCGCACCTGGAGGCGATGGTGCCGACCATCCGTCGCGCCTGCGACACGGCCGGGATCGCGCTGTCCGACGTGGACGCGGTCGCGGTGACCAGCGGTCCCGGCCTGGTCGGCGCCCTCCTGGTCGGCGTGGCGGCGGCCAAGGCGCTCGCCCTCGGCCTCGACAAGCCGCTGTACGGCGTCAACCACCTGGCCTCCCACGTCGCGGTCGACCAGCTCGAGCACGGCCCGCTGCCGGAGCCGTGCCTGGCCATGCTGGTCAGCGGCGGGCACTCCTCGCTGCTCCTGGTCGAGGACGTCACGACCGGGGTGACGCCGCTCGGGGCGACCATCGACGACGCCGCGGGGGAGGCCTTCGACAAGGTCGCGCGGCTGCTGGGCCTGCCCTTCCCGGGGGGCCCGCACATCGACCGGCAGGCCCGGTCGGGCTCGTCGGTCGCGATCGACTTCCCGCGCGGGCTGACCTCCCGACGCGACCTGGAGCGGCACCGGTTCGACTTCTCGTTCTCCGGCCTCAAGACGGCGGTCGCCCGCTGGGTCGAGGCCCGCGAGGCGGCCGGGGAGCCGGTCCCGGTCGCCGACGTCGCCGCGTCGTTCCAGGAGGCGGTCTGCGACGTGCTGACCCGCAAGGCGGTCGACGCCGCCCGCGACCGGGGCGTGGAGGACATCCTGATCGGCGGTGGCGTCGCGGCCAACTCCCGGCTGCGCGCGCTCGCGGAGGAGCGGGCGGCGAAGCACGGGATCCGGGTGCGGGTGCCGCGTCCCGGGCTGTGCACCGACAACGGCGCGATGGTCGCCGCGCTGGGCTCCGAGCTGGTCGCCCGCGGCCGCACCCCCTCCGCCCTCGACCTGCCCGCCGACTCCAGCCTCCCCGTCACCACCGTCCAGTCCTGACCACCCCCCGTTGAGTGGGCGCTCGTTCCCCGTTGAGTGGGCGCTCGTTCCACGTTGAGTGGGCGCTCGTTACGTGTTGAGTGGGCGCCCGTTTCCGGCTGACCGGAAACGCGCGCCCACTCGACCGGAAACGCGCGCCCACTCGACCGGAAACGCGCGCCCACTCGACCGAGGGGGGTCAGGGGCGGGTGGCGAAGAACAGCGGGACCGAGTCCATGTTCGTGCCGTTGGCGAGGCCGCCGCGGGAGGTGTTGAAGAGGCCGCCGTCGGGGGCGAGCCGCATCAGGCTCCAGTGGTCCTTCTCCCACACCGTGGCCAGCAGGGTGTCGTCGACGTCCCAGGCAGCGTTGTTCAGGAAGGTGAAGTCGGCGCCCTCGGCCGGCCGGAAGTCGGCGAGCACGGTGCCGTCCTTGGCGTCGAGGATCGCGACGAAGCCGTCCCCGATCCCGTCGAGGTAGGCCGGCCTGCCGATGACGTACTTCCCGTCCGGGCTGAACTTGCCCAGCGTGTAGTCGCAGGTGCTCCAGCGCATCTTGTAGCTGTCGGCGCGCTGGACGATGCTGCACGAGCCCTGGTCGTCGGCCGAGACGACCGCGGAGATGTCGCCGTTGGGGGCGACGCCGTTGACCTTGAGCAGGTTCTCGCCCGCCTGGTCGGTGATCCCGTGCGAGGAGGAGTAGTACGCCCCGCCCTGACCGGAGTTCCAGAAGACCGTGCAGCTCTTGCCCTCGGTCTCCAGGCACGAGCCCGAGCCGAGGACGCCGACGGGCATCGGGGTGGCATTGGGCTCGGAGAGGTTGTTGATCCGGACGGGCTGCTGGCCGGCGACCTGAGTCATCACCTCGCCGCGCGGCGTCCCCCAGGCGACGACCGAGCCGTCCTCGGAGACGGCCAGCGGGCCCGTGATCGTCGTGCTGTCGGTGACCGTGCCGCTGCTGTCGAGCGTGTCGAGGATGGCGTTGCCGTTGTCGTCGCGCCGGACCGCGAGCCACTGGTCGCCCAGGGACACGACGTCCTGGTACGCCGCCTTCACCGGCACGGTGCTGCCGTCGGCCAGTGTGATGCTGCCGTCGAACAGGTAGGGGATCCCGGGCTCGGTGCCCTTGGCCTCGACGTTCGTGGTCAGCACCACCTGGTGCTGCGCGGCCCCCGACGGGGACGGCGTCGACGGCTCGGTGGGCGTGTCGGTCGGCGTCGGGTCCGAGGTGTGGGTCGCGACCGGCGGCTCGGTCCGGTCGTCGCGACCGACCTGGCCGCCGACGACGAGGCCGGCCGGGACGGCGATGGCCAGCACGGCCGCCGCGGCCAGTCCGGAGACGGCGATCCGGCGGCGCCGGATGCCGCGGGCCCGGCCCTGGACGTCGGCCAGGGTCAGGGGGTGCTGGTCGGTGAGGTCGTCGGCGCGGTGGCGCAGCGCCTCGCCCAGGCGGTCCTGGTCGCTCATCGGTCCTCCTCGGGGGAGAGGTGGGCGATCTCGCCCACCCGGGTGCGCATCGTGGCGAGCGCGCGGCTGGTCTGGGACTTCACGGTGCCGACGGAGACGCCGAGGACCTCGGCGGTCTCGGCCTCGCTGAGCTGCTCGTAGTAGCGCAGCACGATGGCGGCCCGCTGCTTGCGGGGGAGGGTCTGGACGAAGGCCCACAGGTCGGCGTCGTGGCTGCCGCCGTCGGGCCCGGCCGGCTGCTCGGGCAGCTCGGACGTGGTCGTCTCGTGGCGTCGCCAGGGACGCCGCCACAGCGAGTTGTGCTCGTTGACCAGGATCCGCCGGACGTACCCGTCCAGCGACTCCTGCCGCTGCACGCGGTCCCAGCTCAGGTAGAGCTTGGCCAGTGCGGTCTGCACCAGGTCCTCCGCGGTGTGCCTGTCCCCCGTGAGGAGGTAGGCGGTGCGGAGCAGGCTCGGCTGCCGGGCAGCCATGTAGGCGGAGAACTCCGCGTCCTTCGTCGTGCTCATCGTTCTGTGTCCCCCTGCGGGTACGGCGACCTGCACTGCGCTCACCATCCTTTCCCCGACTCGTCGTGATCTTCGAGACCAAGACGCGGCGGGTCGGCGGAAGGTTGCATCTGCGCCGGGGAAGGGGCTACTCCGGGCGGCCGGTGACCGCGACGGCCACGCCGAGGCCGATCATCGAGACCCCGCCGACCGCACCGAGGGCGCGCCCGCGCCGCTCGGAGGCGTTGAACCAGGCCCGCAGCTGGCTGGCGACCAGCGCCCACAGACCGTCGGAGAGCAGGCCGATCACGAAGGCGACGAAGCCGAGGACCAGCATCTGGCCGGTCACCTGGCCGTGGTCACGGTCGATGAACTGCGGCAGCACCGCGGCGAACATCATGAAGGCCTTCGGGTTGGAGACGCCGACCACGAACCCCTGCCGGACCGCGGTGGGCAGCGGGATCCCCGTGAGCGGCCGGGAGGCGCCGTCGACGTGGATGCCGTGCCGGTGCCGGAAGGCCTGCACCCCCAGGTAGACCATGTACGCCGCACCGGCGTACTTGATCACCGAGAAGACCACGATGGACTCCGCCACCAGCGCGCCCAGCCCGATGGCGACGAGCACCATCACCAGCAGCAGGCCCAACGAGTTGCCGAGCACGCTGGCCAGCGCCACGCCGCGACCGTAGGCCAGCGCACGACCGACCACGAAGAGCACGCTGGGGCCGGGGATCGCGATGATGATCAGGGCGGCGGCGCCGAAGGCGAGCAGCTGGTTGAGGGTGACCACCCGGGCAGTGTGGCACGACCCCGCGCCCACGCTCACCGGGTTAAGGGCTGGCCGGGGTCAGGGGCTGGTGAGCGGCTGGACCAGCAGCGCGGTGCCCCGCTCGGCGACCCGGGTGAGCACCAGGGTGGCCTCCTCGGGCCCGCGCAGCGCCAGCCGCGGCCGGAGCCGCTCCGGGACGACGTCGACCCCGCGCTTCTTGATGGTCAGCCGCCCGATCCCGCGCTCGCGCAGCGCCGCCTTCAGCGGCTTCTCGTGGAACGGGACCTCCTCGAGCACCCGGTAGCCCCGCGCGAACGGGGTCGCCACCGCGGCATCGGAGGCGACGTACGCGATCCGCGGGTCCAGCAGGTGACCGCGCACCGCGGCGACGACCGCACCCACCAGGCCGGCCCGGATGACCGCGCCGTCGGGCTCGTAGAGGTACGCCGCGACCGGTCCGGCCGGCACCTCGGGCGGGCAGTCGTCGACGGTCACCGTGGCCAGCCCGGTGGCGCCCAGCACGGTGGCCCGGCGCGGCGTGAGGGCCAGCTGCGGCGACCAGAGCGCGGCCTCCTTGACCTCGCCGCGGAAGCTGACCCACTCCGCCTCGACCCCGTGCGGCACCCGCTCGTGCGGGATGCCGGGGGCGACCTTGACGACCGCGGGCCGGTGCAGCAGGGACTCCACCCACGACCACGGCGGGGTGTAGGCGTCGACGTCGAAGACGCGTCCGGCCCCGGTGCGGCGGGCGGGGTCGGCCACCACCACGCCGAAGCCGGCCAGGTCGAGGGTGGTCGCGTCGGCGGCCAGGACGGCGCCGGCCAGGTCGAGCGCGTCGAGGTTCGCCCGGGCCACGGCGACCCGGAGCGGGTCGAGGTCGACCCCGGCGGTGGTGGTGCCGGTCGCCGCCACGGCGAGCAGGTCGCCGCCGATGCCGCAGCCCAGGTCGACCACCGAGGCGGGGGAGGCGAACGAGATCCGGGCGGCGCGGTGGCGGGCGACCTCGGCCCGGGTGGCCTGCTCGAGCCCGTCGGGGGTGAAGTACAGCCGGGCGGCATCGGCTCCGAACTTGACCGTCGCCCGCACCCGGAGGTCGGCCTGGCCCATCGCCAGCGCCGCCCGGTCGGGGGAGGCCCGGCGGCGGAGCAGCTCGCCGGCCCGGATCGGGTCGGTGCCCTCGCCGTGCAGGCGGGTGGCCTCGTCGAGCAGGGCCTGACCGTCGGCGGTCAGCAGCCACGCGAACGACTCGAGGTCCATGGGGGCATCCTCGCAGGAGCCGACCCGCAGGAATCGTGCTGGCACTCGACTTGACCGAGTGCTAGTCACGTCGTAGGTTCTGATTAGCACTCTCACCCCGAGGGTGCTAACCCGCTCGGCGGTGTGCGACCCCCGCGACGGCGTACGACGACCGGGCGAAAGTCTTCAGATCCACCACTCGACTACACAGCGGAGGTCGACATCGTGTCGGTCAACATCAAGCCTCTCGAGGACCGGATCCTCGTGAAGCCCCTCGACGCCGAGCAGACCACGGCTTCTGGCCTGGTCATCCCGGACACTGCGAAGGAGAAGCCCCAGGAGGGCGAGGTCATCGCAGTCGGACCGGGTCGCTGGAACGAGGACGGCGACGAGCGCATCCCGCTCGACATCGCCGTGGGCGACAAGGTCATCTACAGCAAGTACGGCGGCACCGAGGTCAAGTACTCGGGCCAGGAGTTCCTGCTCCTGAGCGGCCGCGACGTGCTCGCCATCGTCGGCTGACCCCAGCCCACGAGCTCGACACCGCCCCGGGCGGCCTGGTCACCGGGCCCCTGGGGCGTCGTCCGTTGCGCCCCGTGCACCCACGAGCGGCGCGTCACCAGAAACGCACGCACTGACACCGATCCGAAAGGCAGTGTTCTTCGATGCCGAAGATCCTCCAGTTCGACGAGAGCGCCCGCCGCTCCCTCCTCGAGGGCGTCGACACCCTCGCCAACACCGTCAAGGTGACGCTGGGCCCCAAGGGCCGCTACGTCGTCCTCGACAAGAAGTGGGGCGCCCCGACCATCACCAACGACGGCGTCACCGTCGCGCGTGAGGTCGAGGTCGACGACCCGTTCGCCAACCTCGGCGCCCAGCTGACCAAGGAGGTGGCGACCAAGACCAACGACATCGCGGGTGACGGCACCACCACCGCCACCGTGCTCGCCCAGGCGATGGTCCACGCCGGTCTGCGCGCGGTCACCGCCGGCGCGAACCCGATGGCCCTCAAGCGCGGCATGGACAAGGCCGCCGAGGCGGTCAGCGACGCGCTGCTCAAGGCCGCCCGCGACGTCGACGACAAGGCCGACATGGCCGCCGTCGCGACCGTCTCGAGCCGCGACCCGCACATCGGTGAGCTGCTCGCCGAGGCGTTCGACAAGGTGGGCAAGGACGGTGTCATCACCGTCGAGGAGTCCAACACCATGGGCACCGAGCTCGAGTTCACCGAGGGCATGCAGTTCGACAAGGGCTACATCTCGCCCTACTTCGTGACCGACCCGGAGCGGATGGAGGCCGTCCTCGACGACCCGTACATCCTGCTGCACCAGGGCAAGATCAGCTCGATCTCCGACCTGCTCCCGCTGCTGGAGAAGGTCATGCAGGCCGGCAAGCCGCTCTTCATCCTGGCCGAGGACGTCGACGGCGAGGCGCTGTCGACCCTGGTCGTCAACAAGATCCGCGGCACCTTCAACGCCGCCGCGGTCAAGGCGCCCGCGTTCGGCGACCGCCGCAAGGCGATGCTGCAGGACATCGCGGTGCTGACCGGTGCCCAGGTCGTGGCCCCCGAGGTCGGCCTCAAGCTCGACCAGGTCGGCCTCGACGTGCTCGGCACCGCCCGCCGCGTCGTGATCACCAAGGACAACACCACGATCGTCGAGGGCGCCGGTGCGTCCGAGGAGGTCGCCGGCCGCGTCAACCAGATCAAGGCCGAGATCGAGAAGTCCGACTCCGACTGGGACCGCGAGAAGCTCCAGGAGCGCCTCGCCAAGCTGGCCGGCGGCGTCTGTGTCGTCAAGGTCGGCGCGGCCACCGAGGTCGAGCTCAAGGAGAAGAAGCACCGCATCGAGGACGCCGTCTCCGCGACGCGCGCCGCGATCGAGGAGGGGATCATCCCCGGCGGTGGCTCCGCCCTGGTCCAGGCCGTGTCGGTGCTCTCCGACGACCTCGGTCTCGAGGGCGACGAGGCCTTCGGTGTCCGCGTGGTCGCCAAGGCCGCCGACGAGCCGCTGCGCTGGATCGCCGAGAACGGTGGCGTCAACGGCTACGTCGTCGTCGCCAAGGTCCGCGAGAGTGGCGAGGGCTACAACGCCGCGACCGAGACCTACGGCGACCTGCTCGCCCAGGGCATCCTCGACCCGGTCAAGGTCACCCGCTCGGCCCTGGTCAACGCGACCTCGATCGCGGGCATGCTGCTGACCACCGAGACCCTCGTGGTGGACAAGCCCGAGGACGAGGAGCCCGAGGCCGCCGGCCACGGACACGGCCACGGTCACTGACCTCTGCAGTCACCACGACGCCCCTCGGTCCCGACGGACCGAGGGGCGTCGTACGTCGTGGGGCCCGGCTCAGCCGGCGTGCTCGGCGACCCAGCGCATCGGGTCGCCCCAGCCGAGGTCGTCGACGCCGTGCCGGGCCAGCGCCAGCGCGACGAGCGTGCGTCGGTGGGCGGCGAAGGTGAGCACGTGCGCGATCATGCCGCCGTAGGTGAACACCTCAGCGGGCTCGCACAGGGCGTCGACGAACGTGTCGTCGAGCCGGTCCGTCTCCACCACCTCCCGCACTCGGGCGAGGTAGGACGGGCCCTCGACCGCGAGCCGCTCGCGGAGCGAGTCGAGCGACTCGTGCTCCTCGACCGACCAGTCGTAGTCGCGCAGCTCCATCGCAGCGTTCCACATCCCCATCTGCCCGACGAGCCGGGAGAGCAGCGAGCGGACGGTCTGCTGGTCGTCGTCGACGTCGAGCACGATCGGCTGGTCGAGCTGCTCCTCGGAGAGCCGGCCAGACGCGGCCACCATCTCCCCGGTCAGCCAGATGTGGTGCTCGACCATCGCGGTCATCAGGTCCATCGCGGTCACCTTGTCTCGTGAGGGCAGGCGGAGGCCTGCGGGTGGGTGGAAGTGCACTCCGCTGGGGGCGCTGATCCGGAGCTCGCCGGGGGAGCGGCGCCAGGTCGCAGGCGCGACGCCGTACGCCCGGGTGAAGGCACGGGTGAAGGCCTCGTGCGACCCGTAGCCGGCCTCCACGGCGACGTCGACCAGCGGTGCCGTCGTCGTCACCATCCGGTACGCCGCGCGCTCGAGGAGCAGCCGGCGCCGCAGCGCCAGCGGTGGCTCGCCCGCCACGGACCGGACGACCCGGTCCAGGTGGTAGCGGGAGAAGTGCAGGCGGTCGGCCAGCTCGTCGGCGCCGGCGCCGTGGTCGTCCAGCACGGTGGCCAGCACGCCGACGAACCGGGCGAAGGTGTCCTCGGCGGGCGTCATGCGGACCATCCTGGACCCGAGCCGCCGGCCGGGGCTTGACCGTGGTTGCGCAACCGCGCGCCCGGGCGCGCTCAGCGGGTGAGGTGCACGCCGCTGCCGAGCGGTGCTCCCGTGCGCGGTGCGACCGCGCGGGCCGGGGCGGGGACGCTGGTGCCGTCCCCGTTCCACGGCACGAAGAGCGCCGTGATGGTGCGGTCGTAGTAGGTGATCGACGCCGTCGGGAAGGCCGCGCCGTCGATCTCGAAGGTGTTCACGCCCGCGGAGACCGGGAAGACGGCCGTGTTGGCGGTGGAGACGAACTGGCCGGCGGCCGCCACGGCCTGGATGGCGTTGGTGCTGATCGTGTCGGACTCCACGTGCCGGATGTGGGTGTGGGCCGAGCAGCCGCTGCAGCCGCCCTGGGAGAGTCCCAGCGCGGTGGCGGTCACGAGCACGTACCCCGCCGTCGGCGCCGTCACCGTGGTGGTGTCGAGGGCGCTGAACACGTTGACGTCCCCGACCTTGGCATCGGTGAGCGCGGCCAGCCGGGCGAGCTGGTTGGCGGAGTACCCGTCGACCTGGTCGGAGTTCAGTCGGGCGACGAGCTTGGAGTTGCTCACCGCCAGCGGCGCCTTGCGGGACTTGAGGGTGAGCGCGGCGCCGGAGCCCTTGTTGACCAGGGTGCTGGTGCCCTTGACGGTGTTGGTCCGTCCGAGGTTGAACGGTGCGCCGGCCCCGGTGCCGGCGACGGCGCTCGTGCTGACCAGGATCGTCGCGCCGAGAAGGGCGCCGAGGCCGAGGCCCCTGCCGAAGGTGAGTCGCATGGTTCCTCCGAGGTGTGGGAGTGGGTGAGGGCATCCTCCTCGCCCGCCGCCGCCGTGGCCGGGGAATCCGCAGATCGCCCGGGCCGTCCGGCACCCGACCCGGGGTTCCCCGCCACCCGGGCGACGGGAGCACTAGAGTGCCGTCCTCGGGGCGAGGAACAGGGGAAGCAGATGATCGGCAGGACCGGGCGCGTCACGGGCAGGATCGGCCCGGGCCTGGTCGGCGAGGTCATGATCGCGATCCGCGGCGGCAGCGAGGCGTTCAACGCCTACGCCTACGACGAGACCGAGGTCATCCCGATCGGCGCCCTGGTCGTGGTGATGGAGCACCACGAGCCCCGCACCGTCTACGTCTCACGCACACGCTAGGAGTCCCTGCACCGATGACCGCCGTCCTCTCCCTGGTCGCCGCCGCGTTCGGCGCCCTGCTCGTCCTGATCCTGCTCTTCCGCACCGTCTGGCGGGTCGCGGAGCCCAACGAGGCCCTGATCATCTCCGGGCTCGGGGCGCACGGCGAGGCCAGCGCGGAGGACTCCCGCGGCTTCAAGATCGTGGTCGGTCGCGGCACCGCCGTCATCCCCGGCTTCCAGACCGTACGGCGCCTGCCGCTGGGCACGAAGTCCACGGGGCTGGTGGTCAACGCGGTCTCGAACCAGTCCATCCCGCTGACGGTGAAGGGGATCGTCGCGTTCAAGGTGGGCGACGACCAGGGCTCCATCCGCAACGCCGCCCGCCGCTTCCTGGAGCAGAAGGACGAGGCGATGCTCTCGACCATCCACGAGCTCTTCGCCGGTCACCTGCGGGCCATCGTCGGCGGCATGACGGTCGAGGACATGCTCCACAACCGCGAGGAGCTGACCGCGAACATCCGCTCCTCGCTGGCCGACGACCTCGGCAAGCTCGGCCTGGTGGTGGACTCGCTGCAGATCCAGGAGATCGACGACGAGTCCGGCTACATCATCAACCTCGGCAAGCCGCAGGCCGCCGCTATCGACTCCAAGGCGCGCATCGCCGCCGCGCAGCGCGACCAGGAGGCCACCGAGGCCGAGCAGGCCGCCGACGCCGCCAAGGCCGCCGCCGTGCGGGGCTCGGCGATCGCCCAGGCGGGCTACCAGGCCGAGGTCGACCGTGCGAAGGCGGAGTCGGCGCAGTCGGGACCGCTGGCCGAGGCGCGGGCCCGCCAGGAGGTGGTCCGCGCGGAGACCGAGACCGCCGAGCTCGACGCGGCCCGCAAGGAGAAGGTGCTGGAGTCGGAGATCCGCAAGCCGGCCGACGCCGAGGCCTACCGCCAGGTCACGCTGGCCAACGCGGAGCGGGAGGCCAAGATCGCGGCCGCCCAGGCGCAGGCGCGCGAGGCCGAGCTGCGCGGCGAGGCGCAGGCCAAGGCCACCCAGCTCACCGGCAACGCGGAGGCGGCCGTCGCGCAGACCCGCGGCATGGCGGAGGCCGAGGCGTGGAAGGCCCGCGGTCTGGCCGAGGCGGAGGCCTCCAAGGCCAAGGGTCTCGCCGAGGCGGAGGCCGTGAAGGCCAAGGCGCTCGCGGAGGCCGAGGGCATCAAGGCCCGCGCTGAGGCGCTGGCCCAGAACCAGGACGCCGTGATCGCCCAGACCATCGCGGAGAGCTACCCCGAGATCGTCCGGGCGGGCGCCTCGGCGCTGGGCAACATCGACAACCTGGTCGTCCTCAACGGCGCCCAGGGCATGGAGGACATGCTCGGCCGGGCGCTGACCATGGGCGGCGCCGGCCTCGGGCTGGCCCAGCAGCTGATCGCCTCGATCCAGAGCGGGGCCTCCTCGAAGCAGGAGCCGACCACGTCGACCACCACGGTCACCCGGACCGAGGACACCACCGGCTCGTGAGACGGTCGGGACGGGTCGGGGGTCGGTCGGGGGAACAGCGACGGGTTCCCCGTCGTTAGACTGGGACCCCTGCCGTTGCTGCGACCCGGAAGGTCCGCATGAGTCTCAACTCCGCTGGAGTCCCTGACAAGTTCGCCACCCTCGGACTGACCTACGACGACGTGCTGCTGCTCCCGGGGGAGACCGACGTCATCCCCAGCGAGGTGGACACCTCCTCCCGGCTGACCCGCGAGATCACGCTGCGGATCCCGCTCGTCTCCAGTGCGATGGACACCGTGACCGAGTCCCGGATGGCCATCGCGATGGCCCGCCAGGGCGGCCTCGGCGTGCTGCACCGCAACCTGTCGATCGAGGACCAGGCCTACCAGGTCGACCTGGTGAAGCGGACCCAGACCGGCATGATCTCCAACCCGGTCACGATCGGGCCTAAGGCGACCCTGGAGGACCTCGACGAGATCTGCGGGGAGTACCGGGTCTCCGGCCTGCCCGTCGTCGACGAGGGCAACCGGCTGCTCGGCATCATCACCAACCGCGACCTGCGCTTCGTGCCGGTCTCCGAGTGGGGCACCCGCCTGGTCGGCGAGGTCATGACGCCGATGCCGCTGATCACCGGCCACGTCGGGATCTCCCGCGACGAGGCCACCCTGCTGCTGCGCCAGCACAAGCGCGAGCGCCTCCCCATCGTCGACGACGACGGCCGCCTCGCCGGGCTGATCACGGTGAAGGACTTCGTGAAGTCCGAGCAGTTCCCCAACGCCTCCAACGACGACCACGGCCGGCTCCTGGTCGGCGCCGCCGTGGGCTACTTCGGGGAGGCCTGGGAGCGCGCCACGACCCTGATCGAGGCCGGCGTCGACGTGCTCGTCGTCGACACGGCGCACGGCCACGCGCGGCTGCTGCTCGACATGATCGAGCGGCTCAAGGGCGACCCGGCCACGCGGCACGTGCAGATCATCGGCGGCAACGTGGCCACCCGCGCCGGCGCGCAGGCCCTGGTCGACGCGGGCGTCGACGCGGTCAAGGTCGGCGTGGGTCCCGGCTCGATCTGCACCACCCGGGTCGTCGCGGGCGTCGGCGTGCCCCAGGTGACCGCCATCTACGAGGCCTCGCTGGCCTGCCGGCCGGCCGGGGTGCCGGTGATCGGCGACGGCGGCCTGCAGTACTCCGGCGACATCGCCAAGGCGCTCGTCGCCGGCGCGGACACGGTGATGGTCGGCTCGCTGCTGGCCGGCTGCGAGGAGAGCCCGGGCGACCTGATCTTCGTCAACGGCAAGCAGTACAAGTCCTACCGCGGGATGGGCTCGCTGGCAGCGATGAGCTCGCGCGGCAAGAAGTCCTACTCCAAGGACCGCTACTTCCAGGCCGACGTGACCAGCGACGACAAGCTCGTCCCGGAGGGCATCGAGGGGCAGGTCGCCTACCGCGGTCCGGTCTCCGCGGTCGCCCACCAGCTCGTCGGCGGGCTGCAGCAGTCGATGTTCTACGTCGGCGCGCGCACCGTGGCCGAGCTGCAGGAGCGGGGCCGCTTCGTGCGGATCACCTCCGCGGGCCTCAAGGAGAGCCACCCGCACGACATCCAGATGACCGTCGAGGCGCCCAACTACACCGGCCGCTGAGCCGGGGGCCCGCTCAGGCGCGCGCGACCACGCACCAGGCCGTGCAGGCCAGAGTGAAGGGCTCGCCCGGGCGTGCCCCGAGCAGCTCCGCGCTTCGGTCCCGCAGCGCCGTACGACGGTCCGGGTCGAGGCCGGCGACCCGCTCGCCGGCCGGGCCCACCCCGCCGGCGAACGGCGCCCACCACTCCTCCAGCGAGCCCACCGGCACCTCGACGGTGAGCGGCCGTTCGTCGGTCGGCTCCAGGCCCGCCTCGCGGACCAGCCGGGACAGCTCGCCGGGCCTCGCGACCGGGAGGTCGCGCTCGTTCGGGCCGCCGGGGTCGACCTCGGCCACGGCCGCCCAGAACTGACCGAGCGGGCCGGCGTCGGGGGTGAACGTCCAGACCGTCAGCGCGACCGTGCCGCCCGGGCGGGCCACCCGGGCCATCTCGCGCAGCCCGGCCACCGGGTCGGCCATGAAGTGCACCACCAGGCTGGCCGCGACCAGGTCGAACGCGTCGTCGACCCAGGGCAGCGCCTCGGCGGGGGCCCGCCGTACGTCGACCCCGGGCAGCCGGGCGCCGACCGCCTCCACGAACGGCGCCGACGGGTCCGCCGCGGCGACCGCGGTGGCGCCGAGCCGCGCGACGAGGAGCTCGGTGAGGGCGCCCGGGCCGGACCCGACGTCGAGGGCCCGGCGGCCCGGGGCGAGGACGTCGGGCTCCAGCCGGTCCAGCAGGGCCGCGGCCAGGGGCCGGGAGAACCGGCCCATGAAGCGGTCGTAGGAGTCGGCCGCGACGTCGAAGCTCACCGCTCGACTGTAGGACGGACCGGCCGTGGCCGCACGGTGCACCCGGGCCGGGCAGTAGAGTGCCCCGGTGCAAGAGATCGAGATCGGCCGTGCCAAGCGGGGTCGTCGGGCCTGGTCCTTCGACGACATCGCCATCGTCCCCTCCCGCCGTACGCGGGACCCCGAGGAGGTCTCGACCGCCTGGCAGATCGACGCCTACCGGTTCGAGATCCCGGTCGTCGCCGCGCCCATGGACTCGGTCATGTCGCCGACCACGGCGGTGGAGTTCGGCCGCCAGGGCGGGCTCGGCGTGCTCGACCTCGAGGGCCTCTGGACCCGGTACGACGACCCGACCGACCTGCTCGAGGAGGTCGCCTCGCTCGACGAGGAGGCCGCGACCCGGCGGATGCAGCAGATCTACGCCGAGCCGATCCGCCCCGAGCTGATCACCGAGCGGCTCCGGGCGATGCGCGCCAACGGGGTGACGGTGGCCGGCAGCCTCTCCCCGCAGCGGACCAAGGAGTTCGCCAAGTGCGTCGTCGACGCCGGCGTGGACATGTTCGTCATCCGCGGCACCACCGTCTCGGCCGAGCACGTCTCGGGGCAGGCCGAGCCGCTGAACCTCAAGGAGTTCATCTACGAGCTCGACGTCCCGGTCATCGTGGGCGGCTGTGCGACGTACCAGGCCGCCCTGCACCTGATGCGCACCGGTGCCGCCGGCGTCCTGGTCGGCTTCGGGGGCGGGGCGGCGCACACCACCCGCCAGGTGCTCGGGATCGCGGTGCCGATGGCCTCGGCGGTCGCCGACGTCGCCGCCGCGCGCCGCGACTACATGGACGAGTCGGGCGGCCGCTACGTCCACGTCATCGCGGACGGCTCGATCGGCAAGTCCGGCGACATCGCCAAGGCGATCGCCTGCGGCGCCGACGCGGTGATGATCGGCTCGCCGCTGGCACGCGCCACCGAGGCGCCCGGCCGCGGGTTCCACTGGGGCTCGGAGGCCTGGCACCACAAGCTCCCGCGCGGCCAGCGCATCGAGATCGGCACGGCCGGCACCCTGCAGGAGATCCTCTTCGGACCCTCCAACACCGCCGACGGCACGATGAACCTGGTCGGGGCACTGCGCCGCGCGATGGCGACCACCGGCTACACCGAGGTCAAGGAGTTCCAGCGCGTCGAGGTCGTCGTCCAGTAGGCCCGTCCAGTAGGCCCGTCCAGTAGGCCCGTCCACGAGCACCGTCCAGGAGGGTCTTGGGGCGGCCCGCCACACTGGGATGGTGGCCCGCCGTACGACCGAGCCCGCTCCGGCGGAGAAGACCTGCGCCGCCTGCGGGCGCACCATCACGTGGCGCAAGAAGTGGGCCCGGGACTGGGACCAGGTCCGCTACTGCTCGGAGGCCTGCCGGCGCCACCGGGTCGACGACACCGACCGCGCGCTGGAGCAGGCCGTCCTCGATCTCCTCGACCGCCGGACCGGCACGATCTGCCCGTCGGACGCCGCGCGCGCCGTGGGCGGGGACGACTGGCGCGACCTGATGGAGCCGGCGCGGCGCGCGGCCCGACGCCTGGTCGCCGCGGAGAAGGTCGAGATCACCCAGGGCGGGCGCGTCGTCGACCCGTCTTCGGCCAAGGGCCCGATCCGGATCCGCCGGCGGGGCTAGGCTCGTGGGGTGACCGCCGCGCTGAGTCCCGCAGCCCGTACGACCGCCCTGGCCGCGCTGCAGGCCGAGGAGCTCGACGTCCTGGTCGTCGGCGGGGGCATCGTCGGCACCGGAGCGGCCCTCGACGCGGTCACGCGAGGGCTCTCCACCGGTCTGCTCGAGCAGCGCGACCTGGGCTCGGGCACCTCGAGCCGGTCCAGCAAGCTCATCCACGGCGGCCTGCGCTACCTGGAGATGCTCGACTTCGCCCTGGTCAAGGAGGCGCTGGAGGAGCGCGGCCTGCTGCTCACCCGGCTCGCCCCGCACCTGGTCCGGCCGGTGCCGTTCCTCTACCCGCTGACCAGCCACGCCGAGCGTCCCTACGTCGGCGCCGGCCTGGTGCTGTACGACGCGATGGCGATGGCCGGCAAGTACGACGTCGGCCTCCCGCGGCACCGTCACCTGCTCAAGCGCCAGGCCCTGCGGGCGGCCCCCGACCTGCGTCCCGACGCCCTGGTCGGCGCCGTGCAGTACTACGACGCCCAGGTCGACGACGCCCGGATGGTGATGGCGGTGGCCCGGACCGCGGCCACCCACGGCGCCCACGTCGCCACCCGGACCCGGGTCATCGGCTTCCTGCGGGTGGGGGAGCGGGTGGTGGGGGTGCGGGCCCGCGACCTGGAGACCGGCACCGACCTGGAGATCCGGGCCCGCGTCGTCATCAACGCCGCCGGGGTGTGGACCGACGAGATCCAGGAGATGGTGGGAGGCCGCGGCGCCCTCAACGTCCAGGCCAGCAAGGGCGTCCACCTGGTCGTGCCGCGCGACCGGATCCGGTCCACGACCGGCCTGATCATGCGCACCGAGAAGTCCGTGCTCTTCGTGATCCCGTGGGGACGGCACTGGATCATCGGCACCACCGACACCCCCTGGAACCTCGACAAGACCAACCCGGCCGCCTCCCGGCTCGACATCGACTACCTGCTCGAGCACGTCAACCGCTTCCTGGCCGAGCCGCTCGACGTGGCCGACGTGGAGGGTGTCTACGCCGGGCTGCGCCCGCTGGCCTCGGGCAAGTCCGAGCCGACCAGCCGGATCTCGCGCGAGCACACCGTGGTCACGCCGGTGCCGGGGCTGGTCATCATCGCGGGCGGCAAGTACACGACGTACCGGGTGATGGCGCGCGACGCCATCGAGGCGGCCGTGCACTCCCTGGGCGGCGACGTGCCGCCCTCGATCACCGACCGGGTGCCGCTGGCCGGAGCGGAGGGGTACGAGACCCGGCTCAACCAGGTCGACCGCCTCGCCCTGTCCAGCGGGCTGCACCGGGCCCGGATCGACCACCTCCTCGGCCGGCACGGCGGGCTGGTCGACGACCTGCTGGACCTGATCGCCAAGGACCCCGCCCTGGGCGACCCCCTCCCGGGCGCCGAGGACTACCTGCGGGTCGAGGTGCTGTACGCCGCCTCGCACGAGGGCGCCCGGCACCTGGACGACGTGCTGACCCGGCGGACCCGGATCTCGATCGAGACCTTCGACCGCGGTGTCGCTGCGGCGCGACCGGCCGCCGAGCTGATGGCGCCGGTGCTCGGCTGGGACGAGGCGACCCTGGAGGCCCAGGTCGACCACTACCTGCGGCGGGTGGAGGCCGAGCGGCAGAGCCAGCTGGCGATGACCGACCAGGAGGCCAACGCCAACCGGATCCGGTCGCGCGACATCGTGCACTGAGCCCGCCGGTGCGGCGGAGGGGGACGTTCGTCAACGGAACGTGAACCTACTCGGGGGTAGCCACGCCCTGTGCCATTCACATACCATCGGTATATGAACGCGTCTCCCGAGCCCACCGAGCCCACCGGCACCGGCGCCCCGGCGTCCGACCTCCTCGACCCGGACCACGACCCGGCCGCGTCGTACGCGCTGGACCAGGGCCTCGTCCGTCGGCTGACCGGGCACCTGCTCGCCACGAGCGGGGAGTCGCTGCGGGCGGTCTCGCCGATCAACGGGCAGCCGCTCGGTGACATCCCGCAGTCCTCCACGGCCGACGTGGAGGAGGCCTTCCGGCGGGCGCGCAAGGCCCAGGCGGCCTGGGCGAAGACCACGCTCGAGGAGCGGGCCGCGATCTTCCTGCGACTCCACGACCTGGTGCTCGAGCGCCAGGACGAGATCATGGACCTGATCTGCTGGGAGTCGGGCAAGGCCCGCAAGCACGCGTTCGACGAGCCGCTGCACATCGCGCTGACCGCCCGCTACTACGCGCGCACCGCCCACCAGCACCTCGGCACCAAGCGGGTCGCCGGCGTCGTCCCGGGCCTGACCCGGGTCGAGGTCAACCGGATCGCCAAGGGCGTGGTCGGGATCATCTCGCCGTGGAACTACCCGTTCACGATGGCGCTGTGCGACGGCCTGCCGGCGATCATGGCGGGCAACGCCGTGGTGGCCAAGCCGGACGCCCAGACCATGCTCAGCGCGCTGTGGGGGCTGGAGCTGATGCGGGAGGCCGGGTTCCCCGAGGACCTGTGGATCATGCTGGCCGGACCGGGCCGGGTGATCGGCACCGAGATCATCGGGCGCGCCGACTACATCTGCTTCACCGGGTCCACCGCGACCGGCAAGGTGATCGCCCGGCAGTGCGCCGAGCGGCTGATCGGGTGCTCGCTGGAGCTGGGCGGCAAGAACCCGATCCTGGTGCTCCGCGACGCCGACCTCGACCGGGCCGCCGAGGGCGCGGTGCGGGCGGCGTTCTCCAACGCCGGCCAGCTGTGCGTCTCGATGGAGCGGATGTTCGTGCACGACTCGGTCTACGACCGCTTCATGCAGAAGTTCGTCGACCGGGTCAACGCCATGACCCTGGGCGCGACGCTGGGCTGGGGCGTCGACATGGGCACGCTGATCAGCCAGGACCAGCTGGACACGGTCACCCGCCACGTCGAGGACGCCCGCGCCAAGGGCGTCCGGGTGCTGGCCGGCGGCAACGCCCGCCCCGACCTCGGCCCCTACTTCTTCGAGCCCACCGTGCTCGAGGGCACCACCCCGGAGATGACCTGCTTCGGCGAGGAGACCTTCGGTCCGGTGATCTCGGTCTACCGGTTCTCCGACGAGGCCGACGCGGTCGCGCGGGCCAACGACGGCGAGTACGGCCTCAACGCCTCGATCTACAGCCAGGACGGCCCGCGGGCCCGCGAGCTCGCCCGCCGGATCAAGTGCGGCACCGTCAACATCAACGAGGCCTTCGGCGCCACCTTCGCCAGCATCGACTCGCCCATGGGCGGCATGCGCGAGTCGGGGATGGGCCGGCGCCAGGGCGCCGAGGGCATCCTGCGCTACACCGAGTCGCAGTCGGTGGGCACCCAACGGCTGCTGCGCTTCGCCCCGATGTTCGGGATGGACGACCAGCAGTACGCCAAGTTCATGACCCTCAACCTCCGCCTCATGGCCAAGCTCGGACGAAAGTGAGTGGCACCCCCATGTCCTACGACTTCGACGTTCTCATCATCGGCTCGGGCTTCGGCGGCTCCGTCTCGGCCCTGCGCCTGACCGAGAAGGGCTACAAGGTCGGCGTGATCGAGGCCGGCGCGCGCTTCTCCGACGAGGACTTCTCCTCCGGCACGATGGACATCAAGCGCTACCTGTACGCCCCAGCGCTGGGCTGCTACGGCATCCAGCGGATCGACGCGGTCAAGGACACCATGATCGTGGCCGGCGCCGGGGTCGGCGGCGGGTCCCTGGTCTACGCCAACACGCTGTACGAGCCGCTCGACCCCTTCTACACCGACCCGCAGTGGTCGGGCATCACGGACTGGAAGGAGGAGCTCGCGCCGTACTACGACCAGGCGAAGCGGATGCTCGGCGTGGTCACCTACCCCGGCCGCACGCCTGCCGACGACGTGATGGAGAAGATCGCCCAGGACATGGGCGTGGGGGACACCTTCCACCCGACCCCGGTCGGCGTCTTCTTCGGCGGCCCGGGCCAGGCCGGTGGGGAGACGGTGGCCGACCCGTTCTTCGGCGGCGAGGGCCCCGAGCGCACGACCTGCACCAACTGCGGCGAGTGCATGTCGGGCTGCCGGCACAACGCCAAGAACACCCTGGTGAAGAACTACCTCTACCTGGCCGAGAAGCGCGGCGCGAAGGTGCTGCCGCTGACCACGGTCACCCGGGTCAAGCCGATGACGCGCGGCGGCTACGAGCTGACCGTGAAGTTCACCAAGGCCCGCCGGGCCACCCGGAACAGCACCCGGACGCTGACCGCCGAGCAGGTCATCTTCGCGGCCGCCTCGCTGGGCACCCAGAAGCTGCTGCACCGGATGAAGGACGAGAACTACCTGCCGCACCTCTCCGACCGGCTGGGCTACCTGTCCCGGACGAACTCGGAGTCGATCCTCGGGGCGATCTCGCCGGCGGGGGACAGCACCGACTACTCCTACGGCGTGGCGATCACCTCGAGCTTCCACCCCGACGCGAACACCCACATCGAGCCGTGCCGCTACGGCAAGGGCTTCAACGCGATGGCGCTGATGCAGACCGTGCTGACCGACGGGGACGGCGACGACGCCCGCTGGAAGGTGTGGCTGAAGGAGATGTGGAAGGAGAAGACCAACCTCCTCGACCTCTACGACCTCAAGCACTGGTCGGAGCGGGCCGTCATCGCGCTGGTCATGCAGAGCCTGGACAACTCCATCACGACGTACGGCAAGCGCAACAAGGTCACCGGCCGCTGGCACATGACCTCCAAGCAGGGCCACGGCCAGCCGAACCCGACGTGGATCCCGGTCGCCAACGAGGCGGTCCGCCGGATCGCCTCCCTGCTCGGGGGCACCGCGGGCGGCAACATCGGCGAGCCGTTCAACATGCCGCTGACCGCCCACTTCATCGGCGGCTGCGCGATCGGCCGGTCCGCCCAGGACGGCGTGGTCGACGCCTACCAGCGGGTGTTCAACTACGAGGGCCTGCACGTCGCGGACGGCTCGGCGATCTCGGCGAACCTGGGCGTGAACCCGTCGCTGACGATCACCGCCCAGGCGGAGCGGGCGATGTCGTTCTGGCCCAACAAGGGCGAGAAGGACCCGCGCCCGCGGCTGGGCTGCGACTACCAGCGGATCGCCCCGGTCGAGCCGAAGTCCCCGGCCGTCCCGTTCACCGCCCCCGCCGCCCTCCGCCTCCCCATCGTCGGCGTCTCCTGACCACCGAGACGACACCAACGCACCCTCCCACCCCGCCGAGACGACGCGAACGCACCGTTCCGCCGCGGTGAGACGACACGAACGCACCCTCCCACCCCGCCGAGACGACACGAACGCACTGTCCCGCCACGGTGAGACGACACGAACGCGCAGGCCGGCTTGCGCCTCGCTTCTCGATCTCCGCGCGCTGCGGCCGTCAGGGTCGGCGGCGCGGTCGGCGACGGGTCGGCCCCGACCGGAGCCACAACCCGGCGAGGAGGAGCACCGGGCTGGCGTAGAGGAGCCCGGTGAGCACGCGCCCCCAGTCGGTCGGCCAGTCGGGGGAGGAGAAGCTCCGGGACGGGCTGTCGGCCAGGGACGTGGCGACCGAGAGCGCGCTCGGTTCGAGCCCGACGTGGTCGAACGCGCCGAGGTCGATGAGGGTGCGCGGGCTCGTGCGACCACTGAGGTGGTCGCGCGCGTTCGCGGTGAGGACGGCCCACCGGCTGGTCGACGTCCCGATGAGGAGTCCTCCGGGCGACCAGCCCATCAGCCGCACAGCAGTCGGGTCGCCCCCGGACGCGGCCAGGTCCCAGGTCCCGCCGTACGGCGGGTGCCGCGGGGTCGCGGCGTTGGGGGCCACCCCGACGTACCCCTCGACGGTCGACGCCGCGACGAGCCGGGCGTCGGGAGAGAAGAGGGCCGAGGACCAGCCCGACCCCACCGACGCATCGACCGGCCGGTGGCTGGCGGCGCGTCCGGGCAGCCAGGTGCGGACGCCCCCGAGGGTGGTGACGGCGACCTCGCCGGTGTCGCTCACGGCCAGGTCAGCCGACTCGGGCAACAGGCCCCGGGTGCTCAGGCGTGTCCCGGTGGTGGTGTCGAGGCGTTCGACGCTCTGGGCCGCACCACGCGAGTGCAGCCCCTCCCAGGCCGTGATCCGGGTGACGGCGTACGCCAGGTAGCGGCCGTCGGCCGACCAGCCGAACCCGTGCGTGATGACGCTCAGCGGGGCGGGGACGACGGTCCGGTCCACCTGGCCGGTGACCAGGTCGACCACGGCCACCCCACTGTCGACGGCCGCGTCCGGAGCCAACGTTTCGGCGCGGTCGAGACCGGGAGACCAGCTGAAGGCGAGCCGCTCGCCGTCGGGCGAGAGCGCGAAGGCCCGATTGTCGAAGCGACCGCTGACGTCCCAGCCGGCAAACCCGTCGACGTCGAGGCCGCGGTAGCCGCCGTCGATCGCGGACACGGCCATCAGCAGCCGGCCGACCTCCAGGACGGCTGCGGTCGTGCCCACCGCGAGGTCGGGCGCGGCCACCGGGGTCGCCCATCGCGGGCCGTCCTCGTGGGACTCCGCCAGACGGGCGGGGACCGGCTCCAGACGCGTCGGCAGCGCCGGCGCCGAGCGGCTGCCCGCCACGGGCGGAGCGCCGTGTTGCAGCCGAGGAGCCACCGCGACCACCCCGGCCACCAGGGCGAGCACGCCGGCGACCGTGCCCACGCGGACGAGGAGGCGGCGCCGGTGCAGCGCTCGCCCGCGGGTGTACGTCGCAGGGTCCAGGTGCAGCGGCGGCTGCTCGTCACCGAGCTCGCGGAGGAGCTGGCCCAGGTCGGGGCCGGTCATCGCGCGACCAGCTCGGCCAGGTCGGGGGCGAGGACGCGCAGCCGGGCCAGCGCGTCCCGGGTGTTCGACTTGACGGTGCCCACCCCCAGGCCGAGCGCCCGGGCGGTCTGCACCTCGGTGAGGTCCTCGACGTACCGGAGCACCAGGACGGTCCGCTGCTTGGGGGTCAGGAGGGACAGCGCCCGCTGGAGGGCGAGCCGGAGGTCCGGGTCGGCGGGCTCCGTCGGCCGGTCCGGCAGGGTGGCCGCGGGCACCTCGCGCAGTTGCCGCCGGGTCCGACGCCACGACGAGACGTGCTCGGTGTAGAGGATCCGTCGGACGTACGGCTCCGGGTCGCCCTGGATGCGGTGCCAGGCGGCCGCGGCCTTGATCAGGGCGTTCTGCACGAGGTCCTCCGCGAGGTGGTGGTCGCCGGTGAGGAGGTACGCCGTCCGGGCCAGCGCCTGCCCGCGGGCAGCCACGTACGCCGCGAACGCGTCGGCGGACTGGTCCGGTGCGGGCACGGGGCCTCCTCTCACTACCCAGGACGTCGTGGACGGGCTCGCCGGAGGGGTGCTGCGGCGATCTTCTCTCGTGGACCCCGGCGGATGGTCTCGTGGCTCACGCTGCGCGTTCGCACCTCGACCTCCGGGTGGGGACCCGCGTGGGTGGTCTCGTGGCTCACGCTGCGCGTTCGCGCCTCGACCTCCGACCGGCTCGCGCGCCGCGACCTCCGGTGGCGACGACCCCGGGAACGACTCAGGGCCCGACCGGGGAGGGAGGGATGGTCGGGCCCTGAATGGTCCATGCAGCTGCTTGGACACGTAGGACCGGCCCTGGGAGGGAGAAAAGCAACCGGCCCTGACCTCCTCAACGAGCCACCCAGAACCCGGGTTACGGACGCGAACCCGAATCCGACCACTTTTTTGCGGACCGCCCCTGGTGAGGGCCGGCCGGGGTGTCCGAGGGCGCCGATAGACTGCGACCTCACCCCGCGCCCCGGCGATGCCGCCGAGGGTCCAGCCACACCGGAAGGCCCCCGTGACCACCGAACACGACCTGGTCCTCGTCGTCGACTTCGGGGCGCAGTACGCCCAGCTCATCGCCCGCCGGGTCCGGGAGGCCCGGGTCTACTCCGAGATCGTGCCGCACACCCTGCCGGTCGAGGAGATGCTCGCGAAGGGCCCGAAGGCGATCATCCTCTCGGGTGGTCCCTCCTCGGTCTACGAGCCGGGCGCACCGCAGATCTCCGACGCCGTCTTCACCTCCGGGGTCCCCGTCTTCGGCATGTGCTACGGCTTCCAGACGATGGCGCAGGCCCTCGGCGGCGAGGTCCGCCGGACCGGCCGCTCGGAGTACGGCCGGACCCCGGTCACCGTCACCGAGGCCGGCACCCTGCTCTCCGAGATCCCCGCCGAGCACCGGGTCTGGATGAGCCACGGCGACTCCGTCGTGGCCGCCCCGGCCGGCTTCAGCGTGCTGGCGACCACCGAGGGCTCCCCGGTGGCCGCGTTCGAGGACGTCGAGCGCGGGCTCGCCGGCGTGCAGTGGCACCCCGAGGTGCTCCACAGCGAGCACGGTCAGGCGGTCCTGGAGCACTTCCTGCACCGGATCGCGGGCTGCCGCCAGACGTGGACGATGGTCAACATCGTCGAGGAGCAGATCGAGCGGATCCGGACCCAGATCGGCGACGCCCGGGCCATCTGCGGCCTCTCCGGCGGGGTCGACTCCGCTGTCGCGGCGGCCCTGGTGCAGCGTGCCATCGGCGACCGGCTGACCTGCGTCTTCGTCGACCACGGGCTGCTCCGCAAGGGCGAGGCCGAGCAGGTCGAGCGCGACTTCGTCGCCGCCACCGGGGTGTCCCTGCACGTGGTGGACGCCCAGGACCGGTTCCTCGACGCCCTCGCCGGGGTCAGCGACCCGGAGTCCAAGCGCAAGATCATCGGCCGGGAGTTCATCCGGGTCTTCGAGGCGGCCGAGGCGGAGGTCGTGGGAGAGGCGGCCGCGCACGGCGAGAAGGTGCAGTTCCTGGTGCAGGGCACCCTCTACCCCGACGTCGTCGAGTCCGGGGGCGGCACCGGCACCGCGAACATCAAGTCGCACCACAACGTCGGCGGCCTGCCCGACGACCTCGAGTTCGAGCTGGTCGAGCCGCTGCGGACCCTCTTCAAGGACGAGGTCCGGCTGGTCGGGGAGCAGCTCGGCCTGCCCGCCGAGATCGTCTGGCGCCACCCCTTCCCCGGCCCCGGCCTGGGCATCCGGATCGTCGGCGAGGTCACGCGCGAGCGGCTCGAGATCCTCCGCGAGGCCGACGCGATCGGACGCGAGGAGCTGACCCGGGCCGGCCTGGACCGCGAGATCTGGCAGTTCCCGGTGGTGCTGCTGGCCGACGTCCGCTCGGTCGGCGTACAGGGCGACGGCCGGACCTACGGGCACCCGATCGTGCTGCGCCCGGTCACCAGCGAGGACGCGATGACCGCCGACTGGGCGCGCCTGCCGTACGACGTGCTGGAGACCATCTCCACCCGGATCACCAACGAGGTGCGCGAGGTCAACCGGGTCACCGTCGACATCACCAGCAAGCCGCCGGGCACCATCGAGTGGGAGTGACCCCTCAGGGACCGGTGTAGGCGCAGGAGTTCTTGACGCCCACGGCCGTCCCGGTGCCGTCGCCCTCGGTCGGGTCGGAGCCGGAGGGGTCCTTCGGGCCCTGGTCGGGGTCCCGGCCGGCCCCGCCACCCGGCTTCGACGGCGACCCCGTCTTCGGGCTGATCGCCTTCTGGACCGCCGCGTGCAGCCACGCGAAGTCCGGGTCGCCGGAGAAGAAGCGGTCGGAGTTGATGAAGGCCACCGAGCGTACGTCGGCCTCCTTGGTCTGCCAGCCCAGGTCGACGAACGCAGGCAGCAGGGCCGCGGGGATGTCGGTGCGCACGATCTGCTTGCCGGCCTCGGCCAGCGCCTGGTAGCGGCGCAGCAGGGTGACCGGGTCGGCCTCGTCGATGAGGGCGCTGATCATGCACCGCTGCCGCAGCATCCGGTGGTAGTCGTCCGAGCCGTACCGCCCCCGGGCGAACCACAGCGCGTAGTAGCCGTTGAGGTGCTGGTCGGGGCCCGGCTGCAGGTACTCGTCGGGCGGGATGCCGCGGGAGGTGTCACCCTGCACGGCGACCTGCTCGTTGATGTTGACCGTGACCCCGCCCATCGCGTCGACCAGCGCCCGGAACCCGCCGAGGTTCACCAGGGCGTAGTAGTCGACCGGGATGCCGAGGCTGCCCTCGACGGCCTGCTTGACCGCGTCCGCCCCGGGGTTGTCGGTGGCCTTGCCGAAGATGCCCGGGTGCAGCGCGGGCACCTGGCCGTAGATCGCGTTGAGCATCCACGACCCCGGGTCGCCCTCGCCGCGGAAGCCGTCGGGGTAGAGGTCGTGCAGCGGGGTGCCGGCCGGGAACTGGGCGTTCATCATGTTGCGCGGCAGGCTGAACATCACGGTGTCGCCGGTCCGGGTGTCGACCCGGAGCAGGATCACGGTGTCGGTGCGCACGCCCGTGCGGCCGGGACCGTCGTCGCCCCCGAGCAGGAGCACGCTCACGCTGCTGCGCCCGCCCCACGGGTCGGCGACGGTGACGTCCTGCGGTGCGGTGGCCGTGGTGTTGTTCTGGAAGACGGTGGTGACCAGGTCGGCCTGGACCAGCGAGTACCGCACGCCGAGGGCCGTCGGGGCGGCGACGGCGAGGCAGAGCAGCCCGGTCAGGACGGCGCCGAGGGCGATGCGCGGGCGGGACAGCTCGCGGGGCCGGACCGCGCGGTACGTCGCGACGACCGAGACCGCCCAGACGAGGAACACCAGCGGCAGCACCCAGGCGAGGCGCCGGAGCCGATCCGGGTCCACGGCCAGGTCCAGCAGGCTGCGCAGGTCGAGCCCGCCGTGCACCTGGACGCCGACCCAGCCGGCGGCGGCCAGGCAGGGCAGCAGCAGGAGCAGACCGCTCCAGCGTCGCGCCCAGAGCAGCCCCGTGCCCGGGAGCACGGCGCCGAGCAGGGTGACCCCGAGGGCGCCGCCGAGCCCGCGGGCCCGGCGCGGTCCGCGCTGCCGGGGAGCCCGGCGCCTGCCGCCGCGGGGGGCCGAGCCCGTCTCGGCCGCGGGTGGGAAGGCGGTGGTGGCCGACTCGTTGCCCGACATCGACTCTCCTTCCGGTCCCCGGCTGACCGATGAAGCCTAGACCGTGACCCGCACCGGCGCCCGCCCAACGGCTCAGGAGAGCGGGCACGGAGCCGATGGAGGGGTGTGGAGACCGCTTCTGCGCGCCCTCAGCCCACTCGCCGCATGCTGCGGGCGGCGCTGGTGCTGCTGCTCGCCCTGGCGGGGGTCGTCACTGCTGTCGCCCCGGCCAGTGCCTCCACGGTGACCACGCTGCTCTCGGCGTACAACGTGCAGGTCACCTACGTCTGGTCACCGCTCCAGGCACCGACCGGCACCCTCCAGCTCAAGCTGACCTCGACCACCGACACCAGCAAGCAGTGGGTCCTCAACCTCACCAACGACACCCGGACGCTCGCCACCGGCACGATCAGCGTCGACCCGCGGGACCTGTCCGGTGGGGGCGCCCTGCTGTCCTACACGTTCGGGTCCTCCACCACCGGGCAGCACTACCTGCCCAACGACACCTACACCGTCCGGCTGGTCTACCCCTCGGCGAGCGGGACGATCACCTCGAACGCCGCCACCGTCACCACCCACGCGCTGATGGACGCCCCGACCGGCGTGACTGCGACCGCGGGCAACGGCCAGGCGAGCGTGTCGTGGACCCCGGGCGCCGCGAACGGGTCGGTCATCAGCGGTTACACGGTGACCGCGAGCCCGGGTGGGGCGACCTGCTCCAGCCTGCTGCTGACCACCTGCGCGGTGACCGGGCTGGCCAACGGCACGGCCTACGCGTTCACGGTCGTGGCCACCAGCCTGCTCGCCTCCTCCGCACCGTCCGCACCGTCCAGCGCGGTCACGCCGGCGACCGTGCCCGGCGCCCCGCGCACGGTCACCGCCACCCACGACGAGGCGCAGTCGGTGGTGTCCTGGGTCGCACCGGCCTCCACCGGCGGCGCGGCGATCACCGGCTACGAGGTGACGGCGAGCCCCGGCGGGGCCACCTGTACGACGGCCACCACGAGCTGCACGGTGACCGGGCTGGACGACGGCACGGCGTACGTGATGTCGGTGACGGCGACCAACCGGGTGGGCACGGGTGCGGCGGGCACGTCGAGCCCGGTGACGCCGGGCTTCGCCCCGGGGGCCGCGTCGAACGTGACCGCGACGGCGGGCAACGGCCAGGCGACGGTCAGCTGGGACCCGGCGACCTCGACCGGGCTGCCGGTGCTCGGCTACTCGGTGACGGCGAGCCCGGGTGGGGCGACCTGCTCCACCCTGCTGCTGACGACCTGCACGGTGACCGGGTTGACCAACGGCACGGCGTACACCTTCACCGTCACCGCGACGAACCTGGTCGGCACCTCCGTCGCCTCGCCGCCGTCCAGCGCCGTCACGCCGGCGACCGTGCCGGGCGCCCCGCGCAACGTCGCGGCGACCCACGACGAGGCGCAGTCGGTGGTGTCCTGGGTCGCGCCGGTCTCCACCGGCGGTGCCGCGGTGACCGGCTACACCGCTACCGCGAGCCCCGGCGGCGCCACCTGTACGACGGCCACGACCAGCTGCCTGCTCACCGGGCTGGACGACGGCACGGCGTACGTGGTCTCGGTGACGGCGACCAACCGGGTCGGCACGGGCCCGGCGGGCACGTCGAGTCCGGTGACGCCGGGCTTCGCGCCGGGGGCCGCCTCGAACGTGACCGCGACGGCGGGCAACGGCCAGGCGACGGTCAGCTGGGACCCGGCGACCTCGGTCGGGCTGCCGGTGCTGGGCTACTCGGTGACGGCGAGCCCGGGTGGGGCGACCTGCTCCACCCTGCTGCTGACGACCTGCACGGTGACCGGGTTGACCAACGGCACGGCGTACACCTTCACCGCCACCGCGACGAACCTGGTCGGCACCTCCGTCGCCTCGGCGCCGTCCAGCGCCGTGACGCCGGTGACGGTGCCCGGTGCGCCCCGCAACGTGGCCGCCACCGTCGATGACGCCCGCTCGACCGTGACCTGGGACGCCCCGGTCTCGACCGGGGGTGCCGCGGTGACCGGCTACACCGTCACCGCGAGCCCCGGCGGCGCCACCTGTACGACGACCACCGCGCTCACCTGCACCCTGGAGGGCCTGGTCGACGCGACCACCTACACGGTCGCCGTGACCGCCGACAACGTCGCCGGCACGGGACCCGCCGGCACGTCGGACCCGTTCGTCCCCGGCTCGGTGATGGGCTCGCCCACCGGTGTCACCGCGACCCCGGGGGACGGCGACGCCTGGGTCGACTGGGTCGCCCCCACCGGCGGGCTGCCGATCCTCGGCTACACCGTGACCGCCTCGCCCGGCGGCGCCACCTGCCTGGCCCTGGCCGCCACCGGCTGCCGTGTCCCCGGGCTGACCAACGGCACCGCCTACTCCTTCACCGTCGCCGCCTTCGACCTGCTCGGAGGCACGCTGACCTCGCTCTCCTCCGCGGTGGTCACGCCACTGGGCGTGCCGACCGCTCCGGGCGACGTCACCGTCGAACGCGGCAGCGGGCAGGCGACGGTCTCCTGGACGCCCGCCGGCGCGAACGGCTCCCCGCTGACGGGCTACACGGTGACGGCCAGCCCGGGGGGCGCCACCTGCAGCACCGCGACCACCTCGTGCACGGTGCACGGGCTCACCGACGGCACCGCCTACTCGTTCACCGTCCGGGCCGCCAACGCGGTCGGTCTCGGCCTGGTCTCCGCGGTGTCGGCGCTGGTCGTGCCCGGTGACGTGCCGGCCACCCCGACCGGGGTGAGCGCGACCGCCGGCGACTCCGAGGCCCAGGTCTCCTGGTCCGCCGCGGCCGACCACGGGTACGCGCTCAGCGCGTACACCGTCACCGCGTCGCCGGGCGGCGCCACCTGCTCCAGCCTGCTGCTGACCGCCTGCACGGTCACCGGGCTGACCAACGGCACCGCGTACACCTTCACCGTCGTCGCCACCAACCTGCTCGGCGACTCCACAGCGTCCTTCCCGACCTCGGGCGTCACCCCTGCTGCCGTCCCGACCGCCCCCCGCCACGTCGCCGCGACCGTCGACGACGGGCGCTCCGTGGTCAGCTGGGACGCGCCGGCCTCGACCGGCGGTGCGGCGGTGACCGGCTACACCGCGACCGCCAGCCCCGGCGGCGCCACCTGTACGACGAGCGGGCTCAGCTGCACCCTCGACGGGCTGGCCAACGCCACGTCGTACACGGTGGCGGTGACCGCGACCAACCGGGTCGGCACCGGCCCGGCCGGGACGTCGGACCCGGTCGTCCCGGGCTTCGTCCCCGGCGCCGCCACCGACGTCCAGGCCACCCCGGGCGACGGTCAGGCGGACGTGCACTGGACCGCCCCGTCCGGCGGGGGACTGCCGATCCTCGGCTACACCGTCACCGCCTCGCCCGGCGGCGCCACCTGCACCACCGTGCTCGCCACCGGCTGCACCGTCCCGGGGCTGATGAACGGCACGGCGTACTCCTTCACCGTGACCGCCCTGAACCTGATCGGCGCCTCCCTCGGCTCGCTGTCCTCCGCCCTGGTCACCCCGGCCGGGGTGCCGGGCGCACCGACCGACCTCCAGGTGACCCGTGGCGACCGGCAGGCGCACGTCTCCTGGAGCGCGGCCGACCCCAACGGCGCGCTGCTGACCGGCTACACCGTCACCGCCTCCCCGGGCGGTGCCACCTGCCTGACGCTGACCACCGCGTGCACGGTCGACGGGCTCGACAACGGCACCGCCTACTCGTTCCGGGTCCGCGCTGCGAACCCGGTGGGGCCGGGCCTGCTGTCGCTCGCCTCCGACCTGGTCGTCCCGGCCGGACACCCGGCGGCTCCGACCGACGTCACCGCCGTCGACGGCAACGGCCAGGCGCTGGTGTCGTGGACGCCGGGGGACGCGAACGGCTCCCTGGTCACCGGCTACACCGTCACCGCCTCACCCGGCGGGGCCACCTGCAGCACCCTGCTGACCAGCTGCGTGGTGGACGGGCTGAGCAACGGGACGCCGTACGCCTTCACGGTGACGGCCAGCAACCTGGTCGGCGACTCGGTCGCCTCGCTGGCCTCCGCGCTGGTCACCCCGGCCACGCTGCCCGGTGCGCCGACGGCGCCCACCGCGGTCCCGGGCGACCACCGCGCCGACGTCAGCTGGACCGCCCCGGCCTCGACCGGCGGGGCCGTCCTGACCGGCTACCTCGTCACCGCCTCGCCGGGCGGCGCGACGTGTCTCGCCCTCACCCCGGCCGGCTGCACGGTGACGGGGCTGGCCAACGGCACCGGCTACACCTTCGTCGTGCGGGCCCTCAACCGGGTCGGGACCGGCGCGGCGTCCCTGGTCTCGGCCCTGGTCACCCCTGCCGGGCGGCCGGCGGCCCCCACCGGGGTGGTCGCCACCGACGGGAACGCGCAGGCCACCGTGCAGTGGACGGCGCCGGACGCCAACGGCTCGCCGCTGACCGGCTTCACCGTCACCGCGTCCCCGGGCGGCGCCACCTGCGCCAGCGTCGCGGCCACGACCTGCACCGTCACCGGGCTGGACAACGGCACGGCGTACACCTTCACCGTGACGGCGACCAACGCGGCCGGGGACTCCGACGCCTCCGACCCCTCCGACCCGGTCACCCCCGCGACCGTCCCCGGCCAGCCCGGCCAGGTCACCGCCGAGCGCGGCAACGCCCGCGCCGAGGTGTCCTGGGCGGCCCCCTCCGACGACGGCGGGGCCACCGTCACCGACTACCTGGTCACCGCCGTGCCCGGGGGCGCGACCTGCACGACGAGCGGCACCTCGTGCGTGGTGACCGGTCTGACCAACGGCACGCCGTACGGCTTCCTGGTCACCGCGACGAACCGGGTCGGCACCGGGCTCCCGTCGCTGCCCTCGGACCCGGTTGTGCCCGCGATGGTCCCCGACGCGCCCCAGGACGTCACGGGCGTCGGCGGCGACGGCGAGGTCGCGGTGTCGTGGACCGCCGCCACCGGCAGCGGCAGCCCGGTCACCGGGTATGCCGTCACCGCGAGCCCCGGCGGCGCCACCTGTACGACGACCGGCGCGACCACCTGCACCGTCCCGGGGCTGACCAACGGTACGGCGTACCGGTTCAGCGTCCGCGCGCACAACGAGGTCGGCGACTCGCTGGCCTCGGCGGCCTCCGCCCCGGTCACCCCGGCCACGGTGCCCGACGCACCCACCGGCCTGGTCGCCACCCGCGGCGACGGCGAGGTGGCGCTGACCTGGGTCCCGCCCGCAGGGACCGGGGGAGCGACCGTGACCGGCTACACCGTCACCGCCGAGAGCGGGGGCGGCACCTGCAGCACCTCGGGGACCGGGTGCACGGTCCACGGCCTGAGCAACGGCACCGCGTACCGCTTCCGGGTGGTCGCCACCAACCGGGTCGGCGACGGCACGCCCTCCGACTGGTCGACGTCGGTGACCCCGGCTGGCGTCCCGGGAGCGCCGGCCGGGGTCACCGCGACCGCGAGCGACGGGCAGGCGGACGTGTCGTGGCAGGCCCCCGACGGGAACGGCTCGCCGGTCACCGGGTACGCCGTCACCGCGAGCCCCGGCGGGGCGACGTGTACGACGAGCGGCACCACGTGCACCGTGCCCGGCCTGACCAACGGCACGTCGTACACCTTCACCGTGGTGGCGACCAACGACGTGGGCAGCGGCTCCGCCTCGGCCCCGTCGGCCCCGGTGGTGCCCGCGGCCGTCGTCCCGCCCCCACCGTCCCACCCGCTCACCGGCACCCTCACCAAGGTGCTCACGACCAAGGGCACCACCTCCCTGGTCGTCACCTACCGGCTGAGCGCGCCGGCCCGGGTCACCGTGCAGCTCAGGCGCGGCAAGGTCGTCGTGACGAAGACGTTCACCGCCGCAGCAGGCCGGCACCGGGTCACCCTGAAGCTGACGAAGAAGCAGCGCGTCCTCCTGGTCAACCGGACCAAGGTGACCGTCACCCTGCGCGGACCGGACAAGCACCGGCTGGCCTCGGTGAAGGCGACCGTGAAGGCGAAGCGGAAGCACGGGTGAGGCCCCCCGACCCCGGCGGTCCCGCGGGGTGGCGGCGCGCAGCCGGGGGACCGACCGCTCTTACACTGATCGCAACAACATCGACACAGGAGCCGTGATGGCGCGCCTCACCACCCTCCTCCAGCACCGCGTTCGGGAGTGGCTCCTGCGTCGTGCCGGGGGCATCGACCTCTCCAAGATCGACCGCGTCCCCGACCGGCTGATCTGGCCGCTCATCCGCGAGGGCTACGACCCGCAGCCCCGCCTCGGGGAGCTCCGCGCGAAGGCCCCGGTCGCCAAGCTCACCTCCTTCATGGGCCTCGACGTCTGGCTCGTCACCGGCGACGCCGAGAGCCGCGAGGTGCTCGCGGCGACGACCGCGTTCAGCAACGACATCCGCCCCTACATGGGCTCCAGCGGGGACGCCACCTCGGGCGACATCGGCGGTCTCGGGTTCACCGACCCGCCCGAGCACAGCCGGCTGCGCAAGCTGCTGACCCCCGAGTTCACGATGCGACGCCTCGAGCGCCTCCGCCCCGGCATCGAGGCGGTCGTGCAGCGCCAGCTCGACGAGATGGAGGCGGCCGGGCCCGAGGTCGACCTCGCCCAGCTCTTCGCCTTCCCGATCCCGTTCCTGGTGATCTGCGAGCTGCTCGGCCTGCCCGACGAGGAGCGCGAGCACTTCCGCTCGCTGGCCTCGGCCCGCTTCGACGTGACGTACGGCGGGTCCGGGGCGCTCGGGGCCATCTCCGGCTCGCGTGAGTACCTGATGGGCTTCGTGAGGCGCCAGCGGGAGAACCCCGGCGACGGCCTGGTCGGCCAGATCATCCGCGAGCACGGCGACGAGATCAACGACTTCGACCTCGGCGGCCTGGCCGACGGGGCCTTCACCGGCGGCCTGGAGACCAGCGCCAGCATGCTCGCGCTCGGGACGGCCGTCCTGCTGCAGCAGCGCGACTCCTACCGGGCGCTGGCCGAGGACCCCGCCAGCGTGGACGGCATCGTCGAGGAGCTGCTGCGCTACCTGTCGGTGGTCCAGGTCGCCTTCCCGCGGTTCGTCAAGGCGGACATGACGGTGGCCGGCGTCGCGGTGAAGAAGGGCGACGTGGTGATGTGCCACCTGGCCGGCGCCAACCGGGACCCCCGGGCGGGCCTGGACGACGCCTTCGACCCGACCCGTACGGGCGTGGCCACCCACCTGGCCTTCGGCCACGGCTTCCACCGCTGCGTCGGCGCCGAGCTGGCCCGGATGGAGCTGCGGATCGCGTTCCCCGCGCTGGCGCGCCGCTTCCCCGACCTCGCGCTGACCCAGGACGACCTCGACTTCCGGCAGAAGTCGATCGTGTACGGCGTGGACTCGCTGCCGGTGCGGCTCACCGCGGACGCGGTCAGCAGCGCACGGTAGCCCCCGCGCTGGCGCCGGACCGGATGGCTCAGGCCGTTGCGGCGGTCGGCGCGGTGGTGGGGGTGAAGTCGGGCTCGTAGACGGTGCCGCGTTGCCGGACGGGTCGGCCGATGCCGGCGGCGATCTCGGTGAGCTCGGCGACGGTCTTGGCTGAGCCGTGCTCGGAGCCGGCCATCCGGGAGATGGTCTCCTCCATCAGGGTGCCGCCGAGGTCGTTGGCCCCGGAGGTGAGCATCGCGCGGGTGCCCTCGACGCCGAGCTTGACCCAGGAGGTCTGGATGTTGTCGATCCGGCCGTGGAGCAGGATCCGGGCGACGGCGTGGACGGCGAGGTTGTCGCGCAGGGTGGGTCCGGGGCGGGCGACGCCGGCGAGGTAGATCGGGGCGGAGGTGTGCACGAAGGGGAGCGGGACGAACTCGGTGAAGCCCCCGGTCTGGTCCTGGATCTGCTGCAGGACCCGGAGGTGGGCGACCCAGTGCCGGGGGTTGTCGACGTGGCCGTACATCATCGTGGAGGAGGAGCGGATGCCGAGCTGGTGGGCGGTGGTGACGACCTCGATCCAGGCCGAGGTGGGCAGCTTGCCCTTGGTCAGCACCCAGCGGACGTCGTCGTCGAGGATCTCCGCGGCGGTGCCGGGGATGGTGTCCAGGCCGGCGTCCTTCGCTGCGGCGAGGAACTCGCGGATGGACAGGCCGGTCCGCGAGGCGCCGTTGACGACCTCCATCGGGGAGAAGGCGTGCACGTGCATGCCGGGCACCCGGTCCTTGACTGCGCGGACCAGGTCGAAGTAGGCGGTGCCGGGCAGCTCGGGGTCGATCCCGCCCTGCATGCAGACCTCGGTCGCACCGAGCTCCCAGGCCTCCGCGGCCCGGTCGGCGACCTGGGTCAGCGACAACGAGAACGCGTCGGCGTCGGTCCGGCGCTGCGCGAAGGCACAGAACCGGCACCCGGTGTAGCAGATGTTGGTGAAGTTGATGTTGCGGTTCACCACGTAGGTCACGTCGTCCCCGACGACCTGCCGGCGCAGGTCGTCGGCCAGCGCCCGGACCTCGGTCAGCAGCGGCCCCTCGGCCGTCATCAGCACCAGCGCCTGCTCATCCGACAGCCCCTGCGGGTCCTTCGCGGCCTGCCGCAGCGCCTCCGCACCGGAGGTCTCGACACGGTCGCTCGTTCCTCGCTCCCTACTCGACCGCCGACGGTCGCCGTCTCGCTGGTCGAGTAGGGGCGGAGCCTGCGGAGCCCCGTGTCGAGACCCCGCAACCTCTCCCGGGGTCTCGACACGGTCGCTCGTTCCTCGCTCCCTACTCGACCGCCGAGGGTCGCCGTTGACCTGGTCGCGGAGGAGGTCCCAGGAGCCGTAGACCTCGTCGAAGTCGGTGCGGCGGTCGGCGGTGCGGCCGGTGGTGTCGATGGTGGTGTGCAGGTCGGTGCGACCCCTCCCGGACAGTGCACCGGCTCCACCGCCGGCTTCGTGGGTGAAGCCGCCGTCGGGTTCCTGCCACGGCAGGCCGGTGGGCTTGGCGCCCTGGTGGGCCAGGCCGTCGGGGGTGGCCAGGGCGGCCACGTGGGGCAGCACCCGGGGGTCGATCCAGGAGGCACCGTCGGCGCGGGTGGCGCGGACGTACTCGGGGTGCACGGTGAGCCGCTCGGCCAGGTCGAACCCGGCGTCGGCGGTGACCGCCCGGAGCTTGTCCAGGGAGGGCCAGGGCCGTTCGGGGTTCACGTGGTCGGGGGTGAGCGGGGAGACCCCGCCCCAGTCGTCGACCCCGGCGGCCAGCAGCGCGGTGCACTCGGTCAGGTCCACCAGGTTCGGCGGTGCCTGGATCCGCATTCGGGGGCCGAGCAGGATCCGGGCGGTCGCGACCGCGGCGAGGTACTCCTCCAGCCCGAGGTCGTCGGTGGTGCGCATCGCGGTGTCCGGCTTGGCGCGGAAGTTCTGGACGATGACCTCCTGCACGTGCCCGTACTGGGCCGCGACCCGGCGCAGCGCGAACAGCGACTCGGCCCGCTCGGTCAGCGTCTCCCCGATGCCGACCAGGATCCCGGTGGTGAACGGCACCGCGAGCCTGCCTGCGTCCTCCAGCACCCGGAGACGGACCGCCGGGTCCTTGTCGGGCGACCCGTAGTGCGGTTGGCCCTTCTCGGTGAACAACCGGGTCGAGGTCGTCTCCAGCATCATCCCCATCGACGGGGCGACCGGCTTGAGCCGGTTGATCTCCGCCCACGACATCACCCCGGGGTTGAGGTGGGGGAGCAGCCCGGTCTCCTCCAGCACCCGGATGCTCATCGCGCGCACGTAGGCCAGCGTCGAGTCGTACCCGTGCTCGTCCAACCACTGCTGCGCCTGGGGCCACCGGTCCTCGGGCCGGTCACCCAACGTGAACAGCGCCTCCTTGCAGCCCAACGCCGCCCCCTGGGTGGCGACCGCGACGATCTCCTCCGGAGACAGGTACGGCGCCCGGCCCTCCCGCGCCGCCTGGCCCGGGGTCTCCACGAACGTGCAGTAGTGGCACCGGTCGCGGCACAGCCGCGTCACCGGGATGAACACCTTCGGGGAGAAGGTCACCACCCCCGGTCGGCCGGCCGCGACCAGCCCCGCATCCCGCACCCGGCCCGCGGCCTCCATCAGCCCCTGCAGGTCCGGCCCCCGCGCCGAGAGCAACGCGGTCGCCTCGGCCAGGTCCACCGACGCCCCGCGCCGCACTCGCGCCAGGGCTCGGCGTACCTGCTGGGGGGTCGGCACGTGCTCCACCTCACGAGGGTATGCGGACGGGGGTCGGTCCTCGGGGTGACCTGGGACACATGGATGGTACTTCAAACCATGACAGTGGGACTGTCAGCGTCGCCCTCGGTCGGTCCGGACGGAGCGTAACTCCCGCGCAACACCGGGACCCTAGGCTCGTCGGATGGAGAGTCCGCACGTCATCGTGCTGTTCGGCGCCACCGGCGACCTGTCCCGCCGCAAGCTCCTCCCGGGGCTGCTCCACCTCTTCGAGGCCGACCTGCTGCGCGACTGCGTGGTGATCGGGACCTCGCTCGACGAGCTCGACGACGAGCAGTTCGCCGAGTTCACCCTGAAGGCATGCCAGGAGTTCGGCGGACGCCCGCTCGACCAGCTCCGCTGGGCCGACTTCGTGCAGCGGCTGGTCTTCGTCCCGCAGTCCAGCGGTCCCGAGGGTCTCAAGGCCGCCGTCCTGGCCGCCGAGGAGCGGCTCGCGCCCGCTGGTGAGGTACGCCGGCTGCACTACCTCAGCGTGCCGCCGAAGGCGGCGCTGGCGGTGGTCCACCAGCTGCATGAGGCCGGCCTGGCCGAGCGGTCCCGGATCATCCTGGAGAAGCCGTTCGGGACCGACCTGCCCTCGGCCCAGCGGCTCAACGCCGAGCTGCACCAGGTCTTCACCGAGGACCAGATCTTCCGGATCGACCACTTCCTCGGCAAGGAGGCGGCCCAGAACATCCTGGCCTTCCGGTTCGCCAACGGGCTCTTCGAGCCGATCTGGAACCGCAACTTCATCGACCACATCCAGATCGACGTCCCCGAGACGCTCGGCCTGGAGACGCGTGCGGAGTTCTACGAGGCGACCGGCGCCTACCGCGACATGGTCGTCACCCACCTCTTCCAGGTGCTGGCCTTCATGGCGATGGAGCCGCCGACGGCACTGGCGCCGGGGCCGATCGGGGAGGAGAAGACCAAGGTCTTCCGGTCGATGCGCCCGGTCGAGCCGCACAACGTGGTCCGCGGGCAGTACACCGGCTACCGGCACATGCCGGGGGTGGAGCCGGACTCCGACACCGAGACCTTCATCGCCCTCAAGGTCGAGATCGACAACTGGCGCTGGGCCGGGGTGCCGTTCTTCCTGCGCACCGGGAAGAAGCTCGCCGAGGGAGCCCGGATCATCTCGATCGCGTTCAAGGAGCCGCCGCGACACATGTTCCCGCAGGGCTCCGGCGTCGGCACCCAGGGGCCCGACCACCTCACCTTCGACCTGGCCGACCAGTCCCGGATGTCGCTGTCCTTCTACGGCAAGAGGCCCGGACCCGGCATGCGGCTGGAGAAGCTGTCGATGCAGTTCGCCCTGCACGAGACCTCCAACTCCAAGTGGGTCCTGGAGGCCTACGAGCGGCTGATCCACGACGCGATGCGGGGCGACCACACCCTGTTCACCAACGCCGTCGGGATCGAGGCGCTGTGGGCGCTCTCCGAGCCGCTGCTGGCCGACCCGCCGCCGGTACGCGCCTATGCCCCGGGCAGCTGGGGTCCCAACGCGATCCACCAGCTGATCGCCCCGCACGCCTGGCGGCTGCCCTTCGAGCGGTCCTGGCGCGCGCCCAACCCGATGGCGGAGTGAGGCCCGTCCTCGTCTGACGAGGTTTGAAGCGCTCCCCCGCGGGCACCGCAAGGAGGTGAATGCCGCTCCTGTCGGTGTCCGACCGGTGCGGCTCACGGCCGCCGTCGACGCCGCCCGCCCCGACCTCGCCGACCTGGTCTCCGAGACCGCCGCCTGTGCCGTTGCGCCCGACCTCGGACCGGCTCTCGACCTTGCGTCGCGCTGGGGTGCCCTCGCCCCGCTGCCGGGCCACGGTGCGACCCGCGAGCTGTGGGAGGTGCTGGCCTCGGTGGCCGCCGTCGACCTGACGGTCGCCCGGGTGCTGGAGCCGCACCTCGACGCGCTCGCGATCCTCGACCAGGCCGGCGCCGGCACGCCGTCGGGCACCTGGGGGGTGTACGCCGCCGAGGGACCGCCGCCGCGGCTGCGCGCCGTGTCGTCCCCGGACGGCTGGCGGCTCACCGGCCGCAAGCACTGGTGCTCGCTGGCCGGCGAGGTCGACCACGCCCTGGTGACAGCCTGGGTCGACGACGAGCAGCGCGGGCTCTTCGCGGTCGACCTCGACCAGGCCACCCCCGTCGCGGACCAGCACTGGAGCGCGCTCGGGCTGTCCCGGGTGACCAGCACCGCGATCGACCTCGACGACGCCGTCGCGCAGCCCGTGGGCGAGCCGGGCTGGTACCTGCGGCGCCCCGGCTTCGCCTGGGGCGGCATCGGCGTCGCCGCCGTCTGGTACGGCGGAGCCGTGGGCCTCGCCCGGCGCCTCGCGGCCCACCGCCGCGACGGCCTCGACCAGGTCGGGCACGTGCACCTCGGTGCCGTCGACGCCGCCCTGCACGCCGGGCGTGCCGTCCTGGCCGAGGCGGCCGGCCTCGTCGACACCGGAGCCGCCGAAGGGCAGGCCGGGGCCCGGCTCGCCCTCCAGGTGCGGCAGGTCGTCCGTCGCGTCGCCGAGGAGGTGCAACGGCACGCCGACCACGCACTCGGTCCCGCGCCGCTGGCCCTCGAACCGGTCCACGCCCACCGCGTCGCCGACCTGCACCTCTACCTGCGCCAGGAGCACGCCGAGCGCGACCAGGCCGCCCTGGGGGGTCTCGTGCCCGCCGCCGAGGAGGCCTGGTGAGCACGCCGTGGGCCGTCCGGGTGGTCGTGCCGGCCCGCGACGAGGAGGCCCGGCTGGCCGACTGCCTCGACGCGGTCGCCGCGGCCGTCGCCCACCTCCACGGGCGACGGCCGGAGGTCGACGTGACCGTCACGGTCGCGCTCGACTCCTGCACCGACGGCTCGGCCGCGGTCGCGGCCGGCCACCGCTGCGAGATCGTCCGGCTGACGGCCGGCCGGGTCGGGGCGGCGCGCGCCGCCGGCGTCGGCCGTGCCACCCGACGCGATGTCGACGGGTCGCCGGTGTGGGTGGCCAACACCGACGCCGACACCGTCGTCCCCCCGACGTGGCTGACCACCCAGCTGGGTCACGCGGAAGCCGGGGCCGACCTGGTGCTGGGCTCGGTCGAGCCGGCCGGTCTGGAGCTCGACGACGCGACGCTGACCCGCTGGCGCGCCCGCCACGTCAGCGCCGACGGGCACCCGCACGTGCACGGCGCGAACCTCGGGGTCGCCCTGGCGGCGTACCGGCGCGCCGGGGGCTTCCCGCCGCTGGCCACCCACGAGGACGTCGCCCTGGTCGACGCCGTACGACGCATTGGCGGCACGGTGGTCAGCATCGGCGCGGCCGCCCGCACCTCGGCCCGCCGGACCGGCCGGACGCCGGGCGGCTTCGCCGGGTACCTGCGCGACCTGGACGGGGAGGCCGTGTCGTGACCGTCTTCGACCACCTCGACGACGGCCGCACCGAGGACGACTGGGGCGCCGCGCTCGCCTCGGCGACGCTGCGCCCGCTGCGGCTCGAGGACGCCACCGGCCGGCGCCCGCTCGCGGTCGTGGTCGCCGTCGCCCACCCCGACGACGAGGCCCTGGCCTGCGCGGGCGTCCTGCTGCGCGCCGCGGCCGACGACGTCCCGGTCACCGTGGTGATGGCCACCGGCGGCGAGGCCTCCCACCCGGACAGCCCCACCCACCGGCCCAGCGACCTGCTCCACCGTCGCCGCGACGAGCTGCGCGACGCGCTGTCCCACCTGCACCCCGCGGCCCGGGTCCGGTGGCTCGGCCTGCCGGACGGGCGGGTCGCCGAGCACCGCGACAGCCTCCGGGAGGCGCTGGTCCACCTGGTCTCCTCGGAGGTGCTCGTGGTGTCCACCTGGGAGCGCGACGGCCACCCCGACCACGAGGCCGTGGCCCAGGAGGCCGCGGCCGTCGCGCGCTCGGTGGGCGCCCGCCACCTGCAGGCACCGATCTGGCTGTGGCACTGGGGCCGCGACGACGACGTGCCCTGGTCCGAGGCGCTGCGCCTGGACCTGGAGGTCGAGGAGCAGCGGGCCAAGCACGCCGCCCTGGCCGCGCACCGCTCCCAGCACGAGCCGCTGTCGGACCGCGCCGGCGACGAGGCGATCCTCAGCCCGACCATGCTCGACCACTTCCGGCGCGGCTTCGAGACCTACCTGGAGGTCGGCGGCCCTGCCCCCGCCGACGGTGCCGTCGGCGTCTTCGAGTCGCTGCACCGGCGCGTGGAGGACCCCTGGGACCTGGCCGGCTCCTGGTACGAGCGGCGCAAGCGTGCCCTCACCCTGGCCGCGCTGCCCGACCACGACCTGGGCCGGGTGCTCGAGGTGGGCTGCTCGGTGGGCGTGCTGACCGCCGACCTGGCGGCCCGGGCCCGGCGGGTCACCGCGCTGGACGTCAGCGAGACCGCGCTGCAGCGCGCCCGCACCCGGCTGGGCGGTGACGACCGGGTGCGGTTCCTGCACGCCCGGGTGCCCGAGCAGTGGCCCGAGGGCGAGTACGACGTCGTGGTGCTCTCCGAGGTCGGCTACTTCCTGACCTCCGACGAGCTCGACGAGGTGCTGAGGCTGGCCCGGGAGTCGCTGGCCCCGTCGGGGTCGCTGGTGCTGGTGCACTGGCGGCACCCGGTCGAGGGGTGGCCCCTGGACGGCGGGGACGTGCACGACCGGGCCGAGGACCTGGCCGGCCTGCGGGCGAGCACCCGGGTGGAGGACGACGACTTCCTGCTCGTCGTGCTGCGCCGCGCCATCTGAGGACGGCCGGCGTCTCAGGACTGCCAGGACGCCCACAGCGCCGCGTACGAGCCGCCCTGGGCGACCAGCTCGTCGTGCGAGCCGAGCTCGGTGATCCGCCCGTCCTCGACGACCGCGACCCGGTCGGCGTCGTGCGCGGAGAAGAGCCGGTGGGCGATCGCGATGACCGTGCGGCCCTCCAGCACGGCCGCCAGGGACCGCTCCAGGTGCCGGGCGGCCCGCGGGTCGATCAGCGAGGTCGCCTCGTCGAGCACGAGCGTGTGCGGGTCGGCCAGCACCAGCCGGGCCAGGGCCAGCTGCTGGGCCTGGGCGGGGTCCAGCGCCCGGCCACCCGAGCCGAGCACCTCGTCGAGGCCGCCCGGCAGCCCCCGCACCCAGTCGGCCGCGTCGACGGCCTCCAGCGCGTCCCACAGCGGACCGTCGCCCCCGTCGCGGGTCCCGTCGAGCGCCAGCGCCAGGTTCTCCCGGACGGTGCCGACGAAGACGTGGTGCTCCTGGGTGACCAGGGCGACGTGGCCGCGCAGCTCACCGAGCGGCAGCTCGGTCAGCCCGACCCCGCCGACGTCGACCGACCCGGTGCGCGGCGGGTGGATGCCGGCCAGCAGCCGGCCCAGCGTGGACTTGCCCGCCCCGCTCGGTCCGACCATCGCGAGCCGCTCGCCGACGCCGAGGGTCAGGTCGACCCCGTGCAGCACGTCGCGTCCGGGCGTGTAGGCGAAGCGGACGTCGGTGGCCACCAGCTGCTCACCGGCCGGCGCCCGGCCGGTCGCGACCCGGTCGTCGGGCACGTGCGCGACGCCGAGGAGCCGGGCCAGCGACGCGGCGCCGACCTGGAGCTCGTCGAGGATGGCGACGACCCGGTCGACCGGGTCGATGAGCATCTGCACGTAGAGCGTCGCGGCGGTCACGTCGCCCAACGACACCTGGCCACGGGTGTAGAGCCAGCCGCCGAGCAGGAGCGTGGCCACGCTGGGCAGCAGGTAGGAGGTCACCTCGACGCTGGGGAAGAAGCGGGTCCGCAGGAACAGCGTGTAGCGCTCAGCGGCGTACGACTCGGCGATGTCGGCGTCCACCCGGTCGATCCGGGCCTGGGCGAGCCCGAGCGCCTCGACCGTGCGGGCGCCCTCGACGGTCTCGGTCAGCGAGGCGTTGATCCGCCCGTAGCTGGCGTTCTCGCGCAGGTACCCGTCCTTGGCACGGGCCAGGTACCAGCGCACCAGCAGGACCAGGCTGGGCACCGCGAGCAGGCACGGCAGCGCCACCCACAGGCCGACCAGGAGGGCAGCCACGAAGGTCAGCACGGCGCTGATCAGCGCGATCAGCCACTCCGGCAGCGCCCACCGCACCGACCAGCCCAGCTGCTCGATGTCGCGGGAGGTGCGGGTCAGCAGGTCGCCGCTGCCGGCGGACTCCACGGTGCCCACGGGCAGCGCGAGCGTGTTCGCGACGAAGTCCTCGCGCAGCTCGGCCAGCACCTGCTCGCCGAGCACGAAGGACTGGTAGCGCGCGGCCCGGGTCAGCAGCGTCTGCACGACCACGGCGGCGGCGATGAGCGCCGCCAGGCGGTCCACGTGGCCGGTGGTGCTGCCCTGCTGGACGGACTCGACGATCGAGCCGAGCAGCCGCGGCGCGACGAGCCCGGCCAGGGCGGCCCCGGCGTGCAGGCTGAGGGTGAGCGCGATCGCCCGGGGGTGCCGCCGGGTCAGCCCCACGACGTACGCGCGCACCTGGCGGTCGTCGGCGACGGGCAGCTGCGGGGAGGTCATGCGCTCACCTCCTCCTCACGGGTCACCACGGCCCGGTACGCCGGGCAGTCGCGCAGCAGGTCGCGGTGCCGGCCGGTGGCCCTCACCCGGCCGCCCTCGAGGAGGACGACCTCGTCGGCCCGGTCGAGCAGCAGCGGGCTGCTCGTCGTGACGACCGTGGTCCGTCCGGCCCGCTGGTCGCGCAGCCGGTCGGCCACCCGTGCCTCGGTGTGGGCGTCCACCGCCGAGGTGGGCTCGACCAGGAGCAGCACCTCCGGGTCGGCCGCCAGGACCCGGGCGAGCACGAGCCGCTGGCGCTGGCCGCCCGAGAAGGAGCGCCCGCGCTCGGCCACCTCGGAGGCCAGCCCGTCCGGCAGGGCCTCCAGGACGTCCTCGGCCGAGGCGGTGTGCAGGGCGCGGGCGACCGTCTCGGGGTCGGTGGCGTGCCGGGCGAGCTGCTCGTCGAGCCGGCCGGAGAAGAGCGTGCTGCCGGTGTCGGAGACCACCACCCGGCGACGTACGACGGCGCGCGGCAGCCGCTCCAGCGGCACGTCGCCCCAGCGGACGTCGCCGGGGGCGTACCGGCCGAGCCGGTCGACGACCGCGGCCGTCTCCTCGGGCCGGTCGCTGACCAGGGCGGTGAGCCGCCCCGCACGCACCCGCACCCCGCTGGCCACGTCGACCAGGTCGGAGCCGGCCGGCGGCTCCGGCGCAGGCGAGACCGGGTCGTCCAGCTCGGGCTCCAGCGCGAGGACCCGGCAGATCCGGCGGGCCGAGACGACTGCCCGGATCCACTTGTTGATCGCCTCCGTCGCGGTGCGCAGCGGGATCATCAGGAAGGCGGCGTAGCCGTAGAAGGCCACCAGCTCCCCGACGCTGATCCGGCCCTCCACCGCGAAGCGCGCACCGAGCCACACCACGCTGACGACGAAGACGCCGGGCAGCGCGACCTGGGCGGCGTCGAGGACGGACTGCAGCCGGCCGACCTGGACGCCGGCCTGACGCACGCGCTGCGACTCGCGGACGTAGCGCTCGTGGAAGACCTGCTCCCCGCCGATGCCCCGGAGCACGCGCAGCCCGCCGACGATGTCGGTGGCCAGGTTGGACAGGTCGCCCATCATCTCGCGCTGGGCCAGGTTGCGCCGCTGCAGCGGCTTGAGCAGCGGCCCGAGCGCGAGCAGGAGGACCGGGACGCCGACCAGGACGAGGATCCCGAGCGTGACCGAGGTCCGCAGCAGCAGCAGGGCGACCACGACGAAGGAGACCACCGCGCCGGTCGCCCGGGCGGTGACGTCCATCGCGTTGCCGATGTGCGACAGGTCGCTGTTGCCGATGGCGACGACCTCGCCGGTGGCGACCCGCCGGGGCAGGGTGGCGCCGAGGTGCACGGCCTGCCGGGTGACCAGCTGCACCACCCGGTACGCCGCGGTCAGCCAGTTCGTGACCGCGAAGCGGTGCCGCAGGATCCCCGAGGCCGCCTGCACGACCCCGACCGCGAGCATCAGGCCCGTCCAGCGCAGCAGCGCCGCGGTGTCCTTCGCCGCGACGCCGTGGTCGATCGCGGCGCCGATGATCGCCGGCATCACCGCCTGGCACAGCATCCACACGATGCCGAGGACGACCCCGGCCGCGAGGGTCCGCCACTGGCCCTTGGCCAGCCACCACAGGAAGGCGCCGGCCGACCGGTGGTCGGCGGTGCCGGGGTGGTCGAGGGGGAGGGGGCGCACCCGTCGACGCTACGCACCGGAGCCCCGGCGCCACGAACGGTTTTCGTGGTCGCCGGGGCTCCGGGCGGACGGGACGGGTGCGGGTCAGCGCGTCGGCGGCTCGCCGTCGGGGCCGAGGACGGTGGTCCGCTCGTCGGCGTCCAGCACCGTGGTCTGCTCGTCGGTGCCGAGCACCGTGGTCTGCTCGGCCGTCGCGGGCGCCGTGCCGGTCGCTGTGCCCTGGGTGGCGCCGGTGTCGCCGACCCAGCCGGAGGCGGCCTCGGGCCGGTAGAGGTACGAGGGCTCGTAGGGCTCGGAGGGCTCGTAGCCCTGGTCGGGCTCGGGGTCCCGGCGCAGCGACCGGGTGACCGAGGCGACCACGCCGGCGGCCCCGGCGATCACCAGGATCAGGGGGAGCACCCAGGGCAGCCCGTCGGTGTGGATGACACCCGCGTCGTCGAGGGCCCAGGCGCCGGCGATGCCGAGGAACACCAGGCCGAAGACCAGGTGGGTCACGCTCACGGGATGGGTCTTCACTGCTGCCTCACTTCGATGTGGCCGGCCTGCAGCTGCAGGTCGAGGTGGATCGTGGCCGCGGCGTCGCCGTCGCGGGCGGGGACGGTCTCGGCCAGCTCGGGACCCCAGCCGTCCTGGCTGCGGTTGGGCAGGTCGATCTGGCCACCGAAGTCGATCGAGGAGTCGACGACCACCTGCACGTCGTCGGGGACGATGACCAGCAGCTCGCCGGCGTTGCCCTCGAGCGAGACGTCGCGGCCGTCCAGGGCCGCGACCTCGGAGACCCGGGTCAGGTCGAGCTCGATCCGCCCGGCCGGCACCGAGTAGCTGTCCTGCACCTGGGCCGCGCTGACCGGGTGGAACACCTGGTTGCGGTCACCGGTGAAGCGGGGCTCGGCGATCCCGGCCGCCAGGGTGGCCATGGCGGCGACGAGCCCGAGCAGGATCAGGCCGCCGGGGCGACCCCAGAAGGCGCCGAGGACGAGCATCGCGCCGGTCACCGCGAGGGCGAGCGCGGGGTACGCGGCGTCGGGGACCGACGTGCCGGAGGCGTCGACCATGCCGAGGATCCCCAGCGCCAGGGCGATCGCCGCCAGGGCCATCCCGAACAGGATCGGTCCGGTCCGTCGCGGGCGACGCGGCGGCAACGATGGGGGTGGCGTCGGCGGGTACCACGACGGCGGGGTCGGGGGGACGGACTGCGTGCCGGTGGGGTCGGCCGGGTCGGCGTAGGGACCGGCGTAGGGACCGGCGTAGGGACCGGCATAGGGGCCGGTGTAGCCGGGGTAGGTGCCGGTCTGGCCGGTGGTCTGGCCGGCGTCGCCGACCCAGCCGGCTGCGGTGGGCGCCTGCGCGGCGTACGCGGCCTGCTCGGCGTACGTCGGCGGGTAGGTGGGCGGGTAGGCCCGCGGCGGCGTCCAGCCGGCGCGGCGGGCGGCCCGGGTCTCGCCGTCGCGGCTGAGCAGGACGGCGACGAGGATGACGCCGGCGACCAGGAGCCAGGGGAAGCCGCCCCACCAGCCCTGGCCCAGGGCGACCAGCAGGGCCACCACGCCGGCACCGATCAGCAGCGCGTTGCGCAGGCTGTCGCTGGTGGTGACCAGCGTGGAGTCGGTGTGCTCCTCGGGGACCAGCAGCCAGGCCACGACGTAGACCAGGATGCCCGCGCCTCCGAAGAGGGCCAGCACCACGAAGAGGACCCGGAGGATGGTGGGGTCGATGTCGAGGTGGCGGCCGAGGCCGCCGGCGACGCCGGCCACCTTGCGGTCGGTGCGGCTGCGCCGCAGCCGGCCCAGGTCGGTGAGCCGGCGAGCGTCGAAGCCTCCGGAGGGTCCCGGTGGGGGCGTGCTGCCCGGGTCGGGCATGCCGCCCTGGTTCTGCGTCTCTGTCATGCCTCCCAGCCTGCTGGTCGGCGGCGTCGGCCACCATCGGGGAACCCCCTGAACCTCCCCTGGGGCGCCGACCCCAGGGTCGGACCAGGGTTGTTCCGCATGGGGTGGGGCCGGTCGGTCGTGCCACGATGGACGGACCATGTCCAGCACCGCCGGCACGCCCACGGGCGCCCCCACCAGCCCGTCCTCCAGCACGTCCTCCAGCACGTCCTCCAGCACGGGGGAGATCCCGCCGACCCCGCCCGTCCGGCGGGCCACCCGGATCTCCGAGGGTTCCTACCTGGGCGGGGTGGCCGGGGGCCTGGCCGAGCACCTCGGCCTCGACGTGACCTGGGTCCGCGCGTTCTTCCTGGTCACCAGCTTCTTCGGCTTCGGCGTGGTGCTCTACGCCGGGCTGTGGATGTCGCTGCCGCTGGCCACCCCGTCCCAGGACGCCCCGCCCGGGCTGGCCGCCGCGACCCGCCAGGGCAAGCGGCAGGCCGGGGGGCGCCCGGCCCGCCTGGTCGACGCCGGCCCGATCGTGGCCCTCGGTGCCCTCGTGCTGGGGCTGGTCGCCCTCGTCGACGCCGCGCTCGGCGGCACCGTGGTGCTCTGGCCCGCGGTGCTGGCCCTGGGCGGTGTCGCCGTCCTGTGGCGGCAGGCCGACGAGGCGCAGCGGGCCCGCTGGCTCGACACCGGCGGCCGGCTCGGGGTGCGCCGGATCTTCCTCGGCGACGGCGGCGTGGCCGCCTGGGCCCGGGTCGCGACCGGGGTGGGCCTGCTGGTGGTCGCGTTCGTTCTCTTCGCCGCGCAGACCGGGCGGGTCTCCATCGCCCGCGACGTGCTCGTGGCCGGTGCCCTCGGGGTGCTCGGCCTCGCCCTCACGCTGGGGCCCTGGGTGGTCCGGCTGGTCTCCGACCTCGCCGACGAGCGCGCCGCGCGGGTCCGCACCGAGGAGCGTGCCGACGTCGCGGCCCACCTGCACGACTCGGTGCTGCAGACGCTCGCGCTGATCCAGAAGAACGCCGCCGACCCGACCCAGGTGGCGCGGCTCGCCCGGGCCCAGGAGCGCGACCTGCGCCAGTGGATGTACGGCGACGACGCGGCCTCCGACGCGACGCTGGCCGCCGCCCTGCGGGCGGCCGCGGCCGAGGTCGAGGACACCCACGGCGTCCCCGTCGAGGTGGTCACCGTCGGCGACGCCCCCACCGGGGAGGCCCTCCGGCCGCTGGTGCAGGCCGCCCGCGAGGCGATGGTCAACGCGGCCCGCCACTCCGGCGCGGCCAAGGTCGACGTCTACCTCGAGGTCGCCGACGGGAAGGCCGAGGTCTTCGTCCGCGACCGAGGCCGGGGCTTCGACCTCGACCAGGTGCCCGAGGACCGGCTCGGCGTACGGCGCAGCATCGTCGACCGGATGGCCCGGCACGGCGGCACCGCCGCGGTACGGTCGGCCCCGGGTGAGGGCACCGAGGTGCGGCTGGGTGCACCGGCGGCCCCCACCGAGGAGGAGGGTCGATGAGACGCGTCGTGGTGGTCGACGACCACGCCATGTTCCGCTCCGGCGTGCGCGCCGAGCTGGCCGGCAAGGTCGACGTGGTCGCGGAGGCCGAGGACGTCGACTCCGCGGTCGCCGCGGTGCTCGCGCACCGGCCCGAGGTCGTCCTGCTCGACGTCCACCTGCCTGGCGGCGGCGGCGTCGAGGTGATGCGCCGCACGGCGCAGCGGGCCCCCGGCACGACGTTCCTGGCGCTGTCGGTCTCCGACGCGGCCGAGGACGTCATCGGGGTCATCCGCGGCGGCGCCCGCGGCTACGTCACCAAGACGATCACCGGGCCCGAGCTGGTCGCGGCGATCGAGCGGGTCGCCACCGGCGACGCCGTCTTCTCGCCCCGGCTGGCCGGGTTCGTGCTGGACGCGTTCGCCGGCTCGATCGCGGTCGCCCAGGTCGACGAGGACCTCGACCGGCTCACCGAGCGGGAGCGGGAGGTGATGCGGCTGATCGCACGGGGCTACGCCTACAAGGAGGTCGCCTCCGAGCTGTTCATCTCGGTCAAGACCGTGGAGACCCACGTGTCCAGCGTGCTGCGCAAGCTGCAGCTGTCGTCACGGCACGAGCTCGCCCGCTGGGCCAACGACCGCCGGCTGCTCTGAGGACCGTCGTCGGGGCGCGTCGTCCAACCAGGCTCTCGCTACGGTGGGGCCCATGACGTCGGACGCGCGCGACCGGGTGCTGGTGGCTGGGGCCTCGGGGTTCGTGGGCAGGCGCCTGTGCCCCGCGCTGGAGGAGGCCGGGTACGACGTGGTCGCGATGACCCGCCACCCGGACACCTACCAGGGCGCCGGCGAGGCCGTCTTCGGCGACGTGCACCACCCGGCGTCGCTGCCGGACGCGCTGCGCGGCGTGCGCTACGCCTTCTACCTGGTGCACTCGCTGGACTCCGCCGACTTCGAGCGGCTCGACCGGGAGGCCGCCGACGCCTTCGGCCGGGCCGCGGCGCGGGCCGGCGTCGAGCGCATCGTCTACCTCGGCGGACTCGGCGACGACGACGACGACCTCTCCCCGCACCTGCGCAGCCGCCGCGAGGTCGAGCAGGTGCTCGGGGCGGCCGGGGTGCCGGTCACCACCCTGCGGGCCGGCATCGTGATCGGGCACGGCGGCCTGTCGTGGGAGATGACCCGCCAGCTGGTCGAGCGGCTCCCGGTGATGGTGACGCCGCGCTGGGTCTCGACCCGCACCCAGCCGATCGGCATCGCCGACGTGGTGCGCTACCTCGCCGGCGTGCTCGAGGTCCCCGAGACCGCGGGGCGCGCGTTCGAGGTCGGCGGCGACGAGGTGCTGCGCTACTCCGAGATGATGCGGCGGGTCGCCCGGATCGAGAAGCGCGTCGTGATCCTCCTGCCGGTCCCGCTGCTGAGCCCGCGGCTCTCCTCGCACTGGCTCGGGCTGGTCACCGACGTGGACGCGGCGGCCGGCCGGTCGCTGGTCGACTCCATGGTCAACGAGGTGGTCGTGCACGACGACGAGCTGAAGAGGCTGGTGCCGTTCCAGCGCACCTCCTTCGACGACGCCGTCCGGGAGGCGCTGGCCGAGAGGCGCGAGGAGCGGGCGCGGCGGAAGGCGGGGGCCCGATGAGCGTCGAGGTCCCCGACGAGGTCCGGCACTGGTGGCGTCGCGCCCGCGGCAAGGCGCCGAAGGCGCTGACCTACAAGGTGCCGCGCGACCACGACGAGCCGGTGGGCATCCGGGTGCGCCGCAAGCGCATCGTCGCCGCGACCTCCGTGGTCGGTGCCGGGCTGCTGGGCTACGGCCTCTCCACCAAGCCGGGGTCGAAGCAGTTCTACGCCACCACCACGGCCACCGCCGTCGTGTACGCCGCGGGCGGGCTGATGTCCGGCCCGCTCCACCTCGGCTACATCGAGCTGCAGGACCGGACGGTGCGCCGCCCGGTGCTGGTCCCGGTCGCGACCGGCGTCGGCGCCTTCGGGTTCTTCGTCGCCTGCGCCTTCGTCGCCAAGCGCATCCCGCTCCTGTCGGACTCGATCACCTCGGTGCTGCAGTACGCCGACGAGGGCGACAGCAAGCTCGTCGGCTTCACGACGTACGCCAACGGGGTGGCGGAGGAGATCTTCTTCCGGGGGGCGGTCTACGCCGCGCTCGGCAACCTGGACCGCAGCCCCGTGGTGCAGTCCACCGCGACGTACGCCCTGGCCACCGTGCCCACCCGCAACCCCTCGCTGGTGCTGGCCGCCACGGTGATGGGCACCCTGTTCGGGCTGCAGCGCCGCGCCACCGGTGGACTGCAGGCGCCGATGCTCACGCACCTCACCTGGTCGACGCTGATGCTGCGCTACATGCCGCGCATCTTCCGGGACAACCTGGACGAGGCCGACGTCCCGGACTGAACCCGGGTCGCCTAGGTTGTGCCCATGGACTTCGTCGAGAACGTACTCGTCTTCCTGCACCTCATCGGGTTCGCCAGCCTCTTCGGCGGGCTCTTCGTGCAGGTCGCGACGCACCCCCGCGTGGTGAACAACGCCATGTTCCACGGCATCCTCACCCAGCTGGTGACCGGCCTGCTGCTGGTCGGCGTGCTCGAGTCCGGCGACGAGGACGTGGACCACGCGAAGATCGGCGTCAAGCTGCTGGTCGCGGTCGTCATCGGGGTCCTGGTCGTGCTCAACCGCAAGAAGGAGAGCCTGAGCGACGGGCTGTACTTCGGGCTGCTGGGCCTGACCGTCCTCAACGTGGGCGTCGCCGTCTTCTGGTGAGCCGGTCCGCCCCTCGCCGGGTCTCGTGGCTCACGCTGCGCGTTCGCACCTCGACCTCCGTGCGCCGGGTCTCGACCGCCCCTCGCCGGGTCTCGTGGCTCACGCTGCGCGTTCGCACCTCGACCTCCGAGTGCCGGGTCTCGACCTTGCAGGGGAGGTCGAGGCGCGAGGGCGCAGCCCGAGCCACGAGACCCCTGGCGGTGCCCGCAGTGCTGGCCCTGGCACTGACGCTGGCCGCCTGCTCCTCGGACCTGCCGGCCGCGGAGCCGACCGCCACGGTGACGGTCACCGCGACCCCGACAGAGACCCCGACCCCCAGCCCTAGCCCCAGTCCCAGTCCGACCTTCTCCGACTGGGTGGTGGGCGCGCACGCGCTGCCGCCGCGGCCCGACGGCTTCGGGGAGATCGGCCCGACCCCACCGCAGCTGCGCAACCGCCGGCTGCCGACCGAGGACCTGCTCCCGCCCCCGGCCGACGGCCGCTTCCACGCCACCGTCGAGCCCGTCACGCGGGCCTTCGTCCGTCGTACCGACCTGGCCTGGAAGCCGGGCTGCCCGGTACCGCTGGCCGACCTGCGGGTGCTGACGATGGGGTTCCACGGGTTCGACGGCGGGGTCCACACCGGCCGGCTGGTGGTCAACGCGTCGGTGGCCGACGACGTGGTCGGCGTCTTCCGGACCCTGTTCGCTGCCGGCTTCCCGCTGGAGCAGATGACGCTGGCCACCAACGCCGGGCTGGAGGCCGCGCCGACGGGGGACGGCAACGAGACCTCGGCGTACGCCTGCCGCCCGACCACCGGCGCGACGACGTGGTCGGCCCACGCGTACGGGCTCGCGGTCGACGTGAACCCGTTCATGAACCCGTACCACAAGGGCGACCTGGTGATCCCCGAGCTCGCCTCGTCCTACCTGGACCGGTCCTGGCGCCGGCCCGGGATGATCTTCCGCGACGGCGTCGTGTGGCGGGCGTTCCACGCGGTGGGCTGGACCTGGGGCGGGGACTTCCACTCCCTGAAGGACCTGCACCACTTCTCCGCCAACGGGCAGTGACGGCCGTGACCGCTCTCCCCACCCCCGGCGCGCGGAGCACCGTCTGTCGGTCCCGGGACGTAGGCTGAGCCGGACATGAGTGCAGCGTTCCCCACCCCGTTCCCCGTTCCCCAGGCGCCGCGGATGACCGACGAGCAGGGTCTCTTCGACCGTGAGGAGATCAGCGCGCCGCGGCGACCCCGGGTGACCTCCGAGGCGCTTCTCGAGGGACTCAACGAGCCCCAGCGTGCCGCCGTCACCCACGCCGGCGCGCCGCTGCTGGTGGTCGCCGGAGCAGGCTCGGGCAAGACGCGGGTGCTGACCCGGCGGATCGCCTGGCTGATCGCCGAGCGCGGCGCGCACCCGGGCTCGATCCTGGCGATCACCTTCACCAACAAGGCCGCGGCGGAGATGCGCGAGCGGGTCGAGGAGCTGGTCGGGCGCCGGTCGCGGGTCATGTGGGTCTCGACCTTCCACTCCGCCTGTGTGCGCATCCTGCGCAAGGAGATCGAGCGCTTCGGCTACAAGTCGGGCTTCTCGATCTACGACGCCGCCGACCAGAAGCGGCTGATGACGCTGGTCTGCAAGGAGCTCGAGCTCGACCCCAAGCGGTACCCGCCCCGCGCGGTGCTGCACTGGATCTCGAACCAGAAGAACGAGCTCGTCGACCACGAGGAGGCCGCCTCCGCCGCCCAGAACGACCTGGAGCGGACCTACGCCGAGGCCTACGCGCTCTACCAGCAGCGGCTGCGCACCGCCAACGCGCTGGACTTCGACGACCTGATCATGATGACGGTGCACCTGTTCCAGGCCTTCCCGGAGGTGCGCGAGACGTACCGCCGCCGGTTCCGGCACCTGCTCGTCGACGAGTACCAGGACACCAACCACGCGCAGTACGCGCTGATCCGCGAGCTCTGCGGCCCCGTCGCGCACCGTCCTGCCGCGGTCGGCGGCGACGACGCCGACCTGCCGGACGCCACCCCCGACGAGGACGGCGTCGGGGCGGCCGAGCTGATGGTCGTCGGTGACGCCGACCAGTCCATCTACGCCTTCCGTGGCGCGAACATCCGCAACATCCTCGCCTTCGAGGAGGACTTCCCCGACGCGCGCACCATCCTGCTGGAGCAGAACTACCGCTCCACCCAGAACATCCTCAACGCGGCCAACGCGGTGATCAGCCGCAACGCGGGCCGCAAGGCCAAGAACCTCTGGTCCGACGCCGGGCCGGGCGAGCAGATCGTCGGGTACGTCGCCGACGACGAGCACGACGAGGCGCGGTTCATCGCCGACGAGATCGACAAGCTCGGCGACGCCGGGACGGCGAAGGCGCGCGACGTCGCGGTCTTCTACCGGACCAACGCCCAGTCCCGGGTGTTCGAGGAGGTCTTCATCCGCGTCGGCATGCCCTACAAGGTGGTCGGCGGGGTGCGGTTCTACGAGCGGCGCGAGGTCCGCGACGCGCTGGCCTACCTGCGCTTCCTGGTCAACCCTGCCGACGAGATCAGCCTGCGCCGCATCCTCAACGTGCCCAAGCGCGGCATCGGCGAGCGGGCCGAGGCGTGCGTCGAGGCGCTGATGCGCCGCGACGGGCTGCTCTTCTGGGAGGCGCTGCGCCGCGCCGAGGACGCGCCGGGCATCGCGACCCGCTCGGTCACCGCGATCCGGTCCTTCGTGACCGTGATGGAGGAGCTCCAGCAGATGGCTGACGCCGGCGAGCGCGCCGACGTCGTGCTCGAGCAGGCGCTGGCCCGCAGCGGGTACCTGGCCGAGCTGGAGAACAGCGACGACCCGCAGGACGAGTCCCGGGTGGAGAACCTCGCCGAGCTCGTCGCGGTCGCCCGCGAGTTCAGCGACGAGCCGGTGCTGCCGCCCTCGGCCGACCCGGCCGACCTCACCCCGGCGACCCCCGGCGTCGCCGAGTTCCTCGAGCGGGTGGCGCTGGTGGCCGACTCCGACCAGATCCCCGACCAGGACGGCGAGGACACCGGGGTGGTCACCCTGATGACCCTGCACACCGCCAAGGGCCTGGAGTTCCCGGTGGTCTTCCTGACCGGGCTGGAGGACGGCGTCTTCCCGCACCTGCGCTCCCTGGGCAACCAGACCGAGCTGGAGGAGGAGCGGCGGCTGGCCTACGTCGGCCTGACCCGGGCCCAGCAGCGCCTGTACCTGTCGCGCGCCGTGGTCCGCTCCGCCTGGGGGGCGCCCTCGCACAACCCGGCCTCACGGTTCCTCGACGAGGTCCCGGTCGACCTCGTCGACTGGCGCCGCACGGCCAACGAGATGACCTCCTGGTCGCGCTCGGTCATGCCGGCCCTGCCGAACCGGCCCGGCGCCCGTGGCACCCGCCCGGCGCAGCGGTTCGGCAGCACCGCGATCCGGGCCGACGCCGAGTCCAAGGCCGCACGGCGGGGCGAGGTCCCGACCCTGGAGCCGGGGGACCGGGTCACCCACGACTCGTTCGGCCTGGGCACCGTGGTCACCGTCGAGGGGGTCGCGGAGAAGGCCGTCGCGTCGATCGACTTCGGCTCCGGCGGCGTCAAGCGGCTGCTGCTGCGCTACGCGCCGGTCGAGAAGCTCTGACCGACCGGCTGACCGAGGGGGCTTCGGGTCAGGGGGTGACGCCGTGCGCGACCAGCGCGGCGTACGGGTCGACCGGGTCACCGGCACCCGGACGGACCTCGAGGTGCAGGTGCGGGCCGGTGGTGTTGCCGGTGGAGCCGACGTACCCGATCAGCTGGCCGCCGATGACCCGCGCGCCGAGCCCCACGGCGTACGCCGTCTGGTGGCAGTACCAGAGCTCGGTGCCGTCCTCGAGGGTGACGATCGTGCGGTTGCCGTAGGCGCCGGAGTACCCCTGGTCGGTGACCACGCCGTTGGCCACCGCGGTGATCGGCGTGCCGCTCGGGGCGGCGAAGTCCAGGCCCGTGTGGCAGTGCGACCACAGGTAGCTGCAGTCGCCGAAGCGGCTGGTCAGGTGGTAGACGCCGGCGGCGACCGGGAGCCGCCAGGCGTTCCGCGCGATCTGGGCGGCGTGCTTCTCCGCGCTCGCGGCGAGCTGGGCCAGGGCGGCGTTGCGCTGCTGGGCCTGCTCCTCGGCGGCCGCCTCGAGGTCCTCCTGCGCCGCGTCGGCGAGGGCCTGCCGGGCCGAGTCGCGGCTCACGGCCTGCTGGCGGTTCTCCAGGGCCGAGGAGATGCTGGCCCCGGTGGTGCCGTTGAGGACGTTGGCCTGGCCCGAGTACGACTGGGGGCCGGCGGCCAGCACCGCGCTCGGGGCGGTGGCCGCGCTGGACAGCGCGCCGGCCACGGCGATCGCGAGCGCGGCCGAGCCGACCACCGACGGCAGGCTGACCCCGACCGGGAGCCGGGCGGGTCCCGGTCGGCGGGCCGGACGGTCGGCCGCGGTGGGCTGGACCTGCTGGCCCGCGATCCGGCGGCCGCCGGCGCGCTTGGGAGCCGCCGCTGGGCGCGGGGTGGGGGCTGCGGTCGTCGCGGGGGTCGTCGCGGGCGTCGTCGCCGGGGTCGTCGTACGGCGGAACAGGCGCGGCTCGGGCTGGGCGCGACGCTTGCCACCGGGCGCCCTGGGCGCGGACGGCGTCTTCGCCACCTCACTGCCGGTCGGGTCGACGGGTCGCTCGGACGACCGTCGTGCGCGCTTACCGGCGGAGTGGAAAGACAACAATTGATCCTGTCGTGGTGGCGAGGACCACATGACTTTACGTCGGCTTTACCTTTCTGGGCAAAACGGGTCCCCAGGCCCGCGGGGCGTGACCACCGCGTGACAACGGGTGCACGGGGTACCCGGACTGTGACCCAGGCGACGTGGTCGGAGCCGCGGAGTCGGGACTAGGGTGCGAAAGGCATGCCCGCGCCCAGGAGAGTGCGGGACCGACGACACAGACAGGCAACAAGCGTGGATCTGATGGAGTTCCAGGCGAAGCAGCTCTTCGCCAAGCATGGTGTGCCGGTGACCCTCGGCACCGTGATCGAGAAGCCCGAGGACGCGGCCGCTGCCGCGGAGGCGCTCGGCGGCCGCGTGGTCGTCAAGGCGCAGGTCAAGACCGGAGGCCGCGGCAAGGCGGGCGGCGTCAAGCTCGCCACCGACCCGGCCGACGCGGTCGCCAAGGCCGGCGAGATCCTCGGGATGGACATCAAGGGGCACACCGTCCACCGGGTCCTGCTGGCGCCCGCCGCCGCGATCGCCGAGGAGTACTACTTCTCCTTCCTCGTCGACCGGGCCAACCGCAACTACCTGTGCATCGCCTCCATCGAGGGCGGCGTGGAGATCGAGGTCACGGCGGTCGAGAACCCCGATGCGGTCGCCAAGGTCTCGATCGACCCGCAGGTCGGCTGCGACGACGCCAAGCTGGACGAGATCGTCGCCGCGACCCGCTTCCCGGCCGAGGTCGCCGAGCAGGCCAAGACCGTGATCGCCAAGCTCTACGACGTCTTCCTCAAGGAGGACGCGTCGCTGGTCGAGGTGAACCCGCTGGTCAAGCTGGAGGACGGCTCGCTCGAGGCGCTCGACGGCAAGGTCACCCTCGACGAGAACGCCGAGTTCCGCCACGAGGACCACGCCTCCTTCGAGATCAAGGACGAGGCCGACCCGCTCGAGGCCGCGGCCAAGGAGAAGGGGCTCAACTACGTCAAGCTCGACGGCTCGGTGGGCATCATCGGCAACGGCGCGGGCCTGGTCATGTCGACCCTCGACGTCGTCGCCTACGCCGGCGAGAAGCACGGCGGCGTCAAGCCGGCGAACTTCCTCGACATCGGCGGCGGTGCGTCCGCCGAGGTGATGGCCAACGGCCTGCACATCATCCTGGGCGACCCGCAGGTCAAGAGCGTCTTCGTCAACGTCTTCGGCGGCATCACCGCCTGCGACGCGGTCGCCAACGGCATCGTCGGCGCGCTGAACACGCTGGGCGCGGAGGCCAACAAGCCGCTGGTCGTCCGGCTCGACGGCAACAACGTCGAGGAGGGTCGGCGGATCCTCAACGAGGCGAACCACCCGCTGGTGACCCTGGTCGACACCATGGACGGCGCGGCCGACAAGGCCGCCGAGCTGGCGAACGCCTGAGGACGGGACGAGAACAATGGCAATCTTCCTCACTGAGAACAGCAAGGTCATCGTCCAGGGCATGACCGGCTCCGAGGGCATGAAGCACACCACGCGCATGCTCGCCTCGGGCACCAACATCGTCGGCGGCGTGAACCCGCGCAAGGCCGGCGAGAAGGTCGACATCAACGGCACCGAGGTCCCGGTCTTCGGTTCGGTCGCCGAGGCGATCGCCGCCACCGGCGCCGACGTCTCCGTCCTCTTCGTGCCGCCGGCCTTCACCAAGGCCGCGGTCATCGAGGCGGTCGACGCGGGCATCGGCCTGGCCGTCGTGATCACCGAGGGCGTCGCCGTCCACGACACCGCGGAGTTCTACTCCTACGCGGTCGCCAAGGGTGGCACCACCCGGATCATCGGCCCGAACTGTCCCGGTCTGATCAGCCCCGGGAAGTCCAACGCCGGCATCATCCCGGCCGACATCAGCAAGGCCGGCAAGGTCGGGCTGGTCTCCAAGTCCGGCACGCTGACCTACCAGATGATGTACGAGCTGCGCGACTACGGCTTCACCTCCGCTGTCGGCATCGGTGGGGACCCGATCATCGGGACCACCCACATCGACGCGCTCAAGGCGTTCGAGGAGGACCCGGAGACCGAGGCGATCGTGATGATCGGCGAGATCGGCGGCGACGCCGAGGAGCGCGCCGCGGCGTACATCAAGGACCACGTGACCAAGCCCGTCGTCGGCTACGTCGCGGGCTTCACCGCCCCCGAGGGCAAGACGATGGGCCACGCCGGCGCCATCGTGTCCGGCTCCTCGGGCACCGCGCAGGCCAAGAAGGAGGCCCTCGAGGCCGTCGGCGTCAAGGTCGGCAAGACCCCCTCGGAGACCGCGCAGCTCATGCGCGACATCCTCGAGAAGCTCTGACCCCGCACGCCCCCAGCACGACCCCAGCACCACCCCAGCACCACCCCGCACCACCGGAACGCCCTCGGCCCTCACCCGGCCGGGGGCGTTCCTCTGCTATCCGTTGAGTGGGCGCTCCTTTCCGGTTGAGTGGGCGCTCGTTTCCCTCGTTCCGAAACGCGCGCCCACTCGACGTGGAACGCGCGCCCACTCGACGTGGAACGCGCGCCCACTCGACGTGGAACGCGCGCCCACTCGACGTGGAACGCGCGCCCACTCGACGTGGAACGCGCGCCCACTCAACATGGGAGTCAGCGGGTGCAGGTCTGGTCGGAGGACTCGAGGGAGAGCTGGGAGACGGTGTCGCCGTCGATGGTGGCGACGTACTGCTTGGCGCCCGGCAGCGGGATGCGGTAGCCGGCCGCGATCTGCTCCGCGCCCGGGTAGAGCTTCTCGACGTCGGCGGCCGGTGAGCCGACCGCGAGTCCCTCCGGCGTGGTGACGCCCGCGGGAGCGAACAGTACGACCACCCCGAAGTCGTCGAGGAAGCCGTCCACCTCTCCGTCGGGGCGGCCGGTGTAGTGCACCGGCCGGCAGCCCTGACCGGTCGCCCCGCTGGGGCCCTCGACGGTGGCCAGACCGGTGTCGGCGACCTCCTCGTCGGTGAGGTAGAGCCGCAGGTCGCCCAGGCCGTTCTCGTCGAGCAGCGTCGCCGCCGGGGTCGACGCGTCGCAGCCCTCCGACGAGAAGGTACACATCGCGGCGACCACGGGGCGGACCCCGAGGAGGTCGCGCTTCACCGACTCGTCGAAGGCCTTCTCGTCCATCAGGCCGCTGCCCTCGTCGGCGGTCCGGGTCACCAGCACGGCCGTGCCGGTCCGGGCGATGACGAGGACCTCCTCGCCCAGGGTGGGCTGTCCGTCGACCTCGTAGCCCCGCTTGACGATCCACGACTCCTCGCCGAGGTCGCCGGGCTGGTTGGCCGCGGTCCGGGTCACCACCGCCGTGGTGCCGCTGTCGGTGCTGTAGCGCGGGCAGTCGGCGAACGTCGTCGCCAGGTCCCGGGCGGCCGCCGAGGCCGTCGCCGCGTCGGCGTACAGGCTCAGGTCGCGGCCCTCGAAGAACTCCGGTCCGGTGGAGGTGAACGTGAGCCGGTCGACGGCCCGGTCGGCGGGGGAGTACGACGCGTTGCACACCTGGAGCTCGGCGACGAACGGGATGTCGCGGCCGGGCCCCTGCACGGTGAAGTCGCTGTCGCCGGTGGTGGCGGAGATCCCGCTCGCGAGCGGGAAGGAGTCCGGGATCCGGGCGCCTTGCTCCACCACGGTCGGGGTGGGCCGGCCGGCGGGCGGGGCGTCGCCGCGCAGCGAGGTGCCGTTGCCCACCAGGGTGGCGCCCAGGGCGATGGCGGCGACGGCGGCGGCGGAGCCGGCGACGGTCACCATGGTCCGGCGACGGCGCAGCCGGTCGCCACGCCGGCGGACGTCGGCGGGGGAGAGTCCCGGCTCGACGGCGTCGTAGGGGTCGTGGGCGTCGTGGCCGCGGAGCGGCTCGAACAGGTCAGACATGGGAGGCACCGTCCTCGGTGAGAAGCGACTGCAGGGCTGTGCGCCCGCGGGAGAGGCGGGACTTGACGGTGCCGGTCGGGGCTCCGACCTCGGCGGCGACCTGCTCGACGCTGAGGTCGCACAGGTGATGGAGCACCAGCGCCCGGCGCTGGTCGGCGGGGAGCCTGTCCAGGGCGTCCAGCAGGGCGACCCGGGACGGGTCCGGCGGCTCGGCGTACGACGGGGGAGCCAGCGCCCGGTCCTGCGGCCGGCGGCTCCGCACGGTGCGCCGCCAGCGGCTCACCGCCAGCCGGTACGCCGTGGTCCGCACCCAGGCCTCGCGCGACTCGGCGCGCTCCAGCGAGCGCCGGTGCGCCCAGGCCCGCACGAACGCCTCCTGGACGCAGTCGCGGGCCTCCTCCGGGTCGCCGATCATCGCCCGCAGCTGGTGCACCAGGCGCGGGAAGGACCCGGCGTAGAAGGCGTCGAACTCCTCGGCATCCATCTCAGTTCCCCCATCTCGTCATGCCTTGTCTACGCCTGGCGGAGTGGTCCGGTTGCGTCCGGACGCGGACTTCTTACCCCGCTCCGGCCCTTGTCCACGGAACAGTCGCGATATATCGTCAACGTGTCGTGACCGTTCGTCCGGAGGGAGCAGTGCCATGGGTGGCCGCCGCAGCAACTGGGAAGGTGCCTGGTCCGGCGGACCGGGCAGTGGCTGGTCGGGCGGCTGGGGCAACCAGCAGCCCTGGCGCCAGGGTCCGCCGCCGTGGGTGACCGGCCTGTTCGGCCTCGCCCAGGCCGGCGGCGCCGCCCGCGGCGCGCCGAAGGTCCGCCGCGGCGACGTCCGGGCCGCGATCCTCGACGTGCTCGCCACCGGGCCGATGAACGGCTACCAGGTCATCCAGCAGATCGCCGAGCGCAGCGGCGGACAGTGGAAGCCCAGCCCCGGCTCGGTGTACCCGACGGTGCAGCAGCTCGAGGACGAGGGCCTGGTCGCAGGCACGACCGAGAGCGGCAAGCGGCTGCTCGAGCTCACCCCCGAGGGTCAGGCGTACGTCGCGGAGCACCCCGAGGAGATGGCGGCCACCTGGCGCCCTTTCGACCAGGCGCAGGCGGAGGCGACGGAGGGGTCGGACACCCCCGACCTCAAGCCGGTGATCGGCCAGGTGATGTCGGCGGTCTGGCAGGTGGTGGTCTCCGGGACGCGCCAGCAGCAGGCCGAGGCCGCCGAGATCCTCTCCGAGACGCGACGGAGGCTCTACACGTTGCTCGCCGACGGGGAGCCGGAGTGATGGCGGGCCGGTCCCGCCCGGAGCTCCGCATCGGCGACGCCGACCGCGACACCGCCGTGTCGCTGCTGGGCGAGCACTTCGTCGCCGGCCGCCTCACCAAGGACGAGTACGACGAGCGCGTCGAGGCCGCCTGGGCCGCCCGGACCGCCGGCAACCTGAGCGTGCTCTTCCGGGACCTGCCCCCGGTGCCGCCACCGGCCCCGGCCGTCCCTCCGCGCTCGGCCCGCCCCGCCGGCGGACCTCGCCGCGGCCCGGTGGCGACCTGGGTGGCGGGGGTGAGGATCCTCCCGGTCTTCCTGCTGCTCCTGGTCCTCGCGGCGGCGACCGGTCACTGGTGGCTGGTCTTCGCCGCGTTCTGCTGGTTCTGGTGGGGCGGCCTCTTCCACGCCCGGCGCCGGGTGCGCCGCCACTGGGAGCAGCAGCAGCGCCGGCAGGCCGGCCCCGGGTGGGTCAGGTGACTGCGAGCCGGGTCGCGTACGCCGGGTCGAGGTGCTCCCCGGCGGCCATCACGGCCACCAGGTGCTCCACGGCGTCGTACACGTCGGCGTGGGTGACGTAGAGCGGGGCGAAGCCGAGCCGGACGACGTCGGGGTCGCGGAAGTCGCCGACCACGCCGCGCCGGATCAGCGCCTGGACGATGCCGTAGGCGTCCGGGTGGCGCAGCGCCACCTGCGAGCCCCGGCGGGCGTGCTCGCGCGGGGTGAGCAGCTCGAAGCCCTCGAGGCGCTCGTCGGCGAGCTCGAGGAACAGGTCGCTGAGCGACAGCGACGCCGCGCGGACCTGGTCCATGCCGACGCCGTCGAAGACGTCCAGGGAGGCCTCCAGGGCGGACAGGGCCAGGATCGGCGGGGTGCCGACCGTCATCCGGGTGACGCCCTCGGCAGGTTCGTAGTCCCGGGTCATCGCGAACGGCCGGGCGTGACCCCACCACCCCTGGATCGGCTGCTCGAGCCGGTCCTGCAGGGCCGGCGCGACCCAGACGAAGGCGGGCGCCCCGGGTCCGCCGTTGAGGTACTTGTAGGTGCAGCCCACGGCGAGGTCGGCCCCCGCGCCGGTCAGGTCGACCGGGACGGCCCCGGTGGAGTGCGACAGGTCCCAGATCACCAGCGCCCCGGCCTCGTGCACCGCGGCGGTGACCCCGGCCAGGTCGTACATCGCCCCGGACCGGAAGTCGACGTGGGTCAGGCAGAGGAAGGCGACGTCCTCGTCGACCGAGGCCGCCGGGTCGGCGGGGTCGCACCAGCGCAGCTCGAGACCGAGGGTGCGGGCCACCCCGGCCGCGATGTAGCCGTCGGTGGGGAACGTGGTCGGCTCGACCACGATGACGCGGCGGTCGGGGCGCAGGCCGGCCGCGGCCACCATCGCCTTGTAGAGCGTGACACTGGTGGAGTCCCCGACGGCGACGTCCGGGCCCGCCGCCCCGACCAGCGGGGCGATGCGGGCCGCGACCCGGGCGGACAGGTGGGTCCAGTCCGCCTTGTTCCACGACGCGATCAGGTCCGTCCCCCACTCGCCGCGGACGACCTCGGCGACGCGGTCCGGCACGTGCCGGGGGAGCGCGCCCAGCGAGTTGCCGCACAGGTAGACGACGCCCTCGGGCAGGTCGAAGCGGTCACGCCGCGAGGGCAGAGCGGCGGTGGTGTCGCGCGCCAGCGCGTCGGCACGGGTCAGGGTCATGGTTCCTCCTCAGCCGCACGCTAGCCGACGTGCCCTCGCAGAGCCCGGTGCTCAGCGCTGCTCGCGGAGCCGTTCGGCGCACCGGCGCAGCACGGCGCGGAGCTGGTCGTCGGTCCAGCCGGCCTTCTCGGTGGGGATGAAGGTGACCTGGGCGACCCGGCTGCCGGTCCGCACCAGACCGACCCGGAACCCGACGGTGGCCTCGGCGGTGACCTCGGTGCGCATCGCCCAGGCTCGGACCGAGCTGCCCGCCGGGGCCGGCCCGGCGGGGATCGCGCGGACCTCGGTGGTGGGGTCCTTGTCGGCACAGCGGTCCATCCGGCCCTCCACGGTCCGGACGAAGGCGCGCGCCTTCGCGACCGTCCTCAGGTCTCCGGTCGTCTCGGCCACCCCGAAGCGCACCGGGACGTCGGCCTGGGGCATCAGGAACGTGCGGGTGAGGGGGACCCGCGTGCCCGCGAACGACGTGCGGTCGCAGGTCGTCGCAGCGGGGTTGCGGCGGGTGGCCGGGGCGGGGTCGGTGCCGACCCAGGGGTGCGGCAGGGCCCGGATCGGCGGCAGGTCGACCACGGCGAGCAGGCCGGGTGCGCTGCCGGCCGGTGGCGGTCCGCTCGCCCTCAGCGTCGGGGTGCCGGTGCACGCGCCGCCGGCGCACTCCAGCTGCACGGCCCGGGTCAGCGTGCGCAGGGCGTCGGGCAGGGCCACGGTGCCGGCCGAGCGCGCCTGGGCCACCACGCTGGTCACGGTGCGTCCGGTCCGGGCCAGCAACACGGTCTGGGCCGGGGTCGTCTGGTCGGGTGCCTGGAGCTCCAGGATGGTCGCCTCGTCGGTCAGCCCGTCCACCCGGGAGGTGTCGACCAGCCAGACCCGGTCGTCGGTGCAGCCGGCGAACCAGGACAGCACGGTCGCGTACGTCGTCCGGGCGGCGTCCTCGCTGCGCGAGAGCTCGGTGGACTGCACGGCGCTCACCGGACGACCGGCGGCGGCGAAGGTGCGCACCAGCGCCGCCTCGCCGTCGGGGTCGGCGAAGCGCTGCTGCTGGCAGACCGTGTGCAGACCGTCGCCGTCGGTGTTGTCGGTGGTCTCCACGACCCGCCACGTCGAGCCGGGGACCAGTGAGGAGACCGTGTCCGCGTCCAGCAGGCCGTCCGCGAGCGTGGTGCCGTCGCCGGCCACACCCCCGGGTACCTCGGCCGCGGCGCCGGTGGTCCCGGCGGGCTGGCGGGCGACCGCCCCGGCGGCCAGGGTCAGGCCGAGGGTGGCCAGCACGATCCCGCCGGTCTGCAGCCGCCGGCGGCGCCGGCCGGCGCGCAGCACGCTCGGGGTCCGCGGGAGTGACGTCCCGGCGGTCACCGCGCGCAGCTCGCCGAGCCGCGGCCCGAGCTCCTCGAGCGGGAGCCCGCGGGCGGCCAGGGCGGCGTGCGCGTCCATCAGCCGGCGGGTGGCGGCGGCGACCGTGAGGCCGAGCTCGCGGGCGGCGAGGTGGAGCGGCAGCCCGGCCACCTGCTCGAGCAGCAGGACGCGGCGCTGGGCCGACGGCAGTGCCGCGACGGCGTCGAGCACCTCGCGCTGGCGGTCGGGCACCTGGGCGTGACGGTGCCAGATCCGCCCGGTGTGGCGGCGCACGGCCAGCCGCCAGGCGAGCGGGCGGACCCAGTCGACCGGGCCGGACGGCCCGGCCAGGGCGCCGACCTTGGTCCAGTGGTGCCAGGCGATGACGTAGGCCTCGCGGGTGCCGCTGGTCGCCGCCGTCAGGTCGCCGGTGAGCAGGAACGTCTGGTGCAGCAGGTCGGCCCGCGTGCTCCGGTAGAAGTCGTCGAAGGCCGCCTCGCGCATGCCTCTGCCGACCTCCCTGCCCCTCGGGCTGCCCCGTTCCTCGTCCACGCCGTGCGATGCGTGAACGAAGAGACGTTACCCCGTGGCCTCCCGCGGGGTCGGCGTGGCACCCGAGACGGTCGCGGGCGCTGGGCGAGACTGGGTCGCGATGACCGATCTGCTGAACCCCCTGACCCGCCGGCTCGCCGCCGCCCGCACCGCGGCGCCCCAGGACGGGCGCCGCCCGCTGTCGGTCTCGGCCGCGCTGGCGGGGCTGGCCGCACCGGGGTCCCTGCTCCTGGTCTGCTGGGCCGTCGCGCTGGTCGGGTGGTTCGCCGCCGACGGCGGCAGCCACGGCACCACCCGGTCGGCCCTGCGCGTCGGCGCGGACGCGTGGCTGCTCGCGCACGGCGTCCACCTCGAGGTGGGCCGGGTCCTGGTCACCGCCTCGCCGCTCGGGCTGACCGCGGTCGCGGCGTACGTGACCTTCCGCTTCGGACGCTGGGCCGGGCGGCCGGCGCTCGGCCCCGACGGCAGGCCCCCGCAGCCGGAGGACCTGCGCACCGTCGGGCTCGCCACCGTGGTCCTGTCCGGGGTGTACGGCGTGGTCGCCATGGTCACCGCCGTGCTCGCCTCGGTCCCCGGGGTGCAGCCCGACCTCACCCTCGCCTTCGTCGGCGGGGCGGCGGTCGGCGCGGTCGCCGGCGGCCTCGGGCTGCTGGCCGGCACCGGCCAGCTCGCCCCCGCGTGGTCCCGCCTCCCGCTCCACCTGCGGTCCTCGGCGTACGGCGCCGCGGTGGTGGTGCTGCTGCTCGTGGTCGCCTCCGCGGCCCTGGTCGGCGTCGCCCTGGCGGTGCACGGCAGCGCCGCGGCCAACGTGCTCGCCCAGCTCCACCCCGACACCACCGGCGGCGTGCTCTCGCTGCTGCTGCTGGTGATGATCCTGCCCAACGTGCTGCTGATGGGCGCGGCCTACCTGCTCGGTCCGGGCTTCGCCGTCGGCGTCGGCACCGTCGTCTCCCCGTCCCAGGTGCTGCTCGGCCCGGTCCCGGCGGTGCCGGTGCTCGCCGCGCTCCCGGCGACCGGTCCCGGCCCGGCCTGGGGGGCGGCGCTGGTGGCGCTGCCGTTCGTGCTCGGGCTCGCCGCAGCCCTGCTCGCGGCCCGCCGCTACCCGACCCGCAGCTGGGTGGTCGCGGCCGGGCGCGGCCTGGGCGGCGGCGCCCTGGCGGCCCTGGTCGTGACCGTGCTGCTCGCCCTGGCCGGAGGGTCGATCGGCCCCGGCCGGATGAGCGAGCTCGGCGCCCCCGTGCTGGAGACCTTCGGGGTGGCGCTGGCCGGTCTCGGCGCCGGTGGCGCGCTCGGCGGTCTCGCGGCGACCTGGTGGCGCCGTCGCCGGGTGCCGGCCGAGGAGGACCCGCTGCTCGACGAGCCCACCGAGGCGGTCGACCTGGCCGGCGAGGAGACCGTCCGCCTCCCGTTCCCGCGTCGCTGACCGAGGATCGGCGCGGGTACCCTGTGCCGGTGCCCCCCGCCTCCCCCCGCCGTCCGGCGCGCCTCGTGGTGCTCGTGTCCGGCACGGGGACGAACCTGCAGGCGATCCTGGACGCGGCGGCCGACCCCGCCTACGGCGCCGAGGTGGTGGCCGTGGGTGCGGACCGGGACGGCATCGAGGGGCTCGCCCGGGCCGAGCGCGCCGGCGTGCCGACCTTCGTGCTGCGGGTCAAGGACTTCGCCGACCGGGAGGACTGGGACGCGGCGCTGACGGAGGCGTGCGCGGCGCACCAGCCTGACCTGGTCGTCCTGGCCGGCTTCATGAAGCTGGTGGGGGAGCGGTTCCTGGCGGCCTTCGAGGGTCGCTGCGTGAACACGCATCCGGCGCTCTCGCCGTCGTTCCCCGGCATGCACGGCCCCGCCGACGCGCTCGCCTACGGCGTGAAGGTCACCGGCGCGACCCTCTTCGTGGTCGACTCCGGGGTGGACACCGGCGCGATCGTCGCCCAGACCACCGTGCCGGTCCTCGACGACGACGACGTGGACTCCCTGCACGAGCGGATCAAGGTCGCGGAGCGGCAGATGCTCGTGGAGAACGTGGGCCGGATGGCCCGCGAAGGTTTCAGCATCAACGACAGGAAGGTCCGGTTCGGCGCATGAGCGACGGCAAGCGGGAGATCAGGCGGGCCCTGGTCTCGGTCTACGACAAGACCGGGCTGGAGGAGCTCGCCCAGGGGCTGCACAAGGCCGGCGTCGCGCTGGTCTCGACGGGGTCCACGGCCAGCCGGATCGCCGAGGCCGGCGTCCCGGTGACCAAGGTCGAGGAGCTGACCGGGTTCCCCGAGTGCCTCGACGGCCGGGTCAAGACGCTGCACCCGCGGGTGCACGCCGGCATCCTCGCCGACCTGCGCCTGGAGTCCCACCAGCAGCAGCTGGCCGAGCTCGAGGTCGAGCCCTTCGACCTGGTCGTGGTGAACCTGTACCCGTTCACGGCCACGGTCGCCTCGGGGGCGAGCCCCGACGAGTGCGTCGAGCAGATCGACATCGGCGGGCCGTCGATGGTGCGGGCCGCGGCCAAGAACCACCCGAGCGTGGCGGTCGTGGTCGACCCGGCCCGCTACGACGACGTGCTGGCGGCCGCGGCCGAGGGCGGGTTCAGCCTGGCCCAGCGGCAGCGTCTCGCCGCGGAGGCGTTCGCCCACACCGCGTCGTACGACGTGGCGGTCGCGTCCTGGATGGGCAGCGTGCTCACCGACACCAGCGAGGGCACCGGCTTCCCGGCCTGGATGGGCGGCACCTGGGAGAAGGCGGCCGTGCTGCGCTACGGGGAGAACCCCCACCAGCCGGCCGCGCTCTACACCAACGCCTTCGGTGGCGGCCTCGCCGGCGCCGAGCAGCTGCACGGCAAGGAGATGTCCTACAACAACTACGTGGACGCCGACGCGGCCCGCCGGGCGGCGTACGACTTCACCGAGCCGGCGGTGGCGATCATCAAGCACGCCAACCCGTGCGGCATCGCGGTCGGCGCCGACGTGGCGCAGGCCCACGCGAAGGCCCACGCCTGCGACCCGGTCTCCGCGTTCGGCGGGGTGATCGCGACCAACACCGCCGTGAGCGTCGCGATGGCCGAGCAGGTCGGCGAGGTGTTCACCGAGGTCATCGTCGCCCCGGCGTACGAGGACGGCGCGGTGGAGGTGTTGGCGCGCAAGAAGAACATCCGGGTGCTCGTCGTCCCGGCCGACGGCCGGCGTGGCGGCCCCGAGATGCGCCCGGTCAGCGGCGGCCTGCTCGTCCAGCTGCGCGACACCGTGGACGCGGTGGTCGAGGGCGGCGGCGACGCCGCGTCGACCTGGACCCTGGTCTCCGGTGAGCCCGCGGACGAGCAGACCCTGGCCGACCTCGAGTTCGCGTGGCGGGCCTGCCGCTCGGTGAAGTCCAACGCGATCCTGCTCGCCAGCGACGGGGCCTCGGTCGGCGTCGGGATGGGCCAGGTCAACCGGGTCGACTCCTGCCGCCTCGCGGTCACCCGCGCCGGCGAGCGTGCGGTCGGCGCGGTCGCGGCCAGCGACGCGTTCTTCCCGTTCCCCGACGGCCTGGAGATCCTCCTCGAGGGCGGGGTGAAGGCGGTCGTGCAGCCCGGAGGCTCGGTCCGCGACGACCAGGTCATCGCCGCCGCCCAGGCCGCCGGCGTCACCATGTACCTCACCGGCACCCGCCACTTCTTCCACTGATGCTCCACTGACACGCCCGCGCCGCGCTGTAACGCGGGGTTAGGGACGCTCCACAAGGCGCCGGCGCCCTGCGAAGCGTCCGTTCACCCTGCGAGGTCGCCGGCCGGGTGTGAGACTGAGCGCCGGCGACCGACCACCGGGGGGATCTCGTGAGAGCAGCACGCATCGTGGCGACGGCAGGACTGGTGCTCGGGACGGGCGCGGGCGTCGTCCTGGCAGCGCCCCCCGCGCAGGCGGCGCCGACCTGTCTCGGGCACACCGCGACGATCGTGGGCACGGCCGGGCGCGACCACCTCGTCGGCACCGAGCACCGCGACGTGATCGTGGGGCTGGGCGGGGCCGATCGGATCGAGGGACGTGGCGGGAGCGACCTGGTCTGCGCCGGCGGCGGCAGCGACGTCGTCCAGGGCGAGGACGGCGCCGATCTGCTCGACGGCGGGAGAGGCGCGGACTATCTCGTCGGCGGTGCAGGGGACGACCTCCTCCTCGGCGGCGACGGCAACGACCGCCTCACTGGCGAGGAGGGCCGCGACAGGCTCCGTGGTCAGGACGGTGGTGACGACCTCGACGGTGGACCGGGCGGCGACCGACTCGACGGGGGGCGGAACTCCCCGTGGGGCACCATCCGCGGCGGGATCGACGACGTCCTCGACGGCCAGGACGGTGACGACGTCCTGACCGCACACAACGCGCACACCCGGGTCCTCTACGAGCTCGCTCCTCGCCGGGTCGTCGTCGACCTCGGTGCCGGGACCGCGGATGGCTGGGGCCACGACCGCCTCGTCGGCGTGCACGGGATCGACGGCACGCCGTACGACGACCGCCTCGTCGGCGGTCCGCAGGCCGACGTGATCGACGGCAAGGCGGGCGATGACGTGATCCTCACCCACGGGGGCGCCGACTCGGTCATCGACCTGTACGGCACCTCCACGGTCCGCTCCGGAGCGGGTGCGGACTTCGTGCAGGTCGTGGGACGCCGGTCGGTGGCCCACCTGGGCTCCGGGCCCGACGCCGGGTACGGGTCGAAGGGCGCCGCGGTGTACGGCGACGCCGGCGCGGACAGCCTCGTGCCGGAGGGCTACGCGGTCCTGGACGGTGGGCCGGGCTCGGACACGGTGGACCTGATCGACTCCGCGGGACCCGTCACGATCGACCTGGCCGCGCGCCGGGCCGGCCTGGCCAGCGGCCGCCTCTCCCCGCTGACCGGCATCGAGAACGGGCGGGGGTCGCAGGTGGCCGACGTGCTGACCGGCGACGAGGGTCCCAACGTGCTCGACGGCCAGGGAGGCGACGACCTGGTGACCGGCGCTGGCGGCGACGACACGCTCCTCGGCGACTTCGGCGAGGACACCCTCACCGGTGGGGACGGCATCGACTCCGTGGACGGGGGCGACGGCACCGACACCTGCTCGGGGGAGGCGCTGTCGAGCTGCGAGAGCATCGCCTGCCGGGTGGTGCCGCGCAGCACCGGAGCGCTGGCCGAGCGGCTCGCGGCGCGACCGGCACGCCCGGTCGCCCGCTGCTGAGCAGCGCGGCGGGACGGGACCGGGCGGCCGCTTAGGATGGCCCGCGTGACCACACAGATCCTGGACGGCAAGGCCACCGCGGCGACCATCAAGCGCGAGCTCTCCGAGCGGGTCGCCAAGCTCGCCGAGCAGGGTGTCGTCCCCGGGCTGGCCACGGTCCTGGTCGGCGACGACCCCGGCAGCCGGTGGTACGTCGCGGGCAAGCACAAGGACTGCGCCGAGGTCGGGATCACCTCGATCCGCGTGGACCTGCCGGCCGACGCCCCGCAGAGCGCCGTCGAGGACGCGATCGCCGGGCTCAACGCCAACCCGGACTGCACCGGCTACATCGTCCAGCTCCCGCTGCCCCGGCACATGGACGAGAACCACATCCTCGGCCTGATCGACCCCACCAAGGACGCCGACGGGCTCCACCCGACCAACCTCGGCTGGCTGGTGCTGGGCAAGGAGGCGCCCCTGCCGTGCACCCCCAACGGCATCGTGGAGCTGCTCCGGCGGCACGGCGTCGACATCGCGGGTGCCGAGGTGTGCGTGGTCGGCCGCGGCGTGACGGTGGGCCGCCCGCTGGGGCTGCTGCTCACCCGGCGCTCCGAGAACGCGACCGTGACGCTGTGCCACACCGGCACCCGCGACCTCGCCGCGCACGTCCGCGCGGCCGACATCGTCGTCGCCGCCGCCGGGGTGCCCGGGATCATCACCGGCGCCATGGTCAAGCCGGGCGCCGCTGTGCTCGACGTCGGGGTCTCGCGCGACGCCGAGGGCAGGATCGCCGGGGACGTCGCGGCGGACGTGCTCGACGTCGCCGGCTGGGTCTCGCCGAACCCGGGCGGGGTCGGCCCGATGACCCGGGCGATGCTGCTGGCCAACATCGTCGAGGCCGCGGAGAAGTCGCTCACGAGCCCCGCGTGAGCGACCAGGAGCGACCGCCGCCTCCGGAGCACAGCCTCGCGGTCCGCAAGCCCCGCACCGTCGGAGGCGCGATCTACCTGGGCGTCCTCGCCGCGACCCTGGCCGGCCTCGTGGTGGTGGTGCTCGACCGCTGGCAGCTGGGTCTCACGATGATGGGGGTGGCGATGCTCGTCGGCGCCGTCTCCCGGCTGGTGCTGCCCGACGAGAGCGCCGGGATGCTCGGCGTCCGGCGCAAGTTCGTGGACGTGCTGACGCTGCTCCTGCTCGGCGGAGGTCTGGTCGTCCTGGCCGCGGTCATCCCGACCCGCGCCGGCTGAGGGCCGGGACGCCCAGCGCGACCCGGTCCCCGACACGTGGGACGTCAGGGCCCGGGTCGCGCGATCCGGGTGGTCGCCGAGCGACCGGCCAGCAGGAGCAAAGAGGCGTAAACGGTTACGTTCCAGGAAGAAAGGTACCTGGTCCCGACCCCCGTCCGCCAGGGTCGAGAGGCCCTTGCCTGCTCAGGATCTGCTCAAAAGGACGCGACGGCGCCCGCGGTCAGCGGGCACCGTCGACGTCCTGCAGGGCTCAGATGAGGCCGAGCTCCTGGACCGCGTTGCGCTCGTCGGCGAGCTCGGCGGCGGTGGCGTCCATCCGGGCCCGGGAGAAGTCGTCGATCTCCAGCCCCTGGACGATCTGCCAGTCGCCGTTCGACGTGGTGACCGGGTAGGAGTAGATGAGCCCCTCGGGGATGCCGTACGACCCGTCCGAGACCACCGCCATGGAGACCCAGTCGCCCTCGGCGGAGCCGTGCAGCCAGTCCCGGGCGGCGTCGATGGTGGCCGACGCGGCCGAGGCGGCCGAGGAGGAGCCCCGGGCGTCGATGATCGCGGCGCCGCGCTTGGCCACGGTCGGGATGAAGTAGCTCTCCACCCAGTCCTGGTCGCCGACGAGCTCGGCGGCGTTCTTGCCGCCGACCTCGGCGTGGAAGATGTCGGGGTACTGGGTGGCCGAGTGGTTGCCCCAGATCGTCATCTTCTTGATGTCGGTGACCGAGGCGCCGGTCTTCGCCGCGAGCTGGGAGATCGCCCGGTTGTGGTCCAGGCGGGTCAGCGCCGAGAAGCGCTCCTGCGGGATGTCGGGGGCGTTGGTCATCGCGATCAGCGCGTTGGTGTTGGCCGGGTTGCCGGTCACGCCGATGCGGACGTCGTCGGCGGCCACCTCGTTGAGGGCCTTGCCCTGTGCGGTGAAGATCGCGCCGTTGGCCGAGAGCAGGTCGCCACGCTCCATGCCGGGGCCGCGCGGGCGTGCGCCGACGAGCAGGGCGAGGTTGACGCCGTCGAAGATCTTCGTGGCCTCGTGGCCGATCTCGACGCCGGCGAGCGTCGGGAAGGCGCAGTCGTCGAGCTCCATGACGACGCCCTCGAGGGCCTTGAGCGCGGGCTCGATCTCGAGGAGCTGGAGCTGCACCGGGGTGTCCGGACCGAGCAGGGCACCGGAGGCGATGCGGAAGAGCAGGCTGTAGCCGATCTGACCGGCGGCACCGGTCACGGCCACCTTGACGGGCTGGGTCACGAGGGACTCCTTCGGGCGACGATGCTGAACACTCGCACGCTAGCAGCGCTCGACCGCGCGCCTGCACCCGCTCCCGGCCCGCGGTCGCCCAGCGGTCGGTCCCCTCGCTCGGCGGTCGTCCCCGGGTGACGCGGACCTCAGAGGCCCGCGGCCTCCCGGGTCCAGCGCCACACCGCGGCGCGCTGCTCGGTCGACTCCCGGGTCCAGGGCAGGAGGTGCGTGGGCCGCTGCCGCCGGTCGTGCCACAGGTGGCCCCCGGCCGGGGCGGGGTCGACCGCGGAGAGCCAGACCGTGGTGTCGGCGCCGCCGGCCGCGTCGCGCAGGATCGGCCCGGTCAGCCGGTGGAAGCCCGGCAGCGACTCGACGACCCCGGGGGTGTCGGCCCAGCCCGGGTGGGTGGCGTGCACCGTGACGCCCCGCGGACCCCAGCGCTGCTGCAGGCGGGGGAGCAGCGAGACCTGGACCCGCTTGCTCCGGGCGTACGCCGTGGCCGGCTTGTAGTCGTCGTGCAGGTACTCGAGGTCGTCGGCGGGCAGCGCCTGGCTGTACATGCCGCCCGAGGTGACCATCACCACCCGGCCGTCCGCCGCGGCCAACGGGTCGAGCAGCAGCTCGGTCATCAGCAGCGGCCCGAGCACGTGCACCGCCAGGGTCATCTCGTGGCCCTGCGCCGACTCGGTGCGCTGCGGCGGCATCACGCCGGCGTTGTGGACCAGGGCGGCGACGGCGTGCTGGGCGCCGGCGAAGTCGGCGGCGAAGCGGCGTACGTCGTCGAGGTCGGAGACGTCGCAGCGCCAGAGCTCGAACGACGCCCCGGGCACCGTGCGGAGCAGCTCGGCGCGCGCCTGCTCGCCCTTGTCGACGTTGCGGACCACCAGGTGCACCCGGGCCCCCAGCCGGGCGAGCCCCTCGGCGGTGGCGATGCCGAGCCCGGAGGAGGCGCCGGTGACGACCGCGTCCTTGCCGCGCAGCGCGCCCGGGGCGGGGTCGGCGGGCCAGTCGGCCTGCCGGCGGCGGACGGCGTACCCGATCCGGGAGTAGCCCAGCACCAGGGTGCGGTCCATGACCGTGTCGACGGCCCCGCTCAGCCGGCCCATGTCAGAGCTTGTCCAGCGCCCGCTGCATGCCCTGCTGGGCCTCGTCGCCCAGCTTGGCGAAGGCCTTGCCGAGGAACAGGCCGAGCACGGGCTCGACCTTGCCGAGCAGGCCCTGGAAGGCGAAGTCGGCGTGGTAGACGACGCGGGTTCCTCCGGCGGGGGTCGCGGAGAAGGTCATCGTGTCGGTCGCCACCAGGGTCTTGTTGACTCCGCGGAGCTGGAAGCGCGCGCCCTCGGTGCGCTCGACGACGGTGTACTCCAGCTCGGTCTCGCGCCCGTTGAACGAGGACACGTTGTGGTAGACCGTGCCGGGTCCGCCGTCGCCCGAGACGCGCTCGGTGCGCACGGTGCCGGGGTCCCACTCGGTCGTGGTGGTGAAGTCGGCGAGGTAGGGGAAGACCTTCTCCACCGGGTTGCTGGTCTCGACGGTCCGTGTGATCTCCATACCGCCCACCGTAGGGACGCCGCTCAAGCCGCCCGGGGGACGAGCCCGCTCAGCCCAGCGCGGGGGGCTGGTACGTCGGCTGGTAGAGCGTCATCTCCCCGGCGCCGGGGACCACGAGACGGACGGTGCGGCCCCACTCCTGCTCGGCGACGTCGCCGGCGAACGCGGCCCCGCGCTCGGCGAGCTCGGCCATCGTGGCGGCCAGGTCGTCGCAGATGAGCGAGAGGTCGAACTGCTGGTCGGTCCCGCCCGTCTCCCCGCCGTGCTCCCATGCGTTGGGGTGGACGCCGAGCTCGCTGGGGCCGGTCCGGAAGATCAGCCAGCCGCCGCCGGTGTCGGCGTACGGGAAGCGCAGCACGTCACGGAAGAACGCGCGGGTGGCCTCGGGGTCGGAGGTGTAGACGAGGGTGTGCAGGGCGGTGATCACGCAGGCGAGTCTGCGCCGTTCCGGGGCATCTCGCCAGACCCCGGGGGAGCGGGCAGGATGGGGCCGGTCGGACCCGTGCACCGCTGGGCCCGCGTAAGGTATCTTGACGTCAAGAGATCCAAGCCAGGGAAGCCGAGGAGCCGTCGTGAGCGACGCGAAGATCATCTACACCCACACCGACGAGGCGCCGCTGCTGGCGACGTACTCGTTCCTGCCGATCATCCAGGCGTACGCCGCGAAGGCCGGCGTGGCCGTGGAGACCCGCGACATCTCCCTGGCCGGGCGGATCATCGCCAGCTTCCCCGAGCGGCTGACCGACGAGCAGCGGATCGGCGACGCCCTGGCCGAGCTCGGCGCGCTCGCCCAGCAGCCCGAGGCCAACATCATCAAGCTCCCCAACATCTCCGCGTCGATGCCGCAGCTCAAGGCGGCGATCGCCGAGCTGCAGGGCAAGGGCTACGACCTTCCCGACTACCCCGACGACCCGCAGACCGACGAGGAGCGCGACGCACGCGCCCGCTACGACAAGGTCAAGGGCTCCGCGGTCAACCCGGTCCTGCGGGAGGGCAACTCCGACCGGAGGGCCCCCGGAGCGGTCAAGGGCTACGCCCGCAAGCACCCGCACTCGATGGGGAAGTGGAGCTCGGACTCGCGGACCAAGGTCGCCACCATGGGCCGCGACGACTTCCGCTCCAACGAGCTGTCCGTGGTCGTCGAGGAGGCCGGCGAGGTCAGCATCCAGCACGTCGCCGCCGACGGCACCGTCACCGTCCTCAAGCAGCCGTTCGCCGTCCAGGCCGGGGAGATCGTCGACGGCACCGTGCTGCGCGTCGCCGCCCTGCGCCGCTTCCTGACCGACCAGATCGACCGCGCGAAGCAGTCCGGGGTGCTGTTCTCGGTGCACCTCAAGGCGACGATGATGAAGGTCTCCGACCCGATCATCTTCGGCCACGTCGTGGAGACCTTCCTGCGGTCGGTCTTCGAGAAGTACGGCGACACTCTCGCCGCCGCCGGGCTGAGCGCCAACAACGGTCTCGGCGGCATCCTCGCCGGCCTCGACGCGCTCCCGGAGGGGGCCGAGATCAAGGCCGCCATCGACGCCGCGATCGCCGAGGGTCCGGCGCTGGCGATGGTCGACTCCGACAAGGGCATCACCAACCTGCACGTCCCCTCCGACGTGATCGTCGACGCCTCGATGCCCGCCATGATCCGCACCTCGGGCCACATGTGGGGTCCCGACGGCCAGGAGCACGACACCCTCGCGGTGATCCCGGACTCCTCCTACGCCGGGGTCTACCAGGCCGTCATCGACGACTGCCGCGCCAACGGCGCCTACGACCCGACCACGATGGGCTCGGTGCCCAACGTGGGTCTGATGGCCCAGGCGGCCGAGGAGTACGGCAGCCACGACAAGACCTTCGAGATCGCCGCCGCCGGCACCGTGCAGGTCGTCGACGGCTCCGGCACCGTGCTGATCGAGCACGACGTCGAGGCCGGGGACATCTGGCGCGCCTGCCAGACCAAGGACATCCCGGTCCGCGACTGGGTCAAGCTGGCCGTCACCCGGGCCCGCGCCACCGGCTCCCCGGCGGTCTTCTGGCTCGACTCCGAGCGCGCCCACGACCGCAACCTGATCGCCAAGGTCAAGGCGTACCTGCCCGAGCACGACACCGACGGCCTCGACATCCGCATCCTCAGCCCGATCGAGGCGACGATGCTCTCGGTGGAGCGGATCCGACGCGGCGAGGACACGATCTCGGTCTCCGGCAACGTGCTGCGCGACTACCTCACCGACCTCTTCCCGATCCTCGAGCTCGGCACCAGCGCCAAGATGCTCTCGATCGTCCCGCTGATCAACGGTGGCGGCCTCTTCGAGACCGGCGCCGGCGGGTCGGCGCCCAAGCACGTGCAGCAGCTGGTCAAGGAGAACTACCTGCGCTGGGACAGCCTGGGCGAGTTCTTCGCGCTGGCCGCCTCCTTCGAGCACCTCGCGCAGACCCAGGGCAATGCCCGCGCCCAGGTGCTGGCCGACACCCTCGACCGTGCCACCGGCACCTTCCTGGACGAGAACAGGTCGCCGGGACGCCGCCTGGGCAGCGTGGACAACCGCGGCAGCCACTTCTACCTGGCGCTCTACTGGGCCCAGGAGCTCGCCCGCCAGAGCGAGGACGCCGAGCTGGCCGCCGACTTCGCCGCGCTGGCCGAGAGCCTGGCCGCCAACGAGGCGACGATCGCGGAGGAGCTGCTCGCCGTGCAGGGCAGCCCCGCCGACATCGGCGGGTACTACCAGCCCGACGACGCCAAGGCCACCGCGGTGATGCGGCCCTCGGCCACGCTGAACGCCGCCATCGACGGCTTCTGAGCCGGGAACCGGTGCGCGCACCCGCGCGTCCCACCGGCATGCGCTGCGCCCTCCTCGCCCTGCTCGTCGTCGTCGCCACTGCCCTGCTGGGCGGCTGCAGCGGGACGAGCGGCGGCGGCGGCGAGGCCTCCTGCGCCGCGGTCGTCGTGGTCGACGGCGCCCGCTACCTCGGCTACGGGGACCTGCAGCGCGACCCGGCGACGACCGGGCGCGAGGTCGACGCGGTGCTGCCGGCCTGCAACGACACCGGCAGCAACGGCGTCATGGCCGACGAGCCGGACGAGGCGATCCGGGTCGAGGAGCTCACCGACGTCCCGGTGGGGACCGCGGTGCTGTGGAACGGCGACCTCTACCTGCGCGAGGGCCGTGACCTGCCTCCGGTGGCGCAGCGGTGGTTCGCCTCCGAGAGCGCCCCTGCCCGCTGAGGTCAGGCGGCCGGCGCCTCCTGCGCGGCCGGCGCGGGCGTGGTGGCCCGGAGCACCCCGGCGCCGACGGCCGCGCCCAGCGCCGCGGCGACCAGCGTGCCGGTCGGGATGAAGAAGACGAAGACCAGCAGCGCCGCGATCGGCCGGTGCAGGGCGACCGCCGCCGACCCCACCAGGCCCGCGACCGCGACGGCGGCGACCGCGTCGGTCCCGGTCACCTCGGCCACCGCGAGCCCCAGGGTCGTCCCGACCATCGCGGCCGGGAAGATCTCGCCGCCGTACCAGCCGGTGGCCAGGCACGCCACCACCGCGAGCAGCTTGAGCAGCGCCAGCCCGACCAGCACCAGGGCGGTGCGCTCGCCGGTGCTGTCGAAGAGCTCCTGGATCTGGTGGTGGCCGGAGAACAGCGCCAGCGGGGTGACCGCGCCGCACAGCCCCAGGACCACCCCGCCCAGCACCCCGCGGAGGACCAGCGGAGGGCAGAGGCGCGCGGTCAGCCGCTGGGCGGGCCCGAGCACCCGATGGAGCAGCCACCCGCCGCCCGCGCCGAGCAGCGCGGCGAGCAGGGCGGCCAGCAGGGCCAGCCCGATCTCGTCCTCGGGGTCGGCCTCGAGGTGGAAGCGGTGGAAGGAGCCGTCCGGGAGCACCGCGAGCAGCACCCACAGCCCGGCGATGCCGGCGACGATCGACGGTCCGACCCGGGTCACCCGCTGCGCCAGGCGCTGCGGCTCACCGCCCTCGACCGGCAGGGCCGCGCCCCCCAGTGGGGCTCCGAACAACCCGCCCACGGCGGCGGCGACCGAGAGCTGCACGACCTCGTCGCGGGCCAGGCGCAGCACCTGGCTGATCCGTCCGGCGAGCCCGGCGACCACGGCGATGAGCGGGGCCTCGGGGCCGAGCGACCCGCCGAAACCGAGGGAGACCACGCCCAGGGTGGCCAGGCGCAGGATGCCGCCTGCCGTCGGGGGTGCCGCGGGCGCGTCGGCGTCGGCGAGCGCCCCGTCCAGGTCGTGCACGCCCTCGGCGGCGTGGGTCTCGGCCCGCGGCCCCCGATTGACGACGCCGACCACGGCCCCGCCGCCGGCGCACACCACGAGCGTGGCGAGCCGGGCGTGGTCGTCGACCCAGGCGACGTGGGCGGGGAGCACCTCCCAGACCAGGTGGGTGAGCAGCCGGACGGCGGCCAGGAACGCCACCGAGACCATCCCGACGGCGGCCCCCAGGACCGTGGCGGTGAGGTAGAGGCGCAGCGTGCTGCGGAGCGGCGACACCAGGCTCCTCTCGGGGCGGGGCGGGCTCAGCCCGACGTCTCAGCTCGAGGTCTCAGGCCGGGGCCTCAGCCTAGGGCCCGCAGCTCCTCGGCCAGCACGTCGTACGACGCGGCGTCGGCGAGCACCCCGCCCTGCAGTGTCAGCCGCCGGCGCTGCCGGCCCTGGTAGGTCATCCCGGCCCCCTCCAGCACCCGTCGCGAGGCCAGGTTGCCCTCGGCCGCCAGGGCGTAGACGCGGACCAGGCCCAGCCCGCCGTCCTCGACCGGCACGAACGCGTGCCGCAGCACCAGCCGGGTGGCCTCGGTGGCGACGCCGCGGCCCCGCGCCTCGGGGTGGACCCAGTAGCCGACCTCGGCGTGCCGTTCGGGCACGATGCCGAAGAGGTTGACCAGCCCGACCAGCCGGTCGTCCGCGGGGTCGGCCATCGCCCAGGTGACCGACTGCCCCGTGGCCTGCTCGTCCTCGCGGGAGCCCAGGAACTCCACCGCGTGGTCCCGGGTGAAGGGTTGGGGGATCTGGCCCAGCCACCGCGCCGTCTCGCCGTCGCGGCAGGCCTCGACGACCCGGTCGACGTCGGTGTCGCGGTGACGTCGCAGCACCACCCGGTCGCCGACGATCCGCGGCACGCCGAGCCACGGCGCGCGCGGCGCCAGCGGCTCGCCGGCCAGCAGGGTGCCGACCCAGCCGTCGTGCAGCTCGCCGCGCTGGGCCAGCCAGTGCCGCACCGTCCCGTCGAAGGAGAACCCGAGCCGCCACGCGGCGCGGCGCGAGGCCCAGTTGCCCTGGTGAGCCCACCACACGACGGTGCGCAGGCCGCGCTCCGCGAAGCCCCAGGTCAGCAGCAGGCGCAGGGCGCGCTCGACCGCGCCCGTCCCGCGCACGCCGGGGTGGGCGCCGTACGCGATCTCGGCCCGGCCCTCGCCCTCGTCGCGCAGCGAGACGGTGCCCCCGAAGCGGCGGGTGCCGTCGGCGTGGTCCGCCTCGAGGGCGAAGCTCCACTCGGCCTCGGAGCGCCACCCGCCGGGCACGACGTCGCGGACGAAGCGGCGCGCGTCGGGGAGCGTGTACTCCAGCGGCACGGTGGTCCAGCGGCGGCTCACCGGGTCCAGGCACTGCTCGAGCACCCCGGGGGCGTCGTCGTCGTGGTGGGCCCGCAAGGTCACCACGCCGTCGGTCAGGGTCGGCACGTCCTGGGGGAACCTCATGCGTCCCACCCTGCCCGAGGGCCCCCGGCTCGGGCCAGAGTGGGGCCCGGTGCGGGCGGGGCCCCTATCCTGAACGTCATGGACGACTGCCACCATCCGGGCTCCCGGTCATGAACCAGACGCTCGCCTCGATCGGACTCGTCGTCGTCTTCGTGCTCATCGGCGGCGTGTTCGCCGCCGCCGAGATCTCCCTGGTGTCGCTGCGCGACAGCCAGGCGCGCGCCCTGGCCTCCAAGGGCCGGCGGGGCCGGGTCGTCGCCGAGCTCAACCAGGACCCCAACCGCTTCCTGGCGGCGGTCCAGGTCGGGGTCACCCTGGCCGGCTTCCTGTCCGCGGCGTACGGCGGCGCGACCCTGTCGGGCGACCTGGCGCCCAAGCTCGTCGAGATGGGCGTGCCGGTCCGGTTCAGCGACTCGCTGGCCCTGGTCCTGGTGACGCTGGCCATCTCGTACTTCTCCCTGGTCTTCTCCGAGCTGGTGCCCAAGCGGCTCGGGCTGCAGCGGGCCGAGGCGTTCTCGCTGGCGCTGGGGCCGCTCGTCGACCGCATCGCGCGGCTGTCCCGCCCGGTGATCTGGCTGCTGTCGCGCTCGACCGACCTCGTCGTCCGCCTCCTCGGCGGCGACCCCAACGCCCAGCGCGAGCAGATCTCCGACGAGGAGCTGCGCGAGCTGGTCGGCTCGCACGAGGCGCTCGGCGAGGAGGAGCGCCAGATCGTGGAGGAGGTCTTCTCGGCCGGCGACCGGCAGCTGCGCGAGGTGATGGTGCCGCGCACCGAGGTCGACTTCCTGGACGCCTCCACCCCGGTCTACAAGGCGGTCAGGGAGGCGCTGTCGATGCCGCACTCGCGCTACCCGGTGATCCGCGGCTCGGCCGACGACGTGATCGGCTTCGTGCACGTGCGCGACCTGCTCGACCCCGAGATGTCGACCCGGTCGGTCCGGGTCAGCGAGCTCGCCCGCGACATCCTCACGCTGCCCTGGACCCGGCCGATCCTCGCCGCCCTGACCGACATGCGCCGCGAGGGCATCCACATCGCCATGGTCGCCGACGAGTACGGCGGCTCCGCAGGCATCGTCACCATGGAGGACCTGGTCGAGGAGCTGATCGGCGACATCCGCGACGAGTACGACGTCGAGGAGGGCGAGACGACCCGCGGCCTGACCGGGGAGGTCGAGCTCGACGGGCTGACCAACCTGGACGACTTCGAGGACGAGACCCGCCTGGAGCTGCCCGACGGGCCCTACGAGACCGTGGCCGGCTTCCTGATGGCCGAGCTCGGCCGGATCCCGGAGGTCGGCGACCACGTCGACTTCGAGGGCTACCGGCTCAGCGTCGTCGAGGTCGACGGCCGCCGGGTCAGCCGGGTCCGGGTGACCTTGATCCCGGCCGAGGAGCCCGCCCCCGGCCTCGAGGAGCGGACCGGGCCCGACCCGCTGGCCTCCGAGCACGCCCAGCCCTGACAGAATGCCGCTCATGTCCGAGCAGGCCACCTCCACCGCGCGACCGCGGGTCCTCTCCGGGATCCAGCCGACCGCGGACTCCTTCCACTTCGGCAACTACCTCGGGGCGGTGCGTCAGTGGGTGGCCCTGCAGGAGACCCACGACCCGTTCTTCTTCATCGCCGACCTGCACGCGATCACCGTCGAGCAGGACCCCAAGCTGCTCCGGGAGCGCTGCCTGCGCTCGGCCGCGCAGCTCATCGCGGCGGGTCTGGAGCCGGAGCGCTCGACGATCTTCCTGCAGTCCCACGTCCCCGCCCACGCCCAGCTCGGCTGGGTGCTGCAGTGCCTGACCGGGTTCGGCGAGGCGCGCCGGATGACCCAGTTCAAGGACAAGTCCGCCAAGGGCGGTGAGGGGTCGGCCAGTGTCGGGCTCTTCACCTACCCGATCCTGCAGGCCGCCGACATCCTGCTCTACCGGCCGCAGTACGTGCCGGTCGGCGAGGACCAGCGCCAGCACCTCGAGCTGACCCGCGACCTCGCCCAGCGCTTCAACCACCGCTACAAGAAGACCTTCCGCCTCCCTGAGCCCTACATCCTCAAGGAGACCGCCAAGATCATGGACCTGCAGGACCCGACGTCGAAGATGTCGAAGTCCGCGTCCAGCCCCGGCGGGATCATCGACCTGCTCGACGACCCCAAGGTCAGCGCCAAGAAGATCCGCAGCGCGGTCACCGACAGCGAGGCGGAGGTCCGCTTCGACGAGGAGGCCAAGCCCGGCATCTCCAACCTGCTCACGATCTTCTCCGCCCTCACCGACGAGAGCGTCGCCTCGCTGGAGCAGCGCTACGCCGGGCGCGGGTACGGCGACTTCAAGGGCGACCTGGCCGGCGTGGTCGTCGACTTCGTCACCCCGTTCCGTGACCGGACCCTGGAGCTGATGGGCGACCGTGCCGAGCTCGACCGGGTGCTGTGGGACGCCGCCGAGCGCGCCGACGAGGTCGCCGAGCGGACCCTGGCCGACGTCTACGAGCGGGTCGGCTTCGAGCGGGTCGGCCGGCGGTCGCGGGCGTGACCACGATCGGCGTCTCGATCGCCGTCCCCGACCCGTGGGGCGCCGACCTGCAGGCCTACCGCGTCGCGCTGGGCGACGACACCGCCGCCCAGATCCCCACCCACATCACGCTGCTGCCGCCGGTCGACGTCGACGAGGTGCTCGTCCCCGAGATCGTCGAGCACCTCGCGCAGGTGGCGGCGGCCACGGCGCCGTACGTCGTCCACCTGCGGGGGACCGGCACGTTCCGGCCGGTCTCGCCGGTCGTCTTCGTCGGGGTGGTCGAGGGCATCTCGGCCTGCGAGCTGCTCGCCACCGCGGTCCGCCGGGGCCCGCTGGCGATCGACGCGGCCTTCCCCTACCACCCGCACGTCACCGTCGCCCACCACCTCGACGCCGACCTGCTCGACCGCGCTTTCGAGGAGATGGGCTCCTTCGACTGCCGCTTCACCGTCGCGCGGTTCTCGCTCTACGTGCACCGCGACGGGCGCGGGTGGGTGCCGACCCGGGACTTCCCCCTGCAGGGGACGACCGGACGGCCATGACCGGCGTGGTCACCCGCGGGCGGCGGTGGGTGGCCCGGACCCTGGATCGCGGCAAGGCCGCGCTGGCGGAGGCCCGGAACCGGTCCCGTCTGGTCGACCACGTGGTGGCCACCCAGGAGCAGTACTCCCGCACGAACGCCAACACCGCCGCTGCGGCTGCGACGTACTTCGGCTACCTGTCGTTCTTCCCGATCCTGGCGGTGGCGTTCTTCGCCGTCGGCGAGGTCGCCTCGGTGTTCCCGCACGCGCAGGACGACCTCGAGACCGCGCTGAACGAGGTCCTGCCGGGGGTGATCGGCACCGGCGAGGGCCAGATCCCGTTCTCGGTGTTCACCCAGAACGCGGCCCGCGTCGGCCTGGTCGGCCTGGTCGGGCTGGTCTACGCGGGCACGGGCTGGCTGGCCGGTCTCCGTGACGCCCTCGCCGTCGTCTTCGAGCTCCCCGCTGACGAGCGGTTCGGCTGGTGGGTGGGGAAGGCCCGCGACCTGGCCATGCTGGTGGTGATCGGCCTGGTCCTGGTGGTGTCGGTGGCGCTCTCGGGCTTCGTGTCGACGGCCTCCGGGGACACCCTGGGCGCGTGGGGACTGGACTCCACTGTCTCCCAGGTGCTGCTCCGCGCGGTCGGCCATGGGCTCGCCGTCCTCAGCGCCACCGGGCTCTTCCTCCTCCTCTTCCGGCTGCTGGCGCGCAGCGGCGTGCACCCGCGCGGTCTGCTCGAGGGTGCGGTGCTGGGGGCGGTCGGCTTCGAGGTGCTCAAGTCCGTGGCGTGGTACCTGCTCGACAGCACCCGCTCCAGCCCCGCCTTCGCGGCGCTCGGCGTCTCGCTCGTGCTGCTGCTGTGGATCAACTACTTCTCGCGGATCCTGTTGTACGGCGCCGCCTGGGCCGCGACCAGCCCTCACCGGTCCCGGACGGGCGAGGCGTCAGGCTGAGGAGGTGGCGCCGCCCGACCCGCCGCGACCGATCGCCTTGCCGACCGCGCCCGCCGCACGCGTCGCTGCGCCGGTCGCGGCGGTGGTGGCGAGGCTGACCGGGGTGGTGACGATGCCGGCGAGCCCCAGCACGGTGTCGAGCTTGTCGGTGATGCGGTCCAGCTTCACCGACACGTCGTCGATCTTCTCCGCGGCGTCGCTGAACCGGTCCAGCGCGACCGAGAAGCGGTCCAGAGCGACGGAGAACCGCTCCAGCAGGACGCCGAGCTCGTCGGCGGCCAGGTCGACCTTGGCGACCGTCTCGTCGACGGTGAGCAGCGTCCGGGCGCGGTCGCGCACGCGGCGGCGGCTCTCGGCTGACTCCTCCACGGCGTGGCTCAGCAGTTCGTCTCGGTGAGGCCGTCGCTGTTGGTGACGGTGGTGCAGGACCGGTTGAACGAGGTGCTGGCGATCGTGCCGACGGCGAGGACCCCGATCACGGCGAGCAGCCCCAGCGCCATCAGGCCGGTGGCGACCATGCCGAGGATGCGGCCGGTCTGGGCATTGCTGCGGCCGCCGATGACGCCGCCGGAGGCGTCGATCTCCTTCACCGCCCGCCCGCCGACCACCCAGGCGACCGGCCCGAGGAGCTGGCACAGCACCAGGCTGACGATGCCCAGCACGAGGGCCGTGGTGGCCTGCGGATGGGCCGGCGGCTCCCAGCCGTACCCCGGTGCGCCCCAGCCGCCGGGCGGAGGCGGGCCCGGCGGACCGGGCGGGGGAGGCGGCGGCGGGTACTGGTTGCTCACCCGCGCATCCTCGCACGGGGCGGCCCGCGTTTCGCGTGGTTGGCGCGGGTGCGGAGAATGGCCCGGTGACCTTCACCCGCCGCCACGCCGTCCTGTTCCTCGGCCTCGCCGTCTGGAACGTCTTCACCTGGGTGACCTTCGCCCGGAACCTGTACGACGCCCACGCGGCCGGCGAGGACCGCCCGACCGGGTACTGGGTGGCCCACACCGTGCTGATCGTGGTCAACCTCGTCATCGCGGTCGTGCTGGCCCGGCTCGGCGCCCAGGCCTGGCGGGCCACCCGCAGCACCTCGCCCGACACGGTGGCCGCCGGCCGGTGAGCGCCGCCACGGTCCGGGACCGCTACGGGATCCCGCACGTCACCGCCACCTCCGTGCTCGACCTCGCCCGCGAGCAGGGCCGGGTCACCGCCCACGACCGCGGCTGGCAGCTGGAGTACGCCCGCCGCCGGGCCACCGGGACCACCGCGGCGCTGCTGGGCGCCGGTGGCCTCCCGTGGGACCTGTTCGCGCGCCGAGCCGGCCTGGAGGGGCTGGGCCGCCGAGCCCTGGCGGGACTGGACGCGGAGACGCGCTCGTTCCTCGCGTCGTACGTCGACGGCGTGAACGAGGGCCTGGTCTCCGCCGACCGCCCGGCCGAGCTGGAGGCGCTGGAGGCGGCGGCGCAGCCGTGGGAGCCGTGGGTGCCGCTCGCGGTGTTCGCCGCCCACCACATGCTCTTCGCCAGCTTCCCGACCAAGCTGTGGCGGCACCACCTGCGCGCCCGGGTGGCCCCCGAGGTCGCCCGGGTCTTCCACGACGAGGGCCTGTGGGTGCCCGGCTCCAACGCCTGGGTCGTCGGCGGCGGGCGCACCGCCTCCGGGCTGCCGATGGTCGGCGGTGACCCGCACCGCTCTTTCGAGTCGCCGAACGGCTACCAGCAGGTGCGGCTGACCTGCACCGACCCCGACGACGGCTTCGACGTCGCCGGGTTCACCTTCCCCGGGGTCCCGGGGGTGCAGCACTTCGCGCACGCGGGCGCGGTGGCCTGGGGGATCACCAACGCGATGGGCGACTACCAGGACCTGTACGTCGAGCGGTTGCGCCGGACGGGCACCGCGGTGGAGGCGGCCGCGCCCGGCGGCTGGGAGCCGTGCGAGCGCGCCACCGCCACCGTCGAGGTCCGCGACGCCGACCCCGTCGAGGTCGAGGTGCTGGTCACCGGGAACGGGCCGGTCGTGCTCGGCGGCCCGGACGACGCCGAGGCGCTCAGCCTCCGCACCCCGTCGCTGGTGCTCGGCGACCTCGGCTTCGGGGCGCTGCTGCCGCTGCTGCGCGCCCGGAGCGTCGCCGACGTCACGGCGGCGCTGGGGTCGTGGGTCGAGCCGGTCAACAACCTGCTGGTCGCCGACGTCCACGGCACGGTCGAGCAGCGGGTCGTCGGCCGGGTCCCGCTCCGCCCGGAGGAGAACCGCTGGCGGCCCGTCCCGGGCTGGGAGCCCGAGCACCGGTGGACCGGCTGGGTCGACGACCTGCCGGGCCGCGACGTGCCCGCCGACGGGCATCTCGCCACCGCCAACCACCGCCTCGACGAGACCTTCGACGCCATCGGGGTGGAGTTCGCCCCACCGGGACGGGGCACCCGCATCGACGCGCTGCTGGAGGGCCGCTCGGGCCTGGTGGCCGAGGACTTCGCGACGATCCACGGCGACACCCTGGCCGGGCAGCCGGCCGCGCTGCTCGCCGCGGTGCTGGCGCTGCCGGCGCCCGACCTGCCCGCGGGGGCGGCCCGGGTGCAGGGGCTGCTCGCGAGGTGGGACCAGCGCTTCGAGCCGGACTCGGCCGCCGCGGCGGCGTACGTGGCGGTCCGGGAGGCGCTGGTGGCCCGGCTGGCGACGGCGCCGCCGTTCGACGGTCTCGCGGGAGCGGACCCGTACGGGCCGCTGTACGCCGGGTGGTTCCACGTGCCGACCCAGCTGTACCTGAGCCTGGCGAACCTCACCTCGCCGGAGGGCCGGGCCGTCGTACCGGACCTGGACGCGCACCTGGCCGCAGCACTGGACGACGTGGCAGCGCTGGAGCCGGGGGAGTGGGGGGCTCGGCACCGGTTCCGGCCCTTCCACGTGCTGGGCGCGTCGTACGGGTTCGCGCTGCCCGCGGAGCCTCCGGTCGGCGGCGACAACGACTGCGTGCGGTGCACCGGCTCGGTGCCCGGCACCGACGTCGCCTTCCGGGGCTCGGTCGCCCGCTACGTCTGGGACCTGGCCGGGCTCGACCGCAGCGGGTGGGTCGTCCCGCTCGGCGCGTCGGGCGACCCGGCCAGCCCGCACCACCACGACCAGCTCGACGCCTGGCTCGACGCCCGCCTCCTCCCCCTCTGTTGAGTGGGCGCGCGTTCCGGGTTGAGTGGGCGCGGATTCGGCGTTGAGTGGGCGCGCGTTTCAGCGGCTTCCCAAGGGAAATGGACGCCCCGCAAGGCTCAGGAGCCTTGTGGAGCGTCCATAACCCCGCGTTACAGCAGCGGGGTGGCGCGCGAGGTCAGCGGCGGAAGATCAGGGCGCGCTTGACTTCCTGGATCGCCTTGGTGATCTCGATGCCACGGGGGCAGGCCTCGGTGCAGTTGAAGGTCGTGCGGCAGCGCCACACGCCCTCCTTGTCGTTGAGGATCTCCAGGCGCTGGTCGGTGCCCTCGTCGCGGCTGTCGAAGATGAACCGGTGGGCGCCGACGATGGCCTGCGGGCCGAAGTACTGCCCGTCGGCCCAGTAGACCGGGCACGACGTGGTGCACGCCGCGCACAGGATGCACTTGGTGGTGTCGTCGAAGCGGTCCCGGTCCTTCTGCGACTGGATGCGCTCGCGGGTCGGCTCGTTGCCCGAGGTCACCAGGAACGGCATCACCGAGCGGTACGCCGCGAAGAACGGCTCCATGTCGACGACGAGGTCCTTGAGCACCGGCAGGCCCTTGATGGGCTCGACGGTGATCGGCTTGTCGGGGTTGACGTCCTTGAGCAGCGTCTTGCAGGCCAGCCGGTTCTTGCCGTTGATGCGCATCGCGTCCGAGCCGCACACGCCGTGGGCACACGAGCGGCGGAAGGTGAGCGTGCCGTCCTGGTCCCACTTGACCTTGTGCAGCGCGTCGAGGACGCGGTCGGTCGGCTCGGCCGTGACGTGGTAGGTCTCCCACGTCGCGTCCTCGGAGACCTCCGGGTTGTAGCGGAGGATCTTGATCGTGACGTCCATCAGTACTTCCGCTCCATCGGCTTGTAACGGGTCTCGATGACCGGCTTGTAGTCCAGGCGGACCGTGCCGTCCTCGTTGCGGTAGGCCATCGTGTGCCGCATGAAGTTGACGTCGTCGCGGGTCGGGTAGTCCTCGCGGAAGTGGCCGCCGCGCGACTCGTTGCGGGCCAGCGCGGAGACGACGAGCACCTCGGCCAGGTCGAGCAGGAAGCCGAGCTCGACGCCCTCGAGCAGGTCGGTGTTGAACCGCTTGCCCTTGTCCTGGACCGCGACGTTCTTGTAGCGCTCCTTGAGGCCCTCGATGTCGGACAGCGCCTGCTTCAGCGAGCCCTCGTCGCGGTAGACCTGCGCGTTGAGGTCCATCGTGGCCTGCAGCTCGGAGCGGATCGCGGCGACCTTCTCGCCTCCGGTGCGCCCGCGCATGCCCTCGATCGTCTCGACCACGACGTGCTCGGCGTTCTCCGGCAGGTCGGTGTAGTCCACGGTCGCGGCGTACTCGGCGGCGTAGATGCCGGCCCGCCGGCCGAAGACGTTGATGTCGAGCAGCGAGTTGGTGCCCAGCCGGTTGGCGCCGTGCACCGAGACGCAGGCGACCTCGCCGGCGGCGTACAGGCCGGGGATGACGTCGGTGTTGTTGGCCAGCGCCTCGCCCTTGATGTTGGTCGGCACGCCGCCCATCGCGTAGTGCGCGGTCGGGAAGACCGGGATCATCTCGGTGTAGGGCTCCACGCCGAGGTAGGTGCGGGCGAACTCGGTGATGTCGGGGAGCTTGGCGTCGATCTGCTCGCGCGGCAGGTGGGTCAGGTCGAGGTAGACGTAGGCCTTCTCGGGCCCGGCGCCGCGACCCTCGCGCACCTCGTTGGCCATCGCGCGGGCGACCATGTCGCGCGGCGCGAGGTCCTTGATGGTGGGGGCGTAGCGCTCCATGAAGCGCTCGTTCTCGCTGTTGCGCAGGATGCCGCCCTCGCCGCGGGCCGCCTCGGAGAGCAGCACGCCGAGCCCGGCCAGACCGGTCGGGTGGAACTGGAAGAACTCCATGTCCTCCAGCGGCAGGCCCTTGCGCCACACGATGCCCATGCCGTCGCCGGTGAGGGTGTGCGCGTTGGAGGTGGTGCGGAAGACCTTGCCGAACCCACCCGCGGCCAGGATGACCGCCTTGGCCTGGAAGACGTGGATCTCGCCGGTGGCCAGCTCGTAGGCGACCACGCCGACGGCCTTGCCGTCCTTGGTGAGCAGGTCGAGGACGTAGAACTCGTTGTAGAACTCCACGTTGTGCTTGATGCACTGCTGGTAGAGCGTCTGCAGGATCATGTGGCCGGTGCGGTCCGCGGCGAAGCAGGAGCGGCGTACGGCGGCCTCGCCGTGGTTGCGGGTGTGGCCCCCGAACCGGCGCTGGTCGATCTTGCCCTCCTCGGTCCGGTTGAACGGGAGGCCCATCTTCTCCAGGTCGAGGACGGCGTCGATCGCCTCCTTGGCCATCACCTCCGCGGCGTCCTGGTCGACCAGGTAGTCACCGCCCTTGACGGTGTCGAAGGTGTGCCACTCCCAGTTGTCCTCCTCGACGTTGGCCAGCGCGGCGCACATGCCGCCCTGGGCCGCGCCGGTGTGCGACCGGGTCGGGTAGAGCTTGGTGAGCACCGCGGTGCGGGTGCGCTGACCCGACTCCAGTGCGGCGCGCATGCCGGCGCCACCGGCGCCGACGATCACCACGTCGTACTTGTGCGTCTGGACCATGTGTCAGAACCCCTTGCAGACGTCGAGGGTGGAGCTGGCGTCGATGCACGGGTCGAAGGTGAAGATGACCAGCGTGCCCAGCACGAGGACGACGAACGCCGAGAAGTAGAGCAGCGTCTTGAGCACGAAGCGGGTGTTCGGCTTGGTGGCGTAGTCGTTGATGATCGTGCGCAGACCGTTCATGCCGTGCAGCTCGGCCAGCCACAGCATCGCCAGGTCCCAGACCTGCCAGAACGGGTTGGCCCACTTGCCGGCCACGAAGGCGAAGTCGAGCCGGTGGATGCCCTCGCCGACCATCAGGTTGACGAAGAGGTGGCCGAAGACGAGGACCACCAGCAGCAGGCCGGAGCCGCGCATGAAGAGCCACGAGTTGAGCTCGAAGTTGCCGCCCTTGGCCGCCTTCCGGCGGGGCTCGGCGACCTGCGGGGTGTAGAGCGAGGTCATCGCGTCAGCCTCCGAAGACGTTGGAGAGGTGGCGGATGGCGAAGGGCACGAAGAGGACCACCCACAGGGCGAGCACGCCGTACGTCATCTGCTTCTGGAAGCGCGGACCCTCGGCCCAGAAGTCCACCAGGATGATCCGGATGCCGTTGAGGGCGTGGAACAGGACCGCCGCGACCAGCCCGACCTCCATGACCCCGACGATCGGGTTCTTGTAGGTCTCCACCGCGCGGTTGTACGTCTCCGGTGAGATGCGCACCATCGCGGTGTCGATGACGTGGGCGAACAGGAAGAAGAAGATCGCGGTGCCGGTGATGCGGTGGGCGACCCACGACCACATCCCTTCGCGGCCGCGATACAGGGTTCCAACCGGAGTGGCCAAGGGAATCCTCCGAAGTGAGCAGGTGAGTGGTGGTCCTCAGGCTGCTCCCAGGATACGGAGAGGTCCGCAGGGGACAGCAGGGCTCCGCACGCGGGACCAACCCTCGGCACTCTACCGACGCCGACCGGAAAGGTTCCCGACGCGCCCTGTGAAATCAATTACCGCACACTGCCATGCCCTAATCGCCGGGTCGGGCGGGTGCGGAGTCCCACCCGTTGCTCTCGTCACAGAAGGTGGCTGTTCCGGTGGCCCCTCCCTAGAGTGCGCACCATGGAGCACCTCTCACTCCTCGCCGGCGGGCAGGAGCACTCGAGTGCGGACTGGGAGAGGGCGGCCGCGGCCGTCCTGCGCAAGTCCGGACGGATGACCGCCGAGGACCCCGACAGCCTGGTCTGGGAGAAGCTCACCCGGACCACCCTGGACGGCGTCGCCGTCCCGCCGCTGGGCACCCGCGACGCCGTCGCCGACGTGCCGCCCGCGGGCCTGCCCGGCGCCGCGCCGTACACCCGGGGCTCGGTCGCGCGGCGTGAGGGTCCCGAGGGTGCCGAGGGCTGGGACGTCCGGGCCCATCTCGGCGACCCGGACGCGGCCCGCTCCGCCGCCGACGCGATCACCGACCTGGAGAACGGCGTCACCTCGCTGTGGCTGACCCTGGGCCGCGGCGGCATCGCGGTCGCCGACCTGCCGGTCGTCCTCAAGGACGTCTTCCTCGACCTCGCCCCGGTCGCCCTGGACTGCCCGGAGGACCCGGTGGGGGCCGCCGAGGCGTTCTGCGCCCTGCTCGAGGAGCGCGGCGTCGACGCCGCCGCCGGCACCAGCCTGGCCCTCGACCCGCTCGGCTGCCGGCTGCGCGGACCGCAGCAGCCGGTCGAGCCGGTGGTGCTGCGCCTCGCCGAGCTCGCCCGCCGCCACGGCACCGCCGAGCGACCGGTCTACGCGCTGACCGTCGACGCCTCGGCGCTGCACGACCGGGGCGCCACCGACGCCCACGAGCTCGGCTGGAGCCTGGCGGCCGGCGCGACCTACCTGCGCATCCTCACCGAGCAGGGCGGCCTGTCCGTGGCCGAGGCGGCGGGCCTGCTGGAGTTCCGCTACGCGGTCACCGACGAGCAGTTCACCTCGATCGCCAAGCTCCGCGCGGCCCGGCGGCTCTGGCACCGGGTGCTCGAGCTCTCCGGTGCGCCGGAGGCGGCCGGCCAGGTGCAGCACGTGGTCACCAGCCGTCCGATGCTGACCAAGTACGACCCCTACGTGAACATGCTGCGCGGCACCGTGGCCGCGTTCGCCGCGGGCGTCGGCGGCGCCACCTCGGTGACGGTGCTCCCGTTCGACACCGCGCTGGGGCTGCCGGACGCACTGGCCCGCCGCAACGCCCGCAACACCTCCGCCCTGCTCATCCACGAGGCGCACCTGGGCAAGGTGGCCGACCCCGCCGGCGGCGCGTACGCCGTCGAGCGGCTGACCGACGACCTGGCCGCGGCCGGCTGGGCCCAGCTGCAGCGCATCGAGGCCGACGGCGGCGCGGTCGAGGCCCTGGTCGCCCCCGAGGGCCTGCTGGCGCGCCTGGCCGCGGAGGCGGTCGAGCCGCGGACCCGCCAGGTCGCGCTGCGCCGCCGGGCGATCACCGGCGTCAGCGAGTTCCCCAACCTCGGGGAGGAGCTGCCCGCACGCACCCCGCACCCGTCCGCCGCCCCCACAGCCGAGCGGTACGCCGCGGTCTTCGAGCGGCTCCGCGACGAGCCGCCCGCAGCCCCGGTCTTCCTGGCCACGCTCGGCCCGGTCGCCGCCCACACCGCCCGCGCCTCGTTCGCCTCCAACCTGTTCGCCTCCGGCGGCATCGACACGGTCGCGGCGGGCGCGACCGCGAACGCCGCGGAGCTCGTCGCGGCGTACGGGAAGCAGCGGGTGGTCTGCCTGGCCGGCACCGACAAGGCGTACGCCGAGTGGGGACCGGACGCGGTGGCGGCGCTGCGAGCCGCCGGTGCGTCGTACGTGATCCTGGCGGGGAAGCCGACCGAGGACCTCCAGGTCGACGACAGCTGCGCGATGGGGCTGGACGCCCTGGCCTTCCTGACCCGCGTGCGAGAGGAGCTCACGGCGTGAGCGTTCCGAAGAGCTTCCACGACCTGCCCCTGGCCGGGGAGGGTCCCACCGGGCACACCGAGGGCAGCGCCTCCGGTGAGGGCTGGAAGTCCCCCGAGGGCATCGAGGTCAAGCCGTTCTACACCGCCGCGGACCTCGAGGGCCTCGACGGTCTGGACACCCTGCCGGGGCTGGCGCCGTTCATCCGCGGCCCCTACCCGACCATGTACACCACGCAGCCCTGGACGATCCGGCAGTACGCCGGCTTCTCCACCGCCGAGGAGTCCAACGCGTTCTACCGGCGCAACCTCAAGGCCGGGCAGAAGGGCCTGAGCGTCGCCTTCGACCTGGCCACCCACCGCGGCTACGACTCCGACAACCCCCGGGTGGTCGGCGACGTCGGCATGGCGGGCGTGGCCATCGACTCGATCTACGACACCCGCACCCTGTTCGACGGCATCCCGCTGGACCAGATGTCGGTGTCGATGACGATGAACGGCGCGGTGCTGCCGGTGCTCGCGCTCTACATCGTGGCGGCCGAGGAGCAGGGGGTGAAGCCGGAGCAGCTCGCGGGGACCATCCAGAACGACATCCTCAAGGAGTTCATGGTCCGCAACACCTACATCTACCCGCCGCTGCCGAGCATGCGGATCATCAGCGACATCTTCGCGTTCACCGCGCAGAAGATGCCCAAGTTCAACTCGATCTCGATCTCCGGCTACCACATCCAGGAGGCCGGGGCGACCAACGACCTCGAGCTCGCCTACACCCTGGCCGACGGCCTGGAGTACCTGCGCGCCGGGCTCGACGCCGGCATCGACATCGACGCCTTCGCACCGCGGCTGAGCTTCTTCTGGGCGATCGGGATGAACTTCTCGATGGAGGTCGCCAAGCTGCGCGCCGCCCGGGCCCTGTGGGCCCGGCTGGTCTCCCAGTTCGACCCGAAGAACCCCAAGTCGCTCTCGCTGCGCACGCACAGCCAGACCTCGGGCTGGTCGCTGACCGCGCAGGACGTCTTCAACAACGTCCAGCGCACCTGCATCGAGGCGATGGCCGCCACCCAGGGGCACACCCAATCGCTGCACACCAACGCGCTGGACGAGGCGATCGCACTGCCCACCGACTTCTCCGCCCGGATCGCGCGCAACACCCAGCTGCTGCTGCAGCAGGAGTCGGGGACCACCGGGATCATCGACCCGTGGGCGGGCTCCTACTACATCGAGCGGCTGACCCAGGACCTGGCCGACCGGGCCTGGGCCCACATCGAGGAGGCCGAGGCGGCGGGCGGCATGGCCAAGGCCATCGACGCGGGCATCCCGAAGATGCGCATCGAGGAGGCGGCCGCGCGCACCCAGGCGCGGATCGACTCGGGCCAGCAGAAGGTCATCGGCGTCAACACCTACCGGATGGCCGTCGAGGACAAGCTCGACGTGCTCAAGGTCGACAACCGGGCGGTGCACGCCTCCCAGATCGCCAAGCTGGAGCGGCTGCGTGCCGAGCGCGACCCCGACGCCGTACGACGGGCGCTGGAGGCGCTGACCGCCTCGGCCGCTGCGGGCGCGCGGAAGGGCTCGCTGGAGGGCAACCTGCTGGCACTCGCCGTGGACGCCGCCCGCGCCAAGGCCACGGTCGGGGAGATCTCCGACGCCCTGGAGAAGGTCTACGGCCGGCACCAGGCCGTGATCCGTACGATCTCCGGTGTGTACCGCGCCGAGGCCGGAGCCTCCAACGAAGCCGTCGCGAGCGTCGTCGCGGCGTGCGAGAGGTTCGAGGAGGACGAGGGGCGTCGGCCCCGCATCCTGGTCGCCAAGATGGGCCAGGACGGCCACGACCGCGGCCAGAAGGTGATCGTCACCGCCTTCGCCGACATGGGCTTCGACGTCGACGTGGGCCCGCTGTTCTCCACGCCCGAGGAGGTCGCCCAGCAGGCGGTCGACGCGGACGTGCACGTGGTCGGCGTGAACTCGCTGGCCGCCGGGCACCTCACGCTCGTCCCGGCGCTGCGCGACGCGCTGGCCGCGCTCGGGCGCGACGACATCATGATCGTGGTGGGTGGGGTGATCCCGCCCGACGACGTCCCGACCCTGCTGGAGATGGGCGCAGCGGCGGTCTACCCGCCGGGCACCGTGATCGCCGAGTCGGCGCTGGAGCTCCTCGGCAAGCTGTCGGCCAGCCTGGGGCACTGAGGCGTGCGACCCGTCGACGTGGGCGCCCTCGTCGAGGGCGTCCGCTCGGGCAACCGGGCGGCGATGTCGCGCGCGATCACGCTGGTCGAGTCCACCCGGCCCGACCACCGGGTCGCGGCCCGCGAGCTGGTCTCGGCGCTGACGCCGACCCCGCCCCAGGTGGTGCGGGTCGGCATCTCGGGCGTGCCCGGGGTCGGCAAGTCCACCTTCATCGAGTCCCTCGGCGGCCACCTCACCGGCCAGGGCCTGCGGGTGGGCGTGCTCGCGGTCGACCCGTCCTCGGTGCGCACCGGCGGCTCGGTGCTCGGCGACAAGACCCGGATGGCCACGCTCGCGGCCGACCCGCTGGCCTACATCCGGCCCTCGCCGGCCGCCGGCACGCTCGGCGGGGTCGCCAAGGCCACCGTGCAGGCGATGACGATCCTCGAGGCCGCCGGGTACGACGTGGTGCTGGTCGAGACCGTGGGCGTCGGCCAGTCCGAGGTCACCGTGGCCGGCATGGTCGACACCTTCCTCTTCCTGACCCTGGCCCGCACCGGCGACCAGCTCCAGGGCATCAAGAAGGGCATCCTGGAGATCGCCGACGTGATCGCGGTCAACAAGTCCGACGACCGCGAGGTCGAGACGCGCGGGGCGGCCAAGGAGCTGGCCGGCGCGCTGCACTTCGTCAGCCGCGGCACCTCGTCGTGGACCCCGCCGGTGCTGACCTGCTCGGGCCTGCACGGCACCGGCGTGCCGGAGGTCTGGGCCAAGGTGCTGGAGCACCGGGCCGCGCTCGGCGAGGACGGGCTGGCCCACAAGCGGGCCGGCCAGCAGCTGGACTTCACCTGGGCGCTGGTGCGCGACGAGCTCGAGCAGCGGCTGCGGCGCTCGCCGGGGGTGGCCGCCGTCCGCGACGCGATCCGCGCCGAGGTGCTGGCCGGGCGGCTCCCGGCCACCGCGGCCGCGGACCGGCTCATCGCGGCCTTCGACGCCGACCCGGGCCGTGACGGGCTAGCCTGAGCGGGATGTCCACTCTTCCGCCCGCCGCGACCACGGTCCGCGACGCGGTCGACGAGCTCGAGCACGAGCTGGTCGAGCTCCGCCGCGACGTGCACGCCCATCCCGAGCTCGCCTGGGGCGAGACCAGGACCACCGACCTCGTCGCCGAGCGGCTGGCGCAGGCCGGCATCGGGGTGCAGCAGCTGCCCAAGTCCGGGCTGGTCGCCGACCTCGGGGAGGACACCAGCCGGCGCAAGCGCTCGGTGGTGATGCTGCGCGCCGACCTCGACGCGCTCCCGGTGGTCGACCAGGTCCCGGACCCGTGGCGCAGCACCGTCGAGGGCGTCGCGCACGCCTGCGGGCACGACGTCCACGTCGCCTCCCTGCTCGGCGCCGGACTGGCGCTGCAGCGGGCGAACGCCGCCGGGCAGCTGCCCGGCCGGGTGCGGCTGCTGTTCCAGCCGGCCGAGGAGGTCATGCCCGGAGGGGCGCTCGAGGTCATCGCCGCGGGGGCGCTCGACGACGTGGCCCAGGCCTTCGGGCTGCACTGCGACCCGTCCCTGGACGTCGGCCGGGTGGGCCTGCGGGTCGGGCCGATCACCGGTGCCGCCGACTCCGTGCGGGTCCGGCTCAGCGGCCGCGGGGGACACACGTCGCGTCCGCACCTGACCCAGGACCTCACCTACGCCCTCGGCGTGCTGGTCACCCAGCTGCCGGCGGCGCTCAGCCGCAGGCTCGACCCGCGCGCCGGCGCCAGCCTGGTGTGGGGCTCGATCCGGGCCGGCTCGGCCACCAACGTCATCCCGTCCTCCGGCGAGGCCGCCGGCACGGTCCGGATGCTCGACCCGGTTGCCTGGGGCACGGCCGAGGACCTGGTCCGCACCCTGATCGAGCAGATCGTCGCGCCGTACGGCGTGACCGCGCAGGTCACCTACGTGCGCGGCGTCCCGCCGGTCGTCAACGACGCCGGGTCCACCGCCCACCTGCTCGACGCGGTCGAGCTGACGCTGGGGGAGGACGGCGTCGAGGCGACCACGCAGAGCCTCGGCGGCGAGGACTTCGGCTGGTACACCGAGTCGGTGCCCGGGGCGATGGGGCGGCTCGGCACCCGCACGCCGGGCGGGCCGACCTTCGACCTGCACCAGGGCGACCTGCGCATCGACGAGCGAGCCGTCGCGATCGGCGCGAAGGTGCTCGCCCAGGCGGCGCTGACCGCGCTGTCCGACTCGTGACCATCGGCCCCCGCCCCCGGGTCATGTGCTGACAACGAGTCGGTAACACTTCGCCCGCCACCTCCCGGCGGGGTGCCGCACGGGGCGCGGTCGCGGTTAGGTTGACCGTGGTTCAGGCCTGCCCCCGGGCCTCCAACACAGGGAGGACGTCAGTGCGACGTTTCAGGAAGACATCAGTTGTTCTCGCGGTCGCGGCCCTCGTGCTGACCGGCTGCGGCTCGGACAAGGGCAGCAGCAGCAGCGGCAAGGACACCAGCGCCTCGGCCGACGCCTGCAAGTCGGCCGACGGCAGCGGTCCCAAGGTGGGCCTGGCCTACGACGTGGGCGGTCGCGGTGACGCGTCGTTCAACGACTCCGCCTACGAGGGCATGAAGAAGGCGATCTCCGACCTCGACGCCACCTGCACCGAGGCCAAGGCCGCCCCCGGCGAGAACGACACCACGCGCGAGGAGCGGCTGCGCACGCTCGCCGAGAACGGCTTCAACCCCGTCATCGCGATCGGCTTCATCTACTCGCCGGCCGCGGCCACCGTCGCCGCCGAGTACCCCGACGTCGACTTCGCGGTCATCGACGGCTACAGCCAGTTCCTGGTGAAGAAGCCGGCCGACAACCTGGTCGACCTCACCTTCGCCGAGCAGGAGGGCTCGTTCCTCGTCGGCGTCGCGGCCGGTCTGAAGACCAAGGCCAAGCACGTCGGCTTCCTCGGCGGCACGCACGGCGACCTGATCAAGAAGTTCGAGGCCGGCTACACCGCAGGCGTCCACGCGGTCGACAAGAGCATCCAGGTCGACGTCAAGTACCTCACCGAGGACCCCAACGACGGCCAGACCGGCTTCGAGAACCCGGCCGGTGGCAAGACCGCGGCCGAGGGCCTCTTCGACGGCGGGGCGGACATCGTCTACCACGCTGCCGGCAAGTCCGGTAAGGGCCTGTTCGAGGCCGTGGCCGCCCGCGGCGACGGCTTCTGGGCGATCGGCGTCGACTCCGACCAGTACCTGACGGCGACGGCCGACCAGAAGCCCCACATCCTGACCTCGATGATCAAGCGGGTGGACACCGCGGTGTTCGACGTGATCAAGGCGGTCCAGGACGACGGCTTCACCTCCGGCAACAAGACCTACGACCTGAACGCCGACGGCGTCGGGTACTCCACCTCCGGTGGGTTCCTCGACGACATCAAGAGCCAGATCGACGACTACGCCACGAAGATCAAGGGCGGCGAGATCAAGGTCCCGACGGTCCCCAAGGGCTGACCGGCGGTCCAGCTCCGACGTACGACGAACGGCCCGGGCCCACGCGGTAGCGTGAGCCCGGGCCGTCCCCGTGTTCTGATCCGTCCCGTAGGAGGGTTGATGACGACGACCACCGAGCCGCCCGCACCGACGTCCGGCTCCGCGCAGGCCGAGGCCATCCGCGTCAGCGGGGTCGGCAAGCGGTTCCCCGGCGTGATCGCCAACCACGACGTCGACATCACCGTCCGCGCGGGCACCATCCACGCCCTGGTCGGCGAGAACGGCGCGGGCAAGTCGACCCTGATGAAGATCCTGTACGGCGTGCAGAAGCCCGACGAGGGGTCGATCGCGGTCAACGGCCGCACCGTCGTGCTGGGCACCCCCTCCGACGCGATCGCGCAGGGCATCGGGATGGTCTTCCAGCACTTCATGCTGGCCGACAACCTGACCGTGCTGGAGAACGTCGTCCTCGGGGCGGAGCGGCTGCACGGGATCGGGGACGGCGCCCGCACCGAGATCCGCCGCATCTCCGACGCCTACGGGTTCGAGCTCGACCCCGACGAGCTGGTCGAGGACCTCGGCGTCGGCGAGCGGCAGCGGGTCGAGATCCTCAAGGTGCTCTACCGCGGGGCCCGCATCATCATCCTCGACGAGCCCACCGCGGTGCTCGTCCCGCAGGAGGTCGTCGCGCTCTTCGACAACCTGCGCGAGCTCAAGAGCCAGGGGCACACCCTGATCTTCATCTCCCACAAGCTCGACGAGGTGCTGGCCGTCTCCGACGCCATCACCGTGATGCGGCGGGGGACCACGGTCGCCTCGGTCACCCCGGCGGAGGTCACCGCCCGCCAGCTGGCCGAGCTCATGGTCGGCACCGAGCTGCCCTCGCCCAGCACCGAGGAGTCCACCGTCACCGACGTGGTCAAGCTCGAGGTGCGCGACCTGACGCTGACCGATGCGGGGGGCCGCGACCTGCTCTCCGACATCGACCTCACCATCCACGCCGGCGAGGTGCTCGGCATCGCCGGGGTCGAGGGCAACGGCCAGCTCGAGCTGGTCGAGACGATCGTCGGCATGCGGCACCCGTCGGCCGGGACGCTGTGGATGGACGGCAAGGACATCACCGGCTGGTCGACGCTGGAGCGCCGCGAGAGCGGGGTCGGCTACATCCCCGAGGACCGCCACCGGCACGGGCTGCTGCTCGACGCGCCCCTGTGGGAGAACCGGATCCTGGGCCACCAGACCCGGGAGCCGAACGTGAAGGGCCCCTGGCTCAACGTCAAGGGCGCACGCGCCGACTCGAGCCGCATCGTGGCCGAGTACGACGTGCGGACCCCCGGCATCGACACGACCGCCCGGGCGCTCTCGGGCGGCAACCAGCAGAAGTTCATCGTCGGCCGCGAGATGAGCAGCGACCCGGTGCTGCTGATCGCCTCGCACCCGACCCGCGGCGTGGACGTCGGTGCGCAGGCGCAGATCTGGGACCACATCCGCGCTGCCCGGCGGCAGGGCCTGGCCGTGCTGCTGGTCTCGGCGGACCTCGACGAGCTGATCGGCCTCTCCGACACGATCAAGGTGCTGCTCCGAGGGCGCCTGGTCGGCACGTTCGACCCGCAGACCGTGAACCCGCAGGAGCTCGGCTCCGCGATGACCGGTGCCGGAGGTGCCGCATGAGCCCCGTCCGTCGCGCGCTGCTCAGCGTCGCCGCGCCGCTGCTCGCCCTGGTGGTCGCCGCGGTCGTCACCACGCTCGTCCTGCTGGCCACCGGGGACGACGTGGGCGCCTTCTGGGACACCATGCTGACCTGGCCCGCCCAGCGCAACATCGTCAACATCCTCAACTACGGCTCGGCCCTCTACCTGTCCGGCGTGGCCGCCGCGATCGGGTTCCGGATGAACCTGTTCAACATCGGCGTCGAGGGTCAGTACCGCATCGCCGCCTTCGCCGCCGCGGTCTTCGCCGGCGAGGCGTGGCTGCCCGGCAAGCTCAACACCATCGCGGCCGTGCTCGTCGCCATGCTCGCCGGCGCCGCGTGGGCCGGCATCGCCGCGCTGCTGCGGGTCACCCGCGGCGTCAGCGAGGTCATCTCCACGATCATGCTGAACGCCATCGCCGGCGCCCTGGTCGGCTACTTCATCAACAAGGTCGGCGTGCAGACGGGCAACTCCACGGCCACCAAGACCATTCCGGACTCCAGCCACGTCGGCGGCGTCACCGTCTTCAGCGGCGTCACCCAGCTCTACGGCCTGGCCCTGCTGGCGGTCGTGGTCGGCGTCGCCTACTGGGTGATCCTGAACCGCACCCGGTTCGGCTTCGACCTGCGCGCCACGGGCCGCTCCGAGAGCGCCGCGATCGCCAGCGGCGTGGACGTGAAGCGGATGGTGCTCGCCTCGATGCTGATGTCCGGGGCCGTCGCGGGCCTGATCGGCATGCCGGTCCTCTTCGGGCAGGCCTACAACTACGGCACGTCCTTCCAGACCGGCATCGGCTTCGCGGGCATCGCGGTCGCGCTGCTCGGCCGCAACCACCCGCTGGGCATCGCCGTGGGCGCCCTGGTCTTCTCGTTCCTGTCCGAGCAGGCCAACCTGCTCAACATCCTGGCCGGGATCTCCCAGGACATCGTCGGCGTCACCCAGGGCGTCATCGTGATGGCCGTGGTCATCGCCTACGAGGTGGTCCGGCGGATCCGGGTCGCGGCCGAGCAGGCGGCGGTGGCCGAGAAGGTCGACGTCCACACCGAGGTGGAAGGAGCGACGGCATGACCATCGCACCGACGCAGGACGTGAGCAGCCCCGCGCCGCACCGCACCAGCGCGGCCGACCGGCGCTGGCGCTGGCTGCTGTACGTCGGGATCGCCTTCGTCTCGATCTCGCTGATCCGGGTCGTCACCGGCGCCGACGACGTCACCTCGGCAGGCACCCTGCGGGCGGCCCTGGTCGCCTCCGTTCCGATCGCGATGGCCGGTCTCGGCGGGCTCTGGTCCGAGCGCGCCGGCGTGGTCAACATCGGGCTCGAGGGCATGATGATCCTCGGCACCTTCGGGGCCGGCTACTTCGGCTACCACTACGGCTGGGTCGCCGGGATCCTGGGCGGCGTGGTGCTCGGCGCCCTCGGCGGGGCCCTGCACGCGCTGGCCACCGTGGTCTTCACCGTCGACCACATCGTCTCCGGCGTCGCCATCAACATCATCTGCCTGGGGGTGGCGGGCTTCCTCGCCGAGTCGCTCTTCTCCGGGCTGGAGGGCGGCGGTCCCACCCAGTCGCCGGACCTGCCCGAGGTGCCCGCGATCGACCTGTCCTTCATCGCCGACCCGATGAAGACCCTGGAGGACAAGCACTGGTTCGTGGTCTCCGACCTGGCCTCCGTGGTCGGGGCGCTCACCCTCGACCTCAGCGTGCTGACCCTGGTCGCCTTCGGCCTGGTCGCCTTCACCGGCTGGGTGCTGTGGCGGACCTCCTTCGGGCTGCGGCTGCGCTCCTGCGGCGAGTCGCCCTCGGCGGCCGAGACCCTCGGCGTCAACGTCTACCGCTACAAGATCGTGGCGGTCGTCATCTCCGGTGCCTTCGCGGGCCTGGGCGGCGCCTACCTGGCGATGGTGGCCTCCTCCGGCTTCCAGGTCGGGCAGACCGGCGGTCGTGGCTACATCGGCCTGGCCGCGATGCTCTTCGGCAACTGGCGTCCCGGCGGCCTGCTGCTCGGCTCGGCCCTCTTCGGGTTCACCAACGCCATGCAGCTGCGCAGCGGCAGCACCTCGCTGCACGCCCTGCTGCTCGGGGCCGGCGTGGTGCTGATCCTGCTCGCGGTGCTCCAGCTGCGCCGCGCCCAGCGGACCTCCGCGATCGTCACCGCCGTCGTCGGGGCGCTGGTGCTGACCTGGTTCCTCACCACCGACCAGGTGCCGCGCGAGTTCACCACGATGGCGCCGTACGTCGTGACCCTGCTGGTGCTCGCCTTCGCCAGCCAGCAGCTCCGCATGCCCGCAGCCGACGGCCAGCCCTACCGGAAGGGCCAGGCGGGGTGACCGGGACCGACGCGCAGGAGGACTCCGTCCTCGGCCAGGACGCCTGGGCCGCGCTCACCCGCGCCGCGACCGACGCGATGGCGCACGCCTACGCGCCGTACTCCGACTACCAGGTGGGGGCGGCCGCCCTGGTCGACGACGGCCGCACCGTGGTGGGCTGCAACGTCGAGAACGCCTCCTACGGGCTGGGCCTGTGCGCCGAGTGCGGCCTGGTCTCCCAGCTGCACCTCAGCGGCGGGGGGCGGCTCACGCACTTCGTCTGCGTCAACCGCGACGGCGACCTGATCATGCCGTGCGGTCGCTGCCGCCAGCTGCTGTGGGAGAACGGGGGCGCGTCCCTGCTGCTGCTCACCGGCGCGGGCGTGCGCCCGATGAGCGAGATCCTCCCGGACGCGTTCGGCCCGGAGTCGCTGCACGCGGTGACCAGGGAGGCGCCCGGTGCGGCCGACCACGACGGTTGACCTGACCGACCCGGCGCTGGTCGCCGACCCCTACCCGTGCTTCGCCGCCGAGCGCCGGCGCCACCCGGTCGCCTGGCACGAGGAGTCCGGGCGCTACCTCACCTTCGACCACGCCGCGGCCTCGGCGGTGCAGCGCAACCGCCGGCTCGGCCGGCTCTGGGCCGACCGGGAGCCGGCGGCGTACCTGGAGCCGTTCAACCTGCTGCACCGCCACCAGATGATGGAGAACGAGCCGCCCGAGCACACCCGGCTGCGCCGCCCGGTGGCCGCCGCGTTCAGCCGGGGCCACGTCGAGCGCCTGCGCCCCCGGGTCCGCGACCTCGCCGGGTCGCTGCTCGACGAGGTCGACCCCGACGGCTTCGACGTGGTGGGGGAGTACGCCGAGCCGCTGCCGGTCCTCGTCATCGCCGAGCTCCTCGGGGTGCCGTCCACCCACGCGCCGGACCTGCGCGCCTGGTCGCAGGCGATCGTGCGGATGTACGAGGTCGACCCGTCCCCGGCCGTCGTGGACGCGGCCGTCCGGGCCGCGGCGGACTTCGCTGCGCTGGTGCGCGACCTGGTCGCCGTACGCCGCCGCCGGCCCGCCGACGACCTGGTCAGCGACCTGGCGGCCACCGAGCTCTCCGAGGACGAGGTGGTCGCCTCGGTGGTGCTGCTGCTGAACGCCGGGCACGAGGCGTCGGTCAACGTCTTCGGCAACGGCCTGGTCGCGATGCTCCGGGCGGGCCTGCGCCCGGCCCCCGCGGTCCCGCTGACGGTGGAGGAGATGCTGCGCTTCGACTCCGCCCTGCAGCTCTTCGAGCGCACCGCGACCGAGCCGGTCGAGGTCGGCAGCGTGACCGTGCAGCCGGGCGAGCGGATCGCTGCGCTGATCGGGGCGGCCAACCGCGACCCGGCCGTCTTCGCCGACCCCGACGTCTTCGACCCCGCCCGCGCGGAGAACCCGCACCTGGCCTTCGGCGTCGGGGTGCACTTCTGCCTGGGCGCGCCGCTGGCCCGGATGGAGCTGGCGGAGTCCCTGACGGCCCTGACGGAGAGGTTCCCCGGGCTGCGGCTCATGGGTGAGCCCGAGTCCCGCGGCACGCTCGTGCTGCGGGGGTACCACCGGGTCCCGGTGGCAGCCGGTCCCGACGACGAGGAGAGTCATGGCTGAGCAGCACGACGCGGTCGAGGTGATCATCGCCAAGCGCGACGGCGCCCGCCTGAGCGAGAGCCAGATCGACTGGGTGGTCGACGCCTACACCCGGGGCGTGGTCGCCGACGAGCAGATGTCGGCGCTGGCCATGGCGATCCTGCTCAACGGCATGGACCGCGCCGAGATCGGCCGGTGGACCGCGGCGATGATCGCGTCGGGGGAGCGGATGGACTTCTCGGCCCTGTCGCGTCCCACGGCCGACAAGCACTCCACCGGCGGGGTCGGCGACAAGATCACCCTGCCGCTCGCCCCGCTGGTCGCCGCCTGCGGGGTGGCGGTGCCGCAGCTCTCCGGTCGCGGGCTCGGTCACACCGGCGGCACCCTGGACAAGCTGGAGGCGATCCCGGGCTGGCGCGCGGCGCTGTCGAACGACGAGATGCTGCGCCAGCTCGAGGACGTCGGCGCGGTGATCTGTGCGGCCGGGACGGGGCTGGCGCCGGCGGACAAGAAGCTCTACGCCCTGCGCGACGTCACCGGCACCGTGGAGGCGATCCCGCTGATCGCCTCCTCGATCATGAGCAAGAAGATCGCCGAGGGCACCGGGTCGCTCGTGCTGGACGTGAAGGTCGGCACCGGGGCGTTCATGAAGGACCGGGCGAGGGCCCAGGAGCTGGCCGAGACGATGGTGGCGCTGGGCACCGACGCCGGCGTGCGGACGGTCGCCCTGCTCACCGACATGTCGACGCCCCTGGGGCTGACTGCCGGCAACGCGCTGGAGGTGGCCGAGTCGGTCGAGGTGCTGGCCGGGGGCGGCCCCGCCGACGTCGTCGAGCTGACCCTGGCGCTCGCCCGCGAGATGCTCGCCGGGGCCGGGCGTGACGACGTCGACCCGGCCGACCGGCTGGCCGACGGCTCGGCGATGGACGCCTGGCGCCGGATGGTGGCCGCCCAGGACGGCGACCCGGACGCACCCCTGCCGACGGCCCGGGAGACCCAGGTCGTGACCGCGCCGACCTCCGGCACGCTGACCCGGCTGGACGCGATGGCCGTCGGGCTGGCCGCCTGGCGCCTGGGGGCCGGGCGGGCGAAGCAGGGCGAGCCGGTGCAGGCCGGCGCGGGCGTGGTGTGGCACGCGCGGCCCGGGGACCGGGTCAATGCGGGCGAGCCGCTGCTGACGCTGCACACCGACGAGCCGGACCGGTTCGACCGCGCCCTCGCGGCGCTCGAGGGCGGGTACGACATCGGCGACACGTTCACGCCGACCCCGCTGGTCCTCGGCCGAGTGGACTGAGCCCGCGCGACCACCCCCGGTCGGTTCAGCGCGGCAGGACGACCCGCAGGAAGCGTGGCCGGTAGCGGCGCGGGTCGTCGCGCACCACGGTGACGTCGGTGTTGTTCTCGCTGTAGCCGACGACGACCGTGCCCGGGACCGGCAGCAGGGCCGGGTGGGCCAGCGGCAGGTAGCGCAGCGTGCCGGTGGCGGCGTCCGACGGGATCTGTGCCAGCGCCGGGGCCGCTGTGAACGGGCCGGTCGGACCCGGGGCGGTCCACACGGTCAGGTCGCTGCCCAGCACCTCGTCGCGCTTGCTCAGCGCGTACCACCGCCGGCCCTGGTGGAAGACGCTCAACGTCTCCGAGACCCCGCCGGCCGCGGGCACCAGCACGGCGGCCCGGTCGGGGTCGTCCTGCCAGCGGCCGCCGTCCCAGTAGTGCCAGGCGCCGGGACGGGCGAGGTCCTCGGGCCGGAACCGCGCCACCTGCAGGGCGAACCCGCCGGTGGTCGCGTCGGCCGGTCGCGAGGTGCCGTAGCAGTAGACCCAGCCGTGGTGCACCGCGGCTGCGGCGCCCCACATCGGGCGGGTCGGGTCGCCGTGGTCGGCGCCCAGGTCGTGCACCCCGAGCAGCTGCGGCGCCTTGCCGACCGGCACGATGAAGGTCGCCACCGCGGGCCCGAGCACCTCGAAGGAGAAGACGCCGGACCCGGTCGGGCGGACCCGCTGCACGCCCACCCCGACCAGGTCGTAGCCCTCGCGCGGCACCCGGGCCACCGACATCGGCCAGTAGCCGACGCCGTCGGCGCGGTCCGGGACGATCGCCCCGTGGTCCGCGGGCAGGACCACCTGGCCGCAGCCGGGGGAGAACACCAGCATCGAGTTGTGGACGAACTGCTCGCCGTCGAAGGAGTCGCCGCGCAGGGTGTCGCCGAAGACGAACAGGAAGCGCCCGTCCTGCAGCTCGACGCTGGCGCCCACGTCGCCCCCGGCGAACCCCGGGTCGCCGCGGACGGTGCGGGCGAACCGGTCCAGGGCGGCCACGTCGGTGATCGGTCCGATGTCCAGGCAGCGGGTCTCGCTGGCGCCCGGCAGGTCGGGCGCGTCGGGCACGGTCTCGCGGGCCGGGACCAGCAGCGTCGCCCCGAGCAGCAGGGCCGCCAGGGGTACGACGACCGCGACGACCTCCCACCGCCACCCGCGTGCTCGCACCTCCCCATCCTCACCTAGCCTGACGGGCGTGACACGTCCGGGTGGGCAGCGGCGCCGGTGGCTGCTCGGCGTCGTCGTGGCGGCGAGCCTGCTGCTCCCGCTGCTTGCCACCCTTCACGTCCGGGTGGTCGGCCCGGAGCCGCACGGCCTGGTCCTCGGCGTGGTCGGGCCCGCCCCGGTCGTCCAGGAGATGGCCCGTCGGGTCGACGGTCTCGCGGGCCGCCCCTTCGACGCCCGGCAGGTGCCGGCCGTCGGGTCGGCCCTGCGGACCGCGCAGGAGGGCGTCGCCGACGGCCGGCTGGACGCCGCGGTGGTGGTCGACCTGCGGGTCGGCGAGGACGTGCTGGTGGTGCCCTCGACGACGTCGGCGGCCCTCGTGCGCGAGGTGCGGCTGCGGCTCGTCCCGGTCAGCGCCGGGCTGGGGCGCGGGCTGCGGGCGGCCGTCGTCCCTCCCGCGCGGAGCCCGGACGCCTGGCGCGGGGTCCCGTTCGCGCTGGTGGTGGCCTGGATGCTGCTCGGGCTGGGCGCCGCGGCGGTCCTGTGCCTGCTCCGCGGTCCGGTCGCCCCGACCGCGTCCCGGGGTCTGGGCAGGCTCGTCCTGCTGGCCGCCGGGGGAGCGCTGGGGGGTCTGGCCGGTGCGCTCGCGCTGCCGTCCTCCGTGCAGGCGCCCCTCGGTCCGCTGGTGGCCGCCGGCACGCTGACGGTGGTGGTGAGCGGCTGGTTCGTGCTGGCCTGCGAGGCCCTGCTGGGGCTGCCGGGTCTGGCCGTCGCGGTGGGCACCACCGTCGGACCGCTGGCACCGTTCCTCTCCCAGGTCCGGCCCGACACGATGCCCGACCCGTGGCCGTGGGTCTACCTGCTCGGCCCGCACGCCGCCGCCCTCGACGTGACGACCGGGCTGGTCTTCGGGCGCGGCCTGGGAGCCCGACCCTGGCTCCTGCTCGGCGCCTGGGCGGTGATCTGCTTCCTGCTGCTGGGCCGTTCCCGCCGGCTCCGGCCCGACGGCGCCCTGGACCCCGCCCGGGCTGGACTGGACCCCGTGGCCTGAGCGGTATCGGGAGGGGGGACCGGGACTCCTCTCCGGGTGTGCGACCCACCGCCGGCGGTCGCGACCCCACACCCCGGGAGCCAGCCCATGCGCCTCACCCTCCTCACCACCGCGACCACCGCGACCACCGTGGCCACCGTGGTCGCGGCCGCTCTGTCCGTCGCCGGACCCGCTGCGGCCGGGACGTCGCCGGACCGGGCCCCGCTGGTCCGCGCCGCGGCCGGCCGGGCCGTCCCGGGCAGCTACATCGTGGTGATGAAGGACGGGGTGTCGGCCTCGGCCCGCACGCGCGCCTCGGCCCGGGTGAGCGCCGACGGCGGCACCGTGGGCCGCCGGTTCGACCACGCCCTGCACGGGTTCACCGCCCGCCTCGACGCCGCCGGCCTCGCGGCGCTGCGCACCGACCCCCGGGTCGCCTACGTCGAGCAGGACCAGCGGATCTCCGTCGACACCACGCAGGCCTCGGCCACCTGGGGCCTGGACCGCATCGACCAGGCCGGCCTGCCGCTGTCGGGCACCTACACCTACGACCAGACCGGCGCCGGGGTGACGGCGTTCATCGTCGACACCGGCATCCGCGCCACCCACACCGAGCTCTCGGGCCGGGTCGGCGCCGGGTTCACCGCGGTCGCCGACGGCCACGGCACCGACGACTGCAACGGCCACGGCACCCACGTCTCGGGCACCGTCGGCGGCACGACGTACGGCGTCGCCAAGGCGGTGACCCTGGTCCCCGTCCGGGTGCTGGGCTGCGACGGCAGCGGCACCACGTCCGGCGTCATCTCCGGCGTCGACTGGGTGACCGCCCACCACAGCGGGCCCTCGGTGGCCAACATGAGCCTCGGTGGGGGCGCCTCCACCGCGCTCGACAGCGCGGTGGCCACGGCGGTCTCCTCGGGGGTCGTCTTCGCGGTGGCGGCCGGCAACGACAACGTCGACGCCTGCGGCGGGTCCCCGGCCCGGGTGCCGAGCGCCCTGACGGTCGGGTCGACCACGAGCACCGACGCCCGGTCGAGCTTCTCCAACACCGGTGCCTGCCTGGACCTCTTCGCCCCCGGGTCGGGGATCACCTCGTCCTGGAACACCAGCGACACGGCCACGAACACGATCAGCGGCACGTCGATGGCGACCCCGCACGTGACCGGCGCGGCGGCGCTGTACCTGCAGGGCCACCCGAGCGCCACGCCCGCCGCCGTCTCCGCGGCGATCGTCGGCGCGGCCGTGACCGGCAAGGTCACCGGCGCCGGCACCGGCTCGCCGAACCGGCTGCTGCAGACCGTGGTGACCAGCACCCCGCCGTCGGGCAACCTGCTGCGCAACCCCGGCTTCGAGTCCGGCAACACCGCCTGGACCGCGACCGCCGGGGTCATCACCAGCTCCACCCGGCGTCCCGCCCGGACCGGCACCTGGAAGGCCTGGCTCGACGGCAACGGCACCACCGCGACCGAGTCGGTGGCCCAGGCCGTCACGATCCCGGCGGCGACCAGTGCGACGTTCTCGTTCTACCTGCGGGTCGACACCGCGGAGACCACCGCGAGCGCCGCCTTCGACCGGCTCAAGGTGCAGGTGGTCTCCAGCGGCACCACGACGACCCTGGCGACGTACTCGAACCTCAACAAGGGCACGGCGTTCGTGAAGCGCTCCTTCGACCTGTCGGCCTACACCGGCAAGGCCGTCACGGTGAAGCTCGTCGGCACCGAGGACGCCTCGCTGCAGACCAGCTTCGTCGTCGACGACACCGCGCTGGTCACCGGCTGATCACCGGATGGTCACCGGCCGAGCAGGACCTCGGCCAGCTCCTCGACACCGTCCACCAGCCGGGGTCCGGGCCGGGCCCAGCAGCCGTTAGCGTCGACCGCGTGCACCAGCGCGCCGTCGGGCAGCAGGCCGGCCGCCACCAGGCGGTCGGCCTGCGCCTGTGCCCCGGCCCGGTCGTAGCCGCACGGCGCGACCACCACCACGTCGGGGGAGGCGGACCGCACGTCCTCCCAGCGCACCCGGGTCGACCGCTCCCCGGCGGTGCCGAGCACGCAGTCGCCGCCGGCGAGCGCGACCATCTCGGGCAGCCAGTGGCCCGGTGCGTACGGCGGGTCGGTCCACTCCAGCACCGCCACCCGGGGTCGTGGCCGGTCCCGGACCCGACGCTCGACCGCGACGAGCCGCTCCTGCAGCCCCGCGACCAGGGTGGCAGCCTCCTGCTCGCGCCCGACCGCGCGGCCCAGGGTCAGTACGGAGTCCAGCACGTCGGCCAGGGTGTGCGGGTCGATGGTGAGCACCTCGGCGGTGCAGCCGAGGTGGGCCAGCGCCTCGTCGACCCGGTCGACGTCCACCGCGCACACCGCGCACAGGTCCTGGGTCACCACCAGGTCGGCGTCGAGCCCGGCCAAGGCGCCCTCGTCGAGGTGGTAGAGGTCCTCACCCCGGGCGGTCGCGGCAGCGACGTATGCGTCGATCCCGGCCGGGTCGAGCCCCTCGGGCATCGCCGAGGTCGAGACCACCCGCCGCGTCCGGGCCTCGGCGGGGGTGTCGCACTCGAAGGTCACCCCGACCACGTCGTCGCCCGCGCCGAGGGCGAAGAGGATCTCGGTGGTCGAGGGCAGCAGCGAGACGATGCGCACGGGCGGTCAGCGGTTCCGTTCCGGGTCGTCAGCGCGGCAGGAACAGGACGACGGTCTCGGCGACGCAGGCCGGCTTGTCGCCGTCCTCGATCTCGATCACGTAGCGCAGCACCGCCTGCACTCCGGCCGGGACGTCCTCGACCGCGACGATCGTGGCGGTGGCCCGGATGCTGGAGCCGACGGGCAGCGGGGCCGGGAAGCGGACCTTGTTGACGCCGTAGTTGAGCTTGGGGCCCTCGGTGTCGATCCGGAACAGCTGCGAGGCCAGCACCGGGACCAGCGACAGGGTGAGGTACCCGTGCGCGATCGTGCCGCCGAAGGGGCTCTTGAGGGCGCGCTCCCGGTCGACGTGGATCCACTGGTGGTCACCGGTGGCGTCGGCGAACTGGTTGACCCGGTCCTGGGTGATGGTGAGCCAGTCGCTGGGACCGAGCTCCTCACCGACGGCCGCGCGCAGCTCGTCGAGGTTCTGGAAGACCCTCATCAACTTCCTCCCGTGCTTGGATGTCAGGCATGACCGAACCTAGCGAACTGGTCCGGCGCGCGCCCAAGGTGCTCCTGCACGACCACCTCGACGGCGGTCTGCGCCCGGCCACGATCGTGGAGCTGGCCGCGGAGATCGGGCACCCGCTGCCCGCCGCGGACGGCGTGGAGCTGGGCCGCTGGTTCACCGAGGCGGCCGACTCCGGGTCGCTGGAGCGCTACCTGGAGACGTTCACCCACACGGTCGCGGTGATGCAGACCCGGGAGCACCTGGTCCGCGTGGCCCGCGAGTGCGTGGTCGACCTGGCCGCCGACGGCGTGGTCTACGCCGAGGTCCGCTACGCCCCCGAGCAGCACCTGACCGGCGGGCTCTCGCTGCAGGACGTGGTCGACGCGGTGCGCGACGGGTTCGCGGAGGGCGAGCGGGACGCGGCCGCGGCGGGGTCGACGATCGTGGTCCGGCAGCTGCTCACCGCGATGCGGCACGCCGCCCGTTCGATGGAGATCGCCGAGCTGGTGGTGGCGAACCGGGACCGTGGCGTGGCCGGCTTCGACATCGCCGGAGCGGAGGCGGGCTACCCGCCCACCCGGCACCTCGACGCCTTCGAGTACCTGCAGCGGGAGAACGCGCACTTCACCATCCATGCGGGGGAGGCCTTCGGGCTGCCCTCGATCTGGCAGGCGATCCAGTGGTGCGGGGCCGACCGGCTCGGTCACGGCGTCCGGATCATCGACGACATCACCGTCGGCCGCGACGGCACGCCCGTGCTCGGCCGCCTCGCGGCGTACGTGCGCGACAAGCGCATCCCGCTGGAGATGTGCCCGACCTCCAACCTGCAGACCGGTGCGGCGTCGTCCATCGCCGAGCACCCGATCGGGCTGCTGACCGAGCTCGGCTTCCGGGTCACCGTCAACACCGACAACCGGCTGATGTCGGGGACGTCGATGGGCCGCGAGCTCCAGCAGCTCGTCGACGCGTTCGGCTTCGGGGCCGAGGACCTGCGCTGGTTCGCGATCAACGCGATGAAGAGTGCGTTCCTGCCCTTCGACGAGCGGCTCGCGATCATCACCGACGTCATCAAGCCGGCGTACCGCGAGCTGGGAGCCTGACGGCACTCAGCTCTCGGGCCCCGGCGGTCGGGTCAGACGCCGACGGGGTGCCAGACGGTCTTGGTCTCCAGCAGCCAGGTCATCCGCTCGATCCCCGGGTCGGCGGCCCAGTCCTCGCCCTCGCCCGGGGTGGCCGGCCGGCGGACCCGCTTGAGGTTGTCGGCCGCGGCCTGCTCGAGCGCGCGGGCCTCCTCAGTGTCGACGATGCCGGTGAGGTCGATCGCGTTGACGTCCTGGTGCGAGGCGAGGGTCGGTGCCGTGTCGGCGAACGCGCCGGTGAGCAGGTTGACCACGCCACCGGGGACGTCGCTGGTGGCGAGGACCTCGGCGAGGTCGACGGCCGGCAGCGGACGGGTGGGGGCCGCCGCGACGATGCAGGTGTTCCCGGTGGTGATGACGGGGGCGACCACGCTGACCAGCCCGAGCAGCGTCGACTGCGGGGCGTCCTCGGGTGCCAGCACCGCCACGACGCCGGTCGGCTCGGGCAGCGAGAAGTTGAAGTACGGCGCGGCGACCGGGTTGGTCCCGCCGACCACCTGGGCGAGCTTGTCGGCCCAGCCGGCGTACCAGACCAGGCGGTCGACCGCCGCGTCCACCTCGGCCTCCGCCTGCCGCTTGGTGGCGCCGGTCGAGAGCTGCACCGACTCGGTGAACTGGGCGCGCCGGCCCTCGAGCACCTCGGCGACCCGGTAGAGCACCTGGCCCCGGTTGTACGGCGTCCTGGCCGACCAGCCGCCGAACGCCTTGCGGGCGGCCACCACGGCGTCGCGGGCGTCCTTTCGGGAGGCGTACGCCGCGTTGGCCGCGAAGCGCCCCTTGGCGTCCTCCACGACGTAGGTGCGGCCCGACTCCGAGCGGGGGAAGGCCCCGCCCAGGTAGAGCTTGTAGGTCTTGCGGACGTCGATGCGGCTCACCGCTGCTCCTCCAGCCGGACGTAGGCCTCCAGGCCGTGCAGGCCGCCCTCGCGGCCGTACCCGGACTCCTTGTAGCCACCGAACGGCGACGTGGGGTCGAACTTGTTGAACGTGTTGGCCCAGACCACGCCGGCGCGCAGGTGCTGCGCGGCCCACAGGATCCGCGACCCCTTCTCCGACCAGACGCCGGCCGAGAGGCCGAACGGGGTGTTGTTGGCCTTCTCGACGGCCTCGCTCGGCGTGCGGAAGGTCAGCACGGAGAGCACCGGGCCGAAGATCTCCTCCCGGGCGATCCGGTGGGCCTGGGTGACGCCGGTGAAGATCGTCGGCGGGAACCAGAACCCGGTGCTCGGCAGGCCGCACGGCGGGGACCAGCGCTCGGCGCCCTCGTCGTCGCCGACCGCGGCGAGCTCGCGGATCCGGCCGAGCTGCTCGGCGGAGTTGATGGCGCCCACGTCGGTGTTCTTGTCGAGCGGGTCGCCGACCCGCAGGGTGGCCATCCGCCGCTTGAGCCGCTCGAGCAGCTCCTCGGCGATCGACTCCTGCACCAGCAGTCGCGAGCCCGCGCAGCACACGTGGCCCTGGTTGAAGAAGATGCCGTTGACGATGCCCTCGACGGCCTGGTCGACCGGGGCGTCGTCGAAGACGATGTTGGCCGCCTTGCCGCCCAGCTCGAGGGTGACCTTCTTGTGCGACCCGGCCACGGTGCGGGCGATCTGCTTGCCGACGTCGGTGGAGCCGGTGAAGGCGACCTTGTCGACGTCCGGGTGGGCGACCACTGCCCGGCCGGTCTCGCCGGCACCGGTGACGATGTTGACCACGCCGGCGGGCAGGTCGGCCTGCTGGCAGATCTCGGCGAAGAGCAGCGCGCTCAGCGGGGTGGTCTCGGCGGGCTTGAGGACCACGGTGTTGCCGCAGGCCAGGGCGGGGGCGACCTTCCAGGCCAGCATCAGCAGCGGGAAGTTCCACGGGATGACCTGGCCGGCGACGCCGAGCGGGGCCGGCGTACGGCCGGGGAAGGCGTAGCCGAGCTTGTCGGCCCAGCCGGCGTAGTAGAAGAAGTGCGCCGCGGCCAGCGGGACGTCGACGTCGCGCGACTCCTTGATCGGCTTGCCGTTGTCGAGCGACTCGAGCACCGCGAGCTCGCGGCTGCGCTCCTGCAGGATCCGGGCGATCCGGAACAGGTACTTGCCGCGCTCGCGGCCGCTCATCCGGCCCCAGGTGCGGGTCTGCGCACGGCGGGCCGCGCGGACGGCCCGGTCGACGTCGGCCTCGGAGGCCTCGCCGACCTCGGCCAGCACCTCCTCGGTGGCGGGGCTGGTCGACTTGAAGGAGCCGCCGGTGGCGTCGACGAAGTCGCCGTCGACGAAGAGCCCGTAGGAGGGCTTGAGGGTGAGGATCGCGCGCGACTCCGGCGCGGGGGCGTACTCGAAGAGCTCAGGCATCGGTGATCAGTCCAGGGTGACGTAGTCGGGGCCGGAGTAGCGGCCGGTGCGCAGCTTCATCCGCTGCTGGAGCAGGTCGTTGAGCAGGGTGGAGGCGCCGAAGCGGAACCAGTCCGGGTCGAGCCAGTCCGTACCCGCGACCTCGTTGACCATGACCAGGTACTTCAGCGCGTCCTTGGAGGTCCGGATGCCGCCGGCGGGCTTCACGCCGACCATCCGGCCCGTCTGGTCCCGGAAGTCGCGGACGGCCTCGAGCATCACCAGCGTGACGGGCAGTGTGGCCGCGGGCTGCACCTTGCCGGTGGAGGTCTTGATGAAGTGCGCGCCGGCCAGCATCGCCAGCCAGGAGGCGCGGCGGACGTTGTCGTAGGTCTGCAGCTCGCCGGTCTCGAAGATGACCTTGAGGTGGGCGGACCCGCAGGCCTCGCGGACCGCGACGATCTCCTCGAAGACCTGCAGGTAGCGCCCGGAGAGGAAGGCGCCGCGGTCGATGACCATGTCGATCTCGTCGGCGCCCGCCTCGACGGCGTCGGCGGTGTCGGCGAGCTTGATGTCGAGGGCGGCGCGGCCGCTGGGGAAGGCGGTGGCGACGGCGGCGACGTTGACGCCGCTGCTGCCGAGGGTCTGCTTGGCCACGCCGACGAGGTCGGGGTAGACGCAGACCGCTGCGGTGGCGGGGCAGGTCGGGTCGGTGGGGTCGGGTCGCATGGCCTTGGCGGCCAGGGCCTTGACCTTGCCGGGCGTGTCGGCGCCCTCCAGGGTGGTCAGGTCGACCATCCGGATCGCCAGGTCGAGGGCGAACGCCTTGGCGGTCGTCTTGATCGAGCGGGTGCCGAGGGAGGCGGCGCGTGCCTCGGCTCCCACCTGGTCGACGCCGGGAAGGCCGTGGAGGAAGCGACGGAGGCGGGCGTCCGACGAGGTGACGTCGGCCAGATCGGTGGCCGGGACGCTCCCCGTCGAGGGATGAGCGACGGTGGTCATCGAGCCAGTTTAGGCAGCAGGGCAGAATCGCTGTCATGTCAGCCCGTCCGAGCAGCCGCGAGCCCGGCGCCGAGCGGCCGGTCCGCAGCTTCAAGCCGACCAGCGGTGCGCTGGTCGGCTGGGTCAGCATCGTCTCGGCGGCCGTGATCGCGGGCTACCTGGCGGCGGTCGAGCCGACGGTCTCGACCGTGCGGGTCGTGATCGTGCTCGCCGCGGTGGCGCTGGTCTCCTGGATGGCGCTGCTCCGGCCGCGGGCGGTGGCCTACCGCGACCGGCTCGTGCTGCGCAACATCGTGCGGGACACGACCGTGCCGCTCGCCCGGGTCGACATCGTCACGATCCGGCAGACCCTGATGGTGTGGGTGGGCGAGGAGCGCTACGTCTGCGTCGGCATCGGCCGGTCGGCCCGCAAGCTGCTCAAGCGCCGCAGCCGGGGCGCCATGTCGGTGCTGGGCGTGGAGCAGGCCGACGACCGGCTGGGGCACGTGCAGGTCGCGGAGCTGGACACCTCGGGGGACTACCACACGTTCGTCGAGAACCAGATCTTCGAGCTGGCCCGGGCGGCCCGGCGGGACCGTCTGGGCGAGGGGCTCACCGTGGAGACCTCGTGGGCGCGGACCGAGCTGGTGGTGCTCGGCGTGCTGGTGCTCGCGTTCGTGGTCAGCCTGCTGGTGTAGCGCTCACAGATTCAGCGCGGCGGCGAGGTCGGTCCGGATCGCGTCGAGCCGGCCGGCCGCGGCGATCCGGGCTGCGTCGACGCCGTCCTCGGTGCCGTCCTCGACGGGGACGACGACCTCGAGGTAGGCCTTGAGCTTGGGCTCGGTGCCGGAGGGTCGGACGACGACGCGGGCACCGTCCGCGAGCCGGTAGCGCAGCCCGTCGGTCGGCGGCAGGTCGGCGCTGCCCAGGGCGAGGTCGTCGGCCTGCTCGACGGCCAGTCCTCCCAGCGCGGTGGGCGGCGTGGCGCGCAGGGTCGCCATCGCCCGGGTGATCAGGGACAGGTCGCTGACCCGGACGCTGAGCTGGTCGGTGGCGTGCAGGCCGTGCTCACGGGCGATCTCGTCGAGCCGGTCGACCAGGGTGCGGCCCTCCGCCTTGAGGCCGGCGGCCAGCTCGACGACGCGCAGGATCGCCGAGACGCCGTCCTTGTCGCGGGCGATCGCCGGGGCCACGCAGTAGCCGAGCGCCTCCTCGTAGCCGAAGGCGAGGCCGTCGACCCGCCCGATCCACTTGAAGCCGGTCAGCGTCTCGACGTACGGCTGCCCGTGTGCGGCGGCGAGCCTCCCCAGCAGGGAGGAGGAGACGATCGAGGCGGCGTACGTGCCGTGGGTGCCGGTGCGCAGCAGGAAGTCGCCGAGCAGCGCGCCGACCTCGTCGCCGCGGAGCACCTGCCAGCCGTGCGGCCCGCCCGGGACGGCGACCGCGCACCGGTCCGCGTCGGGGTCGTTGGCGATGACCAGGTCCGCGCCCGACTCGGCGGCGAGCGCCACCGCCAGGTCCATCGCGCCGGGCTCCTCCGGGTTCGGGAAGCTCACGGTCGGGAAGTCCGGGTCCGGGTCGGCCTGGGCGGGCACCACCAGGGGAGCCGGGAAGCCGGCGAGCCGCATCACCCTCTCCACGGTGGTGCCCCCGACTCCGTGCAGCGGGGTGTAGACGGTGGCGAGCTGCTTGGGACCGCAGGTGTCGACCAGCGCGCTGACGGCGGCGAGGTACGCCGCGACGACGTCCTCGCCCAGCACCTCCCCGGCGTCGCCGCGGGGCACCTCGGCGAGGGCGGGCACCGCGGCGATCCGCTCGGCGATCCCGGCGTCGGCCGGGGGAACGATCTGGCTGCCGTCGCCGAGGTAGACCTTGTAGCCGTTGTCCTGGGGCGGGTTGTGGCTCGCGGTGACCATCACGCCCGCCACGCAGCCGAGATGGCGGATGGCGAACGCCAGCAGGGGTGTGGGCAGCGGGCGGGGCAGGACGAGGGCGCGGAGCCCGGCGCCGGTGACGACCTCGGCGGTGTCGCGGGCGAAGACGTCGGAGTTGTGGCGGGCGTCGTACCCGATCACGACGGCGTCGCCGTCACCGGCGCCGTGGTCGCGCAGGTAGGCCACCAGGCCGGCGGCGGCGCGGGTCACCACCACCCGGTTCATCCGCATCGGACCGGCGCCCAGGGCGCCTCGGAGCCCAGCGGTGCCGAACTCGAGCGTGCCCGCGAAGCGCTCGGCCAGGTCGGTGGCCTCCGGCCCGTCGGGGGCCTTCTCGGCCGCGTCGACCAGTGCCAGCAGCTCCGCCCTCGTCGTCGGGTCCGGGTCCTCGGCCGCCCAGTCGCGGGCACGGACAGTCAGCTCGGTGGGCTCCGTCATGCCCGCCAATCTAGTCCGGCCCGGACGTCGAGCCACCCAGGCACGGAGGTCGAGGTGCGAGGGCGCAGCCCGAGCCACGAGGCCCAGCACGGTGGTCGAGGTGCGAGGGCGCAGCCCGAGCCACGAGACCCGGTGAGGGGTCCGCGCGCGGTAGCCGGTGGTCTCGTGGCTCACGCTTCGCGTTCGCGCCTCGACCTCCACAGGGTGCCTAGACCTCTATTCGAACAGTTCGAAAAATGTCGGTACCGGTCCGTAGGTTCGCCGTATGGACCTGATGACCGCGATCGCGCCACCGCTGGCCGCGCGACCCCCAAGCGCACCACCCCAGGACACCGACGACGTCCTCGGGCTGGACGGCGCCGAGGCGCTGGCGTGGATCACGGGCCGGCGCCGGGCGCAGGACGCCGCGGCGGCCGAGGAGCTGCGTGGGGTCTGCCACTGGGCGGACCTGCACCGGGTGCGTCCGGGGTGGGGCGCCGTCGACCGGGAGGCGGCGCGTCTGCTCGAGCAGACCTCCACCCCGGGCGAGCTGGGGGCGGAGGGTGAGCTGCGGCTCTCAGGCCAGGGCGCCTTCATGGTGGCCGAGTTCGCGGTGGCCGAGCTCGCCGCCGCCCTCGGCCTCTCCGAGGCGTCGTGCCGGGCGTACGTCGGCCAGGCTGTGGAGCTGCGGGACCGGCTGCCGCGGTGCTTCCAGCGGATGGTGGACGGCGCGCTGCCGGCCTGGAAGGCGCGCCAGATCGCCCAGCAGACGCTGCCGCTGTCGGCGGCCGGTGCGGACTTCGTCGACGCGGCCCTGGCGCCGTACGCGGGACGGCTCTCGCTCTCCCGCATCCTGCGCTGCGTCGGGGCCGCGATGCTCCGCTTCGACCCGGAGCTGGCCGAACGCAAGGCGGCCGAGGCGGCGGAGCGGCGCGGGGTGTGGCTCGAGGACCACCTGGACGGCACGACCTCGCTCAGCGCCCTCGCCGACACGCCCGATGCCGCCGCGCTGGACGTCGCCCTCTCCGGGATCGCCGCGGTCCTGGCCGACCTCGGGGACGAGGACCCGCTCCAGGTCCGGCGCGCCCGCGGCCTCGGCGTGCTCGCCGACCCGCAGTACGCGCTCGACCTGACGCGGCGCGACCCGGCGACCGACGCCCCGAGGCCACGGGCCCGGCGCTCGACCAGCCCGCTCCACGTCCACCTGCACCTCACCGCGGTCGAGGGGGTCGTGGGCGAGGTCGCCCGGGTCGACGGCTACGGCCCCCGCACCCGGGCCGCCGTCGAGCAGTGGCTGGCCGGGCTGACCCCGGGTACGACCGTGCGGGTGACCCCGGTGGTCGACCTCACCGCGACGATCAGTGTCGACGCCTACGAGATCCCTGTCGCGCTGCACGACCAGGTGGCCGAGCGCGACCTGTGCTGCCAGTTCCCCTGGTGCGGCCGACGCGGGCGCCGGTGGGACGGCGACCACATCGTCGAGTACGTCCCGCTCGACGACGGCGGACCACCGGGCCAGACCTCCACCGGCAACCTCGCCCGGTTGTGCCGCTTCCACCACCGGCTCAAGACGCACTCGTCGTGGACCTATGAGCGCGACCCTGACAGCGGCACCCTGCTGTGGACCTCACCGTTGGGCCGCCGGTACGCCGTCGACCCCACCGGCACCCTGCCCCGCTGACCTCCGACCCTCTGCTCACCCGGCGACGCCCACGCGTCGCCGGGTGACAGCGCTGCCCGAGCAGGTGGACCCGCTCAGCCGACCGGCTGGTACGGCGTGAGCTGCAGCAGGTGCACGGCCGGGTTCCGGCACGCGGTGCTCGGGCGCGCGACGTACGTCGAGTGTGTCTCGTTGGGCGGGTAGATCCGGAAGCCGTCGGCGGGCGCCGGCCGGCAGGTGGCGCGCGGGTAGTTCTCCGCGGTCCCCAGTGCCAGCTGGGCGTCGGCGCGCTGCCCGGGTCGCAGCACGAACGACCGTGCCCGACCGGCGTCGGCGCGGTCCGCCGGCGCGCCGAGCTGGACGCCGTGGCCGGCCCCGACGAGTGACACGCCCCCGAAGCCTCCGGTCCGGCAGGCGTGCGACGAGGTGTTGGTCAGGCTCAGGGTGAAGTGCTCGGTGCCCAGGGCGGCGTCGGCCGTGCCGAGGCGGACCCGCAGGTCCGCGGTGGTGCACCGCGGCGTGCTCACCACGGTGCTGGATGTGGAGCTGGGGGTGGAGCTGGGACTGGAGCTGGGCGATCCGGCCGGGCTGGTCGGCGTGGCCGTCACGGTGACGGTCGCCCGCGGAGCCGACGACGGGCTCTCCGAGCTGCAGGCGGTGAGGGTGAGCGCGAGGACGGCCGAGCCGACCGCGAGCACCGTGGTGTGGATGGATGGCACGACCCCTCCTCGATGGTTCCTTCCACCAAGACGCACGAGGGGTCAGGAAGGTTGCACGACCAGGTCCGCTCGCGCGCGGGTGGCCGCCACCAGCCGGGCGTTCGCCTCGTCGGAGCGCTGCACCCAGGCGGTCGCCGCCTCCCGGGTCCGGCCGTGCGCCACGTGCCGCTCGACCAGCCGGGCGACCCGCACCTCGTCGTCGCCGGCCACGAACCAGCACTCGTCGAGCTCGGGGCGGACCTCCGACCACCCGGGCGCGTCCAGCAGCAGGTAGTTGCCCTCGGTCACCACGAGCCGGTGCTCGGGCAGCACGGGGACCGCCCCGGCCAGGGAGAGCTCGCGGTCCCGGTCGAACGACGGCGCGTACACCGTCCGGTCCGACGACGCGCGGACCCGTCGGAGCAGGGCGACGTACCCGTCCACGTCGAAGGTGTCCGGGGCGCCCTTGCGGTCCTGGCGTCCCAGCCGGCGCAGCTCGTCGTCGTGCAGGTGGAACCCGTCCATCGGCAGCACGACGGCCTCCGGCCCGAGCGCTGCGGTGAGCCGGGCGGCCAGCGTCGACTTGCCGGCACCGGGTGCACCGCAGATCCCGAGCACGCTGCGCCCGGGCCGGTCCAGCAGCGTCCGCGCCCGGTCGACCAGGGCCGCGTCCACCGACGGTCCCGTCAGCGCCGGCGGGCGGAGAAGACGGGGGTCTGGCGCCGGAAGGCCGCGTCGCGGGCGATCTTGGTGTTGGCGTTGACCAGCAGGGCGAGCTGCTCGGCCCGCTCGCGGGCGAACGTACGACGCGGGGAGGCGTCCCAGCTCCCGTCGAAGAGCCGCTTGGCCGCCGCGATCGCGTCGGGGGAGCGGGTCTTCAGGGTCGCGACGAGCTCCTCGGCGGCCGCCATCGGGTCGGCCGACACCGCGGTGGCCAGCCCCAGCTCCTTCGCCTCCGTGCCCGAGAAGGTGTCGCCGGTCATCGTGAGCAGCTTCGCGGTGTCCATGCCGACGAGCTGGGCGAGGCTGCGGATCCCGGACATGTCGGGGATCAGCCCCCACTTCGCCTCCAGCACCGACCACTGCGCGTCGGGCGTGGTGAAGCGGAAGTCGGCGCCGAGCGCGATCTGGAGGCCGCCGCCGTAGCAGTGCCCCTGGACCACGGCGATCACCGGCACGTTGAGGCGGCGCCACGTCCAGGCGGCCTCCTGGAAGGTGTTCGTGCCGCGGAACAGGTGCGGCAGGAACGTCCGGGCGATGGCCGGCGGGTTCTTCAGCGCCGAGGCGAAGTCGAGGCCCGCGCTGAACGACTCCCCGGCACCGCACAGGATCACCGCGCGCAGGCGACGGTCCTGACGCAGCCGGCGGCCGGTGGCGACGAGCTCGGCGAGCATGTCCAGGGTCAGCCCGTTGAGCTTGTCCGGCCGGTCGAGCCAGACGTGGGCGACGCCCTCGTCGACGGTGCAGGTGATGTTCCGTGCCGAGCTGCTCGTCATGCGCCCGAGTCTAGGCCCGGCCCACCCGCGTCCTGCGGCCGCCTCAGACGTGCGGCAGCGTCGCGGCGAGCAGCTCGCCCATCCGGGTGGCGGCCGCGCGGCCGGCCGCGAGGACCTCCTCGTGGTTGAGGGGCTCCCCGCTGATCCCGGCCGCCAGGTTGGTGACCAGCGAGATGCCGAGCACCTCAAGCCCGGCCTCGCGGGCCGCGATGGCCTCCAGCACCGTGGACATCCCGACCAGGTGGCCGCCGATCGCCCGCACCATGCCGATCTCGGCCGGCGTCTCGTAGTGCGGCCCGGGGAACTGCACGTACACGCCCTCGTCCAGCGACGGGTCGGCGCGGCGGCACACCTCCCGCAGGCGCGGGGAGTACAGGTCGGTCAGGTCGACGAAGTTCGCGCCCTCGATCGGGCTGGTCGCGGTCAGGTTGATGTGGTCGCTGATCAGCACCGGGGTGCCCGGTGACCAGCTCTCCTTCAGCCCGCCGCACCCGTTGGTCAGCACCACCGCCCGGCACCCGGCGGCCGCCGCGGTCCGCACGCCGTGCACGACGGCCCGGACGCCGCGGCCCTCGTAGAAGTGCGTCCGGCCGAGGAACACCAGCAGCCGGCGGTCGCTGGCGCGCACCGACCGGATCCGGCCGGCGTGCCCGACCACGGCCGAGGCGGTGAAGCCGGGCAGGTCGGTGAAGGAGATCTCGGCGGTCGCCTCGCCGAGCGCGTCGACGGCCGGCAGCCAGCCGGAGCCCATCACCAGGGCGACGTCGTGGGTCTCCACCCCGGTCAGCTCACGCAACCGGTCAGCAGCCGCACGGGCCAGGTCGGACGGGGCCAGATCGGAGGGGGCCAGGTCGGACGGGTTCGGGTCGACGTCGGTCATCCGGGCAGCCTAGAACAGGGTGGGCCCCGACTCCCCGAGCCCTGCGACGACAGGCGGGAGCTACAGCCCCGAGGAGCGGCAGGCCCGGCCGCGGAGCTCGGCGACGTAGTCGGTGGGTGCGTCGGCGGCCTCCGCCGCCTCGGCCAGCACCCCGAGGTAGGAGGCGGAGGGCAGCCCGCCCTCGTAGGCGTCGAGCACGTAGGTCCAGCAGACCTTGTCGCCCTCGAGCGTGCTGATCCGCACCTTGGTCTTGAGGTAGAGCCCCATCGCCACCGACTCCCAGGCGTCGAGCTCGGCGACGTCCTCGTCGGTCACGTCGTACAGCGCGACGAAGACCTGCTCGAAGGGGTCCTGGACGATCGTGGAGAGCGAGCCGTCCCACCCGTACTCCTCGCCCCCGAAGGTGAGCCGCCAGCCCTGCAGCCAGCCGGTCCCCTGGAAGGGGGAGTGCGGACAGCGCTCGCTCATCCTGCGCGGGTCCATGTTGGGGCCGTACGCCGCGTAGAGGGTCACGGACGTGAGCCTAATCGCGCCGGATGGAAGAATGACGCGCGTGACTCACGTGGCGATCATCGGTGGCGGTCCGGGCGGCTACGAGGCGGCCCTGGTGGCGGCCCAGCTCGGGGCCGAGGTGACCGTGGTCGACACCGACGGCATCGGCGGCTCCGCGGTGCTGACCGACTGCGTGCCCAGCAAGACCCTGATCGCGACCGCCGAGGTGATGGCGACCCGCGACGTCGCCCCCGAGCTCGGGATCACCTTCCCGGCCGGCCTGCACGCCGAGGCCGTGGTCGACCTCGCGAGCGTCAACAAGCGCGTGCTGGCGCTGGCCCAGGCGCAGTCCGACGACATCGAGGCCCGCCTGGTCCGCGACGGCGTCCGGGTCCTGCGGGGTCGGGGCCGCCTGGACGGCCCGCACCGCGTGGTCGCCTCCACCGCCGCCGGCGAGGAGGTCGTCGAGGCCGACACGATCCTGGTCGCGACCGGCGCGGCGCCCCGCACGCTGCCGACCGCGCAGCCCGACGGCGAGCGGATCCTGACCTGGGAGCAGGTCTACGCCCTCGACGAGCGGCCCGAGCACCTGGTCGTGGTCGGGTCCGGGGTCACCGGGGCCGAGTTCGCGGGCGCCTACAACGCGCTGGGCCTCGAGGTCACCCTGGTCAGCAGCCGCGACCGGGTGCTGCCCGGCGAGGACGCCGAGGCCGCCGAGGTCCTCGAACAGGTCTTCACCCGCCGCGGCATGACCGTGCTCTCAAAGTCCCGCATGGCCGGGGTGGTGCGCGACGGCGACGCCGTCACGGTCACCCTGGAGGACGGCCGGGAGGTCGTCGGCTCGCACTGCCTGCTGGCGCTCGGCTCGATCCCGAACACCGCCGACATGGGCCTCGAGGACGCCGGGGTCACCGTCGACGACGGCGGCTTCGTCCGGGTCGACCGGGTCTCGCGCACCGCGGCGCGCGGCGTCTACGCCGCCGGCGACTGCACCGGCGTGCTGATGCTGGCCTCGGTCGCCGCCATGCAGGGGCGCATCGCGATGTGGCACTTCCTCGGCGACGCGGTCGCGCCGATCGACCTCAAGTCGGTCTCCTCCAACGTCTTCACCGCCCCCGAGATCGCCACCGTCGGCTGGTCGCAGCGCGCGGTCGACGCCGGCGAGATCGACGCCGAGACGGTGATGCTGCCGCTGGCCACCAACGCCCGCGCGAAGATGCAGGGCGTCCACGACGGCTTCGTGAAGCTCTTCTGCCGTCCCGGCACGGGCACGATCGTCGGCGGCGTGGTCGTCGCTCCCCGGGCCAGCGAGCTGATCCACGCGATCGCCATCGCGGTCTCGCAGAACCTCACCGCCGACCAGCTCGCGCAGACCTTCACCGTCTACCCGTCGATGAGCGGCTCGGTCGCCGAGGCGGCCCGCCGGCTGCACCACGTGCGCTGACAGAGTTGTCCAGCGCTGCCCAGCAAGCCCCAGCACTTTCGGCAAAGGTTGGTCACATCCGTCACAGCCGTCGCAGAATGGAGGTTCGCCCACCCACCGACGAGGGGACCGCCCTGTGACCAGGTCGAGGCTCGCGACCGCCGTCCTGACCGCCACGACCGCCGCCGCCACCGTCGCGGCGGTGACCCTGCTGCCGGCCGGCTCGCAGGCCGTCCCGGTCTCCCAGACCTACCCGGTGCCCGCCGACCGCACCTTCACGGTGCACGGCCACGGGTTCGGCCACGGCCACGGCATGTCCCAGTACGGCGCCCAGGGCGCGGCGACCCGCGGGGTCGCCCACGACGACATCCTGGCCTTCTACTACCCGGGCACCGACGCGGGCCAGGTCAAGGCGCGGGTCCGGGTCCGGATCACCGCGGACACCACCCCGGACCTCGTCGTGCTCGTCGCCCCGGGGCTGCGGGTCACCGACCTCGGCACCGGCACTCGCTACCCGCTGCCCACCGACCTCGGCGCGACGCGGTGGAGGCTCGCAGTCACCACCGGCAACCACGACGTCGTGCAGTACGACGCCGGCGACGGCTGGCAGCGCTGGCGCCCCGGCGGCGCGGCGACGCTCACCGGGCAGGGCCAGTTCACCGCCACCGGACCGCTCACCCTGATGTCGCCGGCCGGCACCCGGGCCTACCGCGGGTCGCTGCGCCTGGCCGCCCCCGAGCCCGGCTCGACCGACCGCGACACCGTCAACGTGGTCGGGCTGGAGGGCTATCTCAAGGGCGTCGTCCCGCGCGAGATGCCGGCGTCGTGGAAGCCCGAGGCGCTGGCCGCCCAGGCCGTGGCCGCCCGCACCTACGCGATGTGGAGCATCGCGCAGAACCCCGACGGCGCCGCCCAGATCTGCGACACCACCTCCTGCCAGGTCTACGGCGGGTACGACGACGAGGTGGCCTCCTCCAACGCCGCCGTCGACGCGACCAAGGGCCAGATCCGCACCTTCGACGGCGAGCCCGCCTTCACCCAGTTCTCCTCCAGCTCCGGCGGGTGGACCTCGGCCGGGTCGGTGCCCTACCTGACCGCCCAGGCCGACCCGTACGACGACTGGTCCGGCAACCCGGTCCACGACTGGACGACGACGCTGAGCGCCGCGCGGATCCAGAAGGCGTTCCCCGCGCTCGGCCGGCTGCGCGCGGTCAAGGTGGTCGAGCGGGACGGCAACGGCCAGTGGAAGGGGCGCGTGCTGACCGTGGTGCTCGACGGCGCCAAGGCGGACCGGCGGATCAGCGGCGACACCTTCCGCTCGACGTTCGGGCTGCGGTCGACCTGGTTCAGCCTGGGCTGACCCCGCGCTGACACCCGCTCACAGTGGGACGAACGGGACGCATGTGACATTTGCGTTACGCTGCCGCCGATCTCGGGGAAACTCCTCAGACCGTCCACTAACGTGCCGACCAGACCGGAGACGGTGAGAGCCGGTGCCGCACTGGGAGGGCGGCACCGGCTCTGCTGTGTTCTGGGCCTGTGTTCGGGCCGAGCGTCAGTCCTTGAGCTCGCAGAGGACCGCGCCGCTGGTGACGGTGGCGCCGACCTCGGCGCTCAGGCCGGTCACCGTCCCGGCCTTGTGGGCCTTGAGCGGCTGCTCCATCTTCATCGCCTCGAGCACCACGATCACGTCGCCCTCGGCGACGGCCTGGCCCTCGGTGACGGCGACCTTCACGATCGTGCCCTGCATGGGGGAGGCGACCGCGTCACCGGAGACCGAGGCGCCCGCCTTCTTGCCCGCGGCCCGCTTCGGCTTCCGCGCGCCGCCGGCCGGAGCAGCCGCGGCGCCCGAGCCGAGCGCGAAGCCGCCCGGCAGGACGACCTCGAGCCGCTTGCCGCCGACCTCCACGGTCACCCGCTGGCGCTCGACCGGCTCCTCGGCCTCCGGGGTCTCGCCGCCGTACGGCGCGATGTCGTTGACGAACTCGGTCTCGATCCACGAGGTGTAGATGCTGAAGGTCTCGCCGTCGCCGACGTACGCCGGGTCCTCCACGACCTTGGCGTGGAACGGGATCACGGTCGGCATGCCGTCCACGACGAACTCGGCCAGCGCCCGGCGGGACCGGGCCAGCGCGTGGTCGCGGTCGCGGCCGGTGACGATGAGCTTGGCGACCAGCGAGTCGAACGACCCGGGCACCGTCTCGCCCTCGTCGTAGCCGCCGTCCAGCCGCACGCCCGGACCCGACGGCACGTGCCACTTCGTCAGCGTGCCGGGTGCGGGCATGAAGTTGCGGCCCGCGTCCTCGGCGTTGATCCGGAACTCGATCGAGTGGCCGGTGATCTCCGGGTCGTCGTACCCGAGCTCCTCGCCGGCGGCGATCCGGAACATCTCCTGGACCAGGTCGATGCCGGTGACCTCCTCGGAGACCGGGTGCTCGACCTGCAGGCGCGTGTTGACCTCGAGGAAGGAGATGGTGCCGTCCTGGCCGACCAGGAACTCGCACGTCCCGGCGCCGACGTAGCCGGCCTCCTTGAGGATGGCCTTGGAGGAGTCGTAGAGGGTCTTCAGCTGCGCCTCGGAGAGGAACGGCGCGGGCGCCTCCTCGACCAGCTTCTGGTGGCGGCGCTGCAGCGAGCAGTCGCGGGTCGAGACGACGACGACGTTGCCGTGCGCGTCGGCCAGGCACTGGGTCTCCACGTGCCGCGGCTTGTCGAGGTACCGCTCGACGAAGCACTCGCCGCGGCCGAAGGCGGTGACCGCCTCGCGGACCGCCGACTCGTAGAGCTCGGCGACCTCGCCGAGGTCGCGGGCCACCTTGAGGCCCCGGCCGCCACCGCCGAAGGCCGCCTTGATCGCGATCGGCAGGCCGTTGGCCTCCGCGAACGCGACGACCTCCTCGGCCCCGGAGACCGGGTCGGGGGTGCCGGCCACCAGCGGGGCGCCGACCTTCTGGGCGATGTGGCGCGCCTGCACCTTGTCACCGAGGGCGTCGATGGCCGCGGGCGGTGGGCCGATCCAGACCAGCCCGGCGTCGAGGACGGCCTGGGCGAAGGAGGCGTTCTCGGCCAGGAAGCCGTAGCCGGGGTGCACGGAGTCGGCGCCGGTGCGCTGCGCGACGTCGATGATCTTCTCGATCGAGAGGTAGGACTCGGCCGGGGTGGCGCCCCCGAGGCTGTGCGCCTCGTCGGCCAGCCGCACGAAGAGCGCGTCCCGGTCGGGGTCGGCGTAGACCGCGACGCTGCCGATGCCGGCGTCCTTGCAGGCGCGGATCACCCGCACGGCGATCTCGCCTCGGTTGGCGACCAGGACCTTCTGCAGCTTCTTCTCGGGCAACGACGACTCCTTGCTGGGGGACCTCCCGGGGAGTCTAGGGCCCTCGCGGCGACTCGGCCGTGTGGCGTGCGCCTCAGCCGGTGCTGAGGTCCCGGCGTCCGAAGGCCACCAGACCGGCCGCTCCGAGGGCCGCAGCGAGCACCACCAGCCCGGCCAGACCGGCCCACCCGGACTCCCCGGCGAGGCTGCCGCCCGGCAGCGACGGCACGTAGTGGAACGGGGTGAGCCGCTGGGTCCAGTCCGGCAGGTCCATCAGCGGCCCGAACTCGGCGAGGACCACCAGTGCGGTGAGCACGAGCCAGCCGAGCGGGGCGAGCCGGCTGCCCAGCCCGTAGAGCGCGACGACGACGGCGGTGAAGACCCAGATCGCGGGCAGCCGCACCAGGGCCGCGGCCAGCACGCGGGGGACCTGGGTGGCGTCGCCGACCACGACGGCGTACGCGATGCCCACCCCGAGACCGGACAGGACCATCAGCACCACGGTGCCGCCGAGGGCGGGCAGCAGGTGCGCGAGCGCCCAGCGCAGCCGGCCGACCGGCTCGGCCAGCAGGTGCTCGGCCCGGCCGGAGGACTCCTCGTGCTGCAGTCGCAGCGCCGCCGAGATCCCGTACGACGAGGCCGCGATGGCCAGGAGGCCCAGGGCGGTGGACAGGTAGGCGTCCTCGAGGAACGAGACGCCCCCCAACGTGGTGATGACGTCGGCCAGGTCGGGGTTGTCGAGCATCGCGCCGATGGTGGAGGTGATCGACCCGACCACCACGCCCAGCACCACCAGTCCGGCACTCCACCCGGCCAGGGCCAGCCGGTCCAGGCGCCACACCAGGGCCAGCGTCGAGCGCAGCCCGGGCTCGGCCGCGGCCGGTCCGGCGTGGTCGGCCAGCAGGCCGGCGCCCAGGTCGCGGCCCCGCAGCAGCGCGAACGCGACGCCGGTGACGGCGACGGCGAAGACCAGCGGCAGCAGCACGACCCAGAGCCGGTCCCCGGCGTACGGGCGGACCTGCTGGGCCCAGCCGAGCGGGGAGAGCCAGGACACCCAGCGGTGGCCGTGCGCGGGCGAGGTGTCGCCGATCGCCCGGACCAGGTAGAGGGCGCCGATGGCCCCCGCGCCCAGCCCCCGCGCGGTGCGGGCACTGGTGGCCAGCTGCGCGGCGACCGCCCCGATCGCGGCGAAGGCGAGCCCGGCGCCCGCCCAGGCCAGGCCGAAGGCCACCGCCCCTGCCGACGGCAGGGCGGTCAGCAGGAGCGAGGCGGCACTGAGCACGCCGACCGCGACCACGGCGCCGCCGGTCAGCAGCAGGGCGGCCGCGAGCGCGGCGTACCGGCCCACGACGCCGGCCGCGGCCAGCTCGGTGCGGCCCACCTCCTCGTCCGCGCGGGTGTGCCGCACCAGCAGCAGCACCGCGAACAGCGCCACCATCGCGGTGCCCAGGCCGGTCATCTTCACCAGCGCGACCGCTCCCAGGCTGGAGGTGTCGTAGATCCGTCCGTGCAGGGCGACCAGGGCCGGGCTCGCGTTCCAGCCCAGGCCGGTCGCGCGGACCTGGGCGGCGCTGCTGTAGAGCGTCTCGACGGCCTTGCCGGAGAACCCGACGACGAGCACGAAGGTGAGCACCCACCCGGGCAGGAGGAAGCGGTCCCGGCGCAGCGCCAGGGCGAGCAGGGTGCCGGTGCCGGCGAAGCGGCTCACGACCCGACCCCCTCCCTGTCGCCCTCCTTGTCGTAGTGGCGCAGGAAGAGCTGCTCCAGGCTGGGCGGCTGGCTCACCAGCGCGGCGATGCCGGCCCGGCCCAGCACCTCGAGCAGGGCGCCGAGCGACGGCGTGGCGACCAGGCAGCGCACCCGCTGGCCGTCGACCTCCAGCCCCCGGACCCCGGGCTGCCGGCTCAGGTCCGGGACCGCGCCGACCAGGGTCGCGTCGACCGCCGTCTCGGTGAGGTGGCGCATCTGGGCGAGCGTGCCGGACTCGACGGTGCGGCCCTTGCGGATGATGCTGACCCGGTCGCAGAGGGCCTCCACCTCGGACAGGATGTGGCTGGAGAGCAGCACCGTCCGGCCGCGGTCGCGCTCCTCGTGGACGCAGGCGCGGAACTCCTCCTCCATCAGCGGGTCGAGGCCGGAGGTCGGCTCGTCGAGGAGGAGCAGCTCCACGTCGCTGGCCAGGGCGGCGACCAGGGCGACCTTCTGCCGGTTGCCCTTGGAGTAGGTCCGCGCCCGTTTGGTCGGGTCGAGGTCGAAGCGCTCCAGCAGCGCGGCGCGACGGGCCGGGTCGGTGCCGCCACGCAGCCGGCCGAGCAGGTCGATCGTCTCGCCGCCGGTCAGCTGGGGCCACAGGTTGACGTCGCCCGGCACGTAGGCCAGCCGGCCGTGCAGGACGGTCGCGTCGGCCCACGGGTCGCCGCCGAGTAGCCGCACCTGGCCGGCGTCGGCCCTGAGCAGCCCGAGCAGCACCCGGAGCGTGGTGGACTTGCCGGCCCCGTTGGGTCCGAGGAAGCCGTGCACCTCGCCGGGAGCCACCCGCAGGTCGAGCCCGTCGAGGGCGCGGAAGCGCCCGAACGTCTTGACGAGGCCCTGGACGGAGATCACGTCGTTCACACGAGCCACGCTAGACCCACGGGGCTCACCCGGGGAGGAGCGAGAACCGCACCTCGCGCACCGGGTTGTCGACGTTGAGGTCGACCAGGCAGACGCTCTGCCAGGTGCCGAGCAGCAGGCGCCCACCCAGCACCGGCACCGTCGCGTACGGCGGCACCAGCGCCGGCAGCACATGCGACCGGCCGTGGCCCGGGCTGCCGTGGCGGTGCCGCCACCGGTCGTCGGCCGGCAGCAGGTCGGCCAGCGCGGCGAGCAGGTCGTCGTCCGAGCCCGCCCCGGTCTCCAGGATCGCGATGCCGGCGGTCGCGTGCGGGACGAAGACGTGGACCAGCCCGTCGGCGGCGGGCGGGGCTGCTGCGAAGCGGGCCAGGTCGGCGGTCAGGTCGAGGACCCGCTCGACGTCCCCGGTGCGGTACTGCCGGACCTCGGACCGCATCAGGCGCCCGACTCGTCGAGCAGCCTCTCGACGCGCTCGACCTTGGCGGCCAGCTGCCCGGTGTACCCGGGCCGGATGTCGGCCTTGAGGACCAGCGAGACCCGCGGGGCGCGCGCGGCCAGGGCGTCGACGCACTGCTTGACCACGCCCATCACCTCGTCCCACTCGCCCTCGAGGTTGGTGAACATGGCGTTGGTCTCGCACGGCAGGCCCGAGGCGCGGACGATCCGGACCGCCTCGGCGACCGCCTCGCTGACACCCCCGTCGGCGTCCCCGTCTGTGCCCCTTTCGGTGTTGAGGGGTCCACCGGACGGGGCGATGCTGAAGGCGACGATCATGGCTCGACCTTAGCCAGCGCGGCCAGGTCCTCCCGGCAGCGCCGCTCGACCTCCTCGAGGTCGGCGAAGGTCTGGTCGATGTCGGCCCGCAGCCGGGCCAGCTCGCCGCGGCGGACCGCGATCTGCTCGATCAGGTAGCGCAGCTGGCCGGCCTCGCCCGGCGGCTCGTCGTACATGTTGACGATGGTGCCGATCTGCGGCAGCGAGAAGCCGAGCCGCTTGCCGCGCAGGATCAGCTCCAGCCGGACCCGGTCGCGCTGGTGGAAGACGCGAGCGGCGCCGACCCGCTCGGGACGGATCAGCCCCAGGTCCTCCCAGTGGCGCAGGGTGCGCAGGGTCACGTCGTACTCCGCGGCGAGCTCGGAGATCGTCCAGGTCCGGTCCGGGTGCGGCACGGGCTCCTCCGTCCTGCCTGACGTTCTTGCCTTACGTTGACGTAAGCGTTGCACACTCGGGGAATGTCCTACGAGCTGTCACCCGAGCACGAAGCCTTCCGCCTCTCCGTCCGCGACTTCGCCGAGAAGGAGATCGCGCCGCACGTCGCGGCCTGGGACAAGGCCCACCACTTCCCGGTCGACGTCGTGCACGCGATGGGCGACCTCGGCCTGTTCGGGCTGACCGCGCCCGAGGAGTTCGGCGGCGCCGGGGAGGACGGCGACTTCACCAGCCTCTGCGTCGCGATCGAGGAGCTCGGCCGCGTCGACCAGTCGATGGGGATCACCCTGCAGGCCGGCGTCGGCCTGGGCATCAACCCGATCCTGACCTTCGGCACCCAGGCCCAGAAGGAGCGCTGGCTGCCCGACCTGGTCGCCGGCCGCACCCTGGCCGGCTTCGGCCTCACCGAGCCCGGCGCCGGCTCCGACGCCGGCGCCACCCGCACCCGGGCCGAGCTGGACGGCGGCGAGTGGGTCGTCAACGGCTCCAAGCAGTTCATCACCAACTCCGGCTCCGAGATCACCTCGCTGGTCACCGTCACCGCCCGCACCGGCACCCGCGCCGACGGCCGGCCCGAGATCAGCGCGATCATGGTCCCCTCCGGCACGCCCGGCTTCGTCGCCGAGCCCGCCTACGACAAGCTCGGCTGGCACATCTCCGACACCCACCCGCTCACCTACACCGACGCCCGGGTCCCCGAGGACCACCTGCTCGGGGAGCGCGGCCGCGGCTACGCCCAGTTCCTGGCCACCCTCGACGACGGCCGCGTCGCGATCTCCGCTCTCTCGGTCGGCCTCCTCCAGGCCTGCGTCGAGCTCTGCGTCGCCTACGCCGGCGAGCGCACCACCTTCGGCGTGCCGATCGGGTCCAAGCAGGCCGTCGCGTTCAAGATCGCCGACCTCGAGGTCATGCTGCACGCCGCCCGGCTGCTCACCTACCGGGCCGCGGCGATGAAGGACGCGGGCGCGCCGTACAAGGACTTCAAGCAGGCCGCCGCGGTCGCCAAGGTCTACAGCACCGAGTCCGCGGTCACCGCGACCCGGATCGCGACCCAGGTCTTCGGCGGCTACGGCTTCATGGAGGAGTACCCGGTGGCCCGCTTCTACCGGGACGCCAAGATCCTCGAGATCGGCGAGGGCACCTCCGAGGTGCAGCGGATGCTGATCGCCCGCGGACTGGGCCTGCCCGTCGAGTGAGCCGGATGCGGCGGGTCCGGCCCGTATCCTGATCCGCATGGGTCCCCGCCTGCAGAGGTTCGCCGCGGAGATCGCCAAGTTCCTCACCGTCGGCGGCGTGGCCACGGCCGTGTCCCTGGTGATCTTCAACTGGCTCGTGCACGGGTCCATGGGCGGTCCCGGCGTGCTCAACGACGACCCCCTGCTGGCCTACACCCTGGCCAACCTGGTCGGCATGCTGGTCAGCTACCGCGGCAGCCGATCGTGGGCCTTCCGGCACCGCGAGGCGGTCGGGAAGACCGGCGGCCGGGTCGCGTACGTCGTCATCAACGTCGCCACGATGGCGATCCCCCTGGCCTGCCTGGCCTTCAGCCGCTACGTGCTGGACCGGTCGGACCCCTTCGCGGACAACCTCGCCGCCAACGTGATCGGCCTGGCCCTGGGCACCACCGCCCGGTTCTTCCTCATCCGCGAGTTCATCTTCGTGCACCCGGTCAAGGCCGCCATCAAGCGCGACGCCGCCGCCGCCCGGGCCGCCGGTCGGTGAGCCCCTCCGGGCTCGATAGACTGCGGGCTCCGTAAGAGACACCTGAGGGGAACATGTCCATGCGCATGCTGGTGACCGGGGGAGCGGGCTTCATCGGCTCCCACTACGTCCGCGGAGTGCTCGGGGAGGCGTGGGGGGGACCCAGGCCGACCTCGGTCGTGGTGCTCGACAAGCTCACCTACGCCGGCAACCCGGCCAACCTGGACCCGGTGCGGGACGACGAGCGGTTCTCGTTCGTCCAGGGCGACATCTGCGACGCCCCCCTGGTCGACGGGCTGGTCGAGGCGGCCGACGTGGTCGTCCACTTCGCCGCCGAGTCCCACGTGGACCGCTCCATCGACGGCGGTCGCGACTTCGTGCTCACCAACGTGCTCGGCACCCAGACCCTGCTCGACGCCGCGGTCCGCCACGGGGTCGAGAAGTTCGTGCACGTCTCCACCGACGAGGTCTACGGGTCGATCCCGGAGGGCTCGTGGACCGAGGAGGAGCCGCTGCTGCCCAACTCGCCCTACTCCGCCTCCAAGGCGTCCTCGGACCTGGTCGCGCGGGCCTACCACCGCACGCACAAGGTGCCCGTCACGATCACCCGGTGCTCGAACAACTACGGGCCCTACCAGTTCCCCGAGAAGGTCATCCCGCTGTTCGTGACCAACCTCCTCGACGGTCTCGACGTCCCGCTCTACGGCGAGGGCCTCAACGTGCGCGACTGGCTGCACGTCGACGACCACTGCCGCGGCATCCACCTCGTGGCCGCCGACGGCCGCGCCGGCGAGGTCTACAACATCGGCGGCGGCACCGAGCTCACCAACAAGCAGCTCACCGGGCTGCTGCTCGACGCCACCGGCGCCGACTGGTCACGGGTGCGCCGGGTCGCGGACCGGCTGGGCCACGACCTGCGCTACTCGGTGGACATCACCAAGATCAGCCGCGAGCTCGGCTACGAGCCGCAGGTGCCCTTCGAGTCCGGCCTGGCCGACGTCGTCGCGTGGTACCGCGAGCGCCGCGACTGGTGGGAGCCCCTCAAGAAGCAGGGCTGAGCAGGCCCCGCGCCCGCACCTCGGCGAGCGACGGCGCCGCCTCGTCCTTCGCGGACAGCAGGTGGGTCAGCGGTCGCCCGTCGAGGTCCTCGGTCGGCCACGCGATCCCGAGCTCGGGGTCGAAGGGCGAGATGCCGTGGTCGTTGTCCGGGTCGTACGACGTGCTGCACAGGTAGGCCACCGTGGCCTGGTCGGTCAGCGCGCAGAAGCCGTGCCCGAGACCCTCGGGCAGGTAGGCGCAGCGACGGTCGGTGGTGTCGAGCAGCACGGTGTCCCACTGGCCGAAGGTCGGCGACTCCTCGCGCAGGTCGACGATGACGTCGAGGACCGCTCCGCCGAAGCAGGTCACGTACTTGGCCTGGCTCGGCGGGCGCCGGGAGAAGTGGATGCCGCGCAGGGTGCCGGCCGAGGAGACCGACAGGTTCGCCTGCAGCACCCCCGGCGAGCTCGGTGCGAACGGCGACCCGGACTCCGCGGTGAGCCGGTCGAGCCGGAACCACTCGTGGAACGAGCCACGGGCGTCCCCGTGCACCTTCGGCGTGATCTCGTAGGCGCCTGCCACGCGGAGCTCCCGGAATTCCATCTGCGTAGAGTATCGGTCGGCACGGTGCTCCCAGGACGCGGTGCCGGGCCGACGAGGGCACGCACGACGAGGGGACTGCCATGACCTGGCTGGTGATCGGAGGTCGTGGCCTGCTCGGCACGGACCTGACCGCGACACTGCGCGAGCGGGGGGTGGCCTACGACGCGCCCACCCACGCCGAGCTCGACCTGCTCGACGCGACGGCGCTGGCCGCCGTGGTCCCGGGGCACGACGTGGTGGTCAACTGCGCCGCCTGGACCGACGTCGACGGGGCCGAGACCGCCGAGGACGAGGCCACCGCCGTCAACGGCACCGGCGTCGCCCTGCTGGCGCAGGCCTGCGCCGAGGCCGGCGCGCGGCTCGTGCACGTCAGCACCGACTACGTCTTCTCCGGCGATGCCTCCACGGCGTACGACGAGGATGCCGCGCTCGCGCCGCTCTCGGCGTACGGGCGCTCCAAGGCGGTCGGCGAGGACGCCGTCCGGGCCGCCTCCCCGCGGCACCTGGTGGTCCGCACGGCCTGGCTGTACGGCGCCCACGGCAACTGCTTCCCGCGCACCATCGCCCGGGTGCTGCAGCAGCGCGGGTCCTGCGCGGTGGTGACCGACCAGGTCGGCCAGCCGACCTGGACCGTCGACGTCGCCGACCTCGTGGTGCGGCTCGTCGAGGCCGACGTCCCCGGCGGCAACTACCACGCGACCTCGCAGGGCCGCACGAGCTGGTGGGGCTTCGCCCGCGCGGTCGCGGAGACCGCCGGTCTCGACCCGGCGGTCGTCGGCGAGGCGACCACCGCGGACTTCCCGCGTCCCGCGCCCCGGCCCGCCTGGTCGGTGCTCGGCCACGAGCGCTTCGCGCGGGTCGGCGTGGAGCCGATCGGGAGCTGGGAGCAGCGCTGGGCCCTCGCCGGGGCCCAGGTGCTGCAGGGGTGACCTACTCCTGGGGCTGGTCGTCCTCGAGCAGCTGCAGCAGGTAGGTCCCGTAGCCCGACGCCCGCAGCGGCAGCGCGCGCTCGCGCAGCTCGTCGTCGGAGAGGAACCCCTTGCGCCAGGCGACCTCCTCCGGCGCGCCGATCTTCAGGCCCTGCCGGGCCTCGATGGTGCGGATGAAGCTGCTGGCGTCGGCCAGCGAGTCGAAGGTGCCGGTGTCCAGCCACGCGGTGCCGCGCTCGAGCACCTCTACCTGGAGCCGGTCCTGCTCCAGGTAGAGCCGGTTGAGGTCGGTGATCTCGTACTCGCCGCGCGCGCTGGGCTGCAGGTCCTTGGCCAGTGCGACGACGTCGCGGTCGTAGAAGTAGAGGCCGGGGATGGCGAAGTGGCTGCGGGGCCTGGCCGGCTTCTCCTCCAGCGACACCGCACGGCCGTTCGGGCCGATCTCGACCACGCCGTACGCCGTCGGGTCGGCCACCCAGTAGCCGAAGACGACCGCGCCGTCCGGGTCGTCGTACTGCTCGAGCTGGCGGCCGAAGCGCGGACCGTAGAACAGGTTGTCGCCGAGCACCAGCGCGACAGGCTCACCGCCGACGAAGTCCGCGCCGATGTGGAAGGCCTGCGCCAGGCCGCCGGGGTTGGGCTGGGCGGCGTAGGTCAGCGAGATCCCGAAGCGCGAGCCGTCGCCGAGCAGCCGGACGAACCCGTCCTGCTCGTGCGGGGTGGTGATCACCAGCACGTCCCGGATCCCGGCCAGCAGCAGGGTCGAGAGCGGGTAGTAGATCATCGGCTTGTCGTAGACCGGGACCAGCTGCTTGCTCACGCCCAGGGTGATCGGGTGCAGTCGGGAACCGGTGCCACCGGCCAGGATGATTCCGCGCATGGGCGTCAGTCTGCCAGGGCCCAGAGGTCGTGCCAGACGTAGCCCAGGTCGCGCACGATCTCGCGCAGCAGCGGCAGGCCGATCCCGACCACGGTGTGCGGGTCGCCCTCGATGCCGGTGACGTACCCGCCCCCGAGGCCGTCGAGGGTGAACGCACCGGCCACCCGCAGCGGTTCGCCGGTCGCCACGTAGGCCTCGATCTCGGCGTCGTCGAGGTCCGCGAAGTGCACCACGGTGCGGGCCGCGCGGGCGACCTCGCGGCCGCTGCCGGTGTCGACCACGGCGTGCCCGGTGTGCAGCACGCCGCTGTGGCCGCGCATCGACCGCCACCGCGACACCGCCTCGGCGGGCGAGGAGGGCTTGCCGTGGATCTCCCCGTCGAGCTCGAGCACCGAGTCGCAGCCGACCACCAGCGCGGGACCGTGGCCGTCGGCGGCGACCACGGCCGCGACGGTGCGGGCCTTGAGCCGGGCCAGCTCGAGGCTGAGCTCCTCGGGGTCGGTGGTGGTGAGCTGGTCCTCGTCGACCCCGGAGACCAGCACCTCCGGGGCGAGCCCGGCCGCGCGCAGGGTGGCCAGCCGGGCGGGGGACTGCGAGGCGAGGACGACCCTCACAGGCGCTCCAGCGCAGCCATCAGCGGGTCGAGGCCGATCGAGCCCAGGTCGAGCGCCTGCCGGTGGAACGTGCGCAGGTCGAAGTCGGCCCCCTGCCGGGCCTGCGCGTCGGCGCGGGCCTGCAGCCACAGCCGCTCGCCGACCTTGTACGACGGCGCCTGGCCGGGCCAGCCGAGGTAGCGGTTCACCTCGAAGCGCAGGTTGCCCTCGTCGATCCGGGTGTGGGCCCGCATGAAGTCGAAGACCAGGTCGGGGGTCCACACCTCGCCGACGTGGAACCCCCACGGGTTCGCGGGGATCGCCAGCTGCAGGTGGAAGCCGATGTCGACCACCACGCGGGCCGCGCGCAGCGCCTGCCCGTCGAGCATGCCGAGCCGGTCCGCCGGGTCGGCGAGGTAGCCGAGCTCGTCCATCAGCCGCTCGGCGTACAGCGCCCAGCCCTCGCCGCTGCCGGAGACCCAGCAGAGCTGCCGCTGCCAGCGGTTGAGCAGCTCGCGGCGGTACGTCGTCTGGCCGACCTGCAGGTGATGGCCCGGCACGCCCTCGTGGTAGACGGTGGTGACCTCGCGCCACGGGCTGAACCGGGTCACGTCCGGCGGCACCGACCACCACATCCGCCCGGGCCGGCTGAAGTCCTCGCTCGGTCCGGTGTAGTAGATGCCGCCGTCGTGCGTGGGGGCCAGGCAGCACTCGATCCGGCGGACCGGCTCGGGGATGTCGAAGTGCGTGCCGGCCAGGTCGGCCAGGGTGCGGTCGGCGAGCTCCTGCATCCAGTCCCGGAAGGCCTCCTTGCCCTCGACGTACCTGGCCGGGTCGGCGTCGAGCGCGGCGGCGGCCTCGGCGATCGTGCTGCCCGGCACGAGGTCGTCGCAGATCGCCTGCATCTCGTCCTCGATCCGGCGCAGCTCCTCCCAGCCCCAGGCGTAGGTCTCCTCCAGGTCGACGGCTGCGCCGAGGAAGTAGCGCGACGCCAGCGCGTACCGCTCCGGCCCGGCCGCCTCGCTCTCCGCACCCCGGGGCGCCAGGTCGCGCTCCAGGAACCGCCCGAACTCTCCGTACGCCGCCGCGGCGGCCTGCGCGCCCGCCGCCAGCTCGTCGGCCAGCGCGCCCGCGGGGGCGTCGGCGACGAGCCCGGTGAAGAACGACGCGCCGCCGTCCTCGCCGGTCCAGCCGCGGACCTGCCGGGCGACCTCGACGTACTGCCGCCGGGCCGAGACCAGGCCCTGGTCGGCCGCCTCGAGCAGGGTGCGCCGGTAGTCGGCGAGCGCGGCGGGGATCGCGGCCAGCCGCGCCGCCACGTCGGACCACCCGTGCTCGGTGGAGGTGTCCATCAGGTCGAACGCCTCCCGGATCTCGTGCAGCCCGCTGGTGATCACCGAGACCTCGGACCGGTGGACGCCGGCCTCGGCCCGCTCCAGGGTGAGCTGGAGCCGCTCGACGAAGGCCCCCTGCGCGGCCTCCTCGCGGGCGTCGACCGGGGTGGCCTCCCGCGCCTGGGACAGCGTCCGGCGGACGAGCTCGTCGCGGGCGGCGAAGCCCTCGGGGGACAGGTCGGTCAGCCGGTCGTCGTGGCCGGCGATGCCGACAGCGGTCGCGGTCAACGGGTCGAGGACGGCGAGCTCCTCGACGTAGCGGTCGCACAGGGTGTCCACGGGACGGGTGGGGCTGGTCATGGCTCCGACCTTACGGCGACCGGGGCGCTGGCTCCCGCTGGCTACAGTGGCGAGATGGGGAGGGCCCGGCGCTGGACTGCGGTGGCCGCCGGGGTGGCGGTCCTCGTCGGGGTGCCGCTGCTGGTCGCCGCCCGCCCGGTGCCGCCCAGCGACCTGTCCACGACCGCGCTGCTGAGCCGGATCCGGGCCGCCCGCGACGTCCCGCACACCGGCCGGGTCGAGGCGGTGGGCCGGGTGGGGCTGCCCGCCGACTCCGCCCTCTCGACCGTCGCGGGGCTGCTCGGCGGCACCACCCGGCTCCGGGTCTGGTGGGACGGTCGCGACCGCTGGCGCACGGCCACCCTGCGGACGACCGGGGAGACCGACCTCGTGCACGAGCCGGGCGCCACCACACGCTGGGTCTACGAGTCCCGGCGGGTCACGATCAGCCCCGACGTCTCGGTGCGGCTGCCGACCGCCGTCGACGCCCTGCCCGCCGAGCTGGCCCGCCGCGTGCTGGCCGGGGCCCGTCCGGACGAGCTGAGCCGCCTGCCCTCGGTCCGCGTCGCCGGCCGCACCGCGGTCGGCCTGCGGCTCACGCCCGCCGACCCGGAGGCCTCGGTCCGTCACGTCGACGTCTGGGCCGACGCGGCGACCGGGGTACCGCTCCGCTTGGACCTGCTCGGCGCCACCGGTCCGCCCGCGTTCACCACGGCGTACACCGCCTTCGACCCGGGCCGGCCCGACGCCGACGTCCTCACCTTCCGCCCCCCGGCCGACGCGACCCTGCACCTGGACCGGACCGTGGACCTGGCCTCCGGGGCCGACCTGTACTCCTCGCGGCGCGCGCCCGAGGACGGGCTCGTCGGCCTGCCGGTCCGGGTGTCCGGCCGGCACGCGGTCGGCGTCTACGGGCGCGGCCCCACCCTGCTGCTGGCCCTCCCGTTGCGCCGCGGCGACGCCCGGGACCTCCGCGCCCAGCTGATGCGCCGCCCCGGGGCCCGCTGCACGCCGGATGGGCGCCTGACCACCTCGGGGCCGCTGGCCGCGATGGTGACCGCACCGGACTCCTTCTTCACCCCCTGGCTGCTGCTGGGCACCGTGACGGAGGAGACCGTGCTCGCCGCCGCGCGGGCCCTGCGCACCGAGGGCGGCCTGATCGTGTTCGACCCCGACGGCGACCGGTTCCCGCTGGTCCGGCTGGACGAGAGGTGCCCATGATCCGCACCCACGGCCTGACCAAGCGCTTCGGCCCCGTCCTGGCCGTCGACGGCCTCGACCTCGACGTCCGCGCCGGTGACGTCTACGGCTTCCTGGGCGCCAACGGCTCCGGCAAGACCACCACCGTGCGGATGGTGCTCGGGCTGGTGCTCGCGACCGCCGGCGAGGTCGAGCTGCTCGGCGCGTCGATGCCCCGCGACGCGCGCACGGTGCTCCCGCGGGTGGGCACGCTGGTCGAGGGTCCGGCGGCGTACGGCCACCTCTCGGGCCGCCGCAACCTGCACCTCTACGACGCCCTGGGCGGTCGCGGCGGCCGGCGCGACCGGGGCCGCCGGGTCGACGAGGTGCTCGAGCAGGTCGGGCTGGGCGGCGCCGCCGACCGCAAGGTCCGCGGCTACTCGCTCGGCATGCGCCAGCGGCTCGGCCTGGCCACCGCCCTGCTGGAGGCCCCCGAGCTGCTCGTGCTGGACGAGCCGACCAACGGGCTGGACCCCCAAGGCATCCGGGAGATGCGCGACCTGCTGCTCGAGCTCAACCGCCGCGGCACCACGATCTTCCTCTCCAGCCACCTGCTCGCCGAGGTCGAGCAGCTGTGCAGCCGGGTCGGGGTGCTCGCCGAGGGCCGGCTGGTCCTCCAGGAGGAGCTCGCCGTGCTGCAGGCCCCGACCGGGCGGACCCTGGTCCGCACCCCCGACACGGACCTCGCCCGCGGGGTGCTCGGACCCCGGGTCGTCCGCCTCGAGGGCGACGCCCTGCTCGTCGACGGCGGCGAGCCGGCCACCCTCAACGCCGAGCTGGTCGCCGCGGGGGTCCGGGTCCGCGAGCTCGCCCCCGAGCGGCGTGGCCTGGAGCAGATCGTGCTCGAGGTGACCGCGCGACCGGCCGAGCGGGTCGCGCCGCCCGAGCCCGAGGACGTGCTGCTGACGTGATCGCCGTGGAGCTCCGGCAGCTGCTGACCCGGCCCCGCACCTGGGTGACCCTGGCGCTGCTCAACGCGCTGCCGGTCCTGGTGGCGGTGCTGCTCGCCGTCACCGACCTCGCCCCCGGGCCCGGCGAGGGCCCGGCGTTCCTCAGCGCCGTGCTGACCGACGGCACCCTCTACCCGCTGGCGGCGCTGGCGATCGTGCTGCCGCTCTTCCTGCCGATCGCGGTGGCTCTGTACGCCGGGGAGGCGGTGGCCGGGGAGGCCACCCGCGGCACCCTGCGGTACCTGCTGGTCCGCCCGGTGGGCCGCACCCGGCTCCTCGTCGCCAAGCTCGTCGGCATCATGGCGTTCGTCCTGCTCGCCGTCGTGGTGGTGGCCGTGGTCGGCTACGTGGTGGGCGTGGCGCTGCTCGGCGACGGGTCCGCCGGCACGGTGACCACGATCTCCGGCTCCTCGCTGAGCTCCACCCAGCTCCTCGAGCGCACCCTGCTGGCGGTGGTGTACGTCGCCCTCTCGATGCTCGGCGTGGCCGCGCTCGCGCTGCTGCTCTCGACGTTCAGCGACTCCGGCCTGGCTGCGGCGATGGGTGCCCTGGCGTTCCTGGTCGGCTCCACCGTGCTGCTCACCCTGGACGCCGCGCACGCGCTGCAGCCCTACCTGCCCACCCGCTACTGGCTCTCCTTCGTCGACCTCTTCCGCGACCCGATCCTGACCGACGACGTGCTGAAGGGGGTCGCCCTGCAGGCCGTCTACGTGGCGGTCTTCCTGGGGGCCGCGTGGGCCAACTTCGGGACGAAGGACATCACGTCCTAGGCGCCGGGAGCGCTCAGCGCAGCGCCTCCGCCTTGCCGAGAAGGTCCATCGTGACCGGCGAGAACCGGCCCGTGCGGGCCACCTCCTGGATCGCGCCGAAGACGTCGGCCGACACGTCGGCGGCCCGGCCGACGACCCGCTCGCGGGCCTCCGGGCTGAGCCGGTTGATCAGGTAGTCGGCCTCGTCGTACAGCCCGGTGGCGACGAGGTCGGTGAGGATCGCGTCGATCTGCTCGGCCGGCACCTCGTCGACGACCCGCTCGATGTTCTCGTTCCAGGTCAGCAGCGGCACCACCCGCAGCAGCTCCTCGCCGGTGGCCACGTCGAGGGCCGCGACCAGCGCCTCGTAGGTGACGGTCCCGGCGAACTCGGCCATCGCGCCGAACTCCCGGCGCCGGAACAGCTCCGCCGCGACCGGGCCGACCCGCTCGGCCGGGATGGCCTGCACCACCGGCCGCGACCGGGTGGGGTCCAGGTGCAGGGCGAGGTCGGCGAGGTAGGGCACCGAGACGTGCCCGACCAGCCCGCGGGCGCGCTCGGGCTCCAGCAGCTCGGCGCACCGCGCGGCGAGCCCGGCCGGCAGGTAGTGCTCGGCGAGCTTGCCGGCGACCGCGCCGGGGAGGAACCTCGCCAGCGACGCGACCCGGGCGAACTTCTCCCGGTTCGCCGCGAAGAGGGCCTCGACGACCTGGTCGTGCAGCGTGCGGAGCTCGTCGGCGGGCAGCCCGCGGAGCATGCCGAGCGCGTCGGGCTCGGCGTGCAGGAGGTGGGCCAGGCGCTTGACCTGGATGGCGGAGTCGGTGGTCAGGCTCATCCCAGCAGCACCTTCTTCAGGATCCCGCGCACGGGCAGCGGGGCCTTCCGGATCGCGACCTCGGCGTTGGCGGCCAGCTCGTGGCTCTGCCGGCGCTGCGCGGCCCGGACCAGGGCGGCCAGCGCCTCGCGGTCCTCGGCGGCCAGGGCGGCCACGGTCGGGGGCGGCGGACCGCCGAGCAGGGCGACGAGGTCGTCGGAGGTGCTGGGCATGCGCTCTCCTGGAGTGAGCCGGCGTCAGGTTCGTCGACTGTACGGCGGGAGAGGACCGTCCGCGCCTGTTCGCTCGATCACGTTGACGGGCAGGGCGTCGCCGTGCCGGCGCCCAGGTCCGGGCGCCGGGCGGGCCCGGTGCCCAGCGCACTGGCCAGGGTGGCGAGCACCACCGGGTCGCCGGGAAGCGCGGCGTGCGAGGGCGCCTCGGCCGGACAGACCTGCTGCACCGCGAAGCTCAGTGCCCCCGCCAGCACGGCAGAGTCCGGGGGCGTCACGGTCCGGTCGACCCGGGTGTACACCGAGACGAAGACGGGACCGGGCGGGGTCTCGTCGCCGCTGTTCAGGGCGCGCAGCAGGTCGCTGTCGGGCACGAGCTGGCGGCAGGCGGCCGGGCAGCCGGCGGGGTTGTCCGCGAGGACCGCCGCCACGTCGGTGCCGTGGTGGGGGGAGCCGAGGGTCAGCACCCGGCGGGCCTGGGAGCCCCCGCCGAGGTCGCGGACCCAGAGCCGGGCCACCACCCCGCCGGCGGAGTACCCGACGACGTCGACCGAGGGGGCGCCGGCCGCGATGGCGGCGTCGGCCGTCCGCTCCAGGGAGCGAGCCTGGGCGCGGAGGTCGCCGGTGCCGGTCCCGGCCACCGGGACGGGGACGACCGTGCGGCCGGCCTGCCGCAGGGTGAGGGCGACCGGGTCCAGGGACGCGAGGTCGCCGCCGTACCCGGCCACCAGCAGGACCGGGCCGAGCCGGTCCTGCGCGACCGGCGTCACCCGGTCACGGCCCAGCAGCAGGACGGCGACGCCAGCGCCCAGCCCGAGCAGCACGGCGGCCGCGACGACCAGCACGACGTGGCGTCGTGCCGGAGCCAGGCCGCCCAGCACCGTCAGCGGGGCAGGCCGCTGGAGCGCCAGCCCCCGGCGCCGTGGTGGGAGGGCGCGCGGTGCAGCCGGGCCGGGTCCGCCCACGAGCTGCGCGGGGGACGGGGGGCCGGCGGCGCCGAGCCCCCGGCGGCCAGACCCTGCAGGACCGCGACGACCGCGGCGACCTCCTCGTCGGTGGCGCCACCGTCGATGACGACGAGCGGGCCGGTCACAGGGGGATGTTCCCGTGCTTCTTGGGCGGCAGGGTCGCGCGCTTGGTGCGCAGCAGCCGCAGCGAGCGGACGACCTCGGCGCGGGTCTCGTGCGGGTGGATGACCGCGTCGATGTAGCCGCGCTCGGCCGCGATGTAGGGGTTGGCCAGGGTGTCCTCGTACTCGGTGATCAGCTCGGCCCGCTTCGCCTCCGGGTCGGCGGCGTCGCGCAGCTCGTTGCGGTAGAGGATGTTGACCGCGCCCTGGGCGCCCATCACGGCGATCTGGGCGGTCGGCCAGGCGACGTTGATGTCGGCGCCGAGGTGCTTGGAGCCCATCACGTCGTACGCGCCGCCGTAGGCCTTGCGGGTGATCACGGTGACCAGCGGGACGGTGGCCTCGGCGTAGGCGTAGATCAGCTTGGCGCCGCGCCGGATGATGCCGTTCCACTCCTGGTCGGTGCCGGGCAGGAAGCCGGGCACGTCGACGAAGGTCAGCACCGGGATGTTGAACGCGTCGCAGGTCCGCACGAAGCGCGCCGCCTTCTCGGAGGCGTCGATGTCGAGGGTGCCGGCGAACTGCATCGGCTGGTTGGCCACGACGCCGACGCTGCGGCCCTCGACCCGGCCGTAGCCGATCAGCAGGTTGGGTGCGAAGAGCGGCTGGACCTCGAGGAACTCCTCGTCGTCGAGCACCGCGGTGATCACGTCGTGCATGTCGTAGGGCTGGTTCGGCGAGTCCGGGATGATCGTGTCCAGCGAGCGGTCCAGGTCGCTGACCTCGAGGTCCGCCTCCTCGTCGTACGACGGGGCCTCGTCGAGGTTGTTCGACGGCAGGTAGCTCAGCAGCGCCTTGACGTACTCGATCGCGTCGTCCTCGTCCGAGGCCATGTAGTGCGCGTTGCCCGAGCGGGTGTTGTGGGTCCGGGCGCCGCCCAGCTCCTCCATCGTGACGTCCTCGCCGGTGACGGTCTTGATGACGTCCGGGCCGGTGATGAACATGTTCGAGGTGCCGTCGACCATGATCGTGAAGTCGGTGACCGCGGGGGAGTAGACGTGTCCGCCGGCGCAGGAGCCCATGATCATCGAGATCTGCGGGATCACGCCCGAGGCGTGCACGTTGCGCTTGAAGATCTCGCCGTACAGCCCCAGCGAGACGACGCCCTCCTGGATCCGGGCACCGGCACCCTCGTTGATCCCGACGATCGGCGACCCGGTCTTGATCGCCAGGTCCATCACCTTGGTGATCTTCTCGCCGTACACCTCGCCGAGCGAGCCGCCGAAGATCGTGAAGTCCTGGGAGAAGACACAGACCTGGCGACCGTCGACGGTGCCGTAGCCGGTGATCACGCCGTCGCCGTACGGGCGCCGCTCCTGCAGGCCGAAGGCGGTGCTGCGGTGGCGGGCGAGCTCGTCGAGCTCCACGAAGGAGCCCTCGTCGAAGAGCCTCTCGATCCGCTCGCGGGCGGTCATCTTGCCCTTCGCGTGCTGCTTCTCCACGGCCCGCTCGCCGGCGGCGTGGACGGCCTCGTACAGCCGCTTCTCCAGGTCGGCGCCCTTGCCGGCGGTGGTGTGCGGGTCGACCGCGTCGGTGGCCACGGGTGCTTCGCTCACGTGCTCGTCTCTCCTGCCGTTACCTTCCCGGCCGCGCGGGATGCGGGCCGGATCGGGGATCGTCGGCCAATCTAGTGCGTGTGACATCTCACGAGGAGCCCCGGCCACCGCTGGACAGCGCGAGATTGGCCACGTTGACGCAGTCCTGGACGGGGGTGCAGGTGCTCGACCGGGCGCCGTCGACCAACGCCCTGCTGGCCGAGCAGGCACGCCGGGGCGAGCCGTCCGGCGCCGTGCTGGTCGCCGAGCACCAGACCGCGGGGCGGGGTCGCCTCGACCGGACCTGGGAGGCACCGGCGCGCGCCGGGCTGACCGTCTCGGTGCTGCTGCGCCCGGGCCCGGTGCCGGCGCAACGGTGGGGCTGGCTGCCGCTGCTGACCGGGGTGGCCGTCGTCGACGCGCTCGGCGAGGTCGCACCCGGGCTGGACGCCGGCCTGAAGTGGCCCAACGACGTGCTGGTCGGCGAGCGCAAGCTGGCCGGGCTGCTGGTGGAGCGCGTGGAGGGCCCCGACGGTCCGGGCGCCGTGGTCGGGATCGGGCTCAACGTGTCCACCACCGCCGACGAGCTGCCCGTCCCGACCGCGACCTCGCTGCTGCTCGAGGGTGTCCGGGTCGACCGCACCGACCTGCTGGTCGCGCTGCTGGAGCACCTCGGCCGGCGCTACCAGGCGTGGGTCGACGCGGCCGGCGACGCCCGCCTCGGTCTGCGCGCGGCGTACCGCGAGCGGTGCCGCACCCTGGGCCAGGCGGTCACCGTCGAGCTCCCGGCCGGTCGGCAGCGCGAGGTGACCGCGGTCGACGTGGCTGAGGACGGCGCGCTGGTGGTCGAGGCGGCCGGCGTCCGGAGCGAGGTGCGCGCCGGCGACGTGGTGCACGTCCGTCGTGCCTAGCAGGCCCGGGCTGCGACGGGTGTGACGGGTGGGGCGTTCGGCGATTGCCCCGCCCCCGCCGTCCCCGCGTGGAATGATGCGAGCGTGTCGAACGAACCGAAGTTCCTCAACGAGGGCGAGCACGTCGTGATCGCCACCCGGACGCACTGGAAGGCCCTGATCCGGCCGGTGGTCGTCCTGCTGCTCACGACCTTCGTCGCCGTCTACCTCGGCACCCTCGTCAACGGCCAGGTCTCCAGCGACGGCGCCCAGCAGACCCTCGGCGTCGTCGTCGGCGTGGTCGCGGCGGTCCTGATCGTCTGGTGGGTGATCCGGCCGTTCATCGCCTGGTACACCACGACGTACACCTTCACCAACCGCCGCTTCATCCAGCGCTCCGGCTTCGTCGCGAAGGAGGGCCGCACGATCCCGCTCAACCGGATCAGTGGCGTCGACTTCGAGATGAGCGTGACCGACCGGATCTTCGGTTGCGGCACGCTCGTCGTCTCCGACGCGAGCGAGCAGGGCCGGGTCCCCCTCAACGACGTGCCGCACGTCGAGGAGGTCCAGATGAAGGTCGCCGAGGAGCTCCACCGGCTCACCTCGGGTGGTGGCTCGCACCACGATGACGGCACCTGACCCCGCCGCCTCCCCGGACGAGCCCCGGCGGTTCACGAGCACCGACGTCGCCGAGGCGGCCGGCGTGACCCCCGCGGAGGCCCGGCGCTACTTCCGCGCCCTCGGCTTCCCCGACACCGGCGACCAGATCGGCTACACCGACTCCGACGTGCGGTCCCTGGTCGACCTCAAGCTCGCCATGGAGCGGGCCGGGCTCGACCTGGCCACCGGCTTCCGGCTGGCCCGCGCGGTCGGGCAGAACGTCGCCCGGCTCTCGGACTGGCAGGTGGCCGCGCTGGCCTCGCAGGCCGACGGCTCGCCGGGGGGCACCGCCGCGCTGGCCCGCGAGGTCGGCGGCACCCTGCAGGACGTCCTGGTGTACGCGTGGCAGCGCCATCTCGGTGCCGCGGTCTCCCGGCTCGATCCCGACCCGGCTGCGGTCGAGGAGGTCTCGGTCTCGGTGACCGTCGGCTTCGCCGACCTGGTCGCCTTCAGCGCCCTGTCCAACGAGCTGGACACCCACCGGCTCGGTGAGCTGGTCGAGATCTTCGAGTCCCGCTGCGCCGACGTCGTCGCCGCCCACGAGGGCCGGATGATCAAGACGCTCGGCGACTCGGTGCTCTTCGTCTCCGAGGACGCCGACCGCGCCCTGGACATCGCCTCCGGGCTGGTCGAGGTGATCGGGGAGGACCCGCGGCTGCCCGACGTGAGCGTCGGCCTGGCCACCGGTCTCGTGGTCACCCGGCTCGGCGACGTCTTCGGGCCTCCGGTGAACCTGGCGGCGCGGCTGACCGCGCTGGCCCGGCGCAACCGCGTGCTGGTCGACCCGGCCACGGTCGAGGTCCTGACCGAGGGGCGCTACGACCTGCTCCGGCTCACGGCGCGACCGCTCCGCGGTTTCGGTCTGGTCGAGCCGGTCGCCGTACGGCTCCGGTGAGGTAGTCCATTCGGGTCACTCGGGCCTATTTCCACAGCACGTGTCCGTTTTGTCCAAATAACCTGAGTGCGTGTTCAGTGTCCAAGACGTCAAGGTCGACCCCGCAGCGCGCCGTGTCTGGCGTGACGGCGAGGAGATCCGCCTGTCCAAGAAGGAGTACGAGCTCCTCTTCGCGCTGATCCGCCGTGCCGGCGAGATCGTGACCCGTGAGGAGCTCATGCTCGAGGTCTGGCACACGTCCTTCTGGACCTCCGCGAAGACCATCGACGTGCACCTCGGGTGGCTGCGCCGCAAGCTCGGCGACGACACCCGCCGGCCGACGCTGATCACCACCATCCGCGGTCGCGGGCTGCGCTTCGAGCTCGAGGCACCCGAGCAGCTGGACGCGTCGCAGGCCAGCTGACCGCGCCTGGCTACGCTCTGTGCCGTGACGCACACGGCCCCTCCGCCCACGGACAACCCCGTCCTCGCCATCATCGGCGGCGGACAGCTGGCCCGGATGATGGCGCAGTCCGCCGTCGGCCTGGGCCTCCCGCTGCGCCTGCTCGCCGAGGCCGAGGGCGTCTCGGCGGCACAGGTGATCCCCGACTCGACGGTGGGGGACTACCGCGACCTCGCCACGCTGCGTGCGGTCGCGGAGGGCTGCTCGGTGGTCACCTTCGACCACGAGCACGTCCCGCCCGCGCACCTCGAGACGCTCGCCGCGGAGGGCCACGCGTGTCGCCCCGGCCCGACCGCGCTGGTGCACGCCCAGGACAAGGGCACCATGCGCGAGCGGCTCGACGAGCTCGGCCTGCCCGCGCCGCGGCACCGCATCGTGACCACGCCCGAGGAGGTCGCCGACTTCGCCGCCGGGGTCGGCGGGTTCCCGGTGGTCCTCAAGACCACCCGCGGCGGGTACGACGGCAAGGGGGTCTGGGTGGTCGACTCCGCGGCCGGCAGCGCCGAGGCGTTCGCCGGCGCGTCCGCCCCCGGCGCCCGGGTGCTGGCGGAGGAGAAGGTGGACTTCCGGCGCGAGCTGTCCGCCCTGGTCGCCCGGTCGCCGTCGGGGCAGGTCGCGGTCTACCCGGTGGTGGAGTCGGTCCAGAAGGGCGGCGTCTGCTGGGAGGTCACCGCACCGGCTCCCGACCTGGACGAGGAGCTGTCGGTGCAGGCGCAGCGGATCGCGATGACGGTGGCCGACGCCCTCGACGTGACCGGCGTGCTGGCCGTGGAGCTCTTCGAGACCGCCGACGGCCGGGTGCTGGTCAACGAGCTGGCGATGCGGCCGCACAACACCGGGCACTGGTCGATGGACGGGGCGGTCACCGGCCAGTTCGAGAACCACCTGCGCGCGGTGATGGACCTGCCGCTCGGCTCGCCGGAGCCGCGGCAGCGCTGGACCGTCATGGTCAACATCCTGGGCGGCGACCACGGCGCCCTGTCCGAGAACCTGTACGCCGGCTACCCGCACGTGTTCGCGCGTGACCCCGGGCTGAAGGTGCACCTGTACGGCAAGGACGTGAAGCCCGGCCGCAAGGTCGGCCACGTCAACGCCTACGGCGACGACCTCGAGGACGTCCGCCGCCGAGCCCGGCACGCCGCGGCGTGGTTCCGGGGAGACCTAGGAGAGCACAGTGAGTGAGTCCCCGCTCGTCGGGATCGTGATGGGGTCGGACTCCGACTGGCCCACGATGGAGGCCGCGGCCCAGGCCTGCGAGGAGTTCGGGGTGCCCTACGAGGCCGACGTGGTCTCCGCCCACCGGATGCCGGAGGAGATGATCGCCTACGGCAAGGAGGCCGCCGGCCGGGGCCTCAAGGTCATCGTCGCCGGGGCCGGGGGAGCCGCCCACCTGCCGGGCATGCTCGCCGCGGTCACACCGCTGCCGGTGATCGGCGTGCCGGTGCCGCTGAAGTACCTCGACGGCATGGACTCCCTGCTGTCCATCGTGCAGATGCCGGCCGGCGTCCCGGTCGCCACCGTGGCGATCGGCAACGCGCGCAACGCGGGCCTGCTCGCCGTCCGGATCCTGGCGACCGCCGACGAGGGGTTGCGCGGGCGGATGGAGAAGTTCCAGGCCGAGCTGGGCGACGTGGCCCGCTCCAAGGGCAGGGTCGTGCGCGACGGCGGCCGACGCTCCGCCGGCTTCTGAGCCGGCGCTACCGCAGGCGGGGCCGCTCGATCGCCGGGCAGGTGTCCATCACCATCGGGACGCCGGCGGCGACCGTGCGTCCGTAGGCCTGGGCGTCCACCACGCCGAGCTGGAACCAGACCCCGCGGGCCCCGATCTCCACCGCCTGGTCGGCGAACGTGCCGGCCTCCGCGGAGCGCCGGAAGACGTCGACCACGTCCACCGGGAACGGGATGGCGGCCAGGGTCGCGTAGCCCTGCTGGCCGAGCACGACCGGCGCCGAGGGGTGCACGGGCACGATCACCTTGCCCCACGACTGCAGCAGCGCGGCGATCTCGTACGCCGTGCGCCCCGGGTTGCCCGACAGCCCGACGACCGCCCAGGTCTCGCAGTCCTCGAGCATGAAGCGGATGTCCTCGCGGTCCAGCCACGGCACGGTCATGTCGTCTCCCATCGTCCGGCGGCCCTGCCCGCCTCCATCGCGGCCAGCCCGGCCGGCCGCATCCGGCCCTCGGCGACGAGCCGCTCGGCGATCGCGCGGTTGCGCGGCGTCCAGTTCCCCTGCGGGCGGCGGGGCTGGTAGCGCAGCAGGTAGTAGTCGTCGTCGTACCGCTTGTTCTGCACGTCGACCCAGCCGAAGCAGCACGCCACCTCGGTCGCCTCCGCCAGGGTGATCGTGGTGAGGCCGCGGCCCTTCTTGGCCAGCCGCACCCAGACGCCCGGGTCGGTGGTGTGGTGCTCGTCCAGCCACGCCTCGAAGGCAGCGGGGTCGGCGCAGGGGACGATCGGCCAGCCGGTCTTCGCCTCGTGCTCCGTCTGCTCGGCCTGCTCCGGGTGCTCCACGTGGTGATTCTCTCAGGGCCTCCGAACGGGGGGTTACCGCTGAGTAGAATCCGCCGCATGAGCGACTTCCCGATGTATGCGTTGTCCGAGGAGCACCTGGCGGTTCGGGAGGCGGTGCGGGCGGTGTGTGATGCGAAGGTGGCGCCGTTCGCGGCTGAGGTCGATGAGCAGGCGCGGTATCCGCATGAGGCGGCGGA